>SUVP01000006.1 GCA_015061945.1 Opitutales bacterium
TTTTATTCTACCTCTTTGATATTCTATTGCCGTTATTGCCAGTGTAGTATGGCAATAACTAAAAATGTTGCACATTTTTACAATAGAATATCGGGGGAATGGCACCTACGCTTCCAGTCGATGTTTTACGGAGCTGAATACGATGAGTCGCAAGTTCCCACGCTTTTCTTTTTTAGTCTATACGTTAGGATTTAAGATGTTGGGGAGGGTTGATTGCACCCTCCCCAAATCCCACGTAAGCAGGTGAGCCACCTGCACATCGTTGAAGGGGCTTTGCCCCTTACGGAGATTGCATTTGCAATGCTCCTATCCCTGTTCGGATTTTTATTTGATGTTTATAGTTATTTTAATGGTTTATTTTTTTAGAATAATAAAAAGAGGATGAATCGGTGCTTTTATTCTACCTCTTTGATATTCTATTGCCGTTATTGCCAGTGTAGTATGGCAATAACTAAAAATGCTTCACATTTTTACAATAGAATATCAGGTGAATGGCACCTACGCTTCCAGTCGATGTTTGCGGAGCTGAATACGATGAGTTGCAAGCTCCCACGCTTTTCTTTTTATTAGAAAAAACACCATTTAAAAAACTAAAACGAAAAACTGGCAACGCTTTGCCAGTTTTTCTGTATAATTGTGCAACCCGAAATCAGCGAGCGATATTGCCTACGGCAATCGCTCGCCGGTGCCCGTCAAGTAAAAAACCTTCGAGGGCGGTTACGGTGGCGGAGGTGATTTTTACGTTGACGAGGGTTGCTATTTTGTCTGGGGTAGCGGGGAAGATTACTTTGCGGTGGGTACGAGTTCTGCCCATAAAGAGGTTTTCGCCACGTTTTGCTGGGGCTTCTACGAGGACTTCTTGGGTTGTTCCCACGAGGGCGTCGTGGTAGGCGATAGATTGTTTTGCGAGGTCAGCCAAGAGGATTTGGTTGCGTTCTTCTTTAATTTCTTCGCTGATAGAGTCGGGTAGTTCTGCCGATTTTGTTCCCATTCTGGGACTATATTTGAAAATAAATGCCATATCGAAGTTTGATGCTTTAAAAAGCTCACGGGTTTTTTGGAAATCCTCGTCAGTTTCGTCGGGATAGCCGACGATAACGTCTGTTGATATGGAGATATTAGGTTTTTTCTCGCGAAGTTTTTGTACAATTTCGAGAAATTTATCTGCACGGTATGGGCGATTCATTTCTTTTAAGATTCTATCGCTACCTGATTGCATAGGGAGGTGTACATATTCGCAAAGTTTTGGTATGGAAGCGTATGCGTCGATAAGGTCGTCGCCGAAGTATGAGGGGTGTGGGGAAGTAAAGCGTATTCTTGCGATACCGTCGATTTTATCGATTTCACGAAGTAGGCGTACAAATTCGGTAATTCCGTCTTTTTTACCTTTTTCGCGTCCGAAAGCGTTTACAACTTGTCCCAAAAGGGTAACTTCGCGGACACCTTGTTGTGCGAGTAGTTTAACTTCTTCGATAACATCTTCGGTTGGGCGAGAGCGTTGGGCACCACGAACTTTAGGAACGATGCAATAAGAGCAGTTCATTTGGCAACCTTGCATAATGGACACAAAGCCACACGCTTTTTTTGTTCCCAAATTGGTAATATGTTTTTTTATGTGAAGGTGTGATTCTTCGTTATCGGAGATGTCTACTTGTGCGATGCTTGTTTTAAAAGTACGGCGTCCGTTTGGTGGGAGTTCGGGATGAGTGATTCCATTTTTTCGGTCGTTAAAAATAGAAATAGCCAGTTCGCCGATACGATGAGTTTGTTTTGAGCCGGCGACAAAGTCTAAATCGGGGATAAGTTTAACAAGGTCATTGCCTTTATTTTGAGCCATACAGCCGGTAACCCCAACGACTGGAGTGTGTGTGCCAATCGATTTTCTGTTCCAGACGAGACGTCCGAGTTTGCCGATTGCTTTTTGTTCGGCTTGTTCTCGCACAGAGCAAGTGTTGACGATACAGACGTCGGCTTGATTTTCGTCGTCAGTAAGTTCCCAACCACGTTCGATAAATTGCATAGCGATGTCTTCAGAATCGCGGTCGTTCATCTGGCAACCGTATGTTCTAATATAAACTTTCACGATTTTTTTGTATAAAAATTTGCTTGAAATCGGCAACAAAATTTCGATTGAATTAACAATGCGTAGATATTGCCGTAGTATATTTAGTAATGTTTACAGAAAATATTTACACACTTTTGAGAAAAGAAAAGTCAAAAAAACAAAAATAGGATTATTATTAAACAAATTTATGAAACCAGTTGTATTTAATAATACAGTTTTGCGAGACGGTCACCAATCGCTCGCAGCAACGAGAATGCCAACAGAAATGATGCTTCCAGCTTGTCCGATTTTGGATAGTATGGGCTTCGGAGCTCTTGAAACTTGGGGCGGTGCAACGATAGACTCGGGTTTGCGTTTTCTTGGGGAGTTCCCATTTGATCGTCTCGACGCATTGAAAAAAGCGTGTCCAAAAACAAAACATATGATGCTTTTCCGTGGGCAAAATATGGTCGCATACGCACACTATCCAGACGATGTTGTGCAAGCGTTTGTCAATACATCGGCAAAGCATGGAATGGACATTTTCCGTATCTTTGATGCTCTTAATGACCCTCGCAATCTTGAATGTTCGATTAACGCAGTTAAGGCAATCGGCAAAGAAGCACATGGTACAATTTGTTATACAAAGAGTCCTGTTCACACGGTTGAATCTTTTGTGAAACTTGGTGCGACACTCGAAGATATGGGATGTTCGGCGATTGTCATCAAGGATATGGCAGGTCTTGTTCCACCTTATGTGACATATCAAATTGTCAAGGGCTTGAAAGATAATATCAAGATTCCGGTGATAATCCATACTCACGAAACTGCTGGTATGGGTGCACCAACTTACTATGCGGCAATCGATGCGGGTGTCGATGCAATAGATACATCAATTTCTCCATTTGCAAACGGAACTGGTCAACCTGATACAGCACGAATGCTCGCAATGCTCGAAGACCATCCACGCAAGCCTGATTACGACACCAAGAAGCTCGCAGAATTGCGTGAATACTTCCAAAGCGTTTACGATAAACTCGGTTTCTATGAAAATCCGAAAAACGAAGTTATAGATACCGACGCACTCATTTATCAAGTACCAGGGGGGATGCTCTCGAATTTCCGTGTACAACTTAAGGAACAAAAAATGGAAGACAAGTTTGAAGAAGTCTTTGCAGAAGTTCCATATGTTCGTGAAAAACTCGGTTGGATTCCACTCGTAACACCGACTTCGCAGATTGTCGGTACACAGGCGATGATGAACGTAAAGTTTGGTCGTTGGAAGATGTTTACACCACAAGCAATGGATATCGCACTTGGTTATTACGGACGTACTCCAGCACCAGTTGATCCGGAAGTTCGTGCTCTCGCACAAAAGATGTCTGGCAAAGATCCAATCGAATGCCGTCCAGCAGATTTAAAGAAACCTGGAATGGAAGACTTGCGTAAGGAACTTCGTGCAAAAGGTTTGAAAGATGACGACGAACATTGTGTAATCTATGCGATGTTCCCACAACAACTCGAAGACCTCTACTCGAAGCCACGCGACGCATTCAAACTCAAGTCGCCAGCCGAGAAAAAGCCATCGGGTGAACCTCGCAAGCTCAATATCACAATTGACGGCGTTTCAAAGAATGTTGAAATTGTCGGTTAATTTTGCATAAAAAACTTGAAAATTTACAGCCGTATTGTCAGAAATGACGTACGGCTTTTTTATGAAATATTTTAAAATTTTTCTCTTTTCTATTTTCTGCATTCTACTTGTATCGTGTAGTTCGATTCTTGAACGCAGAAATGTGAAAATCGAGTTGCTTTCTGAGTCGGAAACTGAAATAGTTTTTAGTGGCTCTTGTTCTGAAAGTTCAAAGGTTGTTGAGAATATAGATGTTTTGTATCCAAATGAAGAAACAGCTATTGTCAATGCGAATGCGACTTTGGCAAGCTTTGCAAATGAAGATTTAAAGGGCGACTTTATTATAAAAGTAAAAAATAATCCGAAATTAAGGTTTGTCTTGTTTGGGACAAAAAAACATATAATCTGGATAAAAAATAAATAATTAAATGGAAAACTTTTTGAGAGTCTTACAACTTTTACTCGTTGCAATAGTGCTTGTGGGTTGCCAAAGCGTGCAACGAAAAGTTGTAGTTGTGGATTCTCAAACAGGTGTTCCCGTTTCGGGAGCGTTTGTGTATGCGTATTCATACGATGCGTTTGACCCACTTGCGTCGCATGGTTTGTATCTTACCGATTCAAATGGGGAAGTTGCTGTAAAAGAACGTTGTAGAAATTTTGCCGTAAGTGCTGGTAAGGAGGGATATAATTATGTCAAATATGCAGAACCAGCAGTTCTTGAAGGCAATACGTTGGTATCAAAACTGAAACTTACACCAGAAGAAATCAGTGGTAGGTATCCAGTCAGAATAGAAATGTTCAGAAAGTTCCCTTCAGACAGTAAGACGCAATCAATCGTCAAACAGATGTACAATTATTTCAACAAACGCAATATTTATATGGCGACAGTTGGCGAGCCATATATTGTGGAAGTTGAAGTTTATGTAGTTGATGCCGACACAAATGAACCTGTTAACGATGCTATGCTTTTTGTCAGAAGTGGATCTTTTGCAAACGGACATTATGAAGATATTGTAGCGACAAATTCAGACGGAATCGCAAAAGTTTCAATCGATTTAGTCTCGCCGAGTTTGCGTATAGATACAGGTAAAGAGGGTTATCAGCCGACAAAGAAATTCTGGAAAGATCAATATAAGCGTGGCTCGTATATTGTATATCTTTCCAAGAGTAAAAAATCGGGTTCAAAATCAATCGTGTTGGGTGATACATCGGAATTTTCAAAGCGTAAAACAAACATCAGATTGTGGGAAAGATTCAAAGCCTATTATCAGAAAGCCGGAGGCTCGTTTAAGTATTTACGTGAAACTCGATAATCGTGTGAAATTTTTTTGTTTTTTTGGTGTAATTGCGAATCGATGAAAGGTCGATTTGTTGTGTAAAAAAGTGTTGTATTCTTGGGGGTTGCTACTAATATTACAGCAATTTTTTTATTATGGACGATTTTACTCAACAAGGATTTGATGCCAAAAATGAGCAAGGTTTCGTTTATACGAAACTCGATGCTGCTATAAATTGGGTTAGAGCAAATTCAATATGGCCACAGCCAATGGGTCTTGCATGTTGTGCAATCGAGCTTATGGCAGTGGGTGGTTCGCGTTTTGATATCGCACGTTTCGGTATGGAAGTTATGCGATTTTCTCCACGCCAGAGCGACTGTATGATTGTCGCAGGAACAGTGTCGTACAAAATGGCTGGTTCTATAAAACGCATTTACGACCAAATGGCATCGCCTAAATGGGTGATTGCAATGGGAGCGTGTGCGTCGTCGGGCGGAATGTTCCGAACATACTCGACTTTGCAAGGCGTAGACAAAATTATTCCAGTTGATGTTTACGTTGCTGGTTGCCCGACTCGCCCAGAAGCGTTGCTCGATGCAATGGTTTCGCTCCAAAAGAAAATCGGACAGGAGCGTTCGACAAAAGCGTTGTTCAGCAAATAGAAAGTTTTGTTATGGAAATTGAAAAATTTGTTTCCGAGTTGCCCGCATTGAAAATCCGTAAAACTGCAGACGGCATTGCATCGTTCGATTGTTCGGTTGAAGACCTCGTTTTAGCGTCGACGATTTTGCGTGATAAATTCAATTTTGAAAGCCTCAATAATATATCGGCTCTCGATTTTGGCGAAGAGCTTACTGAAAATCGATATGGGGCAGTTTACCATTTTTACTCGCACGCAAATAAAGAATACGCAAGTTTGCGAGTAGTTTGCCAAAGCGTGAAAGAACCGAAAATTCCGTCATTATGCCCAGTTTACAAAGGAGCAGATTGGCTCGAACGTGAATGTTTTGATATGATGGGAATCGTTTTTGAAGGGCATCCACGCTTGGCGAGAATTCTAATGTGGGACAATTATCCATACTACCCATTGCGTAAAGATTTTCCACTTGCTGGAAAAGAAGCACCACTCCCGCCGTCATTTGAAGGGAATGAAAATGCGACAAAGGTTGAACCTGCACCAGAAGAGGGCGGACCATTCCACGCACCGTCGAGTAGTACAGAGTTCTGTGCTCAACGAGAGCCACGCAGTGCCGAATAGAACATAAAAATTTTTTTGAATATGGAAAAAGAATTTACATATCCTGAACCAGAACATTTGGCAGACGATAGAATCGGGGAAAAAATGATAGTCAATATCGGGCCGTCGCACCCTGCCACACACGGTGTTTTGCGAATGAAGCTTGAGTTAGATGGCGACTTAATCACTCGTGCCGATCCAATTATTGGTCAACTCCACAGAGGGCAAGAAAAGCTCGCTGAAAATATGACCTATAACCAGTTCATCCCTTTTACTGACCGACTCGATTATCTCGCACCAATTTGCAATAACGTAGCATTTGCAACATGCGTTGAAAAAATCGCAGGCATAGAAATTACCGAAAGATGCAAAGCTATCCGTGTAATTTGTTGCGAACTTTCGCGTATTGCAAGCCACCTTGTCGGTTTGGCAGCATACGCAATGGACGCTGGCTCGTGGACCGGCTTTATGTATTGCTTTACTCAGCGTGAGAAAATCTTGACGCTTTTTGAACAACTCACAGGTGCGAGAATGACATCATCGTACGCACGTATCGGTGGGCTTTCTCGAGATATTCCAGATGGTTGGCTTGGCAATGTAAACTCGTTCTGCAATCAGTTTTTGCCAGCACTTGATGAAATCGACGCACTGATAACACGCAACCGAATTTTTGTAGATAGAGCAGCAGGTATCGGCGTTGTAAGCCCAGAACAAGCAATGCAGTGGGGCTTAACAGGTGCAAACTTGCGTGGTAGCGGTGTTGCAAGCGATCTTCGCAAAGACGTTCCATACTTGGGCTATGAGGATTATGAATTTGATGTTCCCATTGGCGTGAATGGCGATTGCTACGATAGATGGCTTGTAAGAATTGAAGAAATGCGTCAAAGCGTACGCATCGTTCGCCAAGCGATTGAGAAAATGCCAAATGGTGCAATCAATGTTTCAGACCCACGCATATCGCTTCCAAAAAAAGATAACGTGCTTAAAAATATGGAAGACCTTATCAACAATTTCGTGTTGGTGACACAAGGTCCAGATATTCCAAAAGGCGAAGCGTATTTTGAAGCAGAAAATCCAAAAGGTGCGTTGGGCTTCTATGTGGTATCAAATGGCGGAGGTGTTCCGTACAGAGTAAAAGTCAGAGCACCGTCGTTTGTAAGCCTTTCGGCAATGCAGGAAATTTTACCAGGGCATCATATGAGCGATATGGCTGTAATTCTCGGCTCGTTCGACTTTGTTCTCGGCGAATGCGATAGATAATTTTTTAGGAGTTTAAAATGGAAATAACACCAGAACTTGAAAAGCAATGTGGCGAGATAATCTCGCAGTACCCGAAGAAACGTTCGGCTGCAATGATTATTATGCACCTAATTCAAGAAAAATTTGGGTATTTTGACGACGACGCAATTAAGTTTGTCGCAAAACAACTTGAAGTAGAGCCGATTGAAGTCTATGGAATGCTCTCGTTCTATCCGATGTACTCGCAAGAACCACGTGGACGTATCCACATTAAAGTGTGCCGTACACTTTCTTGTGCGATGTCGGGGTCGGTCAAGTTGGGGCATGAGCTCGCAAAGAAAATAGGATGTCCGATTGGCGAGACACGTGGAATATATACACTCGAGTTTGTCGAATGTTTGGGCAACTGTGTCAAGGGTCCAAATGTTCAAGTTAACGACAAATTGTTTGAAAATGTCGCACCAGAAGACGCAGAAAAGTTTGTCGAAAAGATTTCTGAAATGGATAAAAATGGCGAGCTTGAAGCAAAGTCGGCATTTGATAAACCACAAGGCGTGGGCGACTTTAACTCACCAGCATACAAAGGCTAAAATATGGGTGCTCAACAAACGAGAATTATTTACGAGCATATCGATGTAGAAGGCTGGAATGCCTCGATTGAAAAATACATCGAAGCTGGCGGATACAGAATTTTATCTGAAACAGTCAAACGTCCACAAGAGGAACTTTGTGCAGAGATGTTAAAGTCGAATTTGCGTGGTCGTGGCGGTGCAGGCTTTCCTGTCGGAATGAAGTGGAAGTTTGTAGATAGAAAAAGTGGAAAGCCAATTTATCTTATCGCAAATGCCGACGAATCAGAGCCAGGAACTTGCAAGGATAGACTTATCATCTATCAAGATCCACACAAGTTGATTGAGGGTATGATGTGTGCGGCGTATGCAATCGGTGCATCGCAAGCGTTCATTTATATACGTGGAGAATACATCAATGGTTATCGTGTGTTAATCAATGCAATCGAAGAGGCGAAAGCAAAAAATTATGTCGGCAAAAATATTTGTGGTTCGGAATATTCTTGCGAGCTTACAGTTTGTCGAGGTGCTGGTTGCTATGTTTGTGGCGAAGAAACAGGACTTATTTCATCGTTGGCAGGTATGCGTGCATATCCACGAATTAAGCCACCGTACTTCCCAGCTGTTATGGGACTTTACGATTGTCCGACAGTTGTAAACAACGTGGAAACTCTTTGTTGGGTACCAATCGTGTTCGATAAAGGTGGCGATGCTGTCGCACAAATGGGTTGCCCAGCAGACCCTGGAACTCACGTTTGGGGCGTTAGCGGACTCGTCCAAAAACCTGGTCGATACGAAATTCTCACAGGCTCATGCACACTCGGAGAACTCCTTTACGACCTTTGTGGCGGACCTTTAGTTGGCAGAAGATTTAAAGCAATCATCCCAGGAGGTTCGTCGATGAAAGTTCTCAAGTGGGACGATAAATATAAAATCAAAAATGCCGACGGAAGCGAATCTGAAATACGCACAGAGGATATTCCGCTCGACGCAATCTCTTTCCAAAAGTGCGGAACAGCGATAGGCTCATGCGGAATTATCGTTATGGATAATACAATCGATATGCCCGAAGCTCTCGCAAATTTGGCACATTTTTATGCACACGAAAGTTGTGGACAATGCACGCCTTGTCGCGAAGGAACATTGTGGATGTCGCGAATAACAAAACGCATTTGCGAAGGTTGGGGACGTAAAGAAGATGTCGAACTTCTCGCAAGTGTTGCCGACAATATGTGTGGTCGCACAATATGTGCTCTCGGTGAAGGTGCAGCGTGGCCAGTGCAAAGTAATGTCGCAAAATTTAAAGAAGAATATTACGAAAAAATCCGCTTGCAAGAAACGGTCGGCGGACAGGCGAGAGCCGATAACAACGCATATAGACTCATTTAACAATGGACAATATTGTACATATCAACATCAACGGCGTAGATTACGAAGTCGTCGCAGGGCAAAATGTTCTTGAAGCGTGCCGAAGTGTCGGCGTGGAAGTCCCATATTTTTGCTATCATCCAAAATTGAAAATAGCAGGCTCGTGCAGAATGTGTTTGGTTTACACAGGTATGCCAGCACGCGACAGAGCAACGGGTGAGCTTATAAAAAATGAGGATGGCTCGCAGAAAATTGCGTGGATGCCAAAGCCAGCAATAGCATGTGGAACAAATGTAGCCGAAGGGATGCACGTTATAACCGATAGCGACGCAGTGAAAAGTTGTCGCCAAGGTGTGCTCGAATTTTTGCTTTTGAACCACCCGCTCGACTGTCCTATTTGCGACAAAGCAGGCGAATGCAAACTGCAAGAATACGCTCACGCTTACGGACACGCTGAATCTCGATTTGTTGAAAACAAAAACGTAAAGCCGAAAAAGGTTGAAGTTGCAGGTAAAATTATGCTCGATGCGGAGCGTTGTATTCAATGTTCGAGATGTATCCGATTCTGCAACGAATTTATCGGCAGAAGTATTTTTGGTTTCACAAAGCGTGGCTCAAAAACAGAAATCGCAGTTTATCCAAATGCCGATAACAACAGCAACTATCTTCTCAATGTTGTCGACGGTTGCCCAGTCGGTGCGTTGACCGAAAAAGCGTTCCGCTTCAAGATGAGAACATGGTTCTTGAAAGCAGTAGATAGTATTTGTGCAGAAAGTAGTGCAGGGGTAAACACAAGAGTTTGGTCTCGCGAAGGTATAATTTACAGAATAACTCCACGTCGCAACGACGCTGTAAATGATATGTGGATTGCCGATTCTGGTAGATATGTTTTTGAACGTTTTAAATCGGAAAATCGTCTACCAAGAGCGTGCTTGGATTCATCGCCTTGCGACATTTCTTACGCAATAAATAGATGCGTAGAAATTATGAAGCTCGGCAAAGTTGCAATAGTTGCAAACGCATGGCAATCGCTCGAAGAACAATATATTATTGGCGAACTCGCAAAGGCGACTGGTGCAAAAATTTATATGGCAAGCCACATCGGTGAAGACGACGGAAAGCTTGTGTCGGCTGACAAAACACCAAATATGCGTGGTGCGTTTGTCGCAGGTCTCATCTCGGAATATCCAAAAGCAGACCTCTCGGAGCTTGCCGAAAAAGTACGCTCGGGCGAAGTTGGCACAATACTTTGCTTGCGTGAAAACTTGCTCGAGCTTGGGTTTGATGCAAAAGATTTCAAAACAGCAAATATCATCTACGCTGGTGCTCTCAAAAATACATCGAGCGATATCGCCAAGATTTCAATTCCGCTCAGAGGCGAATTTGAAAAACGTGGTCTTTGGATAAATCGCCAGTGGAGAGTTCAAAAATTTGAAAAGGCAATAGAGCCTTTGGCAAACACAATCGACGACCTTGAGTTTTTGTCGACAGTGTTGCGTGATATTAGCGGAGCATCGTTTACGATTCCGTCGGTTGACGAGGTTCGCAAAGTGATGTCGGAAAAAATTGTGCAGTTGAAAGATTGTGCAAAAGTGGGGTCGCTCGGGAAACAAATTGACGCTTCGGCATGGTCGAATATCAAATTCCCAGAGGCAAATGCAATGCACTTCGACGTCAAATAGGAAAGGTTTTTCAAAATGCAAAATTTATCTGAAATTACAATTTTCGCATCGGGTTGGGGCGATGTCGCACTCGATGTTCTGATAAGAGTGCTATGCAGTTTGGGGGCGATAATGCTCGTGATGTGCTTTGCTGGTTTGAGCGTTGTAGCCGAACGCAAAGTTTGTGCATTTATCCAAGGTCGATGGGGTCCGAATCGCACAGCAATTCCGCTTGTTGCGGCAATTCCACTCGTTGGAAATTTCTTGAAAAAAAATGGTTTGATGCAACTTATGGCAGACGGACTTAAGTTCCTTTTGAAAGAAGATCCGTTGCCGAAGCATGTCGATAAATTCTGGTATATGCTTGCTCCAATTATGGCGTTGACGCCAGTTTTGATTGCATCGTGCGTGATTCCATTTGGCGTGTATTGGTCGGACGGGCAGATGTGCCCACTTTCACCAGCAAATTTGGATATCAGCTTGATTCTCGCATTGTCGATTGGTGCGTTAGGTGTTTATGGAGCATTGATGGCGGGTTGGTCGTCAAATAGTAAATTCCCATACATGGGAGCGATGAGAGCGTCGGCACAAGTGATAAGCTATGAACTTGCGATGGGGCTTTCAGTATTGCCTGTCGTGATGTGGGTCGCACGCACATCAGATAGCCCATTGAACCTTTTTGAAATAGCAAGAGCTCAAGAAAATCTGTGGTTTTGCATATCGCAACCACTTTCTGCATTGATATTCTTGATTGCTCTTTTTGCAGAAACAAATCGATTGCCTTTCGATATGGCTGAAAGCGAAACCGACCTCGTCAGCGGATACCATACAGAATATGGTAGCTTTAAGTTCGGCTTATTCTTTGTCGGCGAGTATGGACATATGGTGTTGGGTTCGTCGCTATTTATCGTGTTATTCTTGGGTGGATGGAATCTTCTGCCTGGGGTAGCGTGGCCGGAATCGTGGGGTTGGGTAAGTACAGTGTTGTCGCTTCTAACATTTATTGTGAAGATAGCAATGATGCTATTCCTCTTTATTTGGGTGCGTTGGACTCTCCCACGCTTTAGATACGACCAAGTTATGCGACTTGGTTGGAAAGCACTCGTCCCACTCGCACTTGTGAACTTCACTGCATATATGCTCTTTTTGGCAATTTAAATTTAAGGAAAACTATGGCTATAGTAGTAGAAAGAAAACGTCTGAATTTTTGGGAAAGACTTTATCTGCCCCAAATTATCTCGGGCTTGTTCATTACTCTGAAAAATATTTTCAAACCACGTGTAACGCTTGAATATCCCGACCAGTCGCCAGTGCTACCAGTCGGATATAGAGGTGCACCGACATTGGTGAAAGACTCGCAAGGTCGTGAAAAGTGCGTATCTTGTCAGCTTTGCGAATTTGTGTGCCCGTCGAAAGCAATCCGTGTTACCCCAGGGGAAATATCGCAAGATAGCGAACACGCACATATCGAAAAAGCTCCGAAAGATTTTCAAATAAATATGCTTCGTTGCATCTTCTGCGGACTCTGTCAAGAAGTCTGCCCAGAAAAAGCGATTGTTTTGCAAAACGAGTTTTCCATAAACGGATATTCTCGTGATGAGTTTATCCGCCACAAAGAAGACTTATATGCACGCGGAGGCGTCCACCCAGACAAAATAATGAAGTGGAAAAAAGTAAAAGATAATGCTGAATTAGGAGGAGGACACTAATTATGCAAGATATAGTTTATTACATATTCTGTGGAATGTGCTTGGGCGGAGGGCTCGGTGTAATATTGTTGCCAGGCTATGTGAACTCGGCAATGTCTATGCTGTTGTCGATGCTCGGTGTGGCAGGATTGATGTTGATGATGAAAGCGTATTTCTTGGCGTTCATTATGATTATGGTCTATGCCGGAGCAGTGCTTGTACTTTTCGTATTTGTAGTGATGCTTATCGGCGGAAAATCCGATGGTATATCTAATATAAGAAAAGGTATATTGCTCTTGCTTTGGGTCGGACTCGGTGCGGTTCTCGGATATTTTGAACCGCAAATATTCAAAAGTTGTGCCGTTGAACATTTGAAAACAACTGCCGAAACAGTTGCTCCACAATATGTTGAGGTGGCAAAAAATTATGGATTGATTTTGTTCACAAAATTTATGTTGCCGTTCCAAATTGCTGGAGTGCTACTCTTGGGTGCAATGGTCGGTGCAATCGTAATCGCAAAACAAAAAACAACACGCAAATCGCGTGGCGATATGGTATAAGGAGGCGTTTATGGAACATACTTTGAATCAATTTTTATTTCCGGCGTTGATGTTGTTCGCAACAGGGTTGCTCGGTGCAATGTTCAAACGCAATTTAATATCAATCTTTATGGGAATCGAACTTATGCTGTGTGGTGCGATGCTCGCATTTGTCGCATTTGCTTCGGTTTATAATAATATGGACGGTGCGGTGTTCGCATTCTTCATCTTGACGATTGCTGCGGCAGAAGTTGCTGTCGGGCTTGCGATAATCACACGTCTTTTTAAAGTGGAAAATACAATTTCTACAAAAGAACTAAATACACTCGGAGACTAATTCGATGGATTTTCAACTATCTACAATTTTATTTTTACCACTGCTTGCTTCGGCGACAATAGTATTGTTTATGCGTGAATGTAAGTGGTCGGGGGCTGTAATATCGGTTGGTAGTGCGGGCATTTCGCTGATTGTCGCACTTACGGCAATTTTCTCGAGTGCACCAGCTGATGTCTATAAAACAGGATTCGAGTTATTTAAACTCGGCTCATTTTCAATGGATTTTGGGTTCTTGTTCGATTCGCTAACACGCAATATGTTATTTGTTGTGTGCTTTGTCGGTTTCCTTATCCACGTTTTCAGCGTTGGATATATGAACGATGACTCGGCAAAATCGCGATTCTTTGCGGGTTTGAGTTTCTTTATGTTCTCGATGACCGGCATAGTGTTGGCATCAAACCTCTTTATGATGTTCTTATTTTGGGAACTTGTAGGTTTCAGCTCGTATGCTTTGATTGCTCATTATGCAGATACACCAATGGCTCGTGAGGCATCAAAAAAGGCATTTATAGTAAATAGAGTGGGCGACTTCGGCTTTCTGCTCGGCATAATCTTCTGCCAATCATTGCTCGGAACGACTAATTTTTCAGAGTTGGCTCAAATATTCCAAGCCGATCCGACAAAAGCATCAACTGCAATGGGCTTGCTTATTATGTGTGGATTCTTGGGCAAAAGTGCACAATTCCCATTACACGTTTGGCTCGCAGATGCTATGGCTGGACCAACTCCAGTTTCGGCATTGATTCACGCAGCGACAATGGTCGCAGCTGGCGTATTTATGATGGTGCGTCTTTCAACTATCGGCTTCTTAACACCTTGTGTTCTCGATACAGTGGCAATCCTTTGTGCGATGATGGCGTTTTTGGCTAGTCTTTGGGCTCTCGGTCAAAGCGATATCAAAAAGATTTTAGCGTACTCGACTCTCGCTCACCTCGGCTTAATGGGCGTCGGCGTTGGAATTGGTTGCGAGCTTGCAATGTTCCACTTGACAACGCACGCATTCTTTAAGGCAACTTTATTCCTCGTCGCTGGTTCAATTATCCACGCTTGCCACCACGAACAAGATATTTTCAAAATGGGTGGTATATTTAAGAGAATGCCTATTACATCGCTCGTAGCACTAATTGCTTCGCTTTCAATTATCGCAATTCCATTCTTTTCAGGATATTACAGTAAGGAAGCTATCTTGACATCGGCATACGCAAAAGCTCAAGTTGGTTCTGTGTTCGACAATATCGTATTTTGGCTCGTTATGGGTGGGGCAGTGCTGACACCTATTTATATGGGTAGACTTTTCTTTAATGTGTTCCTCGGTGCTCCCAATTCGGAAACAGCTCAAAAGGCAAAAGAAAGCTCTTTGTTTATGACAATTCCGCTCGTGATTTTGGCGATATACTCGCTTGGCGGTGGTTGGAGTTTTGTCTCAAATATGCTTTGGGCAGACGGAAAAATGGATTGCTTAATTCCAACATCGGCAACGTTATTCATCGAGAGGGCGTTTACAGTTCGTACAGAGTTGTTAGAAAAAGTCTCGGGTATTCATACTCTTGAAACAATCGCACTTATTTCTACAATTTTGGGAATTGTAGTAGCATATATTCTGTACGGACGCACAAAAGGATATGATATCGTGGAAAAGAAACTCCCATTCTTGTACGAAGCACTCAACAAACACGGTTGGTTTGATGATATATACAACTGGTACGTCGCAAAAGTACAACAACGTATTGCGACTTTCTTGGCGACTTTTGTCGACTTGTTGCTGGTCGAACTCTTGATTGTAAGAGGTTTGGGTATAGTTAGCTCGGTACTCGGTTATGGGTTTAAACGTATGCACGATGTATCTGCTAATTCGCAAGTTAAATGGCTTGTCGGAGGGGTTATCGTACTTCTGATTTTAATTTTCGCATAGGAGACTCCAAATATGGAAATGAACGAAATTTGTAAAATATTGATAAACGCATCGGTGTATGCTCCCATAATGGGTGCAGTTTTACTTGCGATATTTTTCCCATTCTTTGGGAATCGAGGTGCGAGAGTTGTCGGCGTCGGAGCATCGATAATTTCTTTTGTATCGGCAATAGTGTTATGGTTTGAATTTGCTGGTAATTATTCTGTTGGAATTACCTTTGTATCAACACCTTTGCTTTTTGATATCCCACTTCCACCATTAGGGGTTAATGCAATTTCTATGCCAATGCTTGCGTTGGCTGGGATAGTTGGGTTGGCGTCGGCGTTGTGGGCGTCGCGTACTGACATCGGCAATGCTCGCCTTTATTTCTTACTATTGTTGGTTATGCAAGGTGGGTTGATGGGTGCGTTTGCTACAACAAATGTCCTTTGGATGTATATGTTCCACGAGTTTGCACTTGTGCCGACATTCGTAGCGACAATTCTTTGGGGCGGAGCAGGCAAACGTATGGCATCTATGCAAATGGCGATTTATTTGACATTGGGTGCGTTAGTATCGCTCGTTGGAATAATTGCACTTTATGCACAACTCAATGCGACAGATTTCAATCTTTACTCTTTGGCAGTTGCACTTGCGAAAAGTCCACTTTCGGCAGGTTGGCAGTATAAGATTTTCGGATTGTTGATGTTTGGTCTGGGTACGCTTGTATCGTTATTCCCATTCTACTCATGGGCTCCACGAGCATATTCTGCCGCTCCGACATCATTTGCGATGCTTCATGCGGGAGTCTTAAAGAAATTTGGTCTTTATGTTTTGATTCAAGTAGGGCTTCCGTTCTTGGCAGGTGGTTGCTTGGATTGGTCAAAAGTTATGGCAATACTTGCATTGTTTAACGTGATATTTATCGGGCTTGTAACAATGGCACAAAAAGATTTGAAGTTGATGATTTCATATTCGAGTGTCGCACACATGGGTCTTTGTTTCTTGGGTATTGCAACGATGAGTGTTTTAGGTATCGGCGGTGCGATATTGTTGATGTTCGGACACGGCGTGAGTGTTGCATTATTGTTTATGCTTTCAAACGCAATAGTGAATCGTTCAGGACAATGGGATATGTCGCAGATGGGTGGTTTGTATAAGCAAACGCCAGTGTTGGCATCGTTCTTCCTCGCTGGGACACTCGCAAGTTTGGGCTTGCCGATGTTTGCAAACTTCTGGGGCGAGCTAACAATTTTGACAAGCCTTTGGGATTTCTCGCCAGTAATTTGTGCATTGGGTGCTACTGGATTGGTAATATCGGCAATTTACGGATTGCGTGCATTTGCAAACATCTTTATGGGAAGTCCATCCGAAAAACTATCGCTTAAAATTCGTTCGATAGAAGATTTAAATTGGAAAGAAAAATTGTCAGCAGTTGTTCTTTTGTCGGCATTGGTTTTCGTTGGGTTCTGCCCGAGTTCGATAACAGAATCGCTGAATGCAAATCTTTCACAGCTTTTGACAACAACAATACAATCAAAATAAATTTTTATGGAAAACATTACATCATTTGAATGGTGGGCAGTAGCATCGGAAGCATCGATGGTAGCCTTTGCGACCTTGACTTTGTTCGCATGTGGAGCATTTTCCAAAAGCTTTGCCAACTGGATTTCTCTCTTTGCAATCTTTGGCATAACTGCAACGCTCGCAATCGAGATACTGACAACCGCACCGACATTCTCATTTGGCGGAATGCTTGGCGGAAAATCTACATTTGGCGTGTTTGTGTATGCTTGTGCACTTTTGACCGCATTGATGTCGTTCAATTATTTCACAAAGGGCGGAAAACATCGCAACGAGTTTTTTGCAGTTGTGATGATTTGTACTGTCGGGTTGTCGATTTTTGTAAGGGCGAATAATTTGATGCTCGCATTTGTCGCATTAGAATGTGCAACAATTTGCCTTTATATTTTAACTGCGTGGAGCAAAAATTGTGGGTCGTCGCTTGAGGCTTCGGCGAAGTATATCGTCATAAGTGGCGTTAGCGGGGCAATGATGTTGATGGGTATTGCGTTCGTTTACGGAGCGTCGATGGCAACAGGTAGAGATTTGCTCTGTTTTGAGAATTTCTCGATGGGATTAGTCAACCCAATTTTTATTGCGGGCTTGGCGTTAATCGTCGGAGGTTCGTTGTTTAAGATTGCATCGTTCCCATTCCAATTTTGGTCGCCAGATGTGTATCAAGGTGCACCGACTCCGGTTTCAGCATTTTTTGCAGTTGCATCGAAAGGTGCGGGGATTGTGTTCCTCGGTAAGATTTGTATGAGTATCGATTTTGCGTCGATGGGCTTGTTGGCTTATCAAGATAAGGCGGTGCTTGTGATGTCGATTATCGCTGGTGCTACGATTATCGTAGGCAACCTCGGTGGTATCACTCAAATTAACACAAAGCGTCTGACTGCATTTTCGGGAATATCAAATGCTGGATATTTGCTTGTTTTAGTAACAGCACTTTTGAAATATCGTGGTATTTCAGGCTTGTTTGAGCCAGTACTATATTTCTACTTGGCATCGTATATGTTCGCAAATTATGGAATATTTTTTGTGATGAACAGTTTCCAAGGTATCGACGATTACGACCAAACATTAGCAGATTATCGTGGTGTAATGAAAAAAAATCCGATTATGGGTGGATCGCTTATTGTCAATCTTGCATCTCTTGCGGGTATTCCGCCAACAGCTGGTTTCTTCGGTAAGGTTTTGATACTTATCCTTGCGTGGTATGCACAACTTTACTGGCTAATGGGTATTATGATTTTAGGTTCGGTTGTTTCAATCTACTACTATTTTGCGTGGATTCGTGCATCGCTTGAATCGCCCGACGGCAACGAACGCAAACTTGAACCACTGCCATTCCTTTATCCGACAATTCTCGCACTCGCA
The DNA here is from genome assembly GCA_015061945.1 of Opitutales bacterium. Taxonomy (GTDB): domain Bacteria; phylum Verrucomicrobiota; class Verrucomicrobiia; order Opitutales; family Intestinicryptomonadaceae; genus Merdousia. Next base: position 18,427 of record SUVP01000006.1, read on the forward strand.
ATCTCGACACTTTTGTTGGGTGTTGTTGTCTTATATAAATATGGTTTGTAATTTAAAAATCAAAATAGCATAAAAAAGATGAAAAAAATCCTCACATTGATAGCGTTGACAGGCTTGCTTTGCTCATGTCAGACAGAAGAAAAAGAACTTTACTCTCGCTCGATTGATGTTGTGAGCGTTCCAGAAGGTGCACCGATTATCGTCGATGGCTTGAAGATTGGCACTGCACCATTGAGCATAGGTGTTGAAACAAATGAAGACGGATATTTTGTCCGCAAAACTGTGATTACAGCGATTCCACAAAAAGAGTCGATGCACACACAGATTATAACATTCCCAGAATATTTGGCGTCGAACCCAGAAAAGAGTAGAGTCCCAGAAAAGATAACTTTCTATATGGAAAAACCACCCTCGCAAAGCGATGGTGTTGTGGTAGAGTACGAATAATTTTAGGCGTATCTACAAAATTTTTTTCGCAAATAGATGATGAAATTTTTTGCAAAGTTGGGAATTATATTTGCGTGCTTATCGCAATGTTTTCTCGCATATGCTGATGTTGGGCAGACTTATGAGCATATAGCAAAACAACTTTGTAATATGATGGATATGGATTGTGCGACGTCGTTAAAGCTCGATATGGCAGGCGTCGAAATTCTCAAGAAAGCATCATCTAAAGGCGATTCAAATGCGACATCGGCTCTCGGAGCGTGTTATTATTTGGGCGTTGGCGTTGCAGTCGATAAAAATAAAGCCTCGGAAAATTTTGCGAAATCGGCATTCAGTGGGAATGTCTATGGTATGTGGGGCTTGGGCGTTTGTATGCTCGATTCTCTAAACGAAAAAACTGCATTTTCATTTTTCAAAAAGGCATCAGACAAAAAATTTGCAAACGCCGTAAATTCTCTCGGTTATTGTTATTACAAAGGAATTGGCACAAATTCTAATCAACGTAAAGCAGTTGAATTGTTTGAAGAAGCAATAAAACTTGGGTCGAACAGAGCAAAAGTTTCGCTTGCTCGTGCGTACATTGAGGGCGGTGGTGCTGTCAAAAATATGAAGAAAGCAAAAGCTTTGCTCGAAGAATCGGCAGAGGCTGGCAATGCGGTTGCACAAAATAATTTAGGTGTATTTTATCTCGAAGGACTCGATGGCGAACGCGACGAATTTTCAGCAATGAAATGGTTTGTCGAAGCATCAAAAAATAAATATCCGCCAGCGATGCTTGTTTTGGGAATGGCGTATTTACAGGGTGTTGGTGTTGAGCAAAATTCCGAAAAAGGATTTCTCCTGATAAAGTCATCGGCTGATGCGGGGAATGCAGAAGCCCAAAATACGTTGGGTGTTTGCTATGCGAGCGGATATGGAACAGAAATAAATTTGGTATCGGCTTTTCGAGAATATAAACGTTCGGCGTTGCAAGGCAATGCGGTTGCACAAAATAATCTCGGTGATTGTTATTTCAATGGGACAGGTTGTGCAGAAGATAAAAAAGAAGCTGTGAAATGGTATCGCCGTTCGGCTCTTCAAGGTGATGTGTTAGCACAAAGCAATTTGGGATATTGTTATCTTGAAGGCTATGGTATCGGGAAATCTAAACGCGATGCAATCAAATGGTTGAAAAGGGCAGCGGATGCGGGCGATGTTTCGGCACAAAGTAATTTAGGGACGTGTTATGTCAACGCAGTCGGCACAGAACAAAATCTTTCAGAGGGAATAAAGTATTTGAAAATGTCGGCTGAAAAAGAAGATCCGCAGGCGATGGCGACGCTTGGAGCGTGTTATTACAATGGTATCGGGGTAGAGAAAAATACGCTCAAAGGAATTGATTTACTTCGCAAGGCATCGAAAGCGGGGAATAAAGAAGCACGCAGGGCATTGTCGAGAATCAGATAGTTTTGTTTAGTTCGGTTTATGCGTTTGACAAATTTGTCGGGAGCTTCATTATTTAGATAAAAAATATTGTGGGCAGAGACATTAAAAATATAGCAAAAGTCGCGTTTGCAACTGTCGGGTCAAGAGTACTCGGATTGATTCGCGATTCTTTTACAATGGCGTATATGAGTATTGGTGCAGTTAGTGCGGCATATACGTTTGCTTTCACTCTTCCAAACTTGTTCCGTCGATTACTTGGCGAAGGTGCGTTGACCTCGGCAATGATTCCAATCTTCACGCAAACTTTAAAACAAGACGGCGAGCAAACTGCATTTTCGTTTTTAAATAAAGTCTTTACACGAGGTGCGATTTTGATGTTGGGAATTTCTCTCTTGGGGATGTTGATTGCATTTGTTGCATCGATATGTCTTGAGGGCGAACAGCAACGATTTGTGTTGAGTGCAAATTTTTCGATAGTGTTGATGCCTTACTTAACACTGATTTGTTTGGCTGCAGTTTTTACGGCGGCACTTAATGTGTTGGGTTCGTTTGGCGTGCCGTCGATTACACCAGCAATTCATAATGCGACAATTATTGGCGGATTATTCTTTGGTGTATTTTTCTTCGGAGCAAAAGATACTGTTGCAATAGCATATTGTATGTGCGTTGCGTGGCTTGTCGGCGGAGCGTTCCAGTTGGGACTTCCAGCGTATTGGCTTTATCGACAAGGTTGGCGATACTCGTTCGATTTGCGACCAAGTAAATCTCTTGCGGAGTTGTATGCACTTTTTGTTCCAGCGTTGTTGGGTGCGGCAGTGTACCAACTAAATGTTTTTGTCTCAAAAATGCTTGCGTTGTTTATCGACAACTCGGCGTTGCCGTCGCTGTATTTGTCGAGCAGAATTATCGAATTTCCGCTTGGTGTGTTTACGCTTGCTATTGCGACAGTTTACTTCCCGAAGCTCGCAAAAATGGCAACGGGCGAGTCGGGTACAGATTTTCTGCGTGAGTACACTAACGGATTTATTATGACAATGTGCATCGCAATTCCCGCAACTTTTGGAATTATTGCGACCGCACCTGATATTATATCTCTACTATTCCAGTGGGGGCTTTTTAATTCAGCCGATTCTAACATTTGCGTGCCTGTGTTGATTGCAAGTTCGTGTGGATTGCCTTTCTTTGCATTGTCGACTTTTGCAACACGGGGATTTCACTCGCACAAAGACACTCGTACACCAGTGAGGATTTCATATTGGTCGTTCGGGGCAAATATAGTTTTGTCGATTGCGTTGATGGTTCCGTTCGGTGCAGTTGGGCTCGCATTGGCAAATGTATTGGCGACAATGTTGTTTGCTGTTATGCTCGAATTGCGAATCTCAAAAATGCGTGGTCGCCTAAATGAATGGGGTGAAGTCGTCAAGATTGTGCTATCGGGTGCGTTGATGGCGATTATCGTGTGGGCATTGAGAATGTGCCTTGCAGACTATATCGACGGCAAAGCCTTGGCGATTATCGTTTGTGCCGGACTGATTCCCACAGGCATTTTGATATACATTATACTTTTGAAAATTTTGAAATTCAGAAGGCTTGAAAACCTCAAAAAAATGATATTAAGAAAATAATATGACGGAAAATTTTATACCCGATTCTCGAGAACTTTTTCACGCAACTTGTGCTGGCGTGCGATTTACACGTCCACCATTTTGGATGATGCGTCAAGCAGGGCGTTATCTTCCGGAGTATCGTCAACTGAAAGAGAAGTACGGATTTTTGGGGATTGTGCAAACTCCAGAAGTTGCAGTAGAAGCCGCTTTGCAACCTATGCGACGTTTCGACTTTGACTGTGCGATAATTTTTTCTGACATACTTGTCGTTTCTGAAGCACTTGGATTCCCTTATAAATTCAAGGATGCGGGCGGTATTATGCTCGAAAGAAAAATACGCAATGCAAACGATGTAAAAGAAGTTCGCAAAAATATTGGTGCAATCCGTGAGCGTCTTTCGTACGTTGCCGATAACGCACGCTTGCTCCACAAAGAACTTCCTAAAAAAGCGGTACTCGGTTTTTGTGCAGCACCATTGACGTTGGCGTCGTATATGCTCGAGGGCGAAGGTTCGGTCGATTTCCCAGCGTTGAAAACATTTGCAAAAGAGTCGCCAGAGTTGTTTGGCGAGCTTATGGATTCTCTCGCAGAAGCGTTGGCAGAATATCTGAAAATGCAAATTGAATGCGGGGTTGACGGCATTCAAATATTCGATTCACACGCATCGATAACGCCAGAAGGGAAATTCGATGAGATGTCGGGGCAGTGGGTTCGTGGAATAATTCAAGCACTTGACGGACGCACACGCACAATATTTTTCGCACCAAAAATGTCGAAACGTTTTTCGGAAATATCAACACTTGGTGCCGACATTTATTCTGTTGATGATGCGTGTAAACTTTCGGAACTTCGTTCGTGCGGAGGGCAACCATACGGTTTGCAAGGTAATTTGAATCCAGATTTACTTTCAACTTCTACACCTGATGAAGTGTCGAAAAAAACGCATGAAATAATTGCCGATATGTCGATGTTCGGTCGCCATATTTTCAATTTAGGACACGGAATAAAGCCTGATGCAAAAATCGAAAATGTCGAAGCGTTGTGTTCGGCTGTAAAAAATTTTAAATAATGGAAAATTTAAAAGATTTAATCTCAAAATACGAAACGTCTGGTCCTCGATATACATCGTACCCGACAGCTCCTCACTTTACTCCAGATGTCGACAAAGCGAAGTTGAAATCGTTGGCACTTGCGAGCGACTCGCCTCTTTCGTTGTATATTCACATTCCGTTTTGCCAGTCTTTATGCTGGTTTTGTGGTTGCACCTCGAGCGTGTGTCGAGACTGGAAACTTGTCGACGATTATCTCGACCTAATCCAAAAAGAATTAGAGTTGTGGCGTGATAATGGAATGACAAAACGCATTCTCAAACAAATTCACTTCGGTGGCGGAACGCCAAATTTCTTGAATGTCGAGCAGATTTATAGACTCGGTGAGATTATCAAAAAATATTTTACCATAGATGATGATTGCGAGTTTTCGGCAGAACTCGACCCACGCACATTAACTCAAGAAAAGGTCGAAGCCTTTGTAAAAATCGGCATAAACAGGGCGTCGATTGGTATTCAAGATACGAACGCAGATGTTCAAAAGGCGATAAATAGAATTCAACCACACGAGAGAAATCTCGACGCAAGCAGATGGTTACGCAACGCCGGTGTGAAAGAGTTGAATATAGATTTGATTTACGGGTTGCCTTTGCAAACTTCGACAACTTTTGAAAAAACACTTTCCGATGCAATGGAAATCCAACCGACACGAATTGCGTTGTTCGGTTATGCTCACGTTCCGTGGATGAAATCGGCACAGAAAAATTTAGAGAAAAATCCATTGCCGACAGGCGAACAAAAAGTTGATATCTTTGTTTTGGCAAAAAAATTCTTTGAGCAAAATGGTTATGAGTATGTTGGGCTCGACCACTTTGCAAAGCCAGATGATGCACTTATTCAAGCACGCAAAAATGGGACTTTGCACCGAAATTTTCAAGGGTACACAACACATGCTGGACTCGATAATTTTGCGATTGGTTTAACTTCAATATCTGAAACAAAAACATCGTATCGCCAAAATTTTAAGTTGATGGACGATTATAAAAAATCTGTTGAAGCAGGAATTTTACCAATCGAACGTGGGATAATTCTCAATGCTGACGACATATTGCGTCGTGGTGTGATTATGGATATTATGTGTTCGCTAAAAGTTCGCTATGGCAACTATGGTGTAGATTTTAAGAAGATGTTTGAATCGGCATTTCCAAAACTTTTTGAAATGGAAAAAGATTCTCTTGTGAAGTTGAACGATGATGGATTCGAGGTTCTTCCACTCGGTCGATTGTTCCTCCGCAATATCGCAATGCTTTTCGACGGACGCCTATCGCAAGGCACGCAACGATACTCAAAAACAATATAAAGGACGCTTATGAAATTGTTTCTGTTAAGACACGCAACTGCTCGCGACACTTTCCCTGACAACGAAAGACAGTTGTCTGATTTTGGGCAGGAACAAGTTGATACGCTCTCAAAATTTATCGATAGCACACATTTTTGCGATGTTGCACAAATCTGGCATAGCCCATATTTGCGTGCTGTGCAGACTGCAAATTTGTTCAAAGAAAAAGTAGGGGTAGATTCTCCGACAATGGAAATATCGACCATTACGCCTGAAGATAATCCGTACGAAGTTGCGAGAATGATAGCGTCGTTATCGTGTTTCGGGAAAGACTTGATGATTGTTTCGCACAATCCACTTTTGGAAAATCTCACCGATATTCTTCTCGATGGAGCTCGTCGTGGTGGCAGAGTAATTTTCGATACTTGTGCACTCGCATGTTTGACTCTCGAAGATCTCCCCGCAACAGAAAATGATTACGGCGTGTGGTCGCTCGATTTCTTAATTTCTCCAAAAATTATACGAACATAAATAATAATTTTGTATTGAAAGTTATTTCCAAAAAATCCACCATAATCAAGTTATGAATAATACGCAATTTGACGCAAATTCAATATGGCAATCAATCCGCACTGAAGCTTCAGAAATTTCTGCAAGCGAGCTTATGCTTGCTCCGCTTTTGAAACTCACAGTGCTCGACTGTTCTACGCTGTTTGAATGTGTCGCATTGCGTATATCACGAAAACTTGGCAGAAACGCTGTGTCGGCACAAGATTTTCAACGTGTATTTATGGAAGCTTTTGATGCCGATGAGATAATCCGCAAAAATATTGTCGCCGACCTTGTCGCAATCAAATTGCGAGACCCTGCGTGCGATTCGTTTTTGACGCCAATCTTATATTTCAAAGGTTTTCAATCTATCACAACATATCGTGTTGCACACTGGCTTTGGCAAAACGATAGAAAAGCGTTGGCTTACTATTTGCAGAGTTTGTCGAGCGAAGTTTTCGGCGTTGATATTCACCCAGCGGCAACTTTTGGAGGTGGAATTTTGCTCGATCACGCGACATCATTTGTCGCAGGGGAAACGAGTGTCGTTGAAGACAATGTGTCAATTCTTCACGAAGTAACACTTGGTGGAACTGGAAATGCAACTGGCGATAGACACCCCAAAGTGAAGTCGGGCGTGCTTATTGGTGCTGGTGCAAAACTTATCGGTAATATCACAATCGGCAAAGGTGCAAAAATTGGTGCTGGCAGTGTCGTTCTTGAAGATGTTGCCGAACACACAACTGTTGCAGGAGTCCCCGCAAGACCTGTTGGAGTACCGCAAGAAGAAACGCCCGCAACAAATATGAATCAAAAAGTATAACAAAAAAAGGTAAACAAAGCTACTTTTTTGAGTCTTTGTTATCTTTGTCTTCCTTGTTTTCAGTGTCGTTTTTGTCGCTTGCTTTATCGCCTTTTTTATTCTTCTCTTTCTTCGGTTCTTTTGGTTTTTTCATATCATCATAGAGCTTTTTGGCAGACTCTTTTAACGATGAATCGCGCGCAGACGCACCAAACATACTTGCGACTTTTTGTGCCGAGCGATAATCTTCTGCATCGAAGAATAGTTTTGCCAAAGGTGTTACTATTTTTTTGAAGCACTCACTTTGGCAAGGAACTGAATTGCGAAGAATATCTTGGTAGTAAGGGAAGACTTCGGTTTTATCGGTGGAGCGTTCAAAAATATCTGAAATTTGTTCTGAATAAATTTCAATTCCCAACCCTGGAGTATCTTTCATTACGCCACGCATTTCAGCTACAAACAGCCTATCGGCTTCTTTAGCTTTTCGCAAAGCGATAAGATTTTCACGATAGAAATTTAACATCTGAATGCACATATCTGGGTAGCGTCTGAATGCTTCGTAAGATTTTCTCCAGAAGGCATCGAGTTCCGACGATGGTGCGCCGGAGCGTGCGTGTGCGTTGATGAATGCGATGTATGCTTCCCAGTTTTCTGGATTTTCTTTTATCGATTTTGTGGCAAAAGTTTTCGCATTTGTATATTTGTTGTTTTCATAAAGCATTCTTGAAATACGGAGGAACGCTCTTGAGAGAACACCGCTTTCTGTCAATATATGACGACGGATTAACATTTCGATATCAAAATGTTTTGATGTCTTCCATGTTTGTGGATCGATAGGTCTGCCAAAGGAATGCTTTGCTTCTTTAGCTCTTGCGATATCAAAACGCCAAACTGATGGACGCGACATATAGGCGAGCCACGCATATGTTGTAGATCCAACTTTTTCAGTGAAGAAAAGACATGGTATACCGTTAGCATTTGCTATACGCCATGCACAATAAGTTTTTTCAAAAGGCGAACCACCAAATTTCAAAATATTTTGTGGGGTGAAATCTCGTTCATTTGTGTCCCACTCGAGATATTTTCTCTTTTCCATTCTTTTGCGATCGTCTTTGATTGATGTTGTGAGCTTTTCAATCGCAAATGGTTCGATATTTTTATTTTTTAATGCACGCAATTCGTCGAGAGGTCCGGCGACTCCGAAAATCCAAATCAACTCGCCGATAGTTAATTTATCCATTGGGAAGACAAATGTTGTAGGGTCTTCGATGAAGATATTGAATACTTCTTCGGGTTGTTGCAATGGAACAGGGTCAGACGGCGTATTGCAGATTGGCCAGCCAACTTGTGGCGGAACATCGTAAATCAATGCGACTGCATAAGCACTTCTCAAATACTTTTTGAAGTTGTCGGGATACACTTTGTAAATTTGAGACAATACTTTGCAAAAGCCTGCCATATTGTCTTCGGGCTTAATTTGTTCAAACAGATCGCAAAGTGCTGGAACATCAAGTAGCATTGTGCGTTTGATATCCAAGTTTAAATCTTTACCTTCCTTTGAGAAAAGATCTGATGCACAGTAGATATAAAGCCAGCTCGAACATTCTTTATAGAATTGTTTTGATGCTAAATCCAACGCTTTGGCTTTGCATTCTTGTGCGTATTTTTCCCACGCTTCAGGAGTGTCGTCTGCAAGGAGTTTGTCTACATCAGCTTTTTTCAAGACTGATACAGGGAATTTTGGCATCTCTGGAGCAGTATTTTCGTTGTTGGCAAAAGTGCTAACCGATAAAGTCAAACCGACTAAAACAGTGAGTAATGTTTTAAACATATCTATATGGAAATTGTAAAAAGTATTGTTTACTAAAATCGGCTGAAAAACTCAGCCGACTATTGTATTAAAGATTTTGTTTTTTCTCGCGATCTTTTATCAAGACTTCTTTGAATGGATTTTCTTCTGCTTGAATTTTACGTTCTTTGCGTTCTTTCTTTATAACAGAAAGTCGGTCCGGATTTTTTTCAGGCGGGAAATATTCGAGACACCAACGTACTTGTTCGACGATGCTTGCCGTTGTTGCACGCATTGGCGACATCAATTCAGGCGAGAAGCCACGCCACGACCAAATATCGCCACTTTGCGGGAGAATTGCTTGTATTTCGAGCATAAGATAAAGTTGCGAAGAGGTCGATGAGCCAATTCCCAACGGTTGTGTCGTTTTTTGCAAAGGTGCAATCTCGGCAAATTCTGGTTGACGGTATGACGCATTCCAAAGTGGGCGGAATATGATTTGTGCGTCTGCTTTATTTTCGACAGAATCGAAACCTTTAGATTCAAGGTTTTCAATAATTGCGTTCCTCAATGTTTGATTAACATCAGTAATATTACCTGTCTTTGAGAAAATTTCTTCAGCACCAACTGGATTTTCTACATAGACTTTGAACAAGCCTTCAAACGATGCGTTTTCTTTCATTTCTTGCGTTACAGAGCAACCGCAGAAAATCAATGTTATAAATGAGAATACTACTACTAATAATCTTTTCATAGTTTTAGAATTTATGTTTTGAGAGATTATTTTCAAATAAATAATGAACTTTTGTTATCATTTTTTTTGTTGAGTGAAAGCGTGTAGTGCTTTACGTTATGATGTATTCAATTTATTTAAACATTATGAAAAAAATATTGTGCATTGTAATGACGATGTTTGTTGCGATATTTGCAAACGCTCAATTTGCGACTGTCGAATTTACATCAAATAAAAAAACAAAACAGATGCGAACTTTTGAATTAAAGCGTGTATCTAAAAACACGTTGCGTTTGGTTGTACCAAAATCAAATATGCCGATAGAGATTGAAAAAGTCGATGTATTGGCAGATTTTGCAACAGCACCAGTCGGGTCGGAAGGTTATTATTTGATGCCTCGAGGTGAATTGATAGATTTTAATGCTCCTCAAGGCGAACTTATCGGTGGTAAAATCTCGATGCCATTTGTGGCAATGAAGACAAATCAATATGTCTTCTGGGCTCACATAAGAAAGATGCGACACGAAGCGTGGAGCAATGCAAGAGTTGATAAGAAAAATTTTAAAGCAGTCATTTCTTTCAGATTTAATCAGACTCCAGCAGGTGCTTACGACGATATTGTTATAGATTTTAATTTTCTTCCGCTCGATGCTGGATATGTTGAAATCGGCAAAGCATACAGAAATTTTCTTCTCGAAAGAGGTATCGTAAAGCCGATAAAAGAGCGTATGAAAACTGCTCCACACTTGGAGTATATGGCAAAGTCTATTCCTGTACGCATTCAATTCCACGGCTCAAAACCTCGCCAAGACAAAGATTTTACTCCAGATAATGAGCCAGCAATAGTGCCTGTTCTCGACTTCAAGAAGTCGATTGAATTTGTGGATTCTTTCAAAAAGCACGGCGTTGGCGAAGTGACATTTTGTTCGGCAGGTTGGCAAAGTGGCGGTTATGATGGACGTTTCCCAGACCTATTCCCAATATCAGATGAACTCGGCGGGGAAAAGGCATTGCGAGAATTTATTGCTCACACAAAAAAGCTCGGTTATATGATTCACGCACACACAAATTCAACCGACTGCTACACATGTTCTCGCCGTTGGAATGGTGGCGAAATTGTCGCAAAGAAAAGAGACGGCTCTGTTCAGCGTGGATACTACTGGGGTGGTGGTAGAGCATATAATCTTTGTGCAAAACACGCATGGGAAAATTATCTCAAAGAAGACTTGAAAAAAGTTAAAGAACTCGGGTTCCAAGCTCCGCATTATATCGACGTTTTCTCGGCTCTCCCTCCATATTATTGTGCTGATAAAAATCACAGTGCGACACCTGAAGAAATGGCACAAGTACAACGCGATATATCCGAATACTGCAAAAAACTCTTTGGTGGGTTTGCAAGTGAAGGTGGTTTCGACCACATCTGTGGTCAGCTCGATTATATCAACTATATTTCGAGCAGAATGAATCGCTGGGTTTTGGCAAAACAAGGTAAGGAAAAAGAAAATTCATTCTATGGAAAAATGGCAAAATATGTAGATAGATTTGTTCCGCTTTGGGAAATTGTCTATCATGGAATCATATTGAGTAATCCCGACCGTTTGACGCAAAACCATACAACTGGCAAAGCAAAAACAGACGATAGTGGAGACTTGCGTTTTAACGAAAGAGATGGCGTACAAGATCCATACGCAACACTTAAACTCTATGAGTTTGGTGGTCGCCCGATTTTCTATTCAAGCAATTTTAAAGATGTCCCGAGAATCAAAAAAGCGTACGATGAGTTTTTGCCATTCCGCCATTTACAACTTGAGTTTATGGAAGATCACAGAAATCTGACAGACGATGTAACGCTTACTTTGTTTAGCAATGGCGAAGCAATCATCTGCAACTACGGCAAAGAACCATTTGAATTCCAAGACAAAATAATAAAACCGATGGGGTTTGAGTTGGTGCGAATACAAAATAAAAAGCGAAAACTTTTTAAACGTAGAGCAATCTTTTAAATGAAATTTTCGGGCTGAAAGGCGTGTGCTTTTCAGCCTTTTTTGTAATATATATTTAATTTTTTTGAAATATATTGACTTTTTTATAGGAAAGAAAATTTTTTCTTTAACATGACGTGGATTACGTTTAAAAGTGTATTTAATTATGAAAAAAATAAATCTATTATTATCTGTACTTGCATCGGCAATATTGTTGTCTGGGTGCGATGATATTGGGAAGAAAAAGTATGCAGTAAAAACTATAGATGGGGCTCCGTTTTTGCATGTTGACGGCAAGCCTGTTCGCAATCGAATGTTTTATAGCAACGTACCGGGGACAAAATATCAAAATATTGATACTCAAGAAAAGGTTTATAATACCGACTTTACTTCGCCTATCGATACCAAAGATGCGACAATCTCGTTGAATTTTGGTGCTGTGATAAAAGACATTTGGTTGAGCGAATTGACGCTTGAAAATCTAACCGACAAGACAAAAAAATCGGTTTACGATTTTAACGCATCGCCAGTTGATAAAAATCTTTTCTCGAATTGGACTGTGAAAGCACTCGAAGCTTGGCGAGATTACTCGCTCGGTTTTAAAAATCACGCACTCGACCCAAAGAAATATTCAGACACGCCATACAAAGCTAAAAACGAAAATGGCGTTCTGCATATCGATAAAGAGTTTGTCAGCAGAACTGCAGGTTTGAGCGATCTCGAACGCTTGAATTTCTGCATAAAAAATATCGAGTTTGAAAAGGGCAAAAAATATCGCTTGGTTGCAAAAGTTCGTGCAAATACAAAAGGTCGATTTGAGACAATGGTGTACGACACAAAGTCGCTCGAGCTAATTGGTACGAACACGCAAGAAACGTTTATGACAACCGAAAAGTATGCGTCGGAAGTTGGTGTAGACTTTATCACGTTTGGCGTTCCTGCATTTTGGAAAGATGATGAAACTTGCAAAAAGCTTACGGATTCACGTTTCAAGCCAGTAATCGAAGCGAATCCGAATGTAAAAATAATTGTTCGTCTTGGGCTTGAACCAACTGATGAATGGCTCGATGCACATCCGGATGAGCTTATGCGTAACGCCGACGGCACACTGATTGTTCGCCACCACGTTCGTTTCCCGTTCCCTGGGTCTGAAGTGTATCGCAACGATGCTGTAAAGGCGATGAAGAAATTTATCAAGTATGTAGAAGAAAAATATCCGAACAATATTGCGGGTTATCATCCGTCAGGTGGGAATTCAAGTGAATGGTTTTATCCGAGCCGTGGCGACGCTTTCAATGGACATTCAGTAGCAGTAAAAAGATGTTGGAAGAAATGGTTAAAAGAAAAATATAAGACCGACGAAGCTTTGCAAAAAGCATGGCGTAACCCAACTGCTACAATCGAAGGTGCGACACCACCAACAGAGAAGGAGCGTCGCAACGCACACTTCCCATTGATAAATCCTGAAACAAGCAAACACGTTTCCGACTTCAACATCTTTATGCAAGATGCGATGAGTGGGATTGTATTGCTTGCTGCAAAGACAATCCGCGAGTGTGCTCCGCACCGCCTTTCTGTTGTCTTCTATGGTTATGGTATCGGCTTTGCGGGCAATTCCAGAGGTCCGGCATATTCAGGACATTTTGCAATGAAGAAAGTTTTAGACTCTCCATACGTTGATATTATCACTGCTCCTATCGCATATTCAGAAAGACATTTGGGCGGAATGAAATGTTATGTGGTGCCGACTGAATCTGTGAGAGCCTCGGGTAAATTGTGGGTTGATGAAGACGATAACAGAACATGGCTCGCACCAGAATCTGGCTCCCCGCCATACGTTTTAGACTTCTCGCAAACAGACAGAGAGAAATCAAAAATGGTAATGCGTCGTAATATGATGCAAGAAGTCTTGAAAAATCACGGCTCATGGTGGATGGATTTGTTCGGCTGTGGTTGGTTTAATGACCGTGAACTGTGGAATGTTCAAGATGAATTTAAAGAAATTGAAAACGACTTCATAAAAAATCCATCTGTATATTCACCAGAAATCGCAGTTTCGTACGATGATTATTCTTTGTGTCAAGTTTCTGCAATGCCTTATTCATCGCGAGTTGCCGCACAGATGATTGGTCAGTTGCCCAGATATAATTTGGTTAACGGGACGACTGTCGGATATTATTTGTTTGATGATATCATCAACGGTAAAGCAACTCCAAAAATTCACTACGTTTCGGGTGCGTATGCGTTAGATAAAAAACAACGCGAACTTTTGCGTAAGGCTGAAGAACGTATGACAAATGTCTATATGTGGACAGTTGGTTATATCGATAAAGATACGGACAAATTTTCGCTTGATGCAGTTGAGAAAGCAACTGGCTTTAAGGTCGAATATTTGGGGGAAGACAACGCAACAGCATATCCGACTGACGTCTTAAAGAAAGCTGGGATAACTGAAGATATCGGTAGAAAATATAAAGTGCCGTTGTTCTCTCCAGCGTTGCAACAAGGCGATGTTGTGCTTGCGACGTATAAGAATGGCAAGCCAGCAATAGTCGTTCGCAAGTCTGGAAAACATCCGCAAATTTTCTGTGGTATCACAGCTCTCTCGACAAAATTGTGTGCGTATTTCGACTCGCTCGTTGGTGTTCATAGCTATGTTGATAATTCTGCAGTGGCGACAGCAAATGGAAAATATGTCGGCTTTAATACCACAAAAGACGGCAAGCATACGCTCACACTCAAAGAAGAAGTCGAAGTTTACGACGTTCTGGAAAACAAAAATCTCGGACGTTTTAAAACAAAAGTTTTCGACTTAAAAAAGGGCGATGTAAAATTATTTAAACTTAAAAAATAAAACTATGAACAAAATATTACTACTACCACTATTGGCATTACTCGTGTCGGTCTCTGGTTGCAAGAAAGCAAAGCACGAATACACTGTTGAAATGCGTAATGGCGTGCCATTCTTGCACGTTGATGGCAAGCCTGTCCGCAATCGTGTTTTTTATAGTAATGTACCGGGGGCAAAATATCAAAATATCGATGCGCAAGAAAAGGTTTATAATACCGACTTTACTTCGCCTATCGATACCAAAGATGCGACAATCTCGCTGAATTTTGGTGCTGTGATAAAAGACATTTGGTTGAGCGAATTGACGCTTGAAAATCTAACCGACAAGACAAAAAAATCGGTTTACGATTTTAACGCATCGCCAGTTGATAAAAATCTTTTCTCGAATTGGACTGTGAAAGCACTCGAAGCTTGGCGAGATTACTCGCTCGGTTTTAAAAATCACGCACTCGACCCAAAGAAATATTCAGACACGCCATACAAAGCTAAAAACGAAAATGGCGTTCTGCATATCGATAAAGAGTTTGTCAGCAGAACTGCAGGTTTGAGCGATCTCGAACGCTTGAATTTCTGCATAAAAAATATCGAGTTTGAAAAGGGCAAAAAATATCGCTTGGTTGCAAAAGTTCGTGCAAATACAAAAGGTCGATTTGAGACAATGGTGTACGACACAAAGTCGCTCGAGCTAATTGGTACGAACACGCAAGAAACGTTTATGACAACCGAAAAGTATGCGTCAGAAGTTGGTGTAGACTTTATCACGTTTGGCGTTCCTGCATTTTGGAAAGATGATGAAACTTGCAAAAAGCTTACAGATTCACGTTTTGAGCCAGTTATAAAAGCGAATCCGAAAGCGAAGATTATTGTGCGTCTCGGGCTCGAACCATCGGACGAATGGCTCGATGCACATCCGGATGAACTTATGCAAAACGCCGACGGCACACCGATTGTTCGCCACCACGTTCGTTTCCCATTCCCTGGTTCAGAAGTGTATCGTCGCGACGCGATGGAAGCCGTGAAAAAATTTATCAACTATGTAGAGGAAAAATATCCTGAAAATATTGCGGGTTATCATCCGTCGGGTGGTAATTCAAGTGAATGGTTTTATGGTGCAACTTTTGAACCAAACTTTAATGGATTCTCGCCAACCACGCAAAAGGCTTGGCGAAAATGGTTGAGACAAAAATATCAGACCGACGAAGCGTTGCAAAAAGCGTGGAGAAATCCGAATGCAAAAATTGATGAAGCAAAAGCACCGACGGAAAAAGAACGTCGCAATGCTCACACTGCTTTGATTGACCCTGAAAAATCTTCGCATGTTGTAGACTTTAATTTGTTCTTACAAGATTCAATGTGCGACATCATTTTGCTCACTGCAAAAACAATCCGTGAGACTGCTCCAAAGGGACGCTTGTCGGTTGTATTCTATGGTTATGGAAACATCTTTGCATGTACGACAAAAGGTCCGGCATACTCGGGGCACTATGCGTTGAGAAAGGCGTTGAACTCGCCCGATATTGATGTCTTTACATCACCTATCGCATATTCCGATAGACAATTTGGTGGAATCAAATGTACACAAGCCCCAACAGAAACGGCTGCACTTTCGGGTAAGTTGTGGCTCGATGAAGACGACAATAGAACATGGCTTGCTCCAGAATCTGGCTCACCGCCATACTGTCTCGACTTTAAGCAATCGAATCGTGAAATCAGTAAAAAAGTTATGCGTAGAAATATGGCACAACAGACACTCAAAAACGTCGGTTCGTGGTGGATGGATTTGTTCGGTTGTGGCTGGTATTGCGACCGTGAACTTTGGAATGTTCAAGAAGAATTCAAAGAAATTGAAAACGACTTCATAAAAAATCCGTCCTTGTACAAACCTGATGTCGTCTTAACTTATGATGAAGATTCAATGTGTTATGTGGGCGGACTCCCGTATGTCAGCCGTTCGACTGTGCAATCTATGGTTGTCCTTCCACGATATGTAGCTCCAAATGGTGCGACGTTGGGATATTATCTTTTCGACGATGTCCTCGAAGGTAAGATTACACCAAAGATTCATTATGTTTCGGCATCGTTTGCGTTAGATAAAAAACAACGTGAGCTTTTGCGTAAAACAGAAGAACGTATGACAAATGTTTATCTGTGGAATGTCGGTTATATCGACAAAGAAAGTCGCAAGTTCTCTCTTGAAACAGTTAAAGAAGCAACTGGGTTTGAAGTTGAATATGCTGGCGTAAACAAAGCTCTTTCTATCGCAACTGACGCTGGAAAGAAAATGGGAATGGTAAATTGTGGACAAAATTTTGATCTCGAACCACTCCTTTCTCCGAAGGTTCAAAAGGGAGATATTGTGTTGGCAAATTACTCGAACGGAAAGCCAGCGGTAGTTGTTCGCACATCGGGTAAGTATCCACAAATTTTCTGTGGTGTACCTGCACTCAACCGAAATGTAACAAAGTGTTTCTCAAAAATTGCTGGTGTACATTTTTATGTTGATAACGACGCAGTGGCGACTGCTAACGCAAATTATGTTGGTTTCCACACAACAAAAGACGGCAAGCATACGCTCACGCTCAAAGAAGAAGCAGAAGTTTTTGACGTTTTGGAAAACAAAAATCTCGGACGTTTTAAGACAAAAGTTTTCGATTTGAAAATGGGCGATGTAAAGCTCTTTAAGCTTTCAAAATAAAAATGAAAAATTTTTCGATATTAACATTTTTATTTTTTATTTTCTTATCGGGTTGTACGGGAAGTTCGTCAGACTATTCCGTACAACTCAAAGATGGCGTACCGTTTATTCATATAGACGGCAAACCAGTTCGAAGCCGAATGTTTTATAGCAACGTTCCCGGCACAAAATATCAATATATTAATAAGAATGAGAAAGAGCATTGCGTAGAGTTCAGTCCTTCGTTTGACACCAAAAATGCAACAATATCGCTGAATTTTGGTGCAGAAATAAAGGACATTTGGATTAGCAAATTGACGCTTGAAAATCTGACCGACAAAACAAAAAAATCGCTTTACGATTTCAGTGCAAATCCAGTTGATAAAAATCTTTTTCACAACTGGACTGTCAAAGCACTCGAAGCATGGCGAGACTATTCTCTCGGTTTTAGCGACACAGCACCCGATACAACGTTGTATCCAACTGCACCATATTCCGCAAAGAACGAGAATGGCGTGTTGCATATCGACAAAGCGTGTATCGATATGAGCATTCCTAAAAACAGGTGGAATATTCACGATATTGAACTTTTGAATTTCTGCATAAAAAATATCGAGCTTGAAAAGGGCAAAAAATATCGCTTGGTTGCAAAAGTTCGTGCAAATACAAAAGGTCGATTTGAGCTGATGGTGTACGACACAAAGTCGCTCGAGCTAATTGGTACGAACACACAAGAAACGTTTATGACAACCGAAAAGTATGCGTCAGAAGTTGGCGTGGACTTTATCACTTTTGGCGTCCCAGCGTTTTGGAAAGATGATGAAACTTGCAAAAAGTTGGTAGATTCACGTTTTGAGCCAGTCATAAAAGCGAATCCAAATGCGAAGATTATTGTTCGTCTTGGGATCGAACCACCTGATGAATGGCTCGATGCTCACCCAAACGAGCTTATGTGCGATGTCGACGGAAAGCCTGTAATTAGAAAACATGTTCGTTTTCCATTTCCTGGTTCAGAAGTATATCGCAACGATGCAATGCAGGCGATGAAGAAATTTATCAAATACGTTGAAGAAAAATATCCGAATAATATTGCCGGATACCATCCTTCAGGTGGTGGTACAAGCGAGTGGTATTACACTGGCGACGCTTTCAACGGCTATTCTGATGTCGTAAAAAAATGTTGGCGAAAATGGCTTAAGCAAAAATATCAAACCGATGAAGCGTTGCAAAAAGCTTGGAGAAATCCAAATGCAAAAATTGATGAAGCAACTGCTCCAACTGAGAAAGAGCGACGCAACGAACACTATCCGTTAATCAATCCGGAAAAGAATTATCACGTTGCCGACTTTAATGTATTCTTACAAGACGCTATGAGTGGAATTGTGTTGCTTGCAGCAAAGACAATCCGCGAGTGTGCTCCCAATAGACTTTCTGTAATATTCTATGGTTACGGATTTGGTCAAGGTTATGTCAGACGAGGTCCAGCATATTCAGGGCATTATGCGATGCGAAAAGTTCTCAACTCGCCTTACGTAGATATTATTACTTGCCCAATATCTTACCAGAATCGTCAGTTTGGCGGATTAAAGTGTTGTTCTGCTCCGACAGAATCGACAATGTTGTCGGGCAAATTGTGGCTCGATGAAGACGATAACAGAACATGGCTTGCCCCTGAATCTGGCTCGCCACCTTACGTTTTAGACTTCTCGCAAACAGACAGAGAAAAATCGAAAATGGTAATGCGTCGAAATATGATGCAACAAGCGTTGAGAAATTACGGCTCATGGTGGATGGACTTGTTTGGCTGTGGCTGGTATTACGACAGAGAGTTGTGGAATGTTCAAAGTGAATTTAAACAAACAGAACTTGATTATATAGAGAATCCAAATCTCTATACTCCCGAAGTTGCTGTATCCTATGACGAATATTCAGTGTGCCAAGTTTCTGCAATGCCGTACGTTCATAGCTTAACCACGCAAACTTTGCAACAGGGGGTTGTACATCGTGAATTAAAGACTGGTTCGGCGATTGGATATTATCTTTTTGGTGATATCATAAACGGTAGTGCAACTCCAAAACTTCACTACGTTTCTGCAAGTTTTGCGTTAGATAAAAAACAACGTGAGCTTTTGCGTAAGTCGGAAGAGCGTATGACAAATATCTATATGTGGCGAGTCGGTTATATCGACAAAGATGAGCGTAAGTTTTCTTTGAAGACAGTCGAAGAAGCGACAGGTTTTAAAGTCGAAGAATTGGGCGAAATGGAAGCAGAAGTATTCCCGACTGATGTTCTCAAAAAAGAGGGCATAACAAAGAAATTTGGGAATTTTAAACTTCCGTTGCTTTCGCCGGTTCTGCAAAAAGGTGATGTCGTACTTGCGACGTACAAGAATGGGAAGCCTGCAATAGTTGTTCGCAAAACAGGTAAGTATCCGCAGATTTTCTGTGGCATTACTGTTCTCTCAACCGAACTTTGCAAGTATTTCGGCAAGCTTGCTGGAGTTCACCATTATGTAGATAACAATGCGGTTGCGAGTGCAAACGGCGATTATGTCGGTTTTAATACGACAAGAAACGGCAAGCATACACTCACGCTCAAAGAAGAAGCCGAAGTTTTTGACGTTTTGGAAAACAAAAATCTCGGACGTTTTAAGACAAAAACTTTCGATTTAAAAATGGGCGATGTAAAACTTTTCAAGCTTTCAAATTAAAAACAGAAAGAGAACGGAATTGCCCGTTCTCTTTTTTTTATTTCTCAAAATATTTTCCACTAATTTTATCTTTCTCGAGAATACGGAATCCAGCTTTTTTAATGCGTGTTATATCGGAAAGCGATTTCTCTTTTCCTTGCGTGTATTCAATGTTGATATTTGGTGCGTCGAAAATTCTTTTTACAGGTTTGTTATTTTCGGGATGAACTGTGATTGGGTCAGATTTTATAGATTGTTCAACCTCGAAAATTTCGCCTTCGGAGCCGTCTGGCTCAATAGTGATATATTTGTATATTGGCATAATTTTTATTTTATAATTTCAACGATAAGCCCAGCAATCAACAAGAAAATTGTCGCAAGGAATTTTACGAGCATCATAATGATTCTCGAAGTGAACGGAATATTTATCAATGCAATAAGAATGACGATTCCCCAGCGTGCAATTGTATAGTAAGTCTCGGTACTAATTTTCGAGAAGTACTTTAAGAAGACACTGCCGTCGAGCGGGGGAACGGGAATCATATTGATTACAAAAAGTACGCAATTTAGGTATATTGAAGTTAAGGCGATTTGCGAGAAGTCGGGCATTGCTAATATCTCGAAGATTGCAAGTAGAATTGCCGAAACCAACGCAATAACAAGGTTCATCGAGACTCCACCCATTGTAGAGAGGATGTCGATTCTCGCACGCGTTTTAGGATCGGCGAGCATAACATTTACGGGCTTCCCCCAACCAAAGACCATTGGGAAACCGCTCCCCATAGAAAGTGCGATTGTCAGAATCGGCAGAATGACAGTTCCCATTGTATCGATGTGTGCCATTGGGTTTATTGTTACCCGACCTTCTGCTCGAGGCAATTTATCGCCGAGTTTGTCGGCAAATAGGGCGTGTCCATACTCGTGCATTGTGATTGCAATGAGTAGGAGAATATAGAGAATTCCGCCTTCGCGAATTTGTGAAAGTAAATCCATTTGCATATTATTTTTTTAACTTTTTCTGTTTTGCACTTTCAATGATAAACATCAACTTTTTTATGTCGGGCGACAAATTTTTTAAATCAATTTGTTTTAAAATTTCTTCGGCTTGGGAATCTTTGTTTAACTCGATTAGCACACGTGCTTTGTTTGCCAAAGCCGTTTGCTTGTCGATATTAAGCGGTGCAAAATTTTGCAAAATATTATCCCATTGGGCGAGTGCTTTTTGCCAATCGGGCTTGCCGATATCGTAAAAGAAACGAGCGTATTTCCATTGAATCTTTGAATTTTTCGGCTCAAGCTTAGATGCTTGTTCGATTGCACCAATCATTTCAGCGTCAATTTTTTCTTGTGTGAAAATTTTTCTAATCAAAAATTCTTCACGATATACAAGTAGCAAGTCGGCAAGTTGGATATAGTAGATTGCAATTTTCCCGTCGAGAGCAATTGCCGATTTCATATTTTGGTATGCGTCGGTAGGCATACCATGTTCGGCTTCATAATTTGCCAGCTGTTGTTTTACAACTGCGATATTTGGATTGATTTTATCGGCTTCTAAAAAGCGTTTATATGCGGTATCGGGGTCTCCAGTTGCACGGAGAAATTTGCCGTTGATGATAAGTGCGTTTGTGTCGGTTGGGAATGTCGCCAAATATTCTTCCCACAAAGAATCGATTCTACTTTTTATTGAGAGTGCGTCGGAACGGCTCATCCGAGATTTTGATTTTATGCGTTCAAAAAATCTGTTCTGTTGGTCGATTATATACAGAAGTTTTTTTTCAGCCAACGTGTATGTGTGAACTGAGCGGTCAGACTTTTTTGCATCGGGCGAGGGTATCGGTTTTTCGGGGTACGACGAACACGCCGATAAAATTATTATCGCTAAAAAAATCGAACAGAGTTGAAAGAATTTTGTAATCATAAAAAAATCAATGGCAACCGCCACAACAACACCCACCGCAACAGCCGTGTTTTTTTGGCGAGTCGCATCTTCTACCGCAAGCCATTCTCGCTTTTCTTTCGGATACTGTCGAAAAGCCCGACACAAGTTTTTTCAAACTCTTCGAGCTACACATTGGGCATTGTGGTTTTTCTGAACCGCGAACGAGCAATTCAAAGGTTTCACCACATCTTTTACATTTATATTCGTAAATTGGCATTGAAATTTTAAAATTGTTGAATGTTTCAAAATAATCTCTTTAATTAACAGACTATATATAATAAGGTAAAGTTCAATGGCAAAGAGCGAAAAAAAAGGCGAGAAAATAACTCCGATGATGGAGCAATACTGGAGTATACGCAATACACTTGCGAGCGATACACTGCTATTGTTTCGTCTGGGCGATTTTTATGAAATGTTTTATGAAGATGCAGTTGAGGGTTCTCGAATACTCGGCATAACGCTTACAAAACGTCAGAACTACCCAATGGCTGGCATTCCGTATCACGCTGCCGACCAATATATCCCAAAGATTTTACAAGCTGGTAAAAAAGTTGCAATTTGCGACCAAAACGAGATTCCAAAACCTGGGCAACTTGTAAAACGTTCGCTCACACGCATTCTCACTGCAGGCACGACAATCGAAGATAGTCAGCTCGATAGCAAGAGTGGAAATTTCACAATGGCTATTGATATAGATTCTTCTCGAAAACTTTTTGCGTCGTGGCTCGATTTGAGTACGGCAGAATTTTATTGTGCAGAGTTTGAAAAACCCGAAGATTTTTTGCCGATTCTGTCGGCGTTTAATCCAAAAGAAATTATCTTGCCCGAAGATGCATCAAGACGTTGGGCAGAAAACGCAAGTCTTGCAACGTGGTATGCAATGTTCCGCAGTGTGATTGATATAACACCCGTAACACTCTTGCACGATTACCGATTTGAACCATCGTGGGGATCGGCACAAATACAAGATACACTCGGTGTTTTAACCCTCGAAGGTTTCGGTATAGAACGCAACTCGCGTCTGACTGGACCCGCAGGTGCTTTGATTTTTTATGCGACCGAAAACTTGCG
The DNA here is from genome assembly GCA_015061945.1 of Opitutales bacterium. GTDB lineage: Bacteria > Verrucomicrobiota > Verrucomicrobiia > Opitutales > Intestinicryptomonadaceae > Merdousia. The sequence continues at coordinate 41,374 of SUVP01000006.1, forward strand.
TCAACGTCCACAAAATTTGAGAACCTTGCGTCGATTCTCTGGTAAGAAGTGCGTATTGATAGACCCTGCAACACAACGCAATCTTGAAATATTCCATTCTACAACAGGTTCACGTGAGGGTAGTTTGATTTCTGTAATCGATAGAACACGAACTCACGCTGGGGCACGCTTGTTGGAAACATATTTGTCGACACCGTCGCTTGATGTCGATGAAATTTTCCGCCGTCAAAATATTGTATGGGAATTGTATTCAGCTCCGACAGAGTGTTCGCATTTGGAAGATAAACTTTCGCAAGTTCGAGATATTCCACGAATCTTATCTCGCTTGCAAAATCGTGTACGCAACCCTCGTGAGCTTTTGGCGTTGCAAATTACAATAGAGCAATTTGAGCCGATTAAAAAAGAATTGAAGAATGTCGGTGGTAGATTGTGTTCAAAGCTTGCCGATGAAATTGGCGATTTTTCCGAGCCTTTGCAACTTTTGCAAAATGCACTTTCCGATGACGTGCCTTCAAAAATTCAAGAAGGCGGAGTTATCCGACAAGGCTTCGATGAAGAGCTTGATAGATTGCGTTCGCTGTCAAGCGACAATATGACGTGGCTTGCCGAATTGGAGCAGTCGGAACAAAAGCGTACTGGTATAAAAAATCTTCGTATAAAATATAATGGTGCGTTTGGGTATTTTATCGAAGTGACAAAATCGTATCTCGACCTTGTCCCACCTGAATATATCCGCAAGCAAACAATGACAAATGCGGAACGTTTTACGACCGAAGATTTGCGAACAAAAGAACGTGAAATCTTGCACGCCGAAGAGCTTTCAAAACAACGTGAAGAAGAACTTTTCCAATGGCTTGTTGAAAATTTGTTGCAGTATTCCGACGCACTCGCAGATGTTTCCGCAATACTCTCGCAAGTCGACGTATTCAGAGGCTGGGCAGAACTTTCTCGTGAGTGGGATTATTGCAAGCCAACTATTGACGAATCGGATACGATAGAAATTTTTGACGGCAGACACCCTGTTGTCGAACAGATGTTGCGTCGCGATAGAATCGGTTTGGCACGTTCAGAATCGTTTGTGCCGAACGACACTTTTCTTTCATCGACAAGCGAACAAATCGCACTGATTACTGGTCCGAATATGGCTGGTAAATCGACGTACATTAGGCAGATTGCATTGATCGCATTGATGGCACAAATCGGTTGTTTTGTGCCAGCAAAAAAATGTACGATGGGTATTGTCGATAGAATTTTTAGTCGTGTTGGTGCATCGGACGAACTCTCACGAGGAAACTCGACTTTTATGGTCGAGATGAATGAAACTGCAAATATTCTCAACAATGCAACAGATCGCTCGCTAATTATCCTCGACGAAATCGGTCGTGGAACAAGTACGTACGACGGTTTGAGTATTGCGTGGGCAGTTGTAGAGTTTATCCATGGGGGTGGTTCAAAAGGTCCGAAAACATTGTTCGCAACACACTATCATGAAATAACCAAGCTCGACGATGCTTTGCCACGCTTGGCGAATTATCGTGTCTGTGTGAAAGAATGGAACGACGAAATTATTTTTGTTAGAAAGATTGAGAAAGGTGCAGCAGATAAATCATATGGTATTCAAGTTGCACGTTTAGCTGGTCTCCCGCAAAAAGTAATTGATAGGGCAAAACAAGTTTTGTCTGAACTCGAGTCTGAAGGTGGGTCGATTGCGGTGAATCTCGGGGCGGTATCTCGTCCGAAACAGAAACGCAAAGAAAAAAATAATCCAGACGGCGAAAGCAATTTCAAACAACTCTCACTTTTTTAACAAACGCAAAAATGGACGAAAAAGAACAATCGCTCAAAGAGAAAGTTCGCAAGCTTCCAACTTCAAGCGGAGTTTATGTGATGAAAGATAAACTCGGGAGCGTTATATATATCGGCAAAGCAAAAAATTTGCGTCAACGTGTTCGCTCATATTTTATGCCGTCGTATAGAAATAGAGTGAATCCAAAAATTGTATCGCTGACAAAATGTATTGCCGATTTAGAATTTCATACAACTCGCGACGAACAGTCGGCACTCGTTCTCGAAAGTCAGCTTATCAAGAAGTGGAAACCTCGTTATAATACGCTCGAAAAGGATAATAAAAATTTTTTGCTATTGCGTGTCGAAATGTTCCGACCTCTTCCACGATTCACTTTTGATAGAAATAAACGTGAGGATAACTCGCTGTACTTCGGACCATATTTGGATACAAAAGCACTTCGCAGTGCCTTACAAGAAATCAAAAAAAATTTTGGTATACTTTTGTCGGACGCAAAACCAAAGCAAAATGACGACGGCTTGTGGATTTTATACGATGACGCTCGTAGCGAAATATCGAAGTTTCCAAACGTCGTCAGCAAGGAAGAATACGCTGAACGTGTCGAAAAAGCTCTCGACTATTTGCGTGGCAAAGATAAAGAACGCATAGAAGAATTGCGAAAAAAAATGTTGGAAGCATCTGCCGAAGAAAAATTTGAATTGGCAGGGAAATTCCGAGATTTAATTTTCGCAATAGAAGAAACTCGCAAGGGAAATGCTCGAGCTAATCAAGATGTTGATATTTCACGAACATCGCCACGCATTGCAATGCTCGCACTCGATTCGCTGAAGAAAACACTTCAAATGGAAAAAGAGCCTCGCAGTATCGAGTGCTTTGATATCTCGCATATTTCAGGAAGTTTTTGCGTGGCGTCGTGCGTGCATTTTGATGACGGCGAACCTGCAAAAAATAAATATGTTCACTTTAAAATAAAATCGTTTATCGGCAACGATGATTATCGTGCTATGGAAGAAGTTGTCGGCAGACGCTATCGTCGCCTTGTAGACGAGGGAAAACCTTTGCCAGATTTAATCCTAATCGACGGCGGGAAAGGGCAGGTTTTTTCGGCAATGAAAGCTTTTGACTCGGCAGGAATAAAACCGCCAACACTTGCAGGTCTCGCAGAAAAAGAAGAAATAATTATAACCGAAAATTTTGAAGAGAAAAAACTATCGAGACGCCACGAAGGCTTGAAATTACTTCAAAGAGTTAGAGACGAAGCACACCGATTTGCTAATTCATTTAATGCGTCGTTGCGTTCAAAAAAAATTCGAGAAAGTATACTCGACGATATTTCGGGACTCGGCGAAAAAAGAAAAAACGCACTTTTAAAATATTTTGGATCTATCGCAAAAATAAAAAGTGCTACTATCGAAGAATTGCGTAAGGTTGAGGGTGTCGGCTTTGAAACAGCATGCGTGATACGCGATTTTCTCGACGCAAATTTCCCTCCAGAAAAATGAGCAACGCAAAAATATATCGTGGACGTATCGCTCCTACTCCGTCTGGATTATTGCACATCGGACACGCTCAAACTTTTCGCATTGCGTGCCAACGTGCGAAGGAGAACAACGGGAAAATTATTTTGCGAATTGAAGATATAGATTCTGCTCGTTGCAAAGAAGAATATGTGAATTCAGCGATAGAAGATTTGAAATCTATCGGGCTGGACTGGGATGAGGGCGATGACAAAGGTGGAGAGTTTGCCCCGTATACGCAGAGTTTACGTCTCAATTATTATTGGTCGCTCGTCGAAAAATTGTCAGAGAAAAAATGTATTTATCCGTCGTCGGTATCGCGTATGCAGATAAAATCTATGGGGAGAAATCCGGCTCGTGAATTTGATTTCTGCGAAACTGAACAAATTTTCCCCGAGGAATTGCGTTCCACTTCGCAAAGAACAAGTGATGTTGAAAATGCAAAGAATTTAAATTGGCGTTTTGCTGTTCCAAATGGTCGGGTTGTGAAATTTGTGGATAACAATTTTGGCGAAATGGAATTTGTAGCTGGCGAAGATTTTGGCGATTTTCTTGTGTGGCGTAAAAGTGCAGAGCCGTCGTATGAGCTTGCTGTTGTCGCCGATGATGTGGCGATGAAAATTACTGAAGTTGTCAGAGGGAAAGATTTGTTGCTTTCAACAGCTCGACAAATTTTACTTTATGAAGCGTTGGGTTTTGATGTGCCAGAATTTTATCACTGTGAGCTTTTGCGTGGCGAGAATGGCGAAAAAATCTCGAAGTCGTCGCTACTAAAAAGCGGGGAGAATCGCTGGCTTATTCGCAATTTGCACAAGTAGAAATAAACTGAGCGATACGTTTTGCGTCGTCCGTAGAATGTCTGAAATCAAGGGGGATTGCAAGCAAGGTGTCGCACTCTTGGTGTGCTTGTTTTGATACTTCATTTCCTAAACCGCCCCAATAAATTGAGGGCATTGCACCAATTTCAAAAAGTGCGTTGTGGCACTTGTCTCGCAACTGCATAGACGAAAATTTTAGGATAGGATTAAACGCACTTGCAGGGTCGTCGGTATTAAAAAATTTTCTATTAAGTTCGATACAAACATTTGAATCTGCAAAATTCTCGCAAAATATTTTAATGTTATCGGATGTCCTTTTTGCGATTTTAGCAAGGTCGAGTTGTTGCAAAATTTCAAAAGAAAATTTTGATATACGAGAAACAGAGTGCTTGCCGTCGAGCTTGTTTTCGCCCGAATAATAGAGTTTATTGACTACTTCGTTGTAGCCATTTGTGCTTTGTAAAGCCGAAGCCAAAAGCATATCTGTTGCGAAGTCGGCAGTGTCTCCACCCGATTGAAATATTTTTTTAGGCGACATATTTTTTGCTCGCAAATATCCGCCGTCAATTAACGGAAGCGATTTGCGAAGCGACGCAAACGTGTAATCGGCTTGCGAGTTCAACGCCCATTGCGAGAATGGTGCGTGCGAGTGGTCTTCAATTACAATGAGTTTTTTGTTTTGCGATGAAAGCCAATCTTGCCAAGTTGCGAAACGTCGCAAACCGAAAAAATTTACAATCAAAATGGCATCGTTTTCGTTTGGCGTTAGCGATTGAAAATGTGGTTCTTTTTCCGACGGATAATCGAGATAAAATTTTATATGTATAAGTTTCTTTAGCGTGCGAACGACGCTTGGGCAGAAATATTCAGGTATCCAGAGTGTTTGCGAATCTGAAAAATTCTCGATTTTTAAAATTCTGAACAAGGCATCACGTCCGCTTGAAAGTAATTCAAGAGGTGTGAGTATATCGCTCGATTTATCATTTTTCAAAAATGTGCCGTTTGGCAAAGGCATAAACCAAGTGATTTTTTCTGAAAATTTTTCCATAATTATGTTGCAAGTGATAGCAAATCAAAGATGCTCATTCAATCGCATTTTTATTTTTAATGCGAGTGTGCGAATTTTTATTTTGATAAATTCAGTGCGTAAATTAAAAAATTTTTATTATGGAAAATAAAGAAAAATCCACATTCAAAAATCTTGGACTTTCAGAGAAAATCTTGCGTGCTGTTGAAAATGCAGGGTACGAAAAACCGTCGCCAATTCAGCAAATGGCGATTCCGTCGATTTTAAAAGGTCGCGATATTTTCGGTTGTGCACAGACTGGAACTGGCAAAACTGCGGCGTTTGCGTTGCCCATTATGCAAATGCTCGATGAACGTGGAAATTATCCGCAACCAATGCAATTTAGAGCTTTGATTTTAACGCCTACTCGTGAGCTTGCCGAACAGATTGCATCAAATATTTCAGTGTTTGGCAAAGGTATGGATTTTTCGATATGCAAGGCGTATGGCGGAGTATCGCTTAATCCGCAAATAAAAATTCTTGCGAATGGAGTTGATATTTTGGTTGCAACACCAGGGCGTTTGCTCGACTTGTTTGCACAAAAGAAATTGAACTTTGGCGGAGTGGAATATCTTGTCTTGGACGAAGCTGACCGAATGCTCGATATGGGCTTTATTAAAGACATCAAAAAGATTTGTACAGCGTTGCCAAAAGAGCGTCAATCTATGCTTTTTTCGGCTACTCTTTCGACCGAGATTGAGTCGCTCGCAAAAGGGATTGTTCGCAACCCAGAAAGAATTTCTGTTTCTCCCGACAAGCCAACGGTAGAAAAAATCTCGCAGAAAATTGCATACATTGAGTTGGAAAACAAATTTGCACTTCTCGAAAAAATGATGAAAGCAAGAATCTCGAAACAAGATGATTCTCTTGCTTTGATTTTTTGCAGGACAAAACACGGAGCAAATAAACTTGCGAAAAGGCTTTGTAGAATTGGGCTTAATGCTGATGCAATTCATGGCAATAAATCGCAATCGGCACGTCAAAATGCGTTGAACCGATTTAAGCGACGTGAAACTCGCATACTTGTTGCGACCGATATTGCGGCACGCGGAATCGATGTTAAAGATATGTCGCTTGTGGTAAATTTTGACTTGCCCGAAGAAGCCGAAACTTACGTTCACAGAATTGGTCGAACAGCGAGAGCTGAAGCAGACGGCGAAGCAATCTCTTTTTGTACCACTGACGACGCACATCTTTTGCGTGCAATCATCAAATTTATAAAAAAGGAAATTGCTACGCTTGTAGATAATCCGTATCACTCGGATTCAGCAGAGAAAGCGTCGAACTTAAAAACGATTTTATCGAACAAAGCACAATCGGTTGCAAAGAAAATTACACAAATTGCCGATGCCCCAGCACGCCGAAAAAATGGAGGCAAAACAGATTTTTCTGGAAGAAGAGAAAAGTCGACAAAAACAAATTCTCGCAAGAAATTTTCAGAAAAGAAAATCGGTGGAGTGTTGAAACAAAAAATGAAACGTGCGTCTTCAAAAGATTTTCAAAAGACGCACGGTGCAAAAAAATCAATATGGTCAGCCTTAAAAAATAAAGCTGGAAAATTTAAAAAGCGATAGAATTAGAATTTAATTTCTATCCCACAACGTAAAGTACGACCAGGGTCGACATACCACGATGTTAAGGCTCCGCCTGTTTGCCAATCGAGATAGGTTGACGCATACGAGCAATTCATATGGTTTGTGAGGTTTGACACTGCAAAGAAAAGGCGTGCGTGTTCGCAAGGATAGATGTTCACAGTTAAGTCTAAACTATAACTTTCTGGAATTTTATCTGTCGATACATTTCCCAAGTCGGCATAATTTTCTTTGTATTGCGAGCTATTCCAAATGAAATTTAATTCAACCATAAAGTAGTCGATAGGCTTTACCCACAAGCCCGACTTCGACATAATATCTGGCACCATTGCAACTGTCTTATTTTTGTATGGCCCTGAATCGTATTCGGCATCGACAAATGTCCACGAGGTGAACGCTCCGACTTTCTTTTCATAATCATATCCCAAACGGAATTGTGCACCGTAGCGATTTGTATCGCCAATATTCTTGTTTGCAAACGTTGTGCCGTCGTAAGCGATTTCGTCGTTCAAGTGCATATAGAACAAACTTGTATTAAATACGAATCCGTCTTTTGAAAAGTTTGTGCCTATTTCATAATTTTGTCCGTGTTCGGGATCCAAATTAGAATTGTTATATTGGGGTCCCCAACCGTGAAGACTGAACCGTTCGTCGACTAATGGATAGTGATAAATTTGGTCGAAACGAACATAGACATTCCATTGTTCGTTGATTTTTGCATTCAATCCGAGTTGACCTGCAAAACCATTTACTAATTCATCATCGCTGAGAGAATCGTAGTTTGATGTCATATCGTTGACGACGGCTTCGTAGCGTCCCGACGCATTTATAGAAAATGTATCGTTGAGTTGTGCTTTACCGGCAACCCAAGGTGCGACTGTGAATCGGTCGATTTTAGAGTGGAGCGTTTTGTAATATGTACCCCAATTTGTGTATGGACTTCGAGAAATACTGAGATGGTCGTAAGTGAAGTCGACACCACCTTCGGCATAACTTTCATCTTCTTCGCCTAAATAAATTCTATATTTGGGATCAAAGGAGAGCGTATACAATGTAGGTTCTGAAGTATACGAATATCCGTACGATTTTACATAATCATTAAAAACGGAATTATCTTTTATGTTTAAACCCAAGTGAGCAGACCCTTCGCCAAAGGCAGTGTTGTTTTCCCACGAGAGCGATGCAGTGATGTAATCAACGCTATGTTCTTCTGTTTTTGTGAGATTATTTGGATACAAATCTTTGAGTTCGGCAGCAGTGCCAGCAGTGATATATCCGGGCCACGATATGAACATATTGCCAAAGTTTATGTAAAGCCCGAGTTCGTTTTTTGTGTCGAGTTTTGCACCTGCACTAATTGTTACCGATTTATTCCAGTTGAGCGAGTCTTCAAAAAATCCGCTATCGTGAAAATAATTTGCACTGACTGATGCGTAATAATCTTCCGTTGAATAATTGACAGTTCCATAGAATGAGTACTCGCCATATTCTCCGTATGTCGCACCGAAAGTTCCACCATTTTTGCCCCATTTTTTTGTCGTGATTTTTATCACACCACTTTCGGCGTAGTTGCCGTATGTTGCCGTTTGCGCGCCATAGAGAACTTCGATATTATCGATATCGTTAACTTGAATTTGTCCCCAGTTAATACCACGCATATCGATGTTATTTAAACGTTGTCCGTCCAACAAAACGAGTACTCGCGATTGGCTATTTACGCCGAAACCACGCATAGATGGTTGTCCCATAAAAGTACCACCACCAGTGTTGCGAATGAAGACATCGGAGTACCTATTGAGTACTTGCGAGGTGCTTGAAAGATTGCTATCGGATATTTGTTCGGCACTGATATTTGTTGCGTTTACGGGCGACTCATAAAGCGAGTCCGAAAAACGCATTGCACTCACTTCGACAGGTGTGAGTTCATCTGATGTATTGGCGATTTGCGTGTTTGTGTCGTCTGCAAAAGTTGAAAAACTTGCAGATAGAATTAAGCCACAAAAAGCAAGGTATTGTATATTCATTTTGTCTTTCCTCATTACTTCGATTTGGATTTTTTCGAGGAAAGAATATTTCTAACTTTCGCTATAAAACAAAAAGTGGATAGCGAGCAGTCCGTAAATCCTTTTCTCGAGATTATTGTTGGACTATCCTACACACACGTCTTCTGGCTTATTCCGTACCTAAAAATTAGGTGCAACCAACCTTCCCATTTTTCAACAGTGGTTTATTTGGTTGCTTCGAAAAATTACAGCGGCGAGACCGCGCTTGATTTTCACAAGTCTTCCGTTTGAGTAAGGATTTTTATTTAAAGAACGTAAATCGATTTTAAATGTTGTCTATTTTTGTCAAGGTTATTTCAAAGAGTTGATGAGATGTGCGTTGTAGCCAGCACCAAAGCCGTTGTCGATATTGACAATACTTACGCCATTCGCACACGAGTTTATCATAGATAGAAGAGCTGTTACCCCCCCGAAATTTGCTCCGTACCCGACACTTGTCGGCACTGCGATAACGGGCGATTTAACAAGCCCCGCAAGTACACTCGCAAGTGCACCTTCCATTCCAGCGACTACAATTATTACTTTCGCTTTTTTGATTTTGTCTATTGCATTTGCGAGCCTGTTTAATCCCGCAACTCCACAGTCGTAAAAAGTTTCAACTTTATTCCCAAAAAACTCTGCTGTGAATTTTGCTTCTTCCGCTACACGCATATCTGATGTTCCCGCACTGACAACGGCAATCAATCCTTTTAATTTGGGCTGAGTATCTTTGTAGATTGCAACCATTTTGGCGATGTCAGAAATTTTCGCTTTCGGATATTTATCTTTTAAGGCGAGGATAGCATCATCTGATAATCGAGTCGCCAAAACGTTTTGACCGTTTTCCAGCAGAGTTTCCGCTATTTCTAAAATTTGTTTTGTCGTTTTCCCCGCACCATAGATAACTTCGCCAGCACCTGTTCTTTCTCGACGTTGTAAATCAACTCTTGCATGTGCAAGTTTCACAAGCGAGATATTGCCAACTTGTTTTTTTGTCTCTGCAAGACTCGTTTTGCCCGATTTAAAATCTTTTAAAATTTTATCTAATTGTTTCATCTTTTTTATTCATTGAACCACGCGAATACCCTGATAAATCAAGGGAAGCGTGTTTAAAGCCTAATTCTTGCATCTTTTTTGATACATTAGAAAATATTTCTTCTTGGCAGAATTTATTAAAATCTATTTTTTGAATTTCTATGCGAGCACACTCGCTGTGTAGGCGTACACGCACGCCATTAAAACCAATCTCTTTTAAATATTGTTCGGCTAAATCAATACGTTTTAACGATTCTTTGTCGATTGCTTGATTATGTTCAAGCCGAGTTAACAAGCATGCGTATGCAGGCGAAAGCTCTATTGAATATTGCTTTGCGAGTTCTGAAATTTCGGTTTTGCCGATGTTTGATTCAAGAAATGGGCTTCGTACACCAAGTTCTTTTATTGCTTTCATTCCTGGTCGATAATCTGACAAATCGTCAAAATTAGTGCCGTCGCAGAGTGTTGAAAAACCATGTTCGATTGCAACTTGTTGTAGTTTTGAAAAAATATTTTTTTTGCAAAGATAACATCTGTTTGACGGATTATTTTTTATCTCATCTGAAATTTCAACCGACACAAAAATTTGTTTTACGCCTAATTTTTTGCAGAGAGATTCTGACTTGTTTGTTTCAGATTGCATCATATAAGGCGATCTGATTGTCAGTGCAATGCTGTTGTCGACGCCGAGTTTATCGACGCAAAATGCGAGCAGTGTCGAGCTATCGAGTCCGCCCGACAACGCAATTGCAATCTTGCCGATTTTTTTTACGACAAATTCAAGCTCACTTATTTTTAAATTCATTTCTGATATTTTCGGCGACAATATCTATTGGTGTATTTGTGCAATCTGCGATTTTTTTGCAATCGTCAAATTCAGGTTTAATGCGTTTGATGTCCGAAAAAATCGAGGTTTTCAGTCGGACATTTCCGTATTTGCTTTCAAAGTTTTCGATATTTCTTTTTATCGAAAGTCGTGTTGTTTCTGTTTTTCGCAATCCTAATGTTGTTGAATTTTTGAAAAACGTTTCGGCGATTTTCTGTGAATTATCTTCTCGGCAAAGAGCAGAAACTTTAACTGCGAGACGATTTTTCTTCATCACAATACTTTCTTGCCAAACGTCGAGTGCACCAGTGTCAAAAAGTTTTTGGCAAAGTTCAGCGAGGTGTTCTGCGGTCATATCATCAATGTTTGCGGATAGCTCGAACATTTTTTCAGACTTAATTTCAGAAAATATTTCATCTTGAGTTTCGATAATCGAGACTCGCAAAATATTCGTCAATTCGTGTGAATCACGATGCCCAATACCAATTCCACTTGCGATAATTTTGCCGTTGATTTTTGGCGAGAAGTCGGAACACATTGTCGCAATGATAGCCGCACCAGTCGGTGTGGTACACTCGTGCATAGCACCACCCAACTTTGATGGGAAATCTTTTGCGATAAGTGCAGTTGCAGGTGCTGGAACAGTTAATACCCCATGTGCACACTTGACAGTTCCGCCACCCAGCTCGACTGCAGTTGAAACGGCTTTATCGATACCGAGCAATTCAAATGCTATCGCACAGCCGACAATATCTATGATTGAATCGACAGCACCAACTTCGTGAAAATTCACATCGGTTATATCTTTGCCGTGAATTTTTGCTTCGGCTTCTGCAATTTTTTGGAAGATAGCAAGAGATTTTTTCTTTACGTTTTCCGAAAGCGTAGAGTTGTTTATGAGTGTTGCAATGTCAGAAAATTTTCGGTGCTCGTGGTGATGATGCTCGTGCGAGTGTTCGCAGTGGTGGTGATGATGTTCGCAATGTTCGTGTTCGTGGTGATGATGGTGTTCGTGCGAGTGTTCGCAAATCACATCGAGGCGTGTTCCAAAAATGCCATTCTTTGAATCTTTTGAAATTTTCAGCGACCAGCCGTCGAGATTTAATTTACGCAACTGGACTTCAAGTGCGACTGGGTCAAGCCCAGCGTCGATTAGTGCCGAAAGGTTCATATCGCCACTAATACCTGCAAAACAATCGTAGTATAAAATCTTCATATTTTCTTTTTAACATTTGCAAAAAAACAATCAACTTAAAACAGACTCACTTTTTTGTTGAAGCTTGGGCGATGAGTGTGTAGGCTATGAGTTTTTAATATAGGAATAATAGCGATATGAAAAAGACAAAACAAAATACGAAAACTAAAACGCAATCATCTAACTTGATGAAAGGCGTAGATGTGGTCGTAAAATGTTTGGAAAATGAAGGCGTGGATACGATTTTCGCTTACCCCGGTGGGTCGATTATCGATATGCACAATGCACTTACACGCACAAATAAGATTAGAGTTGTTCTTCCGCGTCATGAACAGGGCGGAGGTTTTATGGCACAGGGCTACGCACGCTCTACTGGTAAGGTCGGCGTGTGCATGGCAACAAGTGGTCCTGGAGCAATGAATTTGCTCACAGCGGTGTCAGACGCATATATGGATAGCGTTCCACTTGTGGCAATCACAGGTCAAGTGTTCCAAACTCTCATCGGTAAAACGGCTTTCCAAGAAACAGATGTTTTTGGAATGACTTTGCCAATCGTCAAACACAGCTATCTCGTGCTCGACGCAAATGATCTTCCACAGATTATTAAAGAAGCATTCCTTATCGCAAAGTCGGGTCGCCCAGGTCCTGTTCTTATCGATATTCCAAAGGATGTTCAACAGGCTATGATTAACCCTAACTTCGACGCAAAGCCAGATTTGCCCGGTTTGCCAAAGATCCCATTTGCATCTGACGAAAAACTTATGCGAGTACTCGATCTTATCTCGAAGTCGAAAAAACCAGTTATTTACGCTGGCGGTGGAATCATCTCGGCTGACGCATCGAAAGAGCTCGATGCATTCTCAAAATATTTCAACATTCCAGTTGCAACAACGCTTATGGGCGTCGGTTCGGTCGATCCTCTCGAAGATAAAAATCTCTATTGGTTCGGTATGCACGGCACGTTCGCAGGCAATAGTGCAGTATTGAATTCTGACCTTTTGCTCGCATTCGGCACACGCTTTAGCGACCGTATCACAGGTGCTGTTTCAAAATTTGCCCCGAACGCAAAAGTTGTTCACCTTGATATCGACTTCGCTGAACAAAACAAAAACGTTAAAGTTGAATGTGGTGTTTGTGGAGAAATTAAAGATGCGTTGAAGCGTATGCTCGCTCTCGCAAAAAAGAATAAAGTTCAAAAGCCTGACCTCAAAAATTGGCTCGAACATATTAAATGCTGGAAGTCGCAACATAAGTATCCATTCACAAGCAAACGCAGAAGAAACCTCACTTCACAAGAAGCTATTGACTCTCTCTACCGTGTAAGCAAAGGCGATGTGTTGGTAACAACAGGAGTAGGGCAACACCAAATGTGGACTCCACAAAACTTCGTGTTCTCAAAACCTCGCCAGTTTATCAGCTCGCTCGGTGCAGGCACAATGGGTTTTGGCTTGCCTTCGGCAATCGGGGTGAAAGTTGCATGTCCAAATAAAAATGTTGTCGATGTAGACGGCGACGGCTCTTTCCAAATGAATATTCAGGAAATGGCAACCGCTGTAATGGAAAATGTTCCCGTAAAAGTTCTGTTGCTAAATAATCAATTCTTGGGAATGGTTATGCAATGGGAAGATATGATGTATGGCGGAACTCGTGGAAATACCGTGCTTTCAAAAGATCCAAAAAATCTTGCAGGTCCAGATAATATCGAAGCTGTTTACCCTGACTATCCGAAAATCGCAGACGGATATGGTTGGAAAGCAAAACGTGTTCACAAACGCGAAGATTTAGATAAAGCTATGAAAGAAATGCTCGATTCAAAATCGCCATATTTGCTCGAAGTAATCGTTGAACACGATGAACACGTCTTGCCATTTATCCCCCCCGGAAAATCGGCAAACGAAATTATTGTTGAATGTGCAAATTGCCCAAAATTTGCTGAATGCGAAATTGCTAAACACAAATAAAAATAAAATTATGAACGAAAATACATTTGTAACTCTTAAAACAAATCAAGGCGATATTAAGCTCCGCCTCTATCCTAAAGTAGCTCCAAAAAGTTGCGAAAACTTTGTTAAGCTCGCTCAAAAAGGATATTACGACGGCATCATCTTCCACAGAGTCATTAAAGACTTTATGATTCAAGGTGGCGACCCAACTGGAAGTGGTTGCGGCGGAGAATCTATCTGGGGTAAACCATTTGAAGATGAGTGCGACCCTAACGTCTCTTTCGATAAAGTCGGTCTCTTGGCTATGGCAAATGCTGGTCCTGGCACAAACGGAAGCCAATTCTTTATCACCACAACTTTGACACCATGGTTGCATATGCACCACACTATCTTCGGCGAAGTAGTTGAAGGTTATGATGTCGTCCAAAAAATCGAAAATTGCGAAACAGGTTTTATGGACAGACCTGTCAAAGAACAAAAAATTCTTTCTGTCGTCGTCGAATAATCTAATTCCAAAATTATATATTAAACGGAAACTTAAAATCTATGAAAACATTATATAAAATTCCTTTTGTTTTATTGTTGTCTCTCACTATGTTTGTTTGCGGTTGCAAACAAGAAACTCATTATGTGGAAACTGCATTGAAACCACATGTTGAGTCGGGAAAACTCCCTGGTGTGATTAGCGTGCTTGTCGACGAAACAGCAAATAAGCAAGATGTCGCAGTTATGGGTTGGGCAAATGTCGAAAAAAAGACTCCAATCTCGATGGACCAAATGTTTATGCAATGCTCGCAGACAAAAGGTTTCTGCGGTGTAACTATCGCTATGCTTGTCGAAGAAGGTAAAATTTCTTTGGACGAACCAGTTTCAAAATATCTTCCAGAATTTAAAGAAATGAAAGTTCTTGTTAAAGACAAGAAAACTGGCAAGACATCTTTAGTTCCAGCTAAAAATCAAATCACAATCAGAATGGTAATGAACCATACTGCTGGTTTCCCATTTGAAATCCCTTCAAAAAAAGTAAAAGGTTGGCCAGGGCTTTCGCTCCGCGATACAGCTAAAGAAGCCGCTTCTGAACCACTCTTGTTCGAACCTGGTACAAGAACTCAATACTCGAACACTGGTATCGATATCGGTGCAGCTGTTATCGAAGTTGTAACAAAACAACCTTGGGATGTCTTCTTGAAAGAACGTGTTTTACTCCCACTCGGTATGAAAAATACAACTTTCAACCCATCAGATGAACAACTCAAAAATGTCATCTCGATGTACAAAATCAGCAAGAACAAAGCTCCTGAATTTACTCTCTTTAATAAATGGATGCCTTTGCCTCACAATGGTCCAACCGTGTTCCCTTCAGCAGGTGCAGGCTTGTGGACAACCGCTAACGACCAGTTGAAATTCTACAAAATGCTTATGAACCTCGGTGTTGGCGACAATGGCGTAAGAATCATGAAAGAAGAAACTGTTAAAAACTTGCTCGCAACGTCAACTCGCCCAGAAAAAATGGAAAAATATTCTCTCGGCTTGTCTGTTCAAGGTAATGGATGGTTCGGACATGGCGGTGCATGGAACACAAATTGTAAAGTAAATTGGCAAACTAAACAATTACAACTCTGGGCTGTACAACTCCTTAACCCAAAAGATGGTACTTGGCACAAAGATTATAAAAAAGCTGTCGACCAATTCTTCAACGGCAATGCCGAAAAAGGCGAAGATAAATACGTAGGCAGAATGAAATAGTTTATTTGACGGGCACCGGCGGACATTGTCTAACGACAATATGTCCTTTGAAACAGGTTGCCGAATTATACAGAAAACTCTCCAAAGCGTTGGAGAGTTTTCGTTTTAGTTTTTTAATGGTGTTTTTTCTAATAAAAAGAAAAGCGTGGGAACTCTTAACTCATCGTATTCTCAGCTCCGTAAACATCGACTGGAAGCGTAGGTGCAATTCCCCCGATATTCTATTGTAAAAATGTGCAACATTTTTAGTTATTGCCAAATTACACTGGCAATAACGGCAATAGAATATCAAAGAGGTAGAATAAAAGCACCGATTCATCTCTTTTATTATTCTAAAAAACTAAATCATAAAGACTGCAACACACACAAAATAAAAATCCGAACAGGGATAGGAGCATTGCGAATGCAATCTCCGTAAGGGGCAACGCCCCTTCAACGATGTGCAGGTGGCTCACCTGCTTGCAGTGGGGTTTGGGGAGGGTGCAACCAACCCTCCCCAAGATCTATTAACTCCTAAAAACGAAAAACTGGCAACGCTTTGCCAGTTTTTCTGTATAACTCAGCAACCCGAAATCAGCGAGCGATATTGCCTACGGCAATCGCTCGCCGGTGCCCTTCTGATAAAAAAATTGGAAGGCTTGGTCTCTTTCTATGCAGGTTGCACATTTGTGGCAAGGTTCGTCGAGTCCGTTGTAGCAGGACCAAGTTAGATCGAAGTCGACACCGAGTTTGTATCCGAGGGCGATGATATCGGTTTTGGTCATATTCACGAATGGGCGTTCGAGTTTAATTGGGGTGTAGTGGCAGATGCCGAGAACGTTATTGAGTGCGTCTGCAAATTCTGGTCGGCAATCGGGGTAGATGGAGTGGTCTCCGCTATGGGCGGCGTATGCGACGGAGTCGGTTCCTAGAGCGATAGCTCGTGCAGTTGCGATAGCGATGAAAATCATATTGCGGTTTGGCACGACAGTTGTCTTCATATTAGACTCGTCATAATCGCCAGTTGGGACATCTACGTTAGGGTTTGTTAGGGCGTTGTCTCCGAACAGGTGTGATAGTGAAGATATATCGGCGATATCGAGTTTTACGCCTAATTTTTCACAATTAGCCTTTGCACAATCAAGTTCTTTGAGGTGCCGTTGTCCATAGTTGAACCAAAGTGCACCGTCTGCACGACCTTGTTTTGCGAGATAGTGGAGTAGGACTGTTGAATCGAGTCCACCAGAATATACAATTAGAGCCATAAAAATAAAAAATTATTTCCTTGCAATAAACTTTATTTGATACAATTTCAACGCCAAATTTTCATTTAATATGAATACAGTATTTCAGATTATAGGAAGCCTTGGGGTATTTTTATATGGAATGAAACTGATGAGCGATGCTCTTCAGAGATTATCGGGCGAGAAACTTCGTTTGATTATGCGTTCGATGGCGAGCAATCGCTTTAAGGGGATTTTATCTGGAACGCTTGTTACATCAATCATACAGAGTTCGTCGGTGACGACTGTTATGGTTGTTAGTTTTGTGAACGCTGGTTTGCTCACGTTAAGAGAAGCAATCGGTGTGATTATGGGGGCAAACCTTGGTACGACAGCTACTGCGTGGATTGTCGCAATTTTAGGATTCAAATTTTCGTTATCTTCTATTGCGTTGCCAATCGTTGGTGTCGGTATGATTACAACGTTCTGCAAAAAGCCTGGTTGGCGAAGTACGGGCGAAATGATGATTGGTTTTGGTTTGCTCTTTATGGGGCTCGATTTCTTGAAAGCATCGGTTCCAGACATTGGGGCGAATCCAGAGGCGTTGGCGTGGATATCGCACTATTCAAATATGGGCTTTCTCTCGACGTTATTATTTTTAGTATTTGGGATAATTTTGACATTGATAGTTCAGTCTTCAAGTGTGGCAATGGCGATAACGGTCACAATGGCTGCAAAGGGGTGGATATCTTTTGAAGCGTCGGCGGCGATTGTGTTAGGCGAGAACATTGGTACTACAATTACTGCACTTTTGGCATCTATACCAGCTGGACTCACAGCGAAGCGTGCGGCAATCACGCACACAACTTTCAATGTATTAGGTGTTGTATGGATGCTTGTAGTTTTCCATTGGTTTACAGATTTAGTGTGTTATCTTGTTCCACTCAACGATGCCCCGACAGCTGATACCCTCAAGGCGATGGGTATAACAAATTTTGATACGCTTACGGGAACAGCAAAGACTATGGCAATGGAGCAAATCGCGTTGCCTTCACGCGTGGCATTGTTCCACTCTATGTTTAATTTGACCAACATTTGCATATTAGTATGGTTTGTTCCAGTGATTGAAAAAATTGCGTGTTGGGTACTCAAGGGCGATGCACATAAAAATCAGACATCGGCACAGAAAGTTGATTATTTGGCGGCGAACATTCATGAAATGGGCGAGCTTGCTTTATTTGAAGGGCAAAAAGAGTTGGTAAAATTGTCGCGTATTTCTGGTGATATGTTCAATGGATTTGTTCACGTTATTCAAAATCCTGATAAAGACTTGAGTTCGGCGGTTGCAAAACTTCGCGATATGGAAGAAGAGTCCGATACACTTGCAGTGTCGCTTGCAAACTTCTTTGTCAAGTGTGCTGCTCACGATTTGAGTAAGAACAGCATCAAGATTGTAACTCGCAATATGATTATCGTGCCAGAGCTTGAGGAAATGTGCGATTCTTGCTATCGCTTGATAAAGCTTGCTCGCAAACGTTATCGCAAGCAGTTGTTTGATGCTATGCTTGAATCGGAAGTGTTCTTGGATTTCTGCGAACAGATGAATAAATTTGTTCAATTTGCAGATAAGAGTTTGGATAAGTCGTCAATTTCGGAAGAAGTGCTTGAAGATTCAGTCAAGATGCGTGAAAAGCTCGATTCATTGAGAAAATCACTCCGCAAGGAAGCGATACGTCAAATGGAAGCGACAGGGGTAACAAAGGGAGGAATTTTGTTTATCGAAATACTTTCTGCTTGCGAAAGAGTAAATTCTCATGCTATGAATATCCTTGAAGCGATGAATCCGCGACTCATATAGTTGCGAAAAATATAGTTGCTTGTGAAACTTTTTTAGCGTATACACGTTTTATAGAATAAATGGCAGGTAAATTTATATTGGCGGAGGATAGTGCGTTTTTCGTAAAGACGATTGACGTACCTTTGGGCTTGTCTGATTCAGACGCACGCGATTTTATTTCTGTATGGATTGAAAATTCGTCTCCTATGCCTGTCGAAAAATTGCGTTTCGGGTTTGTTAGAAAAGCCGAAAAGGCGACCTTGTTCGCTGGGCTTGACGAACGTGTATATGCAGATATTGAAGGCGATGATGTCGCAACAGCAGACCACTTTTTGCCAGCGTCGGCATTGTTATTACTTTGTGGTTTTGAGGACGGAGCATATTTCTTTAAGTCGGGCAAATCGATATCACGAATTGTGATAAGTGGCGGATTGATTGCCGAATATGCGTCGGCACAGATGTCGGAAAATTTATTAGAAGATATAAAATCGTTGCGTGTATCATCTGTTGGCGGAGAACGTTTTATTGCAGTCTCAAACATAACGTTGGCAAGTCGCATAAAGATTGAATTTTCTGAGTTCGATGAAGATTCATTTGTAAGAGGCAATGCAGAATCGGCAAAGGTTATCGATAAATTTTTGCAAAAGAAACAGCTTGTGTCGGCAGATGTTCGCAATCTTGAAATAATGCGTAAAATGGCAAAAAAGCGTCGTTCGGCAGAATTGCGTACGCTTATGTATAAGGCAGTGCCAGTAGTATTTATTTTGCTTTTTATCTCGCAAATTTTCCTTTGGATAAAAGGTGCAAATAAAAATTCACTCGAAGCAGAATATACAGCGATTGCTCCACACGCAAAACAGATAGAAGCCGAAAGCGAAAGACTTGCCGAGCTAAAAATGTTTTCCGAAAAACAACTGCATTCAATCAGTGCACTTGCATTGATTAACGATGTTCGCCCTGTCGAAATCAGATTTTTGCGTTCGCAACAAACATCGCCGTTTGACTTGCAAATTCAAGGCACGGCACCGACAATCGGGCAAGTACACGAGTTTGTTAGTGCGTTGCAAAATTTAGAATCGGTGAAGTCGGTCGAGCAAAAGACAGAGATTGCACGTGGGGCAGCACGCTTTAATTTAGATATTAAGTTGAAATAGTTATGTTCGCAAAAATTTCAGCCTTTTACGCAAAACGCAACTCGAGAGAAAAAGCGATGTTGTGGTGTATAATTTTGGGCGTAGCGTTTGCATGGATGTCGTCGCAGATGAAGGCAAATTCAAAACTCAACGCTGAAATATCCGATTACACGACAAAAATAAAAGTCGCCAAGACAGCAATCGCCCAAGAGCCAATTATCAAAAAGGAACTCGAAGATGTGTTGAAGTCTTTTGATTCTTCAAAAACACTTTCGGCAGTATCGCTCCAGATTGCAGTTGAAAATTGTGCTCGCAACGCAGGTCTTGTATACTCGCTTTCAAATGCGTCGACAAAAGATGCTGGCAGATTCAATATAAATTCAATTTCGTTATCCTGCCAAAAAGGTGCATTGAAAAATTTGGCTGCATTTGAATGGGAAATGCGTCAGATAGAACCCTATGTTATGTTTGCGAAGTCGTCGATAGAAGGTTCTAACTCGGGCGAAGTATCGGCAAAATACGAGATAATCTCGTTTGAAAATAAACAGTAGTAAAATTTTTATTTTTGTCAGTTTTCCGATATAGTCTCATACGATTGAGATTTCTTTGCTTTTTAGGTTGACGAAACCGATTTTTTTGAGATAAATTTGAAGTAATTTTTTACACTATCCGCATATAAACGGGTGGTTCAGTAAATATATATTTAAAGCAACCAAAAAATATGAAAAGTAAAAACAGCGTAATCACGGACGGTAACGAAGCAGTAGCATCGGTAGCGTTCAGAGTAAGTGAAACAATCGCTATCTATCCTATCACACCATCATCTCCAATGGCAGAATCGTGTGAAGAATGGGCGGTTAAAGGCAAGAAGAATATCTGGGGTATAACTCCATCGATTAGCCAACTCCAAAGTGAAGGTGGCGTTGCTGGTGCAGTACACGGTGCTCTTCAAACAGGTACTTTGATGACAACATTCACAGCATCGCAAGGTTTGTTGTTGATGGTACCAAATATGTACAAAATCGCAGGTGAGCTCACAAGCTTTGTAATGCACGTTTCTGCTCGTGCCCTCGCACACAGCGGATTGTCGATTTTTGGCGACCACACAGACGTAATGGCATGCCGTCAAACAGGTTTTGCAATGCTCTGCTCGAACAGCGTACAAGAAGCACACGATATGGCTCTTATCGCACACGCATCGACACTCTTGTCTCGTGTACCATTCTTGCACTTCTTTGATGGTTTCCGTACTTCGCACGAAATTAACACATACGAACCTATTTCAGACGATATTCTCAAGGAAATGATTTCGTACGACAAGGTTCTCGAATTCCGTGGTCGTGCACTTTCTTGCGAAAACCCAAATATCCGTGGTACAGCACAAAACCCAGACGTATACTTCCAAGGCTGGGAAGCACGCAACCCATACTACACGAAGTGTGCTGAAATTATCGCTGAACAAATGGAAAAGTTTGGCAAGCTTACTGGCAGAAATTATAAGCCATATCAATATTATGGTGCAGAAGACGCAGAACGTGTAATCGTAATTATGGGCAGTGGCGTTGAAACAACTGACGAAACAGCAAAAGTTCTCAACGCAAATGGCGAAAAAGTTGGTGTACTCAGCGTAAGAATGTTCCGTCCATTCAGCGTAAAGATGTTTATGGACGCATTGCCAAAGACAGCAAAAGTTATCACAGTTCTCGACAGAACTAAGGAACTTGGCTCGATGGGCGAACCACTCTTCCAAGAAGTATCTTCAACAATCGCAGAAGCACGCAACACAGGTATTGTTCCACGTTCGTTCGACCCTGTAATCCTCGGTGGTAGATATGCTCTCGGTTCAAAGGAATACACCCCAGCAATGGTCAAGGGTATTTACGACAATATGAAGTCGGCAACACCTAAGACACACTTCTCGGTTGGTATCATCGACGACGTAACAAATAACTCAATTTCTTACGACGAATCTTTCAAGCTCGACGATTCAGAAGTAAAGAGTGCAGTATTCTACGGTTTGGGTTCAGACGGTACAGTTGGTGCAAATAAGAACTCGATTAAGATTATCGGTAACGAAACACCAAACTACGCACAAGCATACTTCGTTTACGACTCAAAGAAGAGTGGTGGTATAACAGTATCACACTTGCGTTTTGGTCCAAATGCAATCCGTGCTCCGTACCTCGTACGCAACGCACAATTTGTTGCATGCCACCAATTCTCATTTATGCAAAAGTACAAGGTGCTCGACTGCGCAGCAGAAGGTGCAGTGTTCCTCTTGAACTCAATTTACGACAAAGATACAGTTTGGAATCACCTCAATAGAGACGTACAACAAACAATCATCGACAAGAAGATTAAGTTCTACGTTATCGACGCATACAAGGTTGCAAAACAAACAGGTATGGGTGGCAGAATCAATACGATTATGCAAACTTGCTACTTTGCAATTTCAGGTGTTCTCCCACAAGATGAAGCAATCGCAAAGATTAAGGGAGCTATTGAAAAAACATACAGCAAGAAGGGTCAAGACGTTGTTGAAAAGAACTTCGTTGCAGTTGACGCATCTGTTGCAAACCTCTTCCAAGTTGAAGTTCCATCGGCTCCAACAGCAGAACAAGGTTTCCCACAAACTGTTTCTGACAAGGCTCCAGACTTCGTAAAACGCGTAACAGCTGTTATGATGCGCGACGAAGGCGATAAGCTCCCAGTTTCAGCACTCCCAGTTGACGGCGTATGGCCAAGCTCAACAACACAATGGGAAAAGCGTAATATCGCAATCGAAGTTCCAGAATGGAACCCAGATTTGTGTATCCAATGTACAAAGTGTGCAACAATTTGCCCACACGCAGCAATTCGTGCAAAGTTCTATCCAAACAGCGAACTCGAAAATGCACCTGCAGAATTCAAGAAGGTGGCATTCCGTTCGCCAAAGAATCCAGATTGCTCGTTCACAATCCAAGTAGCACCAGAAGATTGCACAGGTTGTGGTCTTTGTGCAACGGTTTGCCCTTCAAAGAGCAAGACAGAAGAAGGCGTAAAGGCTCTTATGATGGTTGCTCAAGAACCAATCCGCGAAAGAGAAGCAAAGAACTTCGAGTTCTTCCTCTCAATTAAGAATCCAGATAGACTCGCACTTGGCGAAACAGTTAAGGACGTACAATTCCGTCAGCCATTGTTTGAATTCTCTGGTTCATGTGCAGGTTGCGGTGAAACACCATATGTAAAAACACTTACACAACTCTTCGGCGACAGACTCCTTATCGCAAATGCAACAGGTTGCTCGTCGATTTATGGTGGTAATTTGCCAACAACTCCATACTGCGTAAATCAAGAAGGTAGAGGTCCAGCATGGGCAAACTCACTCTTTGAAGATAACGCAGAATTTGGTTATGGCTATCGCATTTCTCTCGATAAGAAAGAAGAAATGGCAAAGGATCTCGTTGTTAAGCTCGCATCGAAACTCGGTGATGACTTGGTAAAGGAAATCCTCGAAGCAGACCAATCGACAGAAGCAGGTATCGCAAAACAACGTGAAAGAGTATCGGCACTCAAGGCAAAGATTGCTGGCGACGATTCGTACGAAGCAAAAGCACTCGCATCGTTGGCTGATGACCTCGTAAAGAAGTCGGTATGGATTCTCGGTGGCGACGGTTGGGCATACGATATCGGTTACGGCGGTCTCGACCACGTTCTCGCAAGCGGTAAGAATGTAAACATTATGGTAATGGATACAGAAGTTTACTCGAATACAGGTGGTCAAATGAGTAAGTCTACACCAATCGGTGCTGTTGCAAAGTTTGCATCACAAGGTAAGGCAACTCCGAAGAAAGACCTCGGTATGCTCGCAGTTGACTATGGCAATGTTTATGTCGCACAAATTGCTATCGGTGCAAACGATGCACAAGCAATCAAAGCATTCTCAGAAGCGAACAGCTACGAAGGTACATCGCTTATTATCGCATACAGCCACTGTATCTCGCACGGCTACAACTTGCTCAATGGTCCATCACAACAAAAGGCAGCAGTCGAATCTGGCTACTGGCCATTGTATAGATACGATCCACGCAAGATTGGCACAGGCGAAAATCCATTCAAGCTCGACTCGAAGGATCCAAAGATTCCAGTTGGAGAATATATGAAGGTTGAAAACCGCTTCAAGATGCTCCAAAAGTCGAACCCAGAACGTGCAAGTGCTCTCGAAGCAGACGCACAAGCATTCATCAATCAACGCTGGGCGAAGTACAAGTATCTTGCAGAACGCAAGTAAGATTTACTTGATTCTTAAAACAAAAAAGCTTACGGGAATCCGTAAGCTTTTTTTGTGGATACAACTTTTGTGAAATCAAAAAATTATTTGTAAAAAATATTCATTCCACAATTTTTGCAGTCTGTGTAAACGTGTAAATACGCAGACTGATTTTTTAAAATCAGAGGTTGCTTAATTTTTTTGTCAGATGTTTTTGTGCAGAGGTTTAGTTCTCGCAAAATGCAATGTTTTGTTTGCATAACCTGCTTGCCAAGGAGCGATTCTTTTGGGGTAGATTCAACCGCACGTCCCGATATATTTATACCGAATTTTTTGTAAAATTTTTCAGCGTAAGAATTGAGTACATTTGCAAGCTCGTCAGATTGGATTGTATCTGTTGTAATATCGAAGTTTGGTTGGGGAGCGATATATTGTCTTTGCGATTGCTTGTAAGAATCGAGTATATTTTTTGTGAGAGCGTCGATAAGTTCGCGTCTTATCGCATTGATTTTCGAGACGGGAAGGAATGGAACATTTTTTGAATTTACAAAAATATTTTTTGCTACAAACGGAGTCTGCCCGAGCTTTGCGAGGTTTTGCTTTAATGTTTCTATTGCACGATTCTCATTTTGTGCGTTCGTTATATCTGTAATTTTAACACTTGCTTCAATCGCACGTTCGTCGAGAGTTTTTACAGAAAAAAGTGTAGCGTTTTCTGCTGATGACACAGAAATTTCTACATCCATTTTTCTGACAATTTGTTTCTCGAGTTCGCTTTCAAATTTCACGTTTTTGTTTCGGAAAATTTTTGAATTTGCCCGAACGATTATTTTATCATTTGGATGTCCGAGATAAACTTTGTCGCCTTCAATTTTTCTGACTGCACAGCCAAAAGAATTTTCTTTATCTTCAAAGACAAGTCCGTCGCCGTTTGAGAGAATCGCAGTTGCGTTTGGAAGAATAAATCCGTTTGGAAAAGTTTTCTTCGCAAAGCCGATAAATTCACCCTTTGCTTTTGGTGTGTCAAAACTCGCACAATTTTTTTGCGTGCCGTGCAAGTGATATTCACAGAATGTGCGTGTAAAAGTCTTATTTGGATCGGGCTGAAAATCTATTTCGGATTTCCCAAAAGACGCACGTTTCAAATTGCGAGATTCAATTTCTTTGTCGAGAATTTTGCGATAATACGCAGTTGTATTTTTCACATAATTTTCGTCTTTTAACCGACCTTCGATTTTAAAAATATCTACACCAGCATCGAGCATTTCTCCGACCGATTGCGAGCGATTCATATCTCGAAGCGACAAGTAGTGAGCGGGCGGAGCTATTTCATTTTCGTCGGCGTCGTAGAGTTCGTATTTCATACGGCAAGGTTGTGCACACTCTCCACGATTGCCACTTCGCCCACCGATTGCGTAGCTTAAACGACATTGTCCGCTATACGATACACAGAGTGCTCCGTGTACAAAGCATTCGATTCGAGTGTCGGGTTTGAGTGCTTGCGAGATTTCTTTTATCTGCTCGAGTGAAAGTTCTCGAGCCAAGACGATAGTGCCAAATCCGCAAGCCTCTAAAAATTTTGCTTTTTCGGTGGTTGTTGTGTGGCATTGTGTGCTTGCTTGTAAAGGCATTGGTGGGAGTCCACACTCGAGCAATCCCAAATCTTGAATAATTAGAGAATCCACTCCGACATCGTAAAGTTTTTTTGCCAAGTCTATTGCTTGTGGGATTTCGTCGTCGTGCAAAATCGTGTTTAAGGTTATGCAGACACGACATCCATAGAGATGGGCGAAGTCGCATAATTCGGCAATTTCGTCGGTTGGGTTTGACGCCACATATCTTGCACCAAATGCGTTTGCCCCAATGTATACTGCATCTGCTCCGCAAAGAATAGCACTTTTTGCGGTTTGGATATTTTTAGCGGGGCAGAGTAATTCTATACGCCTCATTCTCGACTATCTTTTTGTTTTGGTTGCCAAAAACAAAGTGCAATAAAAATTAAAATCAACAATCCAAGTGCGAGGTATCCGTTTGTCATTCCAGCACTGCCAAAGTATTTTACATTTTCGCATGGCGTGCTATCGAAAATTTTTCTGAAACTTTGGATTCCAAAAACGATAGCCGAGTGCATCGCAAGCGGAGCCCACAACATTTTTGTTCTAATATAAAGCATACAGAGAACTGCGCCAAAAACGAACAGCGTTAGAAATGGGATTAAATCGAAGTTGCTTGAAATCCCGATAGTGTCGTACCAAGCGACAGTAAAGCCGATGTCCCACGGTGGAGTTTCGAGACCTCTCGACAACTCATTCCATAGCGATTTTGGAGCACGGAAATGTTTGTACGAAAAAAACAACGAACTCAAAATTACCCCAGCAAGCGTCCCCCACGCAGTATAAATAGAACGCATAATCAAACAACGCATAATGACTTCTTCGAGGAATCCGACGACCAGTCCGCCGAGAATTGCCCCAGCAAAAATATTTAAAACACGTGTAGCCGAGACATCTCTAAGTTTGACGTCGCAGAAAAAATATTGGCAAGTAAAGACAATCCCAGCGAGTGCAAGCCCGACAATGAAAAATTTTATGAAAGTTTTAAGGGCGTCTTTGTTGAAAGGTAGTCCGAGATTAGAAATCGAGAACAAGCTACACTTTTTCATCATGTATGGGAGGAGAATTAGTGTCGCAGCGTAGCAGAGGCGATTGTAATATATATCAATTCTTTTTCCTAAAAGCCATTGTGTAGTTTCGGTCGAATTGAGGGAATCAATCCATTGTACGAGCCAATAAGTCGGGGCAGTGAAGACCGATGCGAATAGGCAAGCACCGAAATATACGAGCAAAAAGAGTTTTAACCCTTCGTACGAACTTTGGTTCGGATTCAATCCGAAAAACATCAATTCTTTTTCACGTTTAAACATAAGGTTGGAATTTATCGAATTATTGAAAAAATAAAAGAGAAAAAGAAAAAACGATTCGATTTTATGAACAAAAAGAGCGGAAAAGTGTCGAAAAAATTAAATCTTTTATAAAAGTAAAAAAAAGCTGGAAATTTTGAGATTTTAGGTGTTGAATGTTCTTTTCAAATAGTAGTGTGCATTTCAAATGGCGAGGTGTGCACTCAAATAAAAGTTTTATGCGACACATAGAATAACATTCTTTGTTAGCAGAAAATTTTTAGATTTTCATACTTTAACCAAATTACCAAATGATATTTAACTCTAAACTTATAAAAGGTGCGTTAATCGCATTTGTATCGTTGTTGGCAACGTCGCAGTCGGCGTTTGCACAAAGCGTGGTGCAGATGGGTACAACTGAATTGAAGACAGAAGCAAAGGCTCTTGTTGACGAAAACAAGTACCTCGAAGCACGTCCATTCATTGTAGAATTGATTAAGCGTATAAATGATTCTCAAGACGAAGTCTTAAAGAAAGAGCTTGAACAGCTCAACTATTTCTTGGCTTTTAGTTATTTGCAAGAATACAATAATACTCCTGAAAAGAAACATCTTAACCGTGCAATTTCAGGTTTCGACAGAGTTATAAATGAGTTCCCAAATGGCTCATATGCGGAGTCGGCTATCAAGACAAAAGCATCTTGTTATGACCTCATTGGAGACGTCGAGAAGGCAATCAAAGCTCGTGAGATGCTCTTGCAAAAACCTTATGTAAATAAGCTCAATTACGCAGAGCAATATGATATCGTAAAGCGAATTTGCGAAGCGATATATTACCCACGCAAATGGAAAATGGGTGAAGTCTGGTTTGAGAGAATGCTCAATATGGCAAGAAACCCCGAAGACAAAGTCTTTGCGGCATCAGGTCTTATCCAGTGCAAAATTGCAAAGAAAGAGTACGACGCAATTAAAAAGTATTTTCCATATATGGTTTACGATGCACCTGCTCGCAGTGATATCGCATTGAACCTCGCATTGCTCACATCTGGCGATGAACTTGTAAAGAAAGAAAAGTTTAGCGACGCATCTGTTATCTATAATATGGTGCTTAATCGCGACGAAATTGAAGCAAACCTCAAACGTTTCCTCGAAGTTGCAAAAGCTCGCCACGCTCGTGCGTTGAGAATTAATCCAGAAAGCCAAGCAACAGCAGATGCTGAAAAACAAGTAAAAATTCTTGAAGCACAAATCGAAGCTCTCGCACCAGTTCAAGATTATACCGCAGAGTTGATGGCACGCAATGCTCGCAACTATATGCTCACAGAACGTGATTTTGAAGGGTTCTGGTCGTATTATAGAATGCTCCGTACATATCCAAATCACCAAAATGCAGAAGATTTCTATATGGCATCAATCATTGGTGCACAGAAGATCGGCAAAGATGATACAATGTTCCAACTCGGTGAAGAATATCTTAAGAACTTTTCGGAAGGTACATACGTTAAAGATATCCAACTTCAAAGAGCTCAATATTTCTTAAAGAAAAAGGATACCGTATCATTCTTTGCACTCGCTCAAAAGTTTATTGCTGAAAATCCAGACGAACCACCATATTCAAATGACTTCATCTTCTTGATGGGTAAAACATGGCTCGATATGGGTAAGTATAAAGAACTCGTAACAACTTTTGGAAAGTATAATAAAGAAAATCCAGATACAGCAATTTCTGAAGGTTGTATGTATTGGTCGGGTATTGCATACTTGGCAACGAGTGATTTTAAGAACGCAGCAAAAGTTCTCGCAAAGATGATTGACTCGTTCCCGAATGGTGCATACGCAGAAGACGGTATGTATCGTAGCGGTGTTGCTGCATTTGGTGCTGGTAATTTTGGACTTGCACGCGATACACTCGAAGACTTTGTAAGCCGTTATCCAAATAGCGTTCTTCGCGGTGAAGTCGAATTCTTCCTCGGTGATATTTACGCAAACAATGCACACCTTGAGTATGCAATGAAGCACTATAGTGCTGTTGAAAAATATACAAAGAATCAAAACTTCATAGACAACGCATATACTCAATCTGCAAAACTTTTGCACGATGTAGAAAAATATGACGAAGAAATTGCGTTGATGGATAAGTATATTGCAAAATATCCAAAGGGTATTTGTTCTGATGCATCTTTCAATAAAGCAAAAGCATTTGAACTTCTTGCAAAGCCAGCCGACGCATTGGCAATCTATGGCGATGCAATTATGAAGTATGGTGCAAACTTTAAAGACGATGGTGTCGATAAAATGATTCTCGACTACAACAGAATGTATCTCGAAAACGAAAAGAAACTTGCAGCAACAATGGAGTTCCTCAAGGCACTCTTGAAAGATAAAGAATTGTTGCGCAATATGGTTGAAGTTCCAGCAAAGAGATATCGCTATTTCCAAGATAACCCAAATATCGATAAGCGTCTTTACGAAAAATTCAAACGCGATAAGGCATTTGGTCCACAGCTTTACAAAGACAAGACACTTGTAAATAAACTCATTGCAACTTATGCAGAACAAATTGCAAAGTATCCAAAGGGTGGAACTGCAAAGGTCTTTAATGAAATGATTGCAAAGGCAAAATCGACAAAGAATAAGACTCTTGAATATCGCTTGTTGATGGGTCTTGACGCAATCGGAGTACCAGTTAAAGACCAACAGATGTTTACTATCGACGATATCAAAATTGCGTCGATGCGTACACTCGTGTGGATGGGTAAGCTCAACGAAAAGTACGGTGCAGAACACGCTCGCAAACCATTTGAAGAAGCAGTAAAAAGAGATGAGTTTGAATATTTGATTGACGCTCTCTTTGGTGCTGCAGCACTCGAAGAACGCCTTGCAGCAAAAGGTCAAGGCAAGTGGGAAGTTGCAATTAAGTTCTATCAAGAAATTGAAAAAGACTTCCCGTCTGACCCACGTGCAGCAACAGCGATGTTGAAGAGAACCGATATTCTTATGAAGCTCGGTAAACGTAATCAAGCAATCAAGTGCTATGAAACAGTGTTGAAGTCTCCAGCATGGCGTGGTGAAGCATACGCAGAAGCCTTGTATAAACTTGGTCAAATTGCTATGCACAATAAGAAGACGAACGAAGCCCTTATGTATTTCGACCGTTGCTATCTTGGTTATGCAAATTGCTACAACTGGACAGGTAAAGCAGTCCTCTCGGCAGCACAGTTGCTTGTGGCAAATGGCGAAAACAAAAAGGCAAAAGAACTTTGTGCTGAATTTATCGAAAACAAACTTAACGAGGCGTCGCCAGATTACGCCGAAATTAAACAATACTTCAATATTCTTTAGTGAGATATGAAAATGAAAATTTCTAAAACAGCTATAGTTTCGGCGACATTTGCAATCTTTGCAATATCGGCATACGCACAAGACGCACAAGCACCAGCTCAACAGCCAGCAAAAGCTCCAGAAGCACCAGCGGTAGAAGCAAATAAGAATGAAGATCGTTCATACCTTGCAGACTACGAGGGTAAGCAGGCGAATGTCGTTTTGTTCGACGAAAAATCGAAAAAGGAAACACCAGTAACAGTGAAGTCTGTTGAAAGCAACGAAGTAATTTTCGTTGGTGGCGGTGGTGAGCTATCGGTTTCCAAGAAAAAGACATCCTCGATGAAGGTAATTTATAGACCAGATTCACAAACATGGGTGTCGGCTCGCAATGCGTATAATCGTGGTAATTGGGACGAATCAGTAGCATATATGCGTCAGTTGATATATCCAATTATTCCACTTATGTCGTTGCCTGCTGAAACATTCAAAGGGCACGTTATGCTCGAAATGTATTTGCAAGCGTTGATGAATGCTGACCGCATGGTTGAAGCAGAATCTATCGTTTCGGCAATTTCTCTCAGCGATTGTGCACACGAGTTGGTTTCTTCGGCACTTGCAGTAGCAGAAATGCTCGCTCAAAAAGATAAGATAAAAGAAGCTTTGGCAATAATCGAACGTGTTCCATTCACAGGCGATAAAATCGAAAATATCCCAGATATGATGAAAGTGCTTTCAGTACTTCGCAAAAAAGGAATGGCAAAAGAATGTGCAGTTTATTACACAAAGTTGATGAACATCGAAAGTCCACAAAAGAACGAAGCAACTCTTTGGATGGTATATTGCGACTTGAGCTTGGGCAAAAAGATGTCGGCAGAAATTTATCTCAATCAAATTAAGCTTGAAAAAACAGCGTCTGAATTCTCGCTTTTGCAGTTGACAAAAGGTATGTTGGAATCGGCAAAAGATAAGCCAGATTTGAGAGTTGTGTTAGACCTTTACGCTGAAGGTATTGTATTTGGTTCTTTGGCAAGCCCATGGATGCCAGAATTGCTCTATAATACAGGTATGGCATACAAAAAGTATGGCAAACAATATGCAGCAAATGAAATCTTTGCTCAAATGCTCGCATTCTATCCAGATGATGTTCTTACACAAAAGGGTCAGAAAGAAATCGTAAAAGCTGAACGCAAAAAGGTAAAGAAAGCTGACGAGGACGACGAAGACGAGGACGACGAATAATTTTTAAAAATATCTCAATATGAAACTCCACCACTTTAGACCAAAAAAGGAAAAACGCGGACTCTTATACCAAGTGTTTGTTGTCGTAGCGATTATTCAAGTATCGCTATTGATAGCACTCAGTGGATATATCGTGTCTAAATCGATTATTGAAGAGCAGAAGTTTGAAGCTCCGCCTACAATCGAAAAAGTGCAAAACGCACAAAAAGAACACAGAGTTCGTGTGGAACGCCACCAGAAAAAGTCTCGCAAGATGACAAAACGTATTCAGGTTGCGAACCCGCAGAACATCAATGCTCCACAGATTAACGTAACAGTTCCAGCTGCAACATCGATTGGCGGTGGTATATCGACAATTTCCGAAAAGGGAATGACTGAAGGTATGAAAATCGCCGTAACAACTGTTGATATTGGTGGTATTAAAAGTAAAACTGAAAAAGTTCTTATCTGTCTCGACGCTGGTCCATACCTTATGACTGACGAACGCGGTGGTTTGGATACTTACCGAGTAATTAGAGAAGATATTAAGCGATTGGTAAATAACTTGCCGTCAACAGTTCTTTTTAACCTTATGGCATTTGATATAAGCCATGGTGCAAGAATGGACTTGTTCCAACAAAATCTCGTAGCGGCAACTCAATTCAACAAGAAAATTGCTTGCGATTGGATTGACCCAATCAACGCATCGCTCCAAAAGATTGGTCCGTTGCGTCATAACTATAAGCTTAAGTATGAATTCTTGAAACAACCTCCACACGCAAACGGGTACAATCCAAGTATCTCGAATATTTATCGTATTTACCAAGCAGCGTTGGAACAAGGTGCAGATACAATCTATATTCTTACTACAAGTTGGGTTGACCCAGACAGAATTAAGTTGCCTTGGACAGATGCAGAAACAGAGCGTTATCGTAAACAAATGGAAAGATACGAACAGCAACTCGAACGTGGACGCAAAGCTCAAGGTTGGACAGAAGAAAAACAACAAGAGTACGATACTGCTAACGCAAAAGCTCGACAAGAAGGTATCAAAAAAGCTCGCGATTGGATAGCAAAGGAAAACAAAATGCGTAAAGCAAAAGGTGTTCCGCTCTACACAGGTACTCCGTCGCAGGCAATGTATGAAAATAAATTCTATAAGCAACCTCAACCAGCTCCTCCAAACGTTAAAGGTTTGAAGCGTCCTGCAGTAAACTTTAAATCGTACGGACGTGCTGGATTGTTCAAGTTCTACAACAAGCTCTTTAAGGAAGTCTATTTTGACAAAAAAATGAAACCACCAGTCGTTCATATGATCGTATTCCGTGGTAAAAACGAAGAATGGACTCCGGCTCAAAATAAAGTTGTTCGCCAATTCACAAACGCAAATATGGGCGGACGTAGCCGTGTTCTTAAAGGCTTAAAATCTGTCAAGGAATACGAATAATTTTTTATATGATAGGCACCAGCAAGCGTATTGCTTGTTGACTATGGGTTGCCGAACTTCACGAAGAACTCTCCAAGGTGTTGGAGAGTTTTTTTATGATAGTTGTTGATATACGTTGGAAAGTTTTTTTACGGTTATTGATTTTTTTTAGGGCGTAATATCTGAAATGATTTATTGACGAGCGATAGGTTAAGTTGTAGTTTTTTTGTGTATGAAAAAAATAATATCTATATTGGCGGTGGTTGCTTCGGCAACTGGATTGTTTGCTCAAACAGATCCACTTGTTGGATTCTATACGGGCAAGGTTATTAACGGATTTGGTTATCCATTTAGAGAGTCTCCAGACTTGTGCATAGAAATAACTCGATTTGGCGACAAGTATCAAGCAAAGCTTACCGAGAAGCCACTTGCTCGTGCCGATACATACGGATTTGTCAAAGACCTTGTTGCGACAGACGGCAAGTTGACGTTTAAAGATTTTGGTGATAGATTAAAACTCAGCGGTGAAATCACAGCTAAAGGTGGAGTCCTCAAAAGCAAGGATAGAAAAGGCAAAGACGTTATCGCTGAATTTAAGAAGACAGTGATTGTATCGCCAACAATGGGTTTGCAAGCTCCGCCAAATGCAATCGTTCTTTTTGACGGAACAAACACAGACCAATGGGAACACGTTGGTGGTGCAAAATGTTGTTGGGAAATCAAAGACGGTGCAATGATTTCGCGTCCACAAAAAGTAAACGGCAAACGTAAGGACGGCACAATCTTCACAAAGAAAAAGTTTGGTGCAGTTCGTATGCACCTCGAATTTAAAATTCCAGCAGAATATGACAAGGGAGAAGCTCGTGGAAATTCAGGTGTACACTTCGGACCATACGAAGTTCAGATTATCGATTCTTTTGGTTCTGAAGGCAACTGGTGGCAATGTGGTGCAATTTACAGAATCCACGCACCAAAGGTAAATGCGTCGCTCGAACCAGAAGCTTGGCAAACATACGATATCGAATACACGCCAGCAAAATTTATGAATGGCAAAATGGTCGCATATCCGGAAATAACAGTTTACCAAAATGGCGTAAGAATTCAGTATAAAGAGCCAGTTTTCCACAAAACAAATGTTAATAACAAAACAGAGCCACTCCTCGACGAGCTTGTTCCATTGGGCTTGCAAGACCATGCACACCCAGTTGCGTTCAGAAATGTTTGGGTTGTTGCTCAATAAGATTTTATCCACAAAAAGCCGTCTTAACGACGGCTTTCTTGTTCTGTAAAATATCTTAAAATTGCAGATGATAATGAAAAAACTTGACAAGAAATAAAATCTGCTCTAACGTTTGCTCAATTATGAAAAAGAAATTGCTATTAATACTATCATTGTTTGTCTCTGCTTTAGTTTTCGCACAGAACGTAGATGTTGAAATGAAGTTTTCGGACAAACGTGTCGAAAAGAAAACATACCAGCTCAAAGATGTTGGCAACAACACTTACAGACTTTTTATTCCATTGTGCGAAATTCCAACGAATGTCGACAAGTTGACAATTATCCCAGAGTTCGCTCGTGCAAAAGTAGGCGATGAAGGGTATTTTGTTCTCCCCAATGGCGTGCTTACAAAATTCAAAGAACGTAAAGACGGCAGATTCCTTGCATCTCGTGCACACTTGGCAGTTCTCGGCTCGAAGACTCCAGCAGGCACATACGCTGCAATCGTAAAAGGTATGCCATATTCTTTCTCGAGTGGAAATTTCAAAAAAGGAAATGATTACCACCAAGAAATATATTTCAATTTTAAACATCGCAAAGCATACGATGATATTTTTATCGATTATGTAAAACTCGAAGGCGATGACGCAAATTATTCTGGAATGGGTAAAGCATATCGCGACTACAAGCTTGCATCGGGTGCAGTTAAGACAATTAGAGAAAAAGTAAAAACACGTCCGGCACTTGAGTATTGTGTTACAGCTCCAGAAATTAGAATTCGTCAGGGTTGGAAACCAGCTCCGCCAAAAGTAAGACACCAAACACTCGCAAACGAGCCTGAAATGAAAGTCGTTGTAACTTTTGATAGAGTTGGGGACATCGTTGCAGAGTTGAAAAAACAAGGTGTTGATAAAGCACAGCTTTGTCTTGTTGGCTGGAATATCCGTGGGCACGACGGACGTTATCCACAGATGTTCCCAGTAGAGCCAGCGTTGGGAGGCGAAGCAAAATTGCGTTCGCTCATAAAAAATACTCTCGCTGACGGGTATCAAATTGTTTGCCACACAAACAGCACCGACGCATACGAAATTGCAGATTCGTGGGACGAAGAATATATCATCAAAAATCCAGATGGTTCACTTGCTAAAAATGAGACCCCATGGAGCGGTGGAGAAATGTACCAAGTTTGCTGGCGTAGAGCATACGAAAGATTCGGTATTCACGACTTGAAAAAAGTTGCCGACTTGGGCTTTAAAGGTATGCACTATATCGACGTTGTGTCGTGCGTTTATCCACGCGATTGTTTCGACCCACGCCACCCAACAAATCCAAACGAAGCATCGTGGTATATGAACAAAATTTTCGACTACTGCAATGATACATTCGGCGGTTCGATGTCGGAAGGTGGATACGATCACTGCTTCAGTTCGGTCGATTCAATCTTGTACGTTTCGTTTATCTTGGGTAATGACAAGAACAGAAATATGCTCGATAGATTAGTTCCATTGTGGCAAATTGCATATCACGGAATTGTGTTGTCTAATCCAGGTCCATACACAGTGAATTACAAGATAAAAGAAAAAGACGCACAGTTGAAATTTATCGAGTTTGGTGGACGCCCTAATTTCTACTTCCACTCAAAATTCCGTGAAGGTGCAAGCAACTGGATGGGCGAAAACGATATTACTTGCCAAACAGACGAAAAGCTTAAAGCTGACGTAGCACTTATCAAAGAAGCATACGATGAACACAACAAGATTGCACATTTGCAATATGAGTTTATGGACTTCCACGACGAGATTGCTCCAAACGTTTTCATCACTCGTTATTCAGACGGAACAGAGATTATCACAAACTATACAACTGAACCATTCTTGTACAAAAATTGTCAGATTGAAGGGAAGTCGTATAGAGTTTTTAAGCCATCGCTCTTGAGCTGGTTTACAAATCTCTTCTAAAATTTTTCTGATAAAATGCTTCGCAAATGCGGGGCATTTTTTGTTTGTACAGGTTTCGTTTGTTATGTAGATTTTTTTTATGAAATTAAAACTTATATTTTGTTTGTTAGCATTTGTTGGAGCGTTCACTTTTGTAAATGCTCAAGAAGATATTTCTAAACTCGACAAAAATTTTGCCGTACAGAAAGTCGGCAATTTAGATGTTGTATATAAAGATGCGTTGTCAGAGCCATTCGTATTAGAAGGTTTCCCATTTCGGAAAAAAGGCGAGCCATTGCGTCGATTGCCAAGCTATATAAAGCCTGAAGATATTAGTAATGGCGTGTACCATTTGGCAAATCATACATCGGGCGGAGTAATTCGTTTCCGTACAGATTCGCCATACTTGACAATTAGAGCAATAATTGGTCATAGGAAAATATCGATGGGGCATATGCCAGCGACAGGGTCGTCAGGCTTCGACCTTATGGCTGATAAAGACACATACATCAAGACTGTAAACCCTATGCACTACAAGCGTGAAATACCAGAGCCATTAGAAGTGTTGATGACAAAAAACAACCCCAAGACGAT
Organism: Opitutales bacterium; assembly: GCA_015061945.1. Lineage (GTDB taxonomy): Bacteria > Verrucomicrobiota > Verrucomicrobiia > Opitutales > Intestinicryptomonadaceae > Merdousia. Next base: position 77,998 of record SUVP01000006.1, read on the forward strand.
GCGTGATTATACCCTTTATCTCCCACTTTATAATAGTGTGAAATCTATCGAAATTGGTTTTGCACCGAGTGCAAAAGTGGAAGCTCCAACGCCACACAAAGTGAAGAAGCCGATTGTGTTCTATGGTTCATCAATTACGCATGGTGCGTGTGCGTCGAGAACATCTCTCCCATACACAGCGTTAGTTTGTCGTGATGTTGATGCTCCAATGGTAAACTTGGGTTTTTCGGGCAATGCAAAAGGTGAGCCAAAAATGGCAGAGCTTATTGCAAGTCTCGATATGTCGGTATTTGTTTATGATTACGACTATAACGCACCAACGGCGGAACACCTTGCTAAAACGCACGAACCATTTTTCAAGATTATCCGCAAGGCACAACCGAACTTGCCGATAATTATGCTTTCTCGTGTATCGCATGCAATCGATGAACGTGCAAATATCGTAAAACAAACTTATGAGAACGCAAAAAAAGCAGGCGATAAAAACGTATGGTTTATCGACGGACGAGATCTTTTCAAAGACTTGCCGTTTGCCTTGCTGACAGTCGATCATTGCCATCCAAACGATTTGGGATTTTATTTGATGTATAAAAACGTGATGCCCGCAATTAAAGAGGCACTCAAAAAATCAAAATAAAAAAAAGCGTCGGAGCTGTGTGAACTCCGACGCTTTTTTTGATTATTGAAAATCGGGATTGTCCTTGTAGATAATTATGTAGACGATGTAAAGCCAGCAGAAAAGATACACTGCAAATATCGTTAATAAAATCATCCACGCACCCATTACAAACGGAGCATTTGAGAGCCCGCGAATTGCTAACGTTAGAACGCTTGCAAGGATTAGCGAAAGTGCATAATTGACAAAAGCTACTACTGAAAATCTCGCAAGGGAGCAGTTCTTCCAAAAATCTTTTTTAAAGATTACAATGGCGAGTGTTTCGCAAAGTGCGAGTGCGAGCGGAAGCAACGCATACAAAATGTACAAAGTATTTGAAAAGTTGAAGTTGGTATAATACGAACCTGCGACAGCAATTGGCAAATACGTCAACGGATAAATTAAGTAAAGGATGTTTGTGTTCTTGGTAATCATCGTAGATAAGTTGAAGTAGTTTTGTAAAATCGTCAATGTTTAAACGTAAAAAGAAATTTGTACTTGCGTAAGATAATATAGATTTATAGTTTTTAACAGAAGACCTAATTATATGAAAAATACAAAAAATTATTTATATTTGTTGTTTGCAATTTTGTTTTGCTCGTGCGTCTCACAAATGGAGACTGAAAATAAATCGGCAGAAAGTCCGTACGCAAAAGATGGGCTTGTGGCATACTGGGATTTTGCTGGCTCCGACGGATTGTCATCAAAAGGTTCAGAAGAAAAACATACGCTCATTCCAGTTGGCAATGTTCAAGTAGTCGACGATTCCTCGGTCGATTCGGGGCGTGCGATTGTTTTAGACGGCGAGTCTTATCTGAAAATTCCATACGAGCAGACAGGTTCACTCAATGTCAAGAGCGGAAAAGTTTCGGTTTTGGCATGGGTGAAGAAACAAGAGAAATCTCAAATTGGATTTATCGCTGGAATGTGGAATGAATACGAGAACGGCGGAAAGCGTCAGTATGGTTTGTTTGTATCGCTCCCAATGTACAATGGTACCGACCAAGTTTGCGGACACATTTCTCGCAAGGGTGGTGCAACGTATCCGTTCCCATACTCAATAGATTATTCGGCAAGTGCACAAAAAGTTCCATTTGAAAAATGGACACTTGTAGCATTTACATACGACGGACGCCATATACGTTCATACGTCGACGGAAAATTCGGTTATCGCAATCCGCAGTTAATCAACCATACAAAAGGTTTTAAGGAGTATCCGAACGGACTTGTGCAGTCGAAGAATCCGTATTATTTCCCAGACGGAATTGGCGACAATGGCTCAGACTTCACTATTGGTGCAGTTCGCTTAAAGCGTGGAATGGGTAATCTTTACAAGGGAAAAATCGGTGCGGTGGCAGTTTATAACCGTGCATTGTCTGATAAAGAAATTTTAGATATTTACAATTCAACAAAGGAATAATTATGGATAGACGATTATTTGGGAAAGTCGCATTGGGCTTAACTGCGTTCGGTTCGGTAGTGAGTTCTGCATTCTCTGCAACTGCTAAAAAAGTTAGACCAAAGCGTCGCAATAAGGATATATCAAAGATAATCGACCCCAACCTTGCGAAATTTTCGCCCGACACCGCACAAGAACAAATGAAGGTGATTCAAGCCAAGCGTTATGTCAAACGCAATGGCAAAGAAGGAGTATGCACGTCTCTCTTGTTTTTTGCAGATGTGCATTTGGTAACCGAACATTCGTCAAAAATTCGCAAGTTCTACGAAAAGTATCAAAAGTTTATCGACGACCCCATTCACTTGGGCGATACCGCTGGTGCGTTTTTTAGAGAGCCATTCACTACTTGGGACGCATTCCCCCGAGCACTGAATGTTATCGGTAATCACGATGTTTATTTGACAGCTGATGCCAAAACTCATATGCCCGATAGACGCAAGTATGACACATATTTCAAGAAGTATAATGCCGATTGGAAAGTAGTTCTTCCTGAAAACGCAGAAGCTGAAGGCAAGTGTTATTGGCACAAAGATTACAATGGCGACTTGCGTGTAATTGGCGTCGATTGTATGCGATATGACGATGTTGCCCAGCTTGAATGGTTCAAAAAAACACTCTCCGATGCAATCGAGAAAAAATTAAAAGTGTTGATAGCAACGCATATTCCGCCAAATTGCGATAAACTTCTTGAATGCAATTTTACGACGCTCGATTATGACGCATGGGAGAAAAAGTCAAAAAAATGTGATGCGTATGTCGAAGCTATTGACGAGTTTATTGGTGCTGGTGGAACATTCGTTTGCTGGATGTGTGGGCACTTACATCACGATCAAATAATGTACACAAAAGGCACAAAACATAAACAGCTTGTTATCGCAATGGAATGTGCAACACAATTTAGCGATCATACCGATGGACAACATATTCGCGAAACAGCAACCGAAACTTGCTGGCAACTTGTTGCGATTGAATCGGAATCGAACGTGCTGAAAATTGCACGATTCGGAAATTGTTATGACCACTATTTGCGTCGCAAAGATACATTTTGCTACGACTTCAAAAATCACAAAATTATTTGGAGTTCGTAATACGACCACATTCTCTATATCAAAAAACGTTCATCGTCGAAGATAGTGAAATTGGAAAAATTGGGAAAAAACAAGAACGGCACCTCAAATGAGATGCCGTTTTAAATTTTGGGGTGGTAAACGCGACTTGAACGCGCGACCCCCGGAACCACAATCCGGTGCTCTAACCAACTGAGCTACTACCACCGTAATTTTTTAAAGCGTTAAGTAAAAACGCTTGTTATGGCAATGTCAAATTTTTTCTTTCGTAATGTTGATATTTTGTCAAATAAGTTTGACTTTAAAACACGATTCTAAAATCATTGAGTGGCTTAAGGCGGTATGCCTATGGGGAGAATTCTATAAATTTTTATAAATACAAAATATGAAAAAAATAATAACCTTATTGTTATCTACAGCATTTGTTGTGTCTGCATTTGCACAGCAAACAAAACCAAAACAAACTTATCTTGTACTTGGGAGTAAAAATGCAAATTTAGAAATTGTCGAAGCAAATGGCGTATCGCTTAAACATAGAGCGTGGGGTCCAGAAGAAGAACGCAAATTTTCGGTGCGTGCATACGCAAATATTTCAACTGACAAATGGACAACTGTAAAGTTTAAGCTCAAGTATACAGGGCATACGCCAATCTATTTTGTCTTTGGTGGTGAAGGGCAATCAAATGGTGAAAAGAAAGTTCGCGATTGTGTTCTTTACGACAACGTGAAAATCAATGGCAAACTTATCCAAGACGGCGATTTTGAAAAAGCAAAATTGGACTGGAAGTTTGGTCAGCACCCAGAAATGCCAGCGCGCGCAGTTCCTATTTCAGCCGATATTCGCTTCGGCAACAATGGTATTGGTGGACGTGCAGGGTTGGCAAATTCGCAATCGAGAATTTCTACTGAATTAAATATCAAGAAAGATGAAGTTTTTGAAGTGTCGTTTGAGGCACTTGCTGTGCCAATGGAAAAGTTTGGCGACGGCGATATTCATTTGAATATTCGCAAGTACACAAATATGGCATTTGCTGACGAAAATGCGGGCGACGGTATCGGTGGCTGGATGGACGAAGGCAAAAAGAAAAGTTTTAGAAAATTTAAATCGAAAATCGGCAAGACAAGTTTTGAGGGCGTATCTTTCAACATTATTGATCCAGAAAAAAATTCTGGTTCATCGGTTATGACTTTCCAATCGCCGAGAACGCATACGATTCTGCGATCGGCTTTGTTTGACTTCTCGAAAGAAAAAATATTGTCAAATTATTTGTATTTCTTGCACTCGCTTTCAAAGAATCAAAACACATACGATAACGAAATCTTCGGTTATGTAGTTGTCATCTATAATGACGGCACACGAGTCCCGCACATTTTGCGTTATGCTTTTGATTGTGCAGACTGTTGGGAACCATCGCATCCGAGAAATGCAAAGGTTGTTTATAGAACATCGAAGAAACGCAATCGTGGAGCGTTGTATATGTCGCGTGTAAAACTCGATCCCGAAAAATTCATCAAGAGTATTGAGTTTTCATCGGCTGCAAAAATGCCGTGGGTTGTGGTCGGGGCAACAATGTCGTTGAAGAATGTTCGCACTTGCGATACCACAACGCCAACAGGTAATCCTGATTGGGTGGCAACTGATATGCCAAAAGATTTAACAGTAATCAAAGGTTCTGCTCTCGACTTCTCTGCATTCTGGGACGGCAAACCAGCTGGCTATTACGGACGTGCGATAGTGTCAGAACGTGGAACTATGACTTTTGAAAAAACTCCAGAAAAAGATGTTCGTTTTAAAGGTTATACATTCTATCCACTGGAATTGATTAAAAAGTTCGATAAAGAAACGGCGCATAAAAATATTGAAAAACATGCAAAGCTTGTACGAATGAGTGGATACAATCTTGTTCGTATCAATTTTGATTGGATTAAAAGTAATCTTCACAGAGATAAACGTGCTGAACAATACGATTATATCGACTACATTTTTAGTGAGCTAAAAAAGAATGGCGTTTACGTTCACCTTCCACTTGCGTGGTATGATATCGGTACAAAAGATTATCACTTTTTGAAAAGAAATGATGTGAAAATCAGAGCAATCTTTGGTGAAAAAGAAGCTCGCTCGATGTGGAAAGAAACAGCCGAAGAGCAACTCAACCACTACAATCCGTACACAAAGATGAAGTGGAAAGACGACCCTGTTTTCCAAGTGTTTGAATACTACAATGAGTTGAATATTTGCTACAACAAGTTTAACGAGCTCGAACCAAAAACAAAAGAATTAGTATTAAAGCGTTGGCGTGCATGGCTCGAAAAGAAATACGGCACAATCGACAAACTAAATGATGTATGGAATAAATCTCATTGGGGGCGTGGTGCAAATTATAAATCGTTCGCAGAAGTTCCAGAAAAATATTCTGGTTTCGATTGGGAACATTTTATGCAAGACGTTAATGACGAGTTTATGGAATTTTGCCGTCAAACAGTTCGTGGAACAGGCTACAAAGGGCTTGTTGTTCAACGCAACTTGGGCAGAACTTATCGCGACTTGTGGACACGTCAAAAAATTTCCGATGTGATTATCACAAACTCATATTATCAACATCCTGTCGGAATTTATACTCCTGGTGCGGACCACACTTGCGGGCAAACAAGCTCTATTGCGAACGAGCTTGGCTATTGGCGTACGCTCGCAACCACAAAGAATTTCGACAGACCATTGACAACAACAGAATACAACCACTGCTATTGGAACAAGTATAGATACGAAATGATGTCGGTATTCCCATCGTATTCTGCTTTCCAAAATTTCTCGACACTTGTGATTCACTCCGACGCTATTGATTGGCGTGAAAAGACAAAGCGCTTGTGGGCATTCAATGTTTCGGACTCGCCTGCAATAAGATGTTCTGAATTGTTCAACCAATGTTTCTTTATGCGTGGCGATGTCAAAGTTTCAAACAACAGAGTTGATATGTTGGTGTCTGAAAAACTCGCAAAGAGCGATGAAGGTGCGTATGGTATGAGTGGTGGACAAATGCGTTTGCCTCTTATCACTGGGTTTGCGGTTAAATGCGATTCGCCAATTTCAGAATCATTAAAACACGTTAAGACAAAGAAGGCATCGCTTGAAGTTGTACCAAATGGCAGTGCCGAAATTGTAACAATGGGCTGGTTCCAAACTGTTGTCGATAACAATAGCGGAAACTTTAACATCGATAAATTTGTTGGTGTTATGAAAGAAAAAGGGTTGTTGCCAAAAAATAATCTTTCATCGCCAAAGGACGGAATTTATCACACAGATACAGGGCAGATTTACATAGACTCTAAAAAGAAATTTGCAAAAACTGTTACAGATTTTTCGTGCGTTGCAACTGTCGATAAAAGTGAAGAAGTTGATATGGGTGCACTCAAACTCCTGAAGACTTCGGTGCCAGCGTCGGTTGGTGTTGCGTCGCTCGACGGCAAGAAAATATCTGAAAGCTCGCGTTTAATTTTCGTTTATTCTACACAAGAAGACAATATGGACGCTGTTAGAAGTTATGATAACTCCCTTTCGATAAAAGGTGGCATGGGTCCTATCGTGATGAAGCGAGGAAAGGTGAGAGCAGAACTTAAGCTTGATGCGTCGAAGAAATATGCAGTTTATCCGATTGCATTGAATGGTGAACGTCGTGAAAAGCTCGATATGGAATTTGAAAACGGAGTAATGCAAATTAACATTGATAACGGCAAACTCAAAAATGGTGCTGTTGCGATGTTTGAAATTGTCGCCGAATAATTCTGCAAAACAAAAAATGGACTCTCGTATGAGAGTCCATTTTTTTTACGATAGTTTTTTGCATCTGCTGTTGACGATTCTATCGAGTGCAAAAATCAAAGCACAGAACGCAACAAACCAATCGCCATATTTGACATAAAAAGTTTTTCCTTTGTCGAAATTTTTGTAATAGACAACATCGGCATAACCAGCACCTCTAAAATAAATTGTATTTTTATCGTTGAGCAACGGCGTCGAGCGTTTTGCTGAAAGCGTATGTGGGTCGATAAGTGTTCCGTTTTCGTCAGAAATTTTTAACGTAGGTGCAGGGGCAGGTGTTGAAGCGTCCCACGTTTTTCCGTCAGCATTTCGCAAATCGATAGACGGGCACATTCTGCCGTACTGGTCAAATACTGTACTCAAGCCATTGTTGGATGAACGCAAGAGAGGCAGTCTTGTAGATACAGCTTGGAATGCCGAGTGTGAAGCGTGTTGCCAAGCTCCGCCTTCGCGACCATACCAAGAGTCATTTGTGCAAACAAAAAGCATATCGGCACCAGCGATTGCATTTTCTCTTGCGAGATATGGGAAGATGTCTTCGTAGCAAATCATCGAGCCGATTTTATAGTTTTTGCCAGCAATTTTTGCATTCAATAGAACTGGACTTTCGCCAGCTTTCATATCACCAATCGGAACTACGCTCGATAACCATTTACACCAAAATGGGACGTACTCGCCGAACGGAACGAGTCGACGCTTGGCGTAGTATTCTTTATTCAACCCAGTTTCTTGCGATACAAAAAATGCTCCACCTTGTGCTGTGCGGTCGGTATAATTGTATGCCATATTACCCATTAAAATGGGTGTGCGAGTCTCTTTTGAAAGCGATTCAATCCAGCTTTTCATTTCTGGTGAGCCGACAACGGGATAGCGTGGAGGCGTCGCTGCTTCGGGCCAAAGTGCGACATCAACTTTTGCCGACTGCAAACCTTTTGTGAGCGTGCGTATTGTTTTGAGATTTTCTCGTGCAAGAGCGTTGTCCCATTTTAAGATTCCAGCAAAATCTGTTTGAATAAAGCCAGCCGTGAACTCGTATTGTCGATTTTCTTTTCGTGGAAGGTTGGCGATATAGATCCAAACGCTTGTTAGAGCGAGCGTGAGTGCGATGTAAAATTCAGGAGCAAAGCGTGTGAACGGAATGCGTTTTGAAAAATTATTTTTTATTTTCCATTTCTGAATTTCATACAATCGATATATATATTCAGCGATTGCCAAATTAAAAAATATTAGCGTGAACGAGACAATCCAAACTCCGCCAAATGACGCTGTTTGAATTGATGCAGGGCGAAGCCATTGCGAGTGAGCAAGCAATCCCCAAGGGAAGCCCGTTGCCACCCACGACCGCAACCATTCGAGCAATACCCATAGCGACCCAATCGCACCGAGTTTGAGAATGCGTACCGATTGTTTGTCTTTTAGCGAGGGCAACATTTTCGGCAACGCCCAATACCACGGGAAAATAAAAAATGTGGAAATTACAAATGTAAGTCCGAAAAGCCCAATCATCCCTGACGGTGGATAGACGTGTCGTAACCAAATCAGAATTGCAATCCACGAGATGTACGAAAACACAAACGTAGAGAAATTCCAAAGTTTGCGTTGTTTGTTTTGTGATAAAAAGTTGTCGCAATTTTCTTGAATATCGCCTTGCAATTTGTCGATTGATAATCCGAATTTTTCGAGTTCTTCGATATACTTTTTATCTTTTTGCGATGGCGAGAAATTGTCGATTTTCCCGCACAAAAAACGGCATGCAAGGATTGCAGGCACTGCAAAGATATACGCAAATTCCGCCACGCCGAATGGCTCGAATGCGACAACATACAGTGCAAACGAAAACGCGATAGCAAAAATTGCCATCGCGTTTGCAAACTTTTTTATTGATCCCATTTTACTAAACGCCAGCCTTCGTTGAGAATCATTGGTTCAGCTTTTTTGAATTTAAGCGTGAGTTGTTCAGATCCCTTTGCAATCGTCACAGTGTCGTTGCGTCCGATTTTTGGAAGCTCAATTCTCTTTTCGATGTTTGGCAATTCTATTTCCTTTTTTGGTTCAGGTTGAGGTTCTTCGATTGCCATTTGTGCGAGCGATTGTGTGTTTTCTTCTGCACGTTGTTCGGCAATATCGCCTGCTTTACGAACTTTTTCTTGAACTCTATCGAGCATCATTTGCAAAACTTCGATGCTCGACGCACTTCGGAAGATTCCCATACAAACGTCATTTCTGATTCTTTCCATCAACGATTCAAAGCATTTGAAAGCTTCGCTCTTGTATTCATTGAGAGGATCTTTTTGACCATATCCACGCAAGCCGATACTTCTACGCAAGTCTTCCATTTCTGTGAGGTGATCTTGCCAGTTCTTGTCGAGTGCACGCATAAGGACAAAGCGTTCGATAGCCTTGAGTGCGTCAGGGTTTTCAACTTCTTCACGAATCTTGTAAACAGCCTTAATTTCATCGATTACAATCTGTGTGATTTCTTCAGCATTTTTGCCTTCGAGTTGTTCGTGAATAATTGCTATCGGGAATCTGCTTGTTACCCAACTGCAGAAGATTTTTATATCTTCAAGTTCTGGTTTTGCGTTTGGTGTAGGGCAGAGAACAGCAACACGTTCGTCGATTTCGTCGCAGATAAAATCGAACACAAGCTTGCGAGTGTCGTCGCTTGAAAGTGTTTCGTTTCTCAAGCCGTATATGATTTCACGTTGTTTGTTGAGAACGTCGTCGTACTGAAGTAGACGTTTACGCATCGAGTAGTTTTGGTTCTCGACAGTTTTTTGTGCACGTTCAATAGAACGATTCAAAAGTGGGTGGTCGAGTGGTTGACCTTCTTGGAATGTCTTTTGCAAGATTCTCGCCAAAGGTCCACTGCCAAAGATACGGAGCAAATCGTCTTCGAGCGATACGAGGAATTTCGAGAGTCCGTTGTCGCCTTGTCTTGCACAACGTCCACGAAGTTGTCTATCGATACGGCGTGCTTCGTGGCGTTCTGTGCCGAGAACATAAAGTCCGCCAAGCTCATTTACGCCTTCGCCCAATTTAATATCTGTACCACGACCAGCCATATTTGTCGCAATGGTAACAGCACCACGCTGACCTGCTTGTGCGACAATTTCAGCTTCTTGTTGGTGATGTTTTGCGTTCAGAACAGTGTGTTCAATATTCTTACGCTTAAGCATACGGCTGAGAACTTCACTGGCTTCAACCGACGCAGTACCGACTAAAACAGGTTGTCCACGTTCGTGTGCAGATTCAATTTCAGCGATTGCCGCATTGTATTTTTCTCGACGTGTTTTGTAGATGACGTCGTTTCTGTCTACACGTTGGCAAGGTTTATTTGTTGGAATTGCCATAACGTTAAGCCCATAAATATCGTGGAATTCTTGAGCTTCTGTTTCGGCAGTACCTGTCATACCAGCGAGCTTTTCGTAGAGGCGGAAGTAGTTTTGGATTGTAATTGTCGCATACGTTTTTGTTTCTTTTTCGATTGCGACATTTTCTTTCGCTTCTACTGCTTGGTGCAAACCTTCGCTCCATCTTCTGCCATACATAATACGACCTGTGTTAGGGTCGACAATATGGACCTTTCCGTCTTGCACAACGTATTCAATATCCTTTTCGTAAATTGAGTACGCACGGAGAAGTTGGCTGATGCAGTGGATATATTCAGAAAGCTTGATGAAATTATCTTCTGCTTGCAATTTTGCTTGTTGTTTTTGTTGTGCATCGAGCGAATTGTCGGCATCTATATTGACAAAAATTGTCGGGAGGTCGGGCAGAACGAATGCGTCGGGATTTTCGGGTGCGACAGCATTTCTACCACGTTCTGTCATATCGCTTGTGTGTTGCTTTTCGTCGATAACATAGAAGAGTTCTTCTTTATACTTAAAGCGATCGTTTTTACGGAAGTCGGCAGCCATTTCCATATCGATTTTATCGAGCTTTTTGCGAAGGTCGCCATTTTCCATCAACTGACGCAAAATTCTATTCTTCGGTGCTCCAAGTTTTACTTGCCACATTTTGATAATTGTAGCTTCGTCGATTTCTTGACCCGATTCAAATCTTTCGCGAACTTGATTGATGAGTGTATTGCAGAAGTTCGTTTGCAACTTTACGAGTTTTTCGATTGCTGGCTTTAATTCTCTGAACGGAGGTTCTCTATCTTCTTGTACTGGACCCGAAATAATTAAAGGTGTACGAGCTTCGTCGATAAGAATAGAGTCAACTTCGTCGACGATACAATAGTAGTGCGGGCGTTGTACTTGTGCTTCGGCTGATGTCGCCATCCCATTGTCTCGGAGGTAGTCGAACCCGAACTCGCTTGCTGTTCCGTAAGTGATGTCGGCTTTGTAAGCGAGTGATTTTTCTTCCATATCTTGCATATTGTAAATCCAAGAAACAGAGATGCCGAGGAAGTTATAGAGGTAGCCCATCCATTCAGAGTCGCGTCGGGCGAGGTATTCGTTGACGGTTACCAAGTGGCAACCTTTACCTGTGAGTGCGTTCAAATAGAGTGGGAGAGTTGCGACGAGTGTTTTACCTTCACCAGTCGCCATTTCAGCAATCTTGTTTTGGTGAAGTGCAATACCGCCGATAAGCTGTACATCGTAATGCACCATTTGCCACTCAATTTCGTGTCCGCACACGAGAACTTTTTTACCGCACAATCTTCGTGCTGCATTCTTGACCGCTGCAAATGCTTCTGGAAGGAGCGAGTCGAGGCTTTCGCCTTTTGCGTAGCGAGCTTTGAACTCATCGGTTTTGGCTTTGAGTTGTTCGTCTGAAAGCTTTTGATATTCTTCTTCGATAGCGTTAATTTTTGCGACTATTGGACGAGTCTTTTTGTAAAATTTTTTATAATGGCTACCAGCGAAAAGTTTTATAATTTTTGTGAACATAATTTGAAATTTTTATACGTTATTTTTTTTGAAAGGTTGATTGCTTGTTGTTTGAAATCTTTGATTTTTTACGGAGCACGAATTCTGTGTGATTTTTCTTTTTTTATGTCTTTGGGAAATTCAGAAACATCGGCTAATATTTTTAACTCCGTCTTGTTTGTAGATTTTGGGATAATCCCAGACTCGAGTTCTGCAAAAACAGAAGGCGACAATTCTTGAAATTCCCCAAGTTTTATCGGCGAAGTGTTGTGTCTATCTTGCCTTGCAGTCTGCCCTTTTGTAGCGAGATTTTTTAGTATTTGTCCGCTTATTTTTGCAGACGCTCCGTTTTCGCTTGAAAGGCGATACGATGTTTCAAAAGGTTTGTCGATTCCACACACGCTTTGCACGCATGCGACCATAAAGCCGAATGCGATAGACAAACTATGTGCGAATTTAAACATATCAAATTTTACTTTTTGAAGTTTTTACTTTGTTGCACCCCAACGCGAAGTGAACGGATAAAAAATTATCAACGATTTCCCGACGAGTGCTTTCTTTGGAACTTGTCCCCAGTAGCGACTATCCAAGCTATTTGCCGAGTTGTCGCCCATTGCGTAATAGTGGTCTTTTTCGACTTTTACGCTGTTGCCGTCTCGCATATCGCCGTCTTGTTTGTATCCGCAATAAAGACCATGTTGTTGTGCGTTTGCTTGGAATGCAACCGAACCTTCGATTGCTTTTCCATTACGCATAAGGGTGTTGCCTTCAACTTTGAGAGTGTCGCCACCTTGTCCGACAAGACGCTTGATATAATATTTATCATCGGGTACGCCACCATTCATTTGTGTCATACCTTCGCAATATTTTGTGCGGAACACGATTGAGTCGCCAATGTTGGGCTTTTTAAAATTGTAGGTGAAGCGGTCGACAAAGAGCATATCGCCACCGAGAATATCGAAGTTCAGGAATTTTTCGCCACGTTTAACTTCGCCCAACTTCATAACCCATTTGCCGTTCCGTTCGGCAACTTTTGCGTTTTGCAAATTAAACGCTTTCGACATAACTTCGTCGATAGGGAAATCTGCTGGCAATGCGAGCTCTACTGATTTATTGCCGACAAAAAATTTATAAAAGCGTTCTTGTGTTGGCCACACAAAAAACTTTTTTACAGGACGCATATCGAAAGCAAACAAGCCGATTCTTCGGGCTTGTGTTGGTGAATTTATTTCAACTTCAAGCTCGCCTGAATCGGGAGCTGTGAGAGAATAATTTGATGCGTCTTTTGCGATGTATCGCCAAATTCTTTCTGGAGCAGAAGGAGGATTGATGTCTTCAGCACCATTGTAGACTTGGCTTGTCATTCCGTAGAACGACGGGTACATCGAGTTTGTTGGAATTTTGAAAGGTTGCAAAAAGAACGAACGAATACCGATTGCGAGGATTCCTGCAACGACAATCATATCGGTATAATCTGCCCAAGTTGAAAGTGGGTAGATTGTGCCACCGCACTTACGCAAAAGTTTTTCGAGTTCGTCCGCGTGTGCTTCGTATTCTTTTGTGCCAACTTTACCGTCGCCAATGAGTTCTTCGAGATGTTCAATCATCGAGGAAAGTTTTTTTGCGTCTGCTTGGTCGATTATATCGCAACGATAGTTGTAAACCTTGTACGCTGTACCGAGAAGGTCTTTGGCTCGCTTTTGTTTTTTGCTTTTGAAAAATCCGAACATAATATTAGCTGTTTGATTTTAAGACATCGACAAACGCTTCTTGTGGAATAGAAACTTTGCCAATTTGTTTCATACGCTTTTTACCTTCTTTTTGTTTTTCGAGAAGTTTTTTCTTACGTGTTATATCGCCACCATAACATTTTGCGGTAACGTCTTTGCGGAACGAACCGATTGTTTCTCTCGCAATGATTTTTCCACCAATCGCCGCTTGAATTGCTACCTTAAACATTTGTCTTGGCAAAATATCTTTGAGCTTTCCGCAGAGCATTCTACCTTTTTGTTCTGCTTTTTCAACGTGTACGATTGACGAGAACGCATCGATTTGTTCGCCGTTGACCAAAATATCTAAACGCACAAGTTTAGATTCAACGTAGCCATTCATATCATAGTCAAGGCTACCATATCCTCGAGTTATACTCTTAAGTCTGTCGTTGAAGTCGATAAGAATTTCGTTGAGTGGAAGTGAGCAAACAAGCATTACACGAGTGTCGTCGATAAGCTCGGTCTTCTCGCAGAATCCACGTTTTTCAGCAACGAGTGCAAGCATATCGCCGATTGATTCTGTCGGGATAAGGATGTTTGCGGTAATCATTGGTTCGTAGATAGACTTGATTGTCGTCGGGTCGGGCAAGCGACAAGGATTGTCGATTTCAATTTGCGAGCCATCGTTCAAATCGAGTTTGTAAACTACACTGGGGTATGTCGATATGATGTCGAGATCGTATTCACGACGCAAACGTTCTTGCACAATTTCCATGTGGAGTAAGCCGAGGAATCCGCATCTAAAACCGAATCCGAGTGCAACCGATGTCTCTGCTTGGAACACAAGTGCCGAGTCGTTGAGCTGAAGTTTTGCGATTGATACTTTCAACTTTTCATACTCCGATGTATCGACAGGATATATTCCCGAAAAGACCATTGGCTTTACTTCCTTATAGCCCGAGAGCATTTCGTCGGCTGGTTGTGTTGCCGATGTAATTGTGTCGCCAATGCGGATGTCTGAAACTTCTTTGATATTGCCGACAACGTATCCTGTGCAACCAGCGTCGAGCGATTTTTCGACAGTCATTGTCGGTTTAAATCTGCCGACTTCTTTGATTGTCGTACGGCGACCATTGCTCATAAACATAATTTCGTCGCCAGCTTTTAGTGAGCCAGAGAAAACACGAACGTAGCAGATAACGCCTTTGTATGTGTCGAACATACAGTCAAAAATCAACGCACGTGTTTGTGGATAATCGGCTAAACGTGGGGCAGGTACACGATCGATAACAGCATCGAGAATTTCAGTGATGCCTATGCCCGACTTCCCGCTTGCCAAGATTGCGTCTTCGGCTGGGATTGCCAAAATATCTTCAACTTGTTTTTTGCAAAGTTCTGGTTGGGCACTGGGCAAATCGACCTTGTTAATTACCGGTATAATTTCGAGATTTTGTCCGACAGCCAAGTGTGCATTTGCCACTGTTTGTGCTTCCACACCTTGTGCTGCGTCGATTAGCAATACCGCACCTTCGCACGCAGCGAGCGAACGAGAAACTTCGTACGAAAAGTCAACGTGTCCTGGAGTGTCGATAAGGTTGAGTAAATATTCTTTGCCATCACGTTTATACGTCATTGTAACGGGGTGGCATTTGATTGTGATTCCACGTTCACGCTCCAAATCCATAGAGTCGAGCATTTGGTCTTGCATATCTCTTTTTTGGATAGTTCCGGTCTTTTCGAGCAGACGGTCTGAGAGCGTCGTTTTCCCGTGGTCGACGTGTGCTATGATGCAAAAATTTCTGATGTTTTCCAAATTGTCCATTTCAAATACTCTATGTGATATAAATAAACCCCTTACTATCTTGAATTTTTCAAGCATTAGCAAGCTTTTTCGAGTATTTATACAAGGCTAAATTTGGATATTTTTATATCGTTATTTCAATTTCAAGTTTATTTCTTTTAATTTTAGGATTCTTTGATTACTTGAGCCACGAAATTGTAGCGATATATCTTTTAAGGATTCTATAAATGGACCATCTACGAGAATGTCTATTTCTTGCAAGAATTCCAAGGTACATTCACAAAATACTTTTCCGTCGCATTGAAGTAAATCGCTTTCGAGAATATATCCTGTGTACGCCCAAATTGTCTTGTCGGGTAACTCTTTGCGTATGCGTCTGACGAATGGAAAAAGAACTCGCTGGTTTGGTATTTCAAAAGGGTCTCCGCCCAACAAGGTTAATCCGTCTATATATGGGCGACGAAGAAGATTGATGATATAATTTTCTACATCAACATCAAAAAGTTTTCCGAATTTGAAGTCCCAAGTTTGCGGATTAAAACATCCCTTGCATTTGTTAGAACATCCTGAAACAAACAATGACACCCTAATTCCGTCGCCATTTGCCACGTCGGATTGTTTTATTTCCGAATAGTTCATTATAAGTGCAGTACTCTTTCTTTAATTTCCTGTGTTCTACCTTGATTCCAGTATTGAGTACCAATGTATCCACAAGTTCTTCGTGCGACATTCATCTTTGTTTGTTCTGTGTTTCCGCATTTTGGACATTTCCATATTAGCTTGCCTGACTCATCTTTGACTATTTCTATTTCGCCATCGAATCCGCAAACTTGGCAGTAATCGCTTTTCGTATTGAGTTCAGCATACATAATATTGTCGTAGATAAATCTTACTAATTGTAGAACTGCTTTAATATTGTTTTGCAAGTTGGGAACTTCAACATAGCTAATAGCACCTCCTGCCGACAATGCTTGAAATTGCGATTCAAACGCGAGTTTTTCAAATGCGTCAATTGGCTCTGTTACATGGACGTGATAGCTATTTGTTACATAGTTTTTGTCGGTAACGCCTTGAATTTTTCCAAAGCGATTTTGTAAGCATTTTGCAAATCTATATGTTGAGGATTCCAGTGGGGTGCCGTAAAGTGCAAATCCGATATTTGTTTGTTTTTTCCATTTTGCACAAGTGTCATTTAAGAGTTTCATTATCTCAAGTGCGAATGGTGTTGCCGATTGGTCTGTATGCGACACACCTTTCATATATCTTACGCATTCACATAGTCCTGCATATCCGAGCGATATTGTGGAGTATCCACCGAACAACAGTTTGTCGATTGTCTCTCCGCTTTTTAGTCTGGCGATTGCGCCATGTTGCCAGAGAATTGGTGCGGCATCGGAATATGTACCTTTTAAACGTTCGTGTCTGCACATTAATGCGCGGAAACATAGGTCTAAACGTTCGTCCATAATTTGCCAAAAACGTTGTATATCTCCTCCGCTTGATAACGCTACATCAACAAGGTTTAGTGTAACAACACCTTGATTGAAACGTCCGTAAAATTTATACTCGCCTTTATCGTTGCGCCAAGGTGATAGACAAGAACGGCATCCCATCATTGGGAAACAATTTCCCTCTTTTAATTCTTTCATTTTTTTCTCGCTGATATAATCGGGGACGAGGCGTTTTGCAGAGCATTTTGCAGCGAGTTCAGTTAAGTAGAAATATTTTGAATTTGGTTCAATGTTATCTTTTTCGAGAACATAAATTAATTTCGGGAATGCTGGCGAAACGTATATCCCAGCTTCATTTTTTACGCCTTCATAACGTTGCTTAAGCGTTTCTTCGATAATTATAGCAAGGTCTTTTCTTTCTTGTTCATCTCGTGCTTCGCCAAGATACATAAAGACTGTTACAAACGGAGCTTGACCATTTGTTGTCATCAAGGTCACAACTTGATATTGAATAATCTGTACACCTCTTGCGATTTCCTTTCGCAAACGTTTTTCTATGATTGACTCAAGTGTTCTGGCATCGACTCGCAAATCTGCTTCTTTTATTTCTTCAAGAAGTTCGTTTCGGATTTTATCGCGCGATATTTGAACGAATGGAGCGAGGTGCGTTAGGGTTATACTTTGTCCGCCATACTGGCTACTCGCAACTTGTGCGATAATTTGTGTTGCGATATTACAAGCCGTTGCAAAGCTACGGGGCTTTTCTATGAGCGTTCCCGATATAACCGTCCCATTTTGTAACATATCTTCAAGATTAACTAAGTCGCAATTGTGCATATGTTGTGCAAAATAGTCCATATCGTGAAAATGTATTATTCCTTTTTCGTGCGCCTCTACAATATCTTGAGGCAAGAGAATTCTTCGGGATATATCTTTTGAAACTTCGCCTGCCATATAGTCGCGTTGAACGCTGTTTACGGTAGGGTTCTTGTTTGAATTCTCTTGTTTTACTTCTTCATTGTTGCATTCAATCAAAGTGAGAATGCTGTTGTCTGTTGTGTTAGCTTGGCGAATGAGGTTGCGGACATATCGATAGGTAATATATTTTTTGGCGACATTAAATGCACCTCGTTCCATAATCTGATTTTCAACTAAGTCTTGGATTTCTTCGACCGCTAAAGCTCTGTCGAGTGCACGAATTACTCCTTCAACATACTCCCCAATATTTTGAATGTCTCGACTTGTGAGCGTATCTTTAAAGTCGACAGTCTTATTGGCTTTAGAGACAGCCGAGATGATTTTTTCGATATTAAAATCTTCTTCTTGCCCACTGCGTTTAATAATCTTCATTTCAAGCCCTTTCTTTCTTGTGAGTTAGAGAGCGTTGAAACGCAAGTTATGTTGAGCGGAGGTAACTCCGCAATGATAGAATTTTTTTTGCGAGTATTCATTTTTTTTTCTTTCTGCCGTTTGTGCGCGGCGGTTTACGAAATCTCGCAAGTAAAAAACAGATAATAGCAAATCACAAAGTGTATGCGGTGCTACTGTCTTCTTCGAGCGAGAAGTCGAGTAGAAAATGTCGAAAACACGTCTTCTGGCTTAATTCTTCAAACAATGTTTGCGTCTGCTCCTTCCCGCTCTTTTGGCAGTGGATTTTTGCAGATGTTTCAGAATATTACAGCGGCGCGACCGCATCCGATTTGCACGGATTTCCGTTTGCTTTCGACATAAAAAGGCTTGCACAAGAAACCTTTTCGTTGAATTACGTTCATTTATAAAGAACATTCATATGTGTAAAAAACGCATAGAGAAAATGCAATAGAAAAATAAAAAAACCGACGCTTTTGCATCGGTTTTGGTAGAATTAAAAACAAGTGTTAAATTGAGCCTTTTGTCGACGGAATGTTATTGCCACGTCGTGGGTCGATTTTAACGGCTTCCGACAACGCTTTTGCAAAGCACTTAAATGCTCCTTCTGCAATGTGGTGTGGTTCTGCTCCATATTCAAGCTTGATGTGCAAGTTTGCTCCTGCTTCATTTGCAAAGGCTTGGAAGAACTCACGGCAGAGCGATAAGTTGAAGTCGCGAATGCGTGCATCAAGAGCACCGAGTTCGCAAACGAGAATTGGTCGGTTAGATAAGTCGAGGGCGACACGCACCAACACTTCGTCCATTGGCAAAATAAAGAATCCGTAGCGATTCATTCCAGCCTTATTGCCGACAGCTTGCTTGACTGCTTGCCCCAACACTATACCGACATCTTCAACTGTGTGGTGATAGTCAATATCAATATCGCCAGTTGCTTTTATATTGAGGTCGAAAAGTCCGTGGCGTGCGAAAAGTTCGAGCATATGGTTGAAGAACGGGATGCCAGTGTCAATTTGGTACTCGCCTTTGCCGTCGAGATTTATCTCGAGCTCTATTTGTGTTTCTTTTGTGTTGCGGACTATTTTTGCTGTGCGTTGATTCATTTTATTTTCCCTTTGACCATTTTAAAACTGCTTTTTTGAAAGACGCCATTTGTGCAGGCGTTCCGATTGAAAGTCTTATGCCGTCGCACACTGATTTTTCCGAGGCAAAATAACGCAATAAGATTTTCTTTGAACGCAAAAATTCAAAAAGATTCTTTGCGATTTCTGCACTACTTTTTCCGTCTCGTTTGGGGCGGAAGAATATGAAGTTTGTTGAGCTTTTATAATATTGCCAACCTAATGAATCGAAAAATTCTTCGGTCTTTGTTCGTTCCGACAATATTTCTTTGCGTTTTTCTGCGTAATATTTTTTATCTGACAAGGCTGCAACACCTGCAACTTGGGCGAGTCTGTCAAGATTGTAGCTATCGCGTACACGGTCGAGAACTTCGATAATTTCGGGGTTTGCCATTGCCCAACCAATTCTCATTCCAGCCAAGCCCCAGCCTTTCGACGATGTGCCTGTTACTATTAAGTTCGGATATTTTTTTACAAGCGATGTTGCCGAGTAGGACGCAAATGGTGAATATGCTTCGTCGACAAGCACGAGTCCGTCAAATTCAGATACAATTTTTTCGACTACTTCAATCGGAAATCCGAATCCTGTCGGTGCATTTGGGTTTGTGAAAAAGAATACGTTTGCTTTGCAATTTTTAACTTTTTCAAAATCTATTTCCAAATTCTTTTTGAATGGAATTTTGATAAAGTTTGCACCTTGAATTTTTGCAAGAACAGGGTAGAGCGAGTAGCTTGGGTCGAGCGTTGCTATCGATTTTTTATCGTCTGCAAATGCACGAATAACGAGGTTTAGAACGTCATCAGAGCCGTTTGCCCCAAACGCATATTCCTTTGGCAAGTTATAATATTTTGCAACTTGTTCACGAAGTTTTGCACTTGTCGGCGATGGATACAAACGCAAGCTCGCACCATTTGCACCAACTTCTTTTGCGATTGCTTCGACAACTTTTGGCGATGGAGGGTATGGGAACTCATTTGTGTTGAGCTTAATCCAACCGCTACTATCGGGCTGTTCACCAGGGACATACCCCGACATCTTTGAAACAGCGTTAGAAATTTTTGATTTTAAATTAAACTTTTTCATTTTGCGATTGTTCTTCTGCACGCATTTTGCGGGCGTATTCTGAAATATCTGGGATTGTTTTTATTCTCGCACCATTTGCCAATCGTTCCATATATGGATCGGGCTTGCGGGTGAGGTCGAATGGTTCATCGGGAATATCGTCATCATCAAAATCGAGTTCATCGATTGGGTCGATATCATCAAAGAGCATTGATATTCTTCTTGCTTCGTCGATAAGCAATTCAATAGGTCTTGATACTTCAAACTTTTTATTGACATATTCTGTCATCATTGGATAGCGGAGTTTTTCGTATCTCGACTTCAAATCTTCAACATCTTTATTTGAAATATTTGAACGTCTTGAAAGCAAGAGGCAATCGGAGAAGTGTGCGAGAGCGTCGGCATACGGCATACACTCACGAGGATATTTTAAGATTGTTGCACAGTCGAGAACGCCCCAAATGCGAGCAAGTTTCACATATCCGCAATCGACAGTCTTCTTAAATTCTTCGATTTCATCGGCGAGATTTTTTGTAGAATCGGCGATATAAAAAACGTGTGTGAATCTATTTGCATCGAGTTGCGAGATTTTTTCGCGTGCGTCGTCGTCGTCTGAATAATTGATAAATCCAGCGTTTTGTGCCGATGCTATTCTTTTGTCGAATTGAGTTTTTTCTTCGTTGTTTGATATAAACACTCCGCAAAAATCATCGTCATTCAATGCTTTTTCAATGATGCTCGCACAAACTCCACATCTACCAGATGTCGCCGAGCCGATAATAAAATATGCTGGTATGCTCATATTAAATCCTTGCGGTACGTTGGATTAGCAGTGTGTCGGCACAGACGAGGGCTGCCATTGCTTCGACAATCGGAACTGCACGAGGAAGTACACATGGGTCATGGCGACCTTTTCCGACAACCGTAGTTTCTTTCAATTCTCTTGAAAGTGTTTTTTGTTCTTTTGCGATTGTTGCAGTTGGCTTAAATGCAACTCTAAATTCAACTGGTCTCGATGTTGTCATTCCTCCGAGAACTCCGCCAGCGTTGTTTGTGAGAGTCGTTGGTTTGCCATTTTCGTCGAGTGCAAAAATATCGTTATGTTGCGAGCCGAACATTCTTGTAGATGCAAATCCACTACCAATTTCAAAGCCTTTTGACGCTGGTATAGAAAGCATTGCTTTTGCAAGTTCTGCTTCAAATCTATCGAACACAGGTTCGCCCAAGCCAGCAGGGAGACCTTCTATGCGACAGCGAATCACACCGCCCAAGCTATCGCCTTCTGCTTTTGCTTTCTTGATAAATTCTTCCATCTTTGCAGATGTTTGTACATGCGGGCAACGCACAGGACTTGATTCTATTTCTTCTTGCGTTGGCGTATCTTTTCGCAATGGCATCGAGATTGCGTGTACGCTTTCAACCCATGCAGTAATTTTCACATTGTCGCCCAAGAATTTTTTTGCGACAGCACCTGCGGCGACTCGCCCGATAGTTTCGCGTGCAGAGCTTCTTCCGCCACCACGATAATCACGCAGACCATATTTCATATCGTATGTAAAATCGGCATGAGACGGACGCCAGCACTTTGCAATTTCATCGTAATCTTGCGAGTGTTGGTCTTTATTTTTTACAACTATGCAAATCGGTGTTCCGAGTGTTTTGCCTTCAAACACGCCAGAGAGAATCTCGCACTGGTCGGTTTCGTTGCGTTGTGTTGTGAGTGCATTTTGTCCTGGACGGCGTTTGTCTAAATCGCGTTGTATTTCTTCTTGCGTTATTTCGAGCATAGACGGGCAACCATCGATTATGCAACCGACAGCGTTGCCATGACTTTCACCAAAAGTGGATACACGAAAAATTTTTCCAAAAATACTACCCATACTACATATAACATACCAATTATCGCATTGTTTCAAGAAAATATAGCTATTTTACACGATTGTTTTTTGTTGCAAGAGTCTCTTTGTTTGTACAAATTTTTTCTCGTATGAAGAAACTAATCTTATTGTTGGCGATGTCGGCATTGCTTTTTGTCGGGACATCGGTAAATGCAAACTCGAATAAATCGGCTCCTCGCAAAATTGCAGTACAGATGTATTCATTAAATAGATTCACTCTTGAGGAAGCTATTGAAAAGCTCAAGCCACTTGGAATTGACGCAATCGAATGCTATCGTGGGCAACGTTTGAGTAAGAAGTTCCCGAAGGCAAAAGTTGGTCCAGATCTAAATGCAGAAGAACGTGCATATATGAAAAAGCTTATCAGCGATGCTGGAATGAAAATGGTCAGCTTTGGCGTCATTAGTGTCCGTAAATATAGTGGCGAAGAAATTGAACCTATTTTCAAATTTGTAAAAGAAATGGGCGGAGAAAGAATCTTGACTGAATCGGCTGTGTACTTCTTGCCGATGTGGGATAAGATGGCTGAAAAATATGGAATCCAAGTATTGCTTCACCACCACGCAACAACAGATTATCCATATTGGGATACAGACTTTTTCAAAAAGCACGCTTCAGGATTTAAGAATATAAAATATAATCCAGACCCTGGACACTGGGCTCGTTCTGGTATCGACCCTGTTAAAGCTTTGAAAGAAGTTGCAGGGTATGTCGCAGGT
This sequence comes from Opitutales bacterium, assembly GCA_015061945.1. Taxonomy (GTDB): domain Bacteria; phylum Verrucomicrobiota; class Verrucomicrobiia; order Opitutales; family Intestinicryptomonadaceae; genus Merdousia. The sequence goes on from SUVP01000006.1 coordinate 101,006, forward strand.
ATTCACTTCAAAGACCAACGTGAATTTGGTAATATCAAGAATCAGCCAGCACCATTTGGCAAAGGTGTTCTCGATGTTAAAGGTATGCTTGCAGAGCTCGATAAACAGGGATTTGACGGCTATTATGTTATCGAATACGAAGACAACTGGTTGAATAATATTCCAGAAATTAAGGAATGTGCAGAGTATCTCCGCAAAAACTAATCAGATTTAAAATTGAAAAAATGACGCCAAATTTACATCAAAATTGGCGTCGTTTTTTTTAGTGCATAAAGGCGATAAATAAGCACATAATCGCAAAGACAAACCATGTTGCCGGATTTATTTCTCGCACACGGTTTGTTGTTGTACGCATAAGTACAAACGATATTATCCCCATCGCAAAACCTTCCGTTATTTTGAATGACAGTGCCGTGATTAACATACACGAGATTGCTGGGATAAGCTCTGAAAGGTCGTTAAAATTGAGTTCTCGCAAACCTTGAGTCATTAAAATACCGACCATAACAAGAGCTGGTGCAGTTGCTATTGCTGGTACCGACGCAATTATCGGAGAGAAGAAAAGTGCCAAAAGAAAGAATATCGCAACTGTCGTCGGCACGAGTCCAGTGCGTCCGCCAGCTTCAATTCCCGACGCTGATTCAACGTATGCACCTGTTGTGGATGTCCCGAGCAACGCACCTGAAATTGTCGCACAAGCGTCAGCTGTAAAAGCACGTCCAATTTTTTCCATTTTTCCGCTTTCATTCATTAAACCTGTTCTGCGTCCGAGTGCGATAACTGTTGCGAGGGTATCGAACATATCGAGAATCAAAAGTATCAAAATAATTGGCAAGGCTTTGTTGAAATCTCTGAATGGATATGCGAAATCGAGCTTAAGGAAAGTGTCTGAAATTCCATGAGGCAATGAAAATATTGTATCTGGAATTTTTGCTAATTTTTCGCCGTTAGAGTCGACAGCAAAGTATGAAATAATTGTTAGTACTCCAATCGAAAGAATTATAGCTGGTTTAAATTTTTTAACCATCATCACCGCAGTTAATGCTATCCCAAAAAGTGTGAGCATACATTCGGGTGAGGTTAGGTTGCCAGCTGTAACAAGCGTGTTGGCGTCGCTTACAATTATTTTTGAACTTTGTAATCCGAAGAATGCAATGAATATACCAATACCCGCTTGTAGCCCAATTTGCAAGGCACGAGGGACGCCTTTGATAAATTTTTCTCGCAAACCAGTGATTGAAATCAGCAGAAAAAATATTCCGTTGTAAAAAACTAACGCAAGTGCTTCTTGCCATTTAATGCCCATTCCCAAGCATACGATAATCGCAAAGTAAGCGTTTGTTCCCATTGCTGGTGCGAGTGCGATTGGAAGATTCGCAAACAGTGCCATAAACAAACAACCGAGAGCCGATGCGAGAGCTGTTACTGTAACAAGCGACGCTTTGTCCATTCCTGTCGCCGACAAAATAGCTGGGTTGACCGCAAGTATGTACGACATTGTCGCAAAGGTCGTCAAGCCTGCCATTAGTTCAATCGACACAGATGTTTTGTGTTGTTTGAGTTTAAATATTTTTTCGATAAAATTTTGCATAAAATTAAATTCCTCTATCTAAAGACCGATAATTTATTGCTTCAAGCAAATGTTGGGTTTGGATTTTTTCAGATGCGTCGAGATCGGCAATCGTCCGTGATACTTTTAAAATTCTATCCCACGCACGAGCCGAAAGATTTAATTCTTCCATTGCCGACGACAAAAGCGAGGCTTGTTCGTCATCAAGAGCACAATATTTTCTGATTTCAGAAGTCTCCATATTCGCATTTGTTTTTGCAGTGCGTGGAGAGTTTGCAAAGCGTTCTTCCTGAATTTTTCGGGCTTGTACAACTCTCTTTCTTATTTCTGCAGACGGCTCACCGGCACTTGCTTTCCGCAAATCTTCGACAGGCAACGCCGATGCTTCAACGTGAATATCGATTCTATCGAGTAATGGTCCAGAAAGGCGAGCACGATAATTTTGTACTTGTTGTGGCGTGCATCTGCACTTGTGGCGAGGGTCTCCCAAATATCCGCATTTACAAGGATTCATTGCACCAACGAGCATAAATTTACACGGATATGTAATCTTGCCAGCTGCTCTCGAAATTGTGATTTTCCCGTCTTCAATTGGTTGGCGAAGATTATCGAGAATTGAGCCGAACTCTGGGAGTTCATCGAGAAATAATACGCCATTGTGTGCGAGCGAAACTTCGCCAGGTTTTGGGTTTGGCCCACCGCCTGAAAGCCCGACTTTACTTATCGAGTGGTGCGGTGCTCTAAATGGACGGCGGAAGCACTTGTTGTCTCCCGATTGCGTCAAGCCCGACGCCGAGTAAATTCCCAAAATTTCAAGATATTCTTCGAGCGACGGTGTCGGCATAATCGATGGAATGCGTTTTGCAATCATACTTTTCCCTGAGCCTGGAGGACCCACCATAAGTAGATTGTGTCCGCCCGCAACGGCAACTTCAACAGCACGTCTGACAGCGTATTGACCTTTTACATCGGCAAAATCGGGCATTGAAGATTCATCAAATTCTTTGCGAAATGGCGAGTCTTTTGGCGATATTGGCTGAAGATTATTTTGTCCGTTAAAGAAGTCGACCAACTCGCGTAAATTTCTTGCAGAATAAACTTCGATTCCTTCGACAAGCGACGCTTCTAACGCAGAATCGGGTGGAAGAATAACGCCACGCATTTTTTTTGAACGTGCTAAAAGTGCAAGCGATACGCCACCGCAAATTGTCCGCAATTCGCCCGAAAGACTCAATTCTCCAGCGATAATAAAATCGTTCAGTTTCGACGCATCCATATTACCAGTCGATGCGATAATTCCGAGTGAGATTGGCAAATCGTAAATAGGACCTTCTTTTTTAATGTCTCCAGGTGCGAGGTTGACAGTCATTTTTGTCAGAGGCATTGTGAAGCCACTGTTTGCCATTGCCGACGACACTCTGTTGAGCGATTCCTTCACTGCGACATCTGGCAAGCCGACAATAAATGTGCGTGGCTCTCCACGTTCGCCTGAATTAACTTCTACTTCGACAGGCAATGCTTCAACGCCTAACAACGCACCCGATTTTACTTTCGATAACATTCTTACATTCTTTCTAATAAAAAATATATCTTCAAGATTATTTTAAAACTGCGAAAAAATCTTGAATGCACAAATTCATATAATACGATGTTTTTTATGGAAAATCCCAGTTTGACAGAAAAGGCAAAACGCATTGTTGAAATATTTACTCGACGTGGAAAAAAGATATGCGTTGCGGAATCTTGTACAGGTGGGCTTGTTGCGTCGTCGATTGTTTCTATTAGTGGTGCAAGTGCAGTATTTTTAGGTTCTGCAGTTTGTTATTGCGACGAAGCAAAAATGAAAATTTTGTCGGTTAAAAAAGAAATTCTCGAAAAATATTATGCCGAAAGTTTGCAGTGTGCACAAGCAATGGCACACGGTGCAATCTCGATTTTTAATGCCGATTATGCAATTGCTACAACTGGATTTCTCGATGCAAATGTAGCACCAAAACCAGCAGATTTAGCTGGTAAAGTTTTTGTCTGTCTTTGCAAAAAAGATGATTTTGGAAATTTAAATTTTGAGTGCGATGAACTTTTATTGGATACATCGTGTCAAAGAAATGTAAACCGTGCAAAAGTCGCCGAGAGGGCATTAGATATGCTTTTGCGTTAAAAAAATGGATTAAAAAATGTTAAGAACTATTGTATCTTTCTTCTCTAATTTCACTGCGACATTGCTTGCATTGTTCGTGTTTTTTTTCGTCTTGCCGATAGCACTGCTTGTCGCAATCGGTGTAAACTCAACGCAGAATATTGACAAGGCTCCAGCAACGTCTGATTTTTCGACGCTTGTAATAAATTTATCTGAACAAATCGAGGAATCGGGCAAGGCACAAAACGCTTTTGTAGATTATGTAAATGGCGAAACTATTTTAACGCCACGTTCAATTTGTGCACGAATAAACAAGGCTTCGGGCGATTCTTCAAACAAAGCGATTTTCATTTGTGGTTCGTTTGAAGGTTTAGTTTCTACACTTTCATACGCACAGATTTCAGAATTACGCAACGCATTAGAAAGCTATGTCAAATCGGGGAAATCGATTGTTGCGTATCTTGAAAATCCGTCGATGCGTGATTATTATTTGGTGAGTTGTGCGACAAAAATTTATTTAAATCCGTTCGGAAGTCTTGATTTTAAGGGGATTGGCGGGAATTCTGTTTTCTTTGGTAATGCACTAAAAAAGTATGGTATAGATGCAACCGTTGTGAAAGTTGGTAAACTAAAAAGTTTTGGCGAAATGTTTACATCTGACAAAATGTCGAAAGCTGTTCGTGAAAATTATACTCAACTTTTGGATTCAATTTGGGGAACTATTGTTGAGAAAATTGCGAAGTCTCGAAAGGTGCCTGTCGATAAGCTTAAATCTATTGCGTCAGAAAAAGCGATGCTCACATCGAGGGAATCTTTAGAATTTAAGCTTGTCGATAAGCTCGCATACAAAGATGAAGTTATTGCAGAAATGCAAAAGCTTGTCGGTAAGCAAAAATTTACTTTTGCACAGGCGTCAATTATCGATTATCCCGAAGACGTGGTTATAAATCCGCCTTCAAAAATTGCACTGATTTATATGAATGGCGATATTGTCGAAACGGCGACAAAACCCGATTCAATCGACTCTACTACATACTGCAAGTTGATACGTTCAATACGCAATTCAAAGGAATACAGCGGTGCTGTTGTTCGTATAAATAGTGGAGGTGGCAGTGCGTATGCGTCGGAATTGATACGTCGTGAGCTCGAACTTTTGGCGAAAAAAATGCCTGTTGTAATCTCGATTGGTGGAACTACTGCAAGCGGTGGATATTGGATTGCAACTGCTGGAAAAGAAATTGTAGCCGATGCAGAAAGCATAACGGGTTCAATCGGAGTATTTGCGTTGATGTTTTCGGCTCAAAAATTTGCAGGCGATTTTGGTATAACTTTTGATTCAGTGAAAACCGCACCAATGGCTGATATCGGGACTCTTTCACGTTCTCCAAGCTCTCTTGAAATCGAAAGAATACAAAAACATATAGATGATGTTTACGAAAAATTTGTCGAGCTTGTCGCAAAGTCGAGAAAACTCCCACTCGAAAAAGTTTTAACATTTGCCGATGGTAGAATTTTTTCAGGGGCGACCGCAAAAGAACTTAAGCTTGTCGATTCAATCGGTGGTTTGGAGTATGCGATTGAGCGAGTCAAAAAGCTGGGAGCTATGAAAAATTCAGCCATAGATGAACTTCCCAAAAGAGATGCGTTTGTCGAGCTTGTCGAAAAAATTGCACCAGCTGTCGGTGGAGAATTTGCAAAATCAAAATTCATAAAATCAATAATAGAGACAGCCGAAAAGACAAAAGAACTCAAGTCGGGTGCGTATGCTCGTGTTCCGTTTGATTTCCAAATAAAATAGGCAAAAATATTGACACCATTTAACTTTAACTTAGAAATTTAATTATGTCGGCAATGATAGATATGGGTTATGATGAGTTTGCAAAACGTGAAGAGCTTTCGCAAACTTTGGCGTTTTCGGTAGTTAAAGGTCTTTGTTCTTATAAGGGAGATTGGCTTTTGTGCGATTTCTCAGGTGGTGAAAAAAAGTACGACGCACATACGCTTTTAGCGTACGCAGTCGCTTTTTCAAGACGCTTAAGTAATTTTAAAAAAGGCTCGAGAATCGGCGTCGCAATACCGCCGTCATTCTTGGCATTTGTCGTAAATTATGCGTGTGCATTTTCGGGAATCAAACCTATCAATTTGAATTTTACACTTGGCGAAGTCGCCGCAAAAAGTTGCATAGATACTGCTGAAATTAAGACGATAATTACAGCGTCGGGCTTTAGAGAAAAAATCTCAAAAGCAAATCCAAAATTCCCATGGACTGACGATATTGTCGATGCTCTCGAGATTGTTTCAAAAATTCCACAAGGCGAAATTGGCGATATTATACGTGATGCAAAATCTATCTCGCCCGAAGAATTTGCCGACAAATACGCTATCGACAGAATTGGCGATAATACCAAAGAAGCGACTCTCGTGTTCACAAGTGGAAGCGAAGGTGCCCCTAAAGGTGCAATTTTGACAGAACGCAACATCATTGCAAACTGCTTGCAGACTAAAATATCCGAAGTGTTTAACGACGATATTCTCCTTGCAAACCTCCCAATTTTCCACAGTTTTGGGCTGTTGTTCGAGTCGTGGTATATGGCAATTCACGGACAAAGAACTGTAACGCTTTTTACTCCGCTTGATATAAAAAATAACATCCGTGCTGTGCGTGAAATGGGCATTACATCGATTATCGGAAGCCCGACATTCTTCCGTGCATATCTTAAACATGCGACTGCAGACGATATGAAAACGTTGCGTCAGGCTATCGCAGGTGCAGAAAAAACACCAAAAGGTTTTCACGAACTTTGGAACAACGCATTTGGCGATACATATCGTGAGGGCTATGGCTTGACAGAAGCATCGCCTGTTGTAGGAGTAAATTGTGCTGAAAAAGATTTTGGATATTTTTCGACAGGCTCTCGTAGAGGTGCAATCGGAAAACTTTTCCCTGGTATGCGTGCAAAGGTTGTTAACCCTACAACGCTCGAAGCATTGCCGTTTGGCGAACAAGGCTTGTTGGCGATGGCTGGTCCAAATATTTTTGCAGGCTATTTGAATAATCCGCGTGCGACACAAGCATCGTTGCAAGACGGCTGGCTCGTAACGGGCGACTTGGCACGTCTTGATGAAGATGGATTCCTTTATATAGACGGACGTGTTTCGAGATTTTCTAAAATCGGTGGAGAAATGGTCCCGCACGCAACAGTGGAATCGGCGATAAATAACGTGTTGGGCTTGGCTGATACAGACATTCCGTTGATTGCAATATCGTCGCGATTAGACGAGGGCAAGGGCGAAGCACTTGTATTGCTTTCGGCAACCGATATAACTTTGGCTGATGCAAAAGAAGCGTTGAGGAAATCGGGCATAAGTAATTTGTGGCATCCAAAACATCTTGTGCAGGTTGATAAAATTCCACTCTTGCCAAGTGGTAAACTCGACTTAAAGAGAATATCAGATTTGGCAAAGTAAACAAAAAATGCGTTCCGATTTGGAACGCATTTTTTTGTAATTAAAAAAGGTAATTGTCGAAAGGGTAAAACCCTTTTTTATTACTTTCTTCTGCGATATACAGCGAGTGCGAGAGCGAGCGAGCCGAGGAGCATTGCCCATTCTGCTGGTTCTGGAACTGCTGTTGCAATGTATCCGTAGCCAGAGAAGTGTGATACGTCGAACGACAAAACACCGTCTTCGTATTTTACATTGTTTACGTCTTCTGCTTGGCTCCATTCGCCATTTTGTTCGTGGAAGATTGTGAAGTTTTCTGCATTGAGTGCTGAATCGCCAACGAAGAACGAAAGTGTAACAGATTCGCCTTGTTCGAGAACGATATCGAAGTCGAACGCAGCAGCTTTAAATTCGCTTGTCGATTCACCGACAAAAGAATTTGCGAAGTCTTCAACAAATGTTTCTGTTACGTTTTCAACCGACTTAACAACAGCCGATGTTTCTGTACCAATATCCAATGAGAGCGATTCATCTACAACGAGTTCACCTTTAACTTCAACACCAGCTTCACTGTCGTAATTTTTGATGATAAGTTGACCATTGTTTACAAGGTTAACACCGTCGAGCAAGCTACTATTTTCGATTGTGAAAACAGCGTCTTTGTCGATAGTGATGCTTGTCATACCATTGATGATGCTATCAATCGAGCTTACGCCATAAACGAAAACATTAGAAGCAGTCGACGAAAGGTTGATATTGCCAGTGAGGTTAGAAGTTTTGATGTTAACGATATCGAAGTTTTCGATAGTACCACCAAACGCACCATTGTAATTGTCGAACGAGAAAACCTTTGTGCCATTAACAACAGCGCCATTGATACCATTACCCGATACAACACCAGTGAATGCAATGTTGTTACCATCGCTATTGCTGAATACAACATTTGTGCCACCATTTACAATCGATGTACCATTTGATCCTTGATTACCACCACCATAGATGTTGCCAGCAATCGAGATATCATTTTCAGCATCAACAGTGATTTGCGAACCACCGTTAACTGTCATCTTGCCATAGTAAGTAGCATCTGCACCTTGAGCATAACCACCACCAAAGATATTGCCAGTGATTGCACCTCCTGTGATGTTAATTGCTGTGCCGTTATCAATCATAATATTTGAATATGATTTGATTGTTACACTCTTTGTTGTTACGTTGTAAGAGGCATTTAAACCTAAAGCTAATGATCCTGCGTATATTTGGTTTGCAATAGAAACTCCAACATAAGAAGAATTTCCTTCAGCTGTAATAGTTCCACCAGAAATATTTATAACAGTGTTATCCATTGAGAGAGTTTGCCAACCAGCATTACCGCCAACGATGCCAGCTGTAACTGTTCCAGCTTTTATATTTGTTACAGTGGAACCTGTAACTTTATTGTTTACTCCGCCAGACAAAATTCCAGAGAAAACAGATGAGTCTGATTTAACGACATTGCCACCATCAATATTGACAGTTATATTACCATCGATAACGCTTGTAAGATTTTTATCAACACTTGATTCTTCAATATCGGCAATATAATTCCCACCAATAACACCTGCAACAGAACCTCCATTTATGATATTTACAGTTGATGTACCTGTGAGATTTCCAGGGCGTCTATTCCCTCCGACGACATAATTTGTCTTTCCATTTCCTGAAACTGTTACAGATGTGTTTCCGTACAAATTACCAATTCCACCTGATGCACCTGACATTCCACCATACACTCCAATGCCCGATAATCTAGAAGTTAAACCTGTAATATTGCCTAAAATTTGAACATTTGTATTTGCTGTATAATTTCCAGATTGTGCCATACCTAAACCAGTAATGTCACTATAATATGTTCCTCCGTAAATGTACATATTACCAGTACGCTTGTTTAATGTACCTTTGTAATCGATGCTATGTGTGTTGTAATTATCAACAGCTGATACTTTGTCTGTGAAAGTGCCTCCATATATGTATACAGATGTTGAACCTTCTTCTGTTGCATTAAAACCGAGTTCAGCACCTCTAAACTTTTTTCCACTTGATACAATGCCTAATATTGTCTTGCCTATAGATGGACCTTTGCCGTCTTCTGTGCCTATTTTTGTGATACCTGTGCCACCGTAAGCATCGCCTGATATAGTCCCGCTCTTAATCCATACATTTTCGTATGATGCCCCTGATACACCCGATTGATTTGAGGAAACTGTGTAATTCCAACTTACATTTGAGATGTCTTCTTGTGCCATTGCCGAGAGGGCAAAGAGAGCTGATGTTATTGTTATGATTGATTTTTTCATTAATGTGTTCTTATTAACCTGTTTCTGATTTTTAAAAAAGAAAGAGATGTTGTTAAATGATGACAACTTGTCAATAATTTTTTGAAAAAATTTTTTCGGAATTCGTTGATTAACAATTAAGACAAAAAGTTTGTTTTTTGTAAGTATTTGAGAAGCCTTTGTGGAATACAATAATCGGCTACAGTAGCCGATTTCAGTGCGATTACACTTGAGTTGCAACTAATAAAAAACAATAAAAAAAGACCACCTATGTCGGTGGTCTTTTTGTTAACGTTTGGGAAACAAGCTGTTTGTCTGTTCCAATTTGTAATATAAATATTATGAAAGCTTGTAGACTCCAGGGAGTGGAACTTCAATTTGTGGCTTTTCGTTGAAGTCCCAATTCTTTGGTGCAAGCGATTGTTGCGATTTCTTTGCAATCCAGCCATATTTGAAATTCAAGCCAGAGTAGCAACTTTCGCGTCCAGCAATCGCCATAAGGGTAGAGTCAACCATATCGCGAAGCATATTGATTTTCTTGTTGTTCAACACGCTATCGATAAGCACACGGTGTTCTTCGACAAGTGCCTGTGGCTGATCCTTCGGAGCTTCCCATGGCTTTTGACCTGTAATGCGTTGCATACGGTTTTCATTCGTTTCGAGAATTCCCTTTGTGCCGACAAATCTTTCGAGAACATAGTCTTTCGATTTATTTTCGCGTCGGCTATAACTTGCACAGTGTACGCCATTGCCAAAGTCGAAATCTACACCAAAGTGGCTGTATCTGTCGCCCCATTCAGGGTATGGATAATCCCATCTTCTACCGCCAATACCATTTACTTCGATTGGATCTTTTCCCATTGCCCAACGGACAACGTCGAGGTTATGGACGTGTTGTTCAACGTAGCAGTCGCCCGATGCCCAGCGGAAAATGAACCAGTTGCGGATTTGATATTCCATTGATGTCGGGTCAGGGTTTTGCAAACGAAGTTTTTGTCCGTCTTGAATCCAGAAACGTGAATTGAGCCAGTATGCTTGGATTCCGATGATTTCACCGATTTGTCCGTTTTGGATACGGTCGATAGCTTCTTTGTATCCTGGGTGGAAACGGCGTTGTACACCAGGGATAATTGTCAGACCTTTTTTGTCGGCAAGTTCTGCAATTTCGTAAAGTTCGCGAGCTTGTACAGGGTCGACACAAGCGGGCTTTTCAACAAAGATGTGTTTGCCTGCGTTGACTGCTTCTCGCAAGTGAAGTGGACGGAATACTGGTGGAGTTGCATTCAACACGATATCGCAATCTGCGTCGTGAATGAGTTGCTTGTATGCATCCCAACCAACGTATTGGCGAGATGTTGGAATATCAAAATTACCTTTGCAGTAATCGAATCTACCTTCGTCTCTTGCAAAATTTTTAAGTGCAAGTTGGATTCTGTCGGGGAAAAGATCGGCTACTGCGACGATTGTTGCACGTCCTTGTGCTGCGCAAAGGAAGTTTCTAACAGCCCCCATACCTCTGCCAGAACAGCCGATAAGACCAACTCTGAGCTTTGCTCTGTTGCCTTCTGCCCATGAGAATTTAGGTAATGTTGATGCCATACCCGCAAGCGATACTGTTTTTATAACGTCTCTTCTTTCCATTTTATTTCCTTTCGATATATAGTGTTTTAAATCTTATGATGCAACTGAATCGAGATCGCGATAGATTTGCAAAAGTTTTTGGTCGCCTGCGAGCGATTTATCTGTTTGTCCGTGTTCCAAACCGATGAAACCTCTGAAACCCTTGTCCCAAATTTTCTTGAGAACTTTTTTGTAATCTATAACGCCAGTTGTTGGTTCATTGCGTGCTGGAGCATCGGCAATATGGAACGATTCAATGCATTTCCAAACGTTTTCGTCGTCGAGAGAATCGTAGTTGCCAACCTGCATATATTCGTGGAATACGTCGTAAAGCAGACGGCAATGTGGATTATTTACATCACGAACAATCTTTGCACCGAGTGTTGCTCTGTCGCAATACATATTCGGATGGCTGATTGTATTGAGTGGTTCAATTTCCATTATGATGCCATAGCGTTTGCAGAAGTCTGCACAAAACGACATATTTTCGACAACATTTTCGTATTGTTGTTCAGCTGAAAGTTCTTTGTCGACAATCCCAGGACCGATAATGAATGTTTTTGTGTCGAGCCTTTGCATAACTGCAAGTGTGTTTTCAAGCTGACGTGTCAAGCACTCACGGACTGCTTTCTTATTGCGGATTACTTTTTCTTTTGTCGGCACTTGGTTTGCTGTCATTACAGGGAAGAATTTTTCGTTCATCGAGCTGATGCAACCCATTCCCAAACCGAGTTCTTTTACATATGCACCCAACGCTTTTTGTCTGTCTATTTCAGGTTGTTTGTAAACCTTATTAGGTTGGCAGAATACGACACCTTCTACCGAATTAAAGCCATTGTCGGCAAGGAATTTTAGACGCTTAAATGGATCGCCCCCTGACGATGCTCTGAACAGCCCACGTGGAGCAAATTTCATCTTGAACTTATTTGTACCATTTGCTGTTTTGCAACATTTGTCATTGCAATTAGGGCTTGTGCAACCGGCAAATAAGCCGGCAGTGCCTGCCATTGTGATTCCTACAAAACTTCTTCTTGATAATTTTTTCATATATAGATTTTTTGATTTATGAATATCTTGAATGTATATGCTCTCAAACGTATGAGAAGATTTTTAGGTTTCTAAAAAAAACTGTCAACATTTTAAACGTTAAAATTAAATATTTTCTTTTAAGTGAATCGCAAAAAAAAATCCGTCATTGCGACGGATTTTTTCAAGATTAGTATTTATGTATTTTCTTAAGCGTTCTTTGTGTCGTCTTTGAAGAGCAAGCAGAAGAATACTAAGAGGAATGCACAGATACCAGCTTCGATAAAGAAGATGTTTTGCCAGTCTGTTGTTGTTGCACCAACTTTTGCAACTACACCTTCAACTGCTTTGTTTGTGTTGCTCGAGATAAGCCATTCCGAGAAGAATGTACCAATAATTTGAGCTACACCATAGAAGAAGAAGAACAAACCTTGTGCTTGTGCCTTAATATCGTCAGATGCTTTTTTGTCGATATACATTTGTGCTGCGACAAAGAAGAAACCGAAGATAATACCGTGTACTGCGATTGCACCCCAGTAGAGTGAGTGTGTTTCTGGAGCAAAACCACTGAGTACATATCTTACAAGCATTGCCAAGATACCAATTGCCAATGTCTTTTTGAAACCAATCTTAACGATTGCGATAGGCAAGAGTGTCATAAACAACAATTCTGAAACTTGACCAACGCTGAGCGATGCTGTGATATCTTCAACGCCGAGCGATGAAAGGAATGAGCCGTACATCCAATAGATTGTGAATGCGACAGTCCAAACTACAACGCTTGCCATAAATACTGCAACGTTCTTATCTTTGAGCATCGAGAATGCACGAAGTCCGAGAGCGTCGACTGCCGACATAGGTTCGCCCTTTGCTTTTGGTGGAGTTGCTGGGAGGAACAAAGCAAAAACTGCTGATACTGCTGCTACACCAGCACCACAAGCCAATGGAATTGCTGTGCCGTCGATTACAGTGTCGAAGCAAGTTTTACCTACGAGAGCAAATACTGCTGCACAAATCCAACCGAGTGAACCGAATACACGGATAATCGGGAATGCTTCAGGTGTGCTGTTTGCCATTGCGATTGATGCTGTCAATCCCCATGTTGGCATATATGCACACATTGCGAGTACGAGCCATACGAAAATCATTGTCGGGTTTGTTGTGAAGAATGCTGCAAGGAGCAAGCCAGCTACGAGTGCATTAAGAACGCACAAAACTTTTTCACTATTTGCAACTCTGTCAGCAAACATACCAACTAATGGCGAGAAGATTGAACCGATTGCCATTGTCGACATAATGAGCGAGAACATCAGTCCTTTAACTTCCATTTTGTCGAGGTAGCTTGATAATTGTACCCAAAATGATGCTACAAGCATAAATTGCAAGAACATCATAATGCTCAATTTTGAACGGAGTATTAATGACATATTTTTTCCTTATGTTGTTGTTATTGTCTTATAAAATTAAAGCATTTTGAAGAAGTCGTTGCCCTTGTCGTCGACGAGGATGAACGCAGGGAAGTCGACAACATCAATCTTCCAAATTGCTTCCATTCCCAACTCTGGGTACTCGAGCAATTCAACTTTCTTGATGTTTTCTTTTGCCAAGAGTGCTGCTGGGCCACCAATCGAACCGAGATAGAATCCGCCATGTTTTTTACATGCGTCGGTTACAACTTGTGAGCGATTACCCTTTGCAATCATAATCATACTTCCACCATTTTCTTGGAAGAGATCGACGTATGGGTCCATTCTACCAGCTGTTGTTGGGCCAAATGAGCCAGATGGCATACCTGCTGGAGTCTTTGCCGGACCTGCATAATAAATCGGGTGATCTTTAATATATTGTGGCAAGCCTTCGCCTTTATCGAGACGTTCCTTGAGCTTTGCGTGTGCAATATCGCGACCTACAATAATTGTACCTGTGAGCTTCAAGCGTGTCTTGACTGGATACTTTGTGAGTTCTGCCAAGATTTCTTTCATCGGCTTATTCAAGTCGATAGCGACAGCTCCGTCAGCTGTATTTACATCGCGATATTCTGCTGGAATATACTTTGCTGGATCTGTTTCGAGTTCTTCGAGCCAAATACCGTCGGCATCGATTTTCGCTTTCATATTGCGGTCTGCCGAGCAAGATACGCCCAAGCCAATCGGGCAACTTGCACCGTGGCGAGGCATACGGATAATGCGAATATCAAGAGCAAAGTTTGCTCCACCAAATTGTGCACCAATACCAAGCTTACGGGTTTCTTCGAGAAGTTTCTTTTCAAGTTCAACGTCTCTGAATGCGTGTCCGAGCTTGTTGCCCGATGTCGGTAAGTTGTCGAGATATTTTACCGATGCGAGCTTTACGTTTTTCAAATTAGCTTCAGCACTTGTGCCACCAATTACCCAAGCGATGTGGTATGGTGGGCATGCAGCTGTTCCGAGACTTTTCATTTTCTCTATCATAAATGGAATGAGGCGTTCTGGTGTGAGAATTGCCTTTGTTTCTTGATAGAGATATGTTTTGTTTGCCGAGCCACCGCCTTTTGCGACGAACAAGAAGTTGTAAGAGTCGCTATTAGTCGAGTAAATGTCGATTTGTGCAGGGAGGTTGCAACCTGTGTTTACTTCGTCCCACATATTAAGTGGAGCGTTTTGCGAGTAGCGGAGGTTTTCTTGAGTGTAGCATTCGTAAACGCCCTTCGAGAGATATTCTTCGTCTTCTACGCCTGTCCAAACTTGTTGACCTTTCTTTGCGACGATTGTTGCTGTGCCTGTATCTTGGCAGAATGGGAGTTTACCCATTGATGCAACTTCGGCATTGCGGAGCATCGTAAGGGCTACGCTCTTATCGTTGTCGCTTGCTTCGGGGTCTTTAAGAATCTTTGCGACAAGCTCGAGGTGAGCTGGGCGAAGAAAGAATGAGACATCTCGCATTGCTTCACGAGCGAGCAGTGTCAAACCTTTAGGGTCAACTTTGAGGATTTTCTTTCCTTCAAAATCGACAGTTGAAACGTATTCTTTTGTGAGCAAACGGTACTTTGTATCGTCTTTGCCCAACGGGAACATTTTTTGATATTCAAACGGTGGTGTTGCCATAAATTTTCCTATACGCCAACAGATAATGGCGTTTGTATATTTTTTTACAAGACTAATCTATATTATCAGAGTTTAAAAATTCTGTGATAATTTCTTCGGGTTTTTTGCCTGTTTCTTGAGATTGTTTTTCAAGTTCTGCAAAATTTTTGTATTCCAAAACATCGAACGTTGCACTTGAAAATGGTTTTGGAATAATAAATTTGTCCCATGTTTTTGAGATTCTCCAGTAGCGGTTTGGTGTGATTTTTACTGCTACTATTCTTGCTCCACTTTCTTTTGATACTATCGTAAACCCAGCTTTTGCACGATTTTTTGGACCTACTGGACCGTCTGGTGTAATGAAAACATCTGACCCATTTTTAACTGCGTTAATCAATTCGATAACAGAATTTGCCCCGCGTCTTTTATGCGAGCCACGCACTGTGAGGATTTTCATCAGGTTAAATATTGCACATAAATATGCTCCGTCTTTGCTTGCACTTACAAGTCCAGTCATAGGGAGTTTCGGGCGAAAGATACTTTTTGCGAATGGCAAATATAATATTCTACTATGCCAAGCTACCCCGACAAATTTTTCGGGAGAGCTCAAAATTTGTGCAGTTCTTTCCGATGTCTTTATTCTCACCGTCAGTTGAAGTAGGCGAATGAACAAATACAATGGGAACATCGTCAAATAATGGCGAAGTGTTGGGTTGTAGACATCTGAAGATTTTTCTGTCATTAAATCTATCTTTAAAAAAAATACTTATTTTTCAACACAAAATAGATTCAATCGCTTTTTATAAAAATTTTCTTGAGCAAAAGTGTAATATGTTTGTGAATAAAACTATGCAAAATTATCAAATAGATGAGAAAAAATCTGCTGGCTGGCTAAAGGATATTTTGGCTTTGCTCTTGTTGTTTTCTGTCATCTATCTCGGGTTTTCGTGGATGCGTCCGCTTGCGAGTCCAGACGAAGGTAGATATAGCGAAATCCCGATGGAAATGGTGCGAAGTGGCGATTATATCACACCAACTTTAAATGATATGCCATATTTTTACAAACCACCTCTCTTTTATTGGTTTCAGTGTGGAGCAATAAAAATGTTTGGTGTGAATAAATTTTCGCTACGTTTTGCGAACTCGCTTATGGCTTTGCTTGGGATTGTAATCACTTATTGTGCTGGGCGGAGTTTATATGGGCGAACTGCAGGGATTATGTCGGCATTGTGTCTGGCAATGGGCGTGTTTTATTTTGCACTCGGGCAGATTATAACTTTGGATATGACAGTATCGGTGTTCATTGCAGGTGCTATGTTTTCGTTTATCATCGCCCTAAAGAAAAGTGGAGTGTGGCGAGGTATTCTCATATTGTGCTTCTTTGCGATGAGTGCATTGGCAGTGATGTCGAAAGGGATAATCGGGATTCTCATTCCGTGTGCGACAATATTTATTTACGCATTGTCGTTAGGGATATTTTCATTTTTGAGAAAACTAAAATCATCTGATTTATGGTGGATAATTGCAGGTATAATTTTATTTTTAGCGATAGCATCGCCATGGCATATCTTGGCGACATTGGCAAATCCGCCATACGAAAATGCGTCAGGGCTATTTTCTAAATCGGCGTCGGGGCAAGGATTCTTCTGGTACTATTTTGTACATGAACACTTCTTGCGTTTTATCGACCCAGCGACAAGTATGCGTGCTGAACCTTGGTGGTATTTTCTCGTTCTCGCCCCGATAGGATTTTTCCCTTGTCTGATTTTTTTACCGCAGACACTCAAGGATATTAGCAAAAAAGGTTGGGGAAATTTGCGAAGTGAAAATTCAGAAATTTTATATTTTCTAATTTGGACAATTTTTGTCGTCGGGTTTTTCTCTGTTTCGAGCAGTAAACTTGCAACATATATTCTCCCGATATACCCAGCGTTGTCTGTTGTCGTTGGCGTGTGGCTCGCTAAAATTTGGGATGAGAAAAATTTTATCCGTCTAAAAATTCCGCAAAATATAATGATATGCTTGGGGTATATCGCAGTGATTGTTCCGTGGATAATTTGGCATATTTTAAATCGCAAAGGTAAACTTTTGGAGCAATCTGATGATATGGTTTTGCCTGTCGCAATATTGTCGCTACTAATGTTCACTGGAACAAGTATTGCACACTTCTTTGCGAAAAATGGCGATGTAAAAAAATTCTGGATTATCGCAATTGCTACAATGTGTGCGTTGTTTGTAATGTTTAGTTCTCTGGCAGGTTTTCTTCAACGTGAGAGTGCTGAGGGGTTCGTCGAAAAAATTGCAGATGTCCGCACAAAAGATGACGCATTTGTTATTGCTTTCGAGTACAATATTTTTCAAGATTTTCCAGTGTGGTTGGGGCAAACCGTTTATACAATTGGCGATGTCCCCGAAGAACAAACCTTTGGATATATGCGTTCGGGTAATGTAAACGCATCTCGATTTATTAAAGATAATATCGGCTTTCGCACGCTAATCAAAAAAACAAAAGGCAACATTTATGTGATTATACACAATCGCGATATTGACGACTTCAATAAGGAATTTTGTGCCGATTACAGTGTTGTCGCAAAAGAACGAAACTTCAATTTATTAAAAATAAAAAAATAATGGGACAGAAAAAAGAAAATGTATGGTTGAATTTGGGCTTCAATATTGTCGCCCCAAGTTTGATTCTTGTTAAGGGCAAAAAAATTTTTGAAAGTATTTTGCCAGTGTCGGATAATTTAGATGTTATCGTGTTTGTGTCGGCACTCGCATTTCCGCTGGCTTACGGAGTTTACGATTTGTTGAGACGTCGCAAATGGAATATCTTTTCTGTCATCGGGTTGCTCAGCGTTGTTCTCACTGGTGGAATCGGATTGATGAAACTTTCACGAGAGTGTATGATTTTAAAAGAGACTATTGTTCCTCTTGTTTTGGGTGGTGCAGTACTCGCAACGGCACTTACAAAAAAGCCACTCGCAAAGATGATTATGTTAAACGAAGACATTGTCGATGTGAAGAAAATCGACGATGCTCTCGATGCTCGTGGAACTCGGGCAGAGTACGATTCAGCTCTCAAGACAGCTACATATTGGGTTTCGGCATCATTTCTTTTGAGTGCGATATTAAATTTTGCATTGGCATCATACATATTTAAAAGCGAGGTTGGCACAGAAGCATTCAATGAGGAAGTCGGTACAATGACAGCATTGTCTTTCCCCGTTATCGCAGTGCCAACAACGATTATGTTCATTTTTGCGATGTATAAATTTTTCGGGGCGTTGTCGAAAAATACAGGACTTTCGCTCGAAGAAATTATGACTCAAAAATCAGATAAAAAAGGATAATTTTGAATAAATTTTTTTCAGTAATTTTCTCTATTTTACTTTTGGCGATTTCTTGCGAAGCGTTTGCATATAGTGTATGCGATGCTCGTGGGGTATTGTTTGAATTTGAGAAAACTCCCCGTTGTGCCACAGTTGTTCCAGCTGTATCGCAGAATATTTTTGCACTGGGTGCCGAAGAAAATCTCGTAGCAAATTCACGATTTTGCAATATTCCCAAAGAAGCAAAATTGAAAATAAAAATCGGTGGTTTTATCGATCCCGATTACGAGAAAATCTTAGAGATAAAACCCGATGTCGTCATTTTGCCAACGACAAAAGAATCACGCATCGAAAAGCGTTTGGAAAAGCTCGGCATAAAATCTTTTGTCCTACATTCTGAAGGTATCAAATATATTTCTGCCGACATCCGTATGCTCGGCAAACTCCTTCAAAAAGAGGCACTGGCAAACAAAATTGCAGATGAGTTCGATTCAATTATATCAACTAATTTCGACGCTGGGAAAAATCGCCGTGCAATTTTTATGTTTGGTAAAATGGCGAGTGGTAAAGGTTCGTTTGTGGGCGATATTTTATCGGCTTGTGGATTGAAAAATTGTGCCGAAAAAATCGGAGTGCCATGGGCGGAAGTGTCGAAAGAATTTGTATTAACAGCACGTCCCGAAGTGATTTTTGTAGAAGTTGCCAATGATTCTGCACGCATACAAGCAGAGAAATTTTATAAGACAGATCCCATTTGGCGTACGACTCCCGCAGTTAAAAATAATGCCATATATTTTATCCCACGCAACCTTGTTATAGTGCCGTCGGTACGTGTTGTTGAGGCTGTAAAACTTATGCGTTCCTACCTGTCGAAAAACAAATAGGAACGCAATTAAAATAAGACTTATTTGTTGATTGCGATTTTATTTTTTCAACAATTCTTCGATTGCTTCGGCAATTTGAAGACGTCTTTTTTCGATGTGCATAGGGTTGAATGAAAAGTCTGTCATCGACTTTGTTATCGTTTCTGGAATAGCTAATAATTCAGCATATTTCTTCTGTTCTTCTTTTGAAAGTTTTGCAGATTTTTTTGCGAGCGTGCGTTTTAAAATATGCAAATATTCATAATCTTCTATACCATCTCGCAAGATATCCATACGCATTGTGCTTACAAATTTATCGTTGTCGCCAGCTTTCTTGCCGTCTTTTGTCGAGGCAGGGGGATAGAAAAATCGGCCGTCGCCATTCCCCCAATTTCTCTTTGTTCCTTTGGGGAGAACGTAGACGTCTGCCCAGCTCATTGGGTCGGCATACGGATTTTGTAATGAGTTCGGGTAGGCTGTGGTGCTATACATATAAGTTGTGCTCCATATCAAAATACCTTCGACATCATATTTGAAAGTTTGCCAAAGCCATACTCGTAAGTCTACACCAGCGTGGTCGATGAAAAGCCCTGCAAACGGAGCACGTGGATTTGTGCAAATATACCACCAAACTTCGTCGCCATCTTTTTGTGCTTGCAGAGCGTCTTTGTGCGAAAATTCTCGTGTTATCGGACACCAAATGTCTACAACTTTTGTGAGTTCTTGCGATGGTTCTTCGGTAATCATCACGTTTATATGTGGAGCATATTTTTTAATTTTACTCAGCTCTTTTATCAAAAATGGATAGTTGTGTTTTTCGGGTTCGTCAAAAGTGTAGCTGTAAAAGAAATCTACCCAACCTTTCTCGACAATATGCTTGTCGATTTGTCCGAGATAATCTGCTAAAACGGCTTCGTAGCGAGGGTCGCCGTCGACAATCTCATTTATTTTACCTTTGATTTCTCGACGGAAGTTTCCCGAGCCAATACCTTGTATTTTTATACACATCGCACCGACATTGTATTTCTCGATTTGTTCAGATACGTTCTTGTCGAAGTCGGTCCAATCAAAGACAACTTTGGGAGTTTTTGTTTTGTCGTTATCGGGATATACAAACTTAAATTTTGGATTCGCCATAAGTGCGTTGTACGGGAATATTTTTGCTTCGGCGAAAATCTCGCGTATTTCTTGACTCAAGCGATCTCTTACTTTGTTGGGGTTGTTGTAGAACCGTGACATCTTGAAAACCGATTCTCCAAAGCCCGAACGCAAGGTTGGTTTTTGGGGGAGCGAGAATCCGAATATGCGTAATTTAATCGGGACTATCGCAGTTTCATCTCCGATAGATATTGTAATTTTGCCTTCGTAAATTCCCGCAGGCGTATTTTCTGGAATAATGAATTTTATCCAAAGTGGTTGAACTTTTTTTGCGTCTATTTCAAATTCTTTTTGCGGTAATTCAATGATTGGGTCGGGCCACATTGCACGCTTGCTGAAGTTGTCGGTACACATCGAGATTTTCACATAATCCAACAAGTACGGTTTTATATTCTTTGCTGAAATTATATTGTCGCCATTTTTTAAATCGGATATATCGAATTTGATTTTTCCTTTACTCGATTTTTTGAATGCAAGTTGCAGTGTTTCGCATTCATTGCCAGCACACGATAACTCGATGATATTTGTTGTTTGCGTTGGAGGTTTGCAAGTTTGTGCCAACTTGTTTGCCGACGATGTCTGCCAAACCGACATATTGCCAATCTCAACAGGGAGCAAGTTGCCTGTGAAATCTTCTTCGACGAGCGTAAAGTTAGATTTTTCTGCCGAATAATCGAGCGTCCAATTTCTTTGCGGAATAGAAATTTTCAATGATATCAACGTCGACAGCTTTTGTGGAAGATTAAGCTCGAGCGTTTTTGCATCGTCTGAAAGTGTTATATTTTTTTGCAGATTTGAAAAAACTTCATTCATCGTTTCTGCCGAAAAATCGACTTTTACATCTCGAGGAAATGGAGTTTTTGAAGTGATTTTTATTTTTCTCGAGTTTGCTTTCCAACTCTTTTTTGAGACGTTCATACCGTCGACAATACTGATGTCGGCAGACCCAATTAGGCGTGTGGAAAGGTCGAGTTTCTTATCCTTAATTTTTGCAGAGTATCGCAGAGAATCGAACTGAATTACACACTTCTTGTCTTCTAATACGAGCTTAACTTTTACAACTTTTGCTGGAAAAAGATTTTCGGCAAGTTTGATTTCGCCACCGAAGTCTGCACCGACTTTTCCGATATATTCATAAGGTTTTCCGTCAGCCGACGCATACATCAAAAGGTTTATTTTGCTTGGATTATACCCTATGTTTATTTGAATTTTTCCGTCTAACTGTGTGAATTTTTTATTCCCGAAAGTGAATGTCAGCTCTGCGTCGGAACTCATCGACCACCGTTGAGTATTGAAAGTTGTGTTGTTGTTTTCGGGCATTGGCGAGATAGGGTAGCCCATCGCAAAAATCGATTGATAAACATATTCGCCATTCTTGATTGTTTCAGCCTCGCCGATTCTATCATTTTCGTAAAGTGGCAAATATTCAACAATACGCATATTTTTGAATTTTATTGTCGAATTGCCTGTGTTCCACGCACCAAGTTTAACTTTGATTTGGTTATTTGTCGGGGCAATTCTTACTTTCTCATCGACGAACCCAGCTTCTTCGGTAAGCGAAATATCTTTGTTGATGTAGCGTGTCCCTGCGAGAATTGCTCCACTTTTTGAGTCGCCACGCACGCTAAATAACAGAGTGTAGATTTTATCATTTGGTGCGTCGATAGGATTGCTGATAAAAGTCGATACGCCATTTTCGAGATTTCCGCTGATTGAAAGCGTGCCGTCAGGGAGGACTTCACATTTGGAATTTTCTTTCGCATTTATCGTCCAACCTTGAGGAGTTATCGCCAGCGTTGCAGAGGTGAAGAAGATTGAAACAAGTATAAAATTCAGATATATTAATTTCTTCATAATTGCCATATAGATTGCTCAAAATAGCTAAATAATTTTCGGAATAAGTCAAATTCTAAACAAGATAATATTTATTTAAGACAATATAGTGCAAAAATATTTAGCATTATATACAAAAAAAGACGGCACATAGCCGTCCTTAAAAATCTTCCCAAAATCAATTATAGATATTTTTTTACTCTGTCTTTGATTTGGTCTGTGTTTAAGCCGAATTGCGAGCGGATTGTTTTGACATCGGTGCCGTGTGGAATGTATTTGTCGGGCCAACCGATAATATCCAAATTGCATTTCTTTTGGTTTGCTATCAAGCATTCTGCAACTGCTGAACCGAATCCACCAGATACAACGTGGTCTTCAATTGTAATAATCGTCTTGTTTGAATCAGCACATTTTAAGAGCAATTCAGTGTCGAGCGGTTTTACATAGCGAGCATTTACTACGCCGATTTTCTTTCCGCATTCTTGCTCGATTGCCTTTGCAACAGACAACGCTTCTTTGACCATATTGCCCAACGCCCAAATGCAAATTTCTCCGTCAGATTCTTGCAAGATTTCAGCTTTGCCAACTTCCAAGAGAGCAGGGGTATCTTTGATTTTTACGCCTTCTCCCTTACCGCGTGGGTATCTGATAAATGACGGAAGTTTTGATTGAATTGATGTCCAAAGCATATCCGACAATTCATCTTCGTCTTTTGGTTGCATAACAACTGCATTTGGCAACGGACGCAAGAACGAGATATCGAAAAGTCCGTGGTGAGTTGCACCGTCGTTTGGACTCAATCCAGCTCTGTCGAGGCAGAATGTAACTGGGAGTTTTTGCAAGCAGACATCGTGCATTGCACAGTCGTACGCACGTTGCATAAAGGTAGAATAAATTGCAGTTACAGGTGTGAAACCTTTGCGTGCCATACCTGCTGCGAATACTGCTGCGTGTTCTTCAGCAATACCGACATCAAAGAATTGTTCAGGCAATTCTTTCTTGATAAATGAAAGCCCTGTTCCAGACGCCATTGCCGCTGTGATGCCGACGATTTTCTTGTCGTCTTTTGCGAAGCGAACTAACGCTTGCCCCATTGCGTCTTGATAATTTGGAATCGACTTATCGTTATTGAGAGTCTCCCCTGTTACCACGTTGTATGGCGACGCTCCGTGGAATTTTTCTGGATTGCGAACAGCAACGTCTAAACCTTTTCCTTTCTTTGTGATTATATGCAGAAGGATTGGGCGAGTTGCACGTTTACAATAATTCAAATATCTTTCGAGAAGTGCTATATCGTGTCCATCGATTGGTCCGAGATACATCATTCCGAAGTACTCAAAGAATGGCGATGGCACAAACCAACCTTTTGCGTCGCGTGCGGTATTTTCGGTCATTTTGATAACCGTTTCGCCGAGTGGGAGCTTCTTCAAAAATGAATTCATATCTGAATAGAGGCGATTGCAAACAGGGTTTGTGATAACTTCGTTCAGATATTGTGCTATTGCCCCGACATTTTTTGCGATAGACATTTCGTTGTCGTTGAGAACAACAATCATCTTTTTTGTCGTCGAGGCAATGTTGTTAAATGCTTCAAAGGTGACGCCATTTGTCAAGGCAGCGTCTCCGAGAACAGCAACGATATTTTCGTCATCGCCAAGTCTGTCTCGTGCGGCAGCCAAGCCGAGTGCAGCCGATGCAGCAGTCCCAGCGTGTCCAGCACCAAATGCGTCGTGTTCCGATTCAAATATATTACAGAATCCGCTTATCCCGCCAGTTTGACGAAGATTCTTAAAACTATCGTTATTGCGACCAGTTAAAAGTTTGTGCGTGTAGCATTGGTGCGAGACGTCGAAAAGAATTTTATCTTTCGGAGTATCGAATACTCTGTGCAAGGCTATCGAGAGCTCAACAATACCAAGGTTTGGGCTGACGTGTCCGCCGTTCTTCGATGTTACATCTATAATTTCTTGTCTGATTTCTTGTGCGAGTTCAGGCAAACTTTCAGCCGACATTTTCTTTAAATCGGCAGGTGAAGATATATCGCTTAACAATGACATCTTGAAATATTGGTTCAGTTAATTGGCCATCTATTCATCATCTTCTAAAGAAAAGTCTTCAAATGAATTTTTAGAAAATTTCTTTACGGCAAGCTCGGCAGACTCGAGACGTTTACGGCAAATATCAAGACATTCTCTGGCTCTACCATATTTGTCGACGAGTTCTGAAAGCGGTATTTGAGGGTTCTCCAACTGAGCCAAAATATCTTCGAGCTCTTTTAGAGAATCCTCAAATGAAGTGTCGTTTTTTGAATTCAACTTTGTAGCCATTATCGCAAGTTTCGCACTATATTGCTTTCTTGACAAGCTAAAAAAAGCCTTTCTTCGAGGTAATATATAGTTTTTTGCAAAAAAAGAAAAAAAAGCTCGACATTTTCTTTAAAATATTCAGTGTAAGAATTTGCGGAGATTATATCTTGCAAAAAACGTCGATGAATAGTCGACGCAATTTTAATAGTATTTTAAAGGAGAATTATAAAAAATGGCAATAAAGAGAACATCAACAAAAGTACCTCTTAAACCATCTTACGCATATCTTATCGAAAAGAAACGCGACGGACACGAATTTACAGAAGAGGAAGTTCGCAATATTGTCGACTCTATTCTTGACGATGAAATGCCAGACTTCCAAATGGCAGCTCTTATTATGGCAATCTTCTTTAAAGATATGGCAGCTCAAGAAACAGCAGTGTTCGCCGATGAAATGATTCTTACAGGCGAAACAATAGAGTTGTCGGATATTTCAAGACCAAAAGTTGCCAAGTATTCAACAGGTGGCGTCGGCGATAAAACTTCTATAATATTGTCGGCAATCGGTGCAGCTTGCGGAGTTGTAGTTCCAGGTATGTCGAGTGCAGATGAAGACTTTGTCTTAACTGTTCACAATAAACTTTCGTCGATTAACGGCTTCAAAACAAAACTTTCGCTCAACGAATTCCATAAACAACTCGCAACAGTAGGTTGTGCAATTTGCGAACATGACGATTCTATCGCACCTGTTGACTCAAGAATATATAAAATGCGTCAACAAACAGCGACAATTCCAAGCTTGCCACTCATCACAGCAAGTGTACTCAGTAAGAAGTTCGCAGTTGGTTCAGACGGCTTAGTTGTCGACGTAAAATGGGGCAATGGTTCATTCCTTCGTGATATCGAACAAGCAAAGCAGTTGGCTCGCACAATTACAAGAGTCGCACGTGTGATGAAACATCGTTGCGTAGCGTTGGTAACCGATATGAACCAACCACTCGGAAATTGTGTCGGTATGGGCTTGGAAATTATGGAAGCGTTGGAATTCTTGCGTGGCGGCGGAACTGAAGATATGAAAGATTTAGTTCTCAAGCTCGGTATGGAAATTTTGCGTTTGGCAGGCGTCGCAGGCTCAACACTTTCTGCAAAACAATCAGTAGAAAGAGTAATCGAAGACGGATCTGCATATAAAAAATTGTTGGAAATGATAAAAGCACAAGGTGGATCGGCACCATGGCTCGAAGATCCGACAAAATATCCGATGCCAAAACATACTCGCAAATTGCCAGCTCCAAAACGTGGATACGTTCATAATATCAACGCAGGACAAATCGCACGTGGAGTACAAATTTTGTCGACAACAAAGAGCGGTAAGATTGACCCATACGTTGGTGTGACCGAAATCAAGAAAATCGGAACACAAGTAAAACAGGGCGAACCATTGTTGATGATTCAATATAACGACGAAACGAATCTCGACGCTGCAATGGATTACTTCCGCAACGCATATAGACTTGCACCACGTCGTCCAACACCACCACCAATCGTGGTTGAACGTGTTGCATAACAGATTTAAAATTGTAAGAAGGACAAAAATCGACGGAAAATACCGTCGATTTTTTTTGTGTTCGCATAAAATTGTGTTAAAAAATCGGGTTGCGATGTACCGATGGAACAGAGAATTATGTAAGAGAAATAAAAAAAATAAAAAAAATTGAAAAAAAAGCTTGCATTGAAAAAAGTAATTCGTACATTAGGTTGCATAATTCGCTGGAATTTGTCCCCATCGTCTAGCCCGGTTAGGACACAAGATTTTCATTCTTGCGACCAGGGTTCGAATCCCTGTGGGGACGCCAGAGGATTTTTAAAATATAACCCGTGTAAAACACGGAACAGAAAAGACCGCTAAGCCTTGTGTTTAGTGGTTTTTTTGTGCATTTTGAGTGTTTAACAGGGGTTCTGATCCAATTTGCATCGTCCTATCGTTTTTTTAGAAAAAATCAAAAAAGTGAGACAAG
>SUVP01000015.1 GCA_015061945.1 Opitutales bacterium
GAGCAAAGTCTTGTGATGCGTTTGCAACTTTGGATAATTTTGTGGAGTCAATAACGCAGGGTCGCTTTCGATACCGTCAATATCGTCAGATTTTTCTTGCGAACGCAACTGCTTACGCATTTCGGCGACATCGTCATTCAAAGTGTGGTCGTTAATATAATATGCTTCAATGCCAATAATTGGTTTGATACCAGCCTTTTTCGATGCCTGATAAAAGTCGATAGCACCACACATATTGCCATGGTCTGTCATCGCAACAGCGGGCATACCGAGCTCTTTAACGCGATTGACAAGCACAGGCAAACGTGAGCAACCATCGAGAACAGAATAATCGGTATGAACGTGAAGATGTACAAAGTTGTTTGGCATTTTTCAGTATAATATATCAGTTTAAATTTTACTAAGCACCATAATAGACATACGTTTCATTGTATTCTTTTCTTACGGGTAACCTTTTTTCCCATTGGGAAAATGCATACACTTTATAGTTTTCTAACCAGTATATTTCTTCTTCATCAAAAGTTATCCAAGGGATTTTATCCTCAAAATCTGAAACTGCTTGTGGGTAACAAATCATTATTTCCAACCAATCTCTTGGCCATATTTGTGTGAAATCTTCTATAGTAAATAAGACTTCATAATCTTCTAATATTTGTTCTAATATTGTCATTTTTATTCCATAAAAATTTTATTTTTGCATAATATCACAAGATTTGATTTTTATAATGACGAGAATTGGGGACAATTTATATCCTCGAATTTATTGAAAATCTGATGTAATATAGAAATATGAAATTGATAATTCACCGAGGAAATACCGAGATTGGTGCAAGTTGCATAGAAATTAGAAGTTCAAGCAACACAAGTATATTTATTGATGCGGGTTCAGAGCTTTACGGAAAAAGGGCAGAACTTCCAAGTGCAATAAAAACAGCCGATGCTATTTTTTTGTCGCACGCACATCCTGACCACTTCGGATTGCTTGGTGGAGTTCCACAAAACATTCCAATATATTGCGGAGAGATTACGAAAAATATCTTACGAATTATGACAGCCTTTAATGGTGATAAGTTCGATAGAATCGACCGTCGTTTTTATCCTTTCAAAAATAAAGAAGAAATAAAAATAAAAGACATTTCAATAACTCCATTTCTAACCGACCATAGTGTTCCAGATTCTTATGCGTTTCTTGTGGAGGCAGATGGAAAAAGTTTGTTTTACTCTGGAGATTTCCGAACTGGTGGTAGGAAGACATATTGCACATCTAATATTTTGAAGTCTGTGAAATCTCCAGATGTTCTAATTGCTGATTGCACTTGCATTGAGGAACGCAAAGACGCAATAAGAAACGAATTTGAACTTGAAGAAAAGATTTCACAATTACTTTCAGACAACCCTACATTACCAGCCTTTGCTTTGTTTTCTTCGATTAACGTAGATAGAATTGTTACATTCTTTAAAGCTGCATTACACAACAAAAGAATTTTCGTTTGCGACATTTATACGGCTTTAATTTTGTGGGTAATGGCAAAAAATAATGTAAATGTCCCGAAAATTACATGGGATAACGTGAAGGTGCTTTCGAGAGACAATATTGCAAAATCGCAACGTGGCTTACTTGAAGTTTGCTTTAAAGATTTGGACGTTGAAGATTTTCGAGATATTATTTATCGCACAAATGTCTCTATAAAATTGGAGGAGATTGCAAAAGCACCAGAAAAATATTTGTTAAAGTTTAATCAGATTCGCAATGTTCAAAAAGCTTGTGGTTTTGAAAAACTCATTGCGATATATTCGATGTGGAGTGGATATTTGTCGCCAGAATTTGACAAACTCGGGCGATACAAAGATTTAATAAATGATGAAAATGTAATTTTTAAAAAACTTCATACCGGTGGGCATTCTGAACAAAAAGACTTATTAGATTTCATTGCAAATATTGCACCAAAAAAATTCGTCCCATTCCACACGAATGCCCCCGAGAAGTTGTTAGAAAAATATCCAAATGCGATTATCGGAAAAGATGAAGTTGATATTTAGATCTTATCTACTAAATTAAGTTCAAATATAGAATCTTCGTTTATTTCCTTTGGCAAATTATTCTTATATATATATACAGATATCTCAAGTGCTTTTAATAATTCTTTCACTTCATCTGTTATTGTATCAACTGGAATTGTTTTTGCGAATAGCATTATACACTTTTTGTTACGTATGCCTTTTGAAATGTTTCCATTTTCTAAATTGAAAATATATTCGTTCCAATTGTATTCATCTATGAGTTTTTCATATGTATAAATTTCGAGTATAGCTTTTAATATACTTTCTTTGGATTTATCACTTTTTAATTCTACAATATTTAAGGAATTGTCTTCTTCATTTACGCATAATAAATCTATCTTTTGATTGCTATTAATCCTTAGAGGAATTTCATAATCTATTACACGCCCTACTTTTTCTAATTCTATTCCTTTTTTAAATAAAAGACGTGCAATATTGTTTTCACGTCTATTTGAAGCATCTGTAAATTTTATTTTGCGTTCGGTTTTATATCCATCTTTTCTTAGTTTTGAGGAAATTTTTCCTAATTTTTCTTTAATAACATTAATTTTTTCGCATAGATATTCAGCATACATAGATACAATATAATTTTTCTTTCCTCTTCTTAAAAAAATAGAGTTTCTATACCATTCTTCTGGTTTATCGTTTTTTTGCAATAAGTCTATTAAGTCTTGTTTGTATTTATCCATTTCTTTTATCTTTCTATTAATTTCCTTATTGATCTAAAATCCATGTTTGGTCTGCCGATTGTATTGGCGATGTAATCTAAAAGTTTATCGCCTTTTAGGTTGTTTTTGCGACCTTCCGTTTCTGCCTTTTTTGCGAGTTCCTTTAACTTTGCAAGGCGTGTGCGACTTTCTGTAAATGCGACTCCTTGTTTCTGAGTCCCTTTAGCCTTATGTAAACGTGAAATCTTTCCATGATTAAAATCTCGTTTTGCATCGTATGAAATGTAGCTCGGTATAAAAATTTGTGTCCCAAGTGGCGTTATATTTACTGACGGTTTCATTATGTAAGGTTTGTCGCCGTCCATAGCCCACAAATAATATTTCCAACAAAAGAGTTCAAATATTGCTTCAAATTCAGATTGTGGAGAGTTGAACGAAACACCTTCATCTTGAGTCCAGCCTCGTTCATTTAAAAGTTTACGCCGTAGCTTACCATCAACTTTTGTTTCTTCTGGATATAATTGCTTTATAAGTTTCCAATCTCGTTTAAACTCTTCTGAATCTAAGATTTTTTGTTCAAATTCTTCGTATTTCGCACGCCCGACATCGCTTAAGAAATCTTCGTATCGACCTTTAAAGACAATGTCTTGAGCTTCTCTTATGGGTTTAATATTTTTAAATTTGAAACTATTAAATCCACATTGTCCATCTGGTAAAGTATCTGCAAGAATTTCTACAATAGCTCGAATTTTCGGAGAGTAAATATCTTCTTTCTCGGTAAGTGCATCTTTTAGTAATTCTGCATACGTTTCTGGGAAGGCTATAAAAGTAGTGCGGGCTTGCCAAAAATTTAAGCAGAAAAATGCGTATGCATTTGCAAGATTCCAAACATATTCACTTCTGCGTTTGTCTAATATCTTAGGTAAATTAAGAAATAAAAATTTCAAAAGAGGAAGATCTCGCTCTTCCGAGAAAGGCATATTCAAAAGTTCTTTGGCTATTTTATCTTCTTCAAATGCATCTAAACAAAAAATTTTTAACCATTTTTTTACAAAAACTTCAGATCTTTTACGCCCAACCATAGTGTGAATAATTATTACAGAATATAATAGAATATTATTTACCCAAAAGAAAGGTTTTTCTTTGGGGACAATTCATAGCCTTATTTATTTTTCTAAATTGTTATAATCTTGAGCATGGAAAGTCTTGCTAAAAAACAATTAGAACGCTTGGCATTTGTAGAAATACAATGGTGTAAAAAGACAATAAAAAAACTTAAATTATCTAACGAAGATGTAGAGCCAATAAAAGAGCGAATGAGGAACAAATATGATTTTTTACGTTCTGTTGCTATCAAAGATTTTTTAGATTTTGCACCAACTCTAAGAAAAGTCTCACAAGCTTATTTAGAGGGATTGATAACAGAAAAATTAGAATCCTTTGATTACAAATTAGGAATGAGTTTTTTTAACTACTCGCAAAAGTTCGTCTTTAGAAACGCTACTCCTGTAAAATTTATTCAAAATACTAAACGAGCTATATGTATTCAAATATCAACACGATTCTCATCTTGCTTGTTCGATATAGGGCTAAATCCACAAAGCATGAAAAAAATTGATTGCAACAACATTGACTATGTTTTTATCACGCATGAACATTTTGATCATTGTTCAGGATTAGAGATTTATCCACAAAATACTAAAACTATTTTTGTAGTAAGTAGTGCGACACAAAATATCATTTTTAAGAAAATTCCATCTGCTAAAAATTTAAAATGGCAAACCTTTAATACTGGAGAACCTTTTTACCTTAATGGAATGAAGATTGATACTCTTGAGGTAAAGCACGATTGTTACGAAAATCTTGCATATAAAATCGATGACGGAATTTTAAAAACAGTTTATCTAATTGATTTAGGTAAATGGACAGTTAAAGAAGTTGAATTTTGTAATGATGCAGACAGGATTTTGATTGAGTCCTACTATGACGAAGACACACCCAGAAGTCGCTCTCTGTTGGAAATCCGCAGAAGAAGTTCCTATGGACATCTTTCAATGCAATCAGCAAACGAATTTATCAAAAAGTTAGAACCAAAATTAGATAGAGAAGTTTATTTTTGCCATAACGAAGAAATAATGGAAAAATTTAATAATAGCTGTATTTAATTCCATCAATCACACTCGGGTTTGTAGTATATCGCAGAAGAAAGTAATAAGCTTTTCATAATATACAAGAAGCCGTTTGGGACGCCAGACGGCTTTTTTGTTTATAATTAAAATAGGATTTTAATAGAACTCAAATTTGAGAGCATATCGGCGGGAATATCGGCAATATTTTTTGTATTTTATGCTTTACATTTTACATAATAGCATAATAATACGATACATAAATTATATGAAAAACGGCAGAAATATCGGCAAAAGTATTCCAGTTATTCCTTCTAATATGGAACCACTTATGCCATCTTTAGACAAAGACCTCGTTGCTCTTTCAGGTGAAATTTCCGAGCATATTGGTGGGCTTCGTGAAAAATTACATCCTATTATTGCCAAAGAAGTGTCGCGTATTTTATCGGATATGAATTCTTATTATTCTAATCTGATAGAAGGTCAACCTACATATCCACGAGAAATTGAAAGAGCCTTCAATAGCGACTTTTCATCAAATCCAAGCGAAAAAGAAAAACAATTGTTGGGTCTTGCTCATACCCAAACTGAAAAACAAATATTAGAAAATCTATCTCCTGAAAAACTTTTTTCCATAGATTTTATAAAACAGATACATAAAACTTTCTATGACTTTTTGCCTGAAAATATGAGAGTTTCAAAGTCTTTAAGTGGGAAGGAATATTCAATTAAAGCGGGCGAACTTAGAGATTTTGAAGTATCGGTTGGTCAGCATCAACCACCAAAGGCAGAATCACTCGATGCGTTTCTTACAAGGTTCTGTTCGTTCTATAAAAATATTTCAAGAGGTGAAATGCTAATTGCAACTGCTGCAGCACATCATCGTTTAACTTGGATTCACCCATTTGGAGATGGGAACGGACGTGTTACACGCCTATTTACAAATGCAATGTTGCGAACTTTTGATTTAGATGCAAACGGAATATGGTCAATGTCGAGAGGATTGGCTCGCAATAAAAGCGATTACTACAAGTATCTTGAACTTGCCGATATGGATAGGCAAGGCGATTTAGATGGCAGAGGAACTCTTTCAAACAGAGGTTTGTGCGAATTTTGTAAATTCTTTTTGACTACAATGCGAGATCAGATGGACTTTATGTTCTCTTTATTGCAAGTCGAAAAAATTCTGATGCGTTATAATCGTATGTTGAGTGAAAAATTCCCAAAAAATACAGACCTTTATATGCGAATAATAAAAGAGCTTTGGATATTTGGTGAAATGCCTCGAGGCAAAGCTTCTGAAATTGTCGGGAAATCCGAACGCACATCAAGAAACATTTTAAGCGAACTCGAAAGAGAAAAATTTATCAAGAGCGACACGCCCAAATCGGCAGTAAAAATTCACATTACAGTTGATACGTCAGAAGAAATATTCCCAAAATTATTTATAGGATAAGCTAATAAAACAAAGAAGGGTTGCGATTAGCAAATTCACAAACGCTAATCGCGACCTCTTTATATATGACAATTTTTATTTTGTTGTTATTTAGCCATAAAATTTTCTCCTTCTTTGTTATAATTCAAATAATTTATAGCTCTATAAGTTTGTTGCGGATTCGTTGCATAATCTTTTTACGACGCAGAAGTTTTAACTTTTTCAGTGCTATTTTTTGCAATGGGTATTTAAAATACCCCTGTCAACCAAAATAATGAAACTTTAGTATAAATATTTAAATTACACATAAGTTATGCAAAACTTTAGTGTTTAGGATAGTCTCTATTTTTTATCTTTTGTTTTTTTGAAATTTGCTAACTTGCGTATTGTTAGATTGTTGCAAACTCTATATGCTATGGGTATTTTAAATACTCTATATTAAAGCCCTCTAAATTTAGAAAAGGATATATATATGAAAAAATTAATATTAACAATTACAGCATTTCTTTGTGCTACTTTTGCATTTGCAGAAGCAGAAACAAAGAAAATCTATATTGGTGACTCAACAGATCAATCTTATAAACCATACTATAAGGAAGATTCATCTAAAGGCTCTTGGGGTGGTGGTAATGGTGCTCTATTGGGGAACTATGACTACAATGGAAACGATACTTATATCTATGTAAACGTTTGGGAGTTTGATACTTCGCTTTTATCGTTCGACCAAATTGATAGCATAGAATTTAAAGCATCTTATGTTTTCGAAAATACAGGAGCATCTCTTGTCGATGCTGACTTAGAAGCATTTGACATTGAATTCTATTCAGGTGGCACTGGTAATTATAGTTCTGATTACAACGGCACTGACCTTACGCTCATTGGCAAAGCAGATAACGTTTCACTTAATGACATGAAAAATGGTGTGTTGCTTGAAAATCTCAACTGGAATATTTCAGAAGAAGATTATATTACATTCGTTATCAAGCCAGATGATACAGTTCTTTTGCCAGCATTCAATGATGGTGGTACAGGTGCTTCTTTAGGTATGGGTACTGGTGCTTCATTAACAATAACAGGTAGCACTGTAGCAGTTCCAGAACCAAGCACATACGCTATGATTTTTGGTGCTATTGCACTCGGGTTTGTAGTATATCGCAGAAGAAAGTAATTGTTTTAATTTCATAATATACAAGAAGCCGTTTGGGACGCCAAACGGCTTTTCTATTTATAGAACAAGGTTGCGATTAGCAAACACACAAACAATAATCGCAACCTTTTTATTTATATGACAAATTTTCTCTTCGCTTGAATGAGAGCTGGGAAATGTAGGGACTCTTTCGGTAGTATTTTCGCTATGGGCGTAGATTAAAATTTTCTCAACAGGGAATATTTAACGTATTCTACTACTTTTTAGTTTATGTATGAATATAATGAACGACGCCATTTGCCGTTGCTGTATGTCTTTTGGTGCGATGTTGCAAATGTCTTATTCGACGATACGCACATTTGTGTTGTCTGCTTTACTGGGATATATTCAACCCAATCAACTGGAACTGAATGCCAGTTTCCGTCGCCACCAAATGTGTCGACATATTCAGTATGCGTTATTCCCTTGTATCCGTGTGCAACCATATTGACGATACTCATATTGTCGTCGTGGAAGGCTCTTTGTGTCTTCAAAATATTTTGCGTGATACATAGCGGATGTTGAAAATGTTTTTCGCCAAGGAAGTTTGCGTTTGCTTCAAATTCCCATGATGATGCGGGCGTATCTATCACATCTTTGTAGATATCTTCAAATGTTCGCGTTTGTTGATACGCTGGAATTGCCAAAATCGGTGCGATTGTAAAATAGACATCTTTAAAAAACTTATCATTAAAGTTCTTGAAATTTAGCGACGCCTTGTCGAAATCAAAATCGTGATAGTTTTTCGGATTGGTATCTATAATTGCGTCTTTCAGGTGTTCGGCGAAAATGAGATTTATTTTTTTATCTTTTATGAAAGTGAAATCGTCGCCGTAGCCGACTTTATAATCTTTCAGCAAATCTAACATTTGCTTTTGTGCCATTGCGGTAAAAAGTAGTCGAAACTCAACTTCATTATCTCGATTTTTTGCGAAAAATAGTGCCTCAAAATCATGATTACTCATAAGAGTAAAATCGGACTCATCTTGAAGATTACGTGAGTATGCCTTCAATTTGTTAATGACTCTTTTCTTGCGGAGCCGTTCAAAAAATCCGTTGCCGTCGTCCGATAGCTCGGACGGTTTGCGAGAAAAACTCAGGTTTGGCGAGGCATTGTTGCCGTATATCAAAACTTTATCTTTCGTATAAACGGGTATTGGTTTTTTGACGTGTGCGTAGAGTGTTTCAGAGCGATGTACTGTTCGGCTCTTTCCGTCGACTATAATTCTTTCTGTCCAATAGATCGTCTTTGAGCCCGTGTATGTATGCGTTCCCCACGTTTGTTCCAGATATTCAGCTAACACAAAAGGGTTGCCGTTTATTATTCCCGACTGTGCGTTTAGTATTGATTTATTTTCGTTAAACGAATCGTTCCAACCGAAAAGTCGGTACAAATCGTCGAGACGTTTTTCTGTGAAGAAAGAATCGAATTGCAAACGTGGAACGGATTTTTCAATAAGTTTTACTGGAATATCCCAAGTGTACAAGTTGTTCAAAGGCGACATTTGTTTCCATGCGAGCTTTGTCTTTTGCGATATATTTAATTCTATTCCATTTAATGCCTTTGATATTTTTGCACATTTTATGCTCGTGAAAATAGTAATTATTCCTGATATAATTAATGCGATAACACCATTTGTTATGTCTCGCTGATAATTGTAATACATCCACACAAGACCTGCAATAAATACGCATATCGCGAGAAAAATAACGATAGAGCAAAGCGTCAATTTGCCTTTTGCGAAGTTTGCTTGCGAAGTTAATTTTTTAATTTCTGCGATTGTCTTTCGATTCTCTTGAACATCTATGCCCGACTTCTCGACGAGTTCGCGAAATTTCTCCAGACTCAACTGTGAGAATTTTGCGGCGAACTCGTTGCGATATCGCAGTAGGGGGTCGTATACGTCTTCAATCAAAAGAATACCTTTTTAGCGAGTTGCTTTGTTTCGGCTGATGCTGAGAAGGGGATTCTTGTAGTGTAGCCAGCACGAGATGCGACAATCATTTTTGTCGGCCAGCAGAAAACGTCGGTATTCCATTGGTTGACGGTGTCGTTATAGAGCGAACGTGCGGCGGTGATTTCTTTTTGTAGATATGAATTTTGTTGCATTGCGTCGGCAATTGTTGCGTGAGCTTTCAGTTCGGGGTAAGCTTCGACTTGTGGGAAAAGTCGGGCAAATGCGGTGTCGATGCGTTCTGCCATAATGTTGCGATTTTCATCTGCCATAGCACCGCCACGAAACGCCGCAACGGTTTTCATAACGTCTTTATCTAAGTCGATAGACTTCTCGACGAGTCTTGCAACGTTTTGCAAAATTTGCACACGTTGTTCGAGATAGTTGTCGATAGTTGATGCGTCGGCTTGTATTTTTTGTTGAAGTTGCTTGAAATAATTTGAAGCCGAAATCTTCATAAATAGGAAGATTAAACCGGGGAGGATTCCCAACAGCCAAAGGCATACTTCAAAGAGAGTAGAACCCCAGCCGACACGTACAGGAATCTGTTTTTCGATAACATTAACATCGCGACCCTGTGGATTTACAGGACCATTCAATTCATCTAATTCATTTGCCATAAATTTTCACTTTCTAATGCTAACATAATATATGGACACAGCTTGTCAAATAAAAGACAAATAAAAACGGCGAGTATTTCGACATACATAAATAAATTATGTAGCAAACAAATCAATCGAAACCTCGTCCGTGCGAAGTTGATTTTCAGGCTCAATAATTCCTTCGCAAAAGCACCGGTTTTAGCGAAAAAGTAAAAAAGTATTCCTGTCAAAATAAATCTGAAATCCGTTTTATTTTTCTTTTCGTTTTTGGCTTCTAATCTATGCCAGTCCCAAAATTTATTTCTAAAAAAGTTTTAGTTTTCATTTTATTAAATCAAAGATGATGTTATTTAATGGAGCAAAGTCAGCGTCTGAAACTGCTGGCAATTCTTGTGCTTGGTTAAAATAGAGTGTGTTATTTTCAATAAAATTTCTGACAGTATCTTCAACTTTTGCCTCTGATAACTCGCCGAGTTTTTCTTTTTCTTTTATCAATTTTTCAATTTGAACTTGCAAGTCTTCTGATGCAACTTCTTGGTAGATTTTCTGAAATGAGGTTGGTGGCATTGTCGATTTTTGCAATATCCATTCGCATGCGAGCAATGTTCGCAATGCATACATCAACTTTTTTATCGAAATTGAATTTGTTGTGAAAAGCTTTTCTGATGCTCTGCGAGCGAGGTTTGAATAGTGATACATTGCCTTGCGGGGATTGAAAAATTTGGGGATAAACTTTTTCGCTTTCTCGCAAAAGTCATTGCAATCGCAATAGACAATAGGGCTATCAAACCATTCATACAATGATGCGTTCGACTTCGCAAATTGTGTAAATGTCTTTCGTATTTCCCAGCCGGAAACGTCCAAATCATTAGGCAGAAAAAAGTTTAACGTATCTTTCTTTTCGCCTAATGAAAAATACCATTTAGGGTTATGTGCGTAAATAAAACGCACGTCATAATCGGAATCGGGGGAGGGGAATCCCCAGGCTCGACTTCCCGATTCACACGCATACAAAACTTTTATATCATATTTTGATTCTATTTCTTTTAAGGATTTTAAAATTTCTTTGTTCATAAATTGAGTTCCCATTCTGATGTGATTTCACGAATTAGTTTGTCGCAAAAATTGAGATCTATTGCGTCGGGGAGTTTCGACTTTTCCGCCAACGCAAACAGCTCTGCAATGGACTTGTCTGCCATATTAATTAGTTCATCGTATTCATATTTTGAAGCTCTAATATCTAAAAGCAAAGCGAGTGTTTCGTCTGAACATCTAATAAGTGGCTCGTGGTTTACGAGAATATTTTTTGCCGAAAATAGAATCCTAAAAAGGTGCATCATATTTTTAGGGTCGTAATCACTCTCTTTGTTTTCTTGGGACTTCCAGCGGTGCTCATTGCGATTGTTTCGCCACTGCCAGTATTGCTTATGTTTTTGAAGTGCGAGTTTGTAAGCGTCTTCATTGAAAATCATAAGACCGATATAATTTTCTTCATTTTTTATCGATATTTCTTTGCAATGAATTTGCGAATCAGAAAAAATTCCACCACAATTTTTGCAATCATATAATCTGTATATACCTCGCGAATGTTCGAGTTTTGAACACGCCAAGTTGTCGATATTTTCGATGGAATCGACAAGTGGCTTGGGGCGAATTTTCAGCCCGTTATCAAACTTTGTGTCTATAAAGAAACAAAAATCCAGCACAGTTGGGGGTGCTTTGGGTTGTGGATTGTAGACGCGTTTATTTTTTCCACGAGCTTTTTTTATCTGTGCTTGTGCGTAGTTGACGTGAGTATCTACAATCTGTTTTGTGATAAATTTTTGTCGATGCTCTTTTAACATCTCAAAGTAGACAGTACTTTTTAATACGCAATCTTCAGGCGAAAATAGCAATTCTAAGATGTTTGGATTTGCTTTTGATGCAAGTTGAACAAAACGCTTGAGTGAAAAATACACAATATCATTTGTATCGTTTGCACAATAATCAATAGCTTCCGAAATCGATAAATATTCCAAAGATTTTTTCGCAAAAATACCCCGCATATCTGTATCGCTATTTTCGTTATTTGTGCCATAGGCACGACTTCCCACAATACATTTGAAAAGTAATGCGGGGTTATCGTTTTCAAGTTCTAAAAAAGTATTTCTCATATTCAACCTTTGAAGTTGTATTTTTAATTATAAAATAAGTATAAACTATATCGAAATTAAAGCAATGTGAATCTACGTATGTATCTTTACTATAAAGTAATGGATGTTGCAAAAAATTACATATTCAACTTTTCATTTTGTGATATGATGTATTTATGAATATATCAAAAAGCATTGTTGATTTTGTAAATAAAAGTGAATATACGTTCGCTTTCAATGAATTACAACCTCAATGAAATAGCCGAATTTTACGGTGGTGGCGGACACTTTGAGGCATCCGCATTCATCGTAAAAAATAAATCGATAAGAGATTTAAAAACAGAACTTATCAAAGATTTAGAATCGCGTTTACTTCGTTAAGCAGGAAGATTTTTTATAAAGTAATCGATAACTTCTTTTGCTGATGGACGCACTGCGAGCAAGCGTGGATTCCAAGCCAAGACGATATCACGCTCTAACACTTTGAAGAATGGTGGTTGGATTTTCACAAGTCCGCTCGGTAAGAATTTTTCACTCATCTCGGGCAGTATTGCCATATATGATTTCGATTTTAACATTTCCGATGCAAATGGAAATGACTGTGTTTCGAGCGATATTTTCAATTCATATCCATCGTCTATACATGCGTTTTTGAGCATATTTGAAAAGCTTGAATCGAAAGCTAAAGTTGCACACGGAATGTTTTTTAAGCACCATTGATAATCTTTTTCTTTACCTTTTGAAATCATTACTTTTGGCACATAAAGTGCATATCGCACACGTTGAATTGTCTTATATTTCAAGATGTCGGCAGTGATTAGATTTTTGCGAAGAATACCAAAATCTATATCCATTGTATGAAGCATTTCTGCGACATCATTGTTGCGTAAATTTTTTAACGCAAAAAGCCATGGCTTTTTTTCTAATCCAATCTTTGCGAGAATCGGCGAGATTATCCAGTGGTGTATACTATCGCCAGCACCTATTGTGAATCGACGTGGGATATTTTTGCATGCTGTTTTAAATTCTTCGAGAGTTGAGAAATACTCGCTTGCAATTTTAACTAATTCTTCGCCTGCAGTTGTCAGCGTAAGAACTTTACCTTTTTTGCGTGTGAGTTGAATACCAAAAAATTCTTCGAGTTCTTTTATCTGTCTTGAATACTGACTTTGTCGAACAGGGTCGCCTCGGACAGCCTTTGAAATACTGCCAGCTTGGGCGACATCAATTAACGCTTTCATTCTATCGATAGAGAAACCACGTTCTGCAAATAAGTTTTCAAACATATATTATCCTTTTTTTGATACTTGACTAAAAAGTAATGCTACTTGCAATCATTCATAATGCAAGATTTTTTATTTATGATATTATGCAATCAACAAAACGTTCTTTGACATCAAAATGGTAGATAGGTGGAAATAGAGACACGGTATCCTCATAAGATATTTGCAGAGGGGGCAGTACCCTCATCTACCTTAAATTTTCAATGTAAAAATACTCTCGTAGTTCAGTTGGATAGAACATCTGATTACGAATCAGAATGTCGTAAGTTCGAGTCTTACCGAGAGTGTGTTGGAAGGTTGGCTGAGTGGTTTAAGGCGATCGACTTGAAATCGATTGAAGCGTGATAACTTCCGTAGGTTCGAATCCTACATCTTCCGTTTATTTAAATTATGCACAGGTGGTAGAATGGTTATACGAGGGATTGCAAATCCCTGTCGATGTGAGTTCGATTCTCACCCTGTGCTAAAAGGGCAGGTGGCACAGAGGCGACTGCAGTAGACTGTAAATCTACGACGTTTGAGACATCGAAGGTTCGAGTCCTTCCTTGCCCAGAAATTTTAATTTAATGGGTCATTAGCTCAGCGGTAGAGCAGGCGACTTTTAATCGCTTGGTCATAGGTTCAAATCCTATATGGCCTATTTTAATTTAACTTGGGTGAATAGCTCAGTTGGTAGAGCAATGGATTGAAAATCCGTGTGCGGTTGTTCGATTCAACCTTTACCCAAAAATTTACCAATTACTAAAATTGGCAAAATAAACTATAAGCATAACAAAAAGCATTGTG
The DNA here is from genome assembly GCA_015061945.1 of Opitutales bacterium. Taxonomy (GTDB): domain Bacteria; phylum Verrucomicrobiota; class Verrucomicrobiia; order Opitutales; family Intestinicryptomonadaceae; genus Merdousia. The sequence continues at coordinate 14,235 of SUVP01000015.1, forward strand.
TCGGAGCGAAAAACTTGTTGGGGCAAGTCGTGATGTATTGCACGAGATGTGTTTTTCAAAAGGGCAAAATTGGTCGCACTTGCCAGTTGCACGGAAGCGTGGTGTGGGTGTTTATAAGCGTGAAATGCTTGCCGCCACTGGACAGAAACCGACCTATCGAAAAAGACTTTATATAGATTACAACATCCCCACGTTTACAAATACCGACAAGTTCTTCGACATCCTTATGGCGAACAATGCTATACTATTTGATAGCGAAGAAGTGGTTTATGAATAATTTTAATATTGCAGGGTAGTGTAATAGAAACACGTCAGCCTCATAAGCTGAAGAATGGTAAAATCCAGTTGCTGGTGCAAGTCCAGCCTCTGCACTATTTATTTTTACGCAACAAAAAACAACGCAGAATTGTATCTTACGTTGTTTGTTTTATTGGAAATTAAATATGCGAGAAGCTTATTATGTAGAGCGTTATTGCTATTGTTGCGAATAGGAGTGTCAAAAATCCCATTCTTATTTTATAGGCTTTCAGATGTTTTTTCCGAGCTGTTTCGTTATATTTAGAATTTTCTGAAACCAAAGAATCGGTAATATCGCTATCATTATATGCGATATGAAGTTTATATGCGAATAGCAACGACGCAATCATTGCGGAAAATGCGAGTAGCATTAAAATCCAAAACTCACCATCTCCCCCAAATATATCATTCAACAAACTTATGTGTTCTTGCGACATTTCCATAATTAAAAGGCGAATGTTATTAGATAATATTTTTTATCTTGCAAGTATTTTTATTAAAAAAATACAATTTATCCAAGTAAAATTCAGTGTTTATTGCCAGATATTTCTTAATTCTGTTGACACGTTTGACGAATATAACTTTTATTGTGGAAGAAATGGATACGTCGCATAAAATATCGGAAAATTTGGAAGATTACCTTGAAACGATTTCCGCATTGGAAGCGTTGCATGGTGTTGCACGTCCTACCGACATCGCGTCGGCATTGAATGTAAAAAAGCCGTCGGTGACATCGGCACTGAATATTCTTTCTGAAAAAGGTCTTGTTGTTTACGAAAAGTACAGACCCGTATCATTGACGCCTGAAGGGAAGATTCTCGCAGACTCGATTAGCAAAAAGCACAAGCTCCTTTGTGGATTTTTTACTGATATTCTCGGCGTAGATTCCCATTCTGCCGATATCGCCGCTTGCAAAATGGAACATGCGCTTGATGACGATATTATGCGTCGTTTGGTAGACTTCTTGGAAGACATAAAGAAAACCCAATCTCCGAAGAAATAAATTTAGCACACATTTTTGTGTGCTTTTTTTGCAAGGAATAGTTTTGCTTAAAGAATTATTTTTCGTCGCAATCGTCTTGCGATGTTCTTGTTAAATCGAGGTGCGTCTTATTGATAACGGTGATATTTTTTGCGAAGAGCAAGCTGGGGATTGTCTTGAGTGCGATTTTTAAATCGGTCATAAACGTGATTTTTTCAGCATACTCCAAGTCTTTCGCAAATTTATCTTCGTTTGAAAGCATATTTCTACCCGATACTTGAGCCAATCCACTTATCCCTGGCATTACAGTGTGGCGTTTGCGTTCGTTATCGGAGAGATATTCGAGTTCATAGTCCATTAATGGTCGAGGTCCGATAAACGACATATCGCCTTTTAAAATATTGAAAAATTGAGGGATTTCATCGAGGCTTGTTTTACGAAGTATTTTTCCGATTGTTGTGATTCTTTGTTCGTCTGGGAGAAGTTCACCATTTTTATCTGTTTTGTTGGTCATACTTCTAAATTTGTACATACCAAACACTTTTTCATTCTTCCCAACTCTTTGTTGCGTAAAAATTACAGGCGAACCCATATTGATTCTGACAAGAACATACAAGAGTAAATACAATGGCAAAAGCATAATAATCAGGAGCAGTGCTAATGCAAAGTCCATTGCTTTCTTTATGTGTGTTCTATAAAGGTTCATCTTTCCTCCCATTTAGTGAGTAATAATTAAATTGTCTTAAAAACCATATACAATGTCAAACAAATAAGAATTATCCCACATTTACGTTTTAATAAATTGTTTACAAATTGGCAGAATATTCTATCGTAAGTTTCTTCACTATTTTTACGGAAATGATAGAAATTAAGAAAGCATCGCACGCAGATATTCCATTGATAAATAAGCTTGGTAATATCGCATTTACCGATACATATTTGTCGATTTTAACGCAAGAGCAGATTACATATATGCTCGATTGGATGTACTCGCAAGAGAATCTCGCAAAGCAGATTAAAGACGGACACGTTTACTACATCGGGTATTCCGACGGAACACCTTTCGGGTATCTCTCTGTTCAACGAGAAAATGATACTACATTTCATCTGCAAAAAATTTATCTTTTGAAAGAGTTTCAGAAAAAAGGTTTGGGCGAATTGCTTTTCAAACAAGCCATATCGCACGTTGAAGAAATGTGTTCATCACCTTGCCGAATGATTTTAAATGTCAACCGCAACAATTCCGCAAAGGGATTTTACGAGAAAATGGGAATGGAGAAAATCGATGAGGGCGATTTCCCAATCGGCAACGGATATTATATGAACGATTATATTATGGGTATTGGCGTTAATGGGGGATTGCTCAAATAATCTTTTCTGTAAAAATAAATTGAACCAAAATATTATATTGTATTATGAAACTAAAAACTATTCTCATAAATGTTTGTGCAATCTTCTTGACGATGTCTTGCTATGCTGATGTCAAAACTTTTTCGGCACATCCAGATGAAAAGCGATATGATGCTTGCATATTAAAGGTGAATGGGAAACCTGTTGATGTCTATCAGTGCAGGGTCTCAAAGTTCCCATTTAATCAGGTTTGGCCCGGCTATCAACGCCCTATCGAACAAACAGAACTTGCTGGATTCGCATATTGGGAAACCGATGGTGTGTCTGAAATTGAAATCTCGGCTGAAGAGGTTGCAAAGGTTGTTGTGCGTCCGTTGTCGCTTGGGATAAAACCGACAATCAAGGGAAATAAGATTACTTTTAAGCTCGATAAAATTAAGCCAATCGCCGTCGAGTTGGGGAATTCTCACAAAATGATTCATCTATTTCCAAACCCGATTCAAGAAAGCCCTGTCGCAAAAAAGATAAAGAATTTTTGCTGTCCACAATGCAGTTTTTGTTCGCCTGTGGTAAATGAAATACCAAAGAATTTCGACAAAAATTTTTATTATTTCCCTGCAGGCATCCACCATATCGGCACTCTTTTACTCAAGAGCAACGACACTGTTTATATTGAAGGCGGAGCAGTTGTTTATGGAAGTCTTGTAGCCGACAACGCCGAAAATATCAAGGTTTTCGGACGTGGGATTCTTGATACAGCAAATATTGAACGTGCGAATAGATGGGCAAGAGGCGGTTTCGGCAACTTGCACTTCAGAAATTGTAAGAACATAAAAATTGAAGGTATTATTTTACGAGACCCAAATTCTTGGGGCGTAAATATCAGACGTTGTCAAAATGTGGAAATCGACAATCTGAAATTTATCGGCTATTGGCGATATAATTCAGACGGTATCGATTTGTGGGATTCTGAAAATATTGTGATGAAAAATTGTTTTATCCGTGCTTATGATGATTCAATCATTGTTCGCTCCTACAATCTGCCAAACAGAAATATTCGAGTGTCAGATTGCGTACTTTGGAACGACTGGGGCTTGTCGACTTCTATCGAAGCAGATCCGCCTGTAAAAATTGTAAGCGACATTCATTTTGAAAATATCGATATCATCAGACCTTGTTCGACAGCGATGTTTATTTGTAATTATTCAGGTATTGTTATTCACAATATAAGATATAAAAATATCAATGTCGAATTTAACTCTTGGCATGGCAAACAGGTTCATCAGAAGAAAGACGAACCCGAAGCACTTTATCAGCCCGATTATAACAGCAAATATTTGCCGTTCCTTATTCGTATGCACGCTGGGAAACGTCCATACCAAAAGAAACTTTTGCCGTCGTTAATTGATGATGTAGTCTTTGAAAACATAAATCTTTACGGCAATGAAAACGCTCCAATTCGTTTCAAAAGTACGAGTCCAGAATGTCGCATCGGGAATGTCCTCATAAAAAATCTCAAATATAATGGACGACAAATTACCGACCTCAAACAAATCAACTTTTCAGCCGACAAATATTCTGACAAAATTAAATTAGAAAAATAATCCTAAACAACAGCCAAACGGAGCTTACAAAAGCTCCGTTTTTTTGTGGTGATTTAGAAGCTTGTTGTTTATGAAGTGTTGACATTTTTTCGGCTTTATGATTGTCTGTAATGTGGAAGGAGGAACTTTTGTTTTGCGGTTTTTTCTTTGCCGAAGACAATAAAATTATCAGTGGAATATGAAAGAAGTACTTTTAAATAACGATGTCAGAGAAATTCATATCGCATTAGTTTTCTCGAATGCTCAAGAAGCTCAAAACGCATTTGATGAAGCGAAAAAATCTCTCGAAGAAAAAAATGCCCAAATCATAACGCTCGAAGTCTCAGCCGGAAGCTTTGCTGACGACGCTATTGCCCAATTCACAAGCGGAGCAGAGTACCCTATCAATAGAATATTACCTCTCGACGAAACATCACAACCAATTTTAGCAGGGGCTCACATAACCGCACTTGTCGGTACAACCCCAAAATTTGCTCGCACACCAGAAGGCGATTGTGCCGTAATGTATTCAGACGGAGCTTTTGAATATTGCAGAACTTTTGGAATTGTCTCAAATGTCGATAACTCGAAACCATTTGAACATACCCTCGATAACCTCAATCGCCTCGAAAACGCACTCAAGCTTTTCGGATTCTCCTACAACGATATCGCAAGAACTTGGTTCTATAACGACGATATCCTATCATGGTATGACGACTTCAATAAAGCTCGTACCCAATTCTATAAAGAACGTAAAATTTTCGACGGGCTACTCCCTGCAAGCACTGGTATCGGTGCCCCAAATAAAGCAGGTGCTCGCATCATCAGCGGTGCTATCGCCCTCAAGAAAATCGGCGACGGCGATGTCTACGAAATCGAATCACCTCTCCAATGCGGTGCCCCAAATTATGGAAGCTCTTTCTCGCGTGCAGTAGAAATTAAAACGCCATCATCAAAACGCGTTATGGTCTCAGGCACTGCGAGTATCGAACCCGAAGGTGCGACTATCAATATCGACGATATCGAACGTCAAGTAGACCTCACTATGCGTGTTATCGAAGGTATCCTACTCTCTCGTGGTATGACTTTTGACAACACCGTCCGTGCTATCGTCTATTGCCTCCGCCCCGAATACTACGCCGTATTCCAAAAATGGATGCAAAAAAATACAAACATAGCACATATCCCATCCTTCAGTATCGTCTGCCGACACGACCTCCTCTTCGAAGTCGAACTCGAATCATTTATTTGACGGGCACCGGCGGACATTGTCTAACGACAATATGTCCTTTGAAACGGGTTGCCGAATTTTACAGAAAAACTGCCAAAGCGTTGGCAGTTTTTCGTTTTAGTTTTTTAAATGGTGTTTTTTCTAATAAAAAGAAAAGCATGGGAACTTGCGATTCATCGTATTCAGCTCCGTAAACATCGACTGGAAGCGTAGGTGCATTTCCCCCGATATTCTATTGTAAAAATGTGCAACATTTTTAGTTATTGCCATACTACACTGGCAATAACGGCAATAGAATATCAAAGAGGTAGAATAAAAGCACCGATTCCTCTCTTTATTATTCTAAAAAACTAAACCATTAAAATAGCAACACACATCAAATAAAAATCCGAACAGGGATAGGAGCATTGCAAAGCAATCTCCGTAAGGGGCAAAGCCCCTTCAACGATGTGCAGGTGGCTCACCTGCTTGCGAGGGGTTTGGGGAGGGTGCAACCAACCCTCCCCAACATCTATAAACTCCTAAAAACGAAAGACCACCAACGCTTTGGTGGTCTTTCTGTATAATTGTGCAACCCGAAATCAGCAGGCGATATTGCCTACGGCAATCGCCTGCCGGTGCCCGTCTTATAAAAACGTCCTATAAAGAATTTGATATGATGGAGGAGACGTCGAAGATATATATTTGTCGTTTTCCGCTATGGTTCGAATCTACAATAACTTTTTTACCATCTGGTGTTGAGCGTGGGTGAGTGTCGCAACGCAGAGGGGAAAAGAGTTTTGAAGACATATGGAGTTTAGCGATATCGTAGCGTTTATTTGTTTTTGTATTGTAAAGATAGATTGTCTGCTGACGTTTTTCGCCAATTGGATAAGTGTCGTTAAGAATCCACTCTGGGTTGTTGCCCAAGAATGTATTGTGTCCGTTTGTGAGCATAACGCCTTTGCCGACTTGTTTGATATTTTCTTTGTTTGAGTCGGCAATGTCGAAGAAGCCGAAGCCTTTTGTACCATTTTTGATATGTGGGATTTTCGTCCAAGCGACGACACTTTTGCTATCTGGCGACCAAATGAAGTGCGAGGTATAATTGTATGGGTCAATTACGCGGAGATCTTTACCGTCTGCCGATGCGGTGAACATACGAGTCCCGAAGCTACCAACGCTACGATATTTTTCTCTTCTTTCTTTGTCTGGATATTTCCAGCGATGCAAGAAGATGAATCTTTGTCCGTCAGGTGAGACGAGCAAGTGGTTGAACCAATGTTTAGCGTCGGCAAATTCTGGGTCGAGGTTATTTGGAATTTTCATAACATCGGCGTGCGAGATGATGAGTTTAGTTTTGCCAGTGGTCAAATCGACTTTCCAAATACCTGCTTCTGAGGGGAAATTTTGGTCGGCATATTTATCGGCATTTCCGCTATATCCGTACCCTGGACGCATATCGTTAACACGTGCGTAGTCAACAGTTACAGCCCATTTGCCGTCGGGCGATACTGCATAGACAGGCATTGGGATTGTGCGGACTTTCTTTGTGTAAATATCCATTATTCTCGAAACGTATTTGCCATTTTCACGGTCATTCCAAATAACTTCCGACTTCGTGCCTGGGAGGAACTGAAGTTGACAACCTTGTTGCCAGCCCCACGCACTCGATGTGCCGAGCTTAATCCACTTGCAGTTGTCGAGGGTGTCGACCATACCTATTTCGATAGTATCTGTCGATTCTGGCATACGGTCTTCAAACGATGTACGCATAGCCAGTACATATCTGCCTGTTGGGTCTGTTTCGTTTTTGTCGTAGTAGGCGAACCAATGAGCGTTTGGTCCAAAAGTAATCTGTTTGTACGGAACGTATATTTCAGATTTTTGCGATTCTAAAAGGGCAGAATCTTCGCTTGGGTTTCTGAAATCGAGCTTTGTTGATATTGATGAGCAGGCGACTGCAATGAGTGCCGATACTCCGATAAGTGTAAATGATAGTTTTTTCATATTCATTAAGTGCGAGATAAATTTAAATATCATAAAAATTTTTCGTCAAGAATAATGTAGTATAGTTTGGTATTGTTGCTTGTTGTCGACGTTTTTTGTTGACCGCAATATTTCAAGTTTATTACTTTCTTAAAAAAAGAGAACGCTATGAAAAAATATGTAGTATCAATACTTTCAATATTAATGGCATCTGTATCATTTGCAGAAATACAACTGCCAAAAATTTTTGCCGATAATATGGTTTTGCAACGAGCAAAGCCATTGAAAATTTGGGGCAAAGCGTCGCCGAATGCAAAAGTTGATGTAGAGTTTTCGCAAATCCGAAAATCGACAAAAGCCGATGCAAGTGGCGATTGGAACGTAGTTTTTGCACCACTGAATACATTGGCGACTCCACAGAAAATGGATTTTTATGAGAATGGGAATTTGTCGAAGACAATCAATAATATTCTCGTTGGCGAAGTGTGGGTGCTTGGAGGGCAGAGTAATATGTCGTGGCCATTGCTCCCTACAATTGGTGGGAAAGAAGCAGTCGCTCGAGCATCGAAATATTCCGATATTAGATGTTTCAAAAATTCAAAAAATTGCCTGCCTGATGAAATCAAGAATTTGAAGTTGGGATATTTTGAAATGCTTTCGTTGTGTCAATCTGAAATGGCAGAGACCCCACAGAAAGACTACTCGCAAAACTGGAAATGGGAGACGACTGCCGATGCGAAAAATGCTGAACTTTGGAGTGCTATCGGATTTTATTTTGCTGAAGGTTTGCGGACAAAACTCGATGTGCCAGTCGGTATAATTATGGTATCGCTCGGTGGTTCGCCGATGTCCGCATGGATTCCAGAAAAAAATATGAGCAAAAACAAAGTCTTGCAAACTAAATGGTCGGTATTCAAAAAGCAACGCGACAAATGGTTGCAAGATGGCGGATATGAAAAAGCCGTCGCTGAATATCAGCAAAAGGTTTTGGATAATCCGAAAGTTCGTGCGGGCAAGCGTATTGCTGGTGGTTGGCGTGTGTATCTTCCGCCGTCAAAACTTACTCATATCGGGCATTCAAGCACTCCATGCTACAATTTTAACGCAAAAGTCGCACCTTTGGAAAACTTGGCTGTTGCGGGTATCTTGTGGTATCAGGGCGAATCTGATTGCGGTGTGAAAAAAGCTGAAGACTTCAACTGTCAGTTGCTTGCAGTTATCGAGTCGTGGCGAGAATTGTTTGGCAATGTTCCGTTTATCCAAGCTCAGTTGTCGTCATTTGGAAAAGGTGCAAATTGGGCGACCGTACGCGATGTACAGCTCCGCACAGCGATAGAACAAGCTGGAGTTTTTTGCGTAAATACAATCGACGTGGGCGATAAAAAAGATGTTCACCCACGCGATAAAAAGACTGTCGCCGATAGAATGGTTCGCACTGCTTTTGCTGAAATTTACAATGGCGATAGAACTGGTGCATTTTCGCCCTCGATGAAATCGGTCGAATATCAAGGGAATGTTGCAAGGGTAAGTTTTGACCATTACGATGGTGTTATAGAAATGCGTGGGAAAGCAAATGGTTTTAAAGTTTGTGTGAATGGTAAATGGCAAGAAGCAAAAGCATCTATAAAAAATAATATCTTGGAAATGGTATCCCTCGACGGTTCTGAAATTGACGGAGTGTCGTATCTTTGGGAGCAATATCCAATGGAAAAAGTTTGCTTGTACACAAAAGAAAGTCTGCCAGTTTTCCCATTCTTTCATATGAAGGGCAACGGCGAGCGATTGCAATAGACAATTTTTTATATGACGGGCACCGGCGAGCGATTGCCATAGGCAATATCGCTCGCTGATTTCGGGATGCACAATTATACAAAAAAACCTCCAATGCGTTGGAGGTTTTTCGTATAATATTTAAACGTATATTTAGTTTATTTACGGCGTTTGTAAATAGCCAAGCCAAGAGCGAGGCTACCTAAAATCATTGCCCATTCTGCTGGTTCAGGGACATTTGCACCAAATGCAGTGTTATTCAAGAATCCATTTGCAACATACCATTCCCCATTTGCAGATGAAATATCGCCATTTGTAGCAGTAATCGTGATTGTGATTGTATCTGTACCAGCTTCAAATGTGTAAATACCATCATCAGTGAGTCTTGTTTCGTCAAAGTCATTGATTTTAACTAAATTGTTAGCAAAATTTTCAAATGCTAAAGTTGCTTCAACAGCACCATCACCAGAAGAATAGCGTGCTAACTTGTTGATTGTAAATGTATCAGGTGTTGCCGACATTATAACTTTTAGAGTGGTATTGCCTCTAAAGTAAACTGTACCTAAATCTGTCATACCATCTGCATTAGAAAAGTCTAATATCAAATCAGAATTAGTCCACGTAGAGACGTCTGTTGCACTGCCATCATCTTTGCAGAAAGCATCTTTTGCATTGATTTCAATTGCATAGCGAGCACCACCACCACGCGATTGATGTATTAAATTTGTGATTAACCCTGTCTGCCATTCATTTTTATCATTCTTTGAAACCGATGCATTCAAAGTGATATTTGTGTAATAATTGTTAAAACCTAATCTACCATTTGTCAAATGTATCAAGCCGGTCGATTCAAGAGTAATATTTGTTAAAGCTTTTGATGTAGTGCTTGCTAAATGTAAACCATATACATTGCCAACAATAGAATACAATTTACCACTTACAACAAGATTGCCTATATTTGACGACCATGCCTTGTTCGCAGCAGGTGTAGCATTTGCCGAATTGATAGTAAGCGATGCTCCTTCTGAAACCAAAATGTAGCCCAAATTGTTAACAGGGTTTGTATCGTTAGCTATTTCAAGATTACCTGTTATTAGCAATTCTGAACCAGATGCAATATTGAGTTGATTTGCAATTGCATTTGTGCCTGTTTGATTTCCCGACTGCACAAAGTCTGACGATATTACACCGTCTGTTGGGACTAATTCAGCCATTGCGATACATGGAAGAATTGAGAGTATAGATAGTATTTTCTTCATAATAATTGTAATAAGGTTTTATTAAATGAATAAAATAAAAAATAGAAGCGAAGAAAAAAGTCAAGGGAATGTATGTATTTATTTCTATCTTAATTTTTATATTTAGTATTTTTTCAAATGATTATTGACACAAAAAACTCTCCAAATTTGGAGAGTTTTGTATTGCTATGAAATCTAACCTAAAAACTTTATTGATGTACTTTTAGTCTGCGACAATTTCAAAGAATGTTGTTGGTGTTTTAGAGTTATTTATGTTGATAGTCATCACGCCGTCTTCGATTGATGTCGGTATTTCAGCCATTCTTTCGCCATTAAAATGGAGGGCGTACAGCTTGTAATTTGTGTCTTTTGCAAGACGCAATTTTACCGACATCTTTCCACGCAAGATAAGTACTTCGGTTTTTCTTGGATTTGCGTTTTTCAAGAGTAGTTCGCGGTCGGTTGAGAATTGCGAACCCTTGTTGATATTGTCGGTTGAATAAGTCATAACAAGGCGTTTGCTTTCAGAGATAGGAGCCTTATCCATTGATGAAACCGATACGCAACAAGGTACAGTCGATGTGATTTCAGTGAGTGCGTCGAGGTTTTCAACACCTTTTTTGAATGCGACAGCTTCGGTACGTTTTGTGATTACGCTGATTTTAAATTTGTCTGCGTCCATCAAAATTTGACCATTGCAAGATTCAAAGATTCTTGCATTAGGCGATGTTTTGTTGTCGGCTGGGATAATACCGTCTTGCTTAAGTTTTGCTACAAATCCTTCGATGTCGAATTTTTTGCCGATATTTCCGCCTGTCGATGCAAAGTTTTGTGCAGTCTTTGTTTCCGATGCACCGACTGGCAATATGCGTACACTTGGACGTTTTCTCTTAACTCCTTGTAATTTTTCAGGGATTTTTGCACCTTCAAAATCTATCGAAAGCCCTGTTATCAGCCCGATTCTCGATTGTTCGGAAGCCAAGCCATTCATCATATTTGCATTGTTTTCAATGTAGTCTTTCGGGAAATAAACTTCGACCGAACGTTTTGCACGTTTGACGTCTCCACGCATAAACAAGCAGTATGTGAGGAACTCGTTTGCACGGAATACTGGCGAGTTGAAGACGCCAAAAGGTCCCATAAATTTTGAAGGTCTTCTGCCTGTTTTGACAGCGTCTGAGTGAACAACCATTGCATCGAAACCTTGGAATGCTGAGTATGCACCAAAGATAATACCGCCTTCGTACTTAAATGGATTCCAGTGGCAGTGGTTATATTCAGTAAAGGTCATAGGGCGGTTTGATATGCGGTGAGCCATACCTTCTCGCATATGGTGTGCAAGACTTACAAGCGATGAATCTTGTCCGACTGTCGACGGTGGAGTCATAAAGTTTGATGGATGCTTAAAATACACATTCAACGCCATGTAATCGGCAAGCTCCGAACTCATATAGAGAGTGTTCATTTGGCGATTGCAGTTGTATTGATAAATCAAGCCTTTGTAGCCGATTTCTTCTTTTACGACTTTTTCGCAGAATGCACCAAATTCTCTGTTTTTCTTTTGCATCAAGTTTGCAACTTCAGAAGTTTTGAATTCATTTTTGAATGTAATCTCATCAAAACTTTTGTAGTTTTTCTTTGTCAACCTTCCAGTTGAATTTAAGTTTTCAATAGTTTGATATTTTTCTTTCAAAAAGTTTCTGAATTCGCGGTTTGCCAAGTCGAATGTCTCTTTGTCGATTCTTGGGAAGACATACATTAAATCCATTTCATTCCAATATTCCATACCCATAAAAGTTGGATCATCTTTCCATGCAACGCCAGTGTATTTGTTGACGTGTTCAAGTTGCTTTTTTGCGTGAGCACGCCAGTCTTCACGAGTTTTGGGATCTCCCATAATCATTTTAAGTTTGAGCGAAAATCTGTCGTCCCATTTGAAACCTTTTGCACCGAGGTCGTTATTGCCGATTAGCAAATTCAAGTAGATGCCATTCTTTTGGGCTTCGGCGATAAGCCAGTCGTAGAGGTCGAAACCACGTTGAACTTTTATGGGGTCAGGGCTACATAAGAAATCGGTAGCGTGGAAACGCAACAAATTGTAGCCTTGGCGTTTTACTATTTTGCAAAGCTCGGTGAGGTTAGCTTTTGTTTCTTCGTCAGTTTTGCCTAACTCGCCAGCCATATACCAAACTGTGCCATGGAATTTCAAACGCTTGTTTGGGCGATTTTCAAAAACGAATCGACCACGTTTTGAAATATCAACTCGACCATATTTTCCCGACGGATGATTTTCAAAATCTTTTGAGACGTCGAGTGCCGAGTCTTTGGCGATAGCGATTTTTGACATATCAACTTTTACCCAATCTTTGTCTTGAGCAGTCCACTTTGGGAATTCTTTTTCAATCGATATGCCCGCAACAACCCATGTTGCGATGTCCATTGTCGATAGTGTAATCGTTTTAATTTCTTCATTTTTGATATTGAAACGGCTGAAGAAATATGCAGGTGCAAACTTGTTTGTCGGCGACCAAATTTTAGCATTTGAACGGTTTTGCGGATGCAAGCCATTCATAACATCAATAGCGTAATCGAGGATAATTTCTTGTTTTTTGCCACTCTTGTAGTCGATTTGAATCTTGCCGATTTTAGTGTATCGTACGTCGGGCGATTTTGTGGAAGAGTGCAATAAAACGAGCGATTCCCCCTTGTATTTCTTGTCCGAAAGGTCAATTACTGCTTTACGCAAGCCTGTTTTTGAACTTGCACATTCAAAAGTAAGAACAGCTTTCCCGTTGTTTTTGTCGGGGTCGATTAAATCGATTTGTGTCCCGAATACATTGTTGACGCCGTCCTTATATTTTATTTCACCGAGATTCACGCCATCGTCGGTAAATCCACCCTTGCCGTCGCCAGCTCTGCCGTTATCGGATAGTCCGAAGTTTACGATATCGCGAATTGATATTGTTTGAACTTGTGCATACGACAAAACTGTCGATGCCAAAATTGTACAGAATGTGAATAGTTTTCTCATATATGTAATTTGTTTTTAAAAAAGAATACGAATAATACTTTTATCAAAAAGATAAAGCATAAAAAGAAAACGCAGAATAAATACTCTACTTTTCAGATAAAATGTTTATGCAGGTTTCAAAGATTGGGGCAGAGAAGGAGTCGAGAACAGGTTTGCTCCAGTCTTGTCCGACATCATCTGAAAATAATGTCGGCATAAGCAGATATTGCGGAAGCCATATCGCAAATATTTTGTCTCGATGATTTTTAAATCCAGCCGATACGATGTAGGTTTGCTGTGCGTCGCCATATCGCAAATCGATAAGCGGAACAACTTTTGGGCTTGGCAAAATTTCGATATTTGAGACGGGCTTGTACCATCCAACAACATTCGGATTACGTTTAAATGCAATCTCGTTTTTCGCAAGATGTGCGAAATCGTTTTTAAATATCAACGACATCTTTTTTATCTCTTCGACATTGACAACTCCCCACGCAGTCGAAGCGGGCGTTTCGTTATTTGGGCGAGTCTTACAATATTGCTGTAAGCCCGAAAAATCGGCAGTTTTGCCACCCATAATGATAATTTTCCCACCGTCATCGACATATTTTTCGATGTACTTTTTGAATCGCATACCTGTCAAATCTGATATAACAAGAATAGGATATTTCGTCGGCGATAAGTCAAAATTTTTCAAGTCGGCAATATCGATAAGCTTGATGTTTTTGCCCGAGTTTTTCAAATATCGTGCAGAAATCGACGCCAAGAATTTAGTCTTTAATCCGATTGCCGACCTATCCATAATCCCCGATTTTTCGACGATGAACGCAATCGCAGGTGTTTTTGTTTCGTCGCAAAGGCCCTCAAAAACGCTGTCGTCGGACAATTTTCTTTGCTTGGAAAAATCTATCAATATACGCTTGCTCTTGATTTTTATATCGCTTGGGAGTTCCATTTTTTTGAGGTCTGCCGAGAGGAAATCTTTGGGATTTAACGGAATGTCAGACTTCCCAAAATTCCACGCCGAACAAATAATGTTCACACACAATCTAACTTGATAATCAATCAAGCGAGAAAAAGTTTCAACGTATGCGTCGGAATATTTTTTACCCTTTTCTTCTATCGCAATTTTGTTTTCTATCTTTGAAAGATACGCAGAATCGAATGCACTTTGCGTGTAGAGACGAGCGATAACGTCGGAGAAATTTTTTTGCGATCTGTCGGGAATAAAATCTGATAAAATTTCTTTTGTGCGTTTGCGTATCTCGGGCGATTCCTTGTAAACGTTTATATCAAGATTCACATTTGGAAAGGCTTTGGGATTGTACTGGTAAAACGTCAAATATTGTAAAAGTGGACCATGATTGAGAGCACTCATATCGGCGATAGAATGCATCAATACGCCTAAATAAAACGATGCCGACTTTGGATTATTTTCTCTAAACGCTTTTGCGAGCAAAAGGAACGCCATGCACTTTGCATTGTCGTGATGCCAAAAATATTGCGAGCGAGCAAAAGAATCGATAAATTCTGCTTCGGCTTTGCCAATCGTATTAACGACATCTTTTTGAACGATATGTTTTTTCATTCCGTCGGGGAATTTTCCCCATTTTTGTACAGGTAAAACAGTTTCTGATTTTAAGAAAGTGGATATTTCAGTTGGTAAATAATCGAGTACTAAATCGATATGCACAATATGTCCTTCGCCCCATGCGAGCAATTTAGCGGTGCCAAATAGAAATAATAGGAAAAATGTATAAATTGTTCTCATATTACATAACAGACTGATTGCAAAGGGTAAAGATATGGGATGGGTTTTCAAGATTTATATTTGCAAATGATTCCAAGCACATACGCTTTAATCTTTGGAGCATTGGCATTAGAATTTGTAGTATATCGCAGAAGAAAATAATCGCATAAATTCGATAAAGCAAAAGGCCGTTTTGGAAAATCCCCGACTGCTATAGGGAGTTCTGATGCGATTTTCATATTTATTTTACTTTCGTTTTTTGGTTGATTTTTGAGAACAACCCACGAAAGCAAAACAGCACCAAAAAGTGTTACAAAGTGTTACAAGCAGTTTTTTTAAATAAAAAAGGCAACTACTTAATTTTCGTAATTACTTCTCACCAACTTTACGTTTATATATCTTAAAATTTACCCTGTGCTCTGGGCACAAAAAAACCTCCGAGGGTATCGGAGGTTGAAGGGAAGGTTTATAGAGTGCGATTCTAGCGTTCTTCCAACTGAGCTACGACCCCGTTTCAATACAAATTATGTTTTACCTTATTATCATAAATGCAACTTTTTTTTATTTACTACACCCAAATTTCTCTAAAAGCAAATTAGCAACCCTTTCGGACGGACATTCCACAAACTTATAGAATAATACACTTGCTAACACCAAAACAGGTAAAGAACTCAACCACGATAT
>SUVP01000007.1 GCA_015061945.1 Opitutales bacterium
TTTTTATCTTTTTTTATTTTTTTCAAAAAAAGTTTTTTCAAGGAACTTTCTTCCCAAACTTAAAAAGCTAACCTTTCAAATTTGAAAAGACCTCCCATTAAGCCGACTCACATCTCGCTTGTCAACTCTTTTTTTTATTTTTTTTGAAAAAAATTTTAAAAAAGTAAAAAGTCTTTCAAAGAACGATTTTCAAATAGCGGATAGAATCCCATTTTGAAAATTGTGATTTTCATCGTGCATTATTTTTTTTCAATTGCAAGCACTTTTTTTAAAAAAATTTTACATCATATATTAACTTTTTAGTAATCAATGAAATAAAAATTAAAATTTTTTTATATTTTTCACAAAAAAAACCGCAATCAATAGAACGATTAACGGTTTTATGTTTATTTTTTACGATAATTTTTAATCTAAAACAACTGTATTTTTCCTTATGTAAAACCCCTCGAATACCTTATTTTTTCGGCGATTACAAAGATTCCACTTAGATAAATAATTCTATTTTACAGTCATTGCAGTACTACTTATTTTACAAGTTTTACATCATCGATACCGACAAAATATGTTATACCTGCTCTGGCTACAAAGCTTAATATACCGTCGTTTGCGGAGTATTTTGCGTTTTCACCCAAGAATGTTTTTGCATCTTTTACTTCGCCTTTATATTCAAGTTTTACTTTCTCCTTATACATCGATTTCCACACAGCACAAACAGGTGTTCCATCTGATTTTTTCCATGTTGCGATGTGAATATGCCCTTCTCTTTTGTAGGTTGGAATGGATTTTCCGAGCATAGAAGTAAGAGTTTTGTATGAGTAATATGCTGGTTTCTTTTCGAGATTTTTTCTGACAATCCCAAAGTGTGATTCTCTTGTGAAGTCGATTTCAGAACTTCTAAAGCAATATTTAAATATTTTCTGAATACGCATTGACCTCGACAATATATATTCGCGGGGGAGCATCTGTGCTTGCAATTTTTCCGAGAAAACGACGCCTCCGCTTGTAAACATAGCAATAAACGCACCTTTCATATCCCCGCCGTATTTATAGATTGCACCGACTGGCAATTTTTTTTCTCCGAAATCAGCCCATAAAAATGGTATAAATTTATCTTCGGGCTTGAGCAAAGAATCGTTCAGATAAACACGTCCATTGAAATATCCGTTTGGATTGATATCTTCAAATCCTTCGCCAGAGAAAAGCTTTGCGATTGTGTTTTGATAACCTCTTTTTTGCGAAAGTTTAGGTTTGATAAACTCCATTCCTTTATCGTTAAAAGTGTTTATCGCAATACGGAATGGACGAAGTGCCTTTACACCGACAGCCTTGCGTACAGGTTTTCCGTTTTCGTCTAAATTCAGCAAGAAATAGAATGGAACGCCATTATCGCTAACGACAATTCCACCTTCTCTGACATATCGGACAATCTCGACTTTCGCAAAGTGTGGAATGCCCTCAAATCCCCCAATATACAAGACTCTATGCGTACTTGGCTTGAGATTTTTGAAAGAGTCGTAATCGATACGTTTGATTTTTTTTGCTGTTGGGAAAGCTTGATACACGGCACCTTTAAATGCGTTTACATACGCACCATATTTTTCATCACCGAGAAAATATACAGTCGTTTCGGCGAGGTCTACACCAAGCATTTCGAGTGCTCGAGCATAGTATTTTGGCGTGCAAGGATTGATGAACGACGACGTATGCCCGATTTCAGAAAACCAAATTTCTTTATCACCCACGCCATATTTTTTCATCAATTTTCGGATATTATTTATTTTGTCGATAAGTTTTTCTTCTGGAATTGCTCGCCAATCGTATGGATGAATATTCATCACGTCGAAACAATTCGCGGCACCAGCCTTAAAAACATCTTCGATATATGGCAATGCCACACCCGCTATACCACCAAAAACCGCAGTAGTATTGGGATCGCCACGTTTTATTGCTGGATAAATTTTCTTTAGAAGTTCTGCATATTCTTTTGCATTTGGTTTTAGTCCGCCCCAAAAACTCAAGTGATTTGGTTCATTGACCATTTCCCAATACTTGATTTTCCCTTTATATCGAGATGCAAATTTTTCGAGGGCTTCTGCCATTTCATCTGCGTGATGCGGGAAAGGACGTGCGTATTTTGGCACTCCAGACGGGAAGTTTGCACTGATTGTAATACCATTTTCTTCGGCGTATTTCATCAAATTATCCCAACGGGTATAATCGAACACGCCTCGCTTTGACTCTATTCTCGACCACGGGAAACCTGTGCGAACAAAACCGATTCCCGCTTCATTCATTATCTTCATCGATACTTCTGCTTCTGGATATTCTCTATGCGAAAGGTGTGCACAAATGCCAAATGGACTATCTACATCCGCTGGTTTTACTTGCTTTTGTTCGTCTGCTTTTGCAAAAAAAGCTACACTCAATAACGATGATAAAATAATATACTTTCTCATAAAATATTTCTTGTTATTTTTTAATAATTTTCAAATTTTTTGCTCCAACAATATATGAAACGCCACCCGATGCGGTCATATTGATTTTATTTTCGCTTATTTTATACGATTTTTCCTTGCCCAAATAATTTATTACTTCCTTTACATCGCCCTGAAATTCGAGACAAACACGCCTGCCGTACATTCCAGTCCAGACAGCACTCACTGGCGTACCGTCTTCTTTTGTCCATTCTGCGATATAAAAACCTGTAAAATTTTTATATTTTGGAATAGCCTTGCCGAGCATTTTTGTCAGCGTTTTGTATGCATGATATGCTGGCTTTGGCTCAAGATTTCTACGGATAATACCGAAATGTGATTCTCGAGAAAAATTCCATTCATTACTTCTGAAATTATATTTGAAAATACGCTCTACGCCTTCCGAACGAGCCAAGATATATTCGCGTGGGAGCATTTGTGCCTGCAACTTTTCAGACGCATATTCACGACCTTTTGAGAACATCGCAATAAACGCACCATTCATATCTCCGCCGTATTTATAGATTGCACCGAGCGGAATTTTCTTATCACCAAAAACTGCGTTAAGAATTGGGATAAACTTGTCCTCTGGGGCTTTTGCATGAGCTGATGCGTAAAGCCTACCAGAGTAATTGCCAACCGGCTTTATATCGACAAAACCTTCGCCCGATTCTTTTTTCACGACATCTCCACGCTCGCCTCTTTTATTTGACAAATAAGGAACGATAAACTGCATATCGGCATCGTTTCGACTCTTCACACCGATTCTAAAATATTCCATTGTTTTGCGACCACCTACAATGCGTTTTGCACTGCCATCTTTGTCAATTTTCACATCAAAATAAAACGGCACATCACCACTTGAAACGACAACTCCGCCCTTTGCCAAATATGAACGCAAGTCATCAAGATAATCGTATGGGAACGCTTCGTTTTCGCCCATAAACAAGACCGGACATTTTTCAACCGACAATGTTTTGAGTTTATCAAATGTAATACGACGATATTTTTTTGCGTTTGGAATCATCGCTTTTACATCGCCTGTAAATGCGTCGGAAAAGATTCCATATTTCTCATCGCTGAGGTGTCCGACAGTTATTTCTTTCACATCATGACCACAAATTTTTATCGCTCTTTCGATATAATTTTTTGTGCAAGGGTTTGGATACGCCGACGTATATCCTATCTCGGTAATCCAAATTGGTTTGTCGCCTACACCGTATTTTTCCATCATTTTGCGAGTACCACGGAGTCGTTCAATCAACGTCAATTCAGGCGGAGCCCCCCAACAATACGGATGAACATTCATAACATCAAAACAATTCGCACCACCATCTTTGAATGTTTCTTCCATATATTTAAATGGAGTTCCTGCTAAACCACCATAGAGAATTACTGCATCAGGATTTACTTTTTTCAATGCTGGATAAACTTTTTTTATCAACGCACGATACTCGATAGGATTAGGTTGCAAACCGCCCCAAAAGCTCAAATGGTCGGGCTCGTTTACCATTTCCCAATACTTGATTTTACCTTTAAAATGTTCGACAAATTTCGCACTTGACTCCGCTAATTCATCGAGATGATGCGGGAATGGACGTGCAAATTTTGGAGTCGCACCAGGAATAATCGTCAATACTTCAACACCTGCTGACTGTGCCTTTGCGACTAAAGTGTCCCATTTTGAATAATTGAATTTCCCTTTTTCTTTTTCGACCCCCCCCCAATCGAAGTCTGTTCTGAACGCAGATATGCCTGCTTCTCTCATAAGTTTTAATTGTGCGTCGGCACAATCAAATTCCCAGCGAGACAAGTGTGAACAAACTCCGTATGGATTTATTACTTCAGATTGCTTCTCATTTTTTTCAGCCGAAAAAAGTTCGGCACAAAAAAATACAATACCCACTATGACAAGAAAAAACACATCTTTCATAGATAAGCATTCTAAAAATAGGATGATGAAATTCAACAAAATTTAGCACAAAAAAATCCGCACAGAAAGACTCCATAACTTCGACATCGTCCGCCATATTGGCGATTACTTTTGCCAGTAATTGCGGGAGCTCTCACTTGCGGATTAAAGAAAATCGATTACGATTCTTTTGTAGCTGTTTCGTCAAGCCCACTTGGCTCTACATCACCTTTTGGCTGAACTTCCGGTGGTGTTGTGTAATAATTTTGGTAGCTCTTATCGTAATAATTCAAGCTGTATGACGATGAAAGCGATGATGTAACCATATTCATTACCGCACCAAATACAGGAACATTTGTTTCCATCATTCTGCGGACATAATTTCTTACAGCTTTACGCTTTGCCACGTTAAACTTGATGACGTAAATGATACCATCTGTATTTGGCAAGAGAGAAATAGCGTCGCTAACAGCTCCGATTGGCGGAGAGTCGATAAAGATTCTATCGTACTTTTCACGCAATGCCAAAATGAATGAAATGAACTCTTCCGAATTGAGCATTTGTGTTGGGTTCGACGCACGCTTTTCGCAAACGAGAACGTCGAGATTCGGGAAGTAATCCTTAACGATTGCACTTTCGAGTGGCTTACCTTCTTCAATGCAACTTACGATACCTTCAGTTGTGTTGATATCGAGAATCTTTGCCAACGCTGGCAAACGCAAGTCTGCGTCGATAACAATAACTTTTTCACCGTTGAGTGCACATGTAAATGCGAGATTCGATACAACGAACGATTTACCTTCAGATGGTGTCGTACTTGTAAAGAGAATAACCTTTGCATTTTTGCTCAAAGAATTTACCTTCAAAGTAGAATGCAATGAACGGAAAGCTTCTGTTGTTGCACGGTCTGCATTTGATGCTGCAACTTGTGCTTTTTCTGATGAACTCAATCTCTTGATTCGTGGAATTACGCCCAAGAGAGGGAGTCCGATTACCGATTCCACGTCATACGAGCTCTTTGTTCTATCGTCGAAGAATGCGACGAGGAATGCCATACCGATACCACCAGCTATGCCAGCAAAGAGACCGAGAATAATGTTCAACACATAATTCGGGCTCGATGGACGTGGAGAGATACCAGCTCTGTCAACGATATTTGCACCTTCATTGATAAGGCTGACTTGTGCAGTTCTTACACTCAACGATTGAATGAGCGATTGGTGCATAAGTTCTGCAACCTGACGTTCACGTTCAATCGATTTATAAATGATAGCTTTTTGAGCCAAGCCCAAAATTTCTTCTTTCTTTACGCTCAAACGTTTTTGCGATTGCTCGTAATTTTGCTTTGCATTTTCGTATGATGCACGGATTTTCGAGCAAGCAGTTTCAAGAGCAACTTGAAGTTCCTTCTCGATTTGGTCGAGAGTTTTGCGAGCTTCAATCATTTTTGGGTGCTTTTCTTTATAACGCTTTTCCAAACCTGCAACGATAACTTGTTGTGTAGATTTATCTGTTACCAATTTTGCGACACCTGGAAGTTCTGCGATAAATGGCAATGTGCACAAGTCTTTTTTCAAGCGATTATATTCTTGAACTAAGTCCCACTGAGTTGACATCGCATCAAAAACACGTTTATCGTTTGTGAGGATAGAATTGATATCACGCAATTCGTTGCGGTCAACGTCATCGAGTTGGTCGAGCGATACACCGCCTTGTTCTTTTCTGTATTCAACGAGTTTCTTATCGAGTTCTTTTACCTTTGCTTCTTGTTGCGATACTTTTGTACGCAACTCATCGATAGAATTCATCAACTTTTGAACTTTAACTTGGTGCGTGTATGAAATGTATTCAGTTGCGAACAAGTTTGTGATTCTTGCAGCCATTTGAGCATCTGGGTGCTCAAACATAATACGAACGATAAGAGAAAGTCTTTCTGGAATAATCCTTCTGTATTCAGCCAAAATTTCTTCTTCAGTCTTTTTTGGTCCGAAAGTAATCATATCGTTAAATGGGTTCATCAACGATTTTATTTCGTCTTCTTTCAAGCGTGATTTTACCGCAGAAACAACTTCCATACTTTCCATCAATTTGACTTGTGTATTGAAGTCTTCCGTTGACAAAATAATTTCGTTTCTGCTTTGTTGAACTCCACCAGGACCGTTAATCGGCACGTCAGAATCACGTAATACTTGGACTGTTGCAACCGATGTATAAATTGGAGTCATACGGAAAGTGTAAAGCAACACGCCTGCAAAAATAACGAAGAATGTAACAATGATATACCAAATTCTTTCGCGAAGAATCATCATATAGTCACGGAAAGTTCTGTTTGGCATACCATTTGCAACACCATTATCAACTGGCTTTGCACCATAACCACCGCCATAATACGAAGCACCGTATCCGCCATAGTTTGCACCATAACCACTGCCATAGCCATAGCCACCACTTCCGTAGCCGTAGCCACCGCCACCATAACCGTAGCCACCATAGCCCCCGCCGTAGCCATAACCGCCACCGACGATTACTTTTTTCTTCTTAACAACCTTTTGTGCAGGCTGTGCTTGTGGTTGAGTATTGTTATCAGAATTTTCCATTGTGAAAAGATGTTAGTAAATTTTAGGAATGTTAAATGTATTAGAACATTGCTTCTTGAACTTCGATAGTATCGCCATCGAGAACTGGAAAGTCTTTCGCACCTTCTTTATTCAAGATTGCACGGAAATCGATTTCAAATACTTTGACTTCGCCACCGGGAAGAGTTCTCTTGATATTGATAGCACGGAGGTTTGCCAAACGTGTTGTACCCATTGCACCAGCAATTGCTTTCGAGAGAGTCATATTTTCTTCAGGTGGGAACATAACTTCACCCGGGCGATTTACCTGACCAATCACATATACGCGACGTGGTGAATATTCAGAAATAAAGATAGAAACATCAGCCTTTACCAAATAATCTTTTTCATAAAGAGCTTTTATTTGTTTTTGTGCTTCTTGGACTGTAAGCCCCGAAACTTTTACAGCATTAATAAGAGGCATCACAATCATTCCATTTTGGCTCACCTTATAAATAGTATCCAAATCTGGCTCTTGGAAGACCCTCACTGTAAGCACGTCGAGTGGGCGAAGCTTATATTGCGACATACCAGTTGCTGAATCCGTCGCAAATGAATGTACAGATGCAAATAAAGTTGCTATTACTAAAAATCTCTTAAAAAATTTAATCATATTTACACGTTATGGCAGATTGTCTTTTATTTTTCAACAATATTTTAGTAAAATTATTCATACTACAGAAATTTTCTTTTCTGATACGAAAATGGTTGAAAAAATTTAATGATTCGCCATAGATAACGGAAAGAATTTAAAAACAAACATAGATAGAATAAAATGGATAATAAAACACTTCAAAACGCAGCAAACCAAGCGAGAGGTCTGGCAATAGACGCAATCGAAAAATGCTCTTCAGGGCACCTTGGTTTACCATTGGGATGTGCTGAAATCGGTGCAGTTCTCTTTGGAGAAATATTGAAAGTTAACCCGAAAAAGCCATCATGGCTCAATCGCGACAAATTCGTATTGAGTGCCGGACATGGTAGTATGTTTATCTATTCATGGTTGCATATTGCAGGCTACAACCTCTCGATAGACGATATTAAAAATTTCCGTCAAAAAGGTTCAAAAACTCCAGGACACCCAGAGTTTGGCGAAACAGAAGGTGTTGAAGCAACAAGCGGTCCGCTCGGACAAGGCATTGGCAACGCTGTCGGTATGGCAATCTCGGCAAAAATGGCAGGTGCTACATTCAATACCGACGACGCTAAAATTTTCGATTCTAAAGTATGGTGCTTGGCTGGCGATGGTTGTATTCAAGAAGGTATTTCGTCTGAAGCATCGGCAATCGCTGGAGTACTCAAGCTCGGCAACCTCGTATTGTTGTACGATTCTAACGACGTAACGCTCGACGCTATGGCAGATAAGACAATGACAGAAGATACTGCAAAGCGATATGAATCGTACGGATGGGAAGTATGCACTTGCAATGGACACGATATCGACGCTGTACGCTCTGCCCTTCTCTCTGCAAAGAATTCAACATCGGACAAGCCAAAGTTGATAATCTTCAAGACTATCATCGGTAAAGGTATCGCTGAAATTGAAAACTCTGCAAAAGGACACGGCGAAGGCGGTGCAAAATTTGCAGATTCTGCAAGAAAATCTCTCGGCTTGCCTGAAGAAAAATTCTACGTTTCACAAGAAACTTACGACGCATATGCTGACGCATTTAAAGCACGTGAACAAGAATGTGAACAATGGGAAAATCTCTTTGCAAAATGGCAAGAAGCAAATCCGGAACTCGCTAAAAAACTCGATATTTGTTTGAACAAAAAATCGAAGGGAATGTCCGCCGAAGAATTGCTCAAACTCATTCCAGAATTCCCTGCTGACGATAAGAGTGCAACTCGTGCATCAGGCGGTAAGATTATGAACGAGCTCGCAAAACACCTGCCATATATGATTACAGGTGCGGCAGACCTCTTTGGCTCGACAAAAAATTACCTCAAGGATATGGGCGACTTCTCTGCTGAAAATCCACAAGGTAGAAATCTTTGGTATGGTATCCGTGAACACGCAATGGGAGCAATCACAAATGGTATTGCATACTCTGGAATTTTTGAACCATCGTGTGCAACATTCTTGACATTTGCAGGCTATATGCTCGGGTCAATCCGTGTATCAGCACTTTCACGCTTGCCAGTACAATATGTGTTCACACACGATTCTGTCGGCGTAGGTATGGATGGACCAACACACCAACCAGTAGAAATGGTTTCAATCTTGCGTTGTATTCCACGTCTCGACGTAATTCGTCCTGCAGATTCAGAAGAATGTGCGTCAGCTTGGGCAATGGCACTCGCAAAGAAAGACGGTCCAACTGCATTGATTCTTTCACGTCAAAACATTCCACTTCAAACATCTGTTTCGGCAGAGACAAAGAGAATGGGAACACTCAAGGGTGCATACATCGCAAAGAAAGAAAGTGGCGAACTCAAAAAGATTATCATCGCATCGGGTTCAGAACTTCAATATGCGTTGAAAGCTGGCGAGCAAGAAGAAAGCACTCGTGTTGTATCAATGCCAAGTATGGAAGTTTTCGACAGACAAACTGATTCCTACAAAGAAGAAGTATTGCCAGCGTCATGCCAAAATAGAATTGCTATCGAAGCTGGTATATCGCAAATGTGGTATAAATACGCATCAAAGGTTGTAGCGACCGACGATTTCGGTTTTTCAGCCGATGCTCCATATTTGTTTGAAGCATTCAATATCAGCGAGAAAGCACTTTTGGATTAATTCAATCAACCACAAAAAAGGTAGGATAAAACCTGCCTTTTTTTTGTTATATTTTTATTTTAAAAGCTTGATTTTTTGTAAAAAATATTAAATATATACAGAAAATGGGCGACGTATTTAATATGTTTCTAAAAAAAGCAACGTATTTAACACGTTTCTATAAACTAACCAAACAAACTATATAAAATATGAAAAAAGTAATCATTAGCTTACTCGTTGCGGGTGCAGCTTTGGCAGCAAACGCACAGGATAAGGCTCTTCTTGAAACACTCGTAAAGAAGGGTATGCTCACTCAGCAAGAAGCTGCACAGATTGCAAAAGAATCTGTAGCAGTAACACCTGCAGCTAAAAGCACAAAGTCGATTAAGATTTTTGGTGGTGCTCAAGGTTGGTATAGCTGGAGCGATGCAAGCCTCAAGGCTGGCACAGGTTCAATCGATGGTCAATCAAGTGGTTTCACACTTCGCTATGTAAAGCTCGGTGTTGAAGCTGACGTTGGTGGCGGTTGGACAGCAACTGTTGTTACAGACTTCGGTACAGAAGGTTCAAGCAAGAACTACCTCGACAAAGTTGTAGCATCAAAGAAAATCGACTACGATTACCTCAATGGTACACTCCAACTCGGTCTCCGCAAGTCGAATATGGGTTACGAACAAAATATGTGCGACTTCTCACAACTCGCAATCGAACGTTCAGTAGCTACATACTTCTTCACACGCGACCAAAACAAAAACTTTGGTAGCCGTACAGTTGGCGTATTCTGGGATGGCAATATCATCCAAGTTGAAGGCATGTACTACAACCTCGCAGTAACATCTGGTGTATCAGAAGGTGGCACAGATGACTTCATCACAAACGCACAAGACAGTAGCTCACTCAGCTTCTGGGCAGGTATGGGCTATAAGAATGTTGCAGAAATCAAGGGCGAATCACTCGCATACGATTTCGGTCTCAACTTCGGTTATGCTCCACAAGGTGCAACATACAACCCAACACAAAAGGGTAGCGTATGGGGTATCAATCCTTATGCAACAGCTAACTGGCGTGGCTTTACTGTAATCGCTGAATACTTCCTCCAACAAGTTGAAGACTATGCAACACGCAATGGTTGCGTACGCACACCAATGGGTGCTAACCTCACAGTTGCATACAAGATGGACATCGGCGAATGGGGTGCAATCGAACCAGTTGTTCGTGGTTCATACGTTTCAACAAATGGTCTCGGTGCATCAGCATACTTCGACACAGCAATCGATTTCAACCAAGCAACAACACTCTATGTTGGTGCAAACTGGTACCCAACACAAGCAATCAAGACATCTCTTGGTTATGAATTTGGTTACTATGACCAAGGTTCAGACGCTGTTAACCGTGTATACGGCAACACAGTTTGGGCACAAGTTCAAGTTCTCTTCTAATTTTAGAAGATTATCTTAAAACAAAAAAACCGCAGAGCAATCTGCGGTTTTTTTGTGTTTGTATAAAATCGGAAAACTAAAACTTATTGGAATTTTTCGGGAAGCTCAATTCCATAATCTGCCATAAATTTTTTGAAATCGTCTTGTAATGGAGCACGGAATTTTAAACCATTAAATACCTTTGAAAAATCCATTTCAAATGCGTGCAAGGCTTGACGTTTCATAGGCAGAACTTTCGCCATTTCATCGGTTATACCCTTTTCGATAAAGTCGAGATAAAGAGTCTCGTCATGACCATAAATTTTATCAGCAACAACACAGTGATTTATCCATTGTGCGTGAGCTCTAATTTGATGCTTTCGCCCAGTAATAATTTTAACTTCAGCAAGAGTATAATCGCCTTTTGATGAATATGCGACAGGCGTAAACATAGTAACGGCAGTTTTTGCAGAAAGCTTTTGGATAGCACAACAAGTTTTAATTGCCACGAGCGATTTTTTGTCATCCGCAAGTGGTTGCGACACCGTGTAAGACCCGACCAATTTTCCCTCTAAAAGTGCCAGATACGTCTTGCCGACATCATTGTGAACCTCAAGGGCTTTCTGTGCCATACTCGCAGTCTTTTTATTTTTTGCGAGCAAAACAATACCACTTGTCTCTCGATCGAGACGACTGACCAAATGTAAAATATCCGCACCTAAATACTCACGTGCCGCACCAACAAGGCTCGAAAGTGGACCATTTTTAGACGGATGGCAGACGAGCCAACCAGGTTTGTTCAACGCCAAAAAATTTTCGTCTTCATAAATTATCCACGACGGGAACTCATCCATATCGACGAGTCCAGCGACCTCTCCAAACTCCGAACCATGCGGAAGATTTTTTGCCAACGCACGCTTGTCTGCTTTATTTCCCGAAGTGATAGAGACCAACCCGAACGCCATTTTTTTTGTCGATACATTCTCAAAGCCAGCATCAACAAACATCTGCTCAACCTCCGAAGGACTCGGATATTCGAGCGTTGTCTTTGCTAAATATTCGTAGTCGGCACGAACGCCACCACAAACTGACGCAATAGTTGGCACAATTTTGCCCATAAAAATTTTTTGAGCAAAACGAAAAAAACCTTCTGCACGAGAAACCTCCAAGATACAAAGGCGACCATTTGTTTTCAACACTCGTGCAATTTCTTTTAAACACTTTTGTCTGTTGCGAAAATTTCTAAACCCAAAAGAGATTGTCGCACCGTCGAACAGTCCATTTTTAAAGGGCAAATGCTCGCAATCAGCTTCTTTGAACTCCGCCCTGTTGGGATATTTTTTTGCAAACTTTGCTTCGGCAATTTCGAGCATAGGCACACAAAAATCGGAACAAACAATTTTCGCATTTGGATTTTGTTTTGCAATTTCAATAGCAACATCGCCACTTCCGCAAGCGATATCAATCACACGGACATCGCCATTTGACAATTCAAGCAAACGCACCAAACGCTTACGCCAGACAATATCGAGACCAAAAGTCATCGCTCGATTTATAAAATCGTAAAATGGTGCGACACGTGAAAACATCTGCTTTACCGACGATGCTTCACGAACTTTTGAATCAGCTGGACACTTAATTTTTTCCGACATTCCCGTTTTATTTTCTATCAAAAGATTTCACAACTTTATCTGAAAGCCACTTGTCAGAATCGGCGATGCAATCGGCTGAAATTTCAAAAGTTTTTTCGCCCGAATTTCTGGAAACAATCGCCAATCCATGCTCGTAATCCTTGAATAATTCGGAGCAAACCGACACTGCCGATTTATCGGCTTCCACTGCCTTTGCGATTATCGCACGCCTTGCAGACAAATCGAAGACGAGCTTAAAGCCTGTATTTTTTTCGTAATCAGACGCAAACTTTGATATATCTGCCGACATCACTTCATTCATCAAATCGCCATTTTCAACGAGTAGATTTTTCAACGATTCTTTTGGATTTTCGACAGTATTTGTATCGAGCTCAAAATGCGTTATCCCCGAGGACGGCAACTCAAATTTGTAATCTCGTAAAGTGCGTTCCAAAACGGTCATCAGCCCACGAGCCCCTGTTTTTTCTTGGTATGCGAGCTTTGAGACAGCTTCAACGGCTTCAGGAGTAATAGTAAAATCAATACCATAACCCGCAAAATCTTCTTTGTATTGACGCAAAATCGAGCCTTCAGAAGACACCAAAATTTCGGCAATATCGCGTGGTTTGAGAGACTCGCACGCAACACGAACAGGCAATCTACCCACAAATTCTGCTTCAAAACCATACTTAATAAAATCGCTTGTTTCGGCAAATTTCAAGTAATCAGAATTGTCTGAATCCTTTGAAAAATCGACATCTACATCAAAACCAATTGTCCCTTTATTCAGACGTTTTGCGATATTTTCGCCGAGCTTGTCAAACGCTCCACTGACGATAAATAGAATATGACGAGTGCTAATTGTTCGCTTTGGTTTTTTTCCACCACGAGCACTCATCGCCATTTGCATTTGCCCCATCATATCTTGTGGGCTTACCACATTCACGTTTGAATCTTCCATCAATTTGAGAAGATTTATTTGAACACCACGCCCCGAAACATCCTTACCACCGACTTCCGAACGCCCTGCGATTTTGTCGATTTCGTCGATATAGACAATACCGTATTGTGCTACATCAACGTTGCCATTTGCAGTTTTCACTAAATCACGAACGAGGTCTTCGACATCTGCACCCACATATCCTGTTTCGGAAAATTTTGTCGCATCAGCCTTGACAAACGGGACACCGATAAGCTTTGCGATTGTTCGCATCAAATAAGTTTTGCCGACCCCAGTTGGACCCAAAATCAGAATGTTCTGCTTTGCATACTCTAAATCTTTTGCTTCGGGATTTTCCAAACATCTGCGGACGTGATTGTAGTGGTCGCAAATTGCAACCGACAAAACTTTTTTAGCTTCGTCTTGTTTGATAACAAAGCGATTGAGATAATCTCGAATCTCACGTGGTTTCATCGAAAACTCACGGATACGTTTCAGCACTTCATCAGAATCGTCCTGCACTTCTTGCGATTCTTCTTGTTGCGGTTCGTGCATTGCACCAAACGGAGGCGGGACAAAATCGACATGCACAGGCTTGCCACCGAAAAGCCCCTCGAGTTGTTTTTTCAACTCATCGAGCGGATTTTCATTTTGTTTGTTATCGTCGTTATCGTGCGTTTTATCTTTATCCATCGAAAATACTTTCTAAATCTACAAATTAAGATTCGGCAAAAAACGCAAATACATCGTTAAAATTTTGTCGTCTTTTCGATAATCAATTTTGCGAGCGAACGGAAAATTTCACGAGATGCTTCCGACGGCTCATCGGTATGCAAAGTCTTATCGAGTGGAATGCGTGCAACAACATCAGTATTGAGTAGAGACGCCGCACCGTCTGCAAAACCTTCGCCAAAGATATATTCTTTTGTTCCGTCTGGCATCTGGAAATACGCCATATTTTCGACTAATCCGAAAATTTCTACATTGCTTTTTTGGAAAACCATTGCACCACGTGCTGCCGTTGTCGCCGCAAGATTATTTGCCGTTGTAACAATCAACGCACCGTCGAGTGGGATGAGTTGCACAACGCTCAAGACTGCGTCGCCTGTCCCTGGTGGAAGGTCGATAACCATTGCGTCAAGCTCGCCCCAAACCATATCTTCGGCAAATTGTTTAATTGCACTTGTCACCATTGGACCTCTCCAAAGCAACGGCTGTTCGTCATCGACGAGCATACCCATCGACATCACTTTTATTCCGTTCATTTCTGGCGGAACAATTTTTTCATCAGGCGTTACAGTTGGGAAAACTTTTTTACCAAAAAGAATCGATGCACTTGGACCGTGAATATCGCAATCCATAAGTCCAACTTTTGCCTCTCCGTCTTTCGAGAAAATTTCTGCAAACGCCCTTGCGAGATTCACAGCAATCGTACTCTTACCTACACCGCCCTTGCCCGACGATACTGCGACTTTTATCTTGACGCCTGCAAGCGTTTCTTTTTTGGGTGTCGGAGCCGATGGAATAGTTTTGTTTGGATCTTCTGCGAGCAACCCGATATTAAATTCGCCATCAGGAAAAGTCTTTTTCAGAACTTCAGCCGACTCACGAGAAATTTGTTCAGCGAGCTTTTCATTTCCACCTGTGAAAATGCGGATTTCAGCCTTGTTGCCTTCAACCTTAACATATTTCACCATTCCAAAAGACACAATATCTTTTGAATATGGCGGATATTTTACGTTTCTTAATGCGTTTAAAATTTCTTCTTTTGTCATAATTTTTTATTTTGAAAGTGCAAATTTTACGAGCGATTCTGTCGATGCGTCGTCGCCCAATTTTTGTACTGCCGTGCGAACATATTTGTCAGCATCGGCAAGTTTTAAACCGAGTGCAACAAGTGCCGAAATAGCGTCGGCAACATTTGTGTTTATCGATTCTCCAACGTTAGACATTGCAACCGCACTCGATGTTCCCGTTGAACCTGTCAGCGTGCCTTTTAATTCGAGAACTAATCGTTCAGCCGTTTTTTTGCCGATTCCTGGACACTTTGAAAGCGTCGCAACATCGCCCATTGCGATTGAATCGCGTAAAGTTGCAACCGACATTCTGCTCATCATATTAAGTGCAGTTTTCGGACCAATCCCCGAAACTTTTTCGATAATCGTCTTGAAAAAATCTCTATCCGATTTTGTTGCAAACCCGTAAAGAGATTGGGAGTCTTCGCGATAAACTGCTTCGGTATAAAGCATAACTTCTTCACCCAATTTTGGCAAACGTTCTGCCGTTGTAAGCGGAATATTCACTTCATAAAAAAGTCCCCCTGCTTCAACTACTGCCGAAAAAAGCGTTGAAGATTCGAGCCTACCTTTGATTGCAACTATCATTGAATTGTCCCCTACCTTAATGAGAATTTTGATATTGTCTTATTTGTAAAAAACCGACCTCGTCAATTTTGCGTTGACGAAAAGTCGGATTGTAAAATTCAAATAGTTTGAAAAAAATTCTATTTAAAATTCAGCACGTCTTCCATTCCGTAAAGACCTGCTGGCTTGTCGCCGACCCACATCGCCGCACGGACAGCACCAGTTGCGAAAACTTTTCTATCCGATGCTTTGTGGACAAGCTCCACACGTTCGCCGTCTGTTGCGAACATCACAGTGTGGTCGCCAACAACGCTTCCGCCACGCAACGCATGTACGCCAATTTCGCCCTTCGGACGTTCTCCGACAAGACCTTTGCGACCATAACAAACCGATTCCTCGCCGACTTTGCGTTCTTCGCAAACAATAGCCTTGAGCTTTTCAGCCGTACCGCTTGGTGCGTCTTTCTTAAGTCTGTGGTGCATTTCCACGATTTCCACATCGTAAGAATCGTTGAGAATTCTCGAGGCGATGCGTGTCAAATAATTCAAAAGATTTACACCAACAGAATAATTGCCTGCCCAAACAATCGGGATTTTCTTTGTGCATTCGAGAATCTCTGCACGTTGTTCCGGCGTATGACCTGTTGTACCGATAATCAAAGGCTTTCCGTTTTCGGCACAAAGTTTAGCCAAAGGTGGAGTTACATCACGAAAAGAAAAGTCGATAACTACGTCGCAATCTTTGATAAAATCTTCTGGCTTATCGCCGATATCGCAACCGACAAATTCGGCACCTACATTTTCGCAAGCACTTGCAATTGCTTGCCCCATTCTGCCTTTAAAGCCGTTGATAAGAACTTTGAATGCCATAATTAGACCCCTGCCTTTCTCATTTCTTCCTTGAGATAATCGAGGTGTTCAGCGGTCATTTGGCACAATGGCAAGCGTACATAAGGGCTTGAAATCATACCCTTAAGGAACATTACATTCTTTGCTGGAACTGGATTTGGTTCAACAAACAATGCTTTAAAGAATCCAGCCAAAGAGTCTGAAATAGCTTGTGCTTTTTCAACTTCGCCAGCAAGCATAAGGTCGACCAATTCAACCATACGTTCTGGAATGATATTTGAAGCCACGCTGATAACGCCCTTTGCACCGACTTTCATAAAATCAACCGTCAAGCCGTCATCGCCACTTAGGATACAAATTTTATCGCCAGCTTTATTGTGCAAGTCCACAACTTTTTCAGCTTTGCCACCAGCTTCTTTCATAACGCAAACGTGCGGGAATTTTTCACGCAAACGCACAGCAACGTCGTTAGAAATTTCGATTCCGCAACGACCTGGAATTGAGTACAAGAAAATCGGTTTAGTTGTGCATTTTGCAATTTCCGACATATGCAAGAACACGCCTTCTTGTGATGGCTTGTTGTAATAAGGTGCAACAATCAAGAAACCGTCAGCACCAGCTTCATCGGCTTCTCGAGTCAAATGCACGGCTTCGCGAGTACAATTTGCACCAGTGCCTGCAATGACAGGAACTCTACCTTTTGCGTATTCGATTACTTTCTTAATAACAACTATGTGTTCGACAGGGTCAAGAGTCGGCGACTCCCCTGTTGTTCCGACGGCGATAAGACCTTTTACGCCACCTTTAATTTGTGCTTCTACGAGCTTTTCGAGTGCATCGTAATCAACACCGACTTCAGTCATCGGTGTAATTAAAGCTGTCCATACTCCTGAAAAATTTTCCATAGCGATTAATTCAATCAAAACCGACTTTTCTTGCAACACTTTTTTTCACAAGTAAGCCGATATTTACAACAAATATCGGCTTAAACAAAAACAAAAAAACCCGCTTATGCGGGTTTTTTGTTTTAGCGATTTTCGTAACGTTGGCGGAGCATATTATTGAATGCTGCAACCTTATTCTTGCGACGTTTGATTTCGCTTGGTTTTTCAAAATAGCGTTTTTGGCGAACATCACGGATTACACCTTCGCGATCAAGCTTCTTCTTGAGTCTGCGGAGAGCCTTTTCCATTGCTTCACCTTTGCGTAATTTAACTTCTACTGGCATTTCAATTCACCTCCTTCTTAGTATGACCTTTTTACGAAAGATCTAAAACAATTAATGTTTGCCACTTCATTGCGACAAACATCAAATTCGTACCTGACCAGGGACTCGAACCCTGAACCAATTGATTAAGAGTCAACTGCTCTACCGATTGAGCTAGTCAGGCAAAAATCAATAAGCTAAGCATCGTGCATTTTTCTAATCGCAATGCAAGAAAAAAATTCAATTTTTTTTATTTTCTTAAAAATCCTTGTGTTTTCGATGTTTAAAATTGACTGTTTTACGCACAAGTAGAATACTCTACAAATATGAAACATCTTATCACTTCAATACTGACGATTGCATTCGCAACAATTACAACTACACTTTTCGCCGACGAAACAAAAAAAGAAAATGTGTATATGATATGGCCTTCTGGCAAAATGCCTGGAACATCAGCACCAGAATATAAACTAAACGAACGCAAAATGGTGTCGGCAATTAAGACTCCAACACTCGAACTTTTCCTCGTTAAATCGGATGTCCCCACGCCATTTGTCATCGTTTTCCCAGGCGGTGGGTACAATATTTTAGCACATGACCACGAAGGCGTACAAATTGCAGAATGGCTCAACTCGATTGGAGTTTCGGCTGGAATTTTGCGATACCGCGTTCCACAAAATCCCGAAGGTGCGTTGCAAGATGCACAACGTGCGATAAAAGTCGTCCGCCAAAATGCAGACAAAGTTTATTGGAACATAGACCCACAAAAAATCGGCGTTATCGGCTTTTCAGCTGGAGCAAACCTCTGTGCCAGACTTTCCACTAACTACAAAAAATTGGCTTACGATAGAATCGATAATATTGATGTAACAAGGTCTAATTCTGCTCGTCCAGATTTCACAATGCTTATCTATCCAGCATACTGCGACGAACAAGGCAATGAAAGACGTTGGAATAAAACTAAAGTTGATTTCAAAGCCGACTACAACAAGCTCTACAAAATTGCAAAAAATCTGCCAATCGACAAAAAGACTCCACCTGTCTTCATCGCACAATCGCTCGACGATAAAAATTACATCAATGCGGGTATTGCATATTTCTTAGAAGCCAAACGCGTTGGCGTTCCTGCGAACTTGCACATCTTTGAAAAAGGTGGACACGGATATGGTCTTGCCGACGGCAGATACTCGGGAAAAGGCATCCAATCGGCTTGGACAAAACTCGCTGAAGACTGGTTAAAATCAAAAGGCTTTGCTCCATCAAAATAAAATTTATGAAAAGAAATTCCATAATAACTTTAATTTTGACACTCGCATTTGCCCCGATTTTCGCTGGACAAACAGACAATATGCAAGTTATCGAAGGTGCGTTTCCAGTCAAAAAATACGATAAATCGCAATGCGAAATTATTTACATTTGGGACGGTGTGAAGATGGCTGGAAAAATCACCGAACCATCTAAGCTTGCAAAGAAAAAAAATCTCCCGTGTGTTTCTGTAAAAAAACCATCGATTGAATTGCACTTGCTTAAATCTGATAAGCCGATGCCAATCGTCCTAATTTGCCCAGGAGGTGCATATAACTGGCTTTCGATAAACCACGAAGGCAAAAAAATTGTAGACTTTTTTAAGTCGCACAACATATCATCGGCAATATTGCGATATCGTGTGCCGAATAATATGGACGGTGCACTAATGGACGCTCAACGTGCAATTCGCATACTTCGTGCTAACGCAAAAAAATGGAATCTCGACCCAGATAAAATCTGTATTATGGGCTTTTCCGCTGGTGCGAGTTTGTCGGCGAGAACTTCCACAAACTTTGCGACAAATTCGTACGAGCCATTGGACGATACCGACAAACTCTCGTCTCGCCCAAATTTAACATGTCTGATTTATCCAGCATATTGCTCGCAACCTGAAAAAGATAGACGCATAAAAAATACAAAACTCGCAAAAGAAGGAGTCGATTATAATACCCGATACAAAATTGCCGATTGGAATATCGTATCAAAAGAAACTCCACCTGCATTCATCACGCAAACACAATTCGACCCGTATGTCGATGCGTCGTTGGCATATTATCTTGCACTCAAAGACGCTGGTGTTCCAGCCGAACTGCATATGCTCCCCAAAGGTGCACACGGACATCAAAACCCAAAAGTTTTTGAAATGCTCATACACTGGCTAAAATCGCACAAATTTTAATTATGAAAATTAGTTTATACGAACTCGGACAACTTGGCACAAACGCCTACTTGCTCTATCCCGATAACTCCAACAAAGCAATTCTTATCGACGCTCCGCTCGAGTCGGCTGAAGAAATCCCCGTACATCTCAAAGACGACAGCAAAACACTCGAAGCTATCCTTATGACTCACGGACACTGGGATCACACCTGGGATGCAGGTCTTCTCCAAAAAAAGACTGGTGCAAAACTTTACGCTGGCGAAAAAGGTCGTATGCTTATCGAAGACCCGAGCTTCCAGAAAAAAAATCTTTTCGCACAATCTGAATACGAAGGTGCAAAAGTTGATGTCGTCGCAAAAGACGCAATGGAATTTGAAGTTGCGGGCGTAAAAATCAAGAGTTTTGAAGCCGAAGGACACTGTCCTGGTAGCGTGATTTATTACATCGAAGACGGCGATAAAAAATACCTCTTTGCCGGCGATGTGATATTCCAAGGTAGCGTCGGACGCTCTGATTTATGGGGTGGCGATTACGCTGTTTTGGAAAAATCAATCAAAGAAAAAATCTATACCCTCCCCGACGACACCATTATTTTACCAGGGCATGGTGAGCCAACAACGGTAGAGTTTGAAAAACGCTCAAACCCATTTGTGCGTGCATAAAAAATGGAGTCTACACAACACAACGCAACCGACGAGAAATTTATGCGTCGAGCAATCGAGCTTGCAAAAAAAGCTTGGGGCGATACGTCGCCTAATCCAATGGTTGGTGCCGTACTTGTAAAAGGCGGAAAAATCATTTCTGAAGGATACCACACAAGAGATGGTTTTCCACACGCTGAAATAGAATGTTTGCGTGCCTCTACTGAATCGCCCGAAGGTGCTACGCTTTATGTTACACTCGAACCTTGTTCTACTCGTGGTCGGACAGGTGCTTGTTGCGATGCAATCAAACAAGCAAAAATTGCCGAAGTAAAAATAGGTACACTCGACCCAAACCCAGCACATGCAGGGCGTGCGTTGCCAATTTTTAATGACGCTAATATAAAATATCAGTACGGAATTTTAGAAAAAGAATGCTCTGATTTAAATTTTATTTTCAATTTTGCAATCACGCAAAATAAACCGCTTGTAGCGTTAAAATACGCAATCTCTGCCGATGGGAAAATAGCTGAAGCACGTGGAAAACAAACACGTATAACAGGCAATGAAGCCTACGCCGATGTTATGAAATGGCGTCGACTTTTTTCTGCAATAGCTGTCGGACGTGGTACGCTCGAAACCGATAATCCCGCCCTAACATCTCGTGGATTTAAAGAAGATGAATTTTCGCAAACAAGATTAGTTTTTGATTCTGCACTCAACATCGCAAAAAACAAAGAAGTCAAAAAATTTAAAATCTTTTCTGATAAATTTTCTGAAAAAACATTTGTAGTTTGCGATGTTAATGCCCCGATAGAAAATGAAAAAAAACTTGCCGATTTAGGCATAAAAATTTTGAGAATTTTAACGCCTGCATCGGATAATAAAAAATTTTGGGACGAAGTAAAAAATCAACTACACGCAATGCGTATAAACTCGCTTTATATCGAAGGTGGGGCTGGTTTGATAAAATCGGTGTGCGATGCAAAAGCAGTTGATTTTGCCTTTGAATACAAAGCACCACACTCGTTGGGCGAAAATGCCCTATCGGCATTTGAAAATAATACTCGCCCATTTGAAATTCAAGGCGATAAAATCGAGTTGGGCAAAGACACCCTTACTTTTGGAAAAGTCAAATGGATTCAAATACAGTAAAATCATATTTTGAAAATTTAAATGTCGTTGCCGACTACGCAAAAGCTGTCGACCAAGTTAAACTTTGGAATTCAGAAGCGATTATTTTTTCAAAATACATCAAGACAACCGACACAATTCTCGAGCTTGGTTGTGGGGCTGGTCGTATCGGCATAAACCTTGCTCGCAACGGATACACAAACATCAAAATAACCGACTTCTCCGAAAATATGGTAGCAATCGCAAAAATGATTGCCGAACGCGACGCACTCAATATTTCAGCCGAAGTTTGCGATGCCACAAAAATCCCATACCTCGAAAACACTTTTGATGCCGTTATTTTCGGTTTCAACGGGCTGATGCAAATTCCACGCAAAGATTGTAGAATCACCGCACTAAAGCATATCAGAAGAATTCTCAAAGATGACGGTATTTTTATTTTTACTACTCACGATAGAGATGTTTCTGAACACAAAGATTACTGGAGTTCCGAAAAAAAACAATGGGAACATGGCGTGCAAGACCCACGTCTCGACGAGTTTGGCGACATCTTTTACAAGGGCGACCATGGGAACATTTTTATACATTCGCCGTCTAAAGATGAGATAGTTCAATCCTTATCAGAAGCAAATCTTGAATTGATTTATTCAGAACGAAGGAGTGCTATTGCCGACGAACCCGCTTGCGTAAGCGATTTTTCAGACGATTGTATATTTTGGATAACAAAAAAAGCAATTCGCACAACTTAAAATCAGACAAACAATGAACCTCAAAAAAATCTTTTTATTTTTAATGATGACAACATCGCAACTAATTTTCGCAACCCCAAAACTCGAACAAGATTCACGTCTGTTCGTAGAAAAGCTCGACAACAATATGACTGTTGTCGTCTGTAAAAATTCTGAACCGCCAAACAGAGTGTCGATGCGTCTGCTTGTAAAGCGTGGCTCAGCCTACGAAACAGAAGCAGAAAAAGGCATTGCACACTTTATAGAACATATGGCGTTCAACGGCACAACACACTTCCCAAGCGGAGATATGGTCGAGTATTTTCAAAGGCTCGGAATGGCTTTTGGTGCCGACACAAACGCACATACGGGTTTCACCGAAACCGTCTATAAAATCGATATGCCCGAAGTTTCCGATAAACTCATCAACGACGGTTTGATGCTTTTGAGAGACTACTGCGACGGCATAATGTTTGCTCCCGAAGCAATCGAAAAAGAACGTGGTGTGATTATCGCTGAAAAAAATTCACGAGACACCCAAGATTATCGCAAGGCTGTCAAAGAGATTGAACACACTTTCAAAGGCTCAATTTTTGCCGATAGAATGCCGATTGGCGAAGAAGATGTGATTAAAAAAGTAAAACACGAAGACTTCAAAAAATTCTACGACGCAACATATCGCCCCGAAAACACAGTGTTGGTTGTCGTTGGGGATGTCAATCCGCAAGAAATAATCGAAAAAGCAAAAAAATATTTTTCCGATTTTAAATCGCCGACCGAACCAGCACGCACAGTTGAATTTGGCACACTCGAACAAACTGATGTAAAGTTCGATTTCAACGCACAGAAAATCGACATCGATACTGTTTACGATTCCACGCCAAACTCACCTCGTTCGTACGCATCAATAGCAGTTTCAAAGACAGGCAAAACACGTATCGATTCACTCGAAAAACGTGTTGAATACATTAAGACAAAAACGCTCGCAACCGCCTTAACTTCACGTTTCTTGCGTGTTGCCGATTTGCCCGATTCAAAAATCTCACAAGGCTCGGCTTACAATTTTGAATTTGATACATTCTGCGATTCATTTATTATCAACGCCGAAGCCCCAGTAGGAAAGGCATTTGACGCACTCGAAGAATGTTTACGACAACTTTTGAGCATAGAAAATTTACAAGATTCAGAAATAGAAAATGCGAAAAAGAAAATTTTTGAAGCAATAGAAAGCGATATAAAGTCGTCGAAAACACGCAAGAATAACGCCCTTGCAAACGAGATTGTATCGGCATTTTCAGAGAACGCTGTTTTTAACTCTGCAGAAAATGATTTGGAAATAGCAAAATATGCACTCAAAGATTTTGACGCAAAAAAAGCAGTTGTTTTATTGAAACAAATTTTTGACTTTGCAAAAATAAAAGCATTCGTCTCAGATGTCGAAAAATTGGACGATTCCCAACTGACATCAAGAGTCGAACTCGCATATCAAAATGCAATTAAATCAAAATATTCTGCCGACACGTTTGCATCGTCAAGTTTGATTTTCTCAAACTTTGGCAACGTTGGAAAAATCGCCGAACGCAAAGAAATTACCGACCTTTCAATCACTCAAATTCGCTTTGAAAATGGCGTGCGTTTAAATCTTAAAAAAACAGATTTCTCAAAAGATGAAGCTTTGATGAGAATATCGTTTGGGCGTGGAATTCTCGACATTCCAGCCGACAAACCCGAGTATTTCAACGCACCAATGGCATTAGTTATCGGTGGAACAAAATTCCAAAATATCGGCGAAATAAACTCGGCAAAATATTTGATGAAAATGGCGATAAGTGCGTCGATAAACGGCAACGTATTTACAGTCTCGGCACGCTCTACGCAAAAGGATTTACCAAGCACAATCAAACTATCGGCGACAATGTTTGCCGATGCTGGATTCCGTGAAGACGCACGCCCTGCAATGATGAAACAAGCCGAAGCTTTTTATCTCGACTACCGTACCGACCCAATGGCACGCTTGCGTTTTCTCTCGATGAATATGATGAATTCGCCTGCGTCAAAAATACCAGGTACATTTGAAAATTTCGAGAAAATCACAATGAAAGAACTCGAGCAATGGTTCACGCCAATTCTCAAAAATTCATATATGGAAATATCGATTGTAGGCGATATTGACATCGAAAAAACAATTAAAATTTTTGCAGAAACATTTGGTGCTATGCCTGCAAGATGCTCGGAAAATTCGGAGCCATACGCCGAGATTAAGTTCATTAGCCCCGACAAAAAAATATCCCTCACTTACGAAACGACAGATGAACCACGATCGGTTGCACTTAAAATTTGGTTGAGTGCTGGTAGAAAAAATATCGATGATATGCGTGCCGACAACGTACTCGGTGCTGTACTCGACGATATTCTTCGCAAAGACGTTCGTGAAGCTGAAGGTAAAGTGTACAGTCCATTTGCATACAACAATTCGAGTACTTGGATTGATAACATCGGCTTTATGACGGCTGCGACATTTGTAGTTCCCAACTACAATGCTGAAATGCTCCAAACCCTCGAAAAATGCGGACAAAAAACGATAAAAGATATATCGAAAGATGAATTTGAGCGTGCAAAAATTCCACTGATAAAAGGTGTAGAAGCGAATAAACGTCGCAACAATTATTGGCTCGACGCTGTTCTCGATTTGTCGCAATGCAAGCCAATAAATATCGAGCTTGCCAAGACTATCGACACAGGCTACGCAAACGTTTCGTTAGAGCAAGTTCGCGAACGTGCAAAAGTAATATTTAGTAAAAAACCATATACTATTGATGTAATGCCTACAATGCTGAAAAAAGAGTTGAAAAAGTAAGAGAATTTCAAGATATTATAAAATTCAGAATGAATCCGAAATATAAAAGAATTGTACTTAAACTTAGCGGCGAAGCGTTGAAAGATGTAAAAAACGGCGACGCACTCGATCCTGCTATCCTCACAAACCTCGCTCTCGAGCTTAAAGAAGTTTACGAAATGGGCGTTCAAGTCTGCCTTGTTGTCGGCGGTGGAAATATCTTCCGTGGGCTGACAGGCTCAAAGTCAGGCGTCGACCGCACTACTGGCGACTACATGGGAATGCTCGCAACCGTTATCAATGGAATGGCATTGATGAATGCGTTGGAAAAAGTTGGCGTTCCTGTTCGTGTGCAAACAGCAATCCCGATGGAAAAAGTTGCCGAACCATTTATCTTGCGTCGTGCAGTTCGCCATCTTGAAAAAGGTCGCATCGTTATTTTTGTTGCAGGCACAGGCAACCCATATTTTTCAACCGATACAACTGCCGCATTGCGTGCAAGCGAAATCGGCGCCGACTGTATCCTCAAAGCTACAAAAGTTGACGGCATTTACGATAAAGATCCAAACAA
The DNA here is from genome assembly GCA_015061945.1 of Opitutales bacterium. Lineage (GTDB taxonomy): Bacteria > Verrucomicrobiota > Verrucomicrobiia > Opitutales > Intestinicryptomonadaceae > Merdousia. The sequence goes on from SUVP01000007.1 coordinate 26,226, forward strand.
ATTTGAAGACGCTGTTAAATACGAAAGTATAGATTATCTCGAAGCAATCGAAAAGCGTCTCGCTGTTATGGACTCAACCGCATTCTCTCTCTGTATGGATAACAAAATCCCGATTATCGTATTCAATATGAACGAACGTGGAAACATCCAAAAAGCAGTAGCGGGCGAACAAATTGGCACATTGGTAAAATAATTTAACAAATAAAAATAAGGAATCAAAAATGGATATATCAGCAGAAATCAAGAAAACATCTGAAGCAATGACAAAGGCGACGCAACACGTCGACCACGAGTTTGAAAGCGTACATACCGGTAAAGCAAATCCAGGAATGGTTGAAAACGTTATGGTAGAAGCTTACGGAACAATGTCGCGTCTTCGTGATGTCGCAGCAATCACAACTCCAGATAGCTCGACAATTCGCATTCAACCATGGGATAAGGGAATCCTCAAGGATGTTGAGAAAGCAATTTTGGCAGCAAACATCGGCTTTACTCCAGCAGTAATGGGCGATGCAGTACGTTGCCCAATCCCTGCTCTTTCAGGTGAACGCCGTGCAGAGCTTGCGAAGATTTGTCATGAAATGGCAGAATCTGGCAGAGTTCGCATTCGCACAATTCGTCGTGAAGCACTCGATGCTGCAAAGAAAATGAAAGCAGCAAACGAAGCTACTGAAGATGACCTCAAGAAATTTGAAAAAGAAGTTCAAAACATTACCGATAAATTTATCGCTGTAATTAACAAGAGCCTCGAAGCAAAAGAAGCAGACCTTAAACAAATATAATTATGGCAACCGACCGCCAAAAGCGTGTCGTCGTCAAACTCGGCACAGGGGTGTTGACCTCTGGAGTCGGGCAACTCGACACACGTAAGATGAAATCAATCTGCAAACAAGTAGCCGATGCGAAAAAGCTCGGCTACCAAATTATTCTTGTCAGCTCCGGTGCAGTTGGCTTAGGGATGGGTAAACTCAAGCTCAAGGCCCGACCTAAACACATCAGTGCAGTACAAGAATGTGCGGCAGTCGGACAAGGTATACTTATTCAAACTTGGGCAGAATTGTTTGCACCTTTCGGAATAACAGTCGCCCAAATTCTCCTCACACGCGACGATGTCGACGTACATACTCGACACAAAGCTATGCGTGATTTGCTCGATAGACTCCTCGCCGACGGAATCGTCCCAATCATCAACGAAAACGATTGCATCAGTGCATCTGAATTAAACATAAAATTCGGCGATAACGACGTTTTGAGTGCACTCGTTGCAACACTTTCAAAATCGGATATGCTTCTGATTTTATCGACGGCTATCGGCTTGATTGATATGAAAGGCACAGGGGAAGTCGTTGCAGTTGTCGAAAAAATCACACCTGAAATTCGAGCAATGGCGTGCGGTACAAGTAGTGCTACTGCAGTCGGTGGAATGATAACAAAAATTAAAGCTGGCGAAATTGCGACAAGTGCTGGTTGCGATATGTATATCGCAGACGGCAGTGCAAAAGATATCGTAAAGAAAATTCTCAATGGCGAACAAGTCGGCACACGCTTCTGTGCGTCGAGCGATTCAATCAGCTCGAAGAAACGTTGGCTCGCACACTTTGGCAAGACAATCGGCAAGATAAATGTCGACGCTGGAGCTGCCAACGCCCTACGCAATAAAGGCAGTTCACTTTTACCAGCTGGCGTAAAAAGTATATCTGGAAAATTCAAAAAAGGCGACTTAGTTGAAATAGTAGATATAGAAAATAATTATGTTGTCGCACGCGGTTTGGCTGAAGAAAGTTCGGTAAAAATCAAACGTATAATTTCTGAAAAACGCACAGATAAAAAGTGTGGGCACAAAGATGTAGTCGTACACCGCGACAATCTCGCTATCGTATAAGAGATGGAAAAATTAGATTTAAAAAATATAAAACTTTTGCGTGAATGCTCCGCAATGCTAATCCCAGCAGGCGTAAAAGTGTTGTTGGCAAAAGATAATATTGTTGAAGTTACACATCGGCTCGGTGGGAATTATACCGTCCGTGGAATCTTCGGAATGGCGAGAATAGAAGGCAAAGATGCCGACGCATTGGGTCTTCAACCAGAAGATTCTAACAGAGATTCTTGCTCAACTGCGACAGAAATTTCAAACGAACGCCAAGCAAAAACGTCAGATGCCCCAACGCAATCTACGCTTGAAGAAAGCGATATTTGGGAAGCCGCAAAAACTGTGTACGACCCTGAAATCCCTGTAAATATCGTGGATTTGGGGCTTGTATATCGTCTGCAAATATTCGACGAAGAAAACGGCACAAAACGAGTTGAAGCCGATATGACTCTCACAGCACCAGGTTGCTCGATGGGACCAATGATTGCTGAAGACTTGCGTATGCGTATAGAATCGTTGCCGTCAGTCAGCCAAGCAAGCGTAAACATCGTGTGGGATCCGCCGTGGAATAAAGATATGATGAGCGAAGAAGCGAGAATGATTTTAGGCTTGGCATAACACTCACATTTGTAATATCATTTGAATAAATAAACCCCGAAATTATATCGATATGAAAAGCAGAAAAACATTTATAGTTGCAACATTGTTGAGTTTGTTTGCGTCGACAATTTTTGCCGACAATAAAATTACCCTCGCCGGTAGCGACCTTCTCAAGCCAGTTGTTGCAGACGCCGTGCAAAGCATCGCAAAGAAAAATGGTGCGATTGTCGAAGTGGATATGGAAGGCACATATTCGGCGTACGACAAACTTGCAAAAGGTACGGCAGACATCGCTATCATCGCATTGCCAAGAACACATAAATTGCCCGAAGGATTAGTTGCACTTCCCTTCGCATATCAAGCAGCAGTGGTAGTTGTAAACTCGGCAAATCCAATCGAAGAAATTTCAACAAAACAGTTGTCTGACATCTATTCTATTGCGACAAAAACTCGTGCAGAATCGTGGGCACAACTCGGAATAAAAAATGTCGGCTTGCGAAACATTATGCCTATCACAACAAGCCTTTCCGATAACGTTGTAGTAGAGCTTTTCAAATACACCGCAATAGGTGGTGTAAATTTGGGACAATGGGTAAATATTGCTGAAGGAAAAAGTTCAATCTATAATCTCATCAAGGCAAATAATTCTGCGATTGCAATCATCGGTAAATTGTCTGGGATTGATAGCCACTTGTTGAAAGTTGTATCAGTTGCAAAGACAGGCGATGACGGAAAAAAATCATATGCATTTAAACCTGATCGTGAAAACATTTTTAACGGCGATTATCCACTCTCATTGCCATTTTATATCGTCTACAAGAAAGAAAATGCAGAAAAAATAAAACAAATTGCAAGAATTTTACTTAGCAATGATATTGCTAATAAGGTAGATAGAACAGATTTCTTTGCCGCACCAGAAAGTTCTCGAAAAAAATCAATTTTTGAGCTTGACATTCCAAGATAATTTGGCACGATGTGAAACATAATAATTTTTTATTGCGGGCGTAGCTCAATTGGCAGAGCGCGACCTTGCCAAGGTTGAGGTTGTCGGTTCGAACCCGATCGCCCGCTTTAAAAAAAACGACACTTTCAAAAGTGTCGTTTTTTTTGTTTACGTTTTTCCGAATAGAGTTTTTTTCAAATATATTTTCCGAAGACCCAAGCATCAGGAGGAGAAACAAAAAAAATCCATTGTAATTTTCAATAAATCCAAAATAGGAAAGAAAAAAACAAAAATAACACTTGACAAATGTGGTTTTTTCTGTGTTTATTAGAGAAAAGATGAGAAATATATTGCTGCGATAACATATATCTTCTCAATCTCCGAGTAATCGGAGACCCCATTTCTTCTCATAATAATCCCATAAAAGAGGCACACGAAGTATGAGTATTTCGTGTGCCTTCTCTTTTTCTGTAATACGTTATTTTATATATCAAAAACCACTTTTTAGAGTCGACGACGACATTTGTAATTGTCTTGAAAATTTTATTTAATAATTAAAATTACTTTGAGACGTGTACTCGATTTTCAACTGAAAAAACAAAAGATAAAATATATGAAAAAAATTTTCGCACTTATCAATATACTATCAGTTCTCTTTTTTAATTGTTATGCCGAAAACAGCTCGCAATTAGACGCAACATATATTTGCAAAAAGAATGTTCTCGTCATCACTGACTATGTGAAAAACGACGGCAAAACAGATGTTTCTGACGCAATACAAAAAGTCATAGATAACAATCCCAACAGAACAATATATTTCCCTGATGGTATTTATTTGTTGTCGAAACCGATAAAGACACCAGCAAACCCGCAGTTGAGTGTATCGCTCGAGCTTAGCAATTATGCGATTTTAAAGGCATCTGAAAATTGGTCCGATAGCGAAGCAATGGTTCGCTTGGGAGCAATACATCCAGCAAACAATATATTTTTAAATGGGAGTGTATACGGAATATCCGGCGGTATAATAGACTGTAGCGGAAAAGCAAAAGCTATTTCTGTCGATGGTGGACGAGAAACCTATATCCGCAATTTGTCTATAAAATCTACTAAACTTGGCATTCATATAAAGCGAGGTGCAAACAGTGGTTCATCAGATTGCGATATAATAAGCGTAAATATCGTCGGCGATAAAAGCCCAGAATCAATTGGTGTGTTAGTAGAAGGATACGACAATACATTTACCAATATGCGTATTTACGCAACAAGTACAGGTGTTATTTTGAAATCGAGTGGAAACAATTTAAGAAATATACATCCGTTGTATGCCTACTCCGCCCAGAGCGACTACACAAAAGGCGTAGCATTTCTCGACGAGAAAGGTTCTAATTGGTACGATTATTGTTATAGCGATAATTTTGCAACAGGTTTTGTAGTTCCGAACACTCCAAATATCTACAAAAATTGTTTTATATTTTGGTACACTGACAAAGGAGGAACTCAAACTGCTTTTGAAGTAGCAAAGAATGGAAAACTAAATTCTATTATTTCAGATATTCGCGTAGGGTTCCACAGGAAGTCGACAAACAATACGTTTTTAAAAGCACAAGCAGGAGGAAAAGGTGTTGTAGAAAACGTGATAATTTCGGCACGCTCAAAAATCCCTGAAAATGATATTGTGAAGTCTTATCTAAAAGGAATGTACATTGTTTATTAAGGATTGCACATATCCAACATTGTTTGCATAAAACGCAAAAAGAAGATGCCGCCGCAACATACGCCACGACGACACCCAACACACATGAGAAATTCGATTTTTTTCAAATCGACCTACATAACAATAAATTTTTTGAGTAAAGTCAATATATTTTTGAGAAAAAACTTTTAGCCTCGCAACTTATTTATATTTCGGAATAAGTCAAAATAGTGCAAAAATCATCTTACATATCTTTTTTGGATTTTTTACCTAATTTTCCCGATAAAAAAGGTAGCTCAATTCCGAAGTAAGATAGCGAAGATATAAAGAGCATCGTAAAAAATGCTTCGTCAAGATTCCCGATAAATGGGATATTGTCGGGTATCTCAAAAAGTAGTCCAAACTGGATATTTAAAATCCAAATAGTCGAAATAATTAGACCTAAAAAAGCAAAAACTGAACCGACGCACGACCCTCTATTTTTGCGTACATTCCGATTCACCGGTGTTTTGCTTAAACTATTTTCGCTCACTTAGAGTCTCCTTTTCTCTCTTTCACCCCATCTTTAAAGGAATCAAAATCAAACGTATTAAAAATTATAGAAATCTTGCCGACATCGTCTTTGTGAATTCCCGCACAATCGAGAATATTTTTCATAACGTAATCTTCCACTGCAATGCGAGCTTGCATCGATGCCGACATCATATTTTGCGGATTTTTTCCACGAGCCACAAGATACGCTGGGAACGCTGTTTTTTGATAATTTTCAAGTGCCTTATTTACATCATCAGAAAAATCACTTGGGTTAGCACGACGTGTAAATTCAGTGTATTTCACAGGCGTATCACACGACAAAGAATCAAAATAAAACGTGAAATGGAACTTGCCATCATCTCTTGATTTTCTGACATCAAATTTCACTCCACGAAGTGGAATATAATATTGGTAATGTGCTTCGATAGTCAGACGCAACGACGCTTTCAAAATTGCGTATTTTGAGAACTCTGGGCTGACGTCAATTTTCTCATCAACTTGTGCGACGATAAATTTATTTTCAGGTTTTGAACATAAAAATTGTGCACCATAGACAACATCAACACTCGGCTTTTTATTCACAATTTTTTCGACCGTTTCAAGAGCTCTTTTTACTCCACTCGATATTGTGTTTGCTCCCACACCTGCGACTTTTTCAGCAGTCGAAAAAGTCATATAAACGGGATACATCGCAACAATCGCCAACACAACAATGATGCCAAAAAGGCAACCACACAACGTTCGCAAATTCTTGCTTCGAGCAGTTATTTCAGCAATATCAGCGTCGCTAAATTCTTCTTTTTCTGTTTCAGATTCAACATCGACTTTAATATCATCATCGTTTGAATCGGCAAGTGGGATATTTTCTTTTTCGTTCATTGGATTAAATTTTGTACGATATATTTTGACATCGTACAAAGTTTTTTGTTCACAAAAATTTTATTTTATCGCCGAGTTTGCCGCCGAAATAAGAGCTTCACCATTCTTAAAAAATTCGGTGCCAGCTACGACAGTATCGCAACCACGAGATATACATTCTGCGACGTTTTCAGCAGTAATTCCGCCATCAACTTCAATCCGATATGAGAGTTTTAATTCATCGCGTAATTTTGCCAAACGCTCGATTTTCTCGAGTGCTACTGGATTAAATTTCTGTCCGCCAAATCCTGGTTGAACGCTCATCACCAAGACTAAATCTACTCGAGGCAAATAAGGAATAACCGCACCTATTTCAGTTTTTGGATTAAACACAATACCGAGTTTTTTCCCAGCAGAATGAATATTGTCGAGTGTTGATGCAATCGGATAATCAGGTTCTGCGTGAATTGCGATAAGGTCAGCACCAGCATCAGCAAAAGCGTCGATATACAGATGTGGATTATCGAGCATCAAGTGGACATCGTAAAACATATCTGGAAATTTCTTTTTAAGTGCTTTCAAAAGCCCAGGACCAAAAGAGAGGTTGGGAACAAAATGCCCGTCCATTACATCAAAGTGAACCCACTTAAGCCCAGCATTTTTGATTTGTGCGACCGACTCTCCGAGAGCCGAGTGATCACCACCGAGAATCGATGGTGCAATTTCCAATGAATTTACCATATTCCGATTACAGCGTCTTTAATTTTTCCACCAAGTTCACGCATTAGCACAGGCATATTTTGATATTCGTTTCCGATAACATCGTTATTTCCGCCCATATAGAGCATTGCACGAGCTTTTACTTTTCTGTTCTTAAAAACTACATCACCATTTGAACGAGTAAGCGTGCAAACTGCGACAGCTTCCATTGCGTACGACGCTGCAAGTGCGGTATCGTCGGCACGCGTTGCGATAGGCACTCTGCGATAATCGATAAGCGTTGTCGAAAGTGTTGCTTGTGCGTCGCCTTCATAGGCAGTTTTCAACTGCGGAGTTTGGTTGATTGCGTTCGAGATTGCGTTTGTCAAAAGATTAGTTGCTTGTGGAGCGTAAGAATCGTTGCGAACGGGCTTAACATAAACCGACGAAAACGGCAAGTCTGTCGGAGTCCCTGCCAAGCGATAATTCGAGCAACCGCTCATAAAAATTGCCGATACCAAAATTACCAAAAATACGTTTAGAATTTTCATTTTTACTGGATTGATTGAATTTCGTCAGAAGTCCATTGATAGAAACCGTCGTCAAACAAATATTCGTCGAGCGGTTCGCCGTAAATTGGAGCCAAACCTTCGTACGCTTGAACAGATCCATCAGCATTGATTTTTTCGCCCAACGATGCCCCTGGAGTCTGCAAGAAATCTTCAAGCGACATAATTTGGAATTGTTCGTTTGCAAGATTAGAAACTTGTGTTTGGTCGTCAAATTGGTCGATAGTTGGCTTTTCATATCTGCCCCAGAACCAATCGTAAGGTGTCATTGGAGGAAGTACACCATCTTTAATTTTTTGCAACTGCACACGGGCTTCGTCTGCGGCAGGGCTATTTGGAGCAAGTGTAATTGTTTCGTTATAGAAGATAGATGCCGCAATGTTATTGTTGCGATAGTAGTAGTAAAAATCGCCCATAACCAAACGACTTCTCGCATAAGTATCACGCATTTTATCTAAACCTTCTTCAGCGTTTGCAACGCCAGCTTCTTGAGGGAAAAGAATCAAATAATCTTGATAAAAACTAATTGCATTGCGAGTTGGCGTTTGGTCGTATTCAGGACCTGAAACCATATTGTTATAAACCTTCGCCATTTGCATATAAGCGTCGGGAGCGAACATACTTTTTGGATAGTTGTTGATAAGTCTATCGAGGGCGTCGATAGCTTCTTCAGGTTTATCTTCGCCTTCTGCGATGATAGAAATATTCATCAATGCGATTGGTGCATAGTCGCTATAAGGAGCATTTTTTATAACAGATTCGTAGATTTTTATAGCGTCGTTATAATTCGAGAACCATGGGAACCAGCCCCACAAATACGGAGTTTTTCCACTTTGGATTATCGACGCAACGTTGTATTCTTCGCCGATAATCATATTGAATTTTGGATAATCTGGATAACGCTTAATAACTTCTTCGAGCGATTGATAAGCGTCCATAAATTGTCCACGATTAGTATAAACAATCGCCATTTGGTAATATGCTTCGGGAGCGAAAATCGAGTCGGGATATTCTCTTACGACAGTATTGTAGTATGAGAGTGCTACTCTATTACTACCGTCCTCTTGAGCTTTTTTGCCCTCATTCATAGCTTCGAGAGCATTCTTTACATTTTTAGCTTCACCCAAAACACTGCCGACAACACCGCCTTGAACTTGCCATCCTTTATCAGCAGTCCAGACCAAGTCGGCATACAATGAACTGCATCCCAAAAGGGCGACTGCCAGCAAAGCCGATTTTATTTGATTACTAATTCTCATTATCGATGTTAATACAATATTATATTCGTAAAAATGGCAAATAAAATTTAACAAAGCTTACACGATTACTTCTTTTTACGATTTTCCTAAGTTGAAGAATATTTATGGTAGCTTTTTACTTTACATTTAAGAAGTAAAATACAGTATTTGTAAGAATGAACGAAGAACTATTGAAAATCAGACACAGTGCTTCACACGTTTTGGCAACAGCAGTATTACGCTTGTTTCCAAACGCTAAACTCGATATCGGACCTGCAACAGACACAGGTTTCTACTACGATTTCGACCTCGATCACAAATTTACCGCTGAAGACCTCGCAAATATCGAAGCAGAAATGAAGAAAATCATTTCTGAAAATCAGAAGTTTGAAATGTTTGAACTTTCGCGAGACGAAGCAAAAGCAAAAATCGAAGAAATTGGTCAAGCAGAGTTCAAGCTCGGCAGACTCGAAGACGTTCCAGAAGGTGAAAAAATCACATTCTATAAGAACGGAGAATTTTGCGATTTGTGTGCTGGTCCACACGTCGATTATTCGAAGCGTATCAAGGCATTTAAACTTTTGTCAATCGCTGGTGCATACCATCGTGGAGACGAAAATAACAAGCAACTCCAACGTATCTATGGTACCGCATTTGCATCAAAAGATGAGCTTGAAAATTATCTCAAGCAAATGGAAGAAGCAAAATTACGCGACCACCGAAAACTCGGCAAAGAACTTGGGCTTTTCACAATTATCGACAGAGTTGGTCAAGGTATGATTCTTTGGAAACCAAAGGGAGCAATCCTCCGCCAAAGCTTGCAAAACTTTATCTTGGAACTTCTCAACGAACAAGGCTACCAACAAGTCTTTACGCCACACATCGGCAAGCTCGGACTCTTCCGTACAAGCGGACACTTCCCTTACTATAAGGAATCGCAATTTGTGCCGATTGTCGAACGCGATGCTCTCACAAAAATGGCAGAAGAACATCTCGACATTGCAAAGTTTGAAGAAAAAATCGAGTCGGGCGAAGCTGAAGGTTTCTTGCTCAAGCCTATGAATTGCCCATTCCACGTTGAAATTTACAAGTCAGACCCACACTCATACCGCGACTTGCCCGTTCGCTTGGCTGAATTTGGCAACGTGTATCGCTGGGAACAATCTGGCGAACTCAACGGTATGACACGTGTTCGTGGATTCACTCAAGACGATGCTCACATCTTCTGCACACCTGAACAGCTCGACGAAGAAATTCAAGGCTGTCTCGATCTCGTAAAAGAAGTGTTCGCAAAAATCGGTATGAAAGAATATCGTGTCAGAATTTCTTTGCGAGACCCTGCAAGCGACAAGTATGTCGGAGCAGAAGAAAACTGGGTAAAGAGCGAAGAAGCAATCCGCAAAGCAGCAAAAACTTTGGGCGTTCCATTTACCGAAGAAATCGGCGAAGCAGCATTCTACGGACCAAAAATCGACTTCGTTGTGAAAGACGTTATCGGACGTGAATGGCAACTCGGCACAGTTCAAGTTGACTATAACTTGCCTGAACGTTTCGACCTTTCATATATTGGACAAGACAACAAAGCACATCGCCCAATTATGATTCACCGTGCACCATTTGGATCGCTCGAACGTTTCACAGGCGTGCTTATCGAACACTTTGGAGGCAACTTCCCAACATGGCTCGCACCTGAACAAGTCAGAATACTCACACTCAACGATGACGTTATTCCATTCGCTGACGAAGTATTCAAAATGCTCAAGAAAGCAGGAGTCCGTGTTTCAATCGACACAACTGCAGAAAAACTCGGTGCAAAAATTCGCAAAGCAGAAACAGAAAAGATTCCACATATGTTCGTTATCGGACGTAAAGAAGCTGAGTCAAAACAAGTGTCTGTTCGCTCACGTATTCGCAAAGCCTTTGAAGGTGTCAAGAGTGCCGAAGACGCAGTTGCAGAAATTGTCGAAGACATCAAGCAACGCAATCTTCCAGACGGTTTCTAAATCGGAAAAATCAAATTTAAACAATCAAAAATACGTCAAGGTCTTGGCGTATTTTTTTTGTCTGTACATCAAATTCACTTTTGATAAAAATTTATATTTTTAAAAGATTATATCGAGATGAAAAAAATCACATACATTTTAATTGTACTTCAAATTTGTTGTTTGGCATTGTCGAGTTTTGCAGACATCAAACCAATTTTCAAACATACCTTTAATACGCTAAAAGGCTGGGATATTCGCAACGGAATTACATATCAACAACAAGGCGATAGCGTCATTCTTTCAAAAGGCGAAGGCTTGTTTTTTAAACGTATTCCAGTCGACCCTGGTCGAAAATATGAGCTGAAGTTAACAGGTAGTGGCAATGGGATTGTACATATCGGTTGGGCTGAAATTGTCTTCGATAATCCCTTTAAACAATCAAATGAATTTAAGACATCATTCAAAGTTCCAAACGCATCAAACCCAAGAATGATGTTGCGATTTATACCACACAAAAATAGCGAATTTAAAATAACAACAGTAGAATTAACACCACTTCCAGAACCAAAAGATTGGGTACGCCATAATCGCAAAGAGATTGAAAACAGCAAGCCCGAACCAAAAGTTGTGCGAGGCATAGCAATAAATAATTTCGACAATAAAAAAGCAAAAATAATAAAAAAAACTTTCGCAAAAACAGTAATTATCGGCTTCAAAAATAAATCCGATTTAAAGAAGTTGAATACGCAAATTGATATCGCTTTGCAAAATGATTTTCTCCCGATTGTATCATTAAACAATTCAAAAAATCTTTTTGAAACTTGGCTTGAAGCAAAAAAATCGTTGGGCGATAGACTCGAAAAAATCTATGCGTTCGTCTTATCTACGCCAGACGTCCCACGCAACGACATCAACAATTTGGTAAAAAAGTTGCGTCCAGAATTCCCGAACTCGTGGTTTATTTTCAACACATCTATTCAGAATTATCCGGAACTAAACCCTATCGACGATAAAAAAATTATCTACTCTGCATACATCACAAAATCGGCGGAAATGAAAAAGGTCGCCGAGTTTAAAAATATGCTCCCTGCTCCATTTATGGCTTTCGGCAACGCTGATTTAGCACACGCTTTTGAAGCGTACGCAGTAAGTTGGATTATCGGAACATCGAGCCAAAACTTGATTGCAACTTTGCAAAAAGTCGCACGCCCGATGCACAAAGGTGGAAACACAGAAGAACAAATGCAAAGCCTCGTGAATTCGTTTAACAGAATTCGCAAACAAGGCACACTTGAATTTGCATACGCAACCGATACGCACTATCATTCATCTGAAAAAATCACAGCAAATTCTTGCACGCCAATGCATATGCGAGAAATGGCAAAAGTTGCAAAATATTTGAAGCTCGATTTTGTCGCAAATGGTGGCGATATGGTACAAGGTGCAAAACCTCGACAAGAAAATGTAAAAGATATGCGTGAAGTTATCGAAGCAATGGCGACTTCAGATCTGCCTGTCTTTGCGACAATCGGCAACCACGACGACGGCGTTTTCTGGTGCTTGCACAAATACCCAAAGTCAGACATCTCACTCATCACAACTGGCGAAGATTGGCATAACGCTTGCGTTAAAGATGTCGCATTAGGCAGGGGTGCAGTAGGCGACAAAAATTTCGACAAAGCAAATTATTTTTATATGGATTTTCCTGAATCGAAAATTCGTGTAATCACAATGGCGATGAGCGAAAATCCAATGACAATCGGCAAGAATGGAAGATTTGTAATTGACTCGTGCGGATTGCTGGGCGTAAGCCCACGACAACTCGATTGGCTCGCACATCAAGCACTGAATTTTTCAGACAAGCCCGATGCGAAAGAATGGGGCGTGATATTTATCAGCCACACTGAACTTTCAAAAAATATGCCAAACGGAAAACTCACAATGGGCGTTATAGACGCTTTCATTAACGGAAAAAAATTTGAGGGCGAAACAAAGAAAGTTTTGTTTGCTTCAAAAGTATCGTGCGATTTCTCACAGCAAGGGAAAATCCCTGTACTAATGAATATCTGTGGGCATATGCACGACGACCATATCGCATATTCTCCACTCGGCTATTTGCAAGTTAGAACTTTGCAAGATAGAGCTAAACGCGAAGAACCAAATCACCCCGACCGCATAATGAATACACCAAGCGAGTCGTCGTGGTCGCTCGTAAGTGTAGACCGAAAAAATAACGAAGTAATCCTTTTGCGATACGGTGCTGGCATCGATATGAAAGCACCTCTTTTGAAAAAATAAAATTCTTTTTTACTTCACAAATACAACAGATTTTTTTACTCTCTAAAACACACATAAACATAACCTAATTAAATACGACAAATGAAAAAAATTACAAAATTACTACTCTTCATTTCGGCATTGATACTCTCATTGCCGACTTTTGGAGCACTCGCCAAGCCATTCAAACACACCTTCTCAACAGTAAAAGGTTGGGATATTCGCAACGGGAACGTCTATCATATCGAAGGCGATACTGTTGTTATCACAAAAGGAAATGGACTTTTCTTTAAGCGTATTCCTGGCGATCCTGGCCGCGAGTACGAAATCAAATTAACAGGTAGTGGAAACGGTAAAGTATCTATCGGTTGGGATGAAGTTGTCTTTGACGATCCATTTAAAGAATCAAACCAATACCACAAAAAATTTAGAGTTCCAGAAGACACAAGAGATAGAATTATGCTACGTTTTCAGCCGAAAAACGATGGCACACCATTTAAAATCACAACTGTTGAATTCAATCCACTTCCAGATCCAGATGGTTGGGTTCGCCACGATAGAAAAGACTTGTTAAAGAATCGTCCTAATCCGCAAATAGTACGCGGTATGACAAGCGGAACACTCGACGCCGACAAAGCGAAAATGATGAAAGACGCATATGCGAAAGTCGTTATGATTAAATTTCAAAATGTCGACGAACTCGCATCTGTCAACGAACAAGTCGACATCGCTTTGAAAACTGGACTTATCCCGATTGTCGCATTAAATTCAAATAAAGATCTCGAAACAACTTGGTTGAAAGCAAAAGAAACACTTGGTGCAAGACTCGAAAAAATCTACGCTTTAGTTTTGTCAAACGACAAAGTATCAAGAGACAATTTTAACGCATTAGTTAAAAAGCTCCGTCCGCAATTCCCAAATTCGTGGTTCGTCTTCAACGCTAATCAAAAACTTTATCCAAGACTCAATCCGATTGATGACCTGAAAATCATCTATGCGGGAACTTTCACAAAGCCTGAAACAAGCAATAATATCAAAAAGTTCCGCAATATGACACCAGCTCCAATAATGGCATTCGGTAGCTCAAAAATGGTAAATACTTTTGAAGGGCTTGGCGTAAGCTGGATAATTAGTAGTTTGCCAAAAAACCTCAAGCGAAACATCGCAAAGATTTCTCGCCCAATGCACAAAGGCGGAACAGCCGAAGAACAAATGCAAAGCCTTATCAAGACTTTCAAAAAGAATCGCAAACAAGGAACTCTTGAATTTGCATTTGCAACCGACACGCACTACCACTCATCGAAGAAAATTACCCCTGCTTCGCGTACTCCAGAACATATGCGAGAAATGGCAAAAGTCGCTAAAGAATTAAAGCTCGACTTTGTCGCAAATGGTGGCGATATGGTCAATGGAGCAAGACCTCGTGAAGAAAATGTAAAGGATATGCGTGAAGTTATCGAAGCAATGGCGACATCGGGTCTGCCCGTATTTGCTACAATCGGTAACCACGACGACGGTGTTTTCTGGGTATTAAAGAAGTTCAAGAAGTCAGATATTGCACTCATCGCAACAGGCGAAGATTGGCACAACACTTGCGTTAAAGATGTCGCATTAGGCAAAGGTGCAATCGGCGACAAAAATTTTGAGAAGGCAAATTATTTCTATATGGATTTCCCAGAATCGAAAATCCGCTTCATCAACACTTGCGTAAGCGAAAACCCAATGACAATCGGCAAGAACGGCAAGTTTGTAATAGACTCGTGTGGTCTTTACGATATCAGTGCAAGGCAACTCGATTGGTTGATTACACAAGCTCTGAATTTCTCCGATAAGCCCGACGCAAAAGAATGGAGCGTTGTGTTGCTCAGCCATACAATCCTCAATGGTGGTATGCCAAACGGGAACTTGATTATGGGCGTATTCAAAGCATTTATCAATGGTGAAAAATTCCAAGGTAAGTCTAAAAAAGGCGTACCATTCCCAGCAAATATTGCTTGCGATTTCTCAAAACAAGGACCTATCCCGATTCTTATGAATATCGCAGGGCACAAACACGTTGATAAAATATCGTACTCGCCGTTGGGATACCTCAATGTTATTACACTCAACGATAGAACAACAAATAAAACTATCGAACGCAAGATTGGTACACCGTCAGAATCGTCATGGTCGCTCGTAACAATCGATAGA
Source organism: Opitutales bacterium (assembly GCA_015061945.1). GTDB lineage: Bacteria > Verrucomicrobiota > Verrucomicrobiia > Opitutales > Intestinicryptomonadaceae > Merdousia. Next base: position 41,682 of record SUVP01000007.1, read on the forward strand.
CAAAAAGGCGAAGCAACTATCTTGCGATACGGTGCTGGTGTCGATATGCAAGCTCCTCTATTCAACCCAAATTTGAAAAAGAAAAACTAAGTAAATTTCATTCACCTCACAAAACGCAGAGCCACAAACTCTGCGTTTTTTTATTTTCACACAACTTATGCCGATTCTTCTTTTATGCGAACACTCCTGTTTAAACTCATTCCTTCAAACGAAATTTTAGGTATCAGCAAAGAAACACTCATAACTTTAATTATGTTGTTTGCGGTAGTCGCAATCACAATTTGTGCAACACACTTCGTGCGACTCGGCTTGATTGCTCTTTTCAAACGCATAAAAATTCATCGATACGAACAGCAAACCGAAATACTCAAAGGTCATAAAGTTTTTGCTAAAGCTTCGGCGACACTTATCCCGATATGCTTGCTTTTGTGTATACCAACAATCTTCCCTCAAGAAGATATTGGCGACCTTCTCTTTTCAACAACAAAAAAAGCACTTCTAATCTACCTATTCGCATCGCTTTGGAACTTTCTTATATCGACACTTTCAGCAATCAACGACGTCCTTTCAATTCGCACAAGAAAATCTGTACACGGCTTCATTCAAACAATTCAACTGCTCGTATCGATAATTTTTTTCGTACTGGCAATATCCACACTTTTAGATAAATCGCCACTGAATATACTCGCAGGGATTGGTGCATCAACTGCCGTATTGATGTTCGTCTTCAAAGACACTTTGCTCGGGTTTGTCGCATCACTCCAACTATCGCTTAACGATATGCTACAAATCGGAGACTGGATTGTAATGGAAAAATACGGAGCCGATGGTGTCGTGATTGAAATCGGGCTAACTGTCGTGAAAATTCGCAACTGGGACAACACCATAACAAACATCCCAACATACGCCCTCGTTAGCGACGCATACCAAAATTGGCGTGGGATGAGCGAATCAGGCGGACGACGTATCAAACGCTACATCCTTATCGATATGCAATCAGTGAAATTTTGCGACGACTCTATGCTCGAACAATTCAAAAAAATTAACCTCCTTAAACCATACCTTGAACGGAAATCTCACGAGCTCGAACTTTACAACCAATCACACAATATCGACAACTCCGTAATCGTAAACGGCAGACGCTTAACCAACCTTGGCGTGTTCCGTGCTTACATAGAACTATACCTCCAAAACAATCCAAATGTTATACAAACAATGACTCACTTTGTCCGACAACTTCAACCAACCTCAACTGGCCTCCCCCTCGAACTATACTTCTTCACCACAACCGACTGGATTCCATACGAAAATATCCAATCCGATATCTTCGACCACATCATCGCCACCATACCTCACTTTAACCTCCGTATCTACCAACAAGAATCCGATTTTTTTACATGAAGGGCACCGGCAGGCGATTGCTGAAAGCAATATCGCCTGCTGATTTCGGGTTGCACAATTATACAGAAAACTCTCCAAGGCGTTGGAGAGTTTTCGTTTTAGTTTTTTAAATGGTGTGTTTTTTGACAAAAAAGAAAAGCGTGGAAACTTGTGATTCATCGCATTCTACTCCGTCAACATCGACTGGAAGCGTAGGTGCCATTCCCCCGATATTCTATTGTAAAAATGTGCAACATTTTTAGTTATTGCCAAATTACACTGGCAATAACGGCAATAGAATATCAAAGAGGTAGAATAAAAGCACCGGTTCATCCTCACTTTATTATTCTAAAAAAATAAATCATTAAAATAGCAACACACACAAAATAAAAATCCGAACAGGGATAGGAGCATTGCAAAGCAATCTCCGTAAGGGGCGACGCCCCTTCTACGATGTGCAGGTGGCTCACCTGCTTGCAGTGGGGTTTGGGGAGGGTGCAACCAACCCTCCCCAACATCTATTAACTCCTAAAACGAAAAACTGCCAACGCTTTGGCAGTTTTTCTGTAAAATCCGGCAACCCGAAATCAACAGGCGATATTGCTTTCAGCAATCGCCTGTCGGTGCCCGTCCTATAAAAGATGCCAAATATCTTCGGCATATTCTTTGATTGTGCGGTCGGACGAGAATTTGCCCATTCTTGCGGTATTCAAGATAGCCATTTTCGCCCATTTAGCTTTATCGAGGAATGTTTCTCCTACTTTGCGGTGCATATCGCAATATGCTTTATAATCGGCGCAGACGAGGAAGTTGTCGCCCCAATCGAGAATAGATTTTCTCATTGGCATAAATGCGTTTGGATTTTCTGGCATAAAGTAGTCAGAGACGAGCCAATCGAGAACATCTTTAAGATTTTTATCTTTTGCGTAATATTCCCAAGGGTTGTATCCACTTGCTTTGAGTTGTTGAACTTCGTCGACATTCAAGCCGAAGATGAAGATATTTTCGTCGCCGACGCATTCTTTAATTTCGACATTTGCACCGTCGAGAGTACCGATTGTGAGAGCACCGTTGAGTGCGAGCTTCATATTACCAGTGCCAGAAGCTTCTTTACCAGCTGTTGAAATTTGTTCAGAAATATCTGCGGCTGGAATAATTTTCATTGCTGCCGACACGCTATAATTCGGTATGAACACTACCTTAAGCATATTGTTTATGCGAGGGTCGTTATTGATTTTTTCAGCGACCTTATTGATAGCGTAGATAATATTTTTTGCGATATCATAACCTGGTGCTGCTTTTGCACCGAAGATAAATACACGTGGTGGAACTTTCATATCGGGGTTATGGAGCAACTCGCGATAGAGAGTGAGGATATGCAACAGATTCAAATGTTGACGTTTATATTCGTGCAGACGTTTAATTTGCACGTCGAAGAGTGCATTAGGGTTAACATCAACACCGCAAGTTTCCTTGATAAATTTTGCGAGACGCTTTTTGTTTTCAAGTTTAACGTCCATAAATTTCTTTTGGAATGCGGGGTCGTCGGCATATTTTTCGAGGTCACGCAAGTTGTCGAGGTTTGTCACCCAATTTTTACCTTTAAGTTTTGAATCGATGAGATCCGACAAGCCTTGATTGCAAACCTTGAGCCAACGGCGAGGAGTTACGCCGTTTGTCTTGTTGTTGAATTTTTCTGGCGAGACTTCGTAGAAATCTCGTAAGACAGAGCTTTTGAGCAATTCGGTATGGAGAGCTGCAACACCGTTTACGCTGAAACTTGCAACGACAGCCAAGTATGCCATACGAACCATTTTAGGATTACCTTCTTCGATAATCGACAAACACTCACGTTTGTGTGGGTCAGTCGGATAGAGTTTATTAACTTTATCCATCCAGCGAGCGTTGATTTCGTAAATAATTTGCAAGTGGCGTGGCAAAAGTTTTTCAAAGAATTTAACCGACCATTTTTCGAGTGCTTCTGGGAGCAATGTATGGTTTGTATATGCAAAAACTTTTTCGCACATCGCCCAAGCTTCGTCCCAAGGCAAACCATGGACATCCATAAGTTGACGCATAAGTTCTGGGACTGCGACAGCTGGGTGGGTATCATTCAACTGAATAACAACCTTGCTTGTGAATTTCGACCAATCCTTGTGTTCAGCCAAATATCTGCGAACAATATCTTGGAGCGAGCAAGACACAAAGAAGTATTGTTGAATCAGACGCAAATATTTTCCGTTTTCTGTTTTATCGTTTGGATACAAAACTTTTGATACAGTTTCACTCATCGCTTTTTCGTGAACGGCTTGAGTATATCCACCTTCATTGAATGCGTTGAGATCAAATTCATTTGATGCTCTTGATTCCCACAGACGCAAGAAGTTCACAGTTTCGGCACCATAACCGACAACTGGGATATCCCACGGAACACCGATAATATCGTTAACTGGTTTCCAAACAGGTTTCCAATCGCCTTTGTCATTCATCGTGCCTTCGACTGTTCCGCCGACGGGTACTCTTACAATTCTTTGCGGACGTACGATTTCCCATGGGCAACCAAATTTCAACCAATTATCAGGCGATTCAACTTGTCTGCCTTTGTCGAATGATTGAGTAAACAAGCCAAATTCGTATCTGATACCATAGCCGATAGCTGGATAATTGAGTGTTGCGAGCGAGTCTTGGAAACACGCTGCCAAACGTCCCAAACCGCCATTACCCAAGCCCATATCGACTTCTTGAGCGATAACTTCGTCAGGGTCTACATCGAGTTCTTCAAGGGCTTTGCGAGTTGGCTCGAGAAGATTTGTGTTCACCATCATATCTTCAGTCAATCGACCGACCAAATATTCGAGCGAGAAATAATAGACTCTGCGAGCGTCAGAATTATATTGTTTATTCATCGTTGCGATGAATCTTGGCATAACGTGGTCTCTGATAGCCAGAGCTGTAGCGACCCACCAGTCGCGTTTTGTAGCCGATGTACGAACACGTGCAAGCGATGTTTCGAGGTGCCACAAGATAGCTTTTTTCATACCTTCCGATGTTTCGCTAATTTGGAATGGGCAAGGTTTTGCTTCTTTTAAGATTTTTTCTTTCGATACTTTTTTTACGGGAGTTTTTACTTTTTTCATAATTTGATAAAAAAATATTAGCTACGAATTTATCTACACATAAACGCATTACAAGCATTTTATAAATAAATGCAAGAATCGCCAAATAATATAATCGTCAAAAAATAGTAAAGTCTTGAACATTTCATTCTTGAATTTTCAACATCCCTACCCCAATATAATTATAAATTTGCTCTCATCGTTCAATGGATAGGACTATGGTTTCCGGTACCATCAATCTGGGTTCGACTCCCAGTGGGAGTGTTTTGTATGGCGTATCTCAACACGTATTTTGTATACGCAATTATTCTAAAAAAACATCGCCCAATAAATGAGAAAATCACGCAAGACGTTGCAGAATTTTGGGTATAGAAGTTTTAAATTATTTTGAGGATTTCCGATACAATTTTTATGTTAAAAGTGTATTATTGGGATAAGTGTCCGCATTGTCGCAAGACTATTGAATTTCTCAAGGCTCGCAATATACCGTTTGTTGCCTACGATATCGAAAAGCAATCGCCTGATGTTATTCAGAAAATTATCGATGTAAATGGTGGCGATGATTGGGTTGTGCCTACTCTTGAATATAAAAATCAATGGCGGGCTGGAGAAGTTTTTGACGCCTCAAAATTGACTTCTCAACTTAAACAATGGGGCTTAATTTAGTTTTCTTTAGTTGACACTAACACGTTGTTTTTAGTATATTCCTTTGGCAATTTTAAAAGGAATATTCTATGACAAAAACATTATCTAAATTAGTATCGTTGGGGATGGCAATTTTGGCAATCGTTGGTTGCTCGTCTGTCCCACAAGTTCAAGTTAAGAACGTATATCAAGGAGATGTTATCATTTATGGTGGTACATCGGGGGCGGTTGTTGCTGCAATTCGTGCGGCAAAGTCGGGCAAAAAAGTGTTCCTTGTCTCGCCTGAAGAAAATCTCGGTGCTATGAGTTCATCGGGCTTGGGTATGACAGACTCTGGTAAGACACATGCAATCGGTGGTCTTTCGAGAGAATTTTATAAACGCGTATATCAAGAATACAAAGACCCAAAACATTGGTATGCAGAAAAGCGTTCTGAATTTGGCGGACAAGGTCAAGGCACGAAAGCTATCAATGAAAAAGAAAAAACAATGTGGATTTTTGAACCACGCATTGCGTCGATTGTCTACAAGAAGTGGCTTGCAGAATATCCAAATATCACAATCCACAAGGGACAATATCTCGACAGAGACAACGGTGTTGAGATGAAAGACAAACGCATTTTGTCTATCACAACACTCGCTGGCAACAAGTATATCGGCAAGATGTTTATCGACGCTGGCTTTGAAGGCGACCTTATGGCAAGTGCTGGTTGCGAATACACAACAGGTCGCGAAGGCAACGCAAAGTATAATGAAGATTTCAATGGCTATCGTGATTCACTCCGCCACAATTACCACAACTTTGGCGGTTTAAAAGTTGACCCATATAAAATCAAGGGCGACCCATCAAGTGGTTTGCTTAAATATATCTCGGCAGAAAAGCCACTCAAAAATGGTGCACCTGACAAGAAAATCCAAGCATACAACTATCGTATGTGCTTAACAAGCTACGAACCAAACAAGATTCCGATTACAAAGCCAGAAAATTATAATCCAGAAGATTATGAACTTTGCGGACGTTGGTTTGAAGCCGATCCAAACGCACATCCGCTTATTATCTCGCGTATGCCAAATCACAAGACGGATATGAACAATAAGCAAGCTTTCTCGACCGACTTCATCGGTGAAAACTACGCATATCCTGACGCATCGTACGAAGAACGTGCACGCATCGCAAAAGCTCACAAAGATTATCAGTTGGGCTTGCTCTACTTCTTCTTGACAGATCCACGCACCCCAAAAGCATTCAAAGACAAAATCAGTAAATATGGTTTGCCGAAGGATGAATTCACAAACACAGGCAACTGGCCTTTCTATATGTATATCCGCGAAGCTCGTCGCTTGGTTGGCGAATACGTTATGACACAACACGATTGCCAAAATACAAAAGCAACACCTGAGCCAATCGGTATGGGTTCGTATACGCTCGACTCGCACAATACTTCACGTTTTGTAACTGAAGAAGGCTATGTACAAAACGAAGGCGATGTTGAAGTAACGATTGGTGCAAGCGGTCCATACAAGATTTCTTATGGCTCGATTATCCCAAAGCGTAAAGATTGCCGAAATCTCTATGTTGTATGTGCTGTATCTTCATCACACATCGCATATGGTTCAATCAGAATGGAACCTGTATTTATGATTCTCGGACACTCTGCAGCAGCAGCAGCGGTTCAATCAATCGACGACAATCTTGATGTACAAGATATCGACTACATCAAGTTGGCAAAGACACTTCGCAGAGAAGGTCAAATCTTGAACGTCAGAAAATAATCTGATAAATACAAACTCAAAAGAAGGGGCTGCAAAACAATTTGCGTACTCTGATTTTACACCGTCTGGATAAATACAAACTCAAAAAAAAGGGACTGCAAAACGCAGTTCCTTTTTTATGGTATGACAAATCGCTTTTTGGCGATTTCCTTGACAATAACTCACAACAAAAATAATCTAATTTCTATGAAAAGAAGAACATTTTTTAAAAATTTATCGTTAGCTGGAACATCGGCTTTAGCAGGCGGTTGTGCCACAGTTGAGAAAAAATCTAAAGGCGTAAAACCTGTCAAAAGAGTAGATGGCAAAGGAGACCCAAGAATGCGTGGACCTTTCCCTATTCTATCCACCCCATTCACAGAATCTGGTGAAGTAGATTACAACACACTCGCATGCGAGGCTAAATTTGTTAGCGATTGTGGATGCAATATGATTTGGCCACAATCAAACGCAGCAATCGACTTGCTGTCGACAGAAGAAAAGTTCAAGGGTATGCAAGTTATCGCCGAGGCATTGCAAGGCTCAAAGTCGACTGTCGCCTTTGGTTGCAACGGCAAAAATATTGAGCATATGGTAGAACATGTTAAGCACGTTGAATCGCTCGCAGATAAATATAAGAATACAAACATTGCTTTAATATCTCGACCTGCCGACAACACACAAAATCAGGAAGACGCAAAAAAATATTTTCTCGAATTAGAAAAGCACACATCACGTCCGACAATAATTCAGACTGTCGGAGGAAACTCGTGCAAGATAAAGGCGATTGATGTAGATATTCTCATCGATTTAGCAAAACGCAATCCCAAGGTATTTGGCTACATCAAAGAAGAAACAGGTAATGCCGAAGAGTGTAATTTGCGTATGAGAAAAGAAATCTCTGCAAAACCGATAATCCACACAGTATATAGTGCGTGGGGTGGTTGGCAATGGTTGTACCAAATGCGTAGAATTGGCTCCGAAGGTCTTGTATCCGAACGTGCAGTTTACGCCGACTTGCTCGCATATATTTGGGAACAAGTAGAAAATGGCGACATCAACGGAACATTATCAGACGCATTTTCTAAACTTTTGCTCGCATACAATTTTTCATATTATGCGAAAGGTGGAACATCGGGAGACTTGCGTGGAGCACATCTTTACGTCTTCCAAAAACGTGGAGTATTCAAGAACAGACTCTCGAGAGAATACATCAAAAAGAATCGCAAGTTGATTGTTCCTCAAACGCCAATAATAAAAGATTGCAAACTGACACAACAACAAATCGACGAAATAGACACTTGCTTGGAAACTATTTCAAAATATTTCAAAGTATAATTCTTGCAAAAAGTGCTGTTCGCAAATGGCAAACAGCACTTTTTTTCGATGCGAGTAATCGCTCTGTTTCGAAAACTTCTTATTGCAATTTCAAGAACAAGCAATCGCCTTTTTTCATATCGAGTTTAAGGTTTGGAGCTTTGCCAATTTTCTCCCATGATACCGCATTATAGACATCTTTTGTCGACGGGATATTTAAGTTCACAATGCCATCGCCAAGTGCTACAACCGAGATGTAATTGCCATTAGCATATACACTCGCATTATCATTTGTATAAACATGCACACCTGCAAGTTTTATCATATGCTTATAAAGAACGGGTGGGACACTTGGCACAGCGACAAACAACTGCGAACATTTTCCGTTCGGACGCAAAACAATCGCAGGAGCGTCGTTTGAGAACTTTGCAAGCACAATATCTTTTTCTTGCGGAACTATTGAAAGCAATGGATTTATCTTTTTGTTAAAGCCGATAAATTCAGGCAATCCGAGCTTTTTACCTTCTGGAGTTGCCATTGCTTGTGCATCGACATCACCAGCATATTTAACTTCAAAACCTGTTGCACGCTTCACCGATTTCAACGAGAATTTATTTTTATCTGAATTGATAAGACCAGTCGAAAGCACATAAATACAAGCCGATGTTTTTGCTACTTCTGCCATTTGCTTGCGTTGCTTTGCAGTCAAACTATAAGCACCTAAAAATACATTGAGCCTTGGAGACACTTTTTTCTCGAGAATATCGTCGAGCAAATAATGTCCGAATGGAGCTCCACAACGATTAAATACTGCTCTTGCTGGAGAAAGTAGTACGCCTGTCGACGCATATGGAGCTGTGCCTCCATAAATTGAACATATCGATTCTTCGTTGAATGCGAGTGCAATATCGGGACGATACGGAGTTGGATTTGCGATAATATCTTTTTCAGCCTTATCAAAAAGTTTCATTTGTTCCCAAAGTACTGGGTCGTTGAACCAGCCGTCGCCAAACAAGTCCATCCACCACGACGCCTGATTACGAATTGCCTCTTGTGCGAGATTTCTTCGCAATACTTGGATTGTCTTTTCTTGAGTATCGAGAAGTGGGTCTGTCGCAGGGCATCTGCCCATAATTTTCACGTCGAGATATGTACTTGTATCGTCTTCGTCGAGCCAAATTTTTCCCGCCTCTGCGATGGATTCCGCAGCTCCCATAACTGTTTTTGCGTCTCCAAATTTTCTATCTTGATACGAGATTGGACCACAGATAACGTCGATTTGCGGAAGGGCGATAAGTTTTTTCAAACCATAGTGCCCAGACACCGCTGGAGAATTGCGTGCTCCAGAAAATTCAAAACCATAACCATAGAAGAAAATCGAGAGTCGGCGAGGTGCGTATTTTCGGATTACATCGCCAAAGCCTGCCAAAATATCGACCATTTCATCTTGTAAGAAAGTATTAAAATCTATCACGTTTTGATTTTTTTGCGGATTGATAAGATAATTTACTTCTTTCAAATTTTTATGTAAATCGACCTCACCATTGCCACTGCGTTCGCTTGCAGTTGGTACTTCGACATTATTGAACGACACGTTCTGTCGATTCCATGCTTTGCGAAGGTTTGCAGTTGTTGTATATTTTTTCTTCAACCATTTACGCCAAGCTTTGAGTGTTGAAGTATCGTATCCATTCAGTGGTTTTAGCCATGTTCCGCCATAGAACCACTCGCCTGTATTTTGACCAGTTGGCATATAGCCAGCCATATTTTCTGGATAATTTTTTTCGCAGTGTTCGATAAAAAGTTGAAGTGCTTTGTAAGCTTCTTTGCGATATTTTTCCGACGATACCGACGCGAACGCTTGGTTTACAACGCCGTCGCTACTTTTCATCATTTCATCTGGATTAGCCATTCTCCACCAACGTGGAGCATCGACCACCACACGAGGCCAAATTTTCGCATTCGGATTAGCTTCGATAATAGTTTTTATCACGTTGTCGATATGTGCATAATTTGGTTGTTCATTTTCTTTTGTCCAAACACCGCTGATAATGCACGACACATAATCTACACCACCATTTTTTGCACAAATTATTTGTGGAACAAATGTCGATTTTCCATTTGACGCCAAGCGAGTAAATCCGCCCTTGGTATTATACAACGCAAGCCCTAAATTTCTTTGCGGGGTTGCTTTTACCTCAACTTCGACTTTGTAATCTACGCCTTTCTTTAATTTCAGACCATTCATATAAAGATGAAACCCGAGTGTCTTTGGATTTCTATCTTTGAGATGAAGTGCGAGCACTTGCTTGCCGTCAATTTTCTCTGTCGTCAAGGACACTGGTGGATTATCTTTAATCCCATTGCAAAAATATCTGACCACACAAGCCTTTGGGGATTTTTTTTCAAAATCTCCGTGTGCGACAATCTCGCCTGTTTTCTTCTCGATAAGTTGTATTTTTGAAAAATACACTTTCCCACGAGCTTCCCCTGTACGCAGTTGCAAACTCACCGATTGATAATCTTTATCGGGCGTATATTCAAATGATAGCAACGACCATTTGTCATCAATTTTTGGAAGAATTGCTCCGCCGAAACCGCCCCAAAATACACGACCACGAACGGGCTTGCCGTTTTCGGTCATAAACGGAACGCCATTGAACTTTTCCACTTTATAAAGAATATCTCGGCTTTTCTGCTCCGACTTAATCTCAACTTTTTCACATCGCTTTTCTTGTTGTTGAGTTTGCATAGCGACTGATTTTGGCGATACTGCCGACAATTTCTCCGATTGATTTTTCTCGAAACACCCTGTCGAAAAAATTGTAAATAACGATAGTAATAGTAGTGTAGCTTTTTTCATAATGTTTAAATTATCTTTGAGTTTGTTGAAAATTGTAAATTATTAGGCGATTTTTTTACTTACCAAACTTTACCAATCAATGCACTTATATCAACAAAAAACATCTTGACGCAATTTTCGGGAATTTGTAGGTTTTATTTGGAACATTTATATATATTCAATTTATGAAAAAATTATTGTATCTATCATCACTTGTTATTGCGTCGTCAGCTTTTTGTGCAGACGCACCAAACGTAAATCCAAAGGTAAAAGATAAGTTGGCATATCCAACTTGTGGTGCTGTTGAAATGAAAGGCGTCATTGGCGACTCACTCCAAACCGCCCTCAAAGGCAACATTCTCGTTTGGGATATTGACGATTTAGTTCGCCCATTCAAAACTCGACAAGAAGAAAAACTTTGGCAGATAGAATTTTGGGGCAAGTGGTACACTTCGGCAGAATTAGCTTACGATTTCTCACCAAGCCCTGCCCTCGATGCACGCCTAAAATACGGTGCAAATGAGCTTATCAAAACTCAAGATAAAGAAGGGTCTATCACCACCTACAAAAAAGATCACGAGTTCAAATTTAACGAAACTGGAGCTGTTGGCAACTTCCACGGCTCTTGGGATATTTGGGGCAGAAAGTATGTATTGCTTGGTTTGATGGGTGAGTTTGCACGCACAAACAATCCGAAAATTCTTGAATCGGCTTGCAGACACGCCGACTACATTCTCAAGCACATCGGTAGTAGTAAAGAAGGTAAACGTGAGATTGTGCAAGTAGGCTGTTGGGAAGGCTTGGCATCGTCAAGTATCCTCGAACCTATGGTGCTTTTGTATCGTGCTTCGGGCGACAAACGATACCTCGATTTCTGCGAGTGGGTCGTTAAATCGTGGGAAACAAATGTCGTAAAACCTGATATTCTCAACAAGGCACTTAAGGGCGTTACTGTTTTTGATATGTTCGCTCATCCTATCGCCAACCCGAAAAAATACATCGATTATGGTCGCTCAAAAGCATATGAAATGATGTCGTGCTTCGAAGGTTTGACAGAACTCTACCGCATAACTGGCAACCCTATTTATAAAAAAGCAGTCGACAATGTTATCAACTGCATTCGCAACAGAGAAATTACTGTTCTCGGCTCGGCAGCAATGCACGAACGCTGGAGCGACGGTGCTTTTGAACAACAACGTACCACACCATATTGGCAAGAAACTTGCGTAACTGTAACATGGATTAAATTTGCAGCTCAACTTTTGCGTCTGACTGGCGACGTAAAATATGCTAACGATATCGAAGTTTCAACTTACAATTCGATGATTGCATCGCAAGGCAAAGATGGCTCGTGGTGGTCGCACTACAACAATATGAGCGGTATTCGCAAGCCTGCACCTGAACACTGCAAAATGCATATGAATTGCTGTGTAGCAAGTGGTCCACGTGGGCTTTTCCTCCTCCCAAAACTCGCCTATATGACTGGCGACAACAGTGTAGTTGTCAACCTCTACGAAAACGGTGGAGCATCTCTTAAACTCGCAAACGGTAATGTCGATATAGCAATGTCTGCCCCCGACTACATCCGCAACAACACTGCCATTATGACAATTAACGGACTCACAAACGGCTCACAAAAATTCGACCTCAAGCTTCGCATCCCTGAATGGAGCGAAAACACTCTCGTTTTTGTCAATGGCGAAAAAGTCGAAAATGTCAAATCCGGACAATATCTCTCGCTCAATCGACAATTCAAAGATGGCGACGAAATATCTATCACCTTTGACGCACGCACAAAAGTTCTTCGAGACCCCAAGAACAAAAACTTCTTTGTTCTCAAGCACGGACCTTATGTTCTCGCACAAGATCGTCGTTTCACAAAAGATTTCGACAAGCCTGCAAGAGTTAAAATCGTCGACGGTACTGTCAACGCAACACCGACTTATCTCAAAGATACAAATGTTGCAGTTGACGTAGAAATGCAAGACGGCACAAAGCGTCGCTTTATCGACTACGCTTCAGCTGGTGCCACATGGGACAAATCCTCTGAATTCAAAATTTGGCTTTTTTAAATGACGGGCACCGACAAGCGATTGCCGTAGGCAATATCGCTTGTTGATTTCGGGTTGCCGATTTTACAGAAAACTCTCCAAAGCATTGGAGAGTTTTCGTTTTAGTATTTTATATGACGGGCACCGACAAGCGATTGACAAAGTCAATATCGCTTGTTGATTTCGGATTGCCGATTTCACAAAAAAACTCTCCAAAAATCTTGGAGAGTTTTTTTGTTTTCTTTGCGGTTATTTACCCATTCGTGTTTTGTACATTTTGTAACCGATTTCACGAATCTTTTTGATTGTTTCTTCGTATGGTTGGTCTGCTACATCTGTAAAACCTACTTGGAAGTTTTCGCCATCAAAACGTCCTGTCGTGCATTGGTCGGAGAACTGGTGCCAGTGTGTCCCGATTACATTTGGATGTTTCAATGCCGATTCAACATAATCATAGTAATGTTGTGCTCTATCCTTTTGATTTTTTGTCAAGATTAGCGACGCATGGAACAAACCTCTATCGAGCGAGCCAAAGTGGAATTCGCCAATCATAATCGGCTTATCCACACCTGTTGGGAGGCGAAGCTCATCGAGGACATCAGCATAAATATTATAGCTGATAATATCGCAATATTTTGAAGCTTGGCGAACAACAAGTTCGTTTGGATAATGTCCTGCAAAACGGCAACCCATATAGAGCATATGCGGTGCTCGAGCTTTTATACCCTTGCGGATATTTTCAAAATATTTTCCGATAAATTTATTTGAGAATGTTGCGAGAACTTTTTTATCAGCATTCTTGGGATCTTCTTGTTTTGCGAGCATATCGTCCCAATTCTTATACGATGTTTTCCACGACTTATTAAGCGTTGCGATATCGCCATATTGAGCTTTCAAATCTTTTAGCAACTCGATTTTTGCACAGAGATCTGCTGGCGACATCAACACGCGACGTGCGATTGTATCGGGCTTACCCCAACTATGTTCGTTATCGACAAAGTAGCCGATGCAGAATGGGTCGTCGAGCTGTTCTTTACGCTTATCGAGATTATCATTTATCGCTTTCATAAACGATGGATCCCATGGGTCTGCGATTGGCCACCACCAACCAAATGAGCCGGAGATTGCACGAGAGTGAATTTCAAATCGTTCTGCGTATGGTGTTTTCTTTTGCAAGAATATGAACGAGTCGGAACTGTTTGCGATTGTGTTCAAGCCCCAGCTTTTCAAACGTCTATGAGCAGAGTCTGCGAATTTTTCACGCCATAGTTTTCCGTATTTGCGATAGAGGTTTGATGCAGAGAAGTCGTATGTTTTTGTCCAACCACGCACTGGATAGTATGGTGCAAGAATTTCGTCTTTTGTTGTGTAGAAAAGAGCGAACGGACTATCTTTCGATGGCAAATCTTCAAAATATTTTTCACGTTTATCAAGTGGTGTAATTGCACTCGATGGCGTTACACGAACGACACCATGCGACCAAAACAAATATCCTTCTGGATCGATAAGCCACCATTTACCGTTGTGCTTTTGTACACGGAAGTGTCCAGTTGCTTCAAATTTTGGACCACCTTTCCAACCGCCATATTTACTCCATTGTTCAGGCGATTGTGGGTTTGCCAACAAATCTTTTTCTTCTTTTGCAACCATTGCTTTGATATCTTCGTCAGACTTAATTTTGCCTTTCCAATCCTTAAATTTGAATTGTCCGTATTTGTCGACGAATGGGAAGAATTGTTCTTTAGTATAAGAAAAATATTCTGGATATTTTTTCTTTGATGTATCGAGTGCAACAACACGTTTGATTGCAACTTTGCTATTTGCAATGTTTCTACGTTCGATAAGAATTGTTTTTATTTTTGTGTAATCTTTTGCGATTTTAGAACGGTCGCCACGCAACATTGGGTTGGTACGCATAACTGGCATATCGTCGATAATTTCAGGATGTGCTGGCAATGGAGGATATTCTATTATAATTTCGCCCTTTTCGCCTTTTGCTAATCTATACCCTGCTATTGATGAGTTAGAGTCGCGTTCGATTGCGTCATCCCCTTCGCTTATACGCAACTTCAAGACAGTTGCACGTCCGCCGATTTCTTCGACATCAATCAAGAAATCGAGATTTTTTGAAAGGTCCCAATTCCCTTTAATCACAAATGGAGTTTTATCTGTGATGATGAACGGTTTTTTATCGGGTGTATTTTCTGCATCGAAAATAACAATATTATTTTTTTTGCACGCCGACATCGAGAGCATCATGCAAACGATACCCGATACAACAATTAATTTTTTTAGTAGTCTCATAATCGCAATATTTTTACAGAGTTAAAAATTTTTGTCTAACATAAAAAATAGGTATGAAAAGAAAAAACGGGTATAAAAAAAGCTTCGAGCAAATCGCCCGAAGCTTATTTTTTAGAAATTCAAATTAGTATTCTTTTTCGATTTTATCGCCAAACGGATTATCTACTACGATTTTTCCACCAGCGTTTTCAATCCTGATTGCATCGTACGATTCTCCACCAACCGACTTACATTCTTTAATATATTTTGATTCCACAAGTGTTTTGTAATCGACCGACTTTGTATCTTTTTCGATATTATAACGTTTACCTGCACTGATAATATCTTTCACATTCATTTCGATTGCGTTTTCGCGAGCAATCTTGCGTATTTTAACCATCGTCGGAACACAAACTGCACCGACTAATCCGACAATTATGACGATTAAAATTAATTCAATAAGAGAAAATGCTTTCCTAAAATTTTTCATATCTATATTCTCTTTATTTAAATTGAAAAATCAAGCAATTTACAGTTCTACAAAAAAAATTGAATTAAATAGTTTTTTTTGTTTGAAGGTATCCGATAAAAAAAACAAAGTCAGAAAATATGAAAGAAAGAACATTTGTAATATTGAAACCAGACTGCATTGAAAAACATCTCGTTGCAGATGTTATCGCACGTTTGACAAAACCAGGTTTTGAAATTGTAGCGTTGAAAATGACGCAACTTAACGAGTCGATTTTGCAAGAGCATTACGCACATATCGTCGGCAAGCCATACTATCCACCGCTTGTAGAGTTTATGCAACGCAAACCAATAATTATGTTGGTACTCGAAGGTGTTGATGTTGTCGCAAAAGTACGCAAACTTTTAGGACCTACAAATTCTCAAGAAGCTCCAGCTGGAACTATTCGTGGCGACTTTGGCGAAAACACACGCGAAAATATTTGCCACGCATCAGACTCGGTTGAAAACGCACAAATAGAAATTGCACGATTCTTTAAGAGCGAAGAAGTATTCTAATGAATCCTTTTGAAAAGCTTTCAGATTTGTCGCCCGACACGCTCGCAAAACTCAGTCGCTTTGGCGAACTTTTGCGAGAAGTAAACCAGAAAGTAAATTTGCTTTCGAGAAAAGATATGGACGATGTCGAATATCGACATATCGCTTTCTGTGCGTCGATATCGCAATTTTTCAAACCTGCCGACGATGCGAGGATTGCCGATGTCGGCACTGGTGGCGGTCTACCGGGGATTGTGCTTGCAATTCTTTACCCCAATACAACAGTTGAAATGTTCGATGGCGTCGGAAAAAAAATCGCTATGATTAACGAGATGCTTGTCGATTTAAAACTGCCAAACGCATACGCACACAATGCGAGAATTGAAGAATACAAAGATAGTTTTGATTACATTACTGGTCGCTCCGTTTGTGCATTGCCGATGTTCTTTGGGTTTGTCCGCAAGCGTTTAAACAAGGGCAAAAAGGGTAATTTGAAAAACGGTGTAATATATTTCAAAGGTGGCGAGCTTGAACCAGAACTTGTGAAGAAAAAGATTCTGCCGTCTGCCGAATTTGATATCGAAAAATTTTTTGGCGATTCACGTTTTGAGGGCAAGCGAATATCGCACTTCCCGACTGAACTCGTTATAAAAGCTTAATAATTTTTTCGACAAAAAAATCCCACGCTCATTTTGAACGTGGGATTTTCTTTTTGCAAAAACTTACTTTGCCATATGGCGTTTGTATGCCGACACTGTGTTTTTCATAAGCATCGCAACAGTCATCGGACCTACACCACCAGGGACTGGTGTTATCTTTGAACACTTTGGTGCAACGTTCGCAAAATCGACATCGCCAACTAATCGGTATCCCGATTTTGTTTCGCTCGACGGTACACGATTTATACCTACGTCAATCACGCAAGCACCGTCTTTTACCATATCAGCACTAACTGTATTTGGTCTGCCAACTGCTACGATAAGAATATCGGCTTGCGAGCAAATTTCTTTCATATTTTCGCTACGGGAGTGGCAAACAGTTACAGTTGCGTCCATACCTTTTTGCATCAAAAGCAATGCCATTGGTTTGCCAACGATAAGACTGCGTCCAATTACAACAGCTTTCTTACCTTTTGTTTCTACATTTGAACGCTTCAAAAGCTCGATAATCCCAGCTGGCGTACATGCAACAAATGCACGCGAATCTTCTTGACAAAGAAAGCCGAGGTTTGCATTGCTGAAGCCGTCAACATCCTTATCTGCACGCACACGGTTGAATGTATCTCGTTCATTGAGTTGCTTTGGCAATGGTGCTTGGATAAGAACTGCGTCGACAGAATCGTCAGCATTGAGAGAATCTATAAGTGCGTTTAGCTCATCCTGAGGTGTCGATTCTGGAAGGATATGCAAACGACTTGTGATACCGATTTCGCCAGCAACTTTTTCCTTTTTCTTCACATATGAAACTGATGCTGGGTCTTCACCAACACGAATAAATGCCACACATGGAGGACGATCGTATTTCAACGATGCGAGCTCTGCTGTCAATTCTTGATGAATACTTTTTGCAACTGCGTTGCCGTCTATAATTTCGCTCATAAAAAAACTATTTTTTTAATTTTATTGATTCAGCGCGGAAAACGTTATCACCATTTTCTTTCACAAGCGAACCACGAATATCAACGACATTATCGATGAGTGCGTTTGTCGACGAAAGAACAATTCTTGTTGTATCGACATATGCGATAAACTTGCCGTCTAAATCGTTGATAGCATATCTGTATCGGGCATTAAAATGGATTGGCGAGTATGTTGCACCAGTGTACTTAAACACGCCTGTTATCTCGCGTGGGCTTGGATCGAGAGTATCAGTTGAATTACAACCGAACAAAGTGAGGATTGGCAACAATGCAATAAGAATCAATTTTTTAATTTTCATACCTTCCACAATATTTTTTTTAATTTAATTTGCAATAAAATCTTGAAGGCAAATTAACATAATTTATTCTAATGTTTATGAAGAAAAATATATTTACCATTTTATCGATATTATCAGCATTCACCCTCTTCGCTGGCGGGTACAAAACAACTGGAGTCGTCGATGTTTCTACGAACGACACTTCTATGATTTTTTCGTACACGAAAAATAAAACCCCACACTTTGAGTATTACGGAAAAAAGATTTCAAACCCGAAAGATTTTATCGGATTGCGAACACTCACACCATCAGAAATGGGCGAGGAAAATCCGCTTTATTCGGCTCGTGGCGGTAAAAATTATATCGAACCTGCCTTGTCTGTCATCCACTTCGATGGCGATTTAAACACAGAATTGCGATTTGTCGATGTGAAGAAATCGACTTCCGACAATGGCAATATCGAGACAACCACAATCTCGCTTAAAGACACAAAGTATAACTTTTTGGTCGATTTAATTTACACTGCACACAAAAAAGAAAATGTTATCACTCAACGTGCAGAAATTACAAATAACGAAGATGGCGATATTACATTGCAAAACTTTGCGTCGTCATATGTATCGTTGCGTGCAAAGAAATATTTTCTAACGCACATCAACGGACAATGGGCGTACGAAGCCAATGTGTCGGAAGACGAGCTTACCCGTGGTACAAAATCTATCGTATCTCGCAAGCTTGTGCGTACTACACTTTCGGAAAATCCTGCGTTTATGCTCGCATTAAATACGCCACGCAACGAAAGATTAGGCGAAGTCATCGCTGGTGCTCTCGTTTGGAACGGAAACTATAAAATCGATTTCGATTATGACGATTTCATGCAACTGAATATCATAAGTGGAATCGCTCCTACAAATTATAAGCTCAAAAAAGGTGAAAAATTTATCACTCCAGAAATGGTTTTGACATACTCTGCCAACGGGTCTGGACAAGCTTCGAGAAACCTTCACGACTGGGCAAGAAACTACGGAATTTACAAGGGCAATCAACAACGCCCGATTATCCTCAACTGCTGGGAAGGCACTGGCTTCGATGTGAACGAGTCTATTATGTATGAAATTATCGACGACGCCGCCGAACTCGGTGCAGAAATTTATGTTATGGACGACGGCTGGTTTGGTTCAGAAAAATTCCCACGCGACAACGCAAAAGCTGGCTTGGGCGATTGGCAAATCAACAAGAGAAAATTTCCGAATGGTATTGCTCCTATCGCCGATTACACGGTCAAAAAGGGTATGCGATTCGGTATCTGGATTGAACCAGAAATGGCAAACCCCAATAGCGAAATCGCTCAAAAACATCCCGACTGGATTGTCGGTGCAAAAGGCAGAGAAAAGCCAACAATCAGATACCAATGGCTTCTCGACCTCTCAAATCCAGAAGTTCAAGATTTCGTATTCGGCGTGTTCGACTCAGTCTTGAAGATGTCTAAAAATATCACTTACATTAAGTGGGACGCCAACCGACACCTCGAACAAATCGGCTCAAACTTTATGCCAGCCGACGAACAAGAACGCTTCTATATAAAATACGTCGAAGGTTTGAACAATGTCTATAAACGCATTCGTGCAAAATATCCAGACATTCTCGTTCAAGCGTGTGCCAGTGGCGGTGGACGTATCGACTACGCATCACTCAAATACTGCGAAGAAGTTTGGGGTAGCGACAACACAAACCCATTCTGCCGTCTCTTTATTCAATACGGAGAATCGCTTTTCTACCCTATGAAAGCGATTGGCGCACACGTCCCAAAATCAGGAAGTAGAGGAATTGAAACATCAATGAAGTTCCGTACTGACGTCGCAATGATGGGTCGCTTTGGTATCGAGATGCGACCAAAAAATCTACCTCCTGACGAATACAAAGAATTGAAACGTGCTGTCGGTATTTACAAAAGAATTCGCAATATCGTACAAGACGGCGATATGTATCGCCTTATCTCGCCTTTTGAAGATAAGAATTTTGCGGCAAATATGTTCGTATCTAAAGACAAGAGCAAAGCTGTTGCGTTCATCTTCCAACACACATTCGCATCGGTTTACTACCGACCTTTTATAAAGCTTGAAGGGCTTGACCCAAACAAGAAGTACAAAGTTGTTGAATCAAACATCTCGGGTAAATCGAATGCACCAATACACAACAGAATTGTGTCGGGAGAATATTTGATGAACCAAGGTATCAATAATCGCTTCAACAAATCTTTTATGAGCGTAATGTACGAAATTACCGAAGTAAAATAGTAAAATTTTTCTGACAATTCGCACAAACATCGCAAAAAAAAATGGAAGTCTTTTTCAAGACTTCCATTTTTTTATTTTCCCCATTTTACCAAAGTTGCACCCCACGTCATCCCTGCTCCAAAGGCGACAAACAAAACATAATCGCCCGCAGAGATTTTGCCCGCTCGCACAGCTTCATCAAGTGCAATAGGAATCGATGCCGAAGATGTATTTGCGTATCTTTCAACATTCACATAAACTTTTTCAGCTGGAATTTTTATACGCTTTGCAACGCTTTCTATAATGCGTGCGTTAGCTTGGTGCGGAATCAAAAGTGCGATTTTTTCGGCTGGCACACCTGTACGCTCCAAAACTTCAAGAGCCTTTTCTTGCATCGTTTTTACTGCGTGTTTGAAAACCGACTTGCCGTCCATTTGTACGCTATGAAGTTTTTTTGCGACTGTTTCAGCCGAAGCTGGCATCATCGAGCCCCCTGCTGGCATACGGAGCATCGCAGTGTCTGAACCATCTGCACCCAGCACAGTATCGATAATCCCAACGCCCTCTTGGTCTGACGCACTCAGTACGACCGCACCGGCACCATCACCAAAAAGCACGCAAGTTGCACGATCTTCCCAATTCAAAATTGAACTTAATTTTTCGGAACTTACAACGAGTGCATTTTTATAAAATCCACTTTGCATCATGCGTGTTGCGACCTCAACACCATAGACAAAACCAGAACACGCCGCCTCTAAATCGAAGCAAGGAATGTTATTACGAATACCAAGTTTTGCTTGCAAAATACACGCTGTCGACGGGAACATCATATCGGGATTGACAGTTGTTACAATCACCAAATCGATTTCAGATGCGTCCATTCCAGCCGATGCGAGAGCCTCACGAGAGGCATTCAACGCCATATCTGAAGTTGTCTCATTCTCGCCAGCGATATGTCTTTGGCGGATACCCGAGCGTTCATAAATCCACTCATCCGAAGTGTCGACAAACTTCATAAGGTCGAGATTAGTCAAGACCTTTTCAGGAACATACCTACCTGTTCCACTTATAATAATAGATTTTGGTTTTTTTATTTCCATAATTTCAGATAAAACATTTCTTCTGATTAACATTTTGTACCGCAAAAAAGCATCGGTACATTAAATTAAAGAACAATTTTTATGCGTCGCCCTTTTCGGCAAGTTTGCGTTCACGTTCGAGAGCAATAGCCTTATTTTGTGCGACAATTTCACGAAGCTTAAATACGTCGTTTTTAATTTGCTCTTGCATCTTATTTCTCAAACAACGAAGCGTGATTTCAATCGCCCCAGCAATTTGTTTTCGATTGCTCGATCCATGTGCCTTTACGACCAAACCATTTAAGCCCAAAAGTGGTGCACCCGAAAATTTTTCGATAGGCATACGCTTTTTCATATTTCTAAATGCTCCACTTGCGATAAGCATACCAATCTTATAAATCCACGAACGCATAATCTCTTCCTTGAGAATATCCTTAAACATTCTCGCACAACTTTCGAGAGATTTTAGCACGACATTTCCAGTGAAACCATCGCACACAACAACATCACACTCGCCATCAAAAAGATTGAAACCTTCGATGAGTCCGCCGTAATTTATCACGCCTTCTTGAGCTTTAAAAAGACGATGTGCAGTTTGAACAAGCATATTGCCCTTGCTATCTTCGGTACCATTGCTCAAAAGACCAACACGAGGATTTTTCACGCCCAAAGCAACTCGTGCATAATTAGCACCCAAAATTGCGTTATCGACAAGACTTTCTGGTTTTGGATCAGGTGCAGCACCGACATCAATCATAACAAAGTGTTTTGTCTTGCCAGGTATAACCGTACCCAACGCTGGACGCTCAACACCTTCCATTGTGCGAAGTCTGATAGTACCACCAGCCATCATAGCACCAGTATTTCCGCAACTGAGGACAGCATCGGCAGTGCCGAGTTTAACGAGCTCGATTGCTCGCATCATCGACGAGTCGCGTTTTGTTTTCATTGCCTGAATAGGCTTTTCGTGCATCTCAATAACTTCAGAAGCATTGTAGATTTTTATACGTTTATCATTTAAGATTCCGTATCTTGAAAGCAAAGGCGTAACAGTGTCATCGCGACCGACGATAATAAGTTGGTATTCGCTCTTGTCGTTTGACAGAGCGAGACGAACACCCGCAATAAGTTCTTCAGGTCCGAGGTCCGAACCCATAACATCTACGGCGATTGTAGGGATATTGTTGCTCATCGCTAAAATTATTATTTCCCCATAAAAGAAAAACGCGTAAAGTATTACAAAAATAATCACGTTTTACAACACAAAAAAAAGCATCGAGATATATTTGTATCCAAACGCTTTTTGTCTACTTTTTGCACTTTTTTGAATTTCACACATCAGCCTCAATAAATGGCGATTGCTTTGAAAAATACATCTCTCAATCTCACGAAAAAAGGAAGAGCTTTCGCCCCCTCATTCCATAACTTCAAAAAAGGGAGCTTCTTGCACGCCCCCTCCTTCAATCTTCACAAAAAAAGGGAACTTTAATGCAATGCCCCCCCCCTTATACTACAAAAAAAGGGAGCTTTAATGCACCCCTTTTTTTAGCGATTGATTATACTTTTACGCTAATAACTTGTCTGCCACGGTACATTCCGTTAGACGGATTTACTCTGTGCGACATACAGATTGAGCCATCAGTTGGGTCTTTAGCGAACTGTGGAAGCTCATAATGATTTGCAGCACGACGGATGCGTGTGCGTTGTTTTGACTGTTTGCGTTTTGGTTGTCCCATGGTAAATTACCTCTCTAAAAAATTATTAAAAGATTTGTAGATTACGTTATCCCTATGATTTGTCAAGCAGGTTTTTTATATTATTTTTCAAAATTCTTTTTTCCAGCAATTTCATTGAGCGATTTTCCGTTAACAATAATATCTACTGGCAAGAATGTGCCATCTCGATACCTAAAAACGCCGACTGCATTACGTTTTTCTCCTGGAATATTATTCACATAACCCGCAATTTTCTTCAGCTGTTTTTCCGAATACGACAATTTAATAGACATTGAATTGAATACTATCTTGGGCGTTGGCAACAACACTTCCTTTTTATTCTCGTATTTAATTAAAATGCAAATTGAAGGAGTTGTCTTAAAATAAATATCAAAATTATCAGGCTTTGTAGCGTAGGCTTCGGGGAAATATATCCCGTCTTTCCCCTCTTTAAAACCTATATAAAATTCTGACTTATAACCCCAAAGATCAATATTTTCTGGATAACTCTTTTTCTTTTTTGCCTTTTTTATTTCTTTTTCAACAAACACTATATCGCTGTTATAAGGCAAGTAGAAAGAATTTACCCTTTCTCTTATAATTAAATTTCGATAATTCCAACTTCCGATATTCCCAATACTGCACTTTAATTTTACAACTTGCCCAGATTGTAAAATATCGATTCCCCCAAATGCACTTTTTAGCCCAATCCCGATTTGGACAAGTACAACAATGAAAAATAACGCTAATAATATTTTCTTATTCTTCATCGCAACCTCCTCTTCTCTTGCTGATAATTCTATTTATAACAATCACTAATACACCGCAAATCGCAAAGAATATCGCTCTTGCTAAAATTTCAACATCCGAATTAAACAATCTAATAGCCGATTGGCAAATTAACATACCTATACCAATATTACCAAAAAGATAATCACGCTTTTTTACCCCTGCATATATGAACAAACCAGCCGACACAAAGTAAAGCACATTTACAATCAACATATATGGCAAAAATGTTTTGGCTTCGGTAAAATATATAATCATATACAATGGGAACATTAGCGACAACACCACCATTCCCAAATGTTTATTTTCTGCACGAAGTGCTTTGTAAACCATCACAAGATACACGACAGATACGACACACACAAGTGCAATGAACATCATTACTGCTGTATCTGGATATCTTTCAATCAGTCTTGAATAGCCTCTACCTATATCGCTAAATTCACTACTAAAATTGATTGAACCAAATGCAAACGACAAGACAACTATCCCGACATAGAGATGTGGAAGTTTATAAAATTCGAGATTTGCAAACCTCCCAAACGAAGCCGACAACAACAATATCGAAGCCAACGCGTAAAGAATAATGCCAGAACTCTCAAAAACATGCCAGCCCGAGACATAATCCACACAGCCATAATTAAGTAGCATTTTCACAAACCCGCTACTCGCAACTAAAGCACAAATACAAACAACAAGACCGAGTATTCGTTGCAGAATAGTCGATTTTTTCCAATTTTTAGCCGTAAAAATACAAACGAGTGTAAACGCAATTAGAACAAAGAACATATCAAATGTTGTTGGAATTTCTCGTCGAAATTCATCGAACAATATAGCAGTCAAAATTGCGATTCCGCCAGCAACAATATTAGATTTAAAAATATAAACAGCAATTAAGCCAAATGTAATTAATAGCATTAGGAACGCCTTTGCATTTGGAGGCAACCCCAACGTATCTGCGACAACCGTAAGCATAAATCCGAACGAGACAATATTGCAAATTCCAGCACTCTCGCTCAATAATACGCCCCAATTTTTAGCTATCACAACTGCACCAAATATCCCTGATAAAACAAGAGGAACAAATGCAATAACTAATTTTTGAACTATATCTAAATTATCCCAAACGTTGACAACAAATAGACACGCCGACACAAGCAATAATATCACTCCCGCAAAATATATTGCCGATATGAAGTAGGATTTCTCTGTTTGAACCGACTTCTTTAAATGTTCTGTTAGCCGTGTAGCGTTGGCAGAATCGAGTATTCCGTCAGCCTCGTACTGTGGAATACGTTTAAGCATTGTTTTCTCGAAAAGCATAACTGTTTTGTAGTAAATTTCTGACAGAAAATCAAACAAAAAAAGAGAAAAGCCTTGTGAGCTTTCCCCTATTTGAAATTTTGCGAACCTACTTATTTTAATTCTTTAATTTTAATATTTTTCCAAAGAATTTTTCCTTGTTTTCCCATGTGGACTTGCAACCCGATAAAGCCTGGTTTTACGTCTTTCCATACCAAATCAGCAACAGGAACGCCGTTTATCCATGTTTGCATTCTGTCGCCTTCAACCTTAATCGTCATTCTGTTCCACGAGTCGAGATCAACAGCATTGCGAGCATCTTCTTGGTCTTGGCGTGAAAGCGAGTATTTCCATTCTTTGCCTTCGTGGTAGATGCCACCAGACCAACGGCGAACGCGATTATCGCACATTTCCGCTTGTGGACCAACTACTTTACCATTTTCATTAAAGTATCCCTTGAAGATAATACCAGAGTTGCCAAGTTCTTCCCATTTGAAATCGCAAGTAAAGATGAAATCTTTATAGTCGTTGCGTTCAGTGATAAGGAATGAATTTTGCTTCATCTTTCTATCGAGAACACCTTGAATGCAACCGTCTACAACCGAGTAGTATGCACTACCTGTCGATGTCTTCCAACCTTTGAGAGTCTTTCCGTCGAAAAGGTCGACAAAACCTCTATCCAAGTCGGGTTCTGCACCTTCTGCGACTTTCATTTTGTCGTCTTCAACAGCACGCAAGCGGAATTCTGATTGCCATACATTTTTGCGTTTTGCAATCTTGGTCTTGAGTTTCGATTGGATAAACTTCCACATCGGGTCGTTTTCATTGACGATACCATTGAGTACTTCATACGCTGCACCGCCCATATAGAGCTTATCACGAGTCTTTGCGATTTTTCTGATAATTACACGAGCAATTGCTTGTTGAAGTTTCTTGTTGTCCGACTTCAAGTTTTTTGCCAACTCACGAAGTTCTCCAGTTACAATAGAATTTTCAAATGCTTGATATACTTTTGAATCTTCATAACCGCCTTCAAGGAAAAGCTTCCACATCTTTGCACGAGCGTCAATATCGCCACGATTTACGAGAATTTCGAGTGCGAGCAAATCTCCTTGTGCTTCTTTTTCCTTGAGGACTTTTACAACTGCAAAGCTTGGGTTTTCTTCAAATACACGGCGAGCTTGTTGCTTCAAAATTCTGTGCCCGTCGGACATCATTGGATAAATCTTTTTGAAGTTAGCTTCGTCGGTGCAGATGAATCGAGCCGAGTAAACCGCTTCGAGTTTCAGGTCAAAATCCTTTGAATCCAAAAGCGGAGCAACAGTTGGGTAGAAACGTGTATCACCCGATTCCATAAACGTGCTAATCACTGCCAACTGACCTTCCCTTGAGAGATTCGGGAATGCTTCAATAATCGCTTCTGAATCTTCAAATTTGCGATTTTTATAGATGAGTCGACCAGCTTCGCCAACGTTCTTACCTTGTATAATCAAAGAATCGAGATACTTTACCTTGTTCTTTGCGAGCATTGCACGAGTTGAGATAGACTGTGCGAAATCTTCTGGAACTGCTTCAAGTGCTTCTTTAGCGAGCGACTTTTTCCCAGCGAGCATTGCGTTGTTTGCGATTGCCGAGAGTGCTTCGTATGAGGCTTGCTGACGGAAATCACCTTTCTTTGCTATATCAGCCAAAACTTCTACTGCGTCATCATCGAGGAATCTGCCCAACGCATAAACCGAAAATTCTGCGAGAGATTTATCTTCGCTATTTGTATATTTTGCGATAACTTCAATGCTATCGTCATCTCCACGTGATGCGAGAGTCGAGATAACTTCTTTTGCAGTTTTCGTATTCAAGCTTGGGAGTTTCTTGATAAGGATTTCATCGACATCGTCATCATCGATTGTTACCAAGACACTGCATACCCACGATGTACGGAAGTCATCGCCGATATATTTTGACAACACTTCAATACTATCATCTGTCGCAATCAGCTTGAGAATTTCGCAAGCTCTATCGAACGCTGCGTCCGAGATTTCCTTGCTGTCGATAATCGACAAAAGTTTTGCTTCAACCGCTTTTGAGTTGCTCTTTACAAGCGACTTTGTACGGAGGTCGTAAAACCATGCGAGACTTTCGCCAGGTTTATAGTTTTGGAAGTCTGTGTAATTATCGGCATACAATGACGCACATGCACCCATACAAAGTGCCGACAACATCGAGAATGTAAATTTTTTCATTTTCAAAGTTCCTTTCTCTTTATGCTTTGAGTTGCCATGGTGCACAGTATGCACGGTCGCACATACGTGATGCTTGTTCGTCGCCAATAATTTCTTCCTTAACAGGATCCCATTTAATTGGGCGATTGAGGCGATATGCAATTTCTCCGAGCAAGCAACCTGTGTTTGTACGGTGAGCAATATTAATATCTGTTACTGCACGACGACGGTCGAGAATACTATCGACAAACGCTGTAAAGTGATTGTCTGAACGTGGTGGATAGAGTCTGTCTTCGGTTGGGAGAATTCGAGTTTCTGCAATACCGATTGGGCTTGACGACATCTTACCACGTGTTACATACATCGAACCCTTTGTGCCGAAGAATTCAACACCGATAAGGTTCATATCAGAAATATTGATTTCAAAACCTTCCTTATAATAAAGCGTTACGCTGAACTTCATTGGTTGGTCAGAGAAGCCATCTTTTGGCCATTCCACAAATTCTGGAACAACTTCAACCGGACCCGATTCATCTACGCCCAACGCCCATTGTGCGATATCCAAGTGGTGTGCTCCCCAGTCTGCAATCTTACCAGCACAATAATTCATAATACCACGCCAACGTGTGAATGTCTTATTTGGGTGATAATATTCAACACGTGGTGCCGGACCTTGCCACATTTCCCAGTCGAATCCCTTTGGAACTGGAACTGGCGAAAGTGTTTCTGCCTTGAAGTTTGATGGCAAGCCAATTTGTACACGATGCACTCTGCCCAAATATCCGTTGCGGATAATTTCGGCAGCTCTGACAAATTCTGGAATAGAACGTTGCCATGAGCCTGTTTGCCAAATTCTGCCCGAACGTACTACTGCATCACGTAAAACTTTACCTTCACGAATTGTGCGTGTTAAAGGTTTTTCGCCATAGACGTCTTTTCCTGCCGCAACGCAAGCCATACCGATGATTGCGTGCCAGTGGTCAGGTGTTGCCGATTGGATAAAGTCGATATCTTTGCGTGCGACAACTTCACGGAAGTCGTTATAGCAAGGAATATCCATACCGAACAATTTGCGAGCATTCTGCAAGCCCCATTGAGCATTATTTGAATAGCCGTAGTATTGTTTACCTTCTGTTGCGTTAACATCGCAAAGTGCTACCAACTGCAAGCGTCTATCGCTGAAAAAAACCTTGGTATTACCAGTACCTTGTGTACCCAACCCGATTGTAGCAAAAGTTATTCTTTCGCTCGGTGCTACTGCACCATCTTTACCTAATGCCGATGCCGGAATAATCGTCGGAAAACCGACAGCAAGACCTGCACCTGCAATCTTTTTTACGAATTCTCTTCTATTCATATTTGTGTATTTTCTTGTTATAAAATTACGCTCCTCAAACGTATGAGATAAGAATCTAAAATAGCCTCTATTTTTGTCAAGTCATTTTATAAAGACTAACAAAAGAGAAAAATGTTCACAAAAAAAACGGAAGGGATTTTACACCTTCCGTTCTCAAATCAAACTCGGTTCGCACATCGCCCGCTCAATGCAGGATATTTATATACGCCCCTTCCGCTCTCAAATCAAACTCGGTTAAAATTAGTCTGCAAAGAACTTAATGATATCGTCTACAACTGGAATCATTTTTGGAGTGATTTTTACAGCAAAACCACCGCCTTTTTGCATCTTAATTTTAAGAGTAGTTGCCGAAGTGATTTCTTGGACTTCACGAACATAATCTGTCGCCATTCTGTTTGAATTTTCTACGTCCTTGATGATTTCAGCTTTAAAATCTTTCCCTTCTGGGAGAATCTTTGAAAGGTCGATTTCGACTTCACGACTATTCCAGTCTGTCATACCACCGATGTACCATGAATCGCCCTTGCGACGTGCGATAACTACATACTCGCCGATTTTACCTTCGAGTGCTTTTGTATCATCCCACGATGTAGGAGCATTTGCGAGGAAGTTCAAAATATCAGGATATTTTTTGTATTCCGACGCTGAATCGCAAAGCATTTGAACTGGACCATAGAAAAGCACGAACATCGAAACCATATGCGAGCGTGTACCCATTACATTTGGGAGCGAGAACGATCTTCTAAAATCTTTTTTCTGCACATTGCGAAGCCCCCCTGGAGTGTAATCCATTGGACCTTGCAACATTCTTGTGAACAACAAATCGATATTATGCGATGGTGGAATTCCGTCAGAAAATTTATTAAATTCGCAACCACGCACAGCTTCAAAATTAACTACGTTTGGATATGTACGTTGCAAACCTGCTGGCTTTGCACATCCATGGAAGTCGACAACCATTTGTCTATCGGCTGCGAGCTTTGCCATTCTTTCATAGAATTGCGAAGCTTGTTGGTCGTCTCGGTCGATAAAGTCAATCTTAACACCATCTGCATTCCATGACTTGAGGAGGTCGAACGCCTTGTCGCCATACTTATCCATTGATTGTCCCAAGCACCAAAGGAGAATCTTAACGCCTTTTGAGTGTGCATATTTAATAAGACCTGGAACATCGATAGCAGTCTTTCCGCTAATCATAGCTTCGTCGATATTTTCGTCCATTCCGCCTACGTCAACACCTGTGAGCCAGCTTGCGTCAAAGAGAGCGTATGGAATATTATTTTCTGCTGCAAAGTCGATATAATAGCGGTATGTTTCGTTATTTACACCGCCTACAAAACCGGCACCTTCAACTTGCCAATCGCTCCACCATTCCCAAGCACATGTTCCTGGTTGAATCCACGATGTATCGCCAAGTTTGCATGCCGATGCGAGCTTATAAACAGTGTCGTTGTCAGCAAGGTCAATATCGTTGCGAGCCACGATAAACCCACGCCATGGGAATGTACGCACCCCTTTTGTTTTTGCGATATAGTCGTAAGTTTCGTTTACGGTGCGTATAAATTTATTCTTTTGCTTTAACGATTTTGGAGCTTTTGAAAAGAGGGCTTTTGCACCTTCTGCAAAACGCATACCAGGGTAATCGAGTACGTCAGATTCTACAATCGCAACAGTATAGCCATTTTTCTTTGTCAAGAAAGGCAACGAGTATGAATGATGTTTTTTCATATCGGCAACTGTTTCACGCAAGAAAAATTCTTCAAACGAACTTTGAACACCATTTACTGCGTGAGCGATAATTTTGTCGTCGCTTTTCAATGGCAATTCGAGAGTTTCATCGTACACGACAATCTCGCCATTTTTTGTGTATGCAAAGCGATATGCGATTGCTTCGTCGTATGCACGCACACTCAAGCGGAAATTGTTAAAGTCGACATCAAGTTGATTATATTTATCTTTAACGTTCGAGCGTATGCCGTAAACCGTCTTAATTACTCCGTCCGACGATGACGATGTTGAGCCTTTTGCTTTGCCCGAAAAATCGCCCTTATCAGTTTTCATACCGATTTTGAACGCATCAAAAACAGTCTTTCCGTCTGCTTTAATTTCGAGAGTAAGCTTCGAGCCGTCGTTTACAATTGCTTCAAGCTTACCATCTGGCGATTTTACTGTGAAAGATTCTGCCTGTGCCAAAACAAACCCAACACAAACAGCAAATATTGCGATTATATTCTTCTTCATATGCCTAAAAATCTACTACAAAATAAATGTAGGTCAAATTAAAAATACTGCGAAAAAAAGCAACTTCGTCCGTTTCGACGAAGTTGCTTATAAAAAATATATTTTCTTATTTGCGTCTGCGATAGATTGCCAAAGCAAGTGCAATCCCGCCAAAAATCATCGCCCATTCGGCTGGCTCTGGAACTGCAACTGCAAGCACATATCCATTCACACCATCAACAGTTGCTTGCTCAAGTGAATAATCGCTTAAATCAGCACCAGTGATTGTAATTGTCTTTTTAAGCGTTTCGCCATCGTAAAATGATACTGCATATTTATCTACCCCTAAGTCGCTAAAAGTAAGCATACATTCTGTTTTATCAATCATAGATGATAAAAAGATTGAATTTGTTTCTGTAAAATCAACAAGTTTTAAATTAAAGCTATTATTATTACCATACCCCATAACATTGAGATCTACATTTTTTGAAAAACCCAATGTTGCAATTTTATCTGTATTTGCAGCAAATATGTAATTATATGCACCAGCACCATACATATTCAATTTTCCATCATAATAGAAAAATATCTGTGCATAATCAGATTTAACTGGATTGAAACCGTCAGGATTATAAACATTTATTACAGAATTTGTTGCAGTTATCGTAATTTTATCTTCGTACAACTTACCGCCATCTTCAATTGTTATAGTTGCAGCACCTGCCCACGCACCCAAACTGAGAGTATTTTGTTTATTACTCTCCGCAGATAAATTTGAGTTCATTCTCAACACACCTGTCGAACCAATTGTAATTGCCTTCTTCGCAACTTTAATAGCATACTGCGATACGCCCGAATCAAAAGTTAGAGATCCATTTATGATAATGTCTGAGTCTTGAACAAGCCATTCAGCAGATGATATTGCTGTTTCACCGGAAGCAATATTGACGGGAGTATCGGCTTGTATTTGAGCAAAAGCTGAAACACTAAATAAAGATAATAAGATTGGAATAAACTTTTTCATACGACATATATGAAAAACAAAACCCCAACAATTTGTCAATAATATAATAGCGTAATCACAAAAAAATCGGCAGTAGATTTACTGCCGATTTTATATTCCACTAAATTATTTCTTCAACTTTACGACAAACCCGCCACCTTTTTTCATCTCAATATCGAGAACATCTGTCGATTTAACATTGCGTTCTTCGTATGTAAAGTCGGTTGCAATGCGATTTGCGTTTGTGCCGTCTTTGAAGATTTCAGCTTTGTATTCGCCTTCTGGAACGATTTTAGAAAGATCGATTTTCACTTTCTTTCCGCTCCAATCGCACATACCTGCAATATACCAATCATCACCCTTGCGACGTGCCATAATCAAGTATTTGCCGATTTCCCCAGCGATAACTTTTGAATCGTCCCAAGTTGTAGGCATAGTCGAAACAAACTTGAGTGTCTGCGGACATTTCAAATACATCGAAGGCGAGTCGCACATCATTTGGAATGGTGCAAAGTATATCACAAACATTGCTGTAAGTTGAGCTCGGGTTCCCATTGCGAATGGTTCTGTAAAGCAAGTTTTGTAGTGTTCTTTTGCCGTATTACGCATTGCTCCAGGAGTATAGTCCATTTGACCTGCGAGCATTCTTACGAACGGAATTGTAAGATTATGTTTTGGAGGAACAGGCATCCACTTTGTGCATTCCATTCCACGCACGCCCTCAAAATTCAAGACATTTGGATATGTTCGTTGAATCCCGTTTGGTGGAATACATCCGTGGAAGTCGACAACCATTTTGTATTTCGATGCGAGATACGCAAAGCGTTCGAGCATACGGTTTGCGAGTTGGTCGTCACGGTCGATAAAGTCGATTTTCAAGCCGTCAGCACCCCATCTTTTGAAGATTTTAAACGCTTCTTCATCGTATTTATGCATTGTGCGTGCGAGAATCCAAGGCATAATTTTTATGCCTTTCTCATGTGCATATTTGATGATTTCAGGAACGTCGAGGTACAAATTTTCTTCCATAAACATTTCATCGCACCCTTCGTGCGATACACGTCCAATTTCAGCACCATTGAGCCAACCTGTGTCGATTACAATCCAATCGATTTTATTTTTCGCTGCATAATCCACATAATATTTATATGTTTCAATATTTATGCCCGATTCAAAATCGACATCAGTTAAGGTCCAATTATTCCACCAATCCCAAACAGATATTCCGCCTTGAATCCACGATGTATCTTTAATTTTTGATGGGCTACCCAATCTGAAAGAGAGGTCGTTGCAAGCAAGTTGAGCTTCATCTTTTGCGATAACAAACGCACGCCATGGGTAATAACGCATACCATTTGTCTTTGCAATAAATGGTTCAACTTCTTTTGCTTGCCATTCGTATTTTCTGTTTTCGTAAAATGATTTTGGGTATTTTGAGAAAAATCCTTGCGGACATTTTGCATCTTTAGGATATGCCAAACGGAGCGACGGATAATCGCTAACATCCGATTCGAGCAACCCGATAGTGTATCCATTTCTCTTAAAGACAAATGGGAGCATAACGCTATACATCTTTTTCATCTTCGAGATGTCGCCCCAAACATAATCGCTTTCAAACGATGTATATTCATTGAGCGGATGTGCTATCATTTGGTCGGAATCTGAAACAGGGAGCGAGAATTTTTCATTCTCAACTGTAATATCTACATCGCCCAAACGTGTTTGGAAACGATATGCGACAGCGTCGTCATACGCACGAACATACAGCCATTGACGTGGTGTTAGGCAGAAACGATACTCGTTGCAGTTGTCGATAACTTGACTTCTTATACCAAACTTATTTTCGATTTTATTTTCAATTCGGTTGAAGTCCATAACTTCCAAATTCGCATCTTTACCGACTTCGCCGTGCGATGTTTTCATACCGATTTCAAAAGACGGAATGAGAGTTTTTCCGTCGGCATTTACACCAAAGGTCAAAACTCCGTTTGCGTCAGACACAACTGCTTCAAGCTTTCCATTTGGCGATTTTACGATGTGTTCTGCACCAAAAATTGCCGAAGCCGAAAATAATACGCCTAAAAATAACGATAATTTTTTCATATTTTTACCTTACCAAATCCAATTATTTACTGGAACGAGTTTGATTGCAAAACCGCCACCTTTTTTCATCTCGATATCAAGAACATCTTTCGAGCTTACTTCTTTGACGATACGTTTGCAATCTGTTGCAATCTTGTTCGAGTTCATACCATCTTGGAAAATTTCTGCTTTGAATTTTCCCTTTGGCAAGAATTTTGATAAATCGAGCTTAAATTTCTTTCCGCCCCAGTCGCACATACCGCCGACATACCATACATCGCCCTTGCGACGTGCAATTACAACATATTCACCCATCTTGCCATCGAGAGCTTTTGTTTCGTCCCAGGAGGTTGGCACTTCTGCCATAAACTTAAGTTGTTCTGGAACTTTGCGATATTCACTTGGCATATCGCTAATCATCTTCAATGGTTCATTAAACAAAACATAGTGCGAAAGCATATGGGCACGAGTTCCTTGTACATTCGGGAAATCATTTGATTTTGTCCAATTGCCGATTGTCTTATTACGCATACCACCCGACGTATAATCCATTGAGCCTAAAAGCATTCTTGTGAACACCAAATCGACATTATGCGATGGTGTAATTGCCTTGCTCCATTTATTTACTTCGCCACCATAAACACCTTCAAAATTTACAGCATTTGGGTATGTACGTTGGAAACCTGCCGGTGCTGGACAGCCGTGCCAATCGATAACCATTTTGCGTTCTGCCGCAAGGCGTGTAATATTTTCAAAGTGGTTAATCATCCATTGGTCGTCTCGATCGTTGAAGTCGATTTTCAAGCCGTAAACGCCCCAGCTTTTGAAGAGGTCGAGTGCTTGTTCTGGATAATCAAAAACTACTCTACTGAAAATCCAAATGATAACCTTTACCCCTTTTGAATTTGCATATCTGACAGCTTCGGGAATATCAACACGAGGCTTACCGTTAATAAAGTTTTCGGGTTTAACGTAATTTATAAGAAACTCTTTATTATTTTTTGTAGTAAAGTGATCTCTACCGACGTGCCAGCCAGCGTCGAACGTTACAAATGGAATATTATTTTCTGCTGCAAAATCGATGTAATATTTGCACATATCGAGATTGAACGAAAGCGGAATATCTACATTTTCAGTATTCCAATTTACCCACCAATCCCAAACTGATGTACCGATTTTAATCCACGATGTATCTGCAAATTTTTGTGGTTCTGCCAAACGGAAAACTGTGTCGTTGTCAGCAAGCTCAATATCAT
Organism: Opitutales bacterium; assembly: GCA_015061945.1. Taxonomy (GTDB): domain Bacteria; phylum Verrucomicrobiota; class Verrucomicrobiia; order Opitutales; family Intestinicryptomonadaceae; genus Merdousia. The sequence continues at coordinate 77,287 of SUVP01000007.1, forward strand.
TGCGTGCAACGATAAACGCTCTCCATGGGAACGCACGCGAGCCCTTTGTTTTTGCGATATAATCCTGTGTTTCTTTTACCAAATACATACCGCCTTTTTCGACAAAATATGCCTTCTCATCGAGACCTTTAAAACCAAGTTTTTTTGGTGTTTTTGCAAACTTTGCCTTTATGTTAGAATCGCCTTTTTGCCATGCAATTCGCATACCAGGGTAATCAAGCCAAGCCGATTCAACAATCGCAACTTTCATACCTTCTTTTTCAAGAAGGAATGGCAACGATGCATTGTCATATTTTTTCAAATCACTCGCAGGAATTCGCAAGAAAAGACGCTCGAACGATGTCTTCATAGTTTTGGAAGCGTGTGCGATAACCTTGTCATCTGCCTTGATTGAAGATAAGTCGAGAAGCTCATTTTTGACAATCATTTCTCCGTCAAATCGAGTTGCAAATCTGTATGCAACAGCATCATCATAAGCTCTGACAAAAAGAGTATATTTGCCAAAGTCTAACTCTAATTGATTAAAGTTATCCGACACCCTGTTTCTCATTCCGTAAACTGTGTCGATATAACCTACGTTTGATGTCTGCTTGCTCGATTTTACGACAGCATTAGAACCCAATTCACCTTTGTCGGTCGACATAGATATGGCACAATCCTCGAGCATTTTTTTGCCGTCAGCCGATACTGAAAATTTCAAAATTGCACCATCTGCAACTTTTGCCGACAACTTGCCGTCTGGCGATTTAACTTCGTACTCAGCCGACATAAGCGATGTCGCACTCAATAACACACTCAACAATAACGTTAATTTCTTCATAATTTGTATTTCCTTTCTTTAAAAAAACCAAAAGTTTCTCGGCGAGAGCTTGATTACAAAACCACCACCACTTTTCATTAAGATTTTGATAGTATCAGTATTTCTTACATTTTTAAGTTCGCGTTTGCAATCTGTTGCAATTTTGTTTGCATTCACGCTATCTGTAAAAATTTCTGCTTCGTAAATTTTCTTTGAAAGAATTTTTGATAAATCTATCTCTACGCTTTTGCCATTCCAATCGCTCATTCCTGCAATATACCAAACATCGCCCTTGCGACGAGCCACAACAACATATTCACCAATCTTGCCGTCGAGTACTTTCGACTCGTCCCACGACGTTGGGACTTCTGCCATAAACTTGAGCTGTTCTGGATATTTGCGATATTCACTTGGCATATCGCTTAACATTTTCAACGGCTCGTTAAAAAGTACATAATGAGAAAGCATATGCGCGCGTGTTCCTTGTACATATGGCTGTGCGTACGATTTAACCCAAGTATTATTAGTGCAATTTCTCATTCCACCCGATGTGTAATCCATCGGTCCCATAAGCATTCGAGTAAAGAGCAAATCGACATTGTGCGATGGTGTGCAAGGTTTCCCAAATTTATTCATTTCACCGCCAAAAACGCCTTCAAAATTTATAACATTCGGATATGTTCGTTGGAAACCTGGAAGCACTGGGCAACCATGCCAGTCGATAAGCAACCCCAGTTCCGATGCACGATGTGATATCTTTTCGATAAGCTGAATTATCATTTGGTCATCGCGATTGCTATAATCAATTTTCATACCAGCAACGCCCCATTTTTTAAATGTTTCCAACGCTTTTTCTGGATAGAAATAAAACACTTGGCTCGGAACCCAAATAATAATTTTTACTCCTTTTTTATTTCCGTATTTCACAAGACCTTGAATATCTACAACAGGCTTTTCAAGCATATAATTTTCGGGCTTGTATGCAATCTCGCCAAAGGCTCTAAAACCAGTATTCCAGCCAGCATCTACCACAACAAATGGTATCTTATTTTCAGATGCAAAATCGACATAATACTTGTACATATCGTCGTTTATCCCGATATCAAAATCGGAATCTTCGGTTAGCCAACAGACCCACCAATCCCAAACTGCTGTCCCAGTTTTTATCCACGATGTATCTGCAATTTTTGACGGCTCTGCCAAACGGAAAACTGTGTCATTGTCAACAAGGTCAATATCATTGCGCGCAACAACAAATGCTCTCCATGGGAATACTCGCGTGCCTTTTGTTTTTGCAATATAATTTTCTTCCTTCTTGACAATAAGCATGCCATATCGCTCTACCGACCACGCTTTCGGATTAAAATTATACCCTAATTCTTTTGGTGTTTTTGCAAAAAATGATGACAATTTTGATGTGTTTTTATTCCATGCAATGCGGAGTGCTGGATAATCAGACCATGCCGATTGCACTAATGCGACTTTCATTCCTTCTTTTTCAAAAATAAATGGCAATGTTGCGCTATGTTCCGACTTCATCATATCGGCTGTTCCACGAGTATAAGGACTTTCGAACGAGTCTTTAACTTCTTTTACAACGTGCGCTATAACCTTATCTTTCGCCTTTAGTGATGATAATTCCAAACACTCATTTTTGACAATCATTTCGCCGTCAAATCGAGTTGCAAATCTGTATGCAACTGCATCGTCATAAGCGCGCAAAAAGAGTGTATATTTACCAAAGTCCAACTCCAACTGATTGAAGTTATCCGACACTCTATTTTTCATTCCGTAAACAGTGTCGATATAACCAGTGTTCGAAGTCTGCTTGCTCGATTTTACAACTGCATTAACACCGAGTTCGCCTTTATCGGTCGACATAGATATTGCACAATCTTCAAGCATTTTCTTGCCGTCTGCCGATACCGAAAATTTCAGAATTGCACCGTCTGCAACCTTTGCCAATAATTTGCCGTCTGGCGATTTAACCTCGTATTCTGCCGACATAAGCGATGTCGCACTCAATAACACACTCAACAATAACGCTAATTTTTTCATATTTCCTTTTATATACAAAAGTTGAAATCTTTGATGTGAATATCAAATATCCCCTATCATAAAAGTTAAGTTAATTTTCCGATTTAGTTGCGTCAAATAAAAAAGAACTAAACAGTTGAGTAGACAATAAAAAAGAGAAAACTCCCCGTCAGAAATTTTCTCTAAATTATAAAAGATTGTTTTTTTGCAAATGCCTATGTGCCTTATATAGAAATTTGATATTGGTCTTGTGCGAATTTGCGGAGTGCAAAAAGCGACTTTTTCATTTCCATTTCTTCCAAGAAATTTATGATTTCTGCAAAGTCTGGAATTTTATTTTTTTCCAACTCTACATTGTGCGATGTATCAATTGTAACCAACTGCAAATTTCTACGCAAAATATCGGCATTGTCTGCGACAATTTTTCTGAAACGCTCGGGCTTAATCCAGTCGGCACGGCGGATTAGAGTTTCTATATCATCAAAATCTTTTAACCATTTCGCTGCAGTCTTTGGACCTACACCATCGATACCAAAAATGTTATCAGCCGAATCGCCAATCAACGCCAAGTACGCTGGAATCTGAGAGGGCGAAACCCCATATTTTGTCTTTACCCCGACAGTATCAAGCTCTGTCCACTCTTTTACTCGTGGCTTTGGTGGGAGCAACTGGCGGATATTTGGCGAAACAAGCTGTGCAAAATCTTTGTCTGCACTGACGATTGTTACGTTATAACCTTGTGCTTTTAAGCTAACAGCAGAACTACCAAGCAAATCGTCGGCTTCAATCCCTTCTACTTCGACAGGTTCAAATCCGAAAAGCTCGCAAAGATATTTCATATTTGGGATTTGTCGCTTAAAATTCTCAGGTGCCTCGGCTCGATTAGCCTTGTACTCTGGATAAATTTCAAGATGACGCTTCGACCCGCCCTTATCAAAAAACACTGCAGTCGAGTGTGGCGTATCCATTGATGACAATCTAAGTAAACTTGCAAAAAACGCATGCAACGCACCTGTCGGGAAACCGTCTGAACGAGTCAAGTCGGGCATTGCATAGTAGCATCTGAATGCGAGATTAAATCCGTCTATTAGGTAGTATTTCATATTATGATATTAAATTTTTACTGAAAAATATTCCATGCAAAATAACATTCTCGCAAGAAATAAAACAACGCCAAAAAGCCAGCAAGCAAGAGAAGTTTTTTTACAGATTTCCAAACTTCGCCCCTAACTTCATACTTGCTAATTTCTCCACGAGTCTTGTTTTTAAAGGCAGACAACGGGTCGTTATCGCGTGCAACTCTCGCGTTCTTAGCAATCAGTACTTTATTTCTTCGGCGAAAAAACATCTTATTTTATAGAATTGTAATATGCGTTCAAATCGGCTGGAGCCTCGATTTTTGCGGAGATATCGGCAATCATCTTTTGCAAAACTTTAAGTTTTCCATTTTCCATTTGCAAGTGTCCATCTAAATTGACGTCTGCTTTACTTTTTATTATCTGAATATTTTTTTCGACATCTTCAATTATTTTTTTGCATTGTGCAGTCGCATCAGAAAAATCGTTTTCTCGCCAATAACGCCATACAAGATACATACGCGTCGAAACATCTCCTTTCTCTGCACCACGTGCGTACCATTGCAAAGATTTTTTTGAATCTTGCGGGAAGCCGTCTTTCCCCTCGGCATACAACGCTGAAAGCTTGAAACAATACGATATATCGGACTTTGCCAACTTCTCATAGAACTCTAAAGCCCTGTCGAGATTCTGAGGAAGAAACTGTCCTTTTGAATACATTTTTGCGAGCTTTTCCATCGAATCGGTATTGCCTGCATCTGCCGATTTTCTGTACCAATAGATTGCACGTGTGCGGTGTCTGGGCAAGCCGTCTTTACCCGACATATATTTGTTTGCCACATCATACATAGCCTTTGTATCGCCTTTTTCAGCCAGAGCAACTAACACTTGTGCATAACGAGCATTCCACTTTGCGAGTTCTTCGGGCTTGTCGATTTTTGTATAAATTTCGACAAGTTTTTTTATCGCTTCAATGTAATTTTCTTCGCCGGCACGAGTTATCCAATGCAACGCTTTTATGTGATTTTTAGGCACCATAAAGCCGTACAAATAGGCATTGCCGAGTGTCCATTTAATCGAGGCATCGCCACATTCCGCACCAGCTTCACGCCATTGCACCGCCTTTTGCATATCACGTTGCACAAGCTTTCCTTCGGCATACAGATACCCCAAGTACGACATCGCCGACGCATTTTTTTGCTTTGCCGATTTCTCGAGCCACTCAATAGCTTTTTGCGAATCTTTAGGGAGTCCGTTTTCGCCTCTTGCAAAATATGATCCCAATGCGAGTTGGGCATCAGCGTCGCCGTTTGACGCTTTTGCGATTATTTCGTCGATATTAACTTTTGCAGTTTTCTCTTTTGCCTGTTGAGATGTTTGCTGATCCGATATTTTTGCAGTCGCCCCCGACTCTGCTATTTCACCCAACGATTGACCAAAAACAGAAGTTGCAAAAGAAAAAATTAACAAAGAAAAATATCTCATATCTACATCTTTTTAAATATTACTCTCGATTGGAACATCGCAAAAATCGCACCACTATTTTCGGATGATACCGAAACATCAACAAGTGCTGTCTTTGCGTCGGAATATGTGATTTTTGCTTCGGCAATCACTACTTCATTTTGTGGACAAGGCGAAAGAAAATTTATCGACGCACACGAGCTTATCGCAACTCGCTCGTCCGTATTTGTCGCCAGTGCCGACGCAAAGTCTGCCAGCGAAAACAAAAATCCACCATGTGCTATATTCACGCCATTTAAAAACTCGTCTTTGGCAATCGCCCTAACACGAGCCTTCCCAAACTTCGATTCGAGCGTTTCAAATTGGAGAGTTTTTGCGAGTCTATCGTTATCTGTATTTGGCATAATAAAAAAGGCACGCATCGGAAATATACATCACCGAAAGCGTGCCATTAAAGTTTTTTTGTTAATTAGATTTTAACGCCTTCAACTGGTGCAACTTCATTGAACGCTTTGATGAGGTTGTTTGTCATTTCACCAGGTTTGCCTGTGCCAATCTTTCTGCCGTCGAGTTCGACAAGCGGAATGAGTTTTGCAGCAGTACCTGTGAGGAAACATTCGTCAGCAGTCCAAACATCAAAACGTGTGAGTGGTTTTTCGATGAGTTCGTAACCGAGTTTCTTTGCGAGTTCGATTACAGTTTGGCGAGTCATACCGCCAAGTGAACCTGCACTAACTGGTGGAGTAATCAACTGACCTTCGAATGCGATAAAGACGTTGTCGCCACTGCATTCTGCAACATAACCTTCGTTATTGAGGAGCAAGCATTCTTGATAGCCCAAGTTTTGTGCTTCGATTTTTGCGAGAATATTGTTGAGATAGTTGAGGCTCTTTACCATTGGAGGCAACGCTGCGTGCGAGTTGCGACGTGTTGGCACTGTGATTGCCTTCAAACCATTTTGATAAAGTTCATCTGGATAAAGTTGAATTTGGTCTGCGATAATAATCAACTGTGGGTCGCTACACGAACGTGGTGAAAGACCAAGAGCACCTTTACCACGCGAAACAACCAAGCGGATATATCCGTCTGTGAGGTTATTTGTACGGCAAGCATCGCAAACTGCGTCCATAATTTCTTGTTTCGACCAAGGCATATCGAGCATAATTGCACGAGCCGAACGGAATAAGCGATCGATATGTTTTGGAAGTTTAAAAACGTTTTTGTTATAGAGACGGATTCCTTCAAAGATACCGTCGCCATACAAGAAACCGTGGTCAAAAACAGAGACTTTTGCGTCGTCTTTGTCGTAATATTTTCCGTTGATATATACTTTCATTTCTTTGCCTTATTTTAAATTTGTTAGAATAAAGTGATGTGCTGTTGGTTGAAAAAATCTAATTTATTTTTACCTATATTTAAATTTCGTCAACCGATTTTACTTTTTATTTGCCGTATGAATCCTTTAATTCAACAGTTCTATTGAACACTGGTTTTTCCGATGTTCCAGACTTAGAATCTGCCATAAAGTATGCAATACGTTCAAATTGCAAAGGTTGTCCAGCTTTTGCTTCTGCAAGTGCTGGCTCGCCATAAAATTCAGCTTCCACGAGCGATTCAGGATTCAAGAAATCTTTAAAATCGCTACCTTCAGGGAGGTCCGACATATCTTGGCGAGTAAAGAGTGTGCTGTAAAGCATAGCCTTGCACTTTACCGCTGAATCTGCCGATACCCAGTGGATTGTACCTTTAACTTTTCGTCCGTCTGGAGAATTTCCGCCACGGCTATCAGGGTCTATTGTACAAATAAGTTTTACGACATTTCCATCGACATCTTTAATTACTTCTTTGCACTTCATAAAGTACGCATAACGCAAGCGGACTTCGTTGCCGATTGTCAAGCGGAAGAACTTCTTTGGCGGATTTTCCATAAAGTCGCTCTTCTCAATATAAATGCGTTTTGTGAATGGAACTTTACGCATACCAGCCGATTCATCTTCTGGATTATTGACTGCGTCGAGCATATCGACTTTGCCGTCTTCCCAATTTTCGATTTCAACTTCGAGAGGGTTGAACACAGCCATTCTGCGAAGTGCAACTTTATTGAGGTCTTGGCGGACACAGTGTTCCAAAAGCGACAATTCAGTAAGACTATTAAATTTTGTGCAACCTACTGTTTCGCAGAAATTGCGAATTGCTGTTGGAGTATATCCACGGCGACGCATACCTGAAAGCGTCGGCATACGAGGGTCATCCCAACCTTCCACGACATTTTCTGCGACGAGTTGTTGGAGCTTACGTTTGCTCATCATTGTGTACGACAAATTCAAGCGTGCAAACTCATATTGGCGTGGGTGAACTTTTAGAGTCTTTAGAATACTTGTGTTGTCGATAAACCAATCGTAAAGCGGACGGTGAACTTCAAACTCAAGCGTACACATCGAGTGTGTTATACCTTCGATTGCGTCAGACAAGCAGTGTGCAAAGTCGTACATCGGGTAGATGCACCACTTATCGCCAGTGCGGTGGTGTTCTGCTTTCTTGATTCGATAAATGGCTGGGTCACGCATATGCAAGTTTGGCGATGCCATATCGATTTTTGCCCTAATTACATATGCACCTTCTTCAAATTCGCCAGCACGCATTCTGCGGAAAATATCCAAACTTTCTTCGATTGGTCTGTCGCGATGTGGGCTTGGCTTGCCAGGTTTACCAGGAACTCCACGGTACTCCTTAAATTCTTCAGCCGACAATGTGCAAGCGTACGCCTTGCCTGCCAAAATCAATTCTTCAGCCAGCGAGTAGAGTTTTTCAAAATAGTCGGAAGCGTAAAATTCTCTATCGCCCCAATCGAAGCCGAGCCAGTGGACGTCTTCACGGATAGAATCTACAAAGCGTGTTTCTTCTTTATCGGGGTTTGTGTCGTCAAATCGCAAGTTGCACAAACCGCCGTTTTCTTCAGCCATACCGAAGTCAAGACAGAACGCTTTTGCGTGTCCGATGTGCAAGCAACCATTTGGCTCTGGGGGGAAGCGGGTGTGTACGCTTGATGGCGGAAGACCATTTTTGATGTCTTCTGCTATAATTTGTCTGATAAAATGCATTGGTTTATTTTCGACTTCGTCGCTCATAAATAAAAAAAGTTATGTTAAAAACTTAAACGCATTCAGCGTCGCGTCAACAGAAAATGCAATAGATTAAGCTCTATTTCTCAAATACGATTGTAGTTATCGAGCGTGGCAAAAGTCGGATTTTGTCCGATTTCTGCTCTTCTACAAACTTTGCAAGGTCTCTTCGTTCATCTGTTGTATAAGCATTTATTTTTGCATTCGCAAACTGTGTCGGCAGGCTAAAATTAAGGCTTTGCAAAGATTCGTTCATATTCACACAAACCACAACAAGCTTGTTTTCGTCAGGCGAAAGATAAGCACTTGCCATTACAGAATCGAGACTATCGGCACCTTCAAGAGAAACTCTTTGATAATTTGGACGGATAAAAAATGAGTAATTACCCAACGCCCACAAAAGTTTTGTCGGCACAATCGTACCACCTTTTTTGACAGAATCAGAATGGGGAGCAGTGTGAATCAATGCACAAAGACCAAACTTAATTTCTGTCGCAACCCAATATCCCCAACTTTTTGAATTCGCAAATACGATATCGGCATAGATGAGTTTTGCCATATTCAATGCAGTCTGCATATCGTTCATAGAATCGGGATTATACTTGTGCGTAAAGCCGTCGAGCTTGCGATAATCCGAGTACGAGCCGAGTTGACACCATTCAGTTTGATGAAAATCTACACCATATTTTTCAGCTTCAATTTTCATTTGTTCGCGGATAGATTTCATCTCTTTATTTTTTATGTGAGAATGATAACTATGCGCGCCAATTTGTTTTGCAAGGTGCTTTAAATCGCCAATATAAAACTTGCTTTTTGGTGAGAAGAAATTTTCGAGGAAATTCGACGGAAACTCCGATTTATCCAAGCCCGATGTCTCCCAAATTTTAGTGAGTCTTTTTGATAAATCACTAAATGTAGTTTCCAGTCTAATGCACTCGCCTGCGAGCATCTTCACTGAATCGAGCTTGCGTTCAGACAACGCTCTATCGAGTTCCACAAACATCTTTTTTATGTCTGAATTCGCCCATGGCGAGCCCTCTTGCGTCGAGCGTGTCCACGTCATTTGTGGTTCATTTATGGGACTTACATATTTTATATCGTACCCTTTTTCGAGAAAATGTTTTGTGCAATCTGCGAGATAATCGGCAAACTTCCCGATGTTTTCAGGAGCAATATTCGTATTCATATTTGATGAATAGCCTTTGCCATTTTTTGTCCATTGCACGAGAGGAGAATTTGAAAAAAGTAAGAATTGATTGCATCCATACTCGCGTGCTTTTTGCATAAAATATTCAAGCCCTTTGCAACGCGACCAATCGTATGAAGTCGAGCTCGGAGCAAGGTACGAACGTGCTGCACGATACGGCAAATCTATCTGCGATTCATCGCCTTCAAGCGTACCTCCGCCCAAATTCACACGCCAAAGAGAAAGTCCGATTCCTTCAGGGTTTCCGTATTCATCAAATTTTTGTGAAAATAATAATTGAGCAATTTTTTCTTTGAATTTATCTGCCCAATAATCGCCGATATACTGTGTACTCCACGCATCGCTTGCGGTAAAGTATTCCATTTTTTGATAGCGTTTTTGCGTGTCGATTTTCACGGAGATTGCATTTGCCAAAAGTGGCATTAACATCAGGATTATTGCGAGTGTTTTTTTCATAAATTTTATCTGATTGAAATAATTTGTGAGCCTATTTTTGAAAGCTCCCTATCGAGCTTTTTTGCGTTTGGACAAATTCGATTTAAGTAAATCCAAAACGATACAGAGTGGTCCATAAACATCGTGTGAGCAAACTCATGGCAGAGTATGTAATTTTGCAATTCGGGACGCAAAAAAATTATTCGCCAATTTAGCGACATCGTCCCACTTGAAGACATCGAGCCCCACCTGCCCGATTGTCCACGAACAGAAATTTTCTTCACATTCAAACCTGATTCAAACGAGACTCTTCTCGCCGATTCTTCGAGTCGTTTCGTCGCATATTTTTTGAAGCATTCTTTGAGTGAATCGTCATCAGGAACGCAAAAAACGACTTCGCCTTTCGCAATATCTTCCACAAAAAATGCGTCTGTTCTCGATTGCATTATCGATGCTTTCAATTCTGCTCCATAGACGTAAATTAGGGGATTTTCAGCTAATCGTTCTCTTATTGAAATTTGCTTTGGTGCATTATCCAAGTGTTCCGCAATCCACGATTTTGTCTTTTCTAAAAACGCAAACGATTCTGCTTTCGACGCATAGCGTGGCTTTGTGAGCGACACACAATTTTCGCCAATTATCCGAACACAAATATTGCGAGCTCTCGATGAGTTTTTCACAACAACTTTCACAGCGATATTTTCATCGCCACGCTCAATATTGATAAAAAACTCTTCGCCTGTTGCCATTTATTTTCCGAGCTTTTCAGCCGATTTGCGTATTTGCAAAAGATAATCTCGCAACGCCGATTCTGGCTCTACTTTCATTTCTGAGGCTTTCGCAATTATCGAGAAAAGTTCACGTCCGATTTCTATATTTTTGTCGCCTAATTTTTGTGAATTTTCCGAGGCGTCAGCGAGCGTTTCAGCGTCGGCTTTTTTTGCGATTGAATACGCATAGCGAAGTGCAGAAAGTTGCGGTGGAATCCCTGCGAAAAGTCCGCCGATGGCACGTTCTTTTTTCTCTTTCTTTTTTACGTCTTGCCAAATTTTCAAAACGTCGTCGCTATCATTTACCTTTTCTTCGCCGAAAACATGTGGGTGGCGACGCACGAGTTTATCGCCCAATTCTTTTGCGACATCGTTAAAGTTAAAGTTGCCGTTTTCGCTCTCAATTTCAGCGTGCAAAAGTAAGTGCATTAAAACATCGCCTATTTCTTCTCGCATTTTGTCTGAATCCTGCAAGTCGATTGCTTCTAAAAGTTCGGCACATTCTTCGACAAGATGACCACGCACAGACTGGTGCGTTTGTTCTCTATCCCACGGGCAACCATCGGGGGCACGCAATTTTTTTACAATATCTATTAAACGGTTTACCTCATTATTATTCATTATGTGTTGATTATATTACGACCATTGCTATTATGGCAAGCAATCTATGAAAAAAATGCGTTATATTATATTAGGTACGATTGTTGCGTTAGCGTCAGCGTGTAGTTCAGTTTCTACAACTTCGGCTTCGGAACAATGTGAAGATAAACTTGAAATTCTCAACTTGGTAATGCTTTTCGACGAACACGTTGAAGACCAAGCGAAAGACCTTGTGGAAATGTCGAAAAACAAAGTTGCCGATGTCCATATGATTTCGTTTTTCCTCGTACCAGAAGGCAATCCGCCAATCGATAAACTTTCGCTCTATATAAATAAATATAAGCGTTTGCGAAAAGCTATCGGCGATAACGACTGCAAAACTGGAATCATTTTTCAAGCCACAATGGGACACGGCTTCCCTCTTGAAGTTCCACATCCATATCAACAGTTGGTTTCTCGAGACGACACTCAAAGAAGTAAGATTGTTACAAAAAATATCGTATGCCCACTCGACGAAAATTTCCAAAAATATATCTTGGGTTGCATAAAAAAGATTGCCGAACTCAAGCCAGCTCTCGTTATGGTTGATGACGACTTCCGTCTTTTCGGTGGACGCAACGCATGCCTTTGCCCTCTACATCTCGCAAAACTCAAAAAAGATTTCGGATACGACTTAACTCGTGAACAAGTTAAAAAGCACCTCAAAGGCAATTCCGAACTCGATAAAAAAATATCCGACGCTATGACAAAAGTTTGTAGCAACTCACTTATCGAGCTTGCAAAAAAAATTCGTGCAACACTCGATGAAGTCGATCCAAATTTGCATTGCGAAATGTGTGGTTCGCCTATGGATATGATTCATGATGGCGATATTGCTCGCATCCTCGCTGGCAAAGGCAAGCCTGCAACTTTGCGTATAGGCAACGCTCGCTACGGTCATATGAAGTATGATGATATTTTCACAACAGCACGCAAACTTGCTGTTCAAAATGCAATCGCAAAGCCCGACAGAATCTACGCGGAGCTTGATACATTCCCTCGCAACCGTTATTTTTCGGGGGCAAGAGCCTTGCACACTGGGTTTATCGTTTCTATGCTCGAAGGTGCATCGGGTGCAAAATATTGGCCAAACAGATTTGTCGATTACGAACCCGATAGTGGAATTGAATTCAAAAAAATTCTTTCAACAAACCGCCCTGCGTACGACACTCTCTATAAAGAATTGAAAGGTATGAATACAAACGTTGGCGTTGCAGACCTTATCCCACCAACACACACAACACTTCGCTACGACCAAAGTATACATTTTGATAACGCATTTTACTGGACAAATATCACTGGCGTAATGGGCTTGCCAGTAGTATTTCAACCATTGGAAAATCTCGATAGACCAGTATTCTTGCGTGGCAGAACAGCAATGTTGCTGACAAATTCGCAACTTGAAAAAATCCTTTCTATCGGAGCAGTTCTCGATGGAGACGCTGCAATGGAAGTGCAAAAACGTGGTCTCGGCGATTTACTTGGTGTAAAAGTTTCTGAATGGGATAAGAATCAAAAAATCACACGCGAACAATTTGCAAAAAATTGTGGCAAAGGTGCAGGCAAATTTATCGAACCACCCGCAAACCCTGTAAAATTGGAGCTTTCAAGCGATAAGACCGAAGTTTTCTCAACCTTTATTCACTTGCCATACACATACGGCGACAAAAAACTCGCACGCACACTTGCACCTGCTTCGACACTTTTCACAAATAAAAAAGGTGGCAAAGTTGCCGTATTTGCTTCGCGTCCAGAATGGGCTAACCACTTGTCAGAATCGAGAAAAGCAATGTACATCGAGCTGTTAAATCGTATCAGCCCAATGCCAATTTGGTACGAACAAGACGCACAATGCTACTTCAAGGCTGGCACACTCAAAAATGGTGCAACTTTGGCAGTTCTCACAAATACTGGCATCGACCCACTTCAACCTTTTGTCTTGAATGGAACAAAGAAATTCACAAAAGGTGAATACTTGGATACCGACGGCAAATGGAAGAAACTCGATGCAAAATTTGATGGCACACGCATTGAAGTCAACCACAGAGCCGAAATTTATAATCCAGTAATTATGCGATTCTGGCAGTAAAAATTGATTCAAATGAAAAAGGCGAAAAGAAAAAACTTTTCGCCTTTTTTTGTAGATAGAAAAATTATTCAATAACTTTCCAAACTCCGTTTCGACGACCACCTTCTCGCACAAGACGACCTTTTTCTTGGAGCAATACTGTCATTCTTTTCAGTGTTCTAACAGAAATACCTAATTTTTCAGAAAGTTTTATTTGGGTTATCTGTGGTGTTGCTTTTAATGCGTTTAATAATGCGACCTCTTCTAACGTACATTCTAAAGTGCCATTTTGGCACTTTGGAATTTTAAGTTTGGCACTTTGGGGAATATCTTTTTGATAGGAAATATGCATCTCTCTATTCTTAAGCAAATAATTTTCGCCAAGAATTAAATTTCTAAAGAACATCAGAAGAAAGCGGGATGTCGCCGAGACTCCTTTTTGTATATTTGTATAATTAGCACGAACCAACGCATTTCTAAAATACCAAGAATGTTCTTTAAACAAATCATTATCGACAGAAAATCCAAAAGTACGCAGATACTTTATTAAGAAAACTGCTGTTGTCCGAGTATTCCCTTCTCCAAACGGATGAATTTGCCAAATATCAGATATAAATTTTGCAATATTTTCTATCGCTTCAGAAATTGAACATTTTGAATAATCAAATTTTTTTTCCTTTGCGAAATCGTATTCCAAAGTTTCGAGCAAATCTGTTGCACTTGCGTATAAAACAGTATCGTTATCTAAAACCCATTCTTTTTTGGTTATATTATAATCGCGTAATTTGCCTGCAAACTCGTAAAGACCTGAGAACAAATGTCTGTGAATAGAAATCAACCCAACAGGTGAAAAAGTGAATGTCTTTTCCGAGAGTAATTCTGTTATGCGAACAGATACTTCGTCGGCTTCTTGTTTGCGTGATAAACTTTTCTTCGTCCCCTTTTTTTCATAGTATGAATTTACGAGAGTGCGAACCTCTGAAAGCTTTATATCTCCCTCAATATGTTTGCGAGCAGTATCTATCAAATATTTTGAAACTTCTAAATCATCGACTTTTTGAAGACCGATAGCTGTTTGCCAAGCCAACGCACGTTCCGTTTTATTGGGTTCGCCTTCTCTAATATATTCGCTGAAATCGTCCATTATAAGATAGTTCTACAACTTAATACACTATGGAATATCGCTTATTTTTCAAGCATTTTAATAATGACTAATTTAGATTTAAGCGAGTTCACCTGCAGTCAGATAGACTCTTTTATCGGTCAATTTTGCGAAGTCTGGATTATGCGTTATCAACAATAATGCCGTTTTTTGTTCAGAACAAAGATTCAAAAACATTTCCATAACATCGTTTGCAGTGGTTTCATCGAGATTACCCGTTGGCTCATCGGCAAGGATAATTCGAGGAGAATTTATAATCGCCCGAGCAACTGCAACCCTTTGTTTTTCTCCGCCCGACAACTGCGACGGCAAGTGTTTTATTCTATCTTTCAAGCCGACTTTTTCCAAAAGCTCAACTGCTCTATCTTTTAAGGTCGCATTAAAAGTCCCTAAAATTCTCGATGCCAAGCATACGTTTTCAAGTGCATTGAGTTCTGGAACAAGACAATAGTTTTGGAAAACAAATCCCATAAATCCACCACGCAATGACGCTTGTTTTGAGTTTGAAAGATTGTCTACACGATCGCCGTCCCAATAGATTTCTCCACTTGTTGGTGTTTCCAAACCGGCGAGAATATTTAAAAATGTAGTTTTGCCAGCTCCACTTTCGCCTCGCAAACTCACGCTTTGCCCACGCAATACTTCGAGATTTACACCTCGCAAAACTTCGATTTCACGAGCATCGGGCGATTTAAATTTCTTGCGAATATCAACCGCTTTCAAAACTGCATCAGCCGAAGTCAAAATATTTTCCCCACTATTCATTTCTCATCGCCTCCGACGATTTCAAGCGTGCCGCTCTGATTGCTGGGAAAAATCCAGCGAGCGTACAAAGTACAATCGAAAACCCGCACGCCCACAACGCATCTGCAAGTTCATATTTCACTGGCAAGTGTGCAAAGTGATAAAATTCCATCAACGCTTGGCGACCAACAATCAACTGCACAAGTGGTTCACGGAAGTGCAAAACAAGCACCGTAAGAGCAAGTCCCGCAAAAGCACCAAGCACACCAATCAAGAACCCTTGAAAACAATACATCAGTGCAATTTGATACGGACGTGCCCCCATTGCTCCCATCAGCCCAATTTCTCGAGTCTTTCGCAACACCGATGTGTAGAGCGATATGCAAATTGAAAACGATGCCACTAAAATAATCAGCACAATTATTAGCGACATCATCACTTTTTCCATTTTGATAACTCGCAAAAATCCCTCATTACTTGTAAGCCATGTCGACGCACGCATCGGGTACTTTAATTCTCTTTGCAAATTACGTGCAAACTTTGTGCAATCTTGATTTTCATCGAGTCTTAAAACGACAGCGTGCGTACCTTCGCCAAGCCCGTATAAATCACGCATTCGGCGGAGCGACACCAACGCTATATTTGAATCCACGTCGGAAAATCCGCTCGCCAAAAGTCCGACAACTTCGAGTCTTGCGGGCATCGGCACTTCGTCTTTTTTGATTCTATCGAGCATTGTAGGCGACAAAATCTCGACAGTATCGCCAACAGAAATACCAGCGTTCGACGCCATATATTGACCGATAATAATGGAGTCGTCATCGAGTTTATCTATATTACCCATTCGGACAAAATTCTTTTCAGCAATAGGCAACGCACATTCGCCAGTGATTGTATCAAAGCTACGCAACACTGGGAAAGTCGGCACATTGTTGACAAGCATCATTACTGGTCCACGAGCCGTTTGTTCAACGGCTTTCACGCCGTCCATTTTTTTCAAACGCTCGACAAACGATTTCAAGTTGTACATCGGGCGACCATTTTGGCGGATAATCACATCGCCAGTTGTATCACGAAGTTTTGTGCCAATTTGAGAGTGAAAACCATTCATTACACTTTGCGTTCCGAACAAGCCGAGGACACCGAGTGCAACGCCCAAAACCGACACTCCAGCAAAAAAAGAAGCGACTCTCCCAGTCGGGAAGAGTTGCTTCAATGCGATGTACAACCACCACTTCATATTTTATTCTGGACGCAACGATGGGAACAAGATTGTGTCGCGGATATTCGACGCACCAGTCAAGAGAATAACTAATCTATCGATACCAATACCCATACCACCAGCAGGTGGCATACCATATTCGAGGGCAGTCAAGAAGTCTTCATCGAGATTTTGTTTTTCTTCGCCAACTTGTGCTTCAAACATTTCACGTTGGATAAATGGATCATTTTGTTCTGAATATGCAGGGGCAATTTCTTGTCCGTTTATGCAAAGTTCAAAGACGTCGAGAACACGTGGATCGTCCTTATTGAGTTTTGCCAATGGGCAAAGTTCGCGAGGAATGTGCATAACAAAGGTTGGTTGAATCAAATTAGGTTCAACGAGTTTGCCATAGACATTATTTGTAATTTCGTAATCTTCGAGGTCATCCGAAAGTTCGATATCTGAATTTGTCTTCTTTGCCAGAGCTTTTGCTTCTGCGAGTTTTTCATCACGAGAAAGCGAGAACCAATCAGGGTTGCCCGTTGCTTCGATAATCAAATCCTTATAATCAACTTCACGCCATTCGCCACCGAGTTCGATAGTTCCGCCGTCTGCACGAGGAATCGATGTTGTACCCAAAACTTTTTCGCAAATGCTTTTAATCATCGAGCGGAAAAGTTCCATCATACCACGATGGTCAGAATACGCTTGGTAAACTTCGAGCATTGTGAATTCTGGATTATGCTTACGGTCGACACCTTCATTGCGGAAGACTCTACCCATTTCAAAAACTCTGTCGAAACCACCGACGAGCATTCTCTTGAGGTAAAGTTCGAGTGCGATACGCAAGTAGAATTCGCAATCGAGTGCGTTGAAGTGTGTGATAAATGGGCGTGCTGCCGCACCACCAGCGATTGCGTGCAACGATGGTGTTTCAACTTCGACAAAGTCTCTTGACCAAAGGAATTCTCGTATTTCACGGACAATCGCACTGCGAAGTTTAAAGCGTTTACGAGATTCTTGGTTGACCATAAGGTCGAGATATCTTTGGCGATAAATTTGTTCGCTATTTGTCAAGCCGTGCCATTTTTCTGGGAGTGGACGCAAGCTCTTTGCGAGCATTTTATATTCGCATACACGCACGGTGATTTCGCCAGTCTTTGTTTTGAAAAGCTTTCCACGTGCACCAATGATATCGCCAAGGTCGAGATTCTTTTTGAAGTCTTCGTTATAAACACCTTCTGGCAATCCGTCACGGGAAATATAAAGTTGAATAATGCCGTCACGGTCTTGAATTTTTACAAAGCTTGCTTTACCCATCAATCTGAACACCAAAACACGTCCTGCAACGCTAACTTCGTGTTCGCTGTTTGTGCCTTCTTCGATTGAATCGTCGAAAGATTCGATAGCAGTTTTGCTTGTATAGGTTTGTTCCCATTCTGCTCTGAATGGGTCAAAGCCTTTGGCTCGCATTGAGTCGAGCTTTGCTTTTCTCACTGCGTAAAGATCGTGTGAATTATCCTGAATTATTTTTTGTTCGTCGCTCATTGTTATATAAATAAAAGCCCATTCTTTCACATCTACACAAAAAGGCAACTTTTTTTACACATTATTGAATATTGACCAAAACAAAAAAATATACGATAAATTGCAGTGTCGATGAATTATCAAGTAACAGTTATCCGCCACCCTCGTGAGAACCTGAAAAAATGTTCCTTACGCCACTTGCACGAACATCCAAATTTCACGTTCCACAAGGCGATTGACGGCTTTTCGTTCGACGCCACAGGCTTCACATTGCTCGAGATAGACGCTCCGCCTATTTCAATAGAAGATGCAAATCGCCCTATACTTTTGCTCGATTCCACATGGCATTTGCTCCCCAAAGTCAGAGCAAAAGTTTATGGAAATTTTGTTCCACGAAGTCTACCGCCATCGATTTTAACAGCATATCCACGCATCTCAAAAATGCACGACGACCCTAATGGACTCGCAACAATAGAAGCACTCTACTCTGCACTCCGTGCGATTGCCTCGCCCGATGTCTCTATTTTAAAAGACTATTGCTTCGCAAAAAAATTTCTCGAAATAAACGGATGGCAAAACGATGCTCCCGCAAATTTTTTCGACGGCACACTGCAAGTTTAATTTCCGTACAAATAATATTTAGAACTCGCTTTTTTGAATTCTTGTGCTTGGCGAGACCACTTGTCTACATAATACTTCACATTTGCATTTGCACCTTTTGTAGAAATTTCTCGCCACCATTCTTGCGAGCCGACGTGTTTATTAAATAGTGAAATCTGATTTTTCCCAGCTCGAGCAAAAACGTTGCCACCATTAAATTTGCACGTTGCTTTCATCATATAAAAACTCAATTCTGTCGGGCGAAGTGAATTCCAATCAGAAATGCCGACATATAGCCCGTCGACACGTTTCCCCTTTGAATCTTTTGCAACAACAGCTCTATATGAGACTCCACGTATTCCATACGAACGCAACTCCGCCGCAATTTGCGATGGCGATTTTGACGGGAATGTAAGCAACCTAAATGGATACGTTGTGCCATACCCATGTTTAAATCCACCTATTTGACAGCCAAGTCCTGTCATCGCATAACCGACAGCCGATGCAAAACTCGGTACTGCGGGGCTTGTTGGCACCCAACGCAAACCAGTGTCGCTCCAGAGCATCGAACGCTTCCAACCTCTCATTGGTATGACTGTTAATTTTCCACGTTTTTGTTGTTTTGATGTTATTTCCATTGCTCCGTATGTAGCCTTTGCAAAACGTGCAAGTTCGCCTATTGTCAAGCCATGGACGTATGGAACACGGAACATACCGACATAACTTTTATATTGCATATCGAGCATAGGACCATCGACTTTTAACCCACCAAGTGGATTAGGTCTATCTAAAATCATCAATTCTTTTCCGTTCTCAAAACACGCTTCAGCCGCACGGAGCATACAACTTTTGAACGTATACGAACGCGAGCCAACGCTTTGCAAATCGACAACTAACACATCTATTTTCTTAAGCATTTCAGGCGTCGGCTTGCGATACTTCCCATAAAGCGAGTAGACAGGTAAACCTGTGCGTTTATCAATTTTATCGAAAACGGGAACATCGGCTTTTTCGTTGCCATAAATGCCATGCTCCGGACCAAACAATGCTACAAGGCGTACATTTCTCGCACGACGCAAAACGTCAACCGTACTTACACCATATCGATTTACCCCAGCAGGATGAGTCAACAGACCGACACGCTTGCCTTTTAGTGGGGCAAAATTCATAGCTTCGAGAACGTCGATACCCAACATCACGCGTGGAGTTGTCGACGTTTTTTGTGCAAACACACAATTAGAAAAAGCCCCAACGCCTATCGACAGAATCAAAAACAATCGCAAAATTTTTATAAAAATGTACATCGTTTTCGATTCTGCCAAAAGCGACAAATTATGCAACTTTTTAATTATTTTCTTTTTCTATATATCGCAAATGACAATGCGATTACTCCCAAAATAATGGCGTAAGTAGAAGGTTCTGGAACGCTACTTGTAGACGCTATATTCATCACCGCTATGCCTTGCAAATCAAATCCGCCACTACCATAAGTCAAATGTGGGTCGTAAATTTCATAACCATCGCTACCATAACAAGAGCCATCGCCGATTATATCAATCACACGCACATACGCAACGTTGTCCAAGTCCAAATATTGATAATTTGCCAAGAAATCGTTGCAATATTCTTCGGTAAATTCGCAATCGCTACTTATGATGTAATTGTATGCGTATTCGAGTTCTCCTAAATCAAAACAATGCCCATAATCGACCATATATTTTGATGCCAAGTTGTATATCAACGAACCTGCGTGTTGCCCATACGCACTAATTGTTGACGCTCCCAAATAGAAGTTCGGGAAACGCACAAAATGGTTGCCGTCGGACGACACTTCTACATACGCAAGCTCCCAAAATCCCATACCAGCTGGCGACCCTTCGTCTGCGACAATATTAGAATTTTCAAAGACAGCAAAATCGAAACCTGTACCGTTTTTTATTCCGCTTGAAAACGTCATTGTGATACTTCCGCCATTACCCAAAACTACTACATCAAAGTTATCCGCTTGCACCGCACCGATTGCTTTTTCTGGAGTTTGCCATTGTGCGTCGACAGCATAACCGACATTGTAATTTTCGTAACCAGTCGCCCACGCTTTAATCGACGAGTTTTGGTAATGAATAGATACATCGCCCGACAACCCGATTGGCTCGCCATTTGCAAAACTCAACGTTTCATTTTGAGGCAGATATTGCGATGCAAACAAAGCACCAGCAAACGTTATACTCGATAATATTGTTATACTTTTTTTCATAATTTTATATTGATTCCTATTTTTAAAACTCTACCTATGCTGGGATAATAACTACCTGCATAACCGTACGAAGCGTAGTTTTCGTCAGTAGCATTTTCTATCGCACCATAGATTGTAAAATATTTTGTGGGATTTATATTCACTTGAAAATCCAACGTGTAATACGATGGAATACCACGCATAGTGTTATCGTAATCATTACCCATTACACTGTTTGAAAAATATGTTGCCCGAGCAAGCACTGTGATGTACTCAATCGGCTTAACATATACTTGGAATGTTCCGTTGAATTTGGCTACAAGTGGCACATCGCAACCATCGTATTTTCCGGCTAAAAACTTTGCTCTCACAAAAGTGCCAAAGAGCGACGCACCCCAATATTTTGAATCATAACCACCGCCAAAATCCACGCCATAACGCAAAGTTGGGTCGAGGTTTACATTCAATTTTTGCGTATCATCCCAAGATATTTCATTTTGCAAGTGCATAACAAAACCGTTTATTGAAGCGTTCCAATTTTTGTTTTTTAGTTTGTAGCCAACTTCATAATTCTGTCCGTGTTCTGCTTCTAAATCGGTATTAAATGGCTTTGCAGATGACGATTGATAATATGCAATTTCATCAGTTGTCGGATAGTGGAAAATTTGGTCAAAGCGAGCATAGAGCGATTGCTCATCTGTCAATTTGTATGTTATGCCAGCATCACCACTCATACCCATATCCCAGACGGAATCGTCATAATCGCCGTCCTTTGTAATAACGGGATTTCTTCGCCCGACGAGAGAATACGTCGACCATTTTGCACCAGTATAAGCCGTGTCTGCACGCATCCCGCCCGACAAAATAATGTCGTCGGCAATATCATAAGTTGCACCGATATACCCACCAATATCAAAACGCTCAACATCAGCCTGACGATTAGAAAATTTCATATCAAAACGCTGTGCATACGAAAATTCATCGAGCGTAATTGTCGAAAAATTTGTATCAATCCCAGCAAAAATCGACATATCTTCTATCGATGTTATTTCAATGCGTGGTGAAAAAGAATAAGTCCATTGGTCGTTGTATTTTGGGAAGATTGCACCGTCGTCATAAATTTTTCTATCTCGAAAACGCACACCTGTTGTAAGGTCGAACGACGCACTGTCGCTTGCAGAATTTAAGTTTGCAGTGTACAAGCCCGTCTTATCTTTAAACGCCATATTTGCAGTGCCTGCGTATCGTGGATTTTCTCGAAATGTCTGCCAATCGAGTGCGTTGGGATATTCTACCGACGATTCGCAATAATCGCCTTTCAATGTAATTGAAGTAGTTTCGGTTATATCATAACCACACATTAAACTCGCATAGTTCGACCACGCTTCAGAAAAATCTCTGTATCCGTCTGTATTATAACACGACACACTTGCAGAAAAATACGCATCGCCTTCTCTGCCTGAAATTCTCGCATCGGTATTGTACAAGCCATACGAACCATACATTCCATTTGCAAAACAATCGTACCCTTCTTCTTGTTTTATCGTCGAAATTTTTATTACACCAGCTTCGGCATTTCCGCCATACATCGTACTTTGCGAGCCTCTCAAAACCTCTATACTTTCGACATTTGCAAGCGGAATGGTCGACCAATTTATCCCAGCCATATCGGCAGGATTATACTTCACACCATCAACTAAAACTAATATTCGTGTCTGCGATTGCTCTCCAAAACCACGCATCGCAAGATTGCCATCAGAAAATCCACCTGTATACGACATAAAGCGAACATTCGCTTTTTTCATCAACACTTCTGGAATTGTTGACGACACACTGTCTTCAATTTCTTGGCGATTTAAAACCTGAGAATTTACTGGGACATTAAGCTCGTTCATCGCAAATCTGTACGCTGTAATTTCGACAGAATCCAACTCTTGCGAGCCTTCCGCAATATCCTCATTCGAGTATACAAAGTTGTACGCAAATAGACTGAACAAAACGTAAAATAATTTTGTTTTCATAGTAAAATTGCGTTGCCACAAGCTATTTTGCAAATGGCAACGCTTTTAAAAAATTATTTACGATTTCTTCTTACAAACACAGCAATGAGTGCAACTGCACCAAAGATTGTCGCCCACTCTGCTGGCTCTGGAACTGCAGTACTTGCATATCTAACGTTGTCAATTGCAACATACGCTGGGACTGTCAAACCATAGTTGTCTGCAATATTACTTATCACTTGAAAAGCTAAACCATTAACTGCGTTGCCTCCATTTAATGAAGAAAGCGATACCGTTTCCCAACCTTCTTGAATGTATTTTACCCCATCAATATTTTCGCCAAGCATTACATCAACATAGCTGTCTGTAAGGACATTGTCTGTTCCAATACCATATATACGAACTGCATAGAATTGACCTGCGTTGTCGAGCGTTTTGTCCGAAGATACAAAGCTATCACCACCAGTCATCGAGCGATATGTGTACATCGTCAATGCGATATCAATCGAAGTAAGATTGAGCGACTCTCCCATAAGGAAAGATACTGCCGAAACATCGGAAAATTCAGTGTAAGAGCCGTTATAAGTCTTACCATTGATAACAAAATCTTTTGGAGATGGTACACCTGTTTCCCATGAACCCATCATATCGAAAGTCATTATCACGCCAAAATTCGAGCTTGCGTTTGCTCCGCCACCAACTTGTGTTTTGCCGTCATACGCTTTTGTGTCGGCACTACTACCTGTGATTGAATTGTCAGGTGCATTAGAAATAAATCCACCATAATTTCTCCCTGGAGCAGTTAAACTACCGACAACTCCTGTTGAAGAAGTTGTTTGCGATGTGAAGCCTGTGCCAGGAACCATTTGCCAAGTATTCGTATCGTAGGTATAACCCCAACCGTTGTTCTCAAGTACGGCAGTCCCACTGTTTGTGATATGAGTACTCGCTGAAACAGATTCAAAATCGAATACGCCTGCGTTAGCATTTAGTGTTGATATTGCAAGTGTTGCCAATGCGAGACTGGCAAACTTTGTATAGTTTGTTGTATTGTATTTCATTGTTGTTTTCTTTCCGATTTCTGCGAAGCAGATTAGATTTAACTCGGTAAAGAAAACATTGCCCTACACAATGCTGTCGATAATGCGAACTTTGAAAACGAAAGAAAAAAGCTCGCCATTAAAAACTGCACAATTTTCACACGCCGACAAAAAAACGATAAAACGACATACAAAAATCTGTACAGTGCCCTGTCTTCTTTACTCGAGAATTAAAGGACCATTCGTATACACACGTCTTCTGGCTTATTCTGTTTAAGTTGAACTTAAAACGATGCACCTTCCCATCTTTTCGACAGTGGCAAATTACATCTTCAGAAAATTACAGCGGCGAGACCGCACCTGAATTTCACAGGATTTCCGTTTGTGTACGAACACTTAAAATTGATAAAAATCAATCTCTATCCAAAGAACAATTTTTCGCGATTATTTGATGTTAAAAATTTTTGTCAAGCGATTTTCAAAAAATTTTTCAGCGTGTAATTTTGGCACACCTGTGTGTCAAAACCTGCTACTTTGCACACACGCACACTCGGCACTTATCATTGATAACAAACAATATACAACTTTTATAAAAATTCAAAATATATGGCATAAAATCAGCTATATATAAATATGTCAGGTTTCAAAAAAAAGAAAGATTGGAAAAAAATGACCAAAACTGCAAAAAAAGAAACCACTCCAAGAGTGTTGAACGAAAAGCAAAAAAAACTTTTTGTAAAGTTTTACCCTCTTGTTCGTAAAATAGTAAATTCAATGCGTGCAAAACTGCCGACGTACGCTGATGTTGACGAACTCCATTCGGCTGGCGTAATGGGTCTTGCCGATGCAATCCAAAGGCTCGATCCATCACGAGAAGAACGTGCATGTGGATATATCTCAATGCGTATTCGTGGTGCGATTATCGACGAACTTCGCGATATCGACTATATGTCGCGTTCGGCAAGAAGCGATGCGAAAAATCTCGAAAAGCTTCGCTCATCACTCGAACAAGAGTATGGTCGTGATGTCAACGATGAAGAAGTCAGAGCAGAAATGGGTGTATCGAGAAAGCAGTTCGACAAAATTCTTCGTCGAACACAATCATACGCATTCATCTCGCTTAACGACAATCCTGTCGAAGATTCAGAAGCATCTATTCCAGCGTTTTCGGAATCAATCGCAGATGAAAACGCAAAACCTGCGTATGCCGATATTGAGCGTCGTGAGACGATTTCAGAAATACGTCGCAACGTTGCAAGGCTACCTGAAAAGCAAAGGCGAGTTCTTGAAGCTCATTTTTTCCACCACAAAAAACTTGGAGAAATAGCAAAAGAATTCGGCTTAACAGAAGCTCGCATTAGTCAGATTCAATCGCAAGCGTTAAATAGTTTGCGTCCGATGTTTAACAACTAATCTTGAATTTACTATTGCAAAAAAAAGAAGTCCAAATTTTTTTGGACTTCTTTTTTTTATCGCATAATTTTATCGAGCAGAACTTTCGGAACGCTCGATAACACGACATTTTCAATCTCTTCGGATGGCTTGTTTGCACCTATTTTTAAATTGCCCGATAACAATTCGGTCGCTCCATAATTGTGTAGTGCAAGAGTTGGGTCGATATATTTCAACTGCGTTGGCTCGTTCAAAATAAAGTTAAGTGCTTTCTTATTATTTAATGCACGAGACTCTTGCACACTATCGCCAAACTCGTCTTCAACGCCCATATTTGCAAAAATTTTATCGGGCATATTTACAATTTCTGACGGGATTTTTATAGCCGATTTTCGACCAGTTGCCGACACTATACAATCAGCATTTCGCAAAGCTTGCAAAATTCGCATATCGTCATTCATCGATACAAATTCACTCGCACCAAATTTCAACGCAACGTTTTCGAGGCTTGGAATATCAACAGATATGACCTTTGCACCACGTTCCGCACAAGCCATAACAATACCACGCCCAACTTTTCCACAACCAAAAACAAGCACAGTCTTTTTGAAAACATCACTGTACCCGAGTTTTTCCATTGCACGAGCAAATCCGTCGCCCGTACCGAGAGTTGTTTCAAATTCTTTTGTTATACTATTGTCGGCAACAAAAACTTTTTTTGATGTGTTTTCATATCTGATAGCACCTGTGCGAGTGAGTTCAGAAAATCCGTATGTTGTATTTAAGTGTGAATGAAAGCCACCGCAATCGAGAATGATATCATAAGTTTCATTCGGTGCCGAGCTCGACAACTTTATCCCAAACTGCCCGAGCGACGACAAAACCGATTTATCGAAAATCGCAAAAGGTGCATCGCAAACAAACAAGTCTGCACCACCAGCCAAAAGCGAAGCATACTTGGGAAAAGTATTTTCAAAAACAGGCGTTGTATCCAAAATTTTCAAATTCTCCAACGGCTTAGAATCTCGCCAAAGTGCGTATTGGTGGGCGAGAGCGGGAAAATCTTCCGTCGGACAATATCGTGTTGATGCAACCCTATATAATTTTTCAAAATTCTCCATATCTTGATAATATAAAAAAATAACGTTGACCATTTGCGTTATCGGGAAAAGATTCTTACTAATGACACCAAAGAAATCAATTCTAATTACATCAGAGCAAATAAAAAAACGCGTCGAAGAACTTGGCGAAGAAATATCAAATATGTTTCGCCAAGAAAAAATCTCCGATGTCATCGTCCTTTGGCTCGCTGAAGGTGCTATATTTTTTGCTGCCGACCTCATCCGACATATCGAATGCGAAAACTTGCAAATTCGTTCATTGAAAGCGTCCTCATATGGTAAAGAACTCTTTTCGCAAGGCGATCCAAAAATCACTGGCGACGAAAGTGGTTTTGAAGGCAAACACGTCCTTCTTGTCGACGATATTTTTGATACAGGTCGCACAGCAGAAGCAATCTGCCAACGCTTGTTGAGAATCGGCGCACAATCAATTTCAACGTGCTTTTTGCTCAACAAAAAAGTTGAAAAGACAACATCAATCACTCCAGATTTTATCGGCTTTGATATTGAAGATGCGTATGTGTTTGGCTATGGTCTTGACGCTGCCGAAGCTATGCGAAACTTGCCTGACATCTGGAAATTTGAAAAATAATTGCAATGAACCAACACTTTGAATCTTCGATAATAAAAGCTCCCAAAGCGGAGTTTCATTTGCATATTGAAGGGGCGTTGCCACTTAATTTGCTCGCAAAAATTGATTCTAAATTTGAAGTCGGCACACTGCCTACTTGGAACAATTCCTTTCGCTTTGCCGACTTTTCCCATTTCGACGAAACTTTACTCGGAATGGCTGTCCCATTTTACAACACTCCCGAAAGATACGCCGAAGCATCAGAAGTTATCTTCAAAAAAATGTTAGCCCAAAATATCAAATATGCAGAAGTAAGTTTTGCATCGGGCATAGTGCAGTTCTTGAAAATTTCAGGAGACGAAATATCGGAAGCAATCGCAAAATCTGTCCCACAAGGGATGACCGTAAAAATTTTTATGGGCATACATCATGACGGTCGCCCACAAGATATGGAGAAAGTTTTTGAAGACTCTTTTGCGTGGAAATATCTCGATGGTGTCGATTTGCACGGAGACGAACGTGTTGCAATCGAGGACTGGACTGCACAATACTGGCACGCAATGAGAGACTCGCAACATTACACAAAAGCTCATGCGGGTGAATTGTGTGGAGCAGATTTTGTCGAACGCATCATTGATGAATTGGGCGTAAAACAAATTGAACATGGGGTTCGTGCGTCGGAAAATTCGCACTTGATGAAACGCATCGCAAGTGAAAATATCGTTCTCGATGTTTGCCCGACAAGTAATGTAAAACTTCAAGTTTGTGATTCGTACAAAACACATCCACTCCGAACATTAAAAGAAAATAACATTCAATGCACAATCAACTCTGACGACCCACTTGTGTTCGGCTCCGACCTTGTCAGCGAGTTTAACAAACTTCATCAAGAAATGAATTTTTCACAACAAGAGTGTATTGGATTTATCAGCTCAAGTTGGAATCACGCAAAAATCGACAACATCCAAAAACAAAAATTTATCGAAGAAACCAACGCTATTTTGAAATCACTTTTAGCATAATAAAAGCACCTTCAAAAAAATTATTCTTGAGTTCACAAACGGATTTTTTGATTATTAAACTATGGAATACAAAGGGCAGTTGACACCATCGCAAACGACCGACTTACTTCGTCAGTTGGGACATTCGCCCGTAAAAAAATTCGGACAAAATTTTCTTGTAGATTCTAATATCGTCAGAAAATCTCTCGAGCTTGCCGATGTCAGCGAAGGCGATATTGTCGTTGAAGTCGGTCCAGGTCTTGGAACGTTAACTGGTGCTTTGCTCGAACGTGGAGCAAAAGTTTACGCTGTTGAGATTGACAAACGCTTGTTTGCCTTTTTGAAAAAACGTTTTGAAGGCGTTGAAAATTTGAATTTGATAAATGACGATGCCGTGGAATATCCCCTCGCAGCACTCCCCGATGACGTCGAAAATTTCAAGATTGTAGCAAACTTGCCATACGCAATTAGTACACCTTGGCTCGACAAAGTTCTGTCGGGAAAACTTCCGCAGAAGATGTCGCTAATGCTCCAAAAAGAAGCCGCATTGAGATTTTCGGCGAGGAATAATTCAGGTGAATTTTCACCAATCTCGGTATTCTTATCAGAAGCATACAATGTACTGCCCCCACACAAAGTATCAGCTGGTTGTTTTCACCCTCGCCCTGCAGTAGACTCAATGCTCTTGGCTCTCGAGAAAAAAGAAAACGCATACACTTTCGCACAACGCACTCGAGACATTATGCGTGCGGTTTTTTCAAAACGTAGAAAACAAATTTCATCAATCGCCCGAAGTGCCGGTGCCGACGCTGAAATCTTGACCAAGTGGCTCGAACTCTCGCCCGAGCTCCCCCCCGATAGACGTCCAGAAGCAATCGAAAATCGGTTCTGGGTAAAGCTCGATGAGGTTGTAAGACAATGAAATTTTTGATGACAATCATTCTGTCTATCGCAACAATATACGCATTAATTTTGTTGTTGGTATTTTTCTTTTCCGACAAATTGATGTTCGCACCACCAGCCAGAACATACGTTAAAACGACAGAACATTCGTCGTTCGACTATGGCGGAAAATCGCAATTAACTTGTATATTTCTGAAAGCTGAAAATCCGCGTGGGAACATTTTTTACTGCCATGGCAATGGCGAAGACTTGGGTATGATTTACCCATTCCTCAACGCTCTGCGAAAATTTGGATACAACGTTTTCTCATACGATTACGCCGGATACGGATATTCCGACGAAAAACCATCTGAAAAAAAATTGTATAAATCGGCAGAATCTGCGTGGAAATTTGCACAAGAAAAATACGGCTTTGCACCAACAAACACTTTCTTGATGGGATTTTCCCTCGGCAGTGCCGTCGCTTTGCACACTTCAACGTTGGATGAAAACTGGCGTGGTGTAATTATCACGGGGGGAATTGCAAAAGGTACACTCACAATCTTGCCAGTAAATATTGTACCATGGAAAATCCTCGATAACGTTTCTAAAATAAGAAAATTGAAAGCCCCTCTGCTACTTTTGCACGGCACAAAAGATTCGATTGTCGCACCACGCAACGCAAAATTGAATTTTAATTCGGCAAAATGCAAAAAAAAGCTCGTTATGTTTGAAGGATTCAACCATAATGACGTTTTTTCGTCCCCAAAATTTTGGGATGAAGTCGAAAAATTTTTAAAAGAACAATAATGACCAAAACTGCATTAGTCTTACTTTTCAACAATACGGAAGAAATCGAAGCACTTGCTCCGATAGACATCTTGCGTCGTGCAGGCGTATTGGTGACGACAGCGTCAATCGATGAATCGTTGGAAATTGTCGGACGAAGCAATATCTCGATTAAAGCCGAAAAACTTTTTGACGAAGTATCCGAAGAGTTGTTCGACGCCGTCATTCTCCCAGGGGGAGCTGGCGTTTACAACATACTTGAGATGCCGACAGAAAAAATCGAGAAGATAAAATCTTTCATCAAACGCCATATCGATAACGACAAAATATCAGCATCGATTTGTGCGGCTCCATTCATATTTGAAAAACTAAACTTGTTGTGTGGCAAAAAATGTACAGGACATATCTCGGTTGAAGATAAACTGCCAAACTGCCAAAAAGAAAGTGTTGTTGTCGACGGAAATGTCATAACATCGCGTGGTGCTGGCACTGCAATCGAGTTCGCTTTGGCAATCGCACAAGCACTTGCCGGAGAATCGGTCGCATCGCAAGTTGCAACATCAATTTGTCTTAAATAATATGCTCGACGAAGAAGTAATAGTAAAAGACGCAAAAAATGGTAGCGAACGCCTACTCATTTTGAATATCATTTTTATGGTACTGCTTCCTGCAGTGCTATTCGGTGGGAACTCTGACTTGGCAACAGGGCTGTTTATTGCACTCGGAATTCTCGCACCGCTGAATATCGTAAATTATAGACGTATTTGGATTGATGCTCCAACAGGCACTATCCGACTCTATTTGCTTTCAGTTCTGCCGTTCATAATCTCATTTGCGATTGCGATTGTCGGCATATTTAACAACATTCTCATCCCAAGCGAAATTGGTTCAAAAGGATTTTTCCGTTTGGATACTGAAAGCACCGCATCGATTGTATCGGCAACAAATTCGGTCTTATCAGTACTAACCCCAGAGCTTGTATCATTGTCGGCAGTAGCATGTGCACTTTCGCTATTTTTTGTGACAGATTCACGATACATCATCAGAAGAATATTTTTCTTCTGCGTGTTAGGGGCTGCAATTCTCGCACTCTTTGGCTTCATATATAACGCACTTAATATGATTCCAAAATTCATCCTGCCATCGTTTGGCAAAGATGCGTTCTCGACTTTTACCGATGCTTCGCAATGGTCAGCATTCGCAATCTTGTGGCTTGGCGGTGCGATGACAATCGCAGCATACTCTGCACAAAGATACAGACTTCTCACGTTCTTGTATTCACTTAAATTTATATCATTACTCTCGGCGACACTCCTACTTTTCAGCGTACTTTCAGTTGGCACACCTATCGAAAAAGTGTTTGCACTTTTGCTTACATCAATTAGCTATGCGATAATCGGCTTGGACACAATCCCGACAGCTGAAAACCTCGAACGCCACTGGACATCAAAATATGTCCATTCAAAATATAAGAAGTTGAAACTTTCTATCGCCCCAATTTGCTATTTGACAATTGCTCTGATTACATTGCTTTCAGCTATTTCGCTCGGTATTGAATCGTACAATAATCAAAACGAAAAATTGATAACAAGCGAAGGAAATGAGAACAGAATAAGTATTGTCGAACGTACAAATGTTTTGAAAGACGCCCAATCATTGCTGGATTCGCGTGCTAATTTCGGTTGGGGGACAGGGTCGTTCATAAACGTTTTCTCATTCAAACAAGGAGCAGATTTAGGCGACGCACCATTCCCATCGCCAGAATCAGATTTACTTCAAAAATTAGTCGAGAACGGATACGTTGGCTTGGCTCTTGTGATAATCACGCCACTTGTATTGTTCATTAGATATTTGATTAAACATTCATTCAGTAAATCTGGCATAATTTTATTTATAACAAGTTTATTGGTCGCAATTCTAACAGTCTTTGACAATCCTATGCAAAGCATAGCAGTCTTGCAAAGTTTCTGGATTATACTAATAGGAACATTCAAATGGGAAGATTGCGAAGTAAAATAAAAAATCTAAAATTTACGCTTGACCATAAACGATAAATAAAAAGCATAGAAAAGATAAATATTTTTTCACTGCTCGGGTGATGGAATGGTAGACATAGCGGACTTAAAATCCGCTGGCTTCACGGCCGTACGGGTTCGAGTCCCGTCCCGAGTAGCAGACGCAGTCTGCACTTCGGACCAGACGCAGTCTGGACTTCGGAACTTTGTTCCTCTTTGACGTTGAGCGCCACGACTATAATCGTGGCTTTTTTGTTTTCATACGCATTGCTTCGCAATCGCTCGCTTGGAATATTTTTTATATTCATTTAAGGTTGCTTTTTTTGTACGAGGGCAGGACGAGAACCCGTACGGGTTTGAACACAAAAGTTTTGCGACAGCAAAAGCTTTTGGGGGAAGCTTTGCGAAGCAAAGAGCCGAGCGTAGCGAGTGCCGAGACGAGCACCACTGTGCGAGCGAATTCAATCCCGTCCCGAGTAGCAGACGCAGTCTGCACTTCGGAACTTCGTTCCTCCTTGATCTTGCTCACCACGACTATAATCGTGGCTTTTTTGTTTCTCACACGCATTGCTTCGCAATGGCTTGCTTGGAATAAAAGTTTTTTTAGATAGAAAGTAATGACCATAAACGCAGTCTGCACTTCGGAACTTCGTCCCTCTTGATCTTGTACGCCACAACTACAATCGTGGCTTTTTTGTTTCTCACACGCATTGCTTCGCAATGGCTTGCTTGGAATAAAAGTTTTTTTTAGATAGAAAGTGATGACCATAAACGCAGTCTGCACTTCGGAACTTCGTCCCTCTTGATCTTGTACGCCACGACTATAATCGTGGCTTTTTTGTTTTCCCCTGTTTGCAGTTGTGAAAAAACTTGAAACAAAAAGCAATAGACTTAAAATCATCAATTATGAAAAAATTAATTTTTGCATCACTTCTTATGAGTTCAATTTGCCTCAATGCGACTGTTATTGTTGCACATCGAGGAGAGAATAGACTTGCTCCTGAAAACAGTATCGAGGCGGCAAATATTGCGTGGAAAAACGGCGTAAAATTTGTCGAAGCCGATTTCTGCGAAATATCGACTGGCGAAATTGTTTGTATCCACGGCAACAGAGAATTAAAAAAATATACTTGTGTAGATAAAAAAATCGCCGATCTCACTGCGTCTGACATCCCAACTCTCAACCTCGCAAAAGGCGAAAAATGGAAAGGTAAGTTCGACTTTGTGAAAGTTCCGACTATGCAAGAAATAATGGCGACTGTCCCAAGCGACGGCACGCTCGTTTTCGAGATTAAATCTTATTCCGACTCCTACGCAAAAAAACTTGACGATGCCCGCCAAAAAGCAGGTTTGCGTAAAGACCAAATTCTTATCATTGCTTTTAATGCCGATTATCTCAAAGACTTTAATTCAAAATACAAAGGCTACAAGACACTTTGGCTCTACGCATTGAAGATGAAAGACGGCAAACTTAATTTTACTCCACAAGAAGCAATCGCAAAATGCAAAGAGATTGGAGCAAGTGGCGTTGATGTCGGCAGAACAGCTCTCATCGGACAACACTACATCAACGAAATTAAAAAAGCTGGTCTCGATTTTTACGTTTGGACAGTCAACTCTAATCAAGAAATTTTGCG
The DNA here is from genome assembly GCA_015061945.1 of Opitutales bacterium. Lineage (GTDB taxonomy): Bacteria > Verrucomicrobiota > Verrucomicrobiia > Opitutales > Intestinicryptomonadaceae > Merdousia. The sequence continues at coordinate 110,822 of SUVP01000007.1, forward strand.
TATGAAAACACTTGGTGTCGACGGCATCACAACTGACACTGCAACACAAGCTTTAAAACTTCTCGCAAAATAGAAATCAGAATAGTCTTTAACACTAAAACGAAAATCCACCAACACTTTGGTGGATTTTTTGTATAATTGTGCAACCCATTTCAATGGACATACCGACATTAACCAATCACCCCTAATTTATAAAAACACTAAAACGAAAAACTGCCAACGCTTTGGCAGTTTTTCTGTAAATTCGGCAACCCGAAATCAGCGAGCGATATTGCTTTCAGCAATCGCTCGCCGGTGCCCGTCGGACAAATTATTCGTAATATTTTACATATGCGTTTCGGCGTAAGCCTTCGAGCCACTTTTGGTAAATGGCTTTTGCATTTTGGTCGACAATAGTCCATTCAATTTGTTCGCGAACATCATCGATTGATTGGATACCCTCTGCTTTTTTTTCTTCGACTTTAAGGATAAAAATCATATCGCCGATAACAGTTGGTTCTGTAACTTTGCCGACATCGAGTGCGAAAATTTGTTTGTCGAGGATTGGATTAAGCTCACCTTTTTTGTACCAGCCCCAATCGCCACCTTTTGCGGAGCTATCGTCTTTGCTGAATCGACGTGCTAACTCTGCAAAACTTTCGCCTTTTGCGAGACGTTCGATAATTTCTTTTGCGAGTTTCTTGTTGTCTTCAAGCGAAACATACATCGACGACTTCAGTGTTATCAAACTGATTTTAGCACTTGCTGGAGAATACCACTTTTGTTTGTTTGCTTCGTAATATTCTTTAATTTTTGCTGGGCTAATTTCAGAAACGCTCTGACGTTTTTGATTTTGCATATAGCCAACGATGATATCTTTTTCTTGGTCTGCACGGAATTGTTTTATAGTTTTACCTTGTGCTTGCAAGAATTTGATAAGTTCGGCACGATCGCCGTTAAATTCTTTTGCGAGGTGATCATCGAAGTGTGTATCCAAATACGATTGCGGGATAGACATCCCCTTTGCACGAAATTCTTTTACGATAAGTTCACGGTCGACCATATTCTGCACGATTTCACGAATGTACGCATTTACACGATGCGTAAACTCAAAATCTGAACGTGCACCAGCTTTAATTTGCGGAATAAATGGTTCAACTTCTTTCATAACTTCCGCACGAGTAATAACACGGTCTTCTACGACTGCGATAATATTATTATTACCGAGCACACGTTTTGTCGATGGACGCAAGAGTCCATTTGCAAAGAGAGAACCAGTCATTGCAACAAGGACGAGTAATGTAATTTTCAATTTCATAATTTCTTTATCGATGGGACGACATTTGTTAAAAATTTTTCAATCTCCGATAGTTTGGCATCTGCATTGCGTTTCGTCAAGCGGGGAAAATTTCCATTTAGTCTAAAATATTGTTGTTCTTTTCCGCCTCGAATTTGCAATTTCAGCAAATTGCCTTGCGTTTCAACTTTCAGAAAACCTTGTGCTTCGGCACAGACTCGCACACGAGCTGTTTTTATCAAGTAATCTACAACTTTTGGCAATTTACCGAATCTGTCAATCATTTCAAACTCGATAGCTTCTATTTCTTTTATCGAAACTGCCATCGAGATTTTTCGATAGAAATCGACACGCAACTGAGTCTGCGGAATGTACTCTGGTGGTATATATGCTTTGACATTTTCACCGCCACCACGTTCCATTTCACGAATCAAAATTTCTTGATAATAATTTTCTGTATTTGAAACGTTCGCTTGATTTTTGTCAGACTCGCCCATTTTGACGAAATCCAGCTCTACGCTTGCACGTTCTATCGCACCGCTTTTCTCGCCTTTCAAAAGAGCGATACTGCGTTTTAGCAACGCACAATATAAGTCGAACCCAACGCCTGCGATATGCCCGCTTTGCTTTGCACCGAGAAGATTTCCACAGCCACGCAACTGCAAATCACGAGTAGCAATTCTGAATCCTGCCCCGGGTTTATTAAATTGACGTATTGCCCCGAGTCTTTTTCTCGCACTTTCGACAAGACCAGCGTAGCGATGCAACAAAAGCCACGCATACGCACGTCTGGTAAAACGCCCTACTCTACCACGAAGTTGATAGAGTTGTGCCAAGCCAAATTTGTCGGCACCTTCGATAATAATCGTGTTGCAATTTGGAATATCCAAACCCGATTCAATAATCGTTGTGCAAACGAGAATATCGAATTTCCCATCGACAAAATCGCCCATCAATTTTTCAAGTTTCGTTTCCGACATCTGCCCGTGTCCAACAGCAACTTTAGCATTGGGGAACATCTGACGAATTTTTTGTGCGACATTTTCGATTGTCGTTACACGATTATGCAAATAGAAAACTTGCCCCCCACGCGATAGCTCACGAGAGATAGCCTCTCGCACGGTATCGTCGGAATACTCACGTACCATAGTCTCAACTGGGAAACGATTTTTCGGTGGTGTTTCCATTAAACTTATCGTGCGAGCACCCATCATAGCGAAGTAAAGCGTGCGTGGTATTGGCGTTGCACTCATCGAAAGAACATCTACACCTGCACGCATTTTTTTGATACGCTCTTTGTGCTTCACGCCGAAACGATGTTCTTCGTCGACGACAAGCAAACCGAGATTTTTGAAATCTACATCATCGGCAAGAAGTGCGTGCGTACCGATTATCACGTCGATTTGCCCTGCCGAAAGTTGTGCTTTTATTTTTTGCGATTCACCTTTTGTTCTGAATCGAGAAAGCATTTCAACGACAATCGGGTACCCTGCAAAACGCTCACGGAAATTTCTAAAATGTTGCTGACACAAAATTGTTGTCGGACACAATATCGCAACTTGTCCGCCATCAACTGCACATTTGAACGCCGCACGCATTGCAACTTCTGTCTTGCCAAAACCTACATCTGCACAAAGCAATCTGTCCATTGGACGCTTACTTTCCATATCCTTTTTCACGTCTTCGATTGCACGAAGTTGGTCAGGCGTTTCAGTGTATGGGAAGGCATCATCAAACGTGCGTTGCCACTCTCCGTCTGGTGCAAAAGCTCTGCCCTCGGCAATTTCACGTCGCGACTGCATCTCGAGCAATTCCGACGCATAGTCAAGCGTTGCATGCTCTGCGGCAGTCTTTACCTTAAGCCAAGACTTAGAATCAAGTTTTGCTAATTTTGGATGTTTTTTATCAAGACCTATGTATCGACTCAATAGGTGAGATTTATGAAGTGGTAAATATAAAACGGCTTCGTCTTCAAACTCGAGTTTTATCACTTCTTCTTTTTTGTTATTTAAGTCGAGCTTCACAACGCCATGGTATCGACATACACCGTGTCCCAAGTGAACAACATAATCGCCTTCGCCAAGCTCGGAAAAATCGAGCAGTTGGTCGACTTGTGCTCTATGCGAAAACATTCTTCGGCGAGGTTCGAGATCAATTTTAGAACGTCTACCAAAGAAATCTCTGACACCTACAAACGCCACTGCTTTTGCGTCGGCAGACAATATTTTCCAATCAGGTTTTTGCTTGCCAAACGACGACAATAAAAATCCGTCGCCAAATGCCCCGTCGATAAATTTGCAATCAAACTTTACACCAGCATCGGCAAACATTCGCTTTGCTAAATCTTTGTCACCATCGCTATCTGCACCGATGAATACATCGATTTTTTCGAGCCTCCACGACGCAATTTTCTTGATAAATTTTTCGCGTAATTTTGTTTCCGATTCAAACCTTTCTGCACCAATTTCTGAATCGTACGATGCCGATGAATTTGGGGAAATGTCTTCGCACAAAAACTTTCCTCGTTTTGCGTCGGCAAACATTTCGCCAGCCATTTCCAATTCGGCAATACCGAAACATTTTTCTTTTCTATCGAAAATTCGCTTGAATGATTTTGGCACAAATGAATCGTCTTCCGGATACAAAAATAATTCTGAAGATTTTGATTCTAAAATTGCTGGCTCGCAAAAAAACCATTCAACACTCCCTGCTTTTTTGGGCAGATAATCGACAGCAGAAAAAACTTCGGCTGATTGATTTTCATCGCTTATAAATTGAGGAACTGCGTCGATTCTTATGCGTTCTAATTTTTCATCGGCGAGTTGAGTATCTGGGTTAAACGAACGTATTGAATCTATTTCATCTCCGAAAAAATCGAGTCTCACAGGGAATTGCGACGCTGTCGGATAAATATCAACCACTCCACCTCTAACAGAAAATTGTGCAGGCGACTCGCACAAAACCTCGTTGTAATAACCATATTCAACAAGGCGTTTTTTCAATTCGTCCATTGATAACGTCGCACCTTTTGATATATCAAAACTTCTCGATTGCGACGGTGCTGGTGCTTGTGAAAAGAATGCTTCGCATGTAGTTAATACTATCGTGCGTCGCTTAACATCGCTCGATTCTGCTATTGCGTTTAGCGTGCCTGTGCGTTCGCAAAGAGCATCAAAACTGCCAGCGTCGGATTGTGCAAAGTTTGTATTTGAAGGCAAAACTTTCAGCGAGTATTTTATATCACGCAATTCCAAAAAATATTTCAATCGGGAATAAGCGAACTCGCAATCAGAATAACTTTCAAAAAAAACGATACTCAAACCATCCTTTTTAGATAGCAAAAGCGACAACAATGCGAAACGTGCTGGCAATGCAACGTTTTCGTAAAAAAATTTTTCTCCTTCTGGAAGTGCACGGAACATATTTTTCTTTCTTATTTTTTTGTTTAAATATGTATATGCGTATACGAGTATTATTTCTTTCGAGAAATAGTAGATGTAGTCTTTTTTTCCGATTGTAGTTTATCGGAATTTTTATTTTCCAATGTAGCCAACGCCAAACGTGCCGCCTTTGTTTCGGCTGATTTTTTCGAGCTTGCAGAGGCACGAGCGACAGGAGAATCGTTTATACTAACTTCGATTTCAAAAACTTTTTTATGGTCAGGACCACTTTGCGAGATTAACGCATAAGTAATTTTCCAGCCATTTTTAGCTGCCCATTCTTGCAATGCACCTTTGGGATTTTGCGATTGCACTAAGTCGGGCAAATCGTCGAGCCTACGTTTATACCACGATAGCACGACTTTCTTTGCACGCTCAAAATTTGAATCCAAATATATTGCACCGATAACAGCTTCAAATGCATCTTCAGATGCCGATGCACTTTGGCGGATTTCCTCTGCTCCTTTTGGAACAATCAAACACTGCGGGATGCCAAGCGATTTTGAAATTTCTGCGAGAAACGTTCCTTGCGTAAGTGCGATTCTAATTTTAGTCAACTTGCCTTCGTCGACATCTTCAAACTTGCGATAGACGGTATCAGTTATAACCGATTGCAACACGGCATCGCCCAAAAACTCGAGACGCTGGTTTGATTTTACTTTTTTTTCAAACCCAACTGAAACTGGGTGTGTGAGTGCTTCGCGTAAAATAGATGAGTCTTTAAAAGAATACCCCAACGATTTTTCCAGATTTTTTATCTGATTTTTTTCAGCCAATTCTTTTGCCTGACTGCGAGCGTGCTTTGCTTTTTTCATAGCCTTTGCACGTTTGACAGCCGCCGGTTTAAAAATCGTTTTGATGTATTTTTTCAGCTCCATTTTAGGACTTGAGCGAAAACCTTTTGTCGAGTTCTTTTGCGAGTTTATCGTACGCAAACGAACCTTCGTTCCACTTTGCGTATTCAAAGATTGTCTTGCCAAAGCTTGGTGCTTCAGCGAGCTTTACAGTGCGTGGAATTTTTGTATTAAAAACTAAATCGTTGAGATAATTTTTAACCTCGTTATGCACTTGTTTTGAAAGGTTTGTACGGCGGTCGTACATAGTCATAATCACGCCACCAACTTCGAGCGTATCGCTGACACCAGCTTCGCGAAGTTGCTCTACAACGCCCATAATTTGCCCCAAGCCTTCCATAGCCAAATATTCGCATTGGAGAGCAATCAGCAAATAATCGGCTGCTGCGAGCGAGTTCATTGAAAGCAATCCGAGCGATGGCGGAGCGTCGATAACAATAGCGTCGAACTCGCCAGATTCTTTCAATGGTGCGATACAATCACGCAATCGAACAAGATAATTTTCGCTTCCCGACAACTCAACTTCGATTGCAGAAATATCTGTTTCTGACGGAATCAACCAAAGATTTTTACGTTCTGTTTGAATAAGTTTATCACGTGCAGTTCCTTCGCCGTGCATAACCTGATACAAACTTGCACCCTTTACTTTTTCGTACCCGAGTGCACTTGTTGCACTTGCCTGTTGGTCCATATCAATAAGTAATGTACGCAATTTTCTGCGTGCAAGGCCTGCTGATAAATTTACTGCCGTGGTTGTTTTACCCACGCCACCTTTTTGATTTGCTATTGCGAAAACTTTGGCTGACATACTTTATAGTTTCGCAATTTTTTATTTCTTTGGAAACAAAAAAATTACTTTTTACCCATAAAAAATTCAATTTTTCCGCCTTTGAGAATATCTGAATGCGATAAAGTGTCGGCTTTGTACTCTTTACCATTGAATTTTACAGATTTTACATACTTATTTTCTTTAGAAATATTGTGTGCGACCATCTCAAATTTTTTACCATTTTCGAGATGCAACACTGCTCCTTTTATCTGCGGAGCACCAATTACATATTCCAAACCATTTGGATTTACAGGGTAAAATCCGAGAGATGAAAACACATACCACGCACTCATTTGTCCACAATCGTCATTGCCACAAAGTCCGTCTGGTTTGTTTGTATAAAGCTCATTACAAATTTGCGAGACGATTTCCGCAGTTCTATCTCTGCGATCTGCGAGCGTATACAAATATGCGACATGGTGGCTTGGCTCGTTGCCATGTGCATACTGTCCGACAAACCCAGTGACATCGCTCGATTTCTTAAATGTCCCAGCCTTGCGAGTATCTTGTGCCGAGAAAAGTTTATCGAGCATTTCGACAAATTTTTCACGACCGCCAAACAGCTTGATAAATTCGGCAATATCGTGCTGAACATGGAAGTTATATTGCCACGCATTACCTTCTGTATAATCGCCACCGAAAGTCTCTGCATGCGAGTATTCAAAAGGATTAAATGGTTTACGCCACTTACCTTTTGAATCTTTGCCACGCATAAATCCAGTATGTACATCGAAAATATTTTTATAAAAACTTGCACGTTTTGCAAAGTGTTCAGCGACATCCTTTTTACCCATTACTTTTGCCGATTCCGACAAACAATAGTCGCCATAACAATTTTCCAATGTCTTTGAAACAGACTCCGGATTACACAAGTCAAACGGATAATATCCATATTTTTCAAGCACCGAAAATTTACTCTTGTTGTGGTCTTTGGTTGATGATGATAACATCGCATTGAACGCACGTTCATAATTAAACCCTTTTTGTCCACGCTGAATACAACCTGCAATGACGCTTATCGAGTGATTGCCAATCATACACCACGTTTCTTTTCCCCAGTATTCATTTGTCGGCAACACGCCCACTGCATCAAAATGCTCGAGCATTGAATTAACAATTTCAGGCAAGACATCGGGCTTCAAAATTGACGTCAATGGAATGACTGCACGATATGTATCCCAAAGCGAAAGGTTAGTAAAATATCTTTTTGACGCATTTGATGTTTGTGCAACTTTGCTATCTCCACCTCGATATTTTCCGTCGACATCGGCAATATTATTCGGAGAAATGAACGAGTGATAAAGTGCTGTGTAGAAAATTTCTTTCTGTTCTGGTGTTGCATCAATATCAATTTTTGAAAGAATTTCATTCCACTTTGCACGAGTTTGCGACGCTGTTTTTTGCAAATCCCAAGTATCGAGCGTTGCGAGATTTTTCAACGCACCATCTACGCTAACTGTCGATATTGCCGTTTTGATTTTCAGCGACTCGCCCTTTTTTAAACCAAATTGCAAGACGATTCTCTGCCCTTTATAATTTGTAGGACGTTCAACATCTATCATCTTTTTGACTGGCTTATTAAACTTTATTACGATGTTGATATCACGGGCGGTGAAAGCTTTTACGTTTTGCGTTGCCACAAGCGTGTAGTCGTCGAGCAACTTTACCAAGCTTGATTTTACACGGCGTTCTTTGTCTTTTCCCCAAAACATAGCCGACTGAAAATCGAAGTATAAACTTCCGCCATCCTCGAAAAATTCGACATCATACAAGCCTACTCGTTCAGAAGCAGTGAGACTAACCTTGCACTTTGCATCATCCAAAATTACGCTATACAAACCTAATTGCGATTTCTCATTTTCTTTTTTAAATGCACTGGAATAATCTTTTTTTGTAAATTTATCCGTCGCACAAAATGGCATAAATCCACCATCGCCACTATCAGGACAACCTGTTCCCGACAAGTGCGTTTGACCAAACGATATAATCCGATTGTCGTCATAAACATATCCCGAACAATATTCCCAGCCGACATTCCCTGTCTCTGGCGACGGCTGAACCATTCCAAATGGTGCAACAACACCTGGGTATGTATGTCCATTCCCGCCCGTGCCGATAAATGTATTAACGTATTTTGCATTGTCTTTATCGCAAGCAGACAACATTAGAATCGAAGCAATAGCCACAAAGATGATAGATGTTTTTTTCATATAGTTAATCGTTAAACTAAAAATTTTGATTTTTCAACAGATAACTTTTTATTCTTAAAAAATCGCCTTACTGAATTTCAAAAAATTTCTGACACGAAAACTGCTCGGCTTTCTTCATCTCGGCACTTTTGTAGTATGCACCATTTGAATGAAGCACGCTTGAGAATTGATTATCTTTCAACATCGCTGGCAGAATTTCATCGACAATTCGCGATTTAATTTCTGCGTCTTCAATTGGGAAAAGACATTCAATTCGCTTGAACATATTGCGTGTCATAATATCGCCACTACCGACATAAACGATAGGGTCGCCACCATTTTCAAAATAGTAAATTCGGCTGTGTTCAAGATAAACGCCAACTATACTTTTCACCGTGATGTTGTCGCTCAATCCCTTAATTTTTGGGACCAACGCACAGATGCCACGCACAATCATATCAATTTTTACACCTGCTTGCGACGCCTCGTAAAGTGCGTCTATCGACAACTGTTCGACAACTGAATTTACTTTGATAATTATTCGTGCAGGCTTACCTGCTTTTGCATTTTCAGTTTCCCGTTTTACAAGCTCGATAAATTTTGAATGGAAACAAAATGGTGCAACCCACAACTTTTCAAAATTTGGTTTTATATTTTTTCCAGTGAGTGTGTTGAACAAGCTTGCAACTTCGGAAGCGATGTCCTCACGTGCACTGAAGAACGATAAGTCGGTATAAATTTTTGCAGTCTTTGAGTTATAATTACCCGTTCCCAAATGAACGTATCTACGCAAGATTCCACCTTCTTCACGTCGTACAATCAGACACGTTTTGCAGTGCGTTTTCAAACCGACAATTCCGTACACGACGTGTACACCACGCTCTTCGAGTTCTCTCGCCCACTGAATATTATTTTCTTCATCAAAGCGTGCTTTCAGCTCGATAAGCACTGTTACCTGCTTGCCGTTTCGTGCAGCCTCTTTGAGTGCCTTGACAATCGGCGAACCCTGACTTGTTCGATAGAGTGTCAACTTTATCGCAAGCACATTTGGATCTTTTGATGCCCTTGAAATAAACTCTTCAACCGGTGCGAAACTATCGTATGGATGGTGCAAGATTCTATCTTTTTCTTTTATCACCGAAAAATAGTCGCTACAATTTTTGAATTCATCGGGAACATTTTGACGATATGGTGGGAACTTCAAATCGGGTCTATCAATCATATCGTATGCAACCGACAAACGTGCCAAATTCAGCGGACTTGCGGGAATCTTAAAAATAAAACCTTTGTCGATATCAATCGCTTCGACAAGTGGACGCAACGCTGAGTCGCTCACGCAATCTTCAATTTCGAGTCGGACAGCAGCACCTTTGCGTCGGTTGTGAAGTTCGTTTTCTATTGTCTGCAAAAGATTTTCTGTTTCTTCTTCGTCGAAGTATAAATCGGAATTGCGAGTAATTCTAAATATAGCCGAGTTGCGAACCTTATACCCTGGGAAAAGTTGCTCTGCATAATATTTGATTGTGTCGCTCAAATAAACCAAATGTATTTCATCGGGCTTTGACGATTCTATTCTTATCACACGTGATAGAATTGGCGGGACGGGAATAATAGCCATATCCGCTGGAGCTCTGCGTTGCAACGGGTTTGATATCGAAAGTAAAACGTACAAGCCCTTGTTGCGAAGGTGGGGGAACGGATGTGCAGGGTCGACCGCAAGTGGAGTCAACGCAGGAAAAACATTGTCTTCAAAATATTTTTTCAACCAACGTTTTTCTTGTGCAGAACATTGGCGTGGTGTCTTAAAAAATATTTTTTCTTTTTTGAGTTCTGGCACAAGCGTATCTGTCCAACACGAGTATTCGTCGGCTGTCATCGCCGATGTTATCACGCTAATCCGACGGAGTTGCTCTCGTGGACCGAGCCCGTCGAAACCTACTTCGATAACCCCCGACTCAAGTTGTTGCTCCAACCCCGCTACACGTATCTCAAAAAATTCGTCGAGATTATTACTGACGATTGACAAAAATCTCATTCTTTCGAGGAGCGGAAATGTCGGCTCTGAACACAAATTCAAAACACGACGATTGAACGCCAACCAACTCAGTTCACGATTAAAATAATTCTTTTTTACTTCAGATTTGCGTGACATAAAACTTATATAATTTCAATCGAAGATTATCTGCTACTCTTAAAAAATTCAAGCACAGAAACATTTTTATTTACACAAAAAAAGGACGGCTTTCACCGTCCTTTTAAAGTTCTTATGCACCGTAAGATTTCAAAAGTTTTTTGATTTCTTCAATCTTCGTTCGGCAATCATCGAGTTGTTTTTTCGCACCCTCGATAACATTTGCCGGAGCTTTAGATGTAAACGCCTCGTTGTTCAAACGTGCTACTGTCGACTTTTCAAAGCCTTCGAGCTTTGCAAGTTCTTTTTCCAAACGTTTAACTTCCGCACCCATATCGATTGCATCGGCAATATCCAAATAGACTGTTCCCAACGCTGTGAGAGTTGCAGGTCTATCGTTTTCTTCAGCGAGAATTTCAATCGAATTTGCTCCGACAAGCTTCTTAAGTTTTTCCAAATTCTTTGTCAAAACTTCGGCTGAATCGGCGTCGACTGGCAAGAGGAACATTTGCGAATCGCGTTTTGTTGCGACCTTGCACTGTGCTTTCAATGCACGGCTCTTTGCGACAAAATCCTTGAGTTTTTCAGTCTCGTCGGCAGCTTGCTCATCGATTGACAATCCCAAGTTTTCGATTTCTTCGATAAACTTGGGCGATACATTTTGGATAAACTCGCCACTCTTGCCATATCCGAGAGAATGCCAAAGTTCTTCTGTGATAAATGGTGTAAATGGGTGGAGCATAAGCAATGTTTGACGTATGCAAAGGTCTTGCACTGCCAAGACTGTCGCTTTTGCAGACTCATCTGAAAGACGCGATTTTGACACTTCCAAATACCAACCACAAAAATCGTTCCAGAAGAATGCGTAGATATTTTGAGTGATGCTGTTGAATTGATAATTTTGATAATCTTTTTCAACTTGCTCTGCACACTTTGCGAGGTTTGCAATAATTGCACGGTCATCAGCGTCGAGCTTTGTTAAATCAATTCTATCGACAATCGCTTTTATCGACGAGTTGTCGCCCATATCGCCTGACATTTGGCGGAATCGGCAAGCGTTCCACAACTTGTTACAGAAGTTTCTACCCAACTCAACACGTTCTTCACTGAAGAGAATATCTTGACCTTGTGGAGCACAATTCATCACGCCAAAACGCAAACCATCGGCACCGTAGCGTGCGATAATATCGAGTGGGTCTGGCGAGTTGCCTAAACTCTTCGACATCTTGCGACCTTGCATATCACGAATAATTCCAGTGAAGTAAACATTCTTGAAAGGAATGCGTGAGCTCATTGTGCCTGGGAGGAATTCCAAGCCTGCCATAATCATACGAGCAACCCAGAAGAAGATAATATCCGGACCTGTTACCAAATCGGAAGTTGGGTAGAAATATTGCATACCCTTTTCTTTCATTGCCTCTTCATTTGGCCAGCCCATTGTGCCGAATGGCCATAGCCATGAGCTTGCCCAAGTATCGAGCGAGTCAGGATCTTGCTCCCAATTTTCCTTATCAGCTGGACCGTCAACGCTAACGTGTACTTCTTCAGGATTATTGATATCGGGCTTTTCAACGCCTTTGCGATACCACACAGGGATACGATGTCCCCACCAAATTTGACGGCTGATACACCAGTCGCGGATATTGTCGAGCCAGTGGACGTATGTTTTTTCCCAACGTTTTGGCCAGAATTTAATTGCCCCCGATTCAACCGCTGCTTTTGCTTCAGCGATTTTTGGATAACGCATAAACCATTGGTCTGAAAGTCTTGGTTCAATCGGCACACCACCACGTTCCGAGAAACCGACATTATTATCATAATCTTCGATTGCGATAAGTTGTCCGAGTTCGTCGAGTTTCTTAACAGCTTTTTCACGTGCGACAAATCTATCCAAACCGCAGAAATCTTCGCCTGCGAGTTCGTTCATTGTGCCGTCGGGATTCATCACATCGATAATTGGCAAATTATGGCGTTGACCAATTTCAAAGTCGGCAACGTCGTGTGCTGGGGTTACTTTCAAAACACCAGTACCGAACGATGTATCAACATATTCGTCGCCAATAATCGGAATTTCTTGGCGTGGGAAAGGTCTCCAAACGTGTTTACCGATATACTTTTGGTAGCGTTCGTCGTTAGGGTTTACTGCTACTGCCGAGTCGCCCATAATTGTTTCGGGGCGAGTTGTAGAAATTTCGAGGAATGTACCCGGCTCTTCAACGACTTCGTATTTCATCTTGAAGAGTTTGCTCTTTTGTGGAGTCATTATAACTTCTTCGTCAGAGAGAGCTGTGAGGTTTACTGGACACCAGTTAACCATTCTCTTTCCACGATAGATATACCCTTGCTTGAAAAGCGATACAAATGCTTGGAGAACTCCACGCGAGTAATCGTCATCAAGAGTGTGAACAAGGCGACCCCAATCGCACGATGTACCAAGCTTTTTCAACTGCTCGATAATGATACCGCCGTGTTTATCACGCCATTCTTTTGCGACTTCAATAAATTTGTCTCTGCCTAAATCTCTCGCACAAGTATTTTTTTCTTTGCGAAGATACGAGTCTACTTTTGTTTGAGTAGCGACACCAGCGTGGTCTGTACCCGGAATCCAAATAGCACTCTTGCCCATCTGTCTTGCACGACGTATGAGAATATCTTGAATGGTATTGTTCAAGACGTGTCCCATTGTCAAAACGCCGGTTACGTTTGGTGGTGGAATCACGATTGAATACGCTTCTTTTGACTCGTCAACCTTGCCTTCAAAACAGCCTGATTCGACCCAAGTTTTATACCACTTGTCCTCTACTTCTACTGGACTATATGCCTTTGAAATTTCGCTCATAAACCTCTAATATTCCTTTAACTCGCCCCTTCTGTCAAGTTTTTACTTACATCTAACACTTTATGGCAACAAATAAAAAACTACCCAAAATTATTTTGAGTAGTTTTTTAGAATTTTGTAAATTCGGCTTACTTTCTTCTTCTGTATATTGCCAAGCCGAGTGCGATAGCTCCAAAGATGACTGCCCATTCTGCTGGTTCTGGCACTGCTACTGCATTGAGCCAGAAACCTTTTGAAGTACCGTAAGTACCTGCTACAAATTCAAGCTCGTCTGCTTTATCAGCTTTGATTGTGTAATTGCTATTTAGTTTGAACGTATCTGCTTCGGTCTTAACAAATATTCTTTCGTTTTCAAAGTTTTCTATATTGATAGTCAATTTTGCACTATCAGATGTAATAGCCGTAAAGATAATTACATCATCTTTTGAATTCGATAATACCAAGTCTAAATCAGCCGATACCGTTTCTCCACCATAAACACGGAGATTTGCACATTTTACAATAGCATTTACATTTATTTTGTTGTTATTACCTGTAATGAGAATGTTTGAATGTTCATATTTTTTACCATCTTCACCAAAACGTGTAATAGCGTTATCCTTGTTAAATGTAACTGTTGCATCACCAGAAAGCATAAGTCTGCCTTCATAAAGATTTTTTGTTCCATTCGCCGCTGTATGCGTTCTATCGCGAAGAAGAATATCGCCACAATCTGCGTCAATTGTCAATGAAGTAGAGTTTACTTCAATAGCACCTGTGATATCTACAGTTGCACCATCACTAAAAGTAGAACCATTTGTACCAACTAATATAATGCGTCCGTTTGAACCTGATTGCAAATCGTTTGCAGTCAAAGAGCCTTTCAAATTGAGATTTGAAAATGTCCCTTTTACCCCAGTGTAAACCAACGAACCGTCAATATTCATCGTCGCACCATTTATATCCTTTACAGTCTCAAGCACACCACCCGATTTAACATTCACTATTGAACCAGAATCCATTGTTATATTTGCCGATGAATTATTGAATTGAAGTGTGCCTCCAGTATTAACATTGATAGTCGAATCAGAATAGGCAGTCATACTCGCTGAATATTTAAGAACTGCACCATCGTTTACATCAAGGTGTGCTCTTGCTGCCATATAGATAATTCCTGATGTATATTCAACAGTACTGTCCTTGTCTACGATAAAGAAATTGCTACCGCCACCAGAGTTCGACAATGATACTTGTCCCAATACTTTTGCGTTTGTAGCAAATCTAAAACCAGCCGACTGATTAGCATTATTTGTGATAAATCTTACTTGGGTTCCAAAATTAACTTTTGCAATAGTTTTATCTGTTGCACTCTCGTTAGAATTTTTAATTAAGATTTCACCGATTCTCCACTGGATTTTTCTACCAGAATTATTGAATGCCATAACTTCACCTTCAACAGATGAATTTATATCAATTGTTGTTCCATAAGCAAAATCCCATTGCGATCCTGCAGGTGCATTTGTTGAAGAATCAAGAGATGTAATTACAATTTCACCATCACCACCATCAAAGCGGTCGCCAGTGCCACTCTTCAGTACGTTGTCGTAGCCAGCTACTAACTGCGTACGTCCTTCCGAAGCACCCGATACGGTTTTAGATTCTGCAAAAGATGTGAGCGATGTTGCCACAATCAAAACAGATGTAAGGATAAGTTTACTTGTTTTCATAATGTTATAAAATTTTATTTTTAAATAAAAGAATAAAATAAAAATAAAAAAACGGCTTATTAAGTCAATTTATTTTCCGACTTTTTTAGGTAAACGGTTTAACAACATAACTCATTGAATATACGCAAATAAAAAAGTCGCCCACTTAAAAAATG
>SUVP01000008.1 GCA_015061945.1 Opitutales bacterium
CTCTATCGCCGTAGCGTTCTTCCATGTGGTTGACATACGCTTTAATCATTTTCTCGGTGAGATCACGCCATTCTTTTATGCAGAGCGAATTTGATGGTTCGGCGTAGCTATCGCCACCCATACCATATTTTCTATCGAGGCGACGTGCCAACCAAAGTGGGCTATTGACATCAATCATCACGATAAATTTTGCTCTTGGATTTTGTCTGATAACAAGGTCGAATTGTTCATCGACAATATTCCACAGATATGTTTCGTCCCAAACCCAGAATGGTGGGAATTTGCAGTATGGTTCACCGAGAGTATTAAACGAGTTAGACGGCATAACGGCGTATGTATCAATTCCAGCTTCGCCGAACGCACGCATAGCGGCACTTTCGGGCCAAAATGAACGATATGCAAAAAATGTTTCTTTTTTTGCACCATACAACGACAATGAGAGCATTGCCAAGAATAGAATAGTTAATCTTTTCATGATGATTTTTTATTTGTTTTTATTGAAAATTGATAAATCCCATTTGTCGTACCATTTGATTATTGGGAGGTTGTTTTCCCACTCGACAGGCAAGAAAATATATCGACCATCGATTGCATCATCGGGCAACCATCTATCGCCGACATAAATGAAAGCATCTTTCATTCCTTGTACTTTTATAACGTATGTACTTTGCGAACGGAACGTGGTATCGGCTTTTGCGTCGGGATAAGTTCTGTTTTTCTTTTGTCCGTCGCCACGGCAAGGATTGTAAATTTCTTTCCACTCGCCCAAGATTGAATCCGACACGCTCAAGCGTCCAGCATTTGGAGCCCAGCCTGTGCAGTGCGATGAGAACATAAAATATTTCCCGTCCTTTTTAAATACTGCTGGAGCTTCATGATGTTGGTTTCGCAGAACACGAACAAACTTGCCAGTGAAATCGAGATAATCATCTGTCAACTCATGGATATGCAAAGTTGCATTGCATTCAGACGAAGTGAAAACGTATGCTTTGTCATCATCATCAACAAACACAGTCATATCGCGAGACATTTGACCTTTGTCGTAGCAAAACCAAAACGCGTGTCCTTTAATTTTTTCTTGGTACGACGAGTGAATATAATTTTTGTCCCAGCCGTAATAGCAGTTATCGAGTTGATTTTTTACTGCAATGAGTTTACCAGCATCATTGACTGGAAGCTTTTTTGCATTTATGCGAGTTGAACGCAAAAATTTGTATGGACCAGTGATTTTATCGGCGACTGCAAACGCTATTTTTGCGGCACTATAATTGGCTTTTTCTTTGTAGATATCTTCAACTTTTGTAGATTTTTTTGTGTCGCCAAAACGTTCTTCGAGATGCATTAGCATCACATATTTTTTTGTCTTTTTGTTGTAGACAACTTTGGGGCGTTCGAGGATTGTCCCAACGATAATTGGCGAGTTTGGATCTTGCGACATTTTCAAGGCAATGCCTTCATCTCGCCAGTTGTAGAGGTCGTCAGACGAGTAGCAGTGAACTCCTACAAGTGCTTTATTTCCTAAACTTCCGCCGAGCTTATGTTCGCCGAACATATAATATCTACCGTTGTCGTAGATAAAACCAGCTCCGTGAGCATTGACCATTCTGCCATTGTTATCGAGCAAAACTTTGCCGACATTAAACTCATTATATTTCACATAGTCGGTCGAGTTAACGCCCTTATCTACAGATGTGCAACTGCACAAAACTGCAGATATTCCCAAGAGCATATATAGCTTTTTCATTTTTATTTTTGTCGAATTTTCTTTGCTTTATAAGAGAGAATTTTTATTGCACGCGGTAAATATTTTATTGGTGCGTAGAAAATATAAAGTAAGAAAATTATCGCAAAACTATATTCTCGCAGAACGACAATCAGCAAGATGCCGATAATCAATGCTACGAAAGAACGGAAACGCATACTTGTTGTCCAGTTAATATGTTTAAATGACGGATACGGAATATTGCTAATCATAAACCATGCAATCATCAACATAAGAGGGATTAGTAAAATCGGGATAATCCCTTGTAAATTTAAGCTCAACATTGTTAGTGCGATTGACGCAACTGCCCCCGCTGCAGCTGGAGCAGGCAGACCTGAAAAGTAATCGCCGTGTTCATACTTTTCGTATCCTGCAATGTATGGATTTGTGAGAATGTTAAAGCGTGCCAAGCGGATTGTCGCACAAAGCATATAAATAAACCCAATCAACCAACCAGTATTTTCGAGAAGGCTTGCGTACGATTCTTTCATACCATCGAGTGGTTGAAGTACCAAGAAATACATCAACATACATGGAGCAATGCCGAACGATACACTGTCGGCGAGCGAGTCAAACTCTTTTCCGAAAAGCGATGTTTTACCACTCATTCTTGCAACACGTCCGTCGAGTGCGTCGCAAAAAAACGATGCCAGTATACAGAGGATTGCCAAGAGATAATATCCTGTACTATTTGAGATTGTCGCACTGCTTGGTGTGATGAGTTCTGCAACTTTTGTGATAGATTCACCTGCCTTGTCAGCGTTGAATTTCCCTTGTATACAAAGGATTATCGCAAGGAATCCGAAAAACAGGTTTCCAGCTGTAAAAGTGTTTGGTAAGATATATATCTTACTTTCTTGGTGTACGTTTTTAGGTTGATATGTATGTTTCATTTTTTCAAAGATTCAAGGTAGTGCCAAAAGTTATCCTCTTGTTCAAACATAGTTTCTTCTTTGAATGGAAGTTTGAATCTGAAGACGAAGTCTGCAAGCGTGTGTTGTTGCAAAATGTAATGGGCGTGTAGTGTTCGCTTATCTTCTATGACTTCAAAATATATGCGGAAATCGCCTGTACGCAGACGATAATAAACTTTTTTTCCTCTGTGAATTTTTCCTATTTCGGGCAGACCACTTTCGAGCTTTTCATCTGTCAACGAGCTGAACGCTTCCATAACCTCGAGTTGCGAAAGCTTATCGAGCTTATTTAGTTCTGCCATACTTTGTTTGCTGAACGTAACTTGGTACATAATTTTATCTAAAAATCTTTCTCTAATTTACAGACTCGCTTTTTTTTTTCAAACAAAATATATTTTTTTGAAACTTTATAAAAAAGTGAGCGTTGTACATAATCGGAAAGGACATTAAAAAATGAAAAAAATTACAGTTCTATTATCTATTGCCCTCGCGTTTTCAGCGTATGCACAAAACACACCAAGACCTGAAGTTCCAAAGCCTCAAATTGATATTCAGTCGAAAATTCAACTGATGAAACAATTTGATAAAGACGGCGATGGTCGCCTAAATGCCGAAGAACGTAAGTTGGCGATGGAAGCAATAAAAAATAAGAGCGTAAATCTCAATGAGCTTCGTCAAAAACACGTTGATGATATTATGCAGAAATTCGATAAGGATGGCGACTCAAAGCTTGATAAAACCGAGTTGGCAACATTCCTTGAAGAACAACGCAAGATTCTCGAAAAACGTAGAATGGGACCACGCCGAAACTTCAGAGTTCCCAAAGAAGTTCTCGCTGAATTCGACAAAGACGGCGACGGAAAACTCAATACAGAAGAACGCAAAGCTATGTTCAAACAAGCTCGCGAAAAACGTGAAGCTCTTTTGAAAAAGTATGATACCGATGGCGATGGCGTACTCAATGAATCAGAACGCGACAAGCTCATTGAAGACCCAGAAGTCAAAAAGCAAATGCGTCGTATGTTTTCAAGACCTATTGAAAGACGATAAGAAATAAACAATCAAAAAAATGGGAGGCTCCGCTTGGAAACCTCCCATTTTTTATTGTTTTGATAATTATTATACCAACTTGAATTTGCCAGGAACTGGAACGCCTGTGAGTGGGTACTTGCCGAACTTCCATTCCTTTGGAGCAAGGCTTTCCTTCGACTTTGCCAAGACCCAACCATACTTGAATTTTTGTCCAGAGTATGCACTCATTCTACCTGCGATTGCAAGCATTGTCGAACCGATAAGCTCGTCGAGACGATTTACGCGTTGACCTGTTCTGATTGCATTGAGCAGATATTTGTGTTCTGCAACGTAAGCATTCAATGCTGGCTTTTTGTTAATATAAGTTACATTGCCTTTAAGGTCAGTCAACTTGCATCCACCAGTTGTGTACATAATACCTTTTGTACCGATGAGACGTTCGCCAACTTCGCCAGATGTCTTGCGTTCTTGTTGGCAATAGCTTTGCAGACGGAGCCCTTCGCCCATATCGAAGTCGACAATAAAGTGCGAGAAACGGTCGCCAAAGTGTGGGTAAGGCAAGTCAGGGTCGGCACTTCTGCCACCCCATGCACGAACTTCTTTTGGGAAACGCTTGTCGCCCAATGCCCACATAATAACGTCGAGATTGTGAACGTGTTGTTCAACGATATGGTCGCCTGATGGCCAAATGAACGAACTCCATTTACGGATTTGATATTCCATTGTATCGAAGCCGAGGTCTTCAAACCCTTTCCATCCACCGACATAGTATGCTCCATTCCAGTAGCATTGTGCTGAAACAATTTCACCAATTTCACCATCTTGAACACGTTTGATAATATCTTGATAGTGTTCCGAGTGTCTGCGTTGATTTCCGCAAACTACGCACAAACCTTTTTGTGTTGCTTTCTTTGAAAGCTCCATCATTTCACGAGCTTGTGTAACGTCGACACATGCTGGTTTTTCAAGGAATGCGTGTTTACCTGCTTCAACGATTTTTGCATAGTGAGGTGTACGGAAGATTGGTGGAGTTGCTTCGATAACAACGTCGACATCTTCTTTCAAAAGCTTATCACAGCAGTCCCAGCCGTCGAAAGTTTTTACTGTGTTTTCGTCGAAAATATCTTTTGCTTTGTTTGGATATTTTTTTGCAACAAAGTCGGCAATCTTCTTTTTTGAGCCAGCAAACTGACTTTTAAACAAGTCAGCCATTGCGACGATTTTTATGTTTTGGTCGGCTTCAATCATATTGCAGACTGCACCTGTACCACGGCCACCACAGCCTACGAGACCCACTTTGATAACATCGCTACCTTTTACTTGAGCGTAGCTGAAACGTGGCAACGCAACGCCAGCGCCGAGTAATGTTGATGATTTTACAAAATCACGTCTTTGCATATATTTCCTTTGTTATTTAATTAGATAAGTTGAAATTTACCTGGAACTGGAACACCATTCCATTGCATCTTCTTTGCGAACTCGATTTTTTCTGGGCAAAGATTTTCTTTCGACTTTGCCAAAACCCAATCGAATTTAAATTTCTTACCCGAGAACGCACTCATTCTACCAGCGATTGCCAATAGTGTCGAGTTTACGAGTTGATCGACTTTGTTTACACGCTTACCTGAACGGATAGAATCGAGCAAGAATTTGTGTTCGCTGACAAGGCAAGGAACCTTAACTTCAGGAGCTTCCCAAAGGAGTTTTCCGCTCTTATCTGTGATATAAATTCTTCCACCGAGGCTTGAGTACATAATACCTTTTGTGCCGATGAGACGTTCGCCTTGTTCGCGAGCTGTCTTTGGATCTTGGTGGCAATAACTTTCCAAACGCAAGCCGTTGCCCATATCGAAATCTACTGCGAAGTGCGAGAAACGATCTCCATAATCAGGGATAGGCAAGTCAGTACTTCTGCCACCCCAGCCACGAACTTCTTTCGGGAAACGTTTGTCGCCCAACGCCCACATAATAACGTCGAGATTATGAACGTGTTGTTCTACAATATGGTCGCCCGAAGCCCAGATAAATGAGAACCAGTTGCGGATTTGGTATTCCATTGTGTCAGGTGCCAGATGCGTGTTGTTGCGTTGCGAGTGTCCGACATATCTGCCATCATTCCAATAGCATTGTGCCGAAACCAAGTCGCCAATTTGACCGTCTTGAATGCGATCAATCATTTCTTGGTATCCAGCGTGGTATCTGCGTTGAGTTCCGCATACAACGCTCAAACCTTTTTGTGTTGCGATTTTTGAAATCTCGAAGCATTGGCGTGCTTGAGTTGCGTCGATACAAGCTGGTTTTTCGAGGAATGCGTGTTTGCCCGCTGCCACGATTTTCGCAAAGTGTGGTGTACGGAAAACAGGTGAGCAAGCATCGATAACAACATCGACATCTGTCGCCAAAAGACCGTCTTCGCAGTTGATTCCAACAAACTTCTTTACGCTATCTGGGTTGATAATATCGTTTGCTTGTTTGCCAAATTTTTTCGATTCCTTAACGATTCTTTGCAGCGCAGATTCAATCTTTTCAGGGAAAAGGTCTGCCAATGCGACAATCTCGATATTTTGGTCGGCATTCATCATATTGCATACGGCACCACGTCCACGACCACCGCAACCGATGAGCCCCACTTTGATTCTATCGCTACCTTTGACATTTGCGAACATTGAGCTACAGCCAGCCAATGCTGACGCAGACCCAAGGATTGCTGACGATTTTACAAAATCACGTCTTTGCATATATTTCCTCCGTTTTTTTTGTGTTAAGTTTTATGTAAGAAAAATCGAGCCGAGACCGAGGAAGATAAAGAATCCGCCAGAGTCGGTGAAGCACGTTGTGAATATCGACGAACCAGATGCAGGGTCGATATCAAAGCGTTTTAAAGTGAATGGAATAAAACTTCCCATAAATCCGCCAAGCGACATATTTATGAGCATTGCGACCCATACGATAAGCGACAAGTCCCATCTAAATGTTGTAAGAAATGCGATTGTTGCCCCGAATAATCCGATAATAATACCGTTGAGAAAACCTTTAGTTGCTTCTCGAATACAGATGCGACGCATATCGAAAGTTCCTACTTCGCCAAGTGCTATCGAACGCACTGTAACCGCAAGAGTTTGTGCGCCAGTGTTGCCTCCGATACCAGCGATAATCGGCATAAATACTGCGAGCAATGGGAGCGTTGCAATGTTGCCGTCGAAAAGACCAACTACGCCCGAGGCGATATATGCAGTCATCAAATTGACAATCAACCAAGGTGAGCGTTGGCGTATGCTGAATAAAATAGGGTCGAAAAGACCTTCGTCGGCACCAGCACCAGCGAGTTTTTGGATATCTTCGGTACCTTCTTCTCGCATAATATCGATAACGTCGTCGTGTGTGATAATACCGAGAAGTTCGTTGTTTTCGCCCACTACTGGCAGTGTGTGATAATTTGTATCTGCCATTATATGAGCTACAACTTCTTTGTCCATATTTGGAGCTAAAAGCCCAATCAAATTTGTTTCCATAATGTCGCCGACAAGATCGCCTTTTTGCGACAACAATAGCTCGCGAATAGATACTACACCAGCGAGTTCATCATCATCTCCCAACACATAAAGATAGTAGATATTTTCGTATTCATCACGCATTTTGCGAACTGCACTGATTGCGTTGTCAATCGTCATACTCGGTTTGAGAGTTGCGACGTGCGGGTTCATTATCGCACCAGCGGTATCAGCAGGATATTCCAAAAGCTCTGTAACATTTTCGGCTGCTTCTGGGTCTTCGTACTGCATCCCTTTAAGAATGCGATCTCTGTCTTCTTCTTCGAGTTCGCGGACGATATCGGCGGCGTCGTCAGGTTCCATTTCGTTAAGAACCGAGACTGCCCTATGTTCACGCATTTCCGAGACGAGTTCCGCAGATGCTTCAGGATCCATTTCTGAAACGACCTCAGAAATATCGGCTGGTTCGAGTTTGCGGAGAATCTGCCGTTGGGTATCTACATCAAGACGCTCCAAGAAAACCGACAACGTATGTGGGCTCGTTTCAAGAAGAGCTTGTGTGTCGATTTTATCCAGCTCGCCCTTATTCTGCATTACGACAAGATCGTAAAGAGAATAACCGCGTTCGCTGTGAGCTTCTAAAATGTCGTCCTCGTGTTTCGGCATAGTTGGGAAAAAACTTCTTACAAGTTTCTATTTTATCCAAAATATCGCAAGTCTTTTCGACCATATATTAAAATTTTTTTTCAGAGATTAAGATTTCAATCTTGTTTTAAAAAAAACTTGCAAAATTAATCCGATAGGTAATGATACTAACAAGAACGCAACAATTGCGTTTCCCCTTGAATTTTTCTACTTTCAATAAAATAAAAAACTATGAAAAACATAAAAAAATCAAAAGGTTTCACACTCGTTGAATTGCTTATCGTTATTGCGATTATCGGTATTCTTGCCGCTATGATTATGCCTAACTTGGGCTCGGTTATGGGCAAGGGTAGCCAAATGAAAGCACAAAATGCTGCTCGCAGTATCGCACAAGCATGGATTCAAGCATCAAAATCAAGCGCAAAACCACGTATGATTGTTGCTCCAGATATTTATGGTTGGGCTGTAAAGCTCGCAAAATGGGGCGATATGAATGAACCTTCAATGTGGCTCTTGGACTTCGACGAAGCTGTTATGATGAAACAGGGCGAAGGAGCACCAATGCCTCTTTCAGTTTTGGAAAAACAAGGCAACATCGAAAGACTCAATCCAGAATTTAAAGCATATCCTATTTCATGGGAAGTTGCAAATATGACACCAAATGCTCCTAACGGCACACCATTGGTATGGACACGTGGTCTCAAGCCAAACGGATATTGGGATACAACAAATATGCCAGTATTTAAAGACGGTGGCATTATGGCATTTACTGACGGACACGTTCAATGGCTCACAAGCCTTATCGACGAAAACTCGACAGACCAACAACGTGGTATCTTGAAAGTGTTCAACGGTACAAACAGAACATTCAATATTGCACAAGCAGTTGGCGGTTCTGCAAAGATTTTGAGAAGCAATCTCGCTACAGAATAATTTGTAGTTAGATTTCTAAAAGAGGCAGTCGCAAATGCGGTTGCCTCTTTTTTTTGATGTTGTTTTTTCTCGGCGTATATTTATAGATAAATTTGATAATTTTTAAGGATGGAATTTGCTGAGATAGAGTCGGCTTTAAAACGCTATTTTTCGCACGATACTTTTCGTAAACCGCAAGACGAAATAATATCGTCGATTGTGAGTGGTAAGGACACTTTGGCGATTATGCCAACTGGTGGAGGCAAAAGTTTGTGCTATCAATTGCCCGCAATGTTGCTCGACGGCATAACGCTTGTCATCTCGCCATTGATTGCATTGATGAAAGACCAAGTTGACGCTCTCATTGCAAAAGGTATTCCAGCTGGAATGATTAACAGCTCGCAGACATGGGAACAGCAACTCGATGTTTTGAATCGTCTGCAAAATGGTGAATTGAAACTTGCGTATGTTGCCCCAGAGCGTTTTCGCTCGCAGTCGTTTATGCGTGCTTTGAGGGGCGTAAAAATCGGATTATTTGCAGTCGACGAAGCTCATTGTATCAGCCAGTGGGGACACGATTTCCGTCCCGATTATATGCGTCTTGGCGAAGTTTTAGATAAACTCGGACGCCCAGTATGCTCTGCTTTTACTGCAACTGCAACGCCCGAAGTAAAAAGCGATATCATACAGCAGTTGAGACTCCGTCAGCCGTCAGTTTTTGTGTCGGGGTTTGCCCGAAAAAATTTGTCGTTCAATGTTTGTGAAGTGTCGAGCAAGTCGGAAAAATACTCTCGAATATACGAGTTAATCGACAAATACAAGACTGGTATAATTTATTGTGCGACTCGCAAAAGTGTCGAAAGCGTATCAGAACAACTTTGGAAAGATGGCGTGCGACACATAATTTATCATGGTGCAATGACACCTTCCGACCGTGATTCAGCACAAGACGCATTCATCGGTAAACGAGAAAATATCGCAGTTGCGACAAACGCTTTTGGTATGGGAATAGATCGTCCCGATATCCGATTTGTTTGCCATTATGAGTTGACCGGTAGTATTGAAGCGTTGTATCAAGAGTCGGGCAGAGCTGGTCGAGACGGTGCAGAATCGTATTGTGAAATGCTTTTGATGTATGCTGACAAACGTGTGCAAGAATTTTTTATTGAAGGTGCTAATCCCGACGCAAATTTTATCCGAAATGTTTATCGTGTTGTCCGTGATAATTCAGATAACTCGAATGAGTGCGTAATGCCGATTGATTCAATCGCAGAAGAAGTGGCAGATTATGCACGTTTTGCGAGTGGATATCGCTCATCAAATAGAGGTTTTGGGAAGCGTAAATTTGGCGGAGGTGGAACAAATCCGATGGCAGTGTCGAGTGCGATTTCAATTTTGCGACGCTTTGGATATTTGGAAAGGTTTGATGTCCCATCGTCGCGAGTGCGTGGCACACGCTTGCTCAATCCCGATTTATCTGCTGACGATTTAATTTTTCCCGACGGACTTCTCGAAGAAAAACGACGTCGAGACGAAGCAAAATTGCGAGATGTTCTCAAGTACGCTTACGCAAAAGAATGTCGTCAGCGTTGGATTTTAAATTATTTTGGCGAACAGGTATCTTCGACTTGCCAAAAGTGCGATGTCTGTTTGCAATCTCCACAAGTTGAAACTTTTGACGCCATTGCTGAAGACGAATTGACCGAAGTACGCAAGGCATTAAGCGGAGTTGCTCGAATGTCGTTTAGGGTAAGTCAACGAGAATGGCGAGCACGTTTTGGGCGAGAAAAAATAGTGAAAGCACTCGCCGGTAGCCGAGATGAAAAACTGTTGCAATCGGGTATCGATAATCTTTCAACATATGGAATTTTGAAACCTCACGGAGCAAAATTTTGTTCAGAATTATTTACATCAATGCTCGATGCAAATCTCGTAGAAATTATCGACGGCGATTATCCCCTTGTCGCAATTACCGACTATGGCGTATCGGTGATGTTGGGAGAAGTGTCGGAATTGAGAATGCGATATCCACGTTGGGCATCGAAAATTTGGAAAGAAAACGCAAAGCCTAAAAAAGAAAAAAAGGGTTCGGCAAAATCTTCAAATAGTCCTAAAAAAATCGAAAGTAGCGAATCTGAAGAATTGTCCGAAGTCGACCAAGCATTGTATGATAAGCTCGCAAAACTTCGCCTGACAATGAGTAGAATTAGGCACGTTAAACCATTTCAAATTTTCACAAATGCGACTTTGCGAGAGCTCGCAATTCACAAGCCACGCACGGCTGAAGACGCGTTGCAATTAAAGGGAATTGGCGAAAATAACGCTAAAAAATTTTTACCAAGATTTCTTGAAATTATAAACAATTTGTACGATGATTAACTTGTAAAAGACAACTATCAAAAAACAAAAGGTATAAATATGAAAAAATATAAATGCGAAGTTTGTGGATATGTTTACAATCCAGAAGAAGGCGATCAAGACAACAACATCCCAGCAGGTACAGCATTTGAAGACTTGCCAGAAGAATGGGTTTGCCCACTTTGCAGTGTAGGTAAAGATCAATTTGTAGAAGAAGAGGAATAATCGGAAATGAAACAAATTTCCGACGGAATTTTTTTCTGCGGTCTTCACGACAAAACACGCAAAGTTTTCGACCAACTTGTTCCTCTTCCACAGGGGACAACATACAACTCGTATTTAGTTAAGGGTGCAGAAAAGACTGCTCTCATAGATACGATGTACATTAAATTTGCCGACAAGTATATGGATATGCTTACGGCAAATAATGTCCACGTTGATTATATTGTGTCGAACCACGCAGAACCCGACCATAGCGGAATGATTCCAACATTGCTCGAGAAGTTTCCAAACGCAGTGGTGTATTGTTCGCCAAAGTGTGCAGAGAATCTCAAGAACATGTTGGGCGTTGCCGACGATAAAATGCACGTCGTAGCAGATGGCGAAGAATTGTCGCTTGGCGGACGCACACTCAAGTTTATTCTCACTCCATGGGTGCATTGGCCAGACACAATGTTTACTCAAGTTGTGGAAGACAACATTCTCTTTACTTGCGATTTCTTCGGTGCTCACTACACCGCAAATGAACTTTGGGCAGATTGCTCGCCAGAGTTGGCATTATCGGCTAAACGTTATTATGCCGAAATTATGATGCCATTTGCAAAATTTTGTGTAAAGTATCTCGCAAAAGTTAAGGAGATTTCTCCAAAGATGATATTGCCAAGTCATGGTCCAATTTACGATGAAAACGGCGTAAGTTTTATCGAAAATCTGTATGCCGATTGGACATCTGATAGCGTCGCAAAGAAAGTAATTTTGGGATATGTATCAATGTACGATAACACGACCTTGATGGTAAATTATCTCGAAAACGCACTTGCGTCGCGTGGGGTTGAAGTTGTAAAGGCAGACCTTATGGAAACCGATGAAGGCGAGCTTGCAATGGAGTTGATTGACTCGGCTGGTATCGTTTTTGGTACATCAATGGTTTTGACTGGTCCACATCCTAAATCAATTTACACAGCATATTTGGCGAACATTTTACGACCAAAGCTCAAGTTCAGTGCGATAATTGGTTCATTCGGCTGGGGTGGAAATCTCACAGCTCCGATTGACGCAATGTTTACATTGACAAAGCCAAAGAAGCTCGAAAACGTAATTGCGAAAGGGCGACCCAAGCCCGAAGACTTCCAAAAGCTCGATGCCCTCGCCGATGCGATTGTAGCAGAGTTTTAAAAAACAAAAAATCCTCCAAATAATTTTGGAGGATTTTTTTGTAAAATGCCTTACTTGCGTTTGCGACGAATTACAAACAACAACGCTACTCCACCGAGAATCATTGCCCATTCGGCTGGTTCTGGTACTGCTGTTAGGATATTCCATGCAAGTGCGTATGTTTCTGTCGGGATGTCTTCGCCGTATGACATATCGAAATATGCCACTCTTGCGTAGCAATCGGCAACGCCAGCGAGCGTAACAGACAAGTGTTCTACATTATTATATTTTGTATCTGAAATTGCAACTGGTGCAAATGTACCGTCGGCAAGTTGAATCCAAAGTTCAAGCGACAAATCTGTAAGGGCAGGGTTGGTGATTGATTCTGTCGTGTTGCCGTTTTCATCTGTTTCTTCAAAAAACTCGTAGATAGCTTGCCAAACGAGTGTCATTGTAAGCGTTGCACCGGCATCGACCTCACCGATATGATACAAGTTCGACGCAGTGAAATTCACTTCATCGAGAAGCCAAACATTATTTGCTGTGCCTGTCGTATAAAGCCCGACATATTGGTTGAGTGCTTTCTCAGCATTGAGCATACCAGCACCATAATTGAAATCGAGACCTTGCGTTGTCTTGATTACACCGTCGAAAGATTGTGTAGAGTATGCTCCTTGTATGCCTTCAAATTCAATTTTAAATTCAACGCCGTCTTGAACAGATTGTCCGTTATCCCAATCTTTTGGCTTGTCGGCAGAATTTAAGAGTACTGCCTTTATCACACGCGAATCTCTTGCATCTGCATTCCAGCCTGCCGATGAAAAATCTTCTCGAGTTTCGAGTTCTTTACTCAAGCTTGACATCAAGGCGATTGTTCCCGCTACTATCGGAGCCGAGAAACTTGTTCCACTCATTGTGTAATAATCGTTTTTTACGCTTGTGTTGGCAGAGTCGTAGTATGCACCGAAAATATCGACTCCAGCAGTGCAAATATCGACTGCTGTACGGACATTCTCAATATACTCTTGTGTTATCGGATTGTAAAAGTCTGACGGCGATGTAACGCTGAATTCTGCAAGTCCGTCGTAATCGGGAGGATTATCGAGTGCACCAACCGAGATTGCGTTAAACGATTGTGCGAGTTCTGTCGGGCGATTTAGCGATATCGATTCCTCATTGATTTTGTTGCCAGCGGAAATCACCATCGATGTATATTTGTTCTCGTATGCGAGTGTGTCGATAAATTTCGAGTAGTATGTGCCAGCTGTTTCGCTGACGGGACCCCAACTACTACTTATTACGTCTTGAGAATTTTCTCTGAAAAAATATCTATATGCCGATTCAAAGTTTGCCATAGTTGCATCAGCCGAGCCGTCGGCATATAATTTTGAGGCGATACCACCTGCCGACAATGTCGCATGTGGGGCAATACCGCATGCAGCGTATGCGTACACATCTTGATTTTCAGACGATGTATCGAATTCTTTGAATCCTGCAATTACTCCGGCAGTTGCAGTTGCGTGTCCGTCGTAAAGCGATGTTTTATCGACTCCTTCGGGGGTAAATATCGAGCCTTTATTTGTATCAGTAAAAGCTTCGTGTTCTTCCCAATATACCCCAAGTTCGACATTAGCGACATTTGCACCATTGCCAAGAACGCCAACTTCATACCACGCACCCGCACCAACTAAATCATTTGTAAAATAGTAATCCTTATCTTTTCCGTATGATATAATCGTCGGAATTGGTTGTTTAATTGTGTCTACAAAATTGACTTGTGCAGTTGCCGAAAATGTCAATAAAAGTAGAGAAACTGTTAAGATAAAACGCAACATACTGGAGACAAGTTATGCCACAACTTTTGCGATATTTCAACAACTAAAAGACAAAAAAGAGTTTTCTTTATGGTTGCTTTATCTGTTTGAATTTGCAATAAACTTAACTCTAATCAAACACACATAGATTTTGGAGGATATATGAAAAGAATTATAGCATCCGCAATTTTTGCGGTATTTTCACTTGGTGCATATGCGTCGCTTTGGCATTTCCCGCTTTATCTCGACGGTGGTACACCAGCAAAAAACCGACTTCAAGTTGAAGTCTCTAACATCGGTGAAATCGACGCTGTGGGCGGAGAGTTCAAGATTTCTGCGAAAGAGCTTGGGCTTGTCGGCAAAAATATAAAGTCGATTCGCATCTTATCTGAAAACAATAGAGAGCTATTGTGGTCGGTTCAGCCCGAAACAAAAAAGCTCAAGAAGAACTCGCAATTTATAATTCCAGTAGATTGCAAAGTTGGCAAAACTACAAAAATTTGGGTTTATTACAACAATCCAACTGCGTACGAAGTTCCCGACTACTATGTGTCGACAAAAAATTTTTCTGACTCTTTTGAAAAATATGATTCAGTAGAAGATTCATTGTGGGAACAAAAAGACGTGGATGAAAACCACAAAAATCTCCTTACAAAAAAACATTCTCGCACTGGTAAAAAATGCGTCCATACGCACGTTGAACCAAATTCCAAGCCGAGTTGGATTGCTGTAAAAAAACAATTCAATGTAAGTGGAGGTTTGTCTGGTACGGTTTCGATGTATGTAAAAGGCGAAAATATCCAAGCCAAAGGAAAGCATCAGGGAGTCGGGTTTTACGTCGCATTGTTTGGCAAGAAAAAGCCTACAAAATTTATTTTCTCGGAGCGTCCAAAAGAAGTTCCTGAATGGACAAAGTTTTCGGTAGACGTAAAGATTCCAGAAGGTTATACACGTATGAACGTTGGTACAATCGCTTACATCAATGGTGGCGATGCGTACTTTGATGATATCGACGTATCTTTGAATGACGGCACAAAATTTTCTTACGTTGTAAAAAAACCAGAAAAATTGACATTAAAGAAAGAAAGCGAAAATGCCGAGTGGGACGTTTCTCCGCAAGAATATGATGTCCGCTTTACAACATCAATTTACAATTTGAGAAAAGATATTGCAGGAGCAAGCTTGGGGTATATCCCGATTAAACGCATCGTTGCAGGTAATTTTTCGCAAGACGATTTTGCTCTATTCAGAGGCGGTAAAAAAGTTCCGTTTATGTTGCTCGACGACATCCTTCTCTTTACGGGTGAAGAAATGCAACCACGCACAGAATACGAGTATTCACTTTATCTCAAACGAGACAGAAAAAATCAGATTGTCAAAACTGGTGGTACAAAACAAGCCAGCTACATTATGAGCGACCAAAAAGCTGACACACGTTCGGTTGTCGATTTTAAGGCGTTTGAACGTATGTTGAACTCGCCATCAAATATGGTGAAAAACTCAAGCTTTGAAGAAGATCTCAATGGTTGGTACAAAAGATATACCACAAAAGATGAAGCCAATGTTGTCGACGGCGGTATTTATGGCAAAAAAGCTTTATCGGTTAAAATCGACAAAGACAAAGACTGGTTCGGAATCCATAAGGATATAAAAAATATCCAATACGGCAAAAATTATATTTGTGCAGTTGCGGTAAATGTTAAAAGTGGTGTCAAGGTAAATATACCTCGTGTGCGTTTGACTCAAAAAGGCAAAAAAGATTCTACATATTTTTCAAAAAATGTGATGCCTTCAAATGAATGGCAGATTCACGCAGTAACATTGAATAATAATGTTAAAGATGGATATGTATCGCTCGGGTTAATCAACCATGGCGTGAGTGAATTCCTTGTCGACGGCGTGTTGTTCGCAGAATGTTATCGTTGCGAAAAGTACAAGGCTCAAACAGCATTTGATTTGCAAGCCGAAAAGAAACTCACTTCTTGGCAAGTCAATTCTGTCGTAAAAGTATTCCCATTCTATGCTCCACCGTTGAACAAGAAATCTGCAGAAATTTCGTTGGCAAAAAATGAAGCAGAAAATCTTCAAATAGCAGTCAGAGCAACTGAATCGATGGACGATGTTCAGATAAATGTGTCTGACGCTGTTGCCGAAAATGGTGCGACACTAAATGCTCAAGATGTGGGCGTTGCAAAGTATGTTATTGTGGACTCGAAGAGTAATTATCACCTCTTCTCGCACTTCCAATTCCATGAACGTTGCATTCCGCCAAATTCAATGGCTGAATTGTATCCCGACCCGATTATTCCACAAAAGAATATCGATTTAAAAGCTAACAAAACAGAATCGGTATGGCTTACATTCCAGACGAACGAGAATACAAAAGCTGGCGTTTACAAAGGCAAAGTGGAATTTGTACTCGATGGTAAAGTTGTAGAAACAATCCCATATTCAGTTCGAGTATTCGATTTTGCACTTCCAAAACAAACAAGCTTGTTGGCGATTTTCGACAAACGTAGCGACGGTAGTTTTGGTGGTTGGCGCGCACGAAAAATCGAAAAAGGAATCCATACAAAATTCTACAATCGTTTTGACTTGCAAAAATATTTAGCTACAAAACGTGTAACAGTCAATAAACCGACAAACCTTAAGCTCGTATGGAAAGACGGCAAATACGAAACAGATTTTACCGAGTTCGACGAATTCTGCAAATTGTCGTTTGAAGAGCTTGGTGTGCCGATGATGTACTTGAATATGATTCCTGGCCATGCCTTTGCACTCCCATTGCCGATTGTCGATAAAGAAAAACCATATGTTGGCGAATGGCCATATTCAAATGTAAAAGATTATACTGTTTTGCGTCCTGAATATATCGAACGTGTGAAAGCAAGAATCAAGCTCATCTACGACCATATCCGTGAGAAAGGCTGGCAACACAAGTTCATCTTGTTTATGTCTGACGAGCCATACTACTGGCAAAAAAATATCGCTGATATGCTCAACACATACTTCAAGTTGATTCACTCTGTCGCCCCTGAAGCGAAGATTTATACAAGCACTTGGGGCTATGCTGAACCAATCGAAAAAGATGTAGACATTTGGGGCTTAAGTATGTCTTCGGCAAAAACTGCTGGTGAAATCGAAAAGATAACCAAACAGAAGAAATATAAAGTCTTCACAACCGACGGCAACTATTGTATCGACACTCCATACAACGCACAAGAACGTATTATGGCAGCATTCTGCTATGCTGGCGGATTCCTCGGCTACGAATATTGGGGCGTTGACTGGCATATGCGTAATCACTTGATTTGGGGTATTCACAAAGATAGATTGAGTACACCAGTGCCGAATGTAGTACGCCGTAATCGCTTCCCACACGGCGACGGATATTTCATCTATTCAGGCGAAGTTATCGGACGCAAAGAAATATTCTCATCTGTGAGAATGGAAGTTGTACGCGATGGACAAGAAGACTATGAATATTTCATCTTGCTCGAAAAACTCGCAAAAGAAAAGAACGATAAGCTCGCACTTGCGACTCTCGAAAAGGTGAAATCGTACGCAGTTTATCCAAACCCTGGTGCGAGAAATTCAACCGAGTTGCTCCCGAATCCAGACGCATATACAATCGAACTTCGCAACGAGATTGCTTCGCACATCACTCGCCTATTGAAAAATAAATAGTGCGAAGATCGCTCGAAGTAAGTTATCAAAATACAAAAAACTCTCCAAGAGATTGGAGAGTTTTTGTTTTATTAGAAAGATTGTCGATTAAAGCTCGATAGCCTTATACCATTTCTTGTAGTCTGCAAGTTTGAATGGCGGTTTGCCGTACATGTAGTGGTTGAGTTGCTTCTTGCCGTCTTCAAGTTCGTATTCAATTAAGAACATTCCTTGACCTTCTGGAGCGTCAATTTTCCCGACGAGCGTTTTTGCGTTTTCGGCAACTTCAAACTTTCCAGAGAATACTTCTTTCTTGGAATCGACATCGATAACACGAACTTTGCCAGTTGATTTTTTTGGAGTATCGTTTGCAACGATAACTTCAAAAGAATCGTTTATCATTACACAGACATCAGTTTGAACACGTTTGATATAATGGTAGGCGAGCTTTTTCGAGTTGTAATAATCGACAATAGCGTCGGAGAGGATTGGCCAAGCGTCGCGTAAATTCCACCAAAGGATACCAGTTTTTGGCTCGAATTTCTGCGTACGCCACATCTCGATGAAGTATTTTTTCGCTTCGGCTTGCACCGCTTGCGATGCGAAAATAAAATCATCCAAGTCGCGAGGGTAGTCGCCGAAAATGATTGTCGCTTGTTTTGTCATCAACTTATTGCGATTTATTTCAATTGGTGCATTTGCGTAAGGCATAACTGCCTTTGCTTGCCATAGCTTGTTGAAGTTGCCTTTTTCATCCCACGGATAGACATATTTTTTGTCCATCATCTTTTCGAGACTTTCTCGATTCGGGCAACCGTGGTATCCAATCTCGCTGACGAAAACTGCAACGGCTTCAGTGTAGAACGGGGCTTTGTAATATCCACGGGGACCCCACATATGAACTTCTGGAGGTGCATATTTTTGCGGGTAGAGGCGAGTTTTTTCTGTTAGATATGGCGAGCTTGGGATGTATGGGCGTTCCCAGTCGTATTCACGAATAACCGAAGGTATAACTTCACGCGAGAGTTTGTCGTGCGTAGCACCATGTTGGTCGCTTTCGCCTTGAACCCAAGAATACGATTGGTCGTTTTCATTGTTGCCAGCCCAAAGAGCAATACAAGTGCGACTTCTCAAACGCTTCACAATCGACGCAATTTCTTCACGAATTTTATCGTGGAAGACTTGTGTTTGTGGATAGACAGAACAGCCCATCGAGAAGTCTTGCCAAACGAGAATTCCGTATTTGTCGCAGAGGTCGTAGAATAAATCGTTTTCGTAAGTGTTGCCACCCCACAGGCGAATCATATTACAGTTGAGGTCGGCGAGCATATCCACTGCTGGCTTGATGTGTTCGATATCTCTGCTATGTGATGCGTCGAGTGGAACCCAATTTGTACCTTTCATAAAAATCGGTACGCCGTTAACAAAGAATTTAAATTCACCTTCAATCTTTGTTCCTTTTGGTGCTTTGCCCGATACATTGCCAGCGTACGATACTTTTAAATCGGTTCCTTCTGGAATTTCGAGTTCTTTAAATTCTAATTTAATAGTGCGGAATCCGACAGTCTTTTTCTTTTGGTCGAGAAGTTTTCCGTCTTTATCATGAACCAACAAAACAACATCGTATAGCTTTTGTTCGCCATATCCACGAGGCCACCAAAGCTTGATATTATTGAGAGTTTTTGTCGTTTTAATGACATTTGATACCGACCAAACCTTGTCTGCATATATAATTTTTTCGCCGTCGTAAACTCGCAAAACTGTTTTCAATTCATCGAGTTTTTTATGTGGAGCGTTGATTGTTGCTTCTACAAAAAAGCTCGCTGAATTTTTCTTTGTGTCGACCTTTTTTGTGAGAACGGCAAAGTCTTTTATGAAAACATCGTTGCGGACTTCAAGCGATACTGGACGCCAAAGTCCAGCAGTAACAAGGCGAGGGTGAATATCCCAACCAAAGCTCGCTGGTGCTTTTCTGATGTGAACAAGCTCCGAGCGATTCATTGTTCCACCGCCATAAATAGCGTCGTATTTTGTGGATTCAATCGGTGCCGAACGCAAAATTACATCGAGTTTATTCTTTCCTTTTTTCGACAAGAAATCGGTAATGTCGTATTCAAAAACAAGGAACATATTTTCGGGACTGGCGACCAGATTATCGTTCACAAAAATATCGGCAAGAGTGTCGATACCTTCAAATTTAAGATATGCACGTTGACTTTTTTCTAATTTTGGCGAATCAAATTCCTTTGAATACATCCATTGATAAGATTCATACTTTCTGAATTTATAAACGTTGTCGCCTTTTCTTGGGTCTGGCTCAAGACCTTCTCGCACGAGGTCGAGCTCTACATTCCCTGGGACTTTTGCAGGGATTGTCTTTAGCCCTTCGAGTGCTTTGAAATCTTTTGGCGTTCTTGCTGGTTTTAGTGGTTGTTCGGCGTATGAAAGTTGCCAGTCTCCGCACAAATTACCCGTATGAACGCATTGAGCTTGTTGTGTTTCGGCTGGATTAACTGCAAACCGTGCGATTAAAAACATCGCAATAATTATAACTGAAAGTGTGATTAGTTTTCCCTTATTCATATAAATTTACTTGGTTTAGGGCTAAAATAAACAGATTTTAGTTAATCGGTCAACTGATTTTTAGACCTTATAATAAAAAGTGCGTTTGAGAATATCAAACACACTAAAAGAAAACGTTTTTTTGTGGAAGTTGATTAATTGCTTTTCTTCCCAAATCGTACATCAAACATATTTTGCGATATATTTCTGAATGCTTCGATGAGGTCGTAGTGTGGAGTATCGCAAACATCGACGACACCGAATGCCGCGTTTTCGCCGTCTGGACGTCCGGCAGTATCTTGGTCGCCATAAGTGAACCAACATGCACCAACTACATTTGGATGTGTTAATGCCGATTCCATAAAGTTATTTAATAATGTTATTTGGTCTTCTCCGTTCACTGCTTGGCGTGGACCTTTCCAGAAATGTCCGTAGTCGGAGCGTGAAAAACTGAACTCGCCAATGATGATTGGTTTTGTTTTTACTTCATCGAAACCTCTTACATCAAGAGCGTAGCGATTAAAACTTACAACATCGCAATGTTTTTCTGCCGCCTTCACTGCATACTTATTTCTCCATGCGAAACGCGAGCCAAAGTAGAGTACATCGGGCGATGCTTTTTTAACTTCTTCGCGACAAATTCTGTAATATCTATCGTGGAATTTTTCGTCGAAAGAATGAATGTCTTTTTTTGCACTTTCTGTTGTCGGGATAAATTTGCGTTCGGTCAAGACATTGTTCCAGTCGGTATATTTTGAATTCCAACTTTCATTGAGTTTTGCGATATCTTTATATTTTGCTTTGAGCATATCACGGAATGCGATTTTTGCTTTTTGTGTTTTCGGGCAAGTTAAAATTGCTTCGGTTGTGTAGCCTTCTTTTCTTTCCCACGTTACTTCGTTATCGACAAATACGCCAACGCAGAGTTCGTGATTCAACTCTTTCTTCATTCGCTTGAGTCCATTTGCGACAAACGTACGGAAGCGAGGGTCGTAGACATCGGGAACCATTCTGAATAATTTACGCAAAGATTTATCTGCATCTATGTAAACTTTGTGTGCCGAGCAGGGGAGTTTTGGGGCATCTGTTAGCAAAATATATGGGTGTACTGGTTTACGATGGATATGTAGTCCAGACCACGCACCATACGCAGAAATTCCCCAATTTTTCATACGCCAATCGCAAATTTCTTTCGATTTATCGAGTGCTTCTTTGATTGTTTTCAAATTGTGTTTCCACATATATGTACGCAAGCGTAGGTTGAAAACATTCATACGCCAATCTTTTGGATAGTGTAATATCGGACGCGACACACGGCGTATATAAATCCCTTCTGAGTCAATGAGGTCGTCAAAGAAATGTTCACGGCCATCTATAATTGTTGATGAGCTTGGTAGTCCGACAGAATTCAACCCGAACGCCCAAAATATATTGCCATTTGGTGCACGCAGTGTCCATTTTCCGTCGACTTTATCGAGGCAGAAACGTCCTGTTGGCTTAAAATTCCCACACGAGTTTTCGAGAGCTCCGTACTTATCGCGATTTTTTATTGCACCAAACTTTTTGTACACTTCTTGTTCTTTTGCGTGAGCATTTTTCAAATCATCATCTGATTTAATTTTATTTGGCCAATCGGAATATTTGTATTGTCCCCACTTGTCGATAAATGGGAAGAATTTTTCCTTTGGCATATCGAGAATAGGAGAGTCGGGCGACAAGAAAGAGTATGCTGTCGGCGAGTAATACATCCCTGGGAAAACCTTATCGAAAAGGACGTCGAACTTATCGTGATTTTCGCAGAACAGATATGAATTTGTTTCGTCGGGAACAATGCGAGTGATGCGAATGTTATCGATATAAATTTCAGCACCTTTAGAAACAGTCATTTTAAAATGATAGAATCCATCAATTTTGGGGATTCTGTATCCTTCTTTGATATGCAAGGTTTTGTTGAGAATCGGCAAAGATTGATGATAATTTGTTGTCGGTGCCGACCTGCCTATTTTGTCCGATACGCTGAAAGAAAGTGCAACTTTTGAATTTGTCGGAAGTTTTTTTATTCTGTAAGCTACCTCGAAAAGATAGACATCGCCAGTCTTAACTTTGGGGACTAATACGACATTTTTTCTTTTGTCTTTTCCGTCGATGAAAAGAGCATAGTTGCCTTTGATTGCCTCTTTACCAGAAACAAGTTTGACATTTTCTTTCGAGAAAAATTGGTTAGAAAACGACGGCGAATTTTCGCCTTTTTCAAAGTCGTCTTTTACGAGGTCAACAACGTTGGCTCCGAATAAAAAAGAAGTGGCAGATGCAACCGCAAATGCCACCGAAGTGAAAGTTTTAAAATTTAACATAGTTGCGATTTTTTTACAAATCGAATACTATCGTAGTTATTGAGCGAGGAGCAAGCATAAACTCGTTTGCATTTTCGTCGACCCAAAGGTTTGCCAAGTCCATATTGGCGTCGGTACGGAATGCACGTGCTTTTGCATTTTTGTATTTTGCAGGTAAGTCGAGTTCAGCACCCTTTGCATCGTGCGACGAATTCACAAATACAGCGACAATTCTCTTGCCGTCGGGCGATGCGAATGCGACTCCAGCAACGTTGTTGAGGTCGTCAGCACCGACCATATCGATACGTTTGAATCCTGGGCGAACGAAGAAGCTGAAGTTGCCCAAGCCCCAAAGGATTTTATTTGCAACTGCAACGCCACCGTCTTCAAGACGACCTGTTTTTACAGGATATACGCCAACGAGTGCGTGGTCGCCTTTAATTTCCATACCTTTCCAATAGCCCCATGCGAGCGAATTTGCGTTCACAAAATCCGAGTATGCGATGCGTCCGATAAGCAATGCTGTTTGAATATCCCCACGATTGTGGCTGTACCAATCTTCTGTAAAATTATCCATTCTCTTCCATGTGAAGTGTGGGAGCAAGCACCATTCTGATTGATGATAATCTATACCATATTTCTTTGCTTCTTGGGCGATTTTCTTATGTGCTGTTTCCATATCTGGATTTCTCAAGTGTGCGTGATAGCTGTGTCCAGCGATGAATTTTGGCATATGCTTGAGGTCGCCGATATAAAATTTGCTCTTCGGATCGAAGAAATTTTTAATCATAAAGTTTGGATGTTCTTCGGCTGGATCGTCTTTCCAACGCTTGTTTGGTACACCTTCTTTTGTGCTTTCAGCAAAGATATATCGAGGGTGAGCAGCTTCGCCAAAGTAAATGAGTGTATCGAGATTTTTTTCTGTCAAAGCTCTGTCGAGTTCAACAACGAGCTTTTTCATTTCCGAATTGTACCATGGCGAACCTTCTTGACGGTTGCTGTCCCAGTTAACTTGTGGTTCGTTGATTGGGCTGATGTAGTCGACCTTATAGCCCATTTCGCCGAATTTTTTTGCGACAGTTGCCATATAGTCAGCAAACTTTCCGTAGCAATCTGGCTTGATGTTTGCTCTGTCATCGTTCTTTTCGCCATAGCCCTGTCCGTTGCGAGTGTATTGTACAGGCGGAGTGTTCGAGAAAAGGAGCAACTTTTCGCAACCGTATTCCTTTGCCTTTTTTACGAAATACATTTGACCAGCACATTTACCCCAGTCGTATGCTTGTCCGTCTTTGGTCAAGAACGATTCTGCTCTGCGTTGATATGGGATAATGTTCGCACCGTCTTGTTCGAGGGAGCCTCCACCGATATTGAATCGCCAAAGCGAAAGCCCGATACCTTCAGGGTTGCCGTCTTTGCCGATTTTTTGTGAAAAGAGCCATTTTGCAACTTGTCCCTTTTGTGCTTCATCAAAATATTGACCGACAAAGTTTCCGCTCCAAGCGTCAGCTGCCGCAAAGTTATCAATAGTTTGATATTGTTTTTCTGGATTGATTGAAATCTTAAGCTCCCCAGCGATAGCAGTGCTTATCGCTAACAACGATATTAGTATAGTTCTTTTCATAGTTAGTTATATTGTATACAAAAAAACCTTAAGTTAACTTAAGGTGTTAGTCAAAAAAATTTTTAGTGGACAGTTTAGCTCGGGCGAGTGATTTGTCGCATAGCTTCGTATGAGGCGATGCCAGCACTTGTCGACAAATTCAACGAACGCAAATTTGGTGCGAATTGTGGGATTTTTATGCGTTTCTCGCCGATATCATCGTGTACATATTGTGGGCAACCGCAATCTTCGGCACCAAAGAGGAGTCCGTCGCCGTGTTGGAATGTTGCGTCCCAGTGCAATTTCGTTGCTTTTGTTGTCAAAAGCCAAATTCTGTCGAGCTTTGGTGCGAGTGGCGAAGTTTTGAATGCTTCCCAATCTCTATGATGAACGATATCGAGTTCGTACCAATAGTCCATTCCACTTCGCTTAAGTTTTGAATCGGTAATGATAAATCCGAGTGGGTGGATTAAGTGAAGTCTCGCACCGAGTATTGAGCACATTCTGCCGATATTCCCAGTGTTTTGTGGAATTTTCGGATTGTGTAAAATTACATGGACTGGCGGATTATCGTTTTTCATTATCTACGATTGAAGTTCGACATAGCCCTGCGAGCTTCTCGCATTGCTTCGTTCTTCTTAAGGTCTTCACGTTTATCGTAAAGTTTTTTACCCGTGCAAATAGCAATCAAAACTTTTGCGAGCGATTTTTTCAGATATACTTTGAGCGGGATAATCGCAGTCCCACCTGAATCTGTCGCCGATTTTAATTTGAGAATTTCTTTTTTATGAAGAAGGAGTTTGCGTGGTCGAGTTGGGGTATGGTTGTTAATGTTGCCAAAATCGTATTCAGAAATATGCGATTGGTACATTATTGCTTCGCCTCTATCGACTCTTATAAACGCATCGTTAATTTGGGCGTGTCCGGCACGCAGACTTTTGATTTCTGTGCCAGTTAAAACTATACCTGCTTCAAAAGTTTCGCCCACAAAAAAATCACGACTCGCTTTGCGATTGCGAATCTCCAGAGGTGGTTTTTTTGTGTCTTTCTTTGCCATTTTGAGAATAAAAAACCGCACCGCAAAATTATGCCGTGCGGCAAATGCCGTTAATGTATATCAGCCTTATTATTCTTGTTCAGAATGCGGTGCAAAAAGCTCGTAAGTTACGTTGCCTTTGATGATTTCGAGCAATGCGATGTCTTCAAGTGCGAGCTTTTCAAGCGATTCTACTGTTGGTTCACTGCCCGATTTAAGCTGTTTAACACGGCGTGAAACAACGTTGATTAGAATATTAGGGTCTGTAATGACTTTCTGTGCTTCTTTGATATAATCGTCTCTCAAGGTAGTCCTCCTTGTTTTTTTATTAAACTGAAAGGATTGCAAAAACGTCAACGCTTTGCAACAAAAAAATTATACAAAAGATTTTCTGTTAAATTAGAAAACTCCGCCTTTTGCGATTTTGTTGATTTTGCCAAGGTCGAGTTTTCCCGAACCCAAAAGTGGTATTGCTTCAACTTTTACAACATTTTTAGGAATCCAAAGATTTGGCAAGCCAGCTTCTGTCAAGAGCTTACGCAGTTGCGATATATCTATATCAATAGTCGAAAGCAATACGAGTGCTTCGCCTTTTGCAGCGTCCACTCTCGACCCGATTGCAACCGTTGGCAATTCTGATTCTTGCAATCCCAATGCACGCACAATTGCTTCTTCTACACCAGAATGTGGTACCATTTCTCCGCCGATTTTTGAGAAACGCGAGAGTCTGCCCTTGATAAAGATAAATCCGTCTTCGTCGAGCATAGCCAAGTCGCCTGTCTTTAGCCAGCCATCGTTGAGTTTTTCTGCATTTTCTTCTGGTTGATTTAAGTATCCGCCAAAGATATTTGGTCCTTTAAGTTCGAGTATACCAGTTTCGCCAACTGGGAGAATTTCATTCGTTTCAGGGTCCGACACTCTTGCTTTCATCCCTGGGAAAATTTCACCGACCGATTCTGCTTTTGTCGCACTTGGTTGTGGGCAATGTTTTCCACGTTTCAATCCTTCAGGTAGATTTACGCATACAACTGGCGATGCTTCTGTCAAGCCATAGCCCTCAAGATATTTGACTTTTGGGAACTTTGCATTCCAAGCGTCGATAAATCCGTCAGGGGTTTTTTCTGCCCCACCGATGACGTGTTTGAGGGCGGGGAAGTCTTCAGGTGTTCCTTTTTTATAATATGAACGCAAGAAAGTTGGGGTAGAAATCATAATTGTCGACTTGCCCTTTTTTGAAGCCGAGAGATTTGCTTGAACTTCGAGTGGGCTTTGTACCATAACTTCGCGTACGCCAAAAATCATAGTGAACCACACTTGGATTGTCTGCCCGAACGAGTGGAACAATGGCAAGTTTGCATGCAAAGAATCGGAGTCTGTAATGATACCAATTTCACGCATTTGTCGAGCGTTCGCTATAAGGTTGCGGTGTGTCAAAACTGCTGCTTTTGGTGCGGCTTCTGAACCCGATGTAAATATTATAGACGCTTCTTTGTCTCCGCCTTCTTTGGGGATTCCATAAAGTTTGCAGAGTGCTTTCCCTGAAATTGTGCGAACTGCCAACAACTTTGGCAAAATACCTTTTTTACCGATTTTCTTTAAGATTTCTCCAACATCGTAGAATTGGTCTGTCCAAGGGAAGTCTGGTGCGTGTTCAGATACTTTTTGTTTTACTTTATTTGAGCCGATTACGCATTTGATTCCAGCTTTTTCATAGCAAGCTTTTGCCGAATCAGAGCCGGCAGTAAAATTGATATTTACGCTCGACTTACCTGCCATTTGCACAGCGAGATTCAACGCTACCCCAGGGAAACACGACGGCAACGCAATGCCGATTCTTTTTTCGTCCGGAAACTTCTTTTGGATAAATTCTTTTAAGGCGAGTGCGACTGCTAAAGTTGTGCCTCTGTCGAGGTGGCGATTGAGTGAGTAATCGTAAATATACTCTTTCTTTGTATCTTTTGCCAATGCACACGTCGCAGCATACGCAAGATTAGTGTTCAGGAATTCAAGCGAATTAAAATCCGAATATCCGCTGTCGATGGTGGTTTTGTCAATAATCTTCATATTTGATTTTTCCTATAATTCCCGACGATGAAAAAACACATCGCCATCATAAACAAGTCTTACAAAAAAATCGTCAACGTCAACATTTAAACATAGCGTTTTTTGCAAACGATTTTCAAAAAAAATAAGTAATATACAAAAAAAATAGAATAAGCTTGCTCGCATAGATTCTGTGTATAGTCTTTTTGAGGTTTTTTATTTGGTGATATTATGCCCAAATGAAATTCTATTGCAAAAAATAGAGAGAGTTTGAACTCTTTACGATACTCAAACTTTCCGATGTATTTAAAATAAAGATGCGAAAATTTCAAAAGACATTAGAGTCGATACTAAAAGACGACAAGCGATATGCCGTTGGTGCATATGTCTTTGTGCGTATGGCT
The DNA here is from genome assembly GCA_015061945.1 of Opitutales bacterium. Taxonomy (GTDB): domain Bacteria; phylum Verrucomicrobiota; class Verrucomicrobiia; order Opitutales; family Intestinicryptomonadaceae; genus Merdousia. The sequence goes on from SUVP01000008.1 coordinate 27,947, forward strand.
CTTGATTATACCGTAAAGCGAGTGTGCGAGGCAGACCCAAACAGAAAACAACGCCACGTTTCTACACAGGAATTGCTCGACGGCATAAAGGATTTTGCACTCGAAACTTTTGGACCAATGGCGTTTACGCTTTTTGAAGAGTGGGGCGTGCATAAAACAGAAGATTTTGGTGAAATAGTTTTTAATATGATACAAGCACAAGCGTTGCGAAAAACAGAAGAAGATAAAATCGAAGACTTCGCCGGCGTTTTCGATTTTCATGAGGCGTTTGTTGCTCCATTTTTGCCAGCGAGAAAGAAATAAGATATGCGTGGTTTAGAAATAAAAAATCTCGTTGTTTCTGTCGCCGATAAGAGAGTTGTCGACGGAATGAATTTGACTGTTTCAGCTGGAGAAGTCCATGCAATTATGGGACCTAACGGAACAGGTAAAACAAGTCTTTCAAAAGCGATTGCAGGACATCCCGATTATAAAATCGAGTCGGGCGAAGTTCTGCTCAATGGCGAAAATATTGTCGGGCTTCAGCCAGATGAGATTGCACGCAAAGGATTCTTTTTGGCATTCCAATATCCTGTTGCAATCACAGGTGTTAGCATTGCAAACTTTATCAGAGCGTGCTTGAGTGCACGTTTACCAAAGGGCGAAACACTTAATCCGGTAGAGTATTACAAAGAACTCTACGCAAAAATGGATGAGCTGAAAATCCCACGCAATTTCACAACAAGAAGTGTCAACGACGGCTTTAGTGGCGGTGAAAAGAAGCGTTGCGATATTTTGCAAATGTTGATGCTTAAACCGTCGTTCGCAATTCTCGACGAAACCGATAGTGGTTTGGATATCGACGCATTGCGAATCGTCAGCGAAGGCGTAAATACCGCTCGAGGCGAGAATATCGGTATGCTTTTGATTACTCACTATCATCGCTTGCTTGAATACATCAAGCCCGACAAGGTACACGTTATGAGTGGTGGAAAAATCGTAAAGAGTGGTGGTGCAGAACTCGCACTTGAACTCGAAGAAAAAGGTTACGATTGGCTCAAGGAAATGTAATGGAAAACCCGTCGGACAATACAAAAGAGGCGTTGAATCTCGACAGAAGTGTCGGCGATTTCAAGTTTGCCGAAGATTATGCTTACGACGCTGGCGTAGGGCTTACGCCTGAAGTTATCAAGTATATTTCAAAAGTAAAAGAAGAGGACGAGTGGATAACTGATTTCCGATTGAAAGCTCTTGAAACATTTGAAAAAATGCCGTTGCCAACACACTGGGCATCGAAACGGCTCGAAGAGTTGGACTTCTCGAAAATCCGTTATTATCTCGCAAAAGGTGCAAAGAAAAAACGCTCGTGGGACGAAGTGCCAGACGACGTAAAACGTACCTTTGAAAAGCTTGGTGTGCCTGAACAAGAACGAGCATTTCTCGCTGGGGTAGAAGCTCAATTCGACTCAGAGTCGGCATACTCAAATATGAAAGAATATTTGGAAAAAGACGGAGTAATATTTGTCGATTCCACAGAGGGATTGAAAAAATATCCTGAAATATTCCGCAAATATTTTGGCAAGGTAATCCCGACAAGCGACAACAAATTTAGTGCATTAAATAGTGCAGTATTTTCGGGTGGAAGTTTTATTTACGTTCCAAAAGGCGTGAAAGTGCAACAGCCACTTCAAGCGTATTTCCGTATCAATGCTGAAAACTTTGGTCAGTTTGAAAGAACTCTTATTATCGCAGATGAGGGTGCCGAATTGATGTATATGGAAGGTTGCACAGCACCACGTTTTGAAACTGGTACATTGCATAGCGCAGTCGTTGAACTTGTAGCATTGAAAGGTGCAAAGATTCAATATGTAACAGTGCAGAATTGGTCGGACAACGTTTTCAATTTGGTTACAAAGCGAGGTCTCGCTGAAGAGGGAGCACAAATACGTTGGGTTGATTGCAATATCGGTAGCGGTATTACAATGAAATATCCAGCAGTTGTTCTCAAAGGCAAACAGGCAAAAGGCGAAGTTATTTCAATCGCACTTGCAAACAATAAACAACATCAAGATACAGGTGCAAAGATGATCCATTTGGCAGACGAAACATCGTCGAATGTATTGTCGAAATCGGTAAGTATTGGCGATGGTAGGGCGTCGTATAGAGGGCTTGTTTATATGCCTGAAAATGTCAGCAACTGCAAAAACAATACCGAGTGCGATGCACTTTTGATTAACTCGAACTCGCGTACAGATACATATCCAGCAGTGATATGTGCAGGCCATAACAATAGTGTTCAACACGAAGCAAGCGTATCAAAACTCAGCGAAGAACAGATTTTCTATATGCGTCAACGTGGACTCCCTGAAGCCGATGCCGTCAGTCTTTCGGTCAACGGGTTTGTCAACGATCTTGTCAAAGAATTCCCAATGGAATATTCAGTCGAATTGAAGCGTTTGATTGAATTGCAAATGGAAGGAGCGGTAGGATAATGGATTGTAATCTAATAAATATCGCTGAAAACGCAAAAGCACGTTTCCCCGAAATTCCGTTCCCGCATAAAAAGGACGAATATTGGCGTTTTGCCGATTTAAACGCATGGAATACAGATGCACTCTTCCCGCACTTTTCAATCGGTGTGCCAGAATCGAATCCGACAGGCAAATTGCTCGAAGCACAAGAGGGAATCGACGCACCGAATACTGTCGCAATTTTCGATGGACAGGGCGTGTCGGCAAATCTTTCTTCGGGATTGTCGATTATGCCGATAACGCAAGCTGTTGAAAAATATCCGAACGAAGTTGCAAAATTTTACGAAAGTGCAATCGGGAAATTTGATACACTTGTGTCGACTCGTGCGACAGGCGGAATCGTCTTTGTTTTAGATAACGACACTTCTGCAAAATTAAATCTGAAAGTAATATCAAAGTTGGGGCTTTCTGTATCGTCGATTTTGTTTATCATTGGCAATGGTGCAAAGCTTGAACTAATGCGTACGTTTGCAACAAATGCTGGTTCGTTCTCTTTGACGAGAATGAAGTTTATTCTTGCAGAAAATGCGACTGTCGAGCTTGCAACTTTCAAATATTCCGATGTCAACGCACACACATATTTGCGTGATGACTTCGACCTTGCAAATAGTTCAACTGTCCGTGATGGCTTGGCTGAACTTGGAATTTCGCCTTCTCGCACAGAACGTAATTTTGAAGTTTTGGGAAATGATGTGAATGTAGATTCTCGTGCATTTGTAAAATCGTCGGGGTCGCTCACTCATGATTTACGAACATCGCAAATGCACAGAGTTGGTGGTTCGCATAGTAATCTTTCGGTAAAGTCGGTTGTGGGCGATACTGCAAGACTTGCGTTTATGGGCGTGATTAGAGTCGAAGAAGACGCACAACAGACAAAGGCGTATCAAAGTTGCAACTCGCTTTCTTTGTCGGACAGTGCAAAGACACAAGCGTCGCCAATTCTCGAGATTATGGCGAATGATGTCGAATGCTCGCACGGTTGCACCGTTTCAAAACCGGACGCCGAAGAGGTGTTCTATATGAATCAAAGAGGTCTGTCTGAAGCCGACGCACTCGAGCTTATCACAGAAGGTTTTGCTCGCACAACATTCGAGCATTTGCCGTTTGTTGAAAACATTTAATCGAATAAAAAAAGGCGAGAGTAAAATTGCTCTCGCCCTTTTTATGCGTGGAAATATTGATTACTTCAGAAAGTCCGAGTCAAACTTACAACTTTTTTCTTTATTTAAAATTGTAGGTTGTTTGCCCGTTAGGATTGTTCCGTTTGAATAGAAGTCAATCACCTTGTTGCCGATTCTGTTTTCGATAAAATTGAAAGGCTTTGGCGAGTTGATTGTGCAACCATACATTCTGATGAAAGTTTTGCCGTAGTCTTTCATTTTTGCTCTATCGACAAAGCGAATGGAATTTTCTTTAAGTACACAATTCTTCATTATGATTGAGTCTATTGGCGTGAGAACTGTGATGAACGATTTGTTTGAATTGTGCATAACACGGATATTATCCATAACGATATTTTCTTGCAGAACAAATTGTGCGTTCGGGTAGTACGAACGGCAATAGTTGTCGTTCTCAAAGCTGAAAAGGAAAGCTGTACGAGGTTTATAAAGGAAGATATCTCGATAAACAACATTGCGTACACCAGCAGTGTAAACTACATCGTTTTGGCACATCACCCAAATGATATCGTCAACTTTCTTGACACCTTCTTTGTGTGTCGGACGAGTTTTTGAAATGTAAACTTTACCGTCGGGAGCATTTGAACAACGATAGAGTCTGCCATCGGAAACGACCGTATCCGAGCGACGTATTTCCATTCCTTCTTTCCAATCTGTCCACGAGCCAGCGAGGATACGGCTAAAAAAGCCAGTTGTGTCGAATTGATTAAGGTCGGTAATATTTTCTACAACACCGTCTTCAATCCAACCAAGTTCAGGGTTTGATGTTGAATAGTCGTGTGCGTTCAGGGCGATAGCGTCGTCAAAAGTCATAAACTCGCCATTTGAAACTTTGAATCTTTTGCCACGTCCGAGGTGAACACCATCTTTTAGTCCATGGATAATTACGTCATCAATTAGCAAGTTTTCAAAAGTGCAAATTTGCATACAAAATTGAGCTTTTGCGACGTCATAACATCTGAATTTTTCTATTCTGATATTTTTGACATGGAAGAATGAGAGGTGCCCGCAAAGCCCAGTTATACGAGGGTCTTTATAGTCTACGCCATTAACGATAAGGTTTAATCCTTCAATGCGAATGTTCGAGTTTGTCTGGCGTTTGAATGCACCACGATTGATAAATACAAACGAAAATCTGTTTGGTTGTTTTACTTTTTTGATAAACACATTTGCGTCAAAAATAAGTTCTGTGTTGTCGTCGAGCAGAACTTCTTTTGCGATTTCATAAACACCTGCTTTTGTAATACGAATTGTACCACCACCGTCGACAGCTTTTTGCAATGCTTTTGCATTTGTTATACCATCGTTTTCGGGGAGAAATCCGAAATCAAAAGCGTTTTTGCAATTTGACTTTGCGAGAACTGCTAACGGCAATAACAATGCGAGAACAATAAATTTAAAATACTTCATAGATGAAATATTATTTAGAAGAAAAAATAATGGTCAAGTTTAATAAAAATTTACGATATAATAAAAGTTGATATAATTTGAAAATACCCTTGCTAAAAAAGGGGATAATTATTTATAACACTACCTATGAGATTGCTTTCGTATTTGAAGATAATAGTACTTTTATTGTCTCTTATTTTCGCATCTTTCGAGATTGCGTATGCGGGGAAAGATAGTCGCCCACAAAAGAATGTTTTGCTTTTGGTTTCATATGATGTTGTTCACCCATGGTCAGAAACATTTGTCAATGCAGTGATGCAACAATCAAAGAATCTTCCATACAATATTAGGTTTGATGTTCTCGAATTGAACACGATGCGTTCGCCTGATGAGAACGAATATCAGAAGCGATTAGAATCACGCCTTTTTAATATCTCGAATAATAAGTACGATGCAATTATAACGCTCGACGACCCCGCACTCGATTTGCTTTTGCAAAACAAAAACAAGTTGAATTTATCTGCACCAGTCGTGTTTGCTGGTTATGAAAAAGATTCTTCAAGCTTACGCCAAAAATATAAAAATCTGACAGGCGTGCGTCAAATAAGCGATGTTGAAAAAACAATTCAGCAAGGGATAAAATTTTATCCTAAAACAAGAAGAATTCTTGTCGTTTGCGACTCATCAAAAAGTAGTCAAGAGTTTGAAGAAAATATCTCGAAGCTGAAAATAAACGGTGTTAAAATAGAGACTGTCAATACGACTGATAAAACAATTTTTGAAATCAGTAATATGATAAGTACTCTCGACAGCAACACGCTTGTACTCGTTTGCCCATGGCGTGGAATTAGAGAAAACGATTACCAAAGCACGCCAGCGTTTGGGATGGATATCGGTAGACTTTCCAAAAAACCATATCTTATTGCCGACATTTCAATGTTGGGGTTTGGTGCATTGGGCGGTTGGGTAACCGATCCAGTCGAACACGGTAAACACACAGTGTGGCTTCTCGAAAAAACGTTAGATAAGAAATCTGCCACAGATATTCGGATTATGGCGACAAAAGCACGTCCGTTTTTCGATTGGAACGTGATGAATCAATTTGATCTCGAGTCCGAAAAATTACCTGCTTATTCATTTTTAAAAAATCGTCCGATTGGCTATTGGGAACACTACAAGACACAGATAATATCGTTTATAATTGCGTTTATAGCGTTGGGTGGAGCGTTGTTTAGCCATATGTATACGTCGTTGCGTACAAGTAAAAAAACGATGGAGCTAATTGAATCGTTCCCTGGTCGAATTGGTGTTTTTGATGAAGAAGGAAACATTCTTTACTTGAGTTCTGAAAATGCGTCGGAAGTGCGATTAGCAAAACATCTCAAAGAACTTCCAAATTTGAATTACGATTTATTCTCGGCTGAAGCAAAAAAGACTTTTGAAAATGGACAACGCCGAACTTATGAGTACGACACAAATGGCGAACATCGTTTTGTTATAATCTCTCCACTTTCTGAAAGTTTGTTTGGTAAGCCCACTGCAATGTGGTTTTCAACCGATAATACCGAGCTTTTTACAGCTCGCCAAAATGCAGAAAAAGCCGAGCTTGAAAAGTTTGAAAGTCAGCAAAAATACATTCAGGCGATGCGTCTTTGGGACATCGTTATAAACACACTCCCCACAATGTTCTTTGCAAAAGATGCCGACGATAACTTCAGATACTTACTCTGCAACGACGCTTTTGCAGAGTTTATCGGCAAAGAAAGAAAAGATATTATCGGCAAAACAGATTTAGAAATTTTTGGCGATGAAGAGTTGGCAATGCCTTTTGTCGAAAGGGACAGATTCGCGATTGAGTCAGATAACGGACTCGAGTTTGAAGAATTCTGTTTAGACTCAAACGGGATGCAACGTTGTTATAAGACGATAAAAGTGCCTTATACCGACGCAGGTAAACGTATGCTTATCGGTGTATCGACCGATATTACCGAACTCAACGCACTCTATAAAATGCAAAAAGCAATGACTGCTTGTATGGAATTTATCTTTGCAAAAGATGACCCACAAGGAAGTATATCGTTTGCATTGAAAACGCTGGGAGAACAAACCGATGCTTCGAGATGTGTAATATTTAAACTCGAAGACGACCACAAATATTTGCATTCACACAGCGAGTTTGTCGCAAACGGACGCGAAAAAATCTTCGATAGAATAGAACTTCCCGAAGACGAAATTTACACAGAAGACAATAAAGTGTGGACAGCTTATGAAGACCTTTCTGAACAAGCAAAATCCTTCGGCTCAAAATGGGAAACGTTAATTAAAGAGAACAAAATCTCGGCAATGTATGTGAACAGAATTTCAATCAAAGAAAAATTCTGGGGCTACATTGTTCTATTTTACGAAAACGAAATTCCCGACGAATCTCGCAAACAAACAATGCGTTCGTTCTCTCGATTTATCGAGGTAATTATCGAAAGAGAATTTTCTCAAATGCAAATTCTTTCTGCACTGGAACAAGCTCGCGAAGCTAATAGGGCAAAGAGTTATTTTATTGCGTCGGTCAGCCACGAAATTAGAACTCCGCTCAACACAGTAATCGGGTTGTCGGAATTACTACGCAACTCGACAGTTTCAGAGGAGGAACAAAAACAATATTTGGAATCAATCGTCTATGGTGGTAATGCACTACTGCAGTTGATAAACGATGTTCTCGACTTGTCGAAACTTGAAGCAGGGCAGATGAATATTGTATCGGAGTTTTGCAATTTATTGGAAATCGCAGACGGAGTAAGACGACTTTTCCAACACAAAGCATCGGAGAAAAATATCGAGTTGCAAATTGATATTCCAACCGATATGCCAATGCTACTTTTCGACAGAATGCGTATACGCCAAATCCTCCTAAATTTGCTGGGTAATGCAGTGAAATTTACATCGAAAGGATTTATAAAAATCTGGGCGAAATTTGAAAAAATCGACGAACAATTTTGCACGCTAACTTTTGCAGTTAGCGATACTGGCACAGGGATTGCTCAAGAAGATATCGCAAACCTAATGAATCCATTTGTGCAACTTGGCAATGGTCGGGGTAATGACGACTTCAACCGAGGCACAGGTTTGGGTCTGCCGATTAGTAAACGCCTTGCTGAAAAAATGGGTGGCGAATTGTGGATTAAAAGTCGAGTCGGCGAGGGTAGTACATTTGGTGTAACTATAAATAGTATTCGCTACTCGCCTAAAAAACAAATAACGGCAATTTCGGAATCGAGCGTGGTGGCGTCGGGCGTCGATAAGAATATATCGTTGCTTATCGTTGATGACGTGGATATGAACAGAAAAGTTCTCAAGGCGATGTGTGCAAAGATGGGCGTTGTCGATATCGAAACAGCGTCGAGTGCAAAAGAAGCGTTGGCGATTTTGCAAACCCGTAAGTTCTCGCTTGTGCTTACTGATATTTGGATGCCAGAAATGTCGGGCGAAGATTTTGCACGAGAAATCCGAAAAGTTCGCAATTACGACGATATCCCGATTGTCGCCGTAACTGCCGATATCGAAGCACGTGGAAACTTTGATGTAAACGTATTTTCAGGAATTTTGCTCAAGCCAATTACGATAGCAAAAATCAACAAAATTATCGCATATGCACAGAATCCGACACAAGCAAACCTCGTAAACGAATTAGAAAAATAAAACTTTACAGAAGAATTGGGATTATAAAAAATAATCGAATAAACAAAAAATATAAAATTATGAAAATGCTAAAATATATTTTGATTGCGTCAATTTTCACGATGACATCGCTTGTCGGATACAGTGCGTCTGAAGCAACTACAACGCCGACGGCAACAGAACAAAAAGGATTGACCGAAGAAGAACTTTACCAAAAACAACAAGCCGAACTCGATAAGCAAATGGTCGAGAAAGTCGACGAAATACGTGGTAGGCTCAAGAAGTTTGTTCGTGAAGTTCGCAAGGTTTCGCCCGCAACTGCCGACCTGTTGCTGAAAGAATATTTTGGTATAAAAGTGATTCAATATCTGATTTCTCTTTTTATCTTGGGTACAGTTTTTTCAATCACAAAATATGTTATAAATTTTATTTTCGGACGATTGCTGTCGCTTTTTGAGAAGACAGGAAAATACTCGTTTGCAACTTTGTTCATCTCGAAAATAAGAAACCCAATTAGTGTTGTCGCATGGGTTGTTGCATTTTACTATATGATTGCATTTCTTATTAAAGATCCAGTAGCAATTGCGATGTTAGCTCGATTGCTCGGTATAATCTTCTGGGGTTCGGCTTGCTGGGGAGCTATGATTGTTAGCGACTCTCTCTTCGGTTCTCTCGAAGCAAAACTCCGCAAAAAATCGTCAGGTGCAACAGCAAGTTTGCTTGCTTTTATCAACCGTGTCGTGAAGATTGCAATCATCATTATAGCGATTCTTTCGGCGTTGGCACATTGCGGAATTAACGTCAACACGATAATCGCATCTCTCGGTATTGGTGGTATGGCATTGGCATTTGCGTCGCAAGATACAATCGCAAACTTTTTTGGTTCGGTTTCGATTATCCTCGACCGCCCATTTATCGTTGGCGATTGGATTAAGACACCGTCAGTAGAAGGTAATGTTGAAGCAATCGGATTCCGTTCAACAAGAGTCAGAACATTTAATAAGACAGTAGTTACTATCCCGAACTCGATTATGGCAAAAGAGACAATCGAGAATTTCTCGAAGATGCCAGTTCGCAAAGTGTCGCAAACACTTGGGTTTACATACGATTCAACACCAGAACAACTCGATGCAGTGTTGCCAGTATTTCGTGAAAGAATCGGGAAAATCGAAGGAGTATCGGCAAAAGAAGGTATTGTTGCCGAGTTCGTAGAATTTGGTGCATCATCTTTAGATGTTCAAATTGTTTACTACACAAGACAAATAGATTACGCCTTCTTTATCGCAACAAAACGACGAGTAAACCTCGAAATAATGCGAATCGCCCAAGAAAACGGACTCTCATTCGCATTCCCATCAGTCTCCGTTTATACTGAAAAATAGTATAATTGCGAGAATGTAATATTCTTCTATTTCCAAATTTTATAAATCCATTGATAAAAGAAGAAAGCCCCAAGAGATTAAATCTCTTGGGGCTGATTTGTGTGTTTCAATAGAACAAATATACTTTAGAACTTAAACTTTACGCCAAGATCAAGTCCATGTGCTGTGAAATCGTCTCGGAGTGTTGCAGAATAATCGAGGAATGCCGATACTCTGTCCGAGAAGTTGTAGTTGAGACCTAATCCCAAGAGAGCAGCGTCTTCAGATGCGTCAATTCCACGATATTTTGCAGAGTTCATAAATGAATTGCCTGCATTGATTTTGTAATTTGCATCATATGATGTGTCGCAGAATTCATGTACCCAGAAAGCACGAGCCATTACTGCAAAACTTGCATCAATATCATACTTAACTTCAAGACCGATTAATGTTCTTACATTGATGTAATCATTGCTTGATACATTAGCATTGTAGAAACCTGCACCTTCTTCAGTTGCTGAATCATCGTTTAGGTAAACGATGTTGTACATTGCCATAGGTTTAATTGTCAAACCGTCAACGCCAACTTTCTTGAATGTATATGCTACACCGCCGAGAGTATTGAATGCGTTTGAATCATAATCAATCGATGCAGTTCCATCTGGAGTTGAACGTGAAGCTTCGTTCCAGCTGTGTGCATATCCGAAGTTTGCAAAGATATCCAAAGGCATATCTTTCATTGTGTAGACTGCGTAAACATCAGCTAAGAAGCTTGTAGAATTAGAATCACAAATGTTATCGCCTTCAATTTTGTTATAGATACCACCCAATGAAATACCTGCAAGGAGGTTTTCCGAGAAGTCTCTTTCAATTGCAGCCAATGCACCTGCTGACCAGAAGTCAAAACCTTCAGCCATACCTTGTCCGTCTTGCGAGCCGAGCATATTGATGCTAATGAGTTCAGCTGCATTATTTGTGGTTGATGGTCTTAAGCTCTTGTTTCTCTTTGAATCTGCAACAGATGTCATTCTGTAAGCTTTTGCAAGGTTTACATTCATGAGCATTTCTGAATTGATTTGTGCCAACTGTGTATTTGCTTGTGGCATAAAATCATTCAAGTTGCGAGTATCAACGTTTGCTTTGAAATCGCGACGTGATTGAATTGCTGCTTCGCGTGCCGATATTTCTTCTGCAGTTTCTTTTTCTGCTGCTTCGATTGTTGTAATCGAGTCGAGAGCTTTAGCCAATGAACGTTGGTCATCTGAAACAGCTTTCGATTGGAAATATGAAAGCTTATTAACTTTTACACCACCAATTTGAGCTGCTTTAACATTGCCGTCAGCGTCAGCTTCTTGATTAGCAGCAAGTGTATAGTCAAAGTTGACCATATTACCGTCGATATTTTTCAAATCAGCTTCCTTCAATGAATCTTCTGGAGTGCCATCTGCCTTATAGGTTTTGAATGCAGCGTTATCGCTTACATCAATTCCTTCATATTTGTCATTTACAAGAGCTGTTGCAGAACCTGCAATAAATTGTGCTCTCTTAGATGATGCCATTGCATTCGCACTCGATGTTGATTTATTTCCTGCGGCTGCGTCAGCGGCTTGAGCAAGCTGAATTGCTTCAAACTCAACTTTTCCATCAACTTTAGCAAGTTTACCATCGTAGCCTGCTGCAAGCGAGAGATCTGCATCTTTACCGATTGTAATGACATCGCCAGTAATAGTACCACCTTCAACAATCAATGTACCTTTGCCATTGATATTTAATGGTGAATTTGCCTCTACATTACCTTTTGCAGTTGCTGTACCTGCAACTTCAACAGTAAGACCTTTATTTGGATTTGCTTGATCATGAACGTTTGTTATTGCAAGACCATAACCATCGTTTTTGAGCTCAACACCGAGAACTTTACCATCAGCGTCAATGAGTTTTTCAAAGACATATTGTCTTGCTGAAACAATCGCACCATCGCCAAGTTTTACATTACCATCTGTTGATTTGATAGCTGTTGCTTCTCCAGAAGAAGTTTTGACTCTTGAAACTTCTTTTCCATCTTTATCAAGAGTGACATCTTCTGTATTGTAAACTTCAGCAGTTACCTTACCATTTATAACAGCATTTTCTGTGCCAGCTTCAATAGCAGTTGCATTACCTGTTCTTGCGATAGCTGTAATGTTGCCGTTTACATTTGCTTCGATTTCAGAAGCCTTGATGCCAGTTGCATTTATACCTTCTGCATAAACATCTGCATTGAAGTCGCCTCTAAATTCTTTGTCAACAATTGGACCATTTGTATCATCTAGAATTACAGGATTTCCTTCTGCATTAACTTCAATTTCTGGTTTTCCATTTTTGTCGAGCTTAATTTGCTGAACAACGTTACCATCTGCATCGAGAACTTTATTTCCTTCTTCGTCAAGGACGTCTTCCATTACATACTTATATTGCGATGTAATTTCAACTTCAGAACCAATTTCCAACTCACCTGCAAGGTCGATAGCAACAGCGTCGCCACCAAGAGCCTTTGCAACAAACGAACCATTAAGTTCTGTCTTTGATGGAGTAATTGTATTGAGGTCGATAATTGGCATTTCTTTTGCTTTTGCCATTTTGGCTTCAGCATCGTCTTTGTCAGCATCTTCTACAGTGTTGACAATTTCGACTTCATTACCAACGCGAAGCTCAACGCCTTTATACGCAGTAGCATTGCCACCTTTTGTTTTTCCGTCTACATCAACATATGAACCTGCAGTTGCACTTGCGTTAATTGTACGAGAAACGTCCTTAAGGATATCTGCTGGCAATTTCTTATCTGCAAAATCAGCAACAGAAACTTCCGTTTCAAAACCTGTTTCAATTTTATTTGCTTCAATAGCAGTTGCGTCGCCGACTGTATATTTTTCAACAAAGGATTCTACCTTTTTGCCGTCGATAGTTTCTGTTTTAACCTCTGTGATTTCTTTTATAACTGCAGTTTCTGCGACAGCGTTGATTGTTAGCTCAGATGCACGAATGTATGCAGGACGATCAGGATCTTTAGTAGTAGATTCAAGAGCTGTCGCATCGTCACCTTCTGCATATGCTGAAGTGTCAATAGAAACTTTTTTTGCATCGATTACGTCGACATCAACACCCTCTGCATCACCAAACAAAGCTTTTGTTGTTTTATCTTCGTTTTCAGTAAAGGTAGCTTTTGAAACTGCCGAAGATTTAATTTCTACATTTTCTTCAGAATAAATAGCATCAACATCAATGGCTTCGGCTTTTCCTCCGAAAGCATTTGCTGTTGCTTTAAGATTTATATTGCCGGCGTTGATTTTGGTTTTAACATCAATACCAACAGCTTCTTTGCCATTTGCTACAGCATTAATATCAACGCTACCTGGTTTGGATTTAATTTCTTCTATAACTTTTTCATTTGCGTCTTTAATCAGAATCTCGTTTTCATCTGCAGAAATTAAATTAACAGAAAGGGCAGTTGCTGTACCTTTTTCAGCATTAGCCTCAAAAGTTCCTTTAAAACTACCGCCGTCAGAAAGAGCGATTGCTTCTGGATTCTTGTACTGATCTTTTTCAATCGAAATAACGTTGTCTAACTTTACGTCTCCAGCTTGGAATGCAGTTGCAACATTACCTTCTGTTGAAGTTGCCTTTATCGTCAAATCGATAGATTCAGATGCAATACCACCTTCGGTGATTACATTCGCTTCTGTTCCAGAAGTTTTGATTTCTGTAACAGTTGTTCTATCGATATTGGCATCAGGATCAATGTTTGCTTTCAATGATGAACCTACAACATCGCCTTTGTCGCTTACTTCAAATGTGCCAGTGTAGATTGGATCATCTGCATATGCAAATGCAGCAGAACCCAATGCAGCAAAGGCAATTATTTGTTTTATAGATGGTTTTTTTGTTTTCATATTTTTATTTGTTGTTACGATTTTTATTGTAAAACGCATCTATAAATAGAGTATTTATAATACTATTATATTATTAATATTTGTAATAAGCTTATTATTATTTAGTTAATCAAAACAGCTTGTTTTAAAATCTTATTTATAACGCTAATTTTTATTTTAGCTTATTCATTACTTTCTTCGTCTTTTTCAAATATTTCAAAAGTTTTTTTGAAATTTTATTTGACAGTAGTATTATAAATACGATGAACAAAGAAATTATCTCTGCATTGGAATTGTTGAAGGGGACTGGTGTGTCGGTGCTCGATGCTTGCCGTTTCGTTCGGAATATTTTAGACTCGAAAAATTCAGAGTTTAATTTGAGTAATGTTCAATATTGTGCAAAGGTCATATCGGTCGGTATGCGTAATGTTCGCTCAGCGGAAATGTCGTTCGCAGAGGGGTTCGATTTATATTACAAAACTAAATCGCATCTTCGCCCCGATTCTCTTCGAGACATTCGCACTATCGGTAAGCGGTTAATCCGCACTAACCCCAATTTCGCAAAGCTCAATTTTTCAGACCTAACACGCAACATTTGCGAAGACTGGCTGAATTCAGCGTTCACAACGCCATCGCAATTTAACAAAGCCCGTATGATGTTGCACGGACTCTTTCAATTTGCCTTTCGCAAAGAATGGTGCGACAAAAACCCAATTAAGCTAATCGAACGCAAAAAAGTTATCGAAAAAGAAATCGTCCCGCTAACTTTAGAACAAATAAAAACTCTCTTAAAAAATGCAAAAAAATACAAGGGCTGTCTCGCTCCAGTCGGGCTGTTAATCTTTGCAGGAATACGTCCACGAGAGGCAAAGCGTCTCAACTGGGACGATATCGACCTTGACGAAAACTCGATAACAATACGTTCGATATGTTCCAAAACTGGCGGGACAAGGCATGTCGAGGTCTGCCCAAACTTAAAACATATTTTGACAGAAACCGATAAATCAGGACAAAAGATATGTCCAAAAAATTGGGACAACAAGTGGCGTGGAATCCGCAATAATTCGGGCTTTTACGGACACTGGCAACAAGATGTACTCCGCCATACCTACGCAAGCTATCACGCAAAATACTATCGCAACCTCCCGCAACTTCAGCTAAATATGGGGCATCACGACCTCTCGCTACTTCGCACCCGATACATCAATATGGGCAACATCTCAACCTACACCGCAAAAGCTTTTTTTATTTATAATTGATGGGGAGGGCTGGTTGCGCCCTCCCCAAACCCCACTGCAAGCAGGTGAGCCACCTGCACATCGTTGAAGGGGCTTTGCCCCTTACGGAGATTGCATTTGCAATGCTCCTATCCCTGTTTGGATTTTTATTTTGTGTTTATAGTTATTTTAATGATTTATTTTTTTTAGAATAGATACATTTGGATTTAAATTGATGGGGAGGGTTGGTTGCACCCTCCCCAAACCCCACTGCAAGCAGGTGAGCCACCTGCACATCGTTGAAGGGGCGTTGCCCCTTACGGAGATTGCTTTCGCAATACTCCTATCCCTGTTCGGATTTTTATTTGATGTGTGTTGCTATTTTAATGGTTTATTTTTTTAGAATAATAAAAAGAGGATGAACCGGTGCTTTTATTCTACCACTTTGATATTCTATTGCCGTTATTGCCAGTGTAGTATGGCAATAACTAAAAATGTTGCACATTTTTACAATAGAATATCGGGGGAATTGCACCTACGCTTCCAGTCGATGTTTTACGGAGTAGAATGCGATGAATCGCAAGTTCCCACGCTTTTAAAAAATACACCATTAAAAAAACTAAAACGAAAACTCTCCAACGCCTTGGAGAGTTTTCTGTATAATTCGGCAACCTGTTTCAAAGGACATATTGTCGTTAGACAATGTCCGCCGGTGCCCGTCTAATAAAAAATTAGAATTTGGTGTGGAATGTTCTGGAGATGACGTCTTCTTGTTGTGGGCGTGTAAGCTTTACGAAGTTGACGGCATAGCCAGACACTCTGATTGTAAGTTGTGGGTATTTTTCTGGATGTTCCATTGCGTCCAAGAGAACTTCGCGTTGGAGGACATTGACATTGAGGTGTTGACCATGTTTTGCCATATATCCGTCGATAAGTCCAGTGAGGTTTGCGACTTTTTCTCTATCCGATTTTCCGAGTGAGTTTGGAAGAATCGAGAACGTGTTAGAGATACCGTCTTTTGCGTGTTCAAAAGGAAGTTTTGCGACTGAGCAAAGCGATGCCAACGCACCGCAAGTATCGCGACCATGGAATGGGTTTGCACCGGGTGCAAATGGGACGCCAGCTTTTCTACCGTCAGGGGTATTGCCAGTTTTCTTTCCGTAGACGACATTCGATGTGATTGTAAGAATCGATTGTGTTTGGATTGCATTGCGGTAAGTTGGCAACTTACGGATTTTATCCATAAAGCGTTTTACCAAGCTTGTTGCGATAGCGTCGACACGGTCGTCGTTATTGCCGTATTTAGGGAAGTCGCCTTCGATTTCAAAATCGACTGCCAAGCCTTGTTCATTGCGGATAGCTTTAACTTTTGCGTATTTGATAGCCGAGAGCGAGTCTGTAACAACTGAGAACCCTGCAATACCACAACCGAGCTTGCGAACGACATCACGAGTCATAAATGCCATTTGAGCTTTTTCGTAGTAGTAGTGGTCGTGCATATAGTGGATAATATTCAGTGCGTTGACGTATGTGCGACTGAGCCAATCCATCATCTTATCGAACTGCTTATCGACTTCTTTGTAATCGAGATATTCTGAAGTAATTGGTTCGATTCCGTCGGCGACTTTCACGCCAGTGCGTTCGTCATAACCGCCATTGATAGCGTAGAGCAATGCTTTTGCGAGGTTTGCACGAGCCCCGAAGAATTGCATTTCTTTGCCGATAATCATTGGCGATACGCAACATGCAATACCATAGTCGTCGCCAAATACTGGACGCATAAGGTCATCATTTTCGTATTGAATTGCCGATGTAGCAATCGACATTTTCGAGCAAAATTCTTTCCAGCCTTCAGGCAAGCGAGCCGACCACAATACTGTAAGATTTGGTTCTGGAGCAGGACCGAGGTTTGAAAGGGTATGGAGCATTCTGAAGCAATTCTTTGTTACAAAAGTTCTGCCGTCGTCGTTCATACCGCCGATTGATTCAGTTACCCAAACTGGATCACCGCTGAAAAGGTCGTTATATTCAGGTGTGCGGAGGAAACGAACCATACGGAGCTTAATAACAAAGTCGTCAACAATTTCCTGAGCTTGTTCTTCAGTGAGAACGCCATTTTTGATATCACGTTCAGCATAGATGTCGAGGAATGTAGTTGTTCTACCGAGCGACATCGCTGCACCATTTTGGTCTTTAACAGCTGCGAGATATGCGAAGTAGAGCCATTGTACTGCTTCTTTAAAGTTTGTTGCAGGCTTTGAAATATCGATACCATAGAAGCCAGCCATTCTTCTAATTGCTTCCAACGCTTCGATTTGTTCAGCGAGTTCTTCACGAATGCGGATGATATTAGCGTCCATGAGGGCATTATCCGATTCTGCCTTTTCACGCTTTTTATCTTCGATAAGAATATCGATACCATAGAGAGCCAAGCGACGATAATCGCCGATGATTCTTCCGCGTCCGTATGCGTCGGGCAAGCCAGTGATAATTGCACTTTTTCTCGCAGCGAGAATATCGGGAGTGTACGCTTGGAACACTGCTGTATTATGTGTCTTGCGGTACTTTGTGAAGATTTCTTTTACGATAGGGTCTTCTTTCAAGCCGTAAGCTTCGCACGAGCCATGCACCATTCTGTATCCGCCAAATGGCATAATTGCACGCTTAAGTGGAGCGTCTGTTTGCAACCCGACAATAACTTCGTTATCTTTATCGATATACCCAGCCTTGTGCGAGTCTATTTGTGAAGGAGTTGAAACGTCAGCATCTAAACAGCCATTCATTTCAATTTCCTTTTTCATCAGGACCATTACTTTGTCCCAAAGGGCTTTTGTTCTTTCTGTCGCGGGTGCGAGGAACGAAGCGTCTCCTTCATAAGGAGTGTAGTTATTTTTTATGAAGTCGAGAACATCAACTGTTTCCGACCATTTTCCAGCTTTGAAGCCTTCCCAAGCTTGTTTTGTATTTTCAGTATTCATCATGTATGCGAATTTGTTTTTCGGATAAATAAAATATAGTCTAATTTTTTGCACCAAACGCATAATATTGTAAACAAAAAAAGAAGAAATTTAATTAAACAGTTTAATTGAGTTTAACCTTTTTGAAGTTGGGAAATATTCTTGAAAAAACGAGGGTTTTTGAGAAAATCGACTTTAATGAAAAAAGTAATCACATCTATTTTTGCATTTTGTATTGTTTCAATCTGCCTTGCACAAAACGCAAAGCCTTTTGATACCACCGTTGGCGAGTTCTTTGCAAACCCACTCGGATATTCTCTCGACGACTTGTCGTTTTCGTGGAAGCTCCCAATTCTCAAAGATGATAACGGTGCGGAACGTAAAAATATCAAGCAAAGTGCATATCAAATTGTGGTGGCAAAAACGCCCGAAGACTTTGAAAAATCGCCAGTTTGGGATACTGGCAAAGTCCTTTCGGATAAATCTGTACAAGTTGCTTATCAGGGCGAACCACTTGTCTCACGCGACAAACTCTACTGGAAAGTTCGCTATTGGGACGAAAATGGCGTCGTTTCAAATTGGTCGGATGTGAATTTTTTTGAAGCTGGACTATTACAAAATTCTGATTGGCAAGGCAAATGGATTTCTGCAACAGAACCACGCACAAAATTGATGCGTAAAATAAATCGTCCAGCGTGGAAATCGGAATATCTTTCCGACTATGTTTCGCCTGCATATTTTCGCAAACAAGTTAACTTAAACAAAGCGATAAAATCGGCACGTCTCTATGTCGCATCAAAGGGCATTTTTGAATTTTATATCAACGGCAAAAAAGTTGGTAATGAGTTTTGGGGAACAGGTTGGACAGACTTCAACAAACGTATCCAAACAAATACATACGATATCACAAAAATGTTTGAAAGTGGCGATAATACCATTGGGGCAATTATCGCTGATGGTTGGTATAGTGGTAGAATTGCTTGGAAAATGGATGAACGCGGTTTCTACGGCGAACGACCAGAGCTTTTAGCTCAAGTTGAAATCACCTACAAAGACGGCTCAAAAGATGTTATCGCAACAGACCAATCGTGGAAATATTCTTTCGGTGGAATTATCACTTCTGACATTTACGACGGCGAAACTTTTGATGCTCGCAAAGAACCAAATGGTTGGAACGAAAACGATTTTGACGATTCGCAATGGAAAACTCCTAACGCTAAAAATGTCGAAAAATTGCCACTTCTCGAGCCTCGACGCAATCAGCCAATCGTTGTAAAAGATGTCCTTTCTCCAATATCAATAACGAAAATCGGCGAAGGCAAATTTGTATTTGATATGGGACAAAATATGGTCGGTTGGGCAAAAATTAAAGTACCTGCCGATAACGGCAGAATGTATAAAATCGCCTTTTCAGAAATGCTCAACAAAGATGGCACGCTTTATACTTGTGCTTACAGAAGTTGCCAAAGCGAAGATTTCTATACGAGTGCAGGCGGTAGACTTTACGATACTTGGTCGCCCAAATTTACTTACCATGGCTTCAGATATGTCGAAGTTAGCGGATTCGATAAAAACGTAAATCCAAAACCAGACTGGGTAGAAGGTATTGTTCTCTACAACGATATGCAGATGACAGGTTCGTTCTTCTGCAATAAACCTCTCGTAAATAAATTGCAAAGTTGCATTCAATGGGGACAACGAGGAAACTTTTTCTCTACTCCAACGGACTGTCCGCAACGCGATGAAAGACTCGGTTGGACTGGCGACGCACAAATTTTCTGTCCGACAGCATCGTTCAATATGAATATTCTCGGCTTCTTCGCAAAGTGGACTCTCGATCTCGCCGATACTGCGAGTGCAGACGGACAGATTGCTTACGTTGCACCAAAATGTATATCTGGCGTTTCAAGTCCAGCTTGGGCAGATGCAATGGTCATCTGCCCTTGGGAAATGTATATGGCTTATGGCGACGAAAAAATTCTACGCAACAATTATCAAGCAATGAAAAATTGGATTAAATATATGAAGAATGAATCCAAAAATTTCATTCGTGCAAATCGTGGCTTTGGCGATTGGCTTCAACCCTCCATAACGCAACTCGACAAAAAAACAGTCAAAGAAAAATATAATATTCCCGATAACAAACTTGGTGCAACGCCACGTCAACTTATCGGAACGGCATACTTTATCAGATGTGCCGACCTTATGGCAAAAATTGCAAACATTCTCGGCAATAACGACGATGAAAAATATTATCTGAACTTGGCAAAAGATGTTCGTGCGTCGTTTACAAACAATTTTGTTAAGCTCGACGGCACTGTAAAAGGCGATACCCAAACGGCATATTTGCTCACGCTTGCTTTCGATTGTGCTCCAGAAAGTCTACGCAAAAAGATTTTTGAAAACTTTATCAAAACGCTCGAAAAAACAAATTATCATCTCGACACTGGTTTTGTCGGAACGCCTCTGCTTAATCCAGTACTCACACGTTTTGGCAGAAACGATTTAGCATATAAATTGATTAACAATACTACATATCCATCGTGGTTGTACCCAATCACTCAAGGTGCAACTACAATGTGGGAACGTTGGAATAGCTACTCGCACAAAGATGGATTCGGTGATGTCGGGATGAATTCCTTTAACCATTATAGCTACGGAGCAATCGGACAATGGCTCTATCGTACTGTTGCTGGTATTTGGTACGATGAAAATCAAGCAGGCTACAAAAATATTCTCTTTGAACCAAAACCGTATGGCGACTTCAACTTCGCCGGAGCTACTCACGAAACACCATACGGCACCGCAACGTCATCTTGGAAAATTTCTGACGGCGTAATGGAATGGACTGTCATTATTCCACCAAATTCAACAGGCACCCTCACATTCCCGACTGACAAGCCAAAGACTATTCGTGTCAATGGAATGTCTGTTCCACCAAATATCTTCAAGACATCATCTACTGGGCTTCCTCAACTAAATCTTGGCAGTGGTACATATCAAATCCTCCTTCGCCCAATAGGTTTTTTATAAGACGGGTTTTTTATATGACGGGCACCGGCGGACATTGTCTAACGACAATATGTCCTTTGAAACGGGTGGCACAATTATACAGAAAACTCTCCAATACGTTGGAGCGTTTTCGTTTTAGTTAAATCGAGAAGTCTCTTTTAAAACAACGATAGTTGTTGAGGTTGTTCTGAGGTTTGTGGCGTTTCGGCTTGATTGATTCCTTTTGCAGAGTCCCTGTCTTCGTCTTGCTCGGCTTGATTTATCATTTGCAAGAAATCATCTTCAGATAGTATGGGAGTACCAAGTTTTTGGGCGGTTTGGGCTTTTGAGCCGTTCATTTCGCCATCAGAAATTAAGTAGTTTGTTTTTGTTGTGACCGACGACGCAACTTTTCCGCCAAACTTTTCGATGATAGCTTTTGCTTTATCACGTCCCATAGACTTGAGCGTACCTGTGATAACAAAAATCTTTCCGCTAAATTGCGTGTTCAAATTATTTGTTTGTTCGGCTGTAAAATTAAGCCCTGCTGAGCGAAGTCTTTCGATTAACTCAAGGTTATGTTGATCGTCAAAAAATACACGCACCGACAACGCACGCACTGGCTGATTTAAGTTTTCGACAGAATCTGATTTTCTCTTTTTGGTAGATTTTGAACCGAAACCTTCGAGCGATTTTATATCCTCAATATCGGCTTTTATAATTGCGTCGAGCGAGCCAAATTTTGATGCGAGATCTTTTGCGAATTGCTCGCCAATCTCCAAAATACCAAGTCCAAAAATGAGTCTCCAGAGTTCTTGCGATTTTGATTTCTCGAGCGATTCAATTAAATTATCAGCACTCTTATCTTTGAATTTTTCGAGGCTCAAAAGCTTTTCTCGAGTGAGCGTGTAGAGGTCGGCTGGATCTTTTACGCCAAGCTTATCGACGAGTTCGCTGACGATTTTTTCACCAAGTCCACGAATATCCATACATCCACGCGATGCGAAGTGTTCGATACGTCCACGCACTTGCGGAGGGCAACTCATATTTGGGCAACGTGATAACATTTTTTCGCCATATTTTTTTAATGGTGAATTGCACTCTGGGCATATTGTCGGGAAGGCATAAGGGATGCTTTCAGGTGGTCGATTTTCCAAGACTACACCGAGAACAGCAGGGATAATTTCGCCAGCTTTTTCGACGATTACAGTGTCGCCAATACGAATATCTTTTTCGGCAATGTAGCTTTCGTTGTGGAGGGTTGCACGTCGGACTTCTGTGCCAGAGAGATTTTCGATTGGCTCAAGTTCGGCTACTGGCGTGATTGCTCCAGTGCGTCCGACCTGAATTGTGATTGCATTAAGGCGTGTTTGTGCTCGTTCGGCTCTATATTTCCATGCTGTCGCCCATCGTGGTGCGTGGCTTGTCATACCAGCAATTTCGTGAAGTGTGCAATCGTCAAGCTTGATAACGGCACCGTCTGTGTTAAATGGAAAGTCTGCACGGATTTCTTCAAGCTCCGAGATTTTTTCAAATACTTGGCTTGCACCAGTTGCGGTAGCATACCAGTTGACAGACGGTAGACCCCAATTTTTCAGGGTTTTAGGGAGGTCGAGCTGATGTTTGATTTCTGCACCTTCGATAGTTCCGATAGAATATAAAATAACTTTCAGTTCACGATTACGCAAAGTTTGTGCGTCGAGAAGTTTCATTGTGCCAGCGGTGAGATTGCGTGGATTTGCAGGCAATTTTTTCTCTATAATTGCGAGTTCTTCATCGGAGAGTGTGTCGCAATTTGACGCATTATTCAAAAGTTTTTCGGCTTCTTTTTGTTTTTTTGCGATAGCCTTTTCAATCAATTCTTGGCGTTGTTGATTTTTTATTCTTTCAAATTCATCTCGCTCCATATATGCTTCGCCACGAATCTCGAGCAGGGTAGGGATGTTATCGCCAGTGAGTTTGCGTGGGAGATTTTTTATAGCAAAAGCGTTGCGTGTGATATCGTCGCCTTTTTCTCCATTGCCACGAGTGAGAAGGCGAACAAGCTTTCCATTTTCGTAAACAGCCGAGACGCCCGCACCGTCAATTTTCGGTTCAACGCAATATGTAAGTTCGCCTTGTACCCCCAAAACTTTTTTCAATCGAGAATCGAATTCTTCGAGTTCAGCGACGTTAAAAACGTTGTCGAGACTGAGCATCGGTGCAAGGTGATTGACTGCTACAAATGATTCAGAAAGGTCGTTGCCGACTCTCACCGACGGCGATGTTGCGTCGTAAAATTGTGGGAATTGTTTTTCCAACGTGCGAAGAGTGTGCATAAGCGAGTCAAACTCTTCATCGGAAATTTCTGGTGCGTTGTGGACGCGATAAAGTTCTTCGTGCTTTGCTATTTCTGCACGAAGTCTTAGTATTTCTTTTTGAGCGTCAATCTCGTTCATTATTAAATTTATTTTTCTAATTTAGTAAGTTCGTTCAAGCTAAATGAAAGATTTATCTATTGCAAATTTTAAAAAAATAAAAAGCATATCATTTGAAAATGGCGAAGGCAAAAATACATTCTTGCGAAACAATGGGAGCACTCGATGGCCCAGGGATAAGGTACGTCCTTTTTTTGAAAGGGTGTCCGTTGCGTTGTGCGTTCTGCCATAATCCTGATACATGGGCGACGTCTTCGGGTGAGGAAAAGTCGGCACGTGAAGTTGCCGATGATGTTATAAAGTATCGTGAATTTTTTAAGTCGAGCGGAGGTGGATTTACCGCATCGGGAGGAGAGCCTCTCTTGCATTCTGAATTTCTCGTCGAGCTTTTGCAGATTTTAAAAAGCGCGAATATTTCGTCGGCTATTGATACTTGTGGTTCTGTCGATATCACCGAAAATATCGAAAAAATCGTAGATTTAGCCGATTTATTTCTGCTCGATATAAAGCATCTCGATTCCGATTTGCACAAGAATCTGACAGGTAAAAGCAATGAAAAGATTTTAAAATTTCTCGAATATCTCGCATCGAAGAAAAAAGAAATACATATCAGAATTGTTTTACTCAATGGGATTTCTGCTGAAGAAAATTATATCGTCAATCTTGCAAAATTCTTAAAAAAATATTCAACAATTTCACGAATAGATTTATTGCCATATCATACGCTTGGCGTGAAAAAATGGGAAGCATTGAACTTGCCATATAAGCTTGATGACTCCGCATTGGTATCAACCGACAAAGCTGAACGCATAAAGAAAATTTTTGAGTCGGAAGGGTTCTTCACAACGCTTCAGTAATGAAAAATCTGAAAGGGGTGTGTCCAGTCATCGCTGTGCCGATTTTCTTGTGGACGTTATATCCTTCTGGTGTGGAAATGCAGACGACCCACTCGATATTTTGTCCGTGCAAAAACGATACAATTTCTTTGCAAAGAGCAGTGGCAACACCTCTTTTGCGACAGCTTGAATCGACGATTAAATCGAGGAGATATGCGTCGGCAACACCATCTGAAAGTGCTCGAAAAATTCCTACAAGTTTACTTTCGTCAAATGCTCCAAATACACAAAAACTGTTTTTCAATGTTCGGCGAATTGATTGAAAATTAAATTCATTTTCGTCGAGAAATTTTTCCTGCTTGTAAAGGTTTGCTACTTGTTCAATCAGCGAATTATCGAATACGCAGAGTTGTTTGATTTTAATTTCTCGCATAATTTTTGGGAACTAAAGAAACACGTTTGTATAGAAAAATTGGATCGAGCGATTTCTTGGCATGTCGCAGATTTGGCAGGTTTAAATCTTGTTCACGGTTGATTAGTTTTGCACCAAGTTCTCTCAATTTTTTTGCTTGTAGAACAACGAGCATTTGCGACGCACCTCGTGTGTGGTGGTCGGATTTTTCGATGAGAACATCGTATACACCATCAGCAATTTCTGTGAAGATTGATGTCCCAACGATAGTGCCATCGTTGTCCCGAAGAATTATTCCACTTAAGTTCAATTCAAAAAAATTTTCAAAAGCAGTTTCTATTGCTTGCCTTTCAAAAGCAGTGCTTCTCGATTCTACAAAAAATTGTGCATCGTCCAAATTTTTTTGGGTTATATCGTCTTCACACCAGTTCGGATTTTCTTCGATAAAATGTTTTATGTGATTGCGTTTTTTTCGCAATAGCGAACCTTTCAATTCTGCGAGAGAATCGGGCTGGTAGATGTAATCGAACTCGCCTTCATTTTCAACGAGCGAAAAATATTTTTCGTAGTCAGGAAAATTTTTCGCAAAGTCGGGTGGAACATTGTAAATATATTCAAATTTAAAACCAGAATTTGAAATATCCTCTGCATATTCAGCAAGCTCTTTCGCCGAAGTTTCCTCGCCTAACGGGTAGTACAAAAGATTAGGTGGTTTTGCAATCGCAATGCGGTTGTGCCAATTACCGATGTATGTCGGATAATCTTTTGCGTACAAGAAATTAACTGCAAACGAACTCTCGCATCCAATATCTTTTGAGGGATGATGTTTTTCAAATTCCGTTTTGTCGGACAACAAAATTTTTCTCAATTTGACCATATCTAACTTATCGTAAAAATCAGAAAAGTTAATATGGAAAATTGATATTATTTGATGAATTTTGCAGTTGGTGTTTTTGCCGATTTTAAATCGTTATAATTTCCTTCAAAGATTATATTACCGCCATTTGCACCGCCTGTCGGACCAAGCTCTACGAGCCAGTCAGCGAGCTTAACAAAATCTGGATGATGTTCTATGACAATAATTGTGTTGCCAGCGTCTCGAAGTTTAAAAAGCAACTTCAGGAGTTTGTCGATATCGTCCCAGTGTAATCCCGTTGTTGGTTCGTCGAGAATATAGAGTGCACGTCCGTTTGTTCTTCGCGATAATTCAAGCGAAAGTTTTATGCGTTGTGCTTCGCCTCCAGAGAGCGTATTTGCAGGTTGCCCAAGCTTTATATATCCAAGCCCGACATCACTCAAAGTCTTTAATTTTGCGACGATGCGTGGATATGCTTTGAAAACTTCGAGTGCTTCGTCAACTGTGAGGTTGAGTGCGTCGGCGATGTTTAAATCTTTATATCTAACTTCGAGCGTTTCACGGTTGTAGCGTTTGCCGTTGCACGATGGGCATGTTACAAAAACTTCACCGAGGAATTGCATATCTAAACAAATCGAGCCATCGCCACGGCAGTGTTCACAACGTCCGCCTTTGACATTAAAACTGAATCTACCAGCGGAGTATCCACGCATTTTTGCGAGTGCAGTTTGAGCGTAGAGTTCACGCAATAAATCGAAAAGTTTTGTGTATGTTGCAGGATTCGAGCGTGGACTTTTCCCGATAGGAGATTGGTCGACACGAACGCAAGTGTCAAAATTTTCGAGTCCAGAAATACCGCTGTGAGCACCACTGATTTCTTTTGCTCCGTTGAGTTTTACTGCCGATGCCTTTGCAAGAATATCGTTAACAAGTGTGCTTTTCCCCGAACCTGAAACCCCGCAAACGACGGTAAAAAGCCCGATTGGGAACTTTGCATTCACGTTTTTAAGATTGTTTTCTTTTGCACCTTTTACTGTCAGCCAGCCATTAGTCGCAGGGAGAATCGGGGCGGGGCGAGCGATACTCGCACGTCCAGAAAGGTACATTCCTGTTCTCGATTTATCCGACTTCATACAATCTTCGAGAGATCCGTTGAACATCAATTCTCCGCCGTTTTCGCCAGCTTGCGGACCAAGTTCTACAACCCAATCAGATGCACGCAGAGCCGATTCATCGTGTTCGACAAGTAGAACAGAATTACCTTTTGCCTTTAGATTTTTCAACGCACCAATTAGCATATCATCATCGGACGGATGGAGTCCGATAGTTGGTTCGTCGAGAACATACGTTACGCCTGTTAGATTCATCCCCAGTTGCGTTGCAAGTCTTGCACGTTGGGCTTCTCCGCCTGAAAGAGTCGAGGCTTCACGGTCGAGACTGATGTATGAAAGCCCGACTGTATCGAGGAATCCCAATCGTTCGTACAGACCTTTTACAGCGTCGCAAACTGCCGAATATTTCGGATTGTCCAAAAGTGATTTTATAAAATCGAGCGAGTCTGAAACGCTCATCGCACAGAATTTGTCGTATGAAACGCCTTCGATAAACACGTTGCGTGTGCGTGCGGAAAATCTTGCACCATTACACTCGGGGCAAACAGAGGATATCTGAAAAACCGAGAGTCGAGCTCGCAAGCCGTCGCTAACTGTTTCGGCACAGAGTCTGTCAACTTCAGCGAGAACGCCATTAAAATAAACTTCGCTTGGTTTGCAGTTGCCACGTTTCAATCGCAAGAAATATGTTCGGGATTTATCACCATACAAAAGAATTTTTCGTGTCTTTTCGGGAAGATCTCGCCAAGGTGTGTTGAGGTCGAACGGTATTTGTTCGGCGAGTTGACGCAAAATTCTATTGTGGGCAATGATTATACTTTTTGCACCAAGTCGCCACGCTTTAATTGCACCATCGCGGATAGATTTTGAATCTTCGGGGACGGCGAGTTTTTCGCTTGTTCGCATAACTCTACCTATCCCATCGCAGACAGGACACGCTCCGTCGGGGTGGTTGAACGAGAAATTTCTTACAGTCAATGGTGAGTAAACTTCGCCACATTTTTCGCACGAAAAGGCTGTGCTTAAAATCATTTCATTTTCAATTCCGTCGCTCGAATAAAATACAATAGCTTTGTCGTTGCCTTCTTTTAAAGCGAGTTCGAGTGAGTCGGCAACACGCCCACGAGATGTCGATGAGAGGGGGAATCGGTCTATGACAAGTTCGGTCTTAAATATTTTTTTTGCGGTGGCGTTTGCAAAAATTTCTTTTTCGGCAATGGGGTCGTCGAGATCAAAAATTTTGTTGTCGATTCTCGCACGTTGCCATGCACGTTGACGCAAGTTTTTGATTTCTGCTTTAGCTCCCGAAAGTTTTAATTCTCCACGTGGAGCAAGGATATAAATACGTGAATTGTTCGGCAATTTCATAACGGCATCCACGCATTCATCTATACTTCTTCGTGCGATTTTCCCGTTGTCTTTGGGGCAACGTTGTTCGCCTGCAATACTCCAAAGTAGACGTGCGTAGTCGGCAATTTCCGTCAGTGTAGCAAGTGTACTTCTCGGATTTGAACCAAGCGATTTTACTTGTTCGATTGCGATAACAGGCGAGAGTCCACGTATAGATTCAACTGCTGGTTTGTCGATTTGGCTGAGAAGGCGTCGGGCATCAGCCGACAAACTTTCCATATATTTGCGATAACCTTCGGCGTAAACTGTATCGAACGCCAGCGACGACTTCCCCGATCCACTTCGCCCAGTGAATGCGACAATTTTCCCACGTGGAATATCTAAATTTATATTTTTAAGATTGTGTTGTTTTGCTCCACGTATCTCGATTTTATCAAAAGGGCAAATATCTAAATTTTTTTGACTGTCTGTTTTTGTTTGCATTATTTCTAATTTGACACGATATTTTTAGGAAATGTTTACATCTTTTCAGAAAAAAGTTTTGGCGATAGCACTCACATGCATCGCAATATGTTTAATTGGTGCGTTTATCGTACTTTTATTTAGTTTGTTCGCAAGCTTTCTTTCGATATTTTCAGCTGTCATAACTCCGCTTGTTTTTGCGTTAGTGTTATCGTTTATACTTTCGCCTCTTGTAAATATGTTATCGCAAAAGTGCAAAATTTCAAAAAGCATTTCTTGCGGAATTGTCGGAATTTTTGCGATGGCATTTGTTTCAATCGTGTGTGTTATCGCAGTGCCAAAGGCGATTTCTGAAATTACCAGAATCGCACAAACGTTGCCACAAGCAGTGTACGACGGTGCACAATGGACAGCTCAAGAATTCCCAGAATTTAGCGAAGCTATTAGGAAAAATGTGCCGAGAATCCGTGAATATTTTTCTGAAAATATGTCGGCTGAAAAAATTACAAACTTCGCAAAACGAGTTGTAAAAACGACACTTTCGGCGACAGGTGGATTAGTCTCATTCTTCTCATTTATTGCGGGGTTTGCAGTTGTGCCAATTTATTTGTATTATATGCTGACTGCAAATTTTGACTTCTACACGCAACTCGAAAAAAATCTTTCCCGTATAGGATTTTTGTCGGAATCGAAACGTGAAGACATCATGTTTTTTGTGCGTCGATTTGTAGAAATTATGGTCGCATTCTTTAGAGGACAGTTGCTGATTGCCTTGATTATGGGGCTTCTTATCGGTTGCGGATTATGGATAGCAGGGGTGAAGTTCGGCTTTTTACTCGGCTTTTGTGCAGGAGTTTTAAATTTAATCCCATACTTGGGAACGATAATCGGGCTTGGTACAATTATTCCAGTTTCAATATTTCAGGATGGCGGTGGATGGTTGTTGGCGTCTATATCATTCGCAATATTTTGTGCGGTACAGTGCCTTGAGGGTTATGTGCTAACTCCACGAATTATGGGCGATAGAACAGGACTCCATCCCACTGTAATTATATTCTCGGTTTTCTTTTGGGGCATTGCTCTTAACGGAATTTTAGGAATGATTTTTGCGATTCCATTTTCGGCATTCATCGTATGTGCGTGGGATAGAATTTCAAATAGGTGGCTCGCAAAAGATTGAGCATATTTTCTAAAAAATTGAACTATATTGACTTTTCCCCAATGTCTTCAGATTTTTATTTGACGTAATCGGGGAATTTGAAAGCATTGTATCCGAAATTTTTTAACACTTTAACAACTACAAATTATGAAAGTAACAGAACAATCCTCAAACTATTCTAACTTGGATAAAATGACAACTCGTGAACTTCTTTGCGGGATAAATGCAGAAGACAAAACCGTTGCGTATTCTGTCGAAAAAGCAATTCCACAAATTGAAAAGCTTGTCGATGGTGTTGTCGAAAGAATGAAAAAAGGTGGTCGCCTTTTCTATATGGGTGCTGGTACAAGCGGACGTTTGGGTATTGTTGATGCTTCGGAAATTCCACCAACATACGGTGTTGAACATGGTATTGTTGTCGGACTTATCGCAGGTGGCGATGGTGCAATCCGCAAGGCAGTTGAAAATGCTGAAGACGATATCGAACGTGGTTGGACAGACCTCTGTGCTTTTGAACCAAACGAAAATGATACACTTGTTGGTATTGCGTCGTCGGGTACAACACCTTATGTGTTGGGTGCAATCAAGAATGCTCGTGCGAAAGGTTTGTTGACATCGTGCATAGTTTGCAATCCAGACTCTCCAATCGCAGAAGCTTGCGAAGTCCCGATTGTTGCAGTTGTGGGTCCTGAATTTGTTACGGGTAGCACAAGAATGAAATCGGGTACAGCACAAAAGCTCATCTTGAATATGATTTCAACATCGATTATGATTAAGCTCGGACGTGTAAAGGGCAATAAGATGGTCGATATGCAACTTTCAAACATCAAGCTTGTCGACCGTGGCACGAGAATGATTATGGGCGAAACCGATATTACCGATTATGAGTTCGCAAAATCACTCTTGCTCAAACACGGCTCCGTTCGCTCGGCAGTTGACGCTTACGAAAATTCAAAAAAATAAAAATTAGTTATGCACCAATATCCACTTTGGCTTCTCATCACAGTTTTCACAACTTATATGGTTGTGATGTTCACAGTCTCTCGCTTGACATCGAGAAAACTTACAAGCAAGTCTTTCTTCTCTGGCGATAGAAAAGCACCTTGGGCGGTTGTCGCTTATGGTATGGTTGGCACAGTTATTTCTGGTGTGACATTTGTATCTGTCCCTGGAAATGTAATGAAGCAGAACTTTTACTATATGCCACTTGTATTCGGGTTTGTCGTCGGGTATATGGTGATAGCAAAAGTGTTGCTCCCTTTGTACTACCGAATGAACATTACATCGATTTACGCATACTTGGGCAAGCGATTTGGACCTGCAACACACAAGACAGGTTCGGCAGTATTCCTTGTATCTCGTGTGTTGGGTGCCGCTGTGAGAATCTTTGTTGTTACACTTGTTCTCTACACATTTGTTCCTAAAGGTGCAGGTTGGCAAGCACACTCATTGATAGATGTTTTAGTGTTCGCATTTGTAACGTTTGTGTTCCTCGCAGTACTCTACCTTTACACTTACAAAGGTGGCGTAAAAACTGTTATTTGGACAGACGTTTTGCAGACAACATTTATGCTCTTGGCAGTGTTGATGACGATTGTTTTCATCTGTCAAAAAATGGATTGGGGCTTTGCCGATATGGTGTCGGCAGTGGCAAATGGAAAGAATCCAAATGTTGAAGGCACTTGTTTTTGCGATCTCTTTGATATGCGTTGGGACTCGGCTACAAACGTGTTTAAACAACTTGTCGCAGGTGTGTTTATCTCGATTGCAATGACTGGTCTCGACCAAGCTATGATGCAAAAATCTCTCGCTTGTGCGGACATTAAATCGGCTCAGAAAAATTTTTATTCATCGAGTGCAATTCAAATTTTTGTAAACTATTTCTTCCTTTTGCTCGGTGCATTGCTTTGTCTTTATGTCGATAAAATCGGCGGAATGGAAGCGTTGGGAATCACAAAAACTGACGAAATTTTCCCAGCGGTTGCATCGCAATATATGGGGCTTTATGCGGGAACATTCTTCCTTGTCGGGTTGATTTCAGCATCGTATCCAAGTGCGGCAAATGCGTTGACATCGCTGACAACATCATTCTGTGTCGACTTCCTCAAATTTGAAACGCGTGAAGATATTTCAGATGATCGCAAAGTAATTTTACGCAATCTTGTACATGGTGGTTTTGCAACTGCATTCTTCCTTATAATCGTGTTCCTTTACGTTGCAAGTAATGACGCTGTTGTTAATCTCGTTTACAAGTTAGTCGCTTATACATATGGACCACTTTTGGGATTCTTCTTTTTTGGTATTCTTACAAAGTGGAAAATCCGCGACGGCGTTGCACCATACATTGCTATAATTGCTCCGCTTATGTGCTTGGGAATAAACATAGCTTCGAGCCAATTACTTGGTTTCGATTTAGGCTTTACGCTCTTGATTATAAATGGTGCATTGACCTGTTTCGGAATGTGGTTGTTCAGAGTTCGTGAGTAATTTTCAACAACTTCAACAGACATTTAAAGTAGCCGATTTCATCGAGCAATTTCTCGATGAGTCGGTGTCGACAAAGCTTTGCAGGGGATGCGAAAATTATGGCTCAAAGTGGTCATGCCCCCCATTTGCAAAGGAATTCGACTTTCAAAAATATCAAAATATTTGTGTTTATTTGCGTCGCATTGAAAGCATTGGCGAACTCGAGAAAACATATTATGATTCTCGAAAAAATTTTGATGAGTTTATGCTCTTGCAAGAATCGTCAATACAAGGAAGCCTCGCACTTTTTGCGGGGTCGTGCGTAAATTGTCCACTCGAAAAATGTGCAAGAGTCGATAAAAAAGAATGTCCGTTTAAGGACAAAATGCGAACGAGTTTAGAAGCAATCGGGTTTGATGTTTCAAAGATTGCCAGAGAGGTTTTTAATACGGAAATTTTGTGGAGTAGCGATGGCTCACAGCCAAGTTATACGACACTTGTTGCGGGATTATTTTTTGATTAAATCGTAAAAACGCATAATGTCTTCGGCTATTCTTGTGCGGACGTATGCGTCTGTTGGGGTAGCAGTGATATACGTTGTTCTGCCGAGAATCGAAAGGAGCGTTGCACCGATAAAATTATCGGGAATATCGTCTCTAATTTCATTTCTTTTTTTTGCGTTGCGAATAACAATAATTGCTTTCGCAAATTCAGAAAGTGCGTATTTTTTGAAACGAGGTTCACGCATAATTACTGTCGAATAAAGCGTGTTGTATTTCAAGATGTCTATCTTGTTTTTTCCACAATAAGCAAGTTCTTCTTCGACTTTCAAAACGTGAATGATAAAATCTTTGAAAGATATATTTTCAAGGTCTATACTATTCAAATAACCGTCGAAAAAATATTGCGTACACGACGCAAGAATTAAGTCTGATTTATTTTTGAAATAACAATACAGCAAACCTCTCGATATTCCCATCTTCTTCTGAATATCGCTGACAGAAACGCCCTCGTAACCCTTTTTGATTAAGAGCATAAAAGTTGTCTCTAAAATTTTTTCTCTGGTATCTTTCACAATTTTTAGAGTGCCAAATTTTTTGCGTAAATCAAGCCGAAATAGATTTTAAAAATTCTAAAGATAGAGGATTGATAAAGAATTAAAATGAACGTTCGTTCAGAAAATAGCTTGACACTGAACGATTGTTCATTTTTTGTTTGAATATTTATTTCAATTTTTAACTCAACAAAAGATAGAATATGAAACTCGCAAAAACAGTAATTACAGCATCGGCACTTATGTTTGGTGTAGTCGCATTTGGAGCAGGTTTCCAAGTGCAAGAGCAGGGTGCATCAAATATGGGTACATCAATGGCTGGTGCAGTAACAAATGCTAATAACGACGCATCGGCAGCATTCAACAACGCATCGGCATTTGCGTTCTCAGACCTCGAAGCAGGTAAGTCGATTGCATCTATCGGGATGTCGCTTGTCATCCCAACGCTTGGTTTGAATAAGGACGACGGCACAAATTATCCATGTGCAGTAAAATCTTTTGTTCCAAATTTCTTCTTTGGTCATAAATTCACAGAAGATCTTTCTGCTATGCTTTCGATAACAGCTCCATTTGGTTTGGAATCTGATTACGAAGACAATTTTATTCCAGTTGGTGGTACACAAGGTATGAATAGCTACCTCTTGACAATGGATGTAAACCCAACTCTCGTTTACAAAGTAAATGATTGGTTCTCGATTAACGGCGGTATCAGTGCTCAATACGCATATTGCAAGCTCACAAGCGAGATTCCAATGGGTCCGATGGGAATGAATGAAATGAAGCTCAGTGGTCAAGGCTGGGGTGTTGGTGGCAACATCGGCTTTACTGTTCAATATATGGAAGGTGGACGTTTTGGTTTCCACTGGCGTAGTGCAGTTCAACAAGATTTGAGTGGAACAGCACGCTATGCAGGTAATGAGTTGGGCGATATCGACGCATCTGTTAAAATGCCTGATACATTTACATTCGGGGTATATCAACGTCTCCCAGGATGGTTTGATAACTTTGCAGTAATGGCAGACTACACATACACACGTTGGTCGACATTCCAAGAATTGCCAGTTAGTGGTGCAGTTAATATGGTATGTCCAGAAAACTGGAAAGACACATCTCGTGTATCGTTGGGCGTACACTATTATCCAGAAGATTTCAAGAAGCTCATTTTGCGTGCAGGTGTAGCGTTCGACGAAAGCCCTGTTCGCGATGCAATCAATCGCACGGTTCGCATTCCATGTTCGGATAGAGTTTGGTACTCGTTTGGCTTTGGCTACCAGCTCGCAGACAATATTTCGCTCGATATGTCGTATGTATATATTATGACAGTTGGCAACAGTGATATCAACAGAACAGAAAATGGTATGCATGTAGAAGGTTGGTATTACGGTCATATTCACGTAATTTCAGCTCAACTGAATTTCACATTCTAATTACGCTTTAAAAAAAGTGAATAAAAATTGAAAAAAATAGTTGACGAAAAAAAAGAGAAGTCCATAGTTTGACTCTTACACAATTAAAAACGCCAGACAACTGGCGGCTTTTAAGTGTCGCCTCGGTAGCTCAGTAGGTAGAGCACGTCCTTGGTAAGGACGGGGTCGGCGGTTCAAATCCGCTCTGAGGCTCGTTTAGAAGTCATCCACAAAAACCTAACAATAAAAACCGAAAGAACCATGTCGAAAGAATCATTCGTAAGAACGAAACCACACGTTAACGTAGGTACTATTGGTCACATTGACCATGGTAAAACTACACTCACGACCGCAATCTTGAAGGTTCAGTCGGACAAGGGCCTGGCTCAATTTAAGTCCTATAAGGACATTGCTAAGGGCGGTACTGTCCGTGACGAAACCAAGACTGTTACAATTGCTGTCGCACACGTAGAATACGAAACACCTACACGTCACTATGCACACGTCGACTGCCCAGGACACGCAGACTTCGTTAAGAACATGATCACAGGTGCTGCTCAAATGGACGGCGCGATCCTCGTTGTTAGCGCAGCTGACGGCCCTATGCCTCAGACACGCGAACACATCCTCTTGGCTCGCCAAGTTGGTGTTCCGAAGATTGTAGTATTCCTCAACAAGTGCGACCTCCTCGACGACGCAGAACTCCTCGAACTCGTTGAAATGGAAGTACGTGACCTCCTCAACAAGTACCAATATCCTGGCGACGACACAATCATCGTACGCGGTTCAGCTCTTGGTGCTCTCGAAGGTACAGAATTTGGTGTAAACAGCATCGGTCAGCTCATGGACGCTATCGATACTGAAATTCCAGAACCACAACGCCCAGTTGACCTCCCATTGATGATGAGTGTTGAAGACGTATTCTCGATCACAGGTCGTGGTACAGTAGCAACAGGTCGTATCGAACGTGGCGTAATCAAGGTTGGTGAAGAAGTTGAAATCGTTGGTCTCGGCGAAACAAAGAAAACAACTGTAACAGGTGTTGAA
This sequence comes from Opitutales bacterium, assembly GCA_015061945.1. Classification (GTDB taxonomy): domain Bacteria; phylum Verrucomicrobiota; class Verrucomicrobiia; order Opitutales; family Intestinicryptomonadaceae; genus Merdousia. Next base: position 63,704 of record SUVP01000008.1, read on the forward strand.
ATGTTCCGCAAGCTCCTCGACCAAGGTCAAGCAGGTGACAATGTTGGTCTCCTCCTCCGTGGTATCGAAAAGAGCGAAGTACAACGCGGTCAAGTTATCGCAAAGCCAGGATCAATCACACCACACACAAAGGCAAAGGCAGAAATCTACGTTCTCACTAAGGACGAAGGTGGTCGTCACACACCATTCTTCACAAACTATCGTCCTCAGTTCTTCTTCGGCACAGCTGACGTCACAGGCGTTTGCAAATTGCCAGAAGGCGTTGAAATGGTTATGCCAGGCGACAACCTTTCTATCGAAATTGAGCTCCAAAAGCCAATCGCTATGGAAAAGGGACAACGCTTTGCTATCCGTGAAGGCGGTCGCACAATCGGTGCAGGTCGTATCTCGGAAATCCTTGCATAATTAAATTTTTACTTGACATCGAAAGGGGATATTTCATTATTCCCCTTTCCATTTTTTTTAATCCTCAAGGGTTGGCACTATTTTTAAAAGTCTATCTCCTTTTTTCTTAAGAGTAGATACAGTCATATCTCTAATTGTTCAGGTGGGCTGTAATGTAGAGAAAAGTAGGCTTGAAAAGCGGGGCTTTTTAGAGTGAGGGCTATTTGAGGTGAAACAAAAGACCTTTTAGGGAAGTAGTTCAATTGGTAGAGCAACGGTCTCCAAAACCGTGTGTTGGGGGTTCGAGTCCCTCCTTCCCTGCGTCTTTCTTAACGAGAGACAAACAACCAAAGCCGTTTTTTAATGCGAATTAGAAATCGGTTAGATTATAAAAAATATGACAAATCCATTTAGCAAAGTAAGACAGTTTTATCAAGAAACAGTCGCAGAGTTGAAGAAGGCATCGTGGCCAACACGTCCAGAGCTTGTCAACTCGGTGATAATTGTGTTCGTTGCATTGGGTCTGCTGGGAGCATTTGTTAGCCTTGTAGACTTCGCTATTTATAATGTGGTCGACTTGTTGACTTGGTTTGTCAAAGGCGGGAACTAAAGCATAAGCTTTTATGGAATCGGATACACAAGATACACGCAAGTGGTACGCGATTCAGACGCGTTCCAATATGGAAAAGAAAGCGGTAGAAACCCTCAAGCATATGATTGATGTTGAGGATATGGGTGCGTATATCTCAAAAGAAGATATCTTGATGCCAGAAGAAAAGGTTTCCGAAATTAAAGACGGTAAAAAGACAACACGTCTTCGCAAACTTTATCCTGGATATTTCTTCGTACGCGTAAAGCTTTACGACGAAGATGACAATTTCTTAGAAAAGCCATGGTATTTTATCCGTGGTATAAATGGTGTAATCAATTTTATGGGCGGGGAACGTCCGGTAGCACTTCGCAAAGCGGAAATCGAAAGAATCCAAGCACAGATGGCACAGGCAGAAGGAGTTGAAAGACCAAAAATCAACTTCAATGTTGGCGAAGCTGTTAAGATTCATGAAGGTCCATTCTTGGGCTTGACAGGAATCATCGAAGAAGTGGATACAGAGCGTGGAAAGCTCAAAGTGAGTGTATCAATTTTTGGTAGATTTACACCAGTTGAGTTGGAATACTCGCAAGTAACAAAGGCAGAAGAAGCCGACTAATAAAAAAATTTACGCACAGCCTCAAGCAGTAGTAAAAAATTCTTATAAGAAAAGAGAACTAAAATGGCAAAGAAAGTAGTAAAAGAAATCAAATTACAGCTCCCAGCAGGTGCAGCAAACCCAGCACCTCCAGTTGGTCCAGCACTTGGTGCAGCGGGCGTTAACATCATGGGATTCTGTAAAGAATTCAACGCAAAGACAAAAGACCAAGCAGGAATGATTCTTCCTGTAGTTATCTCTGTATATCAGGACAAGTCTTTCACATTCGTCCTTAAATCGCCACCGGCAGCAGTATTGATTAAGAAAGCTGCTAAGGTAGAAACAGCAAGTGCTAAGCCAAATGTAGACAAGGTTGGCAAAATCACAAAGGCACAGGTTCAAGAAATCGTAAAGATTAAGGAGAAGGACCTCAACGCAACAAGCCCAGCAGCTGCAGCTAAGATTATCGAAGGTACTGCACGCTCAATGGGTATTGAAGTTGTTGACTAATTGACTGTGGCAAGGTGATTTTTAATCTCCTTGCCGTTGTTCGTTAATTAGGAATAGAAATTTAAGGTAATCACGGTGATTGCCTGAAGTAAAAAAAATAAACCGCACTGCAAAAGCAGGAGACAAAAGTCATGGTTAAAAGAAGTAAAAGATATCAAAAGGCATTGGAAGCAGCTCCAAAAACAGCTCTTTCACTTGCAGACGCAGTAAAAGCGTTGCAAGCATTGCCAAAAGCTGGCTTCGACGAAACAGTGGAAATGTATTTCCGCTTGAATGTCGACCCAAAACAAAGCACACAAATGGTACGCGGAACAGTACGCTTGCCAAATGGTAGTGGTAAAACAGTAAGAGTAATCGTCTTCACAGAAAATCCAGAAGAAGCTCTTAAAGCAGGTGCAGATAAAGCAGGCTTTGAAGATCTCATCAAGGAAGTAACAGACGGATTCCTCGATTTCGACGTAGCAATTTCGACTACATCGGCGATGAAAGAAGTTCGCAAAGTAGCTCGCGTTCTCGGTCCAAAGGGTTTGATGCCAAATCCAAAGAGTGGAACAGTTACAGACGACATCGCATCTGCAATCGCAGAAGTAAAAGCAGGTCGTGTAGAGTTCAAGATGGACAAGACATCGAACATGAGCGTAATCATCGGCAAACGTAGCTTCTCAGAAGACAAGCTCGCAGAAAACGCAAAAGTAGTACTCGACAGCGTAGTAGCAGCACGTCCAGAAGCCGTAAAGGGTAAGTTCATCAATTCAATCGCAATCAGTGCTACAATGAGCCCAAGCGTAAAAGTCGCTTTGAGCGAAGTTGCACAATAAGGAGGTTTTTTCACAATGAGACCAGAAAAGAAATATCTCGTAGAAGAAGCCCGCGCAAGACTCAGTGCATCGGAACACATTTTCTTGGTAAGCTTCACAGGCGTAAAAGTATCAGACGCATCAGAATTCCGCAGAGCTCTCGCAGCAGCAGGTGCAGAATTCCACGTTATCAAGAATTCGATAATCAAGATTGCAGCAAAGGAATTGAACCTTCCTTCGATGGACGCAGTTCTCGAAGGTCAAACAGGTGTAATTAGCGGTGGTGAAGATCCAGCAGCAGTTGCAAAGGCAGTTGCACAATTCTTCAAGGCACGCGAAAACGCATCGATTAAGCTCGGCGTATTGGGCGAAAAGATTATGAGCAAGGAAGAAGTCGAATACCTCGGCAGTCTCCCAAGCCTCCCAGAACTCCGTGCAAAGTTCCTTTCGTTGCTCAACACACCAGCTACACAACTCGTACGCGTTGTGTTCTGCAAAGTCGAAAAAGAAGGTGGAGCACCAGCAGAAGCGTAATAGCGGAGTTGGAACAACACTCCCAAGTAGTTGTCAGTACTGTTTGGGAGTTTTTAAGAAAAGAGAATTTAGCTATATGCCCGTGTTTGCTCGGGCAGTGTAGTACAAACAAAAACAACTAAAGGGCAACGTTAGGAGGCGACGCTTCTTAAATATTCCGAAAGGGATGCTAACAGCCCAAAGGAGAAAACTAAAATGGCAGACATCACAAAAGAACAAGTTATCGAATGGCTCAGCGCACTCTCAGTAGTAGACGCAGCTAACCTCGTAAAAGAACTCGAAGAAAAGTGGGGCGTAAGCGCAGCAGCAACAGTAGCAGTAGCAGCAGCTCCAGCAGCAGCAGCTGAAGAAAAGGATTCGTTCGACGTTATCCTCAAGGCAGTTGACGCATCTAAGAAAATCGCAGTTATTAAAGAAGTTCGTGCAATCACAGGTCTCGGACTCGCTGAAGCAAAAGCACTCGTTGAAGGTGCACCAAAAGCAATCAAGGAAGGTGTATCTAAGGACGAATCTGCAGAATTGGCTAAGAAGCTTAAGGACGCAGGTGCTGAAGTTGAAGTCAAGTAATCAGCTTGAAAGACAACTTATAATTTTCGCGGATAACCCGCGACGCAGATTAAGTTCAGCGTCGCGGTTGTCCGCTTTTATCGCTTAAAAAATCCCAGAGCGTAAAATAGGGATATAAATAGTTCTTTGTTAGTATGTTGCAATAAAAATTTAGCTATTGACGAATAGTTAAATAAGAAGTTGGCATCTAATGGGGCGAAAAACAAAAAATAGAACTCGAATAATATGTCAGAGCGAAAAAACTTTGGAAAACTCAAGGAAGTGATAGCACTTCCGAATCTCATTGAGAATCAGTTGAATTCATACGCTGATTTTCTCCAAAAAGACGTAGCGCCCTCCAAGAGAAAAATGGTGGGTCTCCACGCTGTATTCAGCGAGATTTTCCCAATAGAAAGCTACGATGGTAAACATAAGCTCGAGTACATTTCCTATGAATTGGTAGGGCCAAAGCAAAGCGAAGTAGAGTGCATCAAGGAAGGTGCAACCTACTCAGTAGCACTTCATGTCAAATTCCGTCTCACATCGGGCGACTCGACAAAAGAAGACACAATTTTTATGGGCGACATCAATATGATGACAAAGAGCGGAAGCTTTATTGTCAACGGAGCAGAACGCGTAGTCGTCAGCCAATTACACCGAAGCCCAGGTATTTGTTTTGAAGAAACAATGCATAGCTCGGACAAGATGCTTTACTCATTCCGAATGATTCCAGACCGTGGTACATGGGTAGAAGTACAGTTCGACCAAAATGACCTTTTGTATGTATATATCGACCGTCGTCGTCGTCGCAGAAAGTTCCTTATTACAACATTGTTGCGCGCACTTGGTCATAGTTCAGACCCAGAAATCGTAAAGCTTTTCTACAATATTGAAGATATGTCTGTAAAGCGAGCGCTCCAGATGGAAAACATCTCGCAGTATGTTCTCGCAGAGCCAGTAACAGACCCAGATAAAGGTATTGTGTTGCTCAAGCAGTATGAAACGCTCACATCGATGGCGATTCAGAAGTTCAAGGCTGCAAATATTGAAGACTTTAAGGTTATCGACACAACAGTTGATGACGGTGCAATCGTTCGTGCAATCAAGAAAGATAAGACAAAGAACGAAGAAGGTGCGTTGAAGTATATCTACACACAACTTCGTCCGGGCGAACCAGTAAATATCGAAAATGCTCGTGCATTGATGCGTCGTACACTCAAAGATCCAAAGCGTTATGACTTGGGTAGAGTAGGTCGCTTTAAGATAAATCAAAAGCTTGGTTTGAATACACCATTGGAAACACGTATTCTCACAAGCGAAGACATCGTAGCAGGAACAAAATATCTTTGCAAACTCAAGAAAGGACAAGGAATTATCGACGATATCGATAACTTGTCGAGCCGTCGTGTAAGAACAGCTGGTGAGCTTTTGGCAAATCAGTGCAGAATGGGGCTTGCACGTACAGAAAAGCTTGTTCGTGAACGTATGAATGCGTCGGAACAGAACGCAGAATCGCTCACAATTCAACGTTTGGTCAACACAAAGGCGATGACAACAGTCATCAGAGACTTCTTTGCAAGAAATCAGCTCTCGCAATTTATGGACCAAATCAATCCATTGTCTGAATTGACACACAAACGTCGTCTTTCAGCTCTTGGTCAAGGTGGTTTGAGCCGTGAACGTGCAGGTTTTGAAGTTCGTGACGTACACGCAACTCACTACGGAAGAATTTGTCCGATTGAAACACCAGAAGGTCCAAACATTGGTCTTATCAACTCGCTTTCGAGCTATGCCCGTGTAAATGAATTTGGTTTCATTGAAACACCATATCGTAAGGTTGAAAAGGGTAAGGTTCTCAACAAGATTGAATACCTCTCGGCAGACGACGAAGAAGATAAGACAATCGCACAAGCAAATTCTGAAATTAAAGACGGAAAACTCGTAGGCAGAGTTATCGCAAGAAACTTTGACGAAGTATCAGAAGTTGACCCAATGGATGTCGATTATATGGATGTCAGCCCGAAACAGCTCGTATCTGTTGCAGCTGGTTTGATTCCATTCCTCGAACACGACGACGCTAACCGTGCACTTATGGGCTCGAACATGCAACGTCAAGGGGTCCCGCTTTTGAAAACACAAGCTCCATTTGTTGGAACAGGTATCGAAGGCAGAGTTGCGAAGGACTCTCGCACAGTAGTGCTTTCAGAATCAGACGGTATTGTCGCAAGTGTTGATGCAAAGCGTATCGTTGTAACATCTGACGGCGAAATGCCAAAGAAAGTACAAGGTAAAGTCAAGACTGACGTCGAAAAGAAAATTTATGTATACGAACTCCGCAAGTTTATGCGTTCAAACGCATGCACATGCTTTACACAAAAGCCAGTTGTAAAACGCGGACAAGTAGTAAAGGTAGGATCAGTTCTCGCAGATGGTGCAGCAACTGAAGACGGCGAACTCGCACTTGGTAAGAACGTTCTCGTAGCATTTATGCCATGGAACGGCTATAACTTTGAAGACGCTATCCTTCTCTCAGAAAAGCTCATCAAGAACGACGTATTCACATCGGTACACATCGAAGAATACGAAGTAACTGCACGCGACACAAAGCTCGGACCTGAAGAAATCACACGCGATATTCCAAATGTTGGCGAAGATGCACTTAAGAATCTCGACCGCAACGGCGTAATTCGTGTAGGTGCAGAAGTAAAAGCGGGCGATATTCTCGTTGGTAAAATCACACCAAAGAGCGAAACAGAACTTGCACCAGAAGAAAAACTCTTGAGAGCTATCTTCGGTGAAAAGGCATCTGACGTTAAAGATTCATCGCTCATCGTACCATCTGGTGTGAAGGGCATCATTATGGATGTCAAGGTATCGACAAAGGCAGATGGCGAAGGCGAAAAGCTCAGCGAAAGTGATATGCGTCGTCGCACACGCAAGATTAAAGAAGAACATCGTGAACAAAGCGATTCATTGCGTGATCAACTCACAGAAGCACTTTCAAACGTACTCTTGGGAGAAAAAATTCCTCTCGACGTACGCAATTCTGAAACAGGCGAAGTGATTATTCCACAAAACAGAAAAATCACAAAGACACTTTTGCGTCGCTTGGCAGCGGTATCGAAGAACATCGATATTGATCCATCGCCAGTACGCAACAAGATTTTCGGAATTATCGAATCGTTCCAAGGTAAGTTTGCTGAAATTGAAGCAGAATGTGCACGCAAGGTAGCATCAATCGAAAGTGGCGATGCATCAGACCAAAGCGTAATCAAGAACGTAAAAGTTTACATAGCAACAAAGCGTAAGATTCAAGTTGGTGATAAGATGGCAGGACGCCACGGTAACAAAGGTATTGTTGCTCGCATCGTTCCAGAAGAAGATATGCCATACTTGCCAGACGGAACTCCGGTTGAAATCTGCTTGAATCCTATGGGTGTTCCATCGCGTATGAACGTTGGTCAGGTTTTGGAAACACACTTGGGTTGGGCTTGCAAACAACTTGGAATCAAGATTGCAACACCAATTTTTGATGGTATCAGCGAAAAAGATATCCGTTCATACCTCAAGGATACAGGAATGCCAGAAAGCGGTAAGGTACGCCTTATCGATGGTCTCACAGGCGATTACTTCGATCAGCCAGTCGTTGTTGGCTACATCTATATGATGAAGCTAAACCACTTGGTAGCAGACAAGATTCACGCTCGTGCAGTTGGTCCATACAGTCTTATTACACAACAACCGTTGGGTGGTAAGGCACAATACGGTGGTCAACGTTTCGGGGAAATGGAAGTTTGGGCACTCGAAGCATACGGTGCAGCTTACACCTTGCAAGAATTGCTCACAGTAAAGTCTGACGACGTACAAGGTAGAACGAAGATATACGAACAACTCGTCAAGGGTGATAGTTCGTTGCAGGCAGGCACACCGCAGTCCTTCAACGTATTGATGAAGGAAATACAAGGTTTGTGCTTAGACATTAAGCCAGTAACCGGCGACGAACTCTAATAGGGAGTTGCTTTTCCAAGAGAAACTTTAAAATCAAGGTATTTTTATGGACGAAAACAATACAAACCAAGCCAGAGACGTTCTCGGATTTGAAAGCGATGCAGGATTTGATTCAGTATCAATAGGTCTTGCATCACCAGACACAATTCGTGCATGGTCAAAGGGCGAAGTTAAGAATCCAGAAACTATAAACTACCGCACATTCAAGCCCGAACCGGGCGGTTTGTTCTGCCAAAGAATCTTCGGACCTGTTCGCGATTACGAATGTGCTTGCGGAAAGTACAAGAGAATTCGCTTTAAGGACCAAGTTTGCGATCGTTGCGGAGTTGAAGTAACAACAAGCCGTGTACGTCGTGAAAGAATGGGCCATATTGAACTCGCAGTGCCAGTAGCACACATTTGGTTCTTAAAGAGTATGCCAAGCCGTTTGAGCCTCATACTCGATATGACATCAAAGGCTCTCGAAAGCGTAATTTATTACGAACGCTACGTTGTCATTGATCCAGGTGATACATCGCTGACATTTAAACAATTCCTCACAGAAGAAGAGTACCAATCGTTTGTCGATATGGACGACGGCAAGTTTGTTGCAAAGATGGGTGCAGAAGCTATCCGCGACCTCTTGCAAAAAATCGATTTGGAAAAGCTCGAATTAGAACTTGTCGAACAAATGCAATCGACACGTTCAAAGCAAATTAAGAAGAAGCTTTCAAAGAGATTGAAGTTGGTACAAGGTTTCATCCAAAGCAATTCAAAGCCAGAATGGATGATTCTCGAAGCGTTGCCAGTTATCCCACCGGACTTGCGTCCACTCGTTCCACTCGAAGGTGGCAGATTTGCAACAAGCGACCTTAACGATTTATATCGCCGTGTAATCAACCGCAACAATCGTTTGCGTAGCCTTATGCAAATGCGTACTCCAGACGTTATCATTCATAACGAAAAGAGAATGTTGCAAGAATCAATCGACGCATTGTTCGATAACGGCAGACATGGTCGCCCAGTAACAGGTGCAGGAAACCGTCCGCTCAAGAGTATTTCTGATATGCTCAAGGGTAAGCAAGGTAGATTCCGTCAAAACCTTTTGGGTAAACGTGTTGACTATTCAGGTCGTTCGGTTATTGTTATCGGACCAGACCTCAAGCTCAATCAATGCGGTTTGCCAAAGAAAATGGCACTCACACTTTTTGAACCATTTATTATTCGTCGCTTGAAGGAACTCGGTTTTGTCCACACAGTTCGCAGTGCTCGCAAGATGATTGAAAAGAAGTCTCCAGAAGTTTGGGATATTTTGGAAGAAGTAACGGAAGGTCACCCAGTGATGCTCAACCGTGCTCCAACTTTGCACAGACTTTCGATTCAAGCATTTGAACCAGTTTTGATTGAAGGCGATGCTATCCGTTTGCACCCACTCGTTTGTGCAGCGTATAATGCTGACTTCGACGGTGACCAAATGGCAGTTCACGTTCCACTTTCACTCGAAGCAGTATTGGAAGCAAAACTTTTGATGCTTGCAAGCAATAACATCTTCTCTCCATCATCTGGTAAGCCGATTTTGACACCTTCGCAAGACATCGTATTGGGCGTATACTATCTCACATACGAACCAAGCTTGAAGAAGGAAAAGGGCGAAAGAGTACCACTTTTGGGCTCACTTCGTGAAGTAGAAGGTGCTCACGCAGAAGGTATGCTCCACTGGCACGACTGGATTGATTATGTCAACCCAGACTACGGTAAGGACACAATCTATGGTGATAAGAATAAGAAGATTATTCGCACAACACCAGGACGTGTTATCTTCAATACAATTTGGCCAGAAGAAATGGGCTTTGTAAACTTTGGCGTAGCTAAAGGTAAACTCGGCGATCTCATTTTGAGTACATTTAAGATTCTCGGACGTGAAAATAGTGCGCCGGTACTCGATAAGATGAAGAAGCTCGGTTTCCGTACAGCGACACTCGCAGGTATTTCAATCGGTATTGGCGACATGAACATCCCAGCCGAAAAGAAGACAATCGTCGCCGACGCTCGTGCAAAGATTAAGGTAATTGAAAACGAATACCACAAGGGTACAATTACAAAGGGCGAACGTTCAAATAAGGTTATCGACGTATGGAACGTTGCAACAGACGAAATTGCGAAGAAAGCGTTTGAAAACCTCGCTCGTGTTCCAGAAAAGACATTTGGTCGCCAAAACATCAACCCTGTTTACATTTTGATGGATTCAGGTGCTCGTGGTAATAAGGCACAGGTACGTCAGCTTTGCGGTGCTCGTGGTCTTATGGCAAAGCCAAACGGCGAAATTATCGAACGTCCAATTCTTTCATCATTCCGTGAAGGTTTGAGTGTACACGAATACTTTATTTCAACACACGGTGCTCGTAAGGGTCTTGCTGACACAGCTCTTAAAACAGCTGACGCAGGTTATATGACAAGAAAGCTTTGCGACGTTGCAATGGACGTTATCATCACAGAAGAAGATGACGGCAACCGTGATGGCATTTGGAAGAGTGCAATCTATGATGGTGACGATGAAATCGTTTCATTGTTCGACCGTATCGTAGGTCGTTGCTCATCTGACGACATTACAAACCCAACAAATCCATCAGAAGTAATCGTAAAGAGTGGTGAACTTATTACAGAAGCGACAGCAAAACGCATCGGTGCAGTAGGTATCGAACGTGTAAAGATTATGAGTCCGCTCACACACCTCAAGCGAAACGCAATTCCAGCAAAGGCATATGGTATCGACCCATCGTCGCAAAAGTTGGTAGAACGTGGTACAGCAGTAGGTATTATTGCGGCACAATCAATCGGTGAACCTGGTACACAGCTTACAATGAGAACGTTCCACGTTGGTGGTGTTGCTCAAGCAGTTAAAGCTCCAGAACTTTCGGCTCACAACGATGGTACAATCCGTTACGAAGACATCACATTTGTATCGCTTCCACAACTCGACGCAAACGGCAACGAAACTTCAATCAAGGTTGTTCTTAATAAGACAGCACATATGAAGATTGTCGGCGAAGAAGGCAATGTCTTGGAAGACTACACACTCGCAGCAGGTGCTCTTATCACAGCAGACGAAGGCGAAAAGGTTAAGAAGGGTACAATCCTTGCACGTTGGGACCCACACAATATCCCGATTTTAGCGAGCGAATCAGGTGTAGTACGCTTCAAGGATATGATTGATGGCGTAACATATCGTTCGGATATTGACCCATCGACAGGTCGTGCAACAATCACAATTTCCGATCACAAAGAAGACTTGAACCCGACAATCGAAATCGTCGACAAGAAGACGAAGGAAGTAAAGGCGTTCCAAGTAATTCCAACAGGTGCTCAAGTAATCGTATCAGAAGGCGACGAAATTGCTCCAGGTATGATTATGGCAAAAACACCACGTTCAGCAGCAAAGACACAAGATATTACAGGTGGTCTTCCACGTGTTGCTGAATTGTTTGAAGCACGTCGTCCAAAGGATGCCGCAGAAATCGCACGTTCGGCAGGTGTAGTAAAGATTGGTGGAACACGCCGTAAGAAGACAATCTTGCGAATCGTTCCAAAGGGCTGGCAAGAAGGTGATGAAGGTGCAGTTGAAGAACACCTCATTCCAACAAGCAAGCGAATCATCGTACAACCTGATGACGAAGTTAAGAAGGGTCAGCCAATCACAGAAGGTGGCGTAGATCCGAGCGAAGTTCTCGATGTAATGGGGAAGCCAGATGTACAAGAGTACATTATCCGTGAAATTCAAAAGGTTTATCGTTCACAAGGTGTAACAATTAACGATAAGCACATCGAAGTTATTGCGTCGAGAATGCTCCGCAAGGTACGCATTACAGATCCAGGCGACACAGATTACTTCTGGGGTCAACAGGTCGACGGCTATGAATTTAACGAAACCAACAAGATGATTGAAGACGCAGGTGGAAAACCAGCATCGGCAGATCCAGTCTTGCTTGGTATCACAAAAGCAAGCTTGGAAACAGAAAGTTTCATAAGTGCAGCATCGTTCCAAGAAACAACACGAGTTCTCACAGAAGCCGCAACACAAGGCAAACGCGACGATCTCTCAGGTTTCAAGGAAAACGTAATTATGGGTAATTTGATTCCAGCAGGTACAGGGCTTTCGACATATCGCAAGCTCAAGGTATCAGCCAAGGGCAAAACATCATCATTTGATGAAGTAGCCGTTGAAGAAGAATCAGAACCAATGGAAGCTGGCGAATAATATTAACCAGCGACCAACCACGGAGGTCGGTGAATAATATTAACCGACGTCCTTTTTAGGAATAATCCACAAACCGAACAGTATTATTAAGAGAAATCTCGAGTTTAAAATATAGATGAGAGAGTGAAGAAGAGATGATACAGAAGTGGGTTTTAATTCCAGAACAACACAATAGATTGCAAAGTGAGATGCCTATGGCGTTGTAAAGGGCATCGCACACATTGCATAAAAAAATAAAAAAATTAAATAAAAAACTTGCCAAAGAGAAAGTGATATATAGCTTACTTCATCTTTCTCTTTAATAAAAACACAAAATATGCCTACAATTAATCAATTAGTTCGCAAGCCGAGAAACCTCGTCAAAGCAAAGACGAAGGCACCGGCACTCAAGTCGAATCCGTTTCGCCGTGGCGTATGCGTACAAGTAATGACTCGTACGCCTAAGAAGCCAAACTCGGCTATTCGTAAAGTTGCGAAAGTTCGTCTCACATCTGGGTACGAAGTTATCGCTTATATCCCTGACGAAGGTCACTCTTTGCAGGAACACAGCGTAGTATTGGTACGCGGTGGTCGTGTAAAGGACTTGCCTGGTGTACGTTATCACATTGTTCGTGGTACGCTTGACTGCATGGGCGTTGAAAAGCGTCGTCGTAGTCGTTCTAAGTACGGTGTAAAGCGTCCGAAGGAAAAGAAGGCTTAATCAAATAATTTAGAAAAGGCACAAATATGTCACGTAGACACAGAGCTGTAAAAAGAGAACGCATTCCGGATTCACGCTACAAGAGCACACTTGTTAGCCACCTCATCAATATGGTGATGCAAGACGGTAAGAAGACAGTAGCTGAAAAAATCGTATATGGAGCGATTGAAAAGGTCAGCGAAAAGCTTGAAAAGGGTAATCCAATCGAATTGCTCAATGGTGCACTCGAAAACGTACGCCCAAAGCTTGAAGTAAAGAGCCGTCGCGTAGGTGGAGCAACATATCAAGTTCCAGTAGAAGTATCATTTGAACGTCAACAGACACTCGCATTCCGTTGGCTCATTGAAGCAGCGGGCAATCGCAAGGGTCTCCCAATGGCAGACGCACTTGCTGCAGAACTCATCGACGCATACAACGGTACAGGTACAGTTGTAAAGAAGCGTGAAGACGTTCATAAGATGGCACAATCGAACAGAGCGTTTGCACACCTCCGTTGGTGATATCATAATAATTAGAAAGTTTACTTAAAATGGCAAACTTATCAGAAAAAAATTCACCAAACAGACCGAGACCGTTGGAATACACAAGAAACATCGGTATTTCGGCACACATCGACGCAGGTAAAACAACATGTTCAGAACGTATTTTGTTCTACACAGGTGTAGTACACAAGCTCGGTGAAGTTCACGAAGGTACAGCAGTAACAGACTGGATGGAACAAGAACGTGAACGTGGTATCACAATTACATCGTCAGCTATTTCATGTAACTGGAAAACAAAAGAAGGTCCATTTGCTGGAATCGACCACCAAATCAACCTTATCGACACTCCAGGACACGTTGACTTTACAGCAGAAGTAGAACGTTCACTCCGTGTTCTCGACGGTGCAATCGCAGTATTCTGTGCGGTTGCAGGTGTACAACCACAGTCGGAAACAGTATGGCGTCAGATGAATAAGTATAGCGTACCACGCATTGCATTCATCAACAAGATGGACAGAACTGGTGCAGACTTCTACGGAGCAGTTGAAGACATCAAGACAAAGCTCAATGGAAATCCACATCCATTGTTCTTGCCAATCGGTGCAGAAGATCAGCTCAAGGGTCTTATCGACCTCGTAGCAATGAAAGCATACGTTTACGATGAAGCAGACCCACAAGGTATGAAGTACGACACAGTCGAAATCCCAGCAGAATACAAGGATAAGGCTGAACAGTACAGAGCAGAACTCATCGAAGCAGTAGCAGATTTTGATGATAACATCATGGAACGTTTCCTTGAAGGTGAAACAAACTTCACAGAAGACGAACTTCGCCTTGGTATCCGTAAGGCTACAATGACACGCGAATTCGTTGGTGTAGTTCCAGGATCAGCATTTAAGAATAAGGGTGTACAAATGCTTCTCGACGCAGTTGTTCACTATCTCCCAAGCCCACTCGACGTTCCACCGATTAAGGCTTACTCAGAAGACGATGAAGAAACTCCATCATTGGAAATTGTTCCAGACGACTTTGCTGCACCAACAGCATTGGCATTCAAATTGTGGAGTGACCCATTTGTTGGAAAGTTGGTATTTATCCGTGTATATAGTGGTTGCGTAAAGAAGGGTATGTCGATTTACAATCCACGCACACGCAAGTCGGAACGTATTTCTCGTTTGCTCATTATTAAGGCAGACAAGCGTGATGATATCGAAGAAGCATATTCAGGTGCTATCTGTGCAATCATCGGTGCGAAGGATATCGTAACAGGTGATACATTGTGTGACCGTGATCACGAAGTTCGCCTCGAACCACCTACATTCCCAGAACCAGTTATCGCAATGAGTATTGAGCCTAACAGTAAGGCAGACCAAGAAAAGTTGTCGATAGCATTGCAACGTTTGGCAGAAGAAGACCCAACATTTGTTGTAACAACAGACCAAGAAACAGGTCAGACACTCATCGCTGGTATGGGCGAATTGCACCTCGATATTATTAGAGACCGTCTCTTCAGAGAGTTCAAGGTTGAAGCAGCATCGGGTAAGCCACAGATTGCATATCGTGAAACAATCACAAAGAATGCACATGGTGTAGGTAAATTCGTACGTCAGTCAGGTGGTCGTGGTCAATATGGTCACGCAGAAATCGACATTGAGCCACTCGAAAAGGGCAAGCACTACGAATTCGTCAACGAAATTGTTGGTGGTGTAATTCCAAAGGAATACATCAAGCCAACAGAAGAAGGTATCAAGGAAGCAATGATAAATGGTGTTGTTGCTGGCTACCCAGTAGTTGATGTAAAGGTACGCTTGGTATTTGGTTCATATCACGAAGTTGACTCTTCAGAAATGGCATTTAAGATGGCTGGTATTTTTGCATTCAAGGATGCGATGAAAAATGCTAACCCAATCTTGCTTGAACCAATTATGAAGGTTGAAGTAACAACACCAAATGAATATCAAGGTGATGTTATGGGCGATATCAATCGTCGTCGTGGTCAAGTTCAAGGTATGGAAACAAAGGGTAACGACACAGTTATCTCGGCATACGTTCCACTTGAAACAATGTTTGGTTATGCGACAGACGTTCGTTCGCTTTCGAGCGGTCGTGCATCGTATTCAATGACACCAGACCACTTTGAACAAGTACCTGCAGCCGTATTGAAACAAGTTCAAGAAGGTGCTGCAAAGAAACCTCAGAGATAATTTATAAAAAGGAAAAGCATTATGGCTACTCAGAGAATCAGAATTAAACTCAAGGGCTACGATTTTCGCACGATAGATCAAAGCGCAAGCGACATCGTTGAAACAGCGAAGCGTACAGGTGCGACAGTCTCGGGACCAGTTCCGTTGCCAACAAAAATCGAGAAGTACTCGGTAAACCGTTCGGTACACGTTGACAAGAAGAGTATGGAGCAATTTGAGCTCCGCACTCACAAGCGTCTCATCGACATCGTAAATCCAACAGCCAACACGGTTGACGAGCTCAAGAAGCTCAATCTTCCATCAGGCGTAGATATTACAATTAACGTCTAATTTGAGAGAAAGCGTCGTCGTTGAGAAAGACGGCGACGCTATTATACAGATGTCAAAAATTGACATCTTTTTTGACAGTTTATCAGATTATTGCGCAAATTTTTTGAAGCATCTTTGTCGATTTTCCATTGTGAGCATAGTAAAATATGTTGAAAAATGGGGGTTGGGGCAAGGAGAACCGAAAAGTTTGCGCGAAATTTGTTAAAAAAATAAAATAATTAAAAAAATTTTATTGACACAAGAGTGAAGATTGGCACTATGTGACGTCTTTACAAATTTTCTAATCAAAAAAAATAACAACTAAAGCAGGTCTATTAAAAGGGGTTGCATTGATGATTTGGGCGAAAAAGTCCGCAATGGTGCGGGTTTATTGAGCTGAATTTGAGATAGATTCCGCCTGCCTCTTAGCTATGAGCCAAATACTAATCGGAAAGAAACTGGGCATGACCCAGATATTCGACGAGGACAACAGCCTTGTTGCTGTAACAGTCGTTGAGGCTGGTCCATGTCCTGTCACTCAGGTAAAAACAGCTCAGAGCGATGGTTATAATGCCGTACAAATCGGCTTTGGTACGCAAAAAGAACAGCGTATGACAAAACCAGAACTCGGGCACTTAAAAAAATCGGGTGTAGCTCCATTGTCGGAACTCCTCGAATTCCGCGTAGAAAATCCAGCTGACTACAAAGAAGGCGACGTACTCACAGTATCGAAGTTCGCACAAGGTCAGATGGTAGATATCATCGGTACAACAAAGGGTCGCGGTTTTCAAGGTGTAATGAAGCGTTTCCACTTTGATGGACAACCACAGACACACGGTCACATGATGCACCGTCGTCCAGGTTCAGTAGGTTGCCGTCAAACACCAGGACACGTTTACAAGGGCAGAAAGATGCCTGGCCACATGGGTCAAGTACGTTGCACAACGCAAAATCACCCAATCGTAAAAATACTGGAAGATAAAAATATCCTTTTGATTAAGGGAAGTCTCCCAGGCGCGAAGGGCGACCTTTTGGTTGTTCGTCCCGCTAAAAAAGCAAAGAAAGCATAAGGAGCCGCACAGATGAAACTTAAAGTTTATACAAAAGACGGTTCGAGCTTCACAGAACAAGATTTCGCAAATATCCCAGAATTTGAAGGCGATAAGGGCTTGTTCGCGCTCAAGGAAACAATTGTAGCTTACAGAGCAAATGCTCGCCAAGGTAATGCTTCGACACTCGACTATGGCCACGTTAGTGGAACATGCCGTAAGCCTTTCAAGCAAAAGGGAGGCGGTCGTTCACGTCATGGTACATTTAAGAGCGTAATTCACCGCGGTGGTGCAGTCGTATTTGGACCACAACCACGCGACTGGTCGAAGAAAATCAACCGCAAGGCGAAGGCACTCGCACTTAGCCGTGCAATTTTTGACAAATGTTCAGAAGACGGACTCTGCGTAATCGAAGAATTCGCAACATCGGAAAAGAAGACAAAAGAAGTTGCAAAGATTCTCTCGAACATCAAGCCAACAGGCAAAGTATTGCTCGTTGACGATACATTCGCAGACGATTTCGCAATCGCAAGCCGTAATATTGCTCGTGCATACTTCTGCGAAAGTGCAACACTTAATGCACTCAACGTAGTAGAGTTCGACAATATCATCGTATCACGCAAGGGTCTTGACACGGTTCTCGCCCGTCTCAACAAGGATGAAAGGTAATCCACATGGTACAGGCAGAAAAAATTCTTAAAGGTATCCGCGTTACAGAAAAGGCAGCAAACCTCCAAGTATCGAACAAGTACACATTCGAAGTAGCTGAAGACGCAAGTGCAATTGCTATCGGCAAAGCAGTCGAAAAGTTGTTCAAGGTAAAAGTTGTCCAAGTAAATGTAATGAACGTCAAGGGCAAGGTAAAGGTATCACGCATGAACCGTGCACACCCAGGCGTTAAGGGCAAAATGAAAAAAGCAATCGTTACTCTCAAGCAGGGCGATGCAATCCAAATTGCGTAAGATAGGAGAATCATAAAATGGCTATTATAAAAAGAAGACCTTTGACTCCTGCACAGCGATATACAGAGCTCTCTCGCAATGAAGTCGACAACAAGCGTCCAGAACGTTCGTTGACAGAAAGCAAGCATCGCTCGAAGGGTCGCAACTGCTATGGACGTATAACATCACGTCGTCGTGGTGGTGGTCACAAGAAATTGTATCGTATTGTTGACTTCAAGCGCGATATCGTAGATATTCCAGCAACAGTAATGGCAATCGAGTACGACCCATATCGCACAGCATATATCGCACTCGTACAATACCAAGACGCAGAAAACACAAAGCGTTATATCATTGCACCAGACGGTTTGAAGAAAGGTGATACAGTAATCACATTGACAAAGCGTCCAAGCGAATTCCCAGTTGGTACATGTTTGCCATTGAAATTTATCCCACCAGCACAAAAAATCTTCTGTTTGGAAATGCAACCAGGCAAGGGTGCACAAATAGCAAGAGGTGCAGGTGCAGGCGCACAGCTCGTAGGCGTTGATGGTGAAATGGCAACAGTAAAGATGCCAAGTGGCGAAATCCGCATGATCAATGCAGAATGCAGAGCAGTAATCGGCGTAGTAGGAAATCTTGAGCACCAGAACCAAAGCCTTGGAAAAGCAGGTCGCGTTCGTTGGATGGGCAAGCGTCCAAGAGTTCGTGGTGTAGTAATGAACCCAGTTGATCACCCAATGGGCGGTGGTGAAGGTCGCACAAGTGGTGGCGGTCATCCAGTATCACCATGGGGTCAGCTCGCAAAGGGTTATCCGACACGTATAAAGAGCAAGCCGTCGAACTCGATGATATTGATTCGTCGCAACGGCAAGAAACTCAAGAAATAATTAGGAGAAATCAAAGATGGCACGTTCAATTAAAAAAGGACCATTTGTTGACCCAAGTCTTCAAGACAAGGTTGACGAAGCTCAGAAGACGAACTCGCACAAGCCAATTCAAACTTGGTCGCGTCGTTCGGTGATTACTCCGGATTTCATCGGATTGAATTTTAACGTTCATAACGGCAGAAAGTTTGTACCAGTCTATGTTACAGAAAACATGGTAGGTCACAAGCTCGGCGAATTCTCGCCGACCCGCACGTTCAAAGGACATAACCCGCACACTAAGAAGGCAGCTATGTAATATGGTAAAAATCGGTAGAGTCTTATTTTACACAGTGGTGATAACCGCGATGGGAATAAGCTTTGCCGACTCTCCCGAATGGGTACTGAAGACAACTTATCTCAATAGAGCAAACAAGGTGTTGGAAGTAAACGAAGATTTGGGATTGGTAAGAATCGACACAGGCACGCAAAGCAATCTCCGAAGGGGAGCGGTTTGCAAAGTTTACAGAGACAAGGAATACATCGGCGACGTAGTAATAATTGAATCTGAGAAGACGAAAGCAGTAGCGATGATTACATCGGACATAAAAATCAAAACGGGAGACGCCGTTTATATAACACCGGCAAACTAATATAGAAAGACAACAATGGAAGTTAAAGCTTTAACAAAGTTTGCGCGCATGTCAGATAAGAAGGTGCGCGAAATAGCCCGAGAAATTCAGGGTCTCAACGCTGCCGAAGCGTTGGAAATTTTGAAACTCGTTCCTCGCAAGAGCGCAAGACTCGTAGCAAAGACACTCGCGAGTGCAATTGCGAATGCTGAAAACAACAACGGTCTGTCGGCCGCTAATTTAACAATCAAGAGTGCAATCGTCAATCAAGGCGTAGCATTTAAGCGTTTTCGTCCGGTAGCACGCGGCAGCGCGCACCCGATTCGCAAGAGAACCTCGCACATTGCGATAGTTCTTTCAGACGAGAACAAGAAATAAGAGGCAGATAAAATGGGTCAGAAAGTAAATCCAAAAGGTTTCCGTCTCGCTGTTCGCCGCGACTGGGAGTCGCGTTGGTTCGCGAACAAGGGCGAATACGCATCAGCTGTGAATGAAGACTATCGCATTCGCGAGTTTCTTCATAACAGACTCAAGGGAGCATCAGTTCCACGTATCTTCATTGAACGTGCAGGACAGAGAATCCGCGTAAAGATCTACACAGCACGTCCAGGCGTAGTAATCGGTCAAAAGGGTGCATTGCTTGAAGGTCTCAAGGCAGACTTGTCGAAATATCTCGGCAAAGATGTATTGGTAGACATTCAAGAAGTGAAGAAGCCAGACTTGGTTGCATACTTGGTAGCAGAAAGCGTAGCACTTCAGTTGGAACGTCGTATATCATTCCGTCGTGCAATTAAGAAGGCGATCTCGACAACAATGAGCATGGGTGCAGATGGCATCAAGATTCAATGCTCAGGTCGTTTGGGAGGTGCAGAAATTGCAAGAACTGAATGGCAAAGAAAAGGTCGTATTCCGTTGCACACATTGCGTGAAAACATCGACTACGGCTTCACTGAAGCAAACACAGTTTATGGTAAAATCGGCGTTAAGTGCTGGTTGTGCCTCAAGAGCGAAGACAACATCTAATTAGAAAGGTTCTATAAAGATGGCAAATATTCTTCCAGCAAAGACAAAGTACCGCAAAGTGCATAAGGGTCGCAATCGTGGCATGGCAAAAGGCGGAGATAACATCGACTTTGGCGATTACGCAATACAAGCATTAGAGCGTGGCAAATGCACAGCATCACAGCTCGAAGCGGCACGTGTTGCAATCAACAGACATTTTAAGCGTCGTGGCAAAGTATGGATGAGAGTGTTCCCACAAAAGAGCGTCACAAAGAAGCCAGCAGAAACTCGTATGGGTAAAGGTAAAGGTGGCGTAGAATACTGGTGTGCAATCATCAAGCCAGGAAGCATCTTGTTTGAAGTATCAGGCGTACCTGCAAGTATGGCTCGTGAAGCTATGCGTTTGGCAGACGGCAAACTTCCATTCAAATGCCGATTCGTCGTTCGCGAAGGTGTCGAAATTCTGTAATCAAAGGAGATTCATAAAATGAAGACAAAAGAACTTAGAGAACTTTCGGCAGAAGAGCTTTCAAAGAAACTCCGCGATATGCGTGAAGAACTTTTGAATCTCAACGTTCGCAAAGGAACAGGACAGGTAGAAAACCCAGCTCGCATAAGAGAGCTACGCCGCGATATAGCTCGCTGCGAAACAATCAAGACTCAGAAGAAGTAAAGGCAACAAGATGTCGGAAAATACAAGAAAGTCACGCAGAAGTCTTGTGGGCGTAGTAACATCGCTCTCTGGAGACAAAAGCATAAAGCTCACCTATTTCTACAAAGTGCCTCATCCATTGTACGGCAAGGAAATTCGTCGCAAGACAGTTATCCACGTACACGATGAAAAGAATGAGTGCGCTCTTGGCGACAAGGTCGAAGTAATGGAAACGCGTCCTATCAGCAAGCTGAAGAGATTCCGCGTTGTCAGCATAATCGAAAAGGCTCCAGTTGTAGCCGAATAAGGAGACAAGCAAATGATACAAATGCAGACAAGACTTGTGGTCGCCGATAACACCGGCGCCAAAGAGGTCGCAATGATTCGCCGTTTAGGGCAACACAGCCGTACGGCAAAAGTTGGCGACATAATCGTTGTAGCGGTAAAGAGCTCGACACCAGACGCAGCAGTGAAGAAGGGTACAGTAGCGAAGGCAGTAATCGTTCGCACAAAGGCTCCGATTCGTCGTGCAGACGGTTCGTATCTCCGTTTCGACACAAACGCTTGCGTAATTCTCGACGGCAATGGCAATCCAAAGGGTACACGTATTTTTGGGCCAGTAGCACGCGAGCTCCGCGCAAAGAACTACATGAAAATCATTTCACTTGCACCGGAGGTTCTATAATATGGCAAAGAGTTTTGTAAAAAAAGGCGATGAAGTAGTAGTTATCGCAGGTTCATCAAAGGGCAAACGTGGCAAGATTATCCTTGTCGACCCTAAGAAGGATCGCGTAATAGTAGAAGGTGTAAACCTTCGCAAACATCACGAGCGTAAGAGCGAGAAGAACCCAGAGGGTGCAATCGTCGAACGCGAAGCTTCAATTCACATTTCTAACGTAATGCCGGCTGGGCGTTTTGATGCAAAGAAGCAGAAATAAGACGTAATCAGCGGATAAAAAAGAAAATAAAATGAGCACACCAGCACTAAAGAAAATATATCAGGAGAAGGTCGTGCCAGAGTTGAAAAAATCACTCGGCATCGATAATCCCCACGAAGTGCCTAATCTGGAGAAGATAGTAATCAATTCGGCAATCCGAAGCGATGCTCCGAAGGAATGGGTACCAGAAGTGGTAAAGGAAATCGCGAAGATCACAGGTCAGCAACCAGTTGTCACAAAAGCGGGTAAGAGCATAGCAAACTTCAAGTTGCGTGCAGGGCAACCAAACGGCGTAAAGGTAACTTTGCGTGGGGCTGCAATGTGGGAATTCCTCTATAAGTTTATCGCAATCGTATTGCCATCAATCCGCGACTTCCGTGGAATTGGTAATCGTTTCGATGGAGCAGGCAACTACAATTATGGTGTTGCCGATCACACAATTTTCCCTGAAGTTACAGTAGACCCAGGCCGTAAGAACATTGGTATGGACATCACAATTGTAACGACTGCTAAGGACGACAAAGCAGGTAGAGAGCTTTTGAAGCTACTCGGAATGCCTTTCCGTAAGACAGCAGCAGAACAGGCAGCAAACAAATAATAACCGCAGGACTGAAAAGATATGGCAAAGAAATCATCCATAGCACGCAATTTGAAGCGTCAGAAGTTGACGGCAAAGTATGCCGCCAAGAAAGCGGAATTGAAAAAGATCCTCAAAGACCCAAATACGTCTGACGAAGACTTTTTCGCAGCACAACGCAAGCTCAGCAAACTTCCACGCAATGCGTCGAAGATTCGCATCCGCAATCGTTGTTCTATAACAGGTCGTCCACGCGGTTATCTCCGCAAATTTGGTTTGTCGCGCATAACATTCCGTGAGCTCGCACTCGACGGAAAATTGCCCGGCGTCACAAAATCATCGTGGTAATGCGAAAGGAAAAATAATATGGCAACTCACGACAGCATTGGCGACTTTTTGACAATCATTCGCAACGCCAGCACAGCAGGCAAAGAAGTTTGCGTAGCAGACTGGTCGAAGATCCGCGAAGGAATCGCGGGCATACTCAAGGACGAAGGTTATATATCTTCGTACGAAGTATCGGGCGAAAAGGCACAGAAAGTTATCACAATTAATATGAAGTATATGAACGGCATTTCTGCATTGACGGGTATCACTCGTGTAAGTAAGCCAGGTTGCCGTATGTACTACGAATACCGCAGTATTCCGCGAGTACTCAATGGTATGGGCATTTCTATCTTGACAACATCGAAAGGTGTGTTGAAAGACAGCGATTGCCGTGCACAAAAGGTCGGCGGAGAAATCATCTGCAAAGTTTGGTAAGGAAAACATATGAGCAGAATTGGTAAACTTCCCGTAAAGATTCCAGCAGGCGTAAAAGCGTCAGTAAATGGTGGAACAGTAGTAATCGAAGGTGCGAAGGGCAAGCTCGAGCAAAACTTCGGTACAGCAGTAGACATCAAGTTGGAAAATGACGAAATCACAGTAGCACCAGCATCAGCATCGCGTCATTCGAGTGCAATGCACGGCACAGCACGTAGCATTATTGCAGGAATGGTGAAGGGTGTAACAGAAGGTTTTTCAAAGGTACTCGAAATCAAGGGTGTAGGTTTTAAAGCAGACCTCAAGGGCAATGTATTGACATTGGCATTGGGTTATGCACATCCATGTATTTACGAGCTTCCAGCAGGCATCACAGTAGTAATCGGTGAAACTCCAGACAGAAATCCGTTGTTGACGGTATCTGGTGCAAGCAAGCACATGGTAGGACAGGTTGCAAGTGATATCAAGCACTTCTATCCAGTAGAACCTTACAAGGGCAAGGGTGTCAGAATTCATGGCGAATTTGTCCGCCGCAAGGAAGGCAAGAAGACTGCATAATCTGGCGGTACTGAAAGGATACGAATATGAAATTGGAAACAAAAAAGAATTTGGAACAGAAACGTCGCTGGAGAGTACGTCGCAAGGTACGCGGAACAGCAGAACGTCCAAGATTGGCAGTATGCTTTTCAAACA
This sequence comes from Opitutales bacterium, assembly GCA_015061945.1. Classification (GTDB taxonomy): domain Bacteria; phylum Verrucomicrobiota; class Verrucomicrobiia; order Opitutales; family Intestinicryptomonadaceae; genus Merdousia. The sequence goes on from SUVP01000008.1 coordinate 87,711, forward strand.
AGCATATCTATGCACAATGCATCAACGACAAGCTTGGCGTAACACTGGTAGCACTTTGCACAACATCGAAAGAGCTCAACGGCGAAAAGATTCTCCCGAATGTAGCTGGAGCAACAAAACTTGGCGAAAAGTTTGGTGCAAAGCTCAAGAGTGCAGGCGTAGAAGCAGTAGTATACGATCGTGGAGCACGTCGCTACCATGGTTGTGTAAAGGCTTTTGCGGACGCAGTTCGTTCAACAGGAATTAACTTCTAATTAGGCTACAAAATGAGTAGAGAATTTAAGAATAAGAAAGTGGAAGCCGAAAAAGAAGCGGGTCCAGAACTCATCGAAAAAGTAGTACACATCAATCGTTGTGCTAAGGTGGTAAAGGGTGGACGTCGTTTCACATTCTCCGCATTGGTAGTAATCGGTGATGGCAATGGTAAAATAGGTCTTGGTTATGGCAAGGCGAAGGAAGTTCCGGACGCAATCAAGAAAGCGTCAGACAGAGCTCGCAAGGTTATGAAGCAAGTTAGCCTCAAGGAAAACACCATTCCACACGACGTACGCGGTGAATTTGATGGTGGTATCGTATTGCTCCGTCCAGCAAGTCCTGGTACAGGTGTTATCGCAGGTGGTGGCGTTCGTGCAGTTCTTGAAGCAGTTGGCATCAAGGACGTATTGAGCAAATCGCTCGGTTCGAACAACGATATGGCAATGGTAAACGCAACACTCGACGCATTGTATCAGCTCCGCACAGCTGAAACAATCAGCGCAATGAGAAGCTAATAAGGAGACTTACAAGATGAAATTGCACACACTCTCACATCCAAAGGGAGCTAAACACTCGAGAAAACGTCTCGGTTGTGGCGTAGGCAGTGGACACGGCAAAACATCAGGACGCGGACACAAAGGTGCTAAGGCACGCAGTGGTGGACACGTACGTCCAGGTTTTGAAGGTGGTCAAATGCCATTATACCGCAAGTTGCCACATCGTGGTTTCAACAACTTCAAGTTCAGAGTAGAATATGCAACAGTAAATGTTGCATCGCTCGAACAACTTGGTCTTGAAGAAATCTCACGCGATGATTTGGTTATTGCAGGCTTAGTTCGTGCGAGCGACAATCTCGTGAAGATTCTCGGCAACGGTGAATTGACAAAGAAGATTGTTGTTAAGGCAGACAAGTTCTCAGCAAGTGCTATCAAGAAGATTGAGGCAGCAGGTGGCAAAGCGATTGTCAACTCTGCAGAATAGGCTTCATAAACAAAATTATCTATTATACAGACACAACAGAAATGTTTTCGGCATTCATAAATTGCTTTAAAATCCCAGAACTGCGTCAAAGAATCTTTTTGACGTTGGGGTTAATTTTTATAGCGCGAGTCGGCGCAGGTATACCATTGCCTGGCGTCGACCCAACGCCTTTGCAAAATTTCTATGCATCGGCAACGACAGACGGAGGCGGTCTTGCGGGTCTGTATAATATGTTTACTGGTGGAGCGATGGTAAACGGTGCGATATTCGCATTAGGTATCATGCCTTACATCAGTGCTTCGATTATCCTTCAGCTCATGGGTGCGGTAATGCCAAGTTTGGCACGCCTCATGCAAGAAGGAGATTCGGGCAGACAAAAAATCGCACAATATACACGCTACTTGACATTGCTCATCGGTGCAATTCAAGGTACAATGATTACATACGCACTCGTATACACACCTGGAACATTCTTCACAGGTTTTGATACGGCACAGTGGGGAAATATCATCGTAGCAGGCAATATACCGATTTTCTTTGTTGTCAGTGTAATTTTGATGACAACAGGTTGTATGATTCTCACATGGCTTGGTGAGCAAATCACTCAACGTGGGATTGGCAATGGAGTATCGATAATCATTACAGTAGGTATTATCGAAGCAATTCCAGGGGCATGCTCGCAGGCATACAGCATGGTATTCGACAGAGCAGTTGGTGCAGAAAGTGCAAGCATCGGAATACCGCAAGCAATAATAATGCTCGTATTTTTAGTAGCAGTAACAGCTGCAATCATTATGATTTTGCAAGCTGTACGCAAAGTTCCAGTACAATACGCAAAACGCGTAGTAGGTAGAAAATTGATGGGCGGACAAAGCTCGTACTTGCCATTGAAAGTCAATTATGCAGGTGTTATGCCAATCATTTTTGCAAGTGCATTGCTCTTGTTCCCGCAACAAATTTTCGGACAATTTAATCTTTCAACATATAACTTGGTATACGGTGGACTCGTATTTGCATTCAGTTATTTCTGGGTTTCGATTATGTTCAAACCATTGCAAATTGCAGACGAGCTCAAGCGTAATAGCGGATATATTCCAGGCGTACGTCCTGGTGAATTTACAGCCAAGTTCCTCGATTATGTGATGACACGCCTCACATTTGCAGGTGCATGTTTCTTGGTCATCATAGCAATTTTGCCAAACATTTTGATGTCTTACTGGGGAATTCCATCGAAGATTGCATATTTCTTTGGAGGCACAGGAGCACTTATCGCAGTTGGCGTATCGCTCGATACAATGAGACAAGTCGAAACATATCTTCTCCAACGCCATTACGATGGTTTCTTGAAGAAGGGGCGTATTCGTGGTCGTAGTGTTGGACAAACACGACAAATGATAGACACGAGCGAAATCAAAAATCTTTGGGCACTCTGGACACCATTGTTGGTGATATTTGTCATCGGCGTGGCTGCTTCAATTGTCCGCAACTTCCTCTAATTCGGCATTGCGGATTGGAATGAAAGTTGCACTTTGTTCTTTGTATTATACCAACAAAAAATAGACGCGACGTATGATACCAATAAAATCAGATAGAGATTTAAAAATCATGCGTGAAGCATGTGCGATTGCTGCGACGGTTCTCGACGAGCTTTGTCAAATTGCGAAAGAGGGTATAACAACTCTCGAGATTGACAGAGCTGGAAAAGAAATAATGTCGAAGTATTCGTGCAGAAGTGCATGCTACCACTATAAAGCCGGCAGATTGAGATACCCTGGGTATCTTTGCATATCGGTCAACGACGAAGTTATCCACGGGATAGGTTCAGATAGAGCGTTGAAGTCGGGCGATATAGTTAGTATGGACGTAAGCGTTATTTATAAGGGTTTTGTCGGAGACAATACTCGTACGGTCTTGATAGGCGATGTAAACGCAGAAACGCGAAAGCTTGTCGAGGCTACTGATATCGCCTTGCAAAAGGGGATAGAACAGGCAAGAGCGGGGAATCGAGTAGGCGATATATCGTCGGCGATTCAATCGTATGTAGAATCTTGTGGGTACGGGATAGTTGAAGAGTTTACAGGTCATGGGGTTGGGCGTAGTATGCACGAGGAACCTCAAATTCCAAATTATGGCAGAGCGGGTACAGGTCCGATTTTGCGAGCTGGAATGACCTTGGCGATAGAGCCAATGATAACCATGGGAAGCCCAGAAATATTTGTTGGCGATGACGGGTGGACGGTCTACACGTCCGACGGCAAACCAAGCTGCCATATCGAACATACGGTGCTTGTGACGAACGGTAATCCAGAAATCCTCACAATTCCAATGCAGAATAAGTAGGGGGAATATAAGTTTCTGAAGATTATTTGTGAAATAATTAAAAAAAAGACTTTTCAAAATAAAAAAAACGGTCATTATAAAAAACCTTTTTTAACAACGGAAAAAATATGCCAAGACTATTAGGAGTAGATATTCCAAATAACAAACGCGTAGAATACGCGCTCAGATACATCTATGGTATCGGTCCAGCACGTGCAAAGATAATTTGCCAAGAGTGCGGAATCCCCGAATCCATGCGTGCAAGCGAACTCAACGAAGACTTGATCAATAAGATCATGACATGCGTTGCAGATCACCAATACAAACTTGAAGGTGATCTTCGTCGTGAAATCGTAAGCAACTTGAAGCGTTTGGGCGCAATCAAGTCGTATCGTGGTTTGCGTCATGCGAAGGGTTTGCCAGTACGTGGACAACGTACAAGCACAAACGCACGCACACGCAAGGGTGCACGCAAGACAGTAGGCGTAGTATCAAAGAAATAACAATCTGAAACTTATTTTACATGAGCGAAGAACAAAAGAAACAAGAAGCGGTAGTTGAAGAAACAGCAACTGTCGAAGTTCAGGCGGCTGAAACAAAGCCTTCTTCACCATCAGCAAGCGACCTTCTCGCAACAGAAGTAGGCGAAATCAAGGTACGCAAGGCAAAGGGAAGTAAGAACGTACACTCGGGTGTCTGCCACATTAACGCTACATTCAATAACACGAAGGTATCTTTCACAGATCCATCAGGTAATGTAATCAGCTGGTCGAGTGCAGGCAAGATGAGCTTCCGCGGTTCTCGTAAGAGCACAGCATACGCAGCTCAAGTAGTTACACAAGACGCAGGTAAGGTAGCAATGAGCCATGGTATGAAGGAAGTTGCAGTAAACGTAAAAGGTCCAGGAATGGGTCGTGATTCTGCAATTCGTTCACTTCAAGCAATGGGCTTCGTAGTTACATCGATAGTCGACGTAACACCAGTTCCACACAATGGTTGTCGTGCACCGAAACGCCGCCGTGTATAATCTTTAATATAGGAGAATTTTACAATGTCTCGTTATACAGGACCAACAACAAAAATTAACCGTCGCTTTGGTATGCCGATTTTTGCGGAAACAAAGGCGATGAAGAAAAAGCCTTATATTCCAGGACAACACGGCCCACGTTTGCGTCGTCGCGTTACAGATTATTCAATGGGCTTGAACGAAAAGCAGAAGCTCCGCTATATGTTTGGCTTGAGCGAAAAGCAATTCCGCCTCACATTTGAACGTGCGAAAAGACAACGTGGTGTTACAGGTGAAATCTTTATGCGTTTGCTCGAATTGCGTTTGGATAACATCGTATATCAACTCGGTTTTGCACGCAGTCGTGCAGCAGCACGTCAATTCGTCAACCACGGGCACGTACAAGTAAATGGCAAGAAAGTTGACATTCCAAGTTTCACATGCCAACCAGGAGACGTAATTGAAGTACGTGAACGCACATCATCGCGTCAGCTTGCACAAAGCTCGCTTGATGCGTTGCAACTTCGTGCAGCACCAGCATGGCTCGAACGTGTAGACGATGCTTTCAAGGGCACAGTAAGTCGCCTTCCAATCCGCGAAGAGATGGATCAAACAATCAATGACCAGCTCATCGTTGAATTCTATTCGAGATAGTAATTAAATTTAGAAAACGGAGATCACTATGGCTAAACGACTCGGAAAGTTTGAACTTCCAAAACGTCTTGTTAAAGACGAAGCAAGTGCAACAAGCACTTACGCAAAGTATGTTGCCGAACCCTTTGAAACAGGGTACGGTTATACTATCGGAAACGCGTTGCGCCGCGTGCTTCTCAGCTCTATCGAAGGTGCAGCAATCAGCTCGATTAAGATTGACGGCGTAGACCACGAATTCCAAAGCGTAGACGGCATTGTCGAAGACGTTACGGACATCGTACTCAACCTGAAGAAGATTAAGATAAAGAGCACTGCACGCGAAAACAAGCGTCTTATGATTGATGTTGAAAAGCAAGGAGAAATCACTGCAGCAGACATCCAAGAAGATGCCGATTTCGTAATCGTAAATCCCGAACAAGTAATTTGCACTCTCGATACAAAACGCAGATTCACAGCAGAGGTTGAAATATCAAGTGGCCGTGGCTGGAGACCTGCAGACGAGAACAAATACGAAGATCAGCCAATTGGGGTAATCCCAGTTGACTCGCTCTTCAGTCCGATTGAATTGGTCAAGTATTCTGTTGACGCAACACGCGTAGGACAGATGACAGACTTTGACAAACTCACGCTTGAAATCTGGACAGACGGCAGAATCACACCAGACGAAGCCCTCAAGGAAGCAGCGGTAATCTTGAAGCACCACATCGATGTATTCGACAAGGTAAACGAACAAGATATCGAGTTTGAAACAGTTGGCAAGGAAGTAAGCGAAGAACAGAACAGATTGAGAAAGCTCTTGAATATGAGCGTAAACGAAATCGAGTTGTCTGTTCGTGCAGCGAACTGCTTGAACAATGCAAATATTACAACAGTCGGCGAGTTGGCGATGAAGTCGGAGCAAGAAATGCTCAAGTATCGCAACTTCGGCAAGAAGTCTCTCAACGAAATCAAGAGCAAGCTCGAACAGTTGGGCTTGTCGCTCGGTATGAAAATTGACGAGCGTCTCATTGATTCAACAACAACACTCTAATTTAGAAAAACGAACAAATGCGTCACAATAAACACAGACATCAGATGGGTGTAAAGAAAGAGCACCGTGCATCGCTTATGGCATCACTTGCGTCGGCACTCTTCCGTCACGACAGAATCGAAACAACACTCGGTTATGCTAAAGCTTTGCGTCCTTTTGCTGAAAAGGTAATCACACTCGCAAAGAAGGCAGCAGCAACTGAAGATACAGCAAAGAAGTTGCACTATCGCAGAAATGCACTCGCGAAACTTCGCGACGTTAGTGCAGTACACTTCCTCTTTGCAGAAAAGGTTTCAAAGTTCCTCAATCGTCAAGGTGGTTATACACGTATCTACAAGCTCGTTCCACGCAAGGGCGACGCAGCAGATATGGCAATCATCGAGCTTATCGAAGCAGACGATCAAGGCTATAAGGCAGTAGAAAAGCCAGCTGAAAAGGCAGAAGAAGCTGTTGCAGAAAAGAAGCCAGCTAAGAAAGCTGCAACAAAGAAGGCAACTGCAAAGAAGACCGCAACAAAAAAAGCTACAAAAAAAGTAGCAAGTGCTGAAGCGGAAAAAGCAGACGAAGCAAAGTAATAGCTTCCTCTTTTAACACACTTATAACACAGACGCACTCGCTCAAACAACGAGTGCGTTTGTGCTTTCAAATTTACCCCAAAATAAAAAAATGACCCTTTCTTTGTTTTTTGCTATTGCACTTGGGATAATTCTTATCATATTTGGAGGAATATCTTTTGTTGCGTCGCGTCGACAAAATCGCAATTACGAGAAGTTGGCACGCACAACAACATTCCATTGCTTGCATTGCGATAGTATTTATACTTCGCGAGAAAGCAAAGATATAGAAAACTGTCCAGCCTGTGGATATAAAAATCCCAGATTAAAATTTTAACAAACCAAAAAATACTATACGATATGAATCAAAAGATAGCAGTCTTGGACTTCGGTTCGCAGTATACACAAGTGATAGCACGTCGCATTCGTGAATGTAGCGTGTATTCAGAAATTATGCCTTTCAACACAAAAGCCAGCGAGCTGAAAAAGCAAGGCGTTTGTGGGATTATTCTTTCGGGAGGTCCTGCAAGTGTGTTGACAAAAGGTTCGCCACGTCCAGATAAAAAAATCTTCGACTTGGGAGTTCCAGTGTTGGGCATCTGCTACGGACTTCAACTTATGGGACATATGCTCGGTGGAAAAATTGTATCGAGCAAACATCGTGAGTACGGTTTGGGCAAGTTGTCATTCAAAGGCGAAAGTCGTCTTTTGAAGGGCATTGAATCGCCAATGCAGGTATGGAATTCGCATGGCGATAAAATCGAAAAATTGCCAGAAGGTTTTAAGGCAATCGGCACGACAGAAAATTCGGCATACGCACTTATCGAGAACAAGAAGCGTGGGTTCTATGGTATGCAATTCCACCCAGAAGTTGCACACACACCACGCGGTATGGAAATTATCAAAAACTTCCTCTATGGTATCTGTGGTTGCACAGGCGACTGGACAATGTCGGATTACGTCGGCAAGGCGATTGAAGATATCCGTGCAAAAGTTGGCGACAAGAAAGTAATCTTGGGCTTGAGTGGTGGAGTTGACTCGTCTGTTGCGGCAGCACTTATTCACAAGGCAATCGGCGACCAACTTACATGCGTATTTGTCGATAACGGACTTCTCCGCAAAGACGAACGCAAGAAGGTTGAAGATCTCTTTAAAAACAATTTCAAGATGAAGATGAAAACTGTTCGTGCAGAAAATCTTTTCTTGAAGAAACTCGCTGGTGTAAAAGATCCAGAACGCAAACGCAAGATTATCGGCAAGACGTTTATCGAAGTGTTTGACAAGACAGTTAAGTCGATTGGCGAGGTCGATTTCCTCGCACAAGGAACACTCTATCCTGACGTTATCGAAAGTGTGCCGATTGCAGGCAACCCTGCATCACTCATCAAGAGCCACCACAACGTTGGTGGTTTGCCAAAGAATATGAAATTGAAACTTCTCGAACCTTTGCGTGAATTGTTCAAGGACGAAGTTCGTGCATTGGGTAAAGAACTCGGCTTGTCGAAAGAAGTTTTGTGGCGTCATCCATTCCCTGGACCAGGCTTGGGTGTACGTGTTGTTGGCGACATCACAAAGAAGCGTTTGGATATCCTCCGTGAAGCCGACGCTATCCTTATGGAAGAAATGTATGCAAGCGGACTCTATTACAGCCTTTGGCAAGCATTTGCAGTGTTCTTGCCAGTTAAGACTGTCGGTGTAATGGGCGACGAACGCACATACGACAACGTTATCGCATTGCGTATAGTTGAATCGCAAGATGCAATGACAGCAGACTGGGCTCACATCCCACACGATATTCTCGGCAAAATTTCTAACAGAATCATTAACGAAGTTAAAGGTGTCAACCGCGTATGTTTGGACATTTCGTCGAAGCCACCTGCAACAATCGAATGGGAATAATTTTTTGACGGGCACCGGCAGGCGATTGCCGTAGGCAATATCGCCTGCTGATTTTGGGTTGCACAATTATACAGAAAACTCTCCAAAGCGTTGGAGAGTTTTCGTTTTAGTATTTAGAGTGTTTTTTGCGTTGTATTATGGGGCTCTGATGGGAGGGGTATAGAAGAACCCATTTGTCTTTTTTATTGCATAGTGCATAAGTTGTTGTATGTTGTTTCGTATGGATAGAAGGTCATTTCTGAAGAAAGCATCGCTTTTTACGGCGATGAATATTTTTTGCGTCGAAAATATTTTTGCGAAAAATATCGGTACTTTTGATAGTGCAGAATTAGCATTTAAAGCGTTGGGAATATCGCTAAAAGACGGAAATTACTTCGCTGGAATGGGCGACCCACATTTTAACGTTGAACGAACTCATTATAACGACCTTTTCAATCAAGTAGCAGATGAGTTGAAAACATATTCGCCAGCTCCTGCATTTTTGGCTATGTTGGGCGACTTAATCTCAAACGGTAATAAGTGTGCTGGTGATGTCTCAAAGAATCATAATATGGCGATAAAAGAGCTTGAATTGCTCAAGGCTGGAATCAATCGCTTAAAGCCAATCGAGCCAAAGTTTGTACTTGGTAATCACGATACAATCGAGCCAAAAGATTTCGACAATGTGCTTTATAAAAAATATATGCCTGAACTTAAATCGTACTATTCTTTCGATTTTGCTGGTGTACATTTTATCACGTTAAATGGCTTGCATTGTGCAATGCTTGATGACGATCAACTGAAGTGGTTAAAAGACGATATCGCAAAATTAAAAGGTCAAGATATTGTGATTTTTATTCACCAGCCTGTTGGTAGTGTTTCGGCAGAATACAAGGCAGGACTCGTTGTTCGCGACATTGTAAACTCGTACAAGGGTGATGTGAAGATTATCGCTGGGCATACTCATAAAAATGCACAAATGACATTGCATACGCCGTCGGGTAAGACGGCATCGCAGTTTGTCTTGGAAGCACCACGCAAAAATAAAGCTCCAGTTTATTGGCTTTTTGCCGTTAGAAATAATAAAATTGCAGGCTGTGTGTTCCGCAATAAAGACGCAAAGTTTGAAGCGTATTCTTTTGACGGGAAGAAACGTGATTGGCTTGAACCTTTCGAGAAGCAAAATTATAAAGCAGTGTTCTCGCCACTCTCGCCAGAGTATGAAGAACGAAAAGTTGAAGGTTGGTTTAATCCGTCAAAGTGCATTTATTATTACTACTTTTTGAAGCATCTTGAAGTAGGTATAGATTTGTCGAAGGTTGGCAAATACTCGAAGTTGGCTTTGTTGGGGTCCCGACTTCGTGGTAAAAAGGCAAAGACAAAATTTAGATTTTCATCTGATGGCGAAAATTGGACAGAACTTGAACCTACAAAAGAAAATAATTTCTACTACGAATTTGATTTGCCCGAATCTTTGAAAAACAAGAAAAAGATTTATGTCGATTTGTGGACAGGGCATGTTGCATCGAATTTTTCATGTATAGCAGTAAAATAAAATCTAATAGGAATTGATAATATGATGATGAAAAAAATAATATCTAATATCATAAAAACAGCGGTGTTTATAGGAGCAACAAGCACTGCATTTGGGTTGTATCAAAAAGTTGAAGAGGTAGAGCCGTCGCTACCTTTGCCAAATTCTGAATGGGTAGAAATCGGAAAAATTAAACATAAGACATCGGCAGAAATTGAAGACTCACGTTTGAGTATCGGTTTTGAGGTTCTCGATCGCGATATGTTTGACCCAACAAAAGTTTACGATAGACTCGCACTAACGGGCATCAAGTGGGCTCGTTGCCAAACAGGTTGGTCGAAAACCGAAAAACAAAAAGGTGTTTACAATTTCAAATGGCTCGATGATATCGTCGATAATCTCATCAAGCGAGGAATCAAGCCATGGTTTAATGTAGGTTTCGGCAATGGTTTATATATGGGAGAAATGAAAAACCCAACAGGCGTTGGGCATGTCCCACTTTACTATGGCGAAGAATGTTTGCAGGCTTGGAAAAATTATATCGATGCACTTTCAAAACATTTCAAGGGCAGAGTTCAATATTTTGAAATTTGGAACGAATCGAATATCGACGAATTTTGGCAACCTAAAAAAGCCGATCCCAAGGCGTATGTCGAACTTGTTAGAATCACAGGCGATATCATCAGAAAAAATATTCCAAACGCAAAAATCGGTGCAGTAAATGCAAGCTACTTCCGTGCGTTTACTTCAAAATTCTTCCAGTATGGCGGTGGCGATTACATTGACTTTTACGCAATTCATCCGTACTGCATCATTCCCGAAGAAAAACACGATATCGATTCAAAGGCAATGTATCGCTTGTTTAAGCAATATAATCCGAATCGAGATATATCGTTGTGGCAAGGCGAATCTGGCTTTGGCTCGAGCTATCCAGTGGGGCATTATATGAGACCTGCAACAAGTGGTGGCGAATATATGCAAGCAAAATGGATGCTCCGTCGCTTTACTCTCGACCTTTCGAGTGGATATGGGATGTCATCGCTTTATCAGTGTGTAGACCTCAAAGAAGGTTATCAAATGGGCAAAGGAGGCAAGCCTCTTTTTGCAAAATATGGTATCTTTAAAAACATTACTTATGAAACAAAAAAAGCGTATCATATCTTGAAGAATTATACGCCAATTTTCGATAAAGATACTCAGCCTTTTGCATGGTCGGCGAACATCTATACACGCAAAGCAATTCCCGAAACGTTGGGGATGTCGAGAGTATTTGATTCTGCTAAACGCACAGAAACATTTATCCGCAAGGGTTGGCCACTTGTCGCATATTGGCTCGCAGAAGATATTCAGGTGCAGATGAAGCCAATCGAAAACGCAAGCTTTAGAATTATCGAAGAAACAAAACTATTTAAACGAGTAGTTTTGCTCGATACAATTTCTGGCAGAGTATTTGAGTACAAAGGAAAATTCTGGGGCGACAGAGAAAGAACGGGAATTTCTATAACAAACGTTCCATTGACAGATTATCCGCTTGTCATCACCGAATACGACGCAGTAAAAGATTGTATTGAACTTAACAAATAAGATATAACATCGTCTTTAAAGAGAAAGCTTGCGGACTAATCCGTAAGCTTTTTGCTTTTATAAATTTTCTTCAATACAAAGAAGCCTATTATATTTTGCGGTGCGTTCTGAACGAGAGAGCGAGCCTGTCTTGATTTGTCCTGCGTTTGTAGCGACTGCCAAATCGGCGATAAAAGTGTCTTCTGTTTCGCCTGAACGATGCGAGATAATCGTTCCAAAACCAGCGTTTTTAGCGAGTCGAATAGTTTGCAAAGTTTCGGATAAAGTGCCGATTTGGTTAGGCTTGATTAAGATTGCGTTGCCAGCGTGTAAATCGATTCCTTTTTGCAAGAAAGTAGAGTTTGTAACAAAGAGGTCGTCGCCGACAAGTTGCGTTGAGTCGCCTAATCTTTTTGTTAATTCAATCCAGCCGTCCCAATCGTTTTGGGAACATCCGTCTTCAATAGATATAATGGGGTATTGCGATTTTAGCTTTACGAGCCAATCAATCATTTGCGAGGAAGTGAATTTTGAGTTGTCGGATTTTTTTAAGACATAATGTTGGTCTTGGTAAAACTCGCTTGAGGCGATATCGAGGGCGACAAAAACTTCTTCGCCAAATTTGTATCCGGCTTGTGTAGTTGCTTGTTCGATTAAGTCGAGAGCGTGTGTATTGCTTTTTAGATTCGGTGCAAAACCACCTTCGTCGCCGACAGCAGTTGAGAGATTATTTTTGCGTAAAATATTTTTTAGAGTTTGGAAAATTTCAACGCCTGCACGGAGCTTGTCTTTAAAGGAATCGAAATTTTTTGGGACAATCATAAATTCTTGAATATCGATTGGGGCGTCGGAGTGTGCTCCACCATTTATGATGTTCATCATTGGCGTTGGCAAAGTGCGTGCGTTGATTCCACCGATATATCTAAATAGTGGCAATTTTTTTGATTTAGCCGATGCTCGAGCGACAGCCAGAGAAACAGAAAGAATCGCATTTGCACCAAGACGTCTTTTGTTTGGCGTGCCGTCGAGCGATATCATAATTTGGTCTATTTCTTCTTGGTTGAATGGGCATTTGTCGATTAGTTCTCGTGCGATAACATCGTTGACATTTTCGATAGCCGAAAGTACACCTTTGCCGTTGAAACGTGATTTATCGGCATCTCGCAACTCGACAGCTTCGTTTTCGCCAGTCGATGCACCAGATGGTACAGATGCAGTTGCAACAGTATCGTCGGAGAGTTCCACTTGAGTTGCGACAGTCGGATTTCCACGAGAGTCTAAAATTTCGTAAGCATAAATTTTCGATATAAAAGTTTTCATAAGTAGTATATCGGGAAAAAGGGGAATCGATTAGTAAAAAAAAGATTGAAAGAAAAAATATAAATAGTAGTGTTTCTAACGTAAAACTCGCTACTTGTTTGTATACGGATAGCGAAACAATTTTTTAATACAATAAAAAAATCAAAGGAAAAATATGTCAAAAAGACCACTTAATGTAGGGCTTATCGGTGGAGGCTGTGGTGCATTTATCGCACAACCACACCAAAAAGCAATATTCTCAGACGGAACACGCAGAGTAGTTGCAGCTGCACTTCACCCAAATCCTGAAGTCGCAATGAAGGAAGCTGAAAATTGGCCATATCCAATCAAAGGGTATCCGTCATACGTCGATATGATTAACGACCAAAAAAATCTTCCTGAAGAAGAAAGACTCGACTATGTTCTTATCGTAACTCCAAACTTTGTACACTATGATCCAGCTATGAAAGCAATCGAAGCTGGCATCCCAGTAATGTGCGAAAAGCCACTTACAATCAACCTTGAACAAGCAGATGATATCGTTAAGGCAGCGACAGCAAAAGGCTTGCCATTCGCAGTTGCACACACATATCTCGGACACTGGTCATCGTGGTTCTCACGCTTTGTTGTAACAAGTGGATTGCTCGGTGAAATCCGTTGGGTAGATGCAGCGTACATTCAAGGTTGGCTCGCAAAGCAAGTTGAAAAAGCTGGTGGCGAAGGCGGTGCTGACTGGCGTACAGACCCAAAGCGTTCGGGCGGTTCACTCTGCGGTGGCGATATCGGCACACACGCATTGATGCAGTTGCGTTTCGTAACTGGTCTCGATGTAACTAAAGTTTCGGCACACTTGGAAACATTTGTAAAGAGCAGATTGCTCGACGACCACTTCACAACTTATTGCGAACTCTCAAATGGCGGTAAAGCAATGGTAAGAGCATCGCAAGTTTGCATCGGCCATAAGAACGACTTGTCGCTCGAAGTTGTTGGCACAAAGGGAACACTCGTATGGCGTCAAGAAGAGCCAGAAAAGGTAACAATTATGCTCCCAGGACAACCAGACCGTGTATACTGGCGTGGTGATGTTCAACCAAACGACGGCTTCCTTGGTGATGTTCCAGAAGAACTCCTCAAAGAACCAAAGATTCCATCAGGTCACCCAGAAGGTTTCCACGACGCATACGCACGTTTGCACCGTGAGTTTGAAAAAGACATCCGTGCATGGAAAGAAGGCAAAGCATTCTCGTACGAACACACACGCTATGCGACAGTTCTCGACGGCAGAATGGGCTTGGCATTCATCGATGCAGCACTCAAGAGTAATGCAAACAACGCCGCGTGGGAAGACGTTAAGTTGTCGTAAGATTGCATAGGAAATAATATATTTTGATAACGAAGTCGATGTGAAAAGCATCGGCTTCTTCCTTTGAAAAACTTGGGGTAATCTCTCCAAATATAACCAATATTTTTTCTTGAAAAAATCATATGAAGATTTTTTTTGATATGAAAAGGGGTTTATGAGTATGAAAAAAATAGTAGCATTCTTTCTCTTTGTAAATTGTTTTAACATTTTGTTTTCTCAAGAAGACAAAGAGATAATTAATGATTGTCTTTCATCGGAATGGGGAAAAGCAATTCCGTTTTCAAAAATAGAGGGGACAAAAGGCACAATGTCTTTGTCTATAGCAAATGGATTGCTTTATGCTCTCGAAAAAGATGGTGTTTCTATTTACGATATTTCTACTCCAGACAAGCCGAGTTTGATTGGTAAAGTCGGCGGAATGGGGAATGTTAGACAGATAAAAGTTTGTGGCAATATTCTATATCTTGCGGCACGTGAAAATGGACTTTGGAGTGTAGATGTTTCTGACCCAAAAAATCCGAAGATTATTTCAAACTTCGCAACGATTGAAATGGCGACTGGTCTTGATGTCAAAAATGGTGTTGCAGTTGTCGGTTTGAGAATGTTTGGGGTGCAGTGTGTAGATGTTTCTAATCCTGCAAAAATGAAACATCTCTCGTATATCCTTACGGACGAGTCGCAGTCGGTATATTATCATAATGGATATATTTTCAGTGGCGATTGGTCGAAAGGAGAAGTAACAATTATCGATGCTCGCATTCCTTCGAGTTTGAAATTTGTAAATAAATTTAAAATTGACGGATTCACTGATGGGCTTGTTGTTAGAGGAAATTATCTCTATGTTTCATCTGGTCATCATAGAAGATTTGTGAAGAGAAGTGTAGGGTATGGACTTGGTCATGCTCTCGAAATTTGGGATATTTCCGATATAGCCAATCCAAAGCATATCTCAAGAACACAATTCCCAAAAGCATATTCGCGTTTTGCGGATTATTGGTTGCCTCGTGTAAGTGGCGATTATGTCTTTGCGGTAGATACTATGAATGGCATGTTTGTTCTCGATGCAAAGGATAAAAAGAATCCAAAAATCATCGGCAATATAGTGCTTCCAAAGTACAAAGATTGTTCTTCACATTTTGCAAAAGTAATTCCAGAAATCCTCGATCCTAAAACATCGTTTGGTGATCCAGTGTCATCAGTGGCAATAGGCGATGGTGTTATTTATTTTTCAGGAGTCGAAACGGGAATATATCTTGCAAAAATGCCGAATGTGGCTCGAATCGAAGAAGAAAAATTAAGCAATGTGGAATCATTATTGCCAAAAGAAATCGAGGATTTGTCGCATAAAGATTTTGTGACATCTGGAATGAATCGAGAAAATCCAGTGATGTCAGTTGCACTTGATGGCGATATTGCATATACTGCGAATGTTTGGGAGGGCGTAAAAGCCTATAAACTTTCAGAAGGAAAAATAAAATACCTTAATACTATAAAAGTAGGGTGTGCTTACGATCTTTCTATTGCAGATGGAAAATTGTATGTTGCAGAAGGTCTCAATGGGATTGGTATCTACAAGATTGTAAGTGCTGGCAATCTCGAAAAACTCGGACAAATTCCTACAACAAAAGAAATGAAGTGTGCACTTTATGTGCGTGCGTTTAAAGGTAAAAATGTTCTGATTGAGTATGGCGATACAAGAATCAATTTCTTTGATATTTCAAATCCCCAGAAAACAAAACATTTATTGCGTCAAAATACATACAATACCCTTGTGTATGCTGATTTTGGCTCGCACGGGCTTATAACCGATAGGTATTGGGCGTTTAGATGTCATATAGGTGGTGCTTGGATATTTGATATCTCGAAGAATTCAGTAAAGTTGGTATCGACTCAAAAAGGTAATTGTGGGCGATCGCAATCAAGCGGAATTGCTGCACTGAAAGACTGTTTTGTATTCGGATACAATGGTGGATACACTTTGGTAAATCCAATGGAAGAACTTTCATTGGTAGGTCGAGAACCGATGGCATATCCGTATTGTAAGGAGTTTCCTGAAGTTGATGGAGGTAGAAAAAATGCACACGAAGGATTGATGAATGTCGATGGAAATAAGGTCGTGGTGTCGAGTAGAATTTTCCCGAATTGTCGAGTTTATGATTTTTCAGACAAAAAATCACCAAAGTTATTAAAGACTTTTGTATTGAAAACAGCTCCGAACCTACCTGCATTTTGGCAAGGAAAACTAGTGATTGCGGGAGGTTATGCTGGTCTGTTGCTTGAAAAATAAGAGCAAAAAAATGGTAAAACCTTGAAAAAGGCGATTTTTTCAAGGTTTTTTGAATATTTGTGTTGACAAATTTTTTTAAGAAATAACCTTTTAATGAAATGTTCATTTATAGTTTCGTCGTAATATTGCGATAGAAACAAGATAATGAAATTAACCTTTCACTCAATAAACTAAAAAAAATAAATATCATGCAAAACCTCACAAAAAGAGAAATTGTACAAAAGATTTATCAAGATAAAGAAGAATGTCGTCGTGGCGACATTCTCCAAAACGATGTGAAAGACATCGTACAGCGTACGCTCGACATTTTGTCGGCATCGCTCGCTCAAGGAAAGAATGTTGAGCTCCGCAACTTTGGCGTATTGGAAGTTCAAGTACGCAAACCACGCGTTGGCAGAAACCCAACAAAGCCAGATCACGACGTTGTAATTCCAAAGCGTGCAATCGTAAAGTTCAAAGCAGGTAAAGAACTCAAAGCAGCACTCAAGAAGCTTGACCTTTCTATCGTAGAAAAGAGCAAAGCTGCTCGTGCAAGAAAATAATTGCATTTCCAAAATATGTTCAAGACATTGCCAGGTTTTAGGGAATTTTATCCCGAAGATTGTGCCAAGAAAAATTATATTTTTGGCGTATGGCAAAAAGTGGCTCGTTCGTTCGGATTTTCCGAATTTGAGCCACCAGTTCTCGAACAGTTGGATTTGTTTACAGAAAAAAGTGGCGAAGAAATAAAATCGCAACTTTTTGAATTTGTCGATAAGGGAGGCAGAGCAGTGTCTTTGCGTCCCGAAATGACACCATCGCTCGCTCGTATGGTCGGAGCAAGAGCAGGTGGAATTCGCCGTCCAGTAAAGTGGTTTGCAATTGGCGAAAATTACAGATACGAACGC
The DNA here is from genome assembly GCA_015061945.1 of Opitutales bacterium. Taxonomy (GTDB): domain Bacteria; phylum Verrucomicrobiota; class Verrucomicrobiia; order Opitutales; family Intestinicryptomonadaceae; genus Merdousia. The sequence continues at coordinate 105,321 of SUVP01000008.1, forward strand.
CAACAAAAAGGAAGACTCCGTGCGTTCTTTCAATATAATGCCGATATTCTCGGCGAGGAGTCGTTGAACGCCGATGCCGAAATTATCGCACTTTTGATTGAATCGTTGCGTGGTTTTGGTCTTACAGAAAACGAATTTAAACTTCGTTTGGGCGATAGAAATTTGTGGGTGCTATTCCTCGAAAGTGCAGGAGTACCCGAAGATAAAATTATTCCAGTTTTGTCGGTTGTCGATAAACTCGAAAAAGTTTCGCCTGAAGCACTCGACGAAATGACAGCAAAGGCAATCGAAGGTACTGGGTTAGATGCGTCAGTACTCATCGAAAAGATAAGAAAATTTATCGTTATAAATGATGTCGATTCTATGCGTTCGGCATTTGATGTCGAAGGCGAACTTTTGGAACGTGTCGAAAAACGAATCGCACAATGGCGTGAGCTTATTTCAATTCTTGAATCGTTAGGTGTAGGTGCATTTATCTCGCCCGATTTGGGGATTGTTCGTGGATTGGCATATTATACAGGCTTTGTGTTTGAAGCATTCCAAACCGTTGGAACTGGCAGAGCACTCGCTGGTGGTGGACGTTATGATAACCTTGTCAAAAAGCTCGGCTATCAAGATATGTCGGCAGTCGGATTCGGCATGGGCGATGTCACAGTGGCAGACCTCTTGGAATTGACTGGCAAAACAGGTGCGTTAGTTGACGCTCCCGACGCATATCTTGTGATAGGTTCTGATTCAGTCAGAAGCAAGGCATTGGAGCTTGCAACATCGTTGCGTAGAAGCGGTGTAAAGGTTGATTATCCGTTGAAATCGCAATCGTTTGGCAAACAATTTAAGCAGGCTGATGCAGTCGGGGCAAAGAAAGCGATAATACTTGGCGAAGATGAGTTGTCAGCAGGTGTTGTAAAAGTAAAAGATTTAAAATCGGGCGAAGAAACGCAGTGTGCGTTTGCCGATATTCAGAAGATTTTTGAATAAAGATTTTTTAAGAGGCTCGATAACATCGAGCTTTTTTTATTATATTTTATTTGTCTTGATTATTTGTTTGTTGCTCTTAAAGTGAGTGGAAAGGAAAAGATAAATGAAAGTAGTTTTTTATTTTGTACTCGTATGTTTGAGTCTTTCGCTGTTCTCGGGTTGCGATTATATAAAAGAGAAGAAGGAAATTCTCGAGAAGAAAATGTCGAATTCAGAAACATCAACTATTGATGTAGGAGTTCAGAATAAATTAAGAGAGTTGGCAAAAAAGAATTTCCCAAACTCACAAGCGTTGCAAGAAGAGTGGGTAAATAAACAGTACGGTGCATACGAAGAATTGTCGAAATTCATTCCCGATATGCCGTTGAACGAGTATACGGTTTTGCGCAATAGAGCAGAAGCAAAGTATCCCAGCGATTATGTTGCACGCCTTAAGTATATGTCGGAGCAAACCAACGCATATTATAGATTAAAGCAAATCCGTGTAAGTTTTTCAGACAAGCAGTGGGACGAAATCTATGCACTTGTTGATGCCGTTGCGCCCGATAATTACATCGAAAAAATAAGACTATTGCATGACTGGAAGTATGCAATGTCGGCAATAAATGCGCGTAAACATTATTTTTCAACGCAAGAAATTGATGCTTTTTATGCTGACCTTTGTAAAAATTATCCAGACAAACCACGCAAATTTGTAGAGCATTACGAAAATTGTGCAGTCGCAAAATATAAGTTTGATAGGTTTGTTATAACTGGCGTGAAAAAAGATGTTCAAGACGATGTAAAGAAATTAATTTTGAAAAAAACCGAGTTGTCGTATCCCCAAAAATACACAGAGTTGCAGACGGTTTTAACGCAGATAAAGAAAGACCCCAGTGTAGCATCGAAAATATTGAACAAGAAAATAACGACAGACGAATCTGCTGAATTGCGCAATCGTGCCGAAGAAATTTTCCGCCAATCAATCTTTACAAAGCGAGGCGCAGAAGAAGAAATCTATACTGCTGCATTAGTGAAGATGAATGGTAAAGTTGTTGTTCTTGCGACGAAACATTTTATACCAGAAAAATTCCCAGTTGTGTTTGCAAATAGTCGTGGGAAAATTGTGTGTTCAAAAGGATATATTTCAGACTCGCACCCAATGATTCTTTTAATTCCAGATGAGGTGCCCAGCAACTTTACACCAATCGAAGTTGTATCAAACGAAGATTCTCTCGCATTGTTCGATAGAGAGCTTTTTATGATAGCACCAGCGCAAGGGGGATTTATATCATCTCCTGTTTCAGTTTTCTCTGAAGATAACGACTACTTGAATTTGACAGCGGCGACAAATCCGAGTACATCGTATTCTACGTCGGTTAAGCCACTGGGGCGAAATGGTCAGCGTTTGCTCATCTCGATTGTCGAGAAAGTAAAAGTGGGTGAAAATTCTGTCGTGATAGATTCTAAAACAGGCAAGCTTGTTTCGATGGCAGTGCGTGTGTACAATGCTGGTGTAATATCGCATTTCGGTAAGACGGGCAATGTAATCGGACACGAAAATTTTGCAATCCCCGACTTTTCCACGTTTGTCCGTCAATTTGATGGAACAGTAAATAAAACAGATGCGCCCCGTAGTTCAATTAGGTTTGTCAGAATGACGGCATTTGAAAATTGGAAACTGCTCGATGTTGAAAAATTCCAAAAACAAAAAAATGAGATACGTTTGTTCACCGATGATAATAACGACTTCTTGATGTTCTTTAAATCGAATATGTTTAACGAAGCATTGCGTTCTCGTCGTCTTGGTAGAATAGCAGAACGTTATCGCAAGCCACTTTTATACGACAATATTACGCGCGAGTCTTTTGAGCGATATTATCGTAATTATATGATTGATGTCGCTTATGCGTTGAAACGAGAGCTTGCTGGCAATAAAAATGAGAAAGAATTTTATTCAATATACAGACAAGAATATAAATATCAGAACGCCTTGCGTGAGGCTATGTACAAATACATTTCCGAAGGGTTGGAAGATAAAAATATTATGAACATAATCCATACCGACCTAACAACTCGATACAACAATTCATCGCACAATAATGCGAGAATTGGTGGTTCAATAGGTGGTGGATATTAATAGGAAAAATTGTATGAAAAATTTTATATTGTTTTTAATTTTGATTGGTGTCGGGGCTTGGTATTGCTATGATAAATATGGCGATGAAATACCATTTTTGGCTGGAAAGGCGAAACAAGTAGACCCTCGTATAGCCGAAATAAAAACGCTCGCAGAAAAATATTTTCCGACAAAATTAGATGAAAGAGAACGCTGGATAAAATCGCAAATTTCAGCGATGAGTGCACTCGATAGGAAAATAGGAAATGTGCCAGATGATGTTTATTCTGCACTTCTAAAAAAAGCGACTCAACAATATCCCGATAATTATTCAAATAGATTGTCTTTTGTAACAAAACAGACATCTGCATACGAAGACATTGAGAATAAATTTGGTGAATCGTCGTTTTCATCTGAAGAAAAAAATATGATGCGTGCAGAGTTGTTCAAAACTTTTGAACATAATTATTCCGCACAAGTCGATATATTGGCACAAGCACTCGAAGTTTATGCAATGGTGAAAACAAAGTCTATGCAGATGTCTACAGAAGACTTTAAAAAGATTTCTTCTAAAACAATACATAAACTTATCTCGTCGCCAAATGAGTGTTTGTTGTTTTTTGAAAATCAAATTCGGGCGAGACATAACTTTTTAACAAAACAATTACCGCCGTCGCACGCAAATTTGCGTACAGAAATAGAGAAAAAAATCCCAGACGATTTTGTCGCACAACTCAATGCACTCGACGTCGCAATAGATAACATCGTATACACGAAGTCGAATACAGATTTTGAAGAGTACAAAAATATCTCAAAAACGGCACAAGAAATATTTAAGAAATATACTTACTTGATTGATGCGTCTGATAGCACATTCAATGTGTATTTTGCGACAATGCACGGCAAGAAGGTCGCAATTTTCCCGTCCGAATTGTTGCAAAACGCAAAGTCGACTCTGACTTTGGACTTGGGTGCTGATGAAAAAATTTCTTTTGATAACGTATTTATGTCGAGCGATAGTACGCTTGCGATTATGGTAGTGGAGGGTAATTATAAAATCGACACAATCAAATTTGCCTCGAAAAGCATTGAGAAATCATCGAAAGACATAGAAATAATCGGCGTCAGAACAAATGGCAAAAAATTTGCGGTGTCGGGGAAACTCGAAAACGGGAAATATATAATTTTTAAAGAAGCCGATAAATCAATCGTGCGTTCGTTGACATCGGGAAGTTTGATTCTTGAAAAGGAGACTGGTACTCCGCTCGGATTTTTTGAGGTTTCGCCAAACTATGATAGTCGCACATACGCATCATATGAAGACCCTAACATAGACTCGTTGTTGAATAATCCAAATAGAGTGAGCCTATGGAAAGGTATGGATAAAACACTTATCTTGGCGAAAAAAAATACTGGCGTTGCCGACAAGTACACAATCGTGTATCTTGAAGATTTAAAAAAGTTCGCAAAATACGATTCAAAAAAATATGCGAAACAAAAAACGTTGTTAGACGATATTTGCAGAGTGAATATGAGTGCGTTGACATTCATATTGCAAGGTGCATACGGGGCAGATGCACTCGACCCAATCTTGAAAAATATCACAGATAAGTACGACCCAATATTTATAAAAGGTTCGCGTTGCACAATGGGAGTGTTGCGTTCTCATTTCTTTAGATATTTGCAATCTGTGCGTGCAGAATTGCGTGCTAATGCGAATTTGGCTCGTGAAACTGTCAGCGAATTGTATTACGATTTTCAAGAGCCAGCAACACGTCAGCTCGAGCTGTACAAGCAAATTGATGGTGTCTTTGGCGGTACTGTCGCAAGAGGAGATGTCGAAAGTATCATACACGAAGACATCCTTGCATCAGTTAAGAAAGGCACATTTGTTCCCCCAGGTAGAATGTTCGACAAGCCAAGCAGTGGTGTTATACAAGGTGGCTTGATGATAAGAAATAAAGGCGTAAAGAAAGATTACAACAGGATGTAAAACGGATGTTCTGCTTGACAAAAATGAAAGGCAGAATACTATTCTCCCTTAAAATATCGATGGAATAGGATATGAAAAAGATTTTAACATTTACACTTTTAATATGCTCACTTTCTGCTTTCGCACAATCGTACCGCGTTAGCGTTGAAACATTTGTCTCGAACAAACTTGAAGACAAATTTTCTTTCACACTTAACGAAGGAGAAACGCAGGAAAAAGGTTTTGACGGAAAACTTTTTGCAAAACGTTATCGTGCGAATGGATACCCACACTCTGCTTTGGCTGAGAAAAAGAAATTAGAGCGTGAAGAAAAAATGGCACAAAAAGTTCAGGCGATGAAACCGCAAGAACGTGTGAAATCGATGCTTGAGAAAGCTCGCAAAGCACTTGATATAGCTGAAACAAGATTGACCACAGCAAATGGTGCAAAAGAAACAGCTGAACAAAAACTCAAAGAGCTTGAAGATTTAGACGCACTCGCAACAAGAGGTTCGCCATCGTTTGCATCGGCTTATGCAGATTATCTTAAACGCAACGGATTAACTGAAGCCGACGCAAAAGTAGAAAAACTTTATCGTAAACGTCCACGTGATACAGGTGATGTGGATGAAATCGAATTGGGTTCATACTGCAAAATGAAACTCATAAAGTCGGCAGACAAGAAAATCAAAGTGTCGATGGATTACGCATATTCTCGTATTATGTCGTATTTTTATTCAGACGGAAATAACAACGGTAATACGATAACAAAGCATCCAATAACCGAACGTTTTGAAAAATTAGATGTTAAAGATTTAGTTCTAACTGTTGGTAAATCTTATTGCTACCAGTTCACAAGATTATCTCCAGAAAAGGCACGTTCGCTTTCAGAAGCTATGGCACAATCGGGAATATTTGCAGGTGATGGCGGAAGCAAACCAACTGACTCTGTCGTCCAAGAAGCAAAAGAACTTGACGCAGAAGGCAACTTTAAGGACATCAAACGAAAGTATGCCTCTGATGGCGGAAAGGTTGTCAGAGTAGTAATTTCCGTCAGATTCGACAACTAATCAAAAGAATGCACCTGTGAGAAAACAAGGTGCATTTTTTATTTTGTAAATGCTTGCGTGTACCAGCTATTCTTTCAAAATAAAAATATGAAAATAAAATTACTTTTTGCTTTTTTATCGACTCTGTTGTTCGTCGTTGGTTGTTCAACAAAAAGCGGAAACGATAAGGCAATTTATCCAATCGGTGCAGTACTTCCATTGACGGGAGATTGTGCAAAGGCATCGCAAGAAATTATAAATGGTATGAAAGTCGCATGTGATGAAATCAACGCACGCGGTGGAATATCTGGGATAAACGTAAAGCTTGTTGTGAAAGATTCTCGTTCGACCGATACAACGCTCTTGGAAACGTTCGATTCTATGCGTCGACACGGCGTAAAAGTTTTCAATCTCGGCTTTGGTAAGGAAACAATTTTCACAAAGAAATTAGTGTCATCGTGCGAAGATGTTTTTGTAAATTATATGTGTTCGTATCCGCCTATTACTGTCGATATGCCAAATAGTACACGTATTTTTATCAATGGTGCACAAGTTGGCGATATTATGGCAAGTGCTGTGAAACGTGCGGACGATTCCACAATACAAATTGTCTCGATGAATGTTGATGATTTCTTTGGCAAAGCAGACGGAGATTATTTGGCATTTAACCTCAAACTTCCAAAGACAAAATTCTATCGAGATGTATTTGGTGCGGGTGAAAAAAATTTTACTATCTTTGGCGAACAAATAATGCGTCTCTATGCTGAATATGTGTTTTATGTAGGCTATGGTTCGGAGTTGCAAGCATTCACAGATAGTCTGATTAAGGCTGGTTATCAAAATACGATTGTCGCGAATTGTGGCTTGATTGATGATAATTTTAAGGTGTCGGAAAAAATAAAACTTTTGAAAGTTGAGCCACTTTTTGCACAAGGTAAGATAAATAATAGCGTGTCGAAAAAATTTGTAGCGTCATATAAATCTATGTTCGGAACAGAGCCGACATGGAAATCGGCATACGGCTATGATAGCATAATGTTGCTTGCTTCGGCAGTGGAGAAGTCTCGTTTTATTCCTTCAAAGATGCGAGGCTATTTTACAAATTTGAAATATGAAGGTGCTGTTGGGAAATTAGAATTCGACAGAACTGCCGATTCAATCAGTGAGCTTTCTCTCGTGAAAAAATAATGGCTGGAGAGCCTTTTGAGCCAACAGGCGACTTGCCGAAATCGGCACGCTTGTCATTTTACACGCCACTATTGCCTTACTTTTTGGCGTTGATGTTTGCGTGTATTATTGCTGGGACATTCCAGTGGCGTGCGTATAGCGATATATTTTTAACACTCGGTACTGCGTCAGTTCTATTAGAAATTACACTTCGATTTTTCACATCGATTTTTTCTGACAAAGAAGACCCCAGAAAGAAATATCTTTTTTTGTGTTTGCGTTTTGTCGGAATTTTTTTCGTGTGTATGTGGTATTTTTATTTTCGTATCGACGCAAACCCATACAAAAATTTTGCTCCACGCGAAGCAACAATCACAGTGAAAATCGATGAAGTCTCGCGTGGTGCAAATGATTCCCGCTACGGCGTAGCTCGCATAGTTTCTGCTCCAGAGTTTTTGAAAAATTCAAAAGGACACAAAGTTTGGTATACAATTTCAGACGGCAAAAATCGGACATCGGAAAACAAAAATATAACGGTTTCGCAACTCGTGAAATTGACTGGAATTTTCGCATCGGTCTATCCTGATGAGGTGAAAGCACGCGGACACTTTTCTGCAAAGCCAGAAAGCAGAGCTTTTGAAAAATATCTCAATGAGCGTTTCATATATTTTAAGATGAATGCTCGTGTCGCAAATGCAGAAATTTTAGAAAGTGCAGAGAAGCGTTTTGAATATTTTGAGCAAGTTCGGCAGTATATGGAAAAATCTCTCACATCATTTTGGCGTGAAAATATCGAGGAAGATGAAGCGTCGAAAGTGTATCGGGCGATGATTTTAGGCGATAAAAGTCTTCTGACCAAAGAGCAAAAGCGTAGCTATATGGATACTGGCACGATGCACGTTTTTGCGATTAGTGGTTTGCATATCGGATTTGCAACAGCAGTGCTTTTCGGGATTCTTTCTGCATTGCGTTTGAATTGGCGTATTCAGCCATTACTCGCATTACCGATGTTGTATCTTTATGTTTGTGCGTGTGGGTCTCGCCCTTCGGCACTTCGTGCATTTGCATTTGTAGCGTTTGTTTGGTGTGCGTTGTCGCTTTCGCGTGGGATGAAGCCGTTTGGTGCGTTGGTGCTTTCGGCATTTATATTTCTGTTGATTTCGCCAAGCTACATTTTCGACGCAGGCTTTGTGCTTTCGTATGCGATAGTAGCGTCGATATTTGTCTATTCTGTTCCGTTGTACAATTACATTTCATACAAAATTTTTCAACGCATAGAGCTTGATGAAATATCGAAAACGCAAAGATTTTTGCGTTGGTTGATAATATATTTTCTCGGTGCCTTTTGCATTTCGTTGGGAGCATTATTTGTGGGAGCACCACTTTCGGCACACTATTTTTCTTTTGTCGCACCGATGTCGATTTTATATTCGCCATTTTTTGTGTCGGGTGCTGGAATCGCCGTAGGGTTGGGCTTTGCGGGATTTTTATTGCCAGATTTTATTGTGAGATGTTTTAACGAAGTTGCGGTTATTCTCGTCGGGATGATGTCGGACTTAGCTGTATGGGGTGCAAATGTTTGGAGCGGAAGGATAGATTTTTTGATGCCTTCAACTTTACTTTCTTTCATTGCAGTTTTGGGATTTTTGTTTATTTCGGCAAATATGGCTCGCAAAAGAAGTGCTTTTTTTAGATTCGTGCTTGCACCAATTTTTGTGGTGTCGATAATGTTAATCAATTTATTTTATGCGTAGAAAAATAAAATTTGGTGGAGCAGATTGGCTCGCAGAATTAGATGAGAGTGCGTACTCAGAAATGTACTCATTGCATGCACGTGGTTCTAAAATCGGTGTAGCGTGTTCAGGCGGAGCCGATTCTGTTTACGCACTTTATTGTGTCGCCGATATTTTTGCAGACAGGCTTTCTGATATTTTTGTTTTGCATTACAATCACAAGGTTCGCACAGATTCTGATTCTGATGAACGATATGTCGCAGAGCTTTGTGCGAAGTTAGGTTTGAACTTTGTGCGTGGCGAACCCGACAGCGTGCCTGTCTCGCCAACAGAAGATAAATTGCGTGCATTGCGTTTGGATTTCTTTGTGAAAGAATCTCGCAAACTTGGTTTGAGTGCGATTGTGCAAGGGCATCATTGCGGAGATGTTCTTGAATCGATGCTGATGCGTTTAGCTCGTGGTAGCTCGGGCGACGGATTGTGTGTACCTCGTGCGATTTCATATTTCAAAGGAACTGTATTTTTGCGTCCGCTTTTGAATCTGAAGAAAGATGCAATTATTGCATCGTTGGTAGCATCAAAAATCATTTGGTGCGAAGACAGTACAAATGCTGGCGAAGATTATTTTCGCAATAGAATTCGCAATAAGGTTATCCCAATTCTTGAAGAGTCGACACAAGTTGATATTTACAAGTCGGCATTGCGTTCAAGAGCGTTGCTTGAAGAAGATTCAACAGCGTTGTCGGATATTTTTGAACGTGAGTACAACAAACTCAATGAGCTTTCTCGAGATGCGACAACATCACTTTTGAGCGAATTTTTGCTTTCGTGCAAAGCGTTTGCAAGACGCAGTATTCAACGTTTTCTTTCGGAAAACAATATAGCAGTTCGTGCGAGTGCTGTGGATAATCTTGTCGACAAGCTCACATCAAAAGAAAGTTTTAAATCGAGTGCAGGGCAGACGCAAGAAGGACAGAAAGTGTTTGTCTGTTTTGATTCAGAGAAGCTCCGTTTGTATTTGGATTCGCCAAAAAAAGTTTGGCAATATTCTGTTCCATTAAAGGTCGGTAAAAATATTTTGCCCGACGGCTCGGCGATAAGTGTCGCAAAAATATCGCTTACAAAAACACGTAGAGAGTCGATAAAAAACGGTGATAATGATGACGCCACAACAGCGTATTTGGATCTCGATTGTATCGGCAATTTGGGGAATGGTGTGCTTGTTGCACGCACAAAACAAGACGGCGATAAATATGCTCCGCTTGGATCGAAATCGCCAAAGAAACTCAAAGAAATTTATAACGCAAAAAAAGTGCCACAGATGAAACGAAATGTATTTCCACTTGTCTGTAATAAAAAGGGCGAAATCTTGTGGTCGCCAATGTTGCCACCTTCGGACAAATATAAAATTAGAAACGCTGGCTCGGCATTAGAATTGACCTTTTCGCCTCGTTAATATTTAATCGAAAATTTTTAAGATGGAAAATAAAGATAATAATTCAAAAAAACGTACAAGTAAGCCTTACTTTGTTTGGCTTTTGATTATTTGTGCGGTCGTATTTTTAGCATCGTTGCCTCGTGGTACGGGCAAGGCACAGGAACTCGATGTTCGCAAGCTCATCAACGCAGCAGAAACAGATTCGCTTGTGTCGATGAATATCCGCAACGACCCAAGTGCAGGCAAAGATTGGTATATCATCGACGGGAAAATAAAGAATCCGGTATTTGGTCGTGAAGGTGCTCCAGAAGATGCTCCACGCACATTGCCATTCACATTCAGTGGACGCATTACCGACGATATGTACAAAAAACTTTCCGACCCATCGGCTCCATGGGAAATAAAAGAAATTCCCGCAAGCACATTCTGGAGCAATCTGTTTTCGTCGGTATTTCCAATTCTGTTGATTGCTGGAATTTTCTATTTCCTTTTTATTCATCAAATGAAGTCGTCGGGCAAGAGTGCGTTTTCGTTCGGAAAAAGTAGGGCAAGACTTTTGACTCCTGACAAGGATAGAGTCACTTTCGACGATGTCGCTGGTTGCGACGAATCAAAAGAGGAAGTATCCGAAATTGTCGAGTTCTTGAAGAATCCACAACGATTCCGAGATATCGGTGCAAGAATCCCAAAAGGTATTCTTATGGTGGGTCCCCCAGGAACTGGTAAGACTCTCTTGGCTCGTGCAGTCGCTGGCGAAGCCGATGTTCCATTTTACTCAATTAGTGGTTCCGACTTCGTAGAAATGTTTGTCGGTGTCGGGGCAGCTCGTGTTAGAGATATGTTTGAACAGGCGAGAAAAACAGCACCATGCCTCGTGTTTATCGACGAAATCGACGCTGTCGGACGAAAACGTGGAGCAGGGCTTGGTGGCGGAAATGACGAACGTGAACAAACGCTCAATTCTCTCTTGGTCGAAATGGACGGATTCGACGCACAAACAGGTATTATCATTATCGCTGCAACAAACCGTCCAGATGTTCTCGATGACGCACTCTTGCGTCCGGGAAGATTCGATAGACAAGTTGTTATCGACTTGCCCGACGTAAAGGGACGAGAAGAAATTTTGAAAATTCACGCAAAGAAAATCAAGCTTGCCGATGAGGTTGACTTGGCGACAATCGCAAAGTTGACTCCCGCATGCTCTGGTGCAGACTTGGCAAACTTGTTGAACGAAAGTGCGATTATCGCAGCACGTCGCAACGAAAAGTTGGTAACAAATCAAGACATTAGCGAAGCTCGCGACAAAGTGTTCTTCGGACGTGAAAGAAAGAAACTAATGGACGACGATGAAAAGCGTTTAACGGCTTATCACGAAGCTGGACACGCATTGATTCAAGCAGTTCTCGACGACGGCAAATTGCCTGTCCATAAGGTTACAATCATTCCACGAGGGCAAAGTCTTGGCTCGACAATGTTCGTGCCGTCAAAAGACATTCGTACAGAAACAAAGAATTCGCTTTTGACACATATTTGCACAAGTATGGGCGGACGTGTCGCCGAAGAAATCATCTTTGATGATATCACAAACGGGGCTGCTTGCGACATCAAACAAGCTACAAAAATCGCACGCAAAATGGTTTGCGATTGGGGTATGAGCGACCTCGGTCCTATCGCATTTGGCGAAAATCAAGACCACATTTTTGTCGGCAAAGAAATCGCACGTCAGGAACAATTCAGCGAAAAGACATCAGAGCAGATTGATTCGCTTGTCAGAAAAATTATTTCTGAACAACACGAACGTGCCCACAAAATCATCTCTGAAAACCGCGAAAAGCTCGATATTATCGCCGATGAACTTCTCATTCGTGAGACAATCGACGGGGCAGATGTTTATCAGATAGTAAAGGGCGATTTTGTGCGAACAAACAAAGAGGAGTGGCTGAAATCGCAACAAAAAACCGAAGTGGAAAAGCAACCAGAACAGGTTGCCGGAACATCGGACCAACCGACTCCACAAGAGGAAATATCAATCACACCACCAACCCCAGAAGGTGCATAAAACAAAAAAAACGACGGATTTAAATCCGTCGTTTTTTTGTATCATTGAGAATACTGTGTCGGCTTGCGATTGCCTGTTTTATTCTCCGCGAACAATACATTTATATTCGCCGATAAATCCCAATACATTGCGGACTTCCCAGTCAACAGATGTTACCTTTGTGATACCACCATTTCTCTTGGCTGTTTCGATACTTGCATCGCCAACTGAAACTAACCCAAGATAACTTTTGCACATAGAAGTGCCTACTTTAGAGGCAACTACATTGTCAGAAGCCGATACAGGCATTTTTACTTCTGTAAACAATGTTCCATGAGGGATAGGAGTTGCGCAACCTGCAAGGAGGAGCATTGCGATTGATGTTATTGCTAATGTTGTATATTTTTTCATATTAATATTCTTGTTTGTTTTTGTTAGAAAATTACGGGAAACTAATCATGGAGCCGATGAGGTTCGAACTCACGACCTCTAGAGTGCGATTCTAGCGCTCTTCCAACTGAGCTACGACCCCTTATTTTTATGAAAATTAAAACTGATTGTTTTGTGTTTGTAAAACAAAAAATGTCTAACACTGATTTGTTTTTACTGAATTTTAGCAAATGTATTTTCGAGAAAATAAAAGTCTAAATGGAAAATCCAAGCCATTGCGAAGCAATGCGTATGAAAACGGGAAAGCCACGATTATAGTCGTGGCGAACAGCGTCAAAGAGGAACGGAGTTCCGAAGTCCAGACTACGTCTGGTTTAGTTTCGTTATTACTTAAGAAGACTAACTTTTATTTAAACCCAAGCCATTGCAAAGCAATGCGTATGAAAACGGAAAAGCCACGATTATAGTCGTGGTGAACAGCATCAAGGAGGAGCGGAGTTCCGAAGTCCAGACTACGTCTGGTCGTCCCGTTATCGCATATAAAAAACCGCAACCCTTACGGATTGCGGTTTTTAAATGGTGCACAGAATATCTCGTCTAACGCGTTTGTATTTTAAGCTTTCTAAAATTTCTAAAAATCGGCATTTTTGGCCAAAAAATATCGTTTTTGATAGCCTTACATAGACACTTTAACGGACCTCTTGTTTTTTGTCTAACACTTGTCTTCAAGGTTCGTGTTAAAACCTTTAATTTATTAAGGCTTTTTATTTTTTTAACTGCTACGCAGTTTAACTGTTGGTGATGAGTTGAGAGCTTAAAAATTTTCGGGACGGAAAATTTTAACCTCTATAAACAATCGTTTTTTAACAAATAAAAAAAGGATAAAAATGAAACCAACAGA
>SUVP01000009.1 GCA_015061945.1 Opitutales bacterium
GTAGGTGCCATTCCCCCGATATTCTATTGTAAAAATGTGCAACATTTTTAGTTATTGCCATACTACACTGGCAATAACGGCAATAGAATATCAAAGAGGTAGAATAAAAGCACCGGTTCATCCTCTTTTTATTATTTAAAAAAAATAAACCATTAAAATAGCAACACACACAAAATAAAAATCCGAACAGGGATAGGAGTATTGCAAATGCAATCTCCGTAAGGGGCAACGCCCCTTCAATGATGTGCAGGTGGCTCACCTGCTTGCGTGGGGTTTGGGGAGGGTGCAACCAACCCTCCCCAACATCTATTAACTCTAAAAAACGAAAGACCACCAACGCTTTGGTGGTCTTTCTGTAAAATCCGGCAACCTGTTTCAAAGGACGATTGCGTCAGCAATGTCCGCCGGTGCCCGTCATATAAAAACTCGCTGTTGCGAGCCCTTTTTTTTGAATTGATTGATTAACCGATTTGGTAGCGAGTGAAACGCTTGATTTCAATCTTTTCGCCGATTGTTGCAATCTTTTGTGTGAGGAGTTCGCCAACTGTCATGTTAGGATCCTTAACAAAATCTTGTTCGAGCAAGCAGATACCTGCTACGAATTTGTCGATTTTGCCAGCTACGATCTTTTCTTTAACATTGTCTGGCTTCTTATCTTCTGCGAGTTGTGCGAGTGCAATTTCGCGTTCCTTTTCTACGAGGTCTGTTGGAACTTCTTCGCGTGCGATGCAAACTGGTGCTGCGGCAGCAATGTGCATGCAAAGGTCGCGTACAAAAGCTTTAAAGTCATCATTCTTTGCAACGAAGTCAGATTCGCATGCTACTTCGATGAGAACGCCAACTTTGTTGTTCGAGTGAATGTATGATGCAACCAAACCTTGTGCAGCTGTTCTACCAGCTTTTTTAGCAGCTGTTGCTACACCCTTCTTGCGAAGGATTTCGATTGCTGCTTCTTCATTGCCTTGAGCTTCTGCGAGGGCTTTTTTGCAATCCATGAGACCTGCGCCTGTAATTGCACGCAAGTCGCTTACCATTTTTGCAGTAATTTCCATAATTAAATTCTATCTAAATTATTCTTGTGGTTCTTCAATCTTCTCAACGTCGATTTCTTTGAAAGAAACTTCTGCGTCTGCAACTGCATTCTTCTTTGAAACGATTTGAGGATTCTTTGGTTGAACTGTACGACGGCTGAGACCATTCTGTATTGCTTCAACAACAAGTTCTGTAATGAGGCGTACGCTCTTTACTGCGTCGTCATTAGCAGGGATTGGATAGTCAACGAGAGTTGGGTCTGAGTTTGTGTCAACGATAGCTACAACTGGGATACCGAGCTTACGGCATTCTGCGACTGCAATTTCTTCGTTCTTGATATCAACGATAAATGCTGCTCCTGGGAGCTTCGAGATTTCTTTGATACCTTCAAAGTTGCGGTTCATTCTGTCCATTTCGCGACGGATTGCTGCTGCTTCTTTAGCGTAAAGCTTATTGAGAGCACCCGATGCTTCCATATCGATAAACTTCTTGTACTTCTTGAGGCTCGATTGGATTGTTTCGAAGTTTGTGAGTGTACCACCGAGCCAGCGATTTACGCAGTATGGCATATTGCACATATTTGCTGCTTCGCGGAGGATTTCCTGTGCTTGACGCTTTGTACCGATGAACATTACATCTTTATTCGATGCAACGATTTCTTCGAGGAATGCTACTGCTTTTTCAAGCTGTGCATATGTTTTTTCGAGGTCAATAATCGAAACGCCTGAACGATGATCGTAAACGTAAGGCTTTGATTTTGGGTTCCAGCGGCGTGTTTGGTGACCAAAGTGTACGCCTGCGTCGAGGAGGTCTTTTACTGTGATATTCATATTTTTTGCTCCGTATTTGCCGTTAAGCAAACCTGGGATATTTCTAATTTTGAGGTTGAATTTATCGACAACCGCACTGTGCGATTATCTGAAAAGTTTGTAATCAAATACTAAAGGCAACCCGCAAGCAAGCAAATTTTTCAATTTTATTACTTTTTTTAAATACCTAAATTTACATACCTTTTTTGGAAAAAATTTGTAAAAATTTTTTAGCGGTTTACAAAGTTCAAATACAAGACAACGATATATCCACGATTTTTAATACCAAAAACGGAAAACATACCATATTTTTCTTCTTGATTTTTTTAATAAAAAATGCGATTATATAGAAAATAGAGAATTTCTCCATCTGCATTTGGCAACAAATGTAAAAATGGAAGAGTAGTAGAGTAGGTTAAATAAAAACGTCCCCTTCGGGGGGCGTCTTTTTTTTGCCAAATTATCCCCATCCTCCTCTTAACACTAAAAATTTTTTCAACGCTTCCGTAAAAAAATACCTACTCTCCGACAAAAAAAGAACGCCTCCCGACTTTCATCGAGAGACGCTCTCCTATATGACTACTATCACTTATCTATCTTGTTTGGCGTTTCCGCCACGGGGGAATACCTATACATCGTAAAACTAAATCCTCACTTAAATTTTTTTTATTAAAATTTAAATAGAAACGTCTTTGGAGTAATCGATATCGGGTCTGCCGAAGCCGAAGAGTTTAAGGAATTCGCTTTTATATCCGGCGTAATCGGTGATATCGAGAAGGTTTTCGGTTGTGACGTTTGGCCAAATATCGAACACTGCTTGTTGGACATCTTCACGGAGTTCGAGGTCGTCGATACGCACACGTCCTGCGTCGTCGAAGTCGAGGAAGTTTCCGTTATAGAGGTTATCGGCATAGAGACGATACATTTGGCGGATACAGTCTTCGTGAATTCCTTTTTCTTTCATCACTTTATAGAGAATCGAGACATAGAGGGGGACGACGGGAATTGCACTACTTGCTTGTGTTACAAGGGCTTTATTGATTGATACAAATGCTTTACCACGATAAAGTTTAAGGATTGCATCGATACGTTCGGCGGTTTTTTCGAGATCTTCTTTTGCCATACCGATTGTACCGCTTCGGTAGATTGGGTATGTAAGTTTAGGTCCGATATACGAGTATGCCATACTTGTGCAACCTTCGGCGATAACGCCAGCTTCGTCGAGTGCTTTAATCCAAAGTTCCCAATCTTCGCCACCCATAGTTTTGACAGTTTCGAAGATTTCGCGTTCTGTTGCGACTGGAACTTTCACGTTGACGATTGCACCACGGTCAGTATCAAGGCTTTTATCTTCACGTTCTTCGCCGATAGTTTTGAGTACGCTTTTGTAGACTTCGCCAGTTTTGGGATCTGTACGGCGAGGCGAGGCGAGCGAGTACACGATTAAATCGACTTTACCTGTTGGTGATTTTTTAATTGCGTCGATTGTCTGTTGTTTAATTTCGTCTGAAAATGCGTCGCCATTGATATTTGCGGTATAGAGACCTGCTTGTTCTGCTTGTTTTGTAAATTCTGCAGTATTGTACCAACCAGCACTTGCTGGACGTTCGCGTTCTTCGTTGCCTTCGCGTTCAAAGTATACGCCGATAGTCGATGCTCCACAGCCGAAGCCAGCGACGATACGGCTTGCGAGCCCATATCCAGTCGAAGATCCGATAATAAGAGCAGTTTTGCAACCGTCTTTTATCGCACCTTTTTCTTTTACATATTCGATTTGTTCTCTGACGTTTGAAGCACAACCTTCGGGATGTGCAGTTACGCAGAGGAATCCTTTTACTTTTGGTGTTACAACCATATTCACCTTTCTAATTAATTATAACATTTAATTAATTCTGTTTTGCATATAAAGGATAAGTGCTTTGAGGAAATCGCAATTCGAGCTGAGTTTTTCGCAAAGTTGGATAGCTTTTGATGTGAGTTCGCCAGCAATTTCGCGAGATCGTTCAATACCATACAACGAGACGTAAGTCATTTTTTCGTTTTGAGCGTCGAGGCCTGTTGTTTTGCCCATTGTAGCGTCGTCGCTTGTGACATCGAGAATATCGTCGATAACTTGGAACGCCAAACCGATATTCATACCGATTTCTTGTGCGACTTTCAATTTTTCTTCGTCATATTCATCAGCCAAACGAATACCCATTGTGATAGCTGATGTAATCAATGCAGCTGTTTTGTTGTGGTGAATGTAATCGAGCTTTTCGGGTGTCATTTTAACATGACGTTCGCCTTCGATATCTTCGACTTGTCCGTAAATCATCTTTTCGCCATTGTGTGCGAGGTCGAGAACTAAACCTGCTGCGATTGCCGGATATTCTTTGTACTCGTTCGCCAAGATGTACATCGAGTATGTGAGGAGCGAATCGCCTGCGAGCAGTGCCATAGTTTCGTCAAATTGTTTGTGGCAAGTTGGTTTACCACGACGCAAGTCAGAATTATCCATACATGGAAGGTCGTCGTGAATGAGCGAGTATGTGTGCAAACATTCTATTGCAACGCATGCTGGAAGTGGATCTACTTTCGACGGGAACATATCGTGAGCAGCGAGCAAAAGCATTGGGCGGATTCTCTTTCCACCAGCTTCCATACTATATCTCATCGCACTGTGAATAACCGACGGGCGAGTATCTGCTGTTGGCAAATATTTTGCGATTGCTTCTTCAACTTTCAATCGACGTGCTTCAAATTCTTTTTTAAATTCTTCTGTAGTCATAATGGTAGATAATCTAATTTAAGTGAAATTTTATCAAGCTTTTTATGGGATTTGCGTTTCGGTGGGTTTGCCGTTATCCCACGTTCTAACTGTCGTTTCCGATGAGACATTTGGCGTGAGTGTGTCTCTTAAAAAGTGTCCGTTCCAGCCCATACTTTCGCATCCAGCGAGGAGCAAAAGCGTTGCGAGCGTCAAAAAAAGTTTCAATATTTTCATATAAATTTAGAATCCGAATGCACTTTTTGTTGATTGTTTTGCAATTTGTTTTTGACCCATCCAGATTGATTTTCCGAGATAGTTAACTTGCAAAAAGAACGTGTATGTTACTTCTTTTAAATCTGAATTGCTTTCACGTACTTCGATGATTTTCCCTGTAATTGTAAGTTTTGGCAACCCGATAGTTTTACCTTGTCGCTTGGCTTCATACTGTGCGAGTTCGTTTGTAGTGGCGTCGTCAGAAACGGCGATTGCCTTGCCTGAATTATTTAACGCAATGCAAATTTGATTTGTCAAAAGTTCGGTATCTATTGCATTGCTTGTGCGATTGATAACTCGGGAAACCTTTATTTTTGCTGGGAGTACAAGCCCTGTCTTGTCAATTGCACCCGATGCGAGAATCTCATTGACGAGCGATGTCGACGCACTATTCCAATCAGCCATATTGATTTGATTTGTCGAGATAATCGAACGAGCACCGCCCGACTCAATATATCTTGCGTTTTCGCTCGCACATCCACAAAGGATAGTTGCGGTAATGATTGTTGCAATATTTACAAAAGTTTTGATTTTCATATTTTTTGATATTTTGGATTAAATTAGTATTCTCTTACGTCGGCTAAAAATTTCACAGTAAAGTCGCTCGCATTTGGCGATGGTGCGACAGCTGAAATATATTTTACTTCGCCACCCTCGAGTGCGAGAGTCTGCCATGTTGAAGTTGGCGATTGTATTTGCATTCCGTCTTTATCAACCCATACAAACTTATAATTTACTGTTCGATATGCGACAGTTTTGTTCACAACTTTCAACTGAATTTTTAGTAGTCCGCCAACTATCTGTTGATTGACCGATGCAACATACGCATAATCGGCAACGGCACTATCTGTTGTTATGCGTTTGTCGTTGACCATTTGCAAACGTGCTTTGCTTTCGGCAGGTTCGACAGTATTTATCGTCGAGCAACCTGTCAGAAAAATTAGCGACACACACGTTAATGTTAATATAGTTTTCATAGATTTATTTTATCGGTTATAAGATATTTTGTGCAACATTTATTTGGTTGATTTTGACGCATCGCAAAAGTCAAAAGTGCGTAAAATAAGTTTGCCGTTTGCGTTCATCTTTTTTGCGAGAACAACATTAACTCTATCCGTTGGCAATTTCAGAGCGACGCCATCGATATTTATTGTCGCATTGAGTGGTGTTTCGATTCTTGCGACCTTTATATATTTTGGCAAAGTTGTCCATGTTCGCAAGTCGGCATCGTTCATCAGCGATTGATAAATACTGCCAGCGATGTTCACCGCCAAGCCTTCCCAGCCATCGCCGACAGACTGTGCTATTGCGTATTGTGTGCCAGCTTTTACCGATGCCGAAATTATAGTCTTTGTTATCACCATTGGCAAATGCGAGTCGAACTCACGCTGTACGATTGCGTCGATATCGGCGAGCGTATCAAATTTAATTTGTTTGCCTTGTATAGAGACATTCAATTCGGGCGTGTGCGATTGCATCTTTGTCAGATACGGAAAATTCATAGATATATGCGGAACGTTTCGAGCCACAATATATATTGGCAAATTTATTTTAAACTGATTGCGGATTGGTGCAGAACCTGTCTCGAAAATAATATAAGTTAGGTTTGTTGGTTTGTCGATTTTTCCGTTGGCGAGGTCTTCTGCCATTTTAAAATCTTTTGCAAAAACTTCAGATTTATTTGCGAGCATTTCCCCGCCAAGCCTGAACATATCTGTGGCTCGATTTTTATCTGACGCATCGAGTGGGCGATTTGCAAAATACAATCCGGCAAGCCAATATGCGAACGGATTTACATAAACTGCTTTCGCTTGTTGAGCAGAAGTGTCGGGGTTGTAAGCATCGCCATAATATTTTTTAAAGACCGACGCCACCTGTTGATTATTCAATGTTCGCGACGTATTATAAGATGCTGTTTTATTTTTTTTCTTTGCATCGGCGATTGCTTTTTGGTCGTTGTCTATACGTTTTTGGTTTGCACGTTCGGCATCGGATTGGAAAAACTCCAAACGTTTTAAATCGACCGACGCATCGTCAAATTTTTTCTGCTCAATATGGTTTAACGCTTGGTAAACCGACAACATAATTTTGTCGTAAGCATATCCCTTGTAAGTGATATAACTTTGATTTGTCAGAATTGCTTGCGTCTCTTCTGATATCGATGTTTCGGGTTCATTCTCAAATTTTTCAATCAGCGATTGTGCGTGTGAAAACGCCTTTACACTTTTTTCTAAATTCCCATTCGCTCGTGCAACCGCACCTTCTTCGAGCTTCCAAATGAGAGCGTCGGTTCCGTCGGTTTCTTCTTTTGATATTTCAGAAATTTTTGCTTCAGCATTTGCTGTGTTGCCCGCACTCCAATGCACACGCATATCGTGCGATTGGCTCGTGTGCGTTTGGCAACCAGTTAGTGCGAGAACGCTCAAACAAATACAAAAGTAAACGAGTTTGCACATATATTATATCTCGTTTGCAGACGGATTTTGTACAGGTGCTGGTGGAGCTTTTTTTATCAGACGCAAATTCTGACCTTTTAAAACTCCGTTGTCTTCGGTGAGTACACCTCGTGAAAATTTGTCGTTTACCGATATCACTTTCAGCTTGCCTGCCGAGATTTCTTCATAGCCGAGTTTATCGCCAGTGTCGGGGTCAAACATTTCTTCACCTTGTGCAAAGATTTCGTATTCGTCGCCAATAGCAACGCCCATTGCAAGATTGCGATTAAATGTAATTGTCTTGCCAGTCTTTGCAATGATAACTGCTGGGAACGCCATATCGACAACCTTTATTGCAATCTGCGTACAGATGTTGCGAGATAAAATCGGAATGAGCGAATCTGTCGAGCTTCCACCAGCAATTTGCGTTGATAAATCTTTGTCAGATATACCATCGTTTGTGATTACAAAGTTTGCTGTTTCTTTGATTTCTCCAGTCGATGTATCGATGATATTTGCGACTGCCCCGATGCGAATTTTTCGAGTCTCAAGCTTTTTCTTTATTGTCGCAAACATATCCTTTTCTACATAGTCTTGGAAATCATCAACCATTACCGAGACGATATATTTTGCACCTTTGAGCTTGCCGAGTTGTGCAACCTTTGAGACTGCCGAGACATTTCCAGATGTGCCAAAATCTTGTTCTTTCAAGACGATGTCGACATCTGCACGAGTCAACACCGAAAACTTGCGAGTAGCTTGAAATGCCGACGACAAATTGGAATCGAGTGCTTGTACAACTCTTTCCATAGTAGCCAACGTTCCCTTTGCTTTCATATCGTTGACAAGTGCAGAAGTTGCACCGATTTTTGTTATTGCCAGCGTCGCTTTTTCAGCTGTTTGTGCCGACAATATCATCGATGATGTTGCGATTAAAATTGTGAGAATTGTCTTTTTCATATCTTGTATAATTTTTAAATTTTATTGTCCAAAAATGCTTTGTACTTTTGTTTCTGGAATATGATCGATGTCAATTTTATATCCCGATTGTTCGAGCATTTTGGCACAACCACGCAAGCGTTCAGCTTCGGCTTCTGTGAGAATACGGCGGTCGTCAGATGCCTTTGCACGTTCCTTAATTGCTTGGATAAACGCCATATCATCTTTTAGGCGGATGCGTGCCGAATCCGACAAACTGAGGCTAAAGTAGAATTTTTGACCGTCGGGATTTTCGATAACATTTATCGTCTTTTCGATTGATTCAATATCCTTTTGGTTGATGCGTACAACGTGAATACCTCTTGTGAGCTTCAACTTCTCGTTTGCATTTTGTGCGATACCGTCAATTTCGAGAGTGATATATTTTATACCAACAGGAATTGAATTGGCACCAACTTTATATTTTCCATTTTCCAAAATAATTTCTGGAAAAGAAAAGTCTGACAAAACACAATCAAAGATAACATCTGTCTTTAAATTTTGCTTTGCAACAATCTTGCCCGACTTATTTTTTTGCTCGAGTTGCAATGCGATGTCGCCTGCAACTTGGTCGAGTAATTCGTTGATTATATCGGTTGATTCAATTTTTAGATTTTGTGATTGCCTTATTGTTTTTGATGCGACAGACGTTCCACCGGTCGAACCAACGCCCATAGACGACTCGAAAAGATTGTAATTACATTGTAAAATATAAACGATTGAATCGGTTTTAACTCCATACCCTTTGAACGATTTTTTCTCTGCACCAAAACTTGCAATAGATGTTGCAACAATATAATCAGCACCGATGATTTCTGCTATACGCAAGCCCGATGCCGACTCAAAAAGATTTTTGTCAGCACTCTTTTTATCTAAAATTTCTTCTTTAAGATTTTTTACAAAATTTCTAATTTTTGTGTCGTCGCTATTCAAATAATTGTCGAGACTTTTTATAACAAGGTTGTGGCTAATGACACCAAAGCCCATATTATTAAGCCTTGCAGAAAGATTGCTTTCGAGTGTGTCGATTTTTTTAGATAGCAATTTTTCGTCGCTATCGTTGCGGACAAAAATAGCTACCTTCTTTAAATTTTGTTGAGTTTTTTCAACCGACGTTTGTGCTACGCATATCGAAAGTGTAGCAAGGAAAAATATAATAAACTTTTTCATTTTTTTAGTATAGTCTTTACAAGATAATATAACGACATTAAATATATTTTTGTTTCAATTTCCAAATAAAATTTACTTTCTTAGAAAGAAAAATCTATATGAAAAAATTACTTATAACGTTTATCCTTGCGATTGTAGCGAACATAGTTTTTGCACAACAAACTACGCCGAATGCACCAGGCGAAACAGTTATTCGCAACAAGGCTTTTGAGAAAATGCCCGAACATCCGTTAGCACCAGCAGAATATCGCCGTCCCAAAGATTATGTGCCAACGCTCTACAAAATGAATCTCGCACAAATTTCTGAGAAATATTCAGCCGATACAATTAAACGTGGACGTAAAGCTTATAACGAACTTCTGAAAGTAAACGAAAACGGAAAATGGAAACCTAACGGGAAAAGCATAGATGAACACAAATGTCCAGAATGGTTTGAAGATTTAAAGTTTGGTATTTTTATCGATTGGGGCTTGTGGTCGATTGCATCATGGGCTCCAAAACGTGAGAATGGTGCAATGTATCCCGACTGGTATGAATTGCGTATGTATTCTAACTACACGAATAAATCGCACTTTTGGGGTTTTCGCAATTATCATATAAAAAATTGGGGTGAAGATTTTAAACGCGACCACTTTATCCCACTTTTCCAAGCTAAAAAATTTGATGCCGAAAAATTGATTGAACTCTTTAAAGATGCAGGGGCAAAATATGTAGTGCCTTTCAACAAACACCACTCTGGCTTCTGCTTGTGGGATTGCTCTTACTCTTTGCGAGACACTGTCGATATGGGTCCACGTCGCGACATCGTCAAAGAAATTGTCGACGCCTGTGCAAAAAATTCGCTTAAATTTGGCTTCTACTTCAGCCTAACAGAATGGGAATATCCTGTTTTGGATAAAGACGGAAAAATGCAAAACTTTTCTTGGGGACAACTCAAGCCATACTCGCCTGAAATGGAGTACAATGCGTCGGGTAAAATTGCCGTCAACGATTATGTAAAAGAATATCTCATCCCACAAGCAATGGAATTTATAAACAAATATTCTCCTGATATTATGTGGTACGATGGCGAATGGGGCGTGCGTGCAAAAGAGTTAGGTTGCTACGAGCTTTCGGCATATTATTACAATATCAACGAAGGTAAAAAAGAAGTTGCAATCAACGATCGCTACGGTATCGGCGAACCCGATGAAATTGCAGGTCAATTTACAAAACGTAAACGCAACTGGCTTCGCACTATTCGCGGAGACTTCTTCACAGATGAATTTGGCGACACTTCCGAACGTATCGACCCCGCAAAACATCACGCTTGGGAAGCTTGCAGAGGCATAAGCCAATCGTACGGAAACAACTGGCAAGACAACGCAACAAATGTGCTATCGGCAAAAGAATTTATTTCGATGTTTGTTGATATGGTCGCAAGAGGCGGAAATCTTCTACTGCTCGTAAATCTCGACGGACAAGGTGCAATTCCAGAAGTCCAAAAACAACGCTTGCTCGATATCGGTAGTTGGTTGAAAAAATACGGCAAGGCAATTTACTCGACACGTATTGTCGCACCATTTGCGACAAAAGAAGTTGCATACACTCAAAGCAAAGACGGCAAGACTGTTTACGCTATAATAAAGAATCCTAAAGCTAAAAATGTCTTGAAAGTTTCGCCAAAAGCAAACAGCAATATTGTAGAGATTTCAAAAAATAAAAATCTCGCATGGGAAAAAGCTGACGGCAAAATTATCGTAAATCTTCCCGAAGAATTTATTGTCGACAACTTGCCAGTTGCGGTTGAAATCCAAGTAAAATAAGGCGGTTGACATATATTCACTTTTGCCCATAATCATTCGTATGGTTATGGGTAAATTTATTTCATTTAGTTTAATCGCATTTTTTGCGACATTAGTTGTAGCGTGTTCACAAGAAAAATCGAGTTGCGAAAAGCAAGATATTTATGCTGTCAAAGAAATTGGCGGTGTTCCTCGCCTCGTCATAAACGACACTCCCGTCCGCCCTCGTATGCTCTACGTTTCGCCGACATACTTTTTGCTCGGCTCGCCAAACGGTAGAACAATGTATAATTACAACTGGTGCAACACGTTTATCGAAACTGCACCATTCCAAAAATCATATCCAAATGCAAAACTCTCTTTGCGTGTTCCTACTCTCGATAGCGAGTGCAAAATTGCAAAGCTCGAAGTTTTGGAAATCGACACACAGAAATGTGTCTACTCTCTAAATGTTAAAGGCGACAAAAATGTTGAGGTCCGTACAAAAAATACATCGATAGAATTTTCCAAAGACGCTGAAAACGTCGATTTTTTGGCTATTCGCACCGCAAAACCACAACAAGTTATTGTACATTTTAAAAATCTTAAGTTGGATAAAAACAAAGCATATCGCATCAATTTAAAAATTCGTGCGAAAAAAACTGCAGATTATTTTGTAAGCTTTTTGGATAATACAAACGATTTTCTCGCACCACACACACGTTCATTTGTCGGACTTCAAACAAAGGTCGCTAAAGACGCAAATGTCGATTTAATTACGTTCCCAATCCAAGCTTCTGATTTCTTCGCAGAAGGCGATATGCTACCAAACTACAATAATCTCAAAGGTGCATTAGACGAAATTATCGGGGCAAACCCTGACGCAAAAATTTTAGTTCGCATAAGATTTTATCCGCCACAATGGTGGATGCAAAAATACAAAGAAGATAGAATGATGACAGACAAAGGTCAGTATAACGACTTTGCGTCGCCCTCGTCAGAACGTTTCCGCTCCGACTGCAAAAAAGTTCTCAACCGAATAATCGATTTTTGCGAAGCTAACTATGGCAAAAATATTATGGGCTATCATCCGGGTGGCGGTGGTTCGAGCGAGTGGTATTACGGCAATGCGTGGGGACCACGTTGGTTTGGCTATGGTCCCGTTGAACGCAACGCTTGGCGTAAATGGGTGAAGGCAAAATATAAGACAGATGATGCACTCAAAACTGCGTGGAAAGATGTAGCAGTGCCACTCGATAAAGTTGAAGTTCCAACGCCTGCCCGACGTGCATTGTCGCAATACATTCTCACGCCCGACACGATGCGAGATGTTGCCGATTTCAATCTATTCCTCCAAGACGAAATGTGGGGAATTATCGATTTGCTTTCGTCGGAAATTAAACGAAAAGTACCAAACAAAATTTGTGCGTTCTTCTACGGATATGTTTGCGACTACGCTGGTAGTACTCGCAAAGGTCCGTCCACAACTGGACACTACAATCTTTGGAAACTTTTGCAGTCTAAAAATATCGATATCTTGAGTGGACCTACAACTTACGATGAACGCGATTTAGGCTACGGTTCGACCATTATGACTGTCGGTGAAACGATTATGCGAAACGGAAAAATCTGGTTTAGCGAAGACGATATTCGCACGCATCGCACGCCCGCAAGCCAACAACTTGTTACAAGAATCGGCAATGAAATTCAGACTCTCGACGACGCAAAAAAAGTTCTCGCACGCGATATGGCACAACAAATTATCCGCAACTTCGGTTGCTGGTGGATGGACTTAGCTGGCTTGGGTTGGTATGACGATCCAAAGCTGTGGCAGGTTATGCAAGACTTCGATAAAATCGAAAAAGATACAATCGCAAACCCAGTTCCATACGCTCCAGATGTCGCAGTAGTGGGCGATGAACGCTCCATGGTGTTTGTAGGTATCGACGGTACGGCACATCAAACATCAAAAATTTTCTCGCAATTTAGATTCGATTTAAATCGTTTGGCAACGCCATTTGGACACTATCTGCTCAACGATGTTCTCTTTGGTAAGCCGATAAACCCGAAGCTATATGTCTTTGCAACCGACTATGCTCTCGACAAAAAACAACGCCTTGCAATGCGTGAAAAATCAAAAAATACATCTGCAATTTTTGTGTGGATTCCCGCATACATTGATGCCGATAATATGAAGTTTTCTGCACAAGCAACACTCGAAGCAACAGGCTTTGAAGTCGAAAAAATCTCTGACGATATTTCTGCAACTGTCATCACAACTGCAAACGGCAAAAAGGCGGGACTCCCCGAAAAATTCGGCTTCCCTCAAAAAGTAAAACCATTGCTTTCGCCAAAATTAAAGCAAGGCGATATAGTCTACGCTAATTACGAAAATGGTAAACCAGCAGTCGTTTTGCGTGGCAAACATTTATTCTGTGGTGTCGCACAAATCCCACTTTCATTGTATACGCACATGTACAAAGTAGCAGGCGTACATATCTATTCAGAACAAGAATTGTGTGTCTATGCAAACGGTGCGTACATCTCGGTAACATGTGTTGATAACAACACAACTCCGCACGACATTAAGCTAAACATTCCGTCAAACAAAGAAGTGTTCGACGCTATCTCAGGTGAAAAAATTGGTATTGCACCAAACATCGTTCTGAAGATGAAAAGAGGCGACATCAAAATGCTTCGTTTAGGAAAAGGAAATGCCGAACTTAAAAATTGAACAAAATAAAATTGAGCGTGTCTAACTAATTAACTTTCCTGCAAATTTGCCGAAAATATAAAAATCAAAAATTCGACAAAGGATACACTATGAAAAAAATAATAACATTGTTAGTCGCATTCCTCGCAATGAATATATCTGCTCTCGCCGACGAGATAACGCAAGATGTTTCAAAGCTTCCAGAATCGGCACGAAACTTCATCTCTACAAACTTCCCTAACGCAAAAATTGCAGGGATTGAAATAGACAGAAATTTTTTCTTCGTCAAAGATTACGAAACTTTTTTGAGCGATGGTACAGTTATTGATTTTAACTCAAGAGGCGAAATGACATCTGTAAAAAATAAGTTAACGGGTGTTCCAGCTGGGTTAATCAACAAGAATATTTCTGCATACGTCGCATCGAAATATCCGAATCAAAAAATCGTTTCAATGGAACTGAAGAAGTGTTGCATAGAAATTGAATTGTCGTCGGATGTCGATTTGGTTTTCGATTGCAACGGAAACTTCATAAAAATCGATTAACAAAAATTCTTCAAAAAAAGAAACGCCACGAGCAACAAAGCTTGTGGCGTTTTTTTGTGAAAATTTTACAAAAAAAAGAGACTGCATTTTTGCAGTCTCGCAATGGATTAAATTAGTCGTTGTCGTTTTCGCCAAGGGCTGTTCCGCCCACAACTTTGACATTCCCCTCAATCGCATTTCTGATTTTTTCGGCGACATCTTCGTGTTGCATAAGGTATGCTTTTGCAGCCTCTCTGCCTTGTCCGATAAGTTCGCCTTCGTACGAAATCCACGCACCTTTCTTTTCGAGAATTTTGTGTTCGATACCGAGGTCAATAAGGCTACCTGTCATCGAGATACCTTCGTTGTACATAATATCAAACTCGCATTCTGTAAATGGCGGAGCAACCTTGTTCTTAACAACCTTAATCTTTGTACGATTGCCGATAACCTTACCCGACGGATCTTTAATTTGACCAACTCTGCGAATGTCGATTCTAACCGACGCAAAGAATTTGAGAGCACGTCCACCTGGAGTCGTTTCAGGGTTGCCAAACATCACGCCGATTTTTTCACGAATTTGGTTTGTGAAAACACAAATACAATTTGTCTTGCTAATTGCGGCAGTGAGACGACGCATCGCTTGGCTCATCATACGAGCTTGCAAACCGACAGTAGTGTCGCCCATTTGACCATCGAGTTCTTGACGCGATACGAGTGCTGCGACAGAGTCGACCACAACAACATCAATAGCACCAGAACGGATAAGTGTTTCGGCAATATTGAGTGCGTCTTCACCACATTCAGGTTGTGCTACCATAAGGTTTTCAAGATTTACCCCAACAACCTTTGCATACTTTGGATCGAGAGCGTGTTCGACATCGATAAACACAGCATTACCGCCCTTGCGTTGAGCTTCTGCTATGAGCGAAAGACAGAGAGTTGTTTTACCTGAAGATTCTGGTCCATAAATTTCGACGATTCTTCCGCGAGGCAAACCACCAACGCCGAGAGCGAGGTCGATTGCGACCGAACCAGTACTGATAGCATCAACATTCATTTTGAAAGCTTCACCGAGTCTGATAAGCGAGCCTTCGCCGAATTGTTTGTTGACCATACTGAGAGCAGTTTCGAGAGCTTTGTCGTCTTTATTGATAATAGTAGTTTGGATTTTCTGTTTAGCCATAGTGATAATTAATTAACGTAATTTTGTGAATTTTAAGTCGGGGGTTACCTTATCGAAATGAAAAGGGTCTGTCCACAAAAATATTAAAAATTTTCTTGCAAGGGATAGACAAAATTGCATATTGTAAGTTTCATAAAAATCGACGATATGTTGATTTTTCGAGGAATGGGAGCGTAGCTCAGTGGATAGAGCAGCGGTTTTCTAAACCGTTGGTCGAGGGTTCGAGTCCCCCCGCTCCTGCCATTCCGAATAGCCCACAAGTTAATCGCTTGCGGGCTTTATTTTTTGCTGTTTATTTGCGTTTATAACTAAAACACTCGAGAGAATTTCTTTTAATTTATACAATTTTCAATTCTTCTTTTATCTTCAAATATGATTTTGCCACACGCAAGAGATTGTCCTCTATCGATTCTTGCTTTTTTAATCCAAAATTTAAATGAGATTGGTTAGTAAAGGCACATATCATAGTATCATACACTGTTCTTCGAGAACGCATTTGTTCGGCAGTGAAAACAATAAATGGAATATCGCAATCTTTCCGATAAACTTCAAGAGATGCATGGTACATTATTCCAAACGACTGCGTCTTTGGAGATGGATCAAAACAAAACTTATATTTGCTCGTCTCGTAATATTTGAGTCCTTGGCTTGTCAATCTGTGAATAGGAACTCTATCTCCAACAAAGAATTTATTGATATCAATATTTCCTTCTTCGGCAGGGACAAAAGATCCATCTGAATTGAATTTTTTAATCCCATCCGAAAAAATAGAAACATGATTTTTGTCTTCTTGTTTAATAGAAATACTGATGAAATAAACACGTTCATGTGATTTCACAAATTGAATATCTCTTTCATCTGGAGACATTATCTTTGTCGAAGATTCGACATCATCAGATGAATAAATTTTTCTAATCAACCTTTGAAATATTGTTTTTTGGGGTTGGTAATTATGTCGTATTATTAAATTGTGCAATATTCCGCCGATTTTAAGTTGAACATAAAACCGACCTTCTTCTCGCTCCTGAACGACCAAATCGTCATACATAAAAAAGCACATTAGGAAAGATAATATCATTATTTCTTTCCAGTTTTCAGCATCTTTTATTTCATATATCGGGTAATGAAAGTTTCCTACTGCCTTATCAAAAAGATAAAGAGCGTTTGGATCGTTAAACGGATTTGTCCTTTCCAAAAGAATTTTTAGATAGACTTTGTAAGATACATCGTTGTTTTCAATCTCCAAGTATCTTCTTAAAAATTCTTCCGCTTTATTGTATTGTTTATCTGTATTAATCCCCGAAAAATATATCATACCCAGCGAACGAAGAGCATCAGGATTATTCTTATCGGCAAGCTCCTTGATACGTTTAAGTGCTATCTTGTTTTCTGTTTTAGTATAATATTGAAGTAATCTATCGGGATAAGATTCTGTTGAACTATCGTTTTCCTTCGGGAAATCGTCTGGAATATTCTCGAATGGTTCAATCATAACATATTCAGTTTTGTTTTTTGAAACATAGTCTCGAATGGGAGTAAAATTTGCGATTTCAAAATCATCATCTATTTTATAATTAATTTTTTTTGCATCAATTGTATCAATAGAAATAATTTGAGCATCTTTTACCGACGGAATCAAAACACATACTATATTTTTTTTACTTGCAACTGCTTCAATTACGCAAGGGCGTCCATCTTCAAGGGTTCCGACATACGCCCATATATTCATATCTTTTGCTTTTAAGTCATCAAAAACCTTAATAAAATAATCTACAACATTTTCTATCCCTTTTACTTCTTTATTTGCCCAATGCGAAACGTAAGTTATGTCTCTGGCAAAATCTAAATCTATACAAGAAAAAGATTTTCCGTTCATCAAATTTGCGATAGTATAACACGCCAACTCTTCATTTACACGCTTACCGATAAGCTCGTCATCGTCAGAGATAGAATCATTGTTTGCCTCATTAAAATCTGTAATATTTTCACTATCACTCATAATAAACCTTTCTCAAAATACAAAGAATATAATAATTTTAGGTTAAAAC
This sequence comes from Opitutales bacterium, assembly GCA_015061945.1. Taxonomy (GTDB): domain Bacteria; phylum Verrucomicrobiota; class Verrucomicrobiia; order Opitutales; family Intestinicryptomonadaceae; genus Merdousia. The sequence goes on from SUVP01000009.1 coordinate 17,684, forward strand.
AATATAAATATTTGCATATAACCTTACTTTAAAGTTATATAATAAAAGTTCCACTTTATAAAAAGTTGGTTTTACAATAAAAAATAAAATAAGGACACTCGCACAACGGTGCTCGGCTCGCCCTTCGGGTCTTTGCTTCGCAAAGCTTCCCACAAAAAGTTTGCTACGCAACTTTTGTGGTCGAACCTGCGGTTCTCGTCCCATATCGGAATACAAAAAAACGCCTCTTTCGAGGCGTTTTTTTGACCGATAGGGATTGAACTCGCTCGCACAGTGGTGCTCGTCTCGGCACTCGCTTCGCTCGGCTCTTTGCTTCGCAAAGCTTCCCACAAAAGTTTGCTTCGCAACTTTTGTGGTCGAACCCTTTGGGTTCTCGTCCCATATCGGAATACAAAAAAACGCCTCTTTCGAGGCGTTTTTTTGACCGATAGGGACTCGAACCCCAACAAAAGGTGCCAGAAACCTTTGTGCTACCATTACACCATCGGTCATTCTTTTAAGGCGTCAAATATTGTTTTTGCCCCCATTCTTGTCAAGTCTTTTTACTCTATAAAAAACGTGCGAACCTTTCCGTCCGCACGTCTTACAAAAAATCGTCTTCGCTGTTAGCAATTAGTTGATTTTTGAAAGCGACTCTTCTGCGAGCCTTGCAAAATAACCTGCTTTTGCGTTTTCAGATACTTTCTTCAAAACGTCTTTTGCTTCGGCTGTCTTGCCTGCTTGGCGATATGCTAATCCCAACAAATAGCCTGCTTGAGCTTTATATGCACTGTCAATCTTCGCATTTTCGTACACTGACTTCAATGCATCGATTCCCTTATTCAAATCTTGTGCAAGTATGCTCGATGCTTCGCCGAGCAATGCTCTGCCTTCGAGAACTGTATTCGCCAATGGCTTTGATGCTTCTGCGTATGTTTTCTGTGCGTCGACGTATTTACCGTCTGCGTAAAGTGCGTCGGCGTTTTGCAACAATGCCACGCCTGCGAGAGCCTTACCCGAATTTTCTGACGCAAACTTTGCGAGTTGTTCAGGTGTAGATGCGTTTGCATATTCTGTTGCAAGTGCTTCTCTTGCCGATTTACGCCACATCTTGAATGATTGTACGCCGATTACGATTGCGAATGCGAGTACGATTGATGTAATCAAAAAGCTCTTGTTGCGTTTCCAATACAACCATACTCTGTCGTCAAACTCGACACCTTCGAGGTCTTCGTCGAGTACAACTGTCTTGCGTTCGTCTGACGATGGTACTACACCAGCGTCGGCAGATACTACATCGTCGAGCTTCTGTTTTGCTCTTGATGCGTGAGGTCCTTTTCTAAAATTCTTATCGCTCATAAAATATATATTTATTGATACTCAACTTGCAATAACACCACAAATTTCTCTGCTAATCAAGCCAAAAAATCGCCTTTTAAAACTTTAATCTTGAATATAGATAACTGTCCTCATAGAGTGTAGTTTTACAAGAAATCTATCATGAATAGGGGAATGTGTATGAATTACAGGCTCATTTTTTATATCGCATTATTCTTACCGATTTTACTTTCGGCAAAAAATATTGAAAACGCAAATCGGGCTTTAGAAAAAAGTGGTTTAAAATATTGTCCAGCCTTGTTCGATGCGAAGTCGTCTAACATAACTTTTAAAAATTTGCCGACTGGTGCGAAAGATTTTGAAGTAATGTTGCCATCGCCAAAAAACGACATTGTCGTCAATGCGTCTGATTTTGGGCTGAATGAGAACATCACAAATTCTGCGACAATAATCAACAAGGCGATTGCACACTGTAAAAAAATCGGTGCGAGCAAGCTTGTTATCAACAAGGGAACGTACAAATGTTTCGACGCTGTCTCTATTCTTATTGACGATATGCAAGACTTCACGCTCGATTGCAATGGTGCAAAACTCATCTATTATAGTCCATGCATAAAGGCGAAAAATCCTGTTCCAGCATGGAATACGGCACAAAACAAAAGTAATTGCAATTTGAAGATAAAAAACTCTCGACGCATAAAAGTTTGCAATTTGCAATTTGATTGGGATTGGGAAAACAATCCGATTGGTGGATTTGCAAAAGTTGTCGGATTCGACAAAAATGCAAATGAACCTTATATTGATTTTCAATTTTGGCAGTATGAAAAATATCCCTTTTACAACAAATATACGCCTGTTGTTTCGGTTGCATCGTTCACTGATGATTTAACCGCATTTCATCACGCTCGGTCAGGATTGTTTTTCCCTGCACCAAAACCTATTCACCTTGCAGAAGGTTATTATACCTCCAAGACATCATGGGTATCGCCAAATGTGATGCGACTTTATGTTGAAAGAAAAATTGCCGGAAATCTTCCTGTTGGAGCGGTATATAGAATTATGCACTATTACGTTGGAAAGAATTGTATTGATATGTATTCAAACCAACATCTGACACTCGAAAACATCGATATACTCTCGTGCAGAGGCCATGCGTTGCACGTTGACGACGGGCAACAGTATTGGCAATACATCAATGTAAATGTAGCTCCACCGAAAGACGATGCCCGACGTGCGTGTTCATCGAGTGCCGACCACCACCATATCGCAAATTCTCGTGGTTTTATGAAATTGATTGGTTGCACGTTCTCTATGGGCGTTGACGATGGTGCAAATATTCACGACAGAGCATTTTTTATGAAGAGAAAATCCGACTATATTTTGGAGTCGAACAATATTCGTGGTCTGATATATTTTAATCCAAAGTTAAACGATGTTCTCGAACTATACCAAGCCGATTACACTCCGACTGGCTACAAAGGTAAAATCGTAAAAATCGACGGCGAGACACTTCATTTAGATAAACCATTGCCTATGCAAAGCAAAGATGGTTTTGTTTGTTTTAATACAAAGTATGGAACACGTAATATAATCATCAAAGATTGCAAATACATTAGACACGGATGTCGAGGTCTGCTTTTGCCCGCAAAAGATATAACAGTTGAAAATTGTATTTTTGAAAGAGAACAAATGGGTGCAATCAAGTGCGAAACAGGTTATACAAAAGATTTGTGGTGCGAAGGATATGGCGTTGATAATATTGTCGTTCGCAACTGCACTTTCAGAAAATCAAATATACGCAGGCTAAAAAGCCAAGGTTTTGTCCGCGATATTATGCTTGCTGCCTATTTGAAAACAGATCCGTCCGACGCACAACCGGCTGTTCCAATTATCAAAAATTTGTTATTTGAAAACAACAAATTCTTTGACACACAAGGGCTGGTTGCCATAATTTCAAGTTCAAACAACGTTATTTTCAGAAATAACGTTATCGAAAATGATTTCGATTATGAAAATAATCTTTGGTATAGAGGGGGCTTTTGCGTAAGGAATTCTAAAGACATCTATATTATCGATAACACATATATCGAGTCGAAAAAAGTTCCGCTTGCGGGAGTATATTATCAGCAGAAATCTGTTGAAAATTTGGTCGCTCGTGGGAACAAAATAATTTCCAAAAAATAAAAATATGAAAAAAATAATATCATCAATTATAGTCTTAATGGTTGCAACACTCGCAACCTTTGGTGCAAAACAACCATACTTTATCGGTACTTGCGATAAAGATGCTCTCGGATACAAAGTCGGAGAAAAAATGAAGTTCTCAATCAACCTTGTCGACAAAGACGGCAAGATTATCGAAGGGCAAAAGCTCCAATGGAGAGTCTCTAAAGATAATGGAAAAACTGAAGTTGGCGAAGCTGTGTCGGCAAAAGCTCCGTTGGTAATCATCACAAAAATGGACAACCCTGGTTTTGCTCGCATAACAGTTACACCTGTGGACGAAAACGGAAAACGCATAAATGCAATGGATGTTTACGACGGCGGTGCTTGTGCAGGTTTTGATGATATCAAAGAAAAGACTCCTGAACCAAAAGACTTCGACGCTTTCTGGGCAAAGCAACTTTCAGCTCTCGCAAAAGTCCCAATGAAGTGCGACAAAAAAGAAGTTTCGACAAAAAAAGGATTCAAGACTTATATCCTCACGCTCGATTGCGTCGGCAAACCAGCAAAAGCATGGCTTACAATTCCAGAAAATGCAAAGCCAAATTCCTTACCAATCAAAATGGCTGTTCACGGCTATGGCGTAAGCAGAATCAATCCGTCGTACGATAAAAATGCAATTTGTCTTTCAGTTGCTCGCCACAGTTATGAGCTTGGTCAACCAAAAGAATATTACGACGAACAAAAGAAAATCCTCAAGGGTTTTGGCTTGAGAAAACACATCAACAAGAATCCTGAAGACAACTATTTCAAATTTATGATTCTTCGTGATCTTCGTGCATTGCAATACACAAAGACATTACCTGAATGGAACAAGAAAGACATCCATGTTGGTGGTGGAAGTATGGGTGGTTTCCAATCCGTCTTCATTGCAGCGTTGGATAAAGATATTACATCGTGCTATCTTGGAGTTCCGTGGATGTGCAACCTTAATCGTGTTGCAGAAGGCAAGCAAAAAGCACTCTTTGTGCCTGACTACATCCCAGAAGTTCTCTACTTCGATTCGACATACGCCGCAAAACGTGTAAAATGCCCAGTAAATATCTTGGCATATTTGGGCGACTATGTATGTCCGCCAGCTGGTATTGTGATTCTTTATCACAACTTGCCAAAAGCAAATCTTTCATTTGGTCAGAACGGCACACACCCATATCGTTCGCCATGGGCAAAGAACCCTATTTATAAGAAGTCTAAATAAGACTAAACAAACAAAACAAAAAGTCGTTTCGGAGAATCCGGAACGACTTTTTTGTTAGATATTAGAAAAGCTTATAAAGTATAAAACGACCGCAACTATCCCAAATATTAGCGATATTCCCGACATCCTTATTCTATATCCTATCAGATATTTGTCTCGAGTGCGATTATCGAACTTTGAGTTTTCGGATATATAAGAATCGACAACATCGTAATTATCGTATGTTTCGTATAACCTATATGCAAATACAAACGCAACTATCATAGAAATAACTGCAAATATTAACGAAAACCAAAACTGCCCGTCAGACTTAAATATACTGTCGAAAAGAGATATGTTTTCTGCAGAAATTTCCATTTGATAGTTGCGTTATTATAGAAGTTTTATCTACGACGTCTATACATTGCCAACGACAATGCCAATGCTCCAAAAATGAGTGCGTATGTGCTTGGCTCTGGAACTTGGCTGAATGCGTATGAGCTAAAGCCTTCTACAAAGATACTTGCAAAACCTGTAGATGCGTCGTATTCAACTTCGCCATCAAGTTTTGTCCAAATACTGCTACCGTCTGCTTTATGCCATGCAACCAAATTTGCTGGATTGCTGATATCGCCAACGTATGCCGACAACACTACGCTCAAATCGCCATTATATGTTGCGTCAACCGAGAAACCAGTGATAAAATCGCCTACGATATTTTCAGCTTCAGAAACTTCCGTAATGTTATTTACAGTCATTGTTTCTTTGCCAGAGACATTGAAGTCTAACACCAACTTGTTATTATCAGCACCGACAAACGACACTGTTTGAACATCGTTTTCAGCACTACCCACTGTGATTACATTATTTGTAAATTCAGCAGATTTACCAGCAGTGAAAACTCCATTTGCAAACGAGCCACCGAATGCGTTTACTGTACCTTCGCCCGAATAAGACGAAATTGTGAGAGTGTCGCCATCGGCAAGTGTGCCACGCTTCAAGCCAAGAATACCGTCATTTACAACTGTTGCAGATGTAAGAGATGTTGATGTCAACCCGACATTCAATGTTGCACCACTTGCGATATTTACTGCCTTTGCACCCAAGCCATTATTAGCATCCATTGTGCCAGCGTTAACATTCAATGTACCTGTAAAGTATTCCATTGAAGAATTTACAACCAATGAGCCAGCACCTGTTTTGTTGATTGTTGCAGTGCCATTTTCTGATGCAATTGAGTCGTAACCAACTGTACCATTGCCGATTGTCATTGTTGCATTTTCAGATATATTGAAATTAGCTGTGGCAGTTAATGCATTTGATTTAAGGTACAGGAATCCACCTCTATCATCCTTTTTTACGCCTGCTATACTTGCATAATTTCCGACATTGGTAATATCTTCAGTTGCAACAAAATTAACAATGCTATCATACGAATATACTGCACCACCACCAGATACATATACGTACTGAGAATTTTTATCTTCCACTACAGAAGCATTGTTTGTAAAAACAGAATCTGTAATTGTTATACTAATCTTTCCGTTTTGTGCGTCAGCTCCTGTGATGTCTGATCTTATGTAAATAGCACCTCCTTGCGTAGCACTATACGACGAAGCAGTATTCTTATCAAATGTGGTGTTTGAAATATTAGCAACACCATCAGCATAACCACCCCAAGCAGCGCCTCTCAAATATACAGCTCCACCATAAGCGTATTGTGATTGAGAACTTGCAGTATTCGAAATAAATGACGAATTATTAATGCTTATTTCTTTACTTCCAAATGAAGCAATGGCACCACCTTGGGAATTGGTTGATTCAATTGTATTGCTGTCAAAGATAACATTATTAAGGAGTGTTTTTTCAGCAACACCTACCGAGTATGTTCCTTGTACTTGGTTGTTTGAATATCCGTAATTTCCTTTAAATATACTATTTTGAATAGTACCTGAAACTTTTCCAGTTCTCAAAACAGAACCATATGTACCTGTTGTAGTATTTGTGGTAGATGCAGAGTTATTAGTAAAAGATGCATTATCTAACGTATATGATTCTTTTACGGATTCTAAATTTAAAATACCAGTTAAACTAAGCCATTTATAACCTTCTGCAAAAGTTGCCGATGTTGTAATCCCGTTAGCAGTGAATTTGGTTATATTTGCATTATTAGATTGAACATAAACAAGCGACTCTCCGAAGGATCCTGTTGAGGAAACTTGTAATGTGAGATTATCTTGAGCAATAATCTCTCCATTAATATCTTCTTTTATAACGGTAAAATTATCCACTTGAATAGGATAAGTAAGTTCTGCCATTGTAACACTTGTAAACAACGCAAGTATTGATGATGTGATGATTATTTTTTTCATTTTTTTTGATATAGAAAAGTTCTTCTTATTACCCATTTTTTTAAGCTTAAATTGAAATAAGAATGTTCTTAAGTATGTCAAGACTTTTAAACGCAAATATTTGTCAATTTTTACGGCGGGATTTTTTGCAAAAAAAAAGAATCGAATTGCCCGATGCAACTCGATTCTAAAAAACTCCTTTTTTTCGATTAAAGTGTTGCGAGTGTTTTCATCACTCCACGAATTTCTGCCAAACCTTTCATTCTACCGATGAATGAATAACCAGGGTTTGCTGTCGGTGGTTTATAAAGATCGTCTGCCATATCACGACCATGGTCGGGACGGAAAACGATTTTTTCGCCACCATTGTTAAGTCGCTCATCTTGCAGTGTCATCAATTTCTTGACAACTTCGACCATTGGAACACGACCTTCGAGGTGTCCGGCTTCGTAAAAACTTCCGTCAGCATCAACTTGTGTACTACGCAAGTGTGCTATGTAAATTCTATCTGCAAGCTTATCAACCATTGACGATATATCGTTATGCAAACCAGCACTGAGCGAACCTGTACAGAAACAAATTGTATTTGCTTTTGACGGACATTCGGCAAAAATTTCTTGGAAGTCTTCAACGCGTGATGCAATGCGAGGCAAACCGAGAACAGCAAATGGCGGGTCATCGGGGTGGATTGCCAAAATCGCACCGACTTCTTCAGCTACGGGAGTTACTTCTTTCAAGAACTCAATCAAATGGTCTTTGAGCTTTTGCGGAGTAAAACCGTCGTAACGTGCGAGCATCTTGCGGACATCTTCAATTTCCAAGCCCATTTTGCACCCTGGGAAAACGTCGATAATCGAGCGTTCAAAAGCTTTTTTACCAGCGTCGTCGAGCGAGTCGAAAAACTCTTTTGCCTTTGCAACCTGTTCAGGCGTACGTTCTTGACTTGCCCCTTCACGTTTGAGAACAAAAATATCGAATGCGGCAAATTGAACAGGGTCGAAACGCAAGCACTGCGAGCCGTCGGGCAGGCGGAAATGAAGGTCTGTACGAATCCAATCGAGAACGGGCATAAAGTTGTAGATGATTTTTGTTATGCCACATTTTGCGAGGTTGCGGATACTTTCCTTGTAGTTTTCAAAATGACGTTTGTAATCACCTGTGCGAAGTTTCATATCTTCTGTTACAGGCAACGATTCTACGACATCCCATTCAAGCCCATATTCTGCAACTTTTGCTTGATGCTTTTTGATTTCTTCGACAGTCCAAAGTTCGCCATACGGAATATGGTGGAGCGAGCTATAAACGCTTGTCGCACCGCTTTGTCTGATAAATTCGAGCGATACGGGATCGTTATCGCCGTACCATCTGAAACCTTCTTTCAAACTTTCCATAATTTTTCCTTACAAATTATACGCCCGAAAAGCACGAGAATCCGCCGTCGATAGCCATTACTGTACCTGTTACAAACTTCGACGCATCGGAGCAAAGATAATGGATTGCACCGAACACTTCATCAGCATCGCCAAAGCGTGCGAACGGAGTTGCGTTTATAATATCGTTGCCACGTGAGGTCAATGAGCCGTCGGGGTTTGTGAGTAATGTTCTGTTTTGTTCGCTCAAGAAAAATCCTGGTGCGACTGCATTTACACGGACGCCATCGCCAATCTTTTTCGCAAATTCAACTGACAACCATTTTGTGAGGTTATCAATCGACGCCTTTGCATTCGAGTAGCCCAAAACACGTGTTACTGCGAGCTGTGCTGTCATCGACGAGAAGTTGACAATAGAACCTTTCTTATTTTTTTGGAAAATTTCGCCAAAGATAATTGTCGGCAAAAGCGTACCTTCCATATTGAGTTTAAAGACATCTTCCCAAGCGTTGAGGTCGAGGTCGAAAAAACTTTGGTCGGGCGATATTACCGCACCTGCTTTATTCCCACCTGCACCATTTACGAGGCAATCAACCGTACCCCATTTTGCGAGCACTTTTTCGCGTGCAGAAATGAGGTCGTCTTTACTCATAACATCGGCTTTTATTGCGATGCCTTGCAAATTATTGTCGTCGCAAAATTTTTGTACTTCGGCAAGTTTTTCTTCGTTGCGACCGAGGAACGCAACCTTTGCACCGCATTCTGCCAAATAGCGTGCAGTTGCACCAGCGAGTACGCCAGTTGCACCTGTTACAACGATAACTCTATCTTTTATATCGAATAAATTTTTCATCAATTTATATTTTCTTTGAAGATTTTAACAATCTGTTCGAGATTACAACGAGTACGAGGAATCCGAAGAATATTGCTGGACCTACATAGCCGAGTTTGTTCCAGAGAACATACAAGCTTGCAACCGAACTTGCAAAGAGCGAGCAACCCATAAGAACTGTCCATAATACACGTTTCTTGCCTTCTGGACGTTCTGCACCGAGAATGCTCTTGCTGTTCATCATCACGAGGAATGCTCCATACGCAATTGGCAAAAGAACCATTGCAATAACACCAGCGTGGATAACAAGCCACATCTTTGCACCCTTAAAGAATACCGATGCAATAGCACTAAGTGTAATAATCGACGAGCCAGCCAACTGCCATTTTGCGTTTGTTCCCTTGCCCAAGATTTCAGCAAAACTTACACCGCAAATGAGCATATTCATAAGCACTGCGTTTATTGCCATACCGAGAACACCGAGTCCGAAAATGTATCGAGCAACATCATCACCCAAGAGTGGAGCGAGTGTTTCAGAAAGATTTGAAGCATCGCGTTTCACGAGCATAGCAGCCATATTTTTTTCAGTTTTTGGAAGTTCGTTGCGTGCTGAATCTTTTTGTGCAGTTGAAAGTGCGTCAAACTTTTCTTTGCCTATATCGTTTGAAATTCTCGCATCGAGCAACGAGATATATGGCGATACCAAGTTTGGAGCAGGAAGAATTTGTTTTCCGTCGACAACTGCTGGCACGAGCTTGCCGTCGACAATTCTCGAGATTGCCAAGCCGTCAGCTGGCTTTGCGTGGAATTGCGTTGCCGCTGCGACAACAATGCACGAGGTCGCCAAAAGGAATGGAATGAACAAACCTGTTGCGAGGTCGAAAATTGCGAGTTCTCTAAAATCTTTATTCCAACCTTTTTTGAGCATAGAGATTGGGAAAAGGAATGTCATATTGATACCAACCGCCATTGCTGCCGCCGAGATAACAACATCACGTTGTTGCGATACAATCATATCGCTCCAAAATTTTTTACCAGCATCGCCAAGCTTAGAGATATGTTCCATAAAGTCGGCACTTGGTTCAGATAAGCACGAGAGATTTGGTACAAACCCTGCAAATACAGACGCCCAATCGATTTTCCCATTCCACCAAAGGCTGATGATAACACCAAAGAAGCAGACGACAATCGACGCTACTGAAAGCTTAATAATTCTTTCAAAGAATTTCATCGCCTTGCCACCCATTGCGTACATTGCAGTCATCGCCATTGCACAACAGAAGAGAACTGCAGTGATGAGTACTTCAACAAACATCGATGGTGCTTCAGTTGCTCCTGCAAAGTTTTGCGTAATCGCTGCAACGCCCAACGCAAATTGAGGCATTGCAAACACGGTACAAGCCAAAAGCGAACCCAACGCCCAACCATAGCCTAAAATTGGGCTGATATGTTTGTTGATTGCGTTCATTGGTTTGCCGTTAATTGAAAGCGTTACATACGAAATCCCTGCAAGCATAATAATACCGAGAATCATCGCAATCGGCTGTAGCCACATAAAGCCGAGTCCACCGAGAACTCCGAGATATAGTGCCGACGCAAGCGACCCACCACCGAGTGTTGTCGCACTTTGCATCCAGCCAGGTCCTGAGAATTTTGTAAACACGCCGAGTGTTGCAAGCGTGCCTTTTTTCTTTGCTTCTACAATTTGTAGACGTTGTGCCTCTACTTGTGGATTTTTAAGTGGTTCAGACATATTTTTCCTTTTTATTTTAAATTTTTTTCTGCATTTGCTTGTGCTTTGAGCGAAAGTTCAGCCGCCGCAAAAGCGTGCGATTGGCTCATCGCTGTTTCAGTTCCATCGACAATATCGCGAGCAAATTTGCCAAAGAATGGGAAACCTGTTCCCAAACAATCTTTCATTTCTACGCCATTTTTATCGGCTACATACAATGTTTGCGGAGGGTTCCCTTCTCTCGAAAAATCCACATATTTGCGGATTTCAACATAACCTTCTGTACCGAGAATAAATGTTCTGCCGTCGCCCCAAACAGGGAGTCCGTCAGGTGTAAACCAGTCGACTCTACAATAGCCCGATGCACCGTTTGCCATTTTTACCGATGCTTCGCCAAAATCTTGCAATTCTGGATATTCTGGATTGTTCATATTTGCGACACGTGAGTAATTTATTTCGGCTTCGTCGCAACCTGAAAACTCTAAGAATTGTTCAAATTGATGCGAACCGATATCGCACAAAATTCCGCCGTATTCTTTGCGTTCAAAGAACCATTGCGGGCGAGCGTTTTTCGAGAGTCGATGAGGTGCCATTATCAAAATCTGCAAGACTTTTCCAATGCGTCCACTCTTGATAATTTCGTTTGCACGCTCTGCGGCTTCGTTGTGGATTCTTTCTGCATAGTAAGGCATATATTTAAGCCCTGTCTTTGCGACAAGCTTGCGTGCTTGGGCAAGTTGTTCAAGCGATGTGAACGGAGGTTTATCCACAAAGAAATGCTTGCCAGCTTCGAGAACTTTTCTACCCATATCAAAGCGATGTGCCGGAATACCCGCATTTGCGACCAACACAACTTCTTTATCGTTCAAAATCTCGTCAAGCGATTCTGCCACTTTGACATCTGGAAAACGCTTGAGAAATTCGTCGATACGTTTTTGGTCAGAATCCCAAACATATTTACAAACTGCACCGACATTGCGAAGCCCTTGTGTCATCGCATAGATATGCCCGTGGTCGAGCCCAGCCGATGCAAAAATCAGCTCGCCGTCATTTACGGCACGGCACATTTCGCCGTCTGGAACATAGTCGTACCCTGTTGCGTGTTTCGACATATTTTTTCTTTCTATTATCTAAATGATTTTTTGAAGTCGACAATCGCGTCGCGTTTTGGATTTTCTCTTAATTTTGATGTAGCGATTTTTTCATCGAGCATCTTCTTGTAGCCAGCGTGATCGAGCGGAAGTGATACTTCTGATTCTGTCCACGACGACATCAACATTGCGTTGGCAAGTTCGAGCGAAAGCTCACCTTGTGCACAATCAAAATCGAGTGCATTCTTGCCTTCGAGAGCTCCAACAAAGTTCTTTAGAACACCAACGTGTTGTTCGCCATTGCCTTCAAAAGTTTCAATAGTCTCTTCAGTATCGGGCGAGCCAAACATATACAATGTATTAGCCGTATATTCTGAAAGCGATGTTCCGACAAAGCGAGTAATTGAAAGCTTACCACCTTCGGCAACAACAAAAGCTTTGTCGCCCGCAATCTCAAGACGGTTTGCCCCAGGGTGTTCGCCAGTAGATGTGATGAAAGTCGCACTCGCCCCATCTTTTAAATCCATATGGCAGATAACTTCGTCTTCAACTTCGATATCGTGATATTTGCCGTACTTGCACCATGCACGGAGCTTTTCAGGCATTCCAAACGCCCACGCCCAAATGTCGATATTGTGAATAGATTGGTTGATGAGTGCACCGCCCGCTTCGCCTTTCCATGTGCCACGCCATGGACTCGATGAGAAATAAATGTCGGGGCGATACCAGTTCGACATCGTCCAAGAAATGCGGTTGATTTTCCCGATTTCCCCATTGTCGATAAGTTCTTTGATTCTTACATAAAGTGGTGTTGTACGTTGATTGAGCATAATCGCACAAGTCTTGCCACACTTCTTTGCGATTTCTTGAAGTTCGATTGCGTCAGCTGTGCAAAGTGCAATCGGCTTTTCAATGAGTGTGTGATAGCCCGCTTCGAGCGATTTCTTGCCCAAGCCAAAGTGCGTGAACGACGGGGTCGAAATAATAACGGCATCAAATCCACCTGCTGAAAGCATTTCATCTATATCTTTATAGATTTTTACATCAGCATATTTAGGATCGTCAACTGGACGTTGTTCGCAAACGCAAGCCAACTCTGCCCCGTCAATCTTGCCAGCTCTTAAATTATCAATGTGCATCGAGCCAATCGGACCCATTCCAACTACTGCAAATTTTACCATAGCTTTCTCCTATCTTGTGTTGTTTAAAAAAAAGTAAAAATCGCCTCAAACGATTGAGATAAGTTTTGAGAAACTTGCCAAAACTGTCAACTCTAATTTTGGCTATTTTTGAGCATTGTTCAAATATAAAACGTTGGCGAAAGTATAAATTTAGTTGACAATTTTTAAAATTTAGATGTTTTATCTTACTTGAACATATATTCATCTATAACCCCTACTATATAATATTTATGAAAAAATTATTCATTCTTGCAACTTGTGCAATCGCAACCATTGCGACTGCTGAAACATTCAAAGGTGGTGCTAGCGTAGGATCTAGAACCCCAATCACAGCACCATCAAGCGAATCTAATTCCCTTGTTCTCGACTCAACTGCAGGAACATATTATAGCGGAATAAATGAAACTATTTACAAAAGCGTTTCATCAACTGGAAAAGTCAATATGGCTTATGGTGGTCTGACTCTTGACGCAAATACAGCAGAAGGTAACTTTAAAGTTATGGATGTCGCTGGCGATTGGTCAATGAACTTGACATATTTGTTCATTACTAATAATGCAGAAAATAACACAGCAACTGTAGAAATAAATGCAAATAGATTCGTTTTTGCATCTAGCCTAGACCAAAGCCAAACAATGTCTATCAATGGAGGCAAATACACTGTAAATACTGCGGACGCATCAGTATTCTCTGCCGATCAAGGAACTGCAACATTAGAAATTTTCGATAACACAGATGTAACCTGGTCGGGCAAGCTCACAATGGGAAAAAGCTCTGTTTTTGATCTTTATGGCAAAGTATCATTTAACAAAGGTGCTTTGACTATAGATACTGGCTCTGTTGCAAATATCTATAGCGGAGGTCATTTGTATAAAACAAGCAGTGGCTACCTTTATGTCAACGGAACTCTCAATGTTTATGAAGGCGGAAAACTTGAACCTGTCGTTGGTGGAAATATGGTACTCGCTGGTACTCTCAATACAGAATCTGCAATCGCCCTTACAAAAATCTCATCAAGTACTGGCACATACAAACAAACAGCAGGTTCCACTACAATGAAACGTGCCGTAAATATCGAAAAAGGTTCATGGCAAGTTTACGAAAAGTTGATTTTAGAAGGTTCTACACACGCATCAGACCTCTCTGCTACATGTGCTCAACTCACAATTGCCGATGGTGTAACATTCGTAATTAAAAATAACGAAAATGGCAAAGATGCCAACGAAGCAAGACTTCTCTTTTTCGGATACAACAACCTTGTTCTCAATAAGAAAAATGCTATCGTTGACGAAAACGGTAAAGCTGTAAAACTCGCAACAGTTTCACAATATAAGAAAATAGATGGCGTTGATACAACTGTCGAAGTAATAAATAATAAGATGACTGTTAATGCCGACCAAACTTTTAGAAGCCTCTACATCGCCTCTAAATCAAACTTAGATATTATTATGGCGAATGATGTAGTACTCGAATTTACCGACACTATTTCATTCAACACGGCATCAACCGATGGTTTCTTGCGTATATTTAACTTCCAAGAAAATTCTATCAAATTTAACGTTTCGTCAACCTCCGTCTGCGACAAAATCCAACAATATATCAAACTCTATGGCGACACAGAAGAAGACTTCCTCGGCTTTGCAAACTATACCGAAGATGGCTTCTTGACATTAATTACAGTCCCAGAACCAGCAGAATGGGCAATGCTCCTCGGAGCAATCGCTCTCGGCTTAGCAATCTACCGCCGTCGTAAATAATTTGCTACACGGGCACCGGCAGGCGATTGCTGAAAGCAATTTTTTATTTGACGGGCACCGGCGGACATTGTCTAACGACAATATGTCCTTTGAAACAGGTTGCCGGATTTTACAGAAAGACCACCAATGCGTTGGTGGTCTTTCATTTTTAGGATTTAAGATGTTGGGGAGGGTTGGTTGCACCCTCCCCAAACCCCACTGCAAGCAGGTGAGCCACCTGCACATCGTTGAAGGGGCTTTGCCCCTTACGGAGATTGCATTCGCAATGCTCCTATCCCTGTTCGGATTTTTATTTTGTGTGTGTTGCAGTCTTTATGATTTAGTTTTTAGAATAATAAAAAGAAGATGAATCGGTGCTTTTATTCTACCTCTTTGATATTCTATTGCCGTTATTGCCAGTGTAGTATGGCAATAACTAAAAATGTTGCACATTTTTACAATAGAATATCGGGGGAATGGCACCTACGCTTCCAGTCGATGTTTTGCGGAGTAGAATACGATGAGTTGCGAGTTCCCACGCTTTTAAAAAACACACCATTTAAAAAACTAAAACGAAAACTCTCCAACGCTTTGGAGAGTTTTCTGTATAATTGTGCAACCCGTTTCAAAGGACATATTGTCGTTAGACAATGTCCGCCGGTGCCCGTCAAAAAAAAATTTAGAGAGAGTCGCCGAAGTCGGCGCGGAATTTAGCTACTAATTTTTCTGGCCAATCAGAGACAGGACCGAGGGAGCCGTCGAAGAAGCGGAGGATAGGTGGTTCGTTAACGAATTTCAAGCCACCGATAAGGTCTCTATTTTGGTAGAGCCAAGTGAGGCGGTCTTCGACATATTTAATTTGAGAGAGAGTGAACACACGGCGTGGAACTGCGAGGCGGAGGAGTTCGACATCTGCGAGGACATCGTTTCCGTTTTCATCACGAACGCTTGATACTGTACCGCGTTCCATACCACGAACGCCAGACACCAAGTAGAATGCGGCTGCGAGGGCACCTGCTGGGTATTGAGTTTGTGGAACGTGTGGGAGGATACCCATAGCGTCGACGTGGCAACCCAAACCTCCTGGAGGAGTTACAGCTGGGATACCTTTTTTTGTAAGATTTTCGACGAGATATTCGATAAATGATGGGCTTTGCGAGATAACGGTGTCGTCGAGAGTTTCGCGTAAGCCGACAGCCATAGCTTCGATTTCGCGAACAGAGATACCGCCGTATGTGAAGAAACCTTCATAAACAGGGATGAGGTGTTTCATCTTTTTAAGGAGTTCTTCATTATTTGTTGCGATACCGCCACCACGTGAAGATGAAACCTTACGAGCCGAGAAGTAAACGATATCTGCAAGACCGCACATTGTTTGGAGGATAGTTGCGATAGATGCGTTTTTAAATTCTTCTTCACGTTTTTTGATGAAGTATGCGTTTTCGCCGATAAGGCTTGCGTCGAGAACGATAATCAAACCATTTTTGTCGGCAACTTTTCTTACTTCACGCATATTTGCGATAGAGAAAGGTTGACCGCCGATAAGGTTTGTTGATGCTTCCATTCTGATGAATGGGATTCTATCTGCACCGTATTCAGCAACTACTTTTTCGAGTTTATTGATATCGATATTACCTTTAAAAGGTTTTGTGCTACTGATTTGAGTAGCGTCGTCATAAAGGATTTCGATAATTCTGCCACCGTTGAGAGTGATGTGTGCGTGAGTTGTTGTGAAGTGATAGTTCATAGGAACTATTGAATCTTCTTTAACAAAAGCTTTTGCGAGGATGTTTTCGCAAGCACGACCTTGGTGAGCTGGCAAAACGTATTTCTTACCGAACACTTCGAGAACAGCGTCTTTGAAACGGTCGAAACTTTGGGAGCCTGCGTATGCGTCATCAGCTGCATTCATAGCTGCAACTTGGTTATCGCTCATAGCGTTTGTGCCAGAGTCTGTGAGCATATCGAGATATACATCGCGTGTTGAGAGGCGGAATGTATTAAAGCCTGCTTCCTTAATCGCTTCAAGGCGACGTTCAATCGGAACGAGGTTCAACTTTTGAACAACTCTTACCTTGTGGAGTTCGAGAGGGATATTTTCGCCACTTGCGAATTTTACAAATGGAGCTGGAGCTTCTTCTTTCATTGTATTTTTTTATTATTTGTTGCTATTTTGTTAAAAATATAATCTTCCACATTACTAAACAAAAAATTTGTAGTCAAGCACACTTTACGCAAAACTACATCAAAATTAAAAATTAGTTGCAATACTAAACAATACTAAAAACTTGACAAAATATATTTATTTGAAAAAGAATAAACACAATTATGAAAACGACAATATCAGCACTTGTAATATTAGCAATTTCTGCAATCGCTTATGGAAAAGAAGCGTGGAACGACATCACAAAATTCAGAATAAACAAAGAAGAGCCTTGTGCATCGTACATAGTTTATCCTAATTTTGATATGGCAAAATCGCCAACAACTGTTGATGATTTGAAAGAACTTTACGCAACGCCATCATACAAGAGTCTCAACGGAGACTGGAAGTTCTTGTTCCTCGATGACCACGCAAACAGCAACTCGGAATATCGCAAGCCTGATTTCAACGACGCCGATTGGGATACTCTCGACGTCCCAAACTGCTGGCAAGCTCGTGGATACGATACTATCTTTTATGCAAATATAATGCTCGAATTCTTCTTCGACAAGCAAGGGAAAATGTATCCAGACTTTCTGTACAAAAAAGACAATCCAAAAAATGAGCAAAATTTTGCAAGCCCATGGGGTACTGGGAAAATCGTCAAACAACCAAAGGTAATCGACGACCCGTATATCCCAGAAGGACATCATCAAATGGGAATATACCGCCGAAACTTTGTCTTGCCTGAAACATGGAACGACAAACAAATTTTTATCCAATTTGATGGTGTTCGCACAGGATTCAATCTTTATATCAACGGAAAGTTTGTCGGATATAGCGAAGACAGTTTTTCGCCTGCAAAGTTTGATATCACAAAGTATGTAAAGCGTGGCGAACAAAACACAGTAGTTGCCGAAGTTTACAAACACACTACTGGTGAGTTTATGGAAATCCAAGATATGCCATTCTTTATGGGTATCATAAGAGATGTCGTTTTAATGGCAAGAACTCCGCTACACATTGAAGACTACTATGCACCGATTGAAATGTCGGACGATCTCAAAAAAGCTGATATCGACTTTCAAGTAAAAGTACAAAACAGAGCAAGTTCAACATCTGATGTCGCAAAGGTTGATGTCTATATGTTTGATATGGGTGGAAATCAAGTTTCGGCTTCGCCGATTTTTTCTGCTGATGTTCCAGAAATCAAGGGCGATTCACACACGCTTATCACAAAAAGAATATCGCTTTCAAACTTCAAACTTTGGAGTCCCGACAAGCCAAACCTCTATTACCTTGTCCTGAAACTTTCGGACAAGAACGGCAAAGAAATGGAATCAATCAAAGCTGATATAGGTTTCAAAAAATTAGAAATCAACAAAGAAAAGCGTCAGCTTGTTTTCAATAAGAAAAGATTTTTCATAAAGGGTGCAAACCACCACGATTGGTCGCCAGACAAAGCAAAGGCGATGAGTTTCGACTGGATGAAAAAAGACATCCTCTTGATGAAACAAGCAAATATGAATGCCGTAAGAAACTCACACTATCCAAAGGATACACGTTTCTATATGCTCTGTTCGCGACTCGGCTTGTTTGTTCTCGACGAAGCGAACCACGAAACGCACTATTTCCGTCAACGTCCATCGTTGGGCGACTTCCCACATTTTGTTCCAGCTGGTGTTGACCGTATGCGTAATATGGTTGTCCGCAACCGCAATGTTCCATGTATTGGCATATTTTCTGTCGGCAATGAATCGGCTTGCTACTACACAGAATCGATGAAAGCAATGGAACAAGAAGCACGCAAACTTCTCGGCAAAGCACATATTTATATTCACTCGGAATCAGAAGTTCACGATATTGTCAACAAGCGTGCAAATGGTAATTCCGACTTCTTCTCTCCGATGTATGGCGGTATAGAAAGAATGGAAGAATATCTTTACAAGCATACAAACGAAACAAAGCCATTTTTCTTCTGCGAATACTTCCATTGTCGTGGAAATAATATGGGCGACTTCCGCAATACTTGGACATTTATCCGTTCACAAGATTCCCTCAATGGTGGCTTTATTTGGGACTTTGTCGACCAAGCACTTTACGTTCCAAGAAAAGATGATCCAACAAAAACATATCTTTGCGATGAAAGAAATTGGTTCCAACTGGGCGAATCAATCTTCTGGTCGGGTTGCGACGGCGTCGTTTTTGCAGACAGAAATTATTCTGCAAAATATAATGAAATTAAAAAAGTTTATCAAGATATCCAAATTGAACAAAAAGGCAAATGCCCTTGCGAACTCGAACTTTCAAATGAATTCTTTGATACAAACCTCAACGAGTTCACTCCGTATGTAAAGGTTGAACGCAATGGCGAAGTTATCGCCGAAAAATATCTCGAGCCTATTTCGCTCGCTCCAGCACAAAAGAAAAATATCAAGGTAATACTACCAGATTTCGACAACACAAAAGCTGGCGACTACTATTACTCGATTGCGTTCCTTCGCAAGACAAATACGCCATTTGCAATCGCTGGCGAAGTTGTCGCACAATCGCAATTCAAACTTCGTGAAGTAAAATTCCCAGAACTTGAAATCGACAAAGGTCAAGTTGAATATTGGGAAGATAGATTTGTTATTCGAGTAAGAACTGGCAATGTGTTTATGATTTTTGATAAATCGAAATGTGCGTTGTCCTCGTATTATGTCGACGGCAAAGAACTCATCAATGGTGCAATCGAGTTCGACTACAAGAGTGCATATTACGACAACTATTTGAGAATCGGTGCAGAATTGAATAAAAATAAATACGATATATTCAACGCCGTTAATAATTCGATTAAGGCAAAGCCCGAAGGCGACTTCCTCAAGATTGTCTGCAAGAGCGAACAAAAGAGTCCAAATGGTCGTGGATTCAAGCTCGACACAGTTTACACAATCGCAAAGGGTGGATATGTCAACGTATCGTCGAAGCTCGAAAAAATCGGTGATTTCCACAAGCTCGGCAAGAAAAAAGAATATCCAATTTTGCCAAGAATTGGTTTGCGTATGAATGTGAATAAGACGCTCGATTCAGTAAAGTTCTTTGGTCGTGGACCTTTTGCAAATTATGTGGATCGCCTCTATTCTGCAAACATCGATATGCACGAACTTAAAGTTGCCGACTTCTACGAAAACTTCCAACGTCCACAAGATACAGGCAACCGTGAAGACGTAAAATTCTTTGCTCTGCACAATTCAAAATCGGGCTTGTTGTTCTCGATGCCTAACTCGCCAAACGCAGTGTCTGTATTGCCTTGGACTCAAGATGAACTCAACGCTGTAAAATATAAATATCAGCTTGCAGAATCGAAGTCAACCGACTTGCGTATAGCATATCAAGTAGCAGGTTTGGGTTCAGCATCGTGCGGACCTCGCCCGAAAAAGCACTTCCGCATAGACCCTGATAAGCTCGGCGAATGGAACTTCACAATTATTCCATTCGCATCGCAAAAAGAAATGAATTGCTTGATGCAAAAAAGCATTCCCGAAAACTTCATTCACAAATTTAACTCAAAAAAATAATGTCAAAAAAAATAAAATTTCTGCAATTTGGTGAAGGCAATTTTCTGCGTGCGTTCGTCGATTATATGATTTGCCAAGCAAACAATCGCAAACTGCTTGACGGTGGTGTGCGTGTTTTCAACGTCAGAAAAACTGGTTCGGTTGAAAAATTGAAAGCAAATGGTTGTACATATCATCTTGTATTGCGTGGTATCGGCGAGAATGGTGCAGTGTCGGAAACAACAAAGGTTGATTCTATTATCGACGCATTCAATCCATACACAGAGTTTGCCGATTTTATCAGCTCTGCACTTCTGCCTGATGTCCGTTTTGTGATTTCAAACACGACCGAAGCAGGAATTTATTTTGACGAAAACGACAAGATTGAAGATTGTCCGCCAACATCGTTCCCAGCCAAACTCACATTGCTCTTGTTGCGACGCTTTGAACACTTCAACGGCGATGAATCTAAAGGATTAGTGATGTTGCCTTGCGAGCTTCTCGAACGCAATGGCGATTCTCTCAAGGATTGCGTTTTTAAATATGTACAACATTGGAATCTTTCCGATGCGTTTAAAACGTGGCTTGAAAAGGCGTGTGTATTTTGCAACACACTCGTCGATAGAATCGTTAGCGGACACCCTGCTCCTGACGACAAATTTATCAAAGATCAAACAGTATTATCCGACAGCTTGTCTGTTGTTGGCGAACCGTATCTCTTGTGGGTGATTGAATCGCCAATTGAACTTGAAAGCGAACTCCCGTTTGCAAAATGCGGTTTGAATGTCGTATTCACAAATGATATATCGCCATATCGTGCGCGCAAAGTTGTGTTGCTAAATGCACCACATACTTTGATGACAGCAATAGGCGTGCAGATGAATATACCAACTGTTCTCGACGCAGTGTCGGACAAAATCGTTGGCGATTATTTGCAGAAATTGATTTTCAGCGAGCTTATCGAAACTCTCGATATGCCACGCAATGAGCTTGAAACATACGCAAACGAAATTCTCAATCGCTTCAGAAATCCGTATCTTGAACATCAACTTTTGTCGATTGCAAACAATGCTATTGCGAAGTGCAAAGTCCGTGCAATTCCGTCGTTGGAAAAATATTTCAACAAGAACAAAACATTTGCACCTGCAATTATGTTTGGGTTGGCGTCGAACATTACAATGGCGTTTGCAAACAAAGCTTATCTGCCCGACACTGCCGACGCAAAGCCGTTGCTCGACGAAACAAACCTCGAATCTTTTGCAGAAAAATTGGCGTGTTGCAAATCCTTTGCAGGCGAGATTTTTGCCCAAGATACAAACTTCAAAAACGAACTTGTACGCTTGGTAAAATCTATTCAACAAAACGGAATCGAAGTCGCTTTGAAAGAATTGCTCTATGGAAAAATTGCTTAAAATATCAGACCTCGACAATGTCGCAGTTGCACTCGCCGATTTAAAAAAAGGCGAAGAAATTTTATTTGCAAATTCAAATATCACCGCCTTGGACGACATTCCGTTTGGCCATAAAATAGCACTTGCCGATATTGAAAAAGGTTCGGATATTACAAAGTATGGCCATAGAATTGGACACGCCCTTTGCGACCTCAAACGTGGAAATATCGTAAACGAAAAGAATCTAAAAACTGCTCTTGGCGATTTAAATAATTACGAATATTCACCGCATTTTTCTGAAGAAAAAATTTTTCCATCGCTTGATTTTAATGGTTATATCCGTGAAGACGGTGAAGTTGGCGTACGCAATGAATTGTGGATTATCCCGCTTGTATCGTGCGTAAATTGTCTCGCACAAGAGTTGGCAAACAGATTTTCAAAAACCGCACTTGCACAATTCACTGACGGCGTTTTTGCTCTCTCGCATGCGTATGGTTGCTCGCAATTAGGTTGCGACCACGCAAACACACGCAAGATTCTTGCAGACCTTTGCAAGCACCCAAATGCTGGGGGAATACTCGTTCTCGGTCTCGGTTGCGAGAACAACAAGATGTCGGAATTTAAAAGCGAACTCGGTGAAGTTTCCTCGAGAGTTAGATTCTTGGAATCGCAAGCAGTATCGGATGAAATCGACGCTGGAATGGCGATTCTCGAAGAACTCGCACAAAAAATGAAAGACGATGTTCGTCGCCCTGTTCCGATATCGAAGTTAAAAATCGGGCTGAAATGTGGCGGTTCTGATGCCTTCTCTGGAATTACTGCAAATGTGCTTATCGGTAAATTTGCCGATATGGCAATCGGACGTGGAGCATCGTGTGTTCTCTGCGAAGTCCCTGAAATGTTCGGAGCTGAAACGTTGCTGATGAATCGAGCAAAATCGAAAGAAGTTTTTGAAAAAATCGTTGAGATGATAAATTCGTTCAAGCAATATTTTATCTCGAACAATATGCCGATTTATGAAAATCCATCACCTGGTAATAAGGCTGGTGGAATTTCAACACTCGAAGAAAAGTCGCTCGGATGTGTCCAGAAGGGCGGAACGACTCGTGTCAACGATGTTTTGAAATATGCTCAACGTGTAAAAGAAACAGGGCTTACTCTCCTTGAGTCTCCAGGGAATGATCCAGTTGCCGCAACAGCTCTCGCTTCGGCTGGTTGCCAAATTGTACTGTTTAGCACCGGACGTGGAACTCCATTTTCAACAGCAGTGCCAACAGTAAAAATTTCATCAAACACTACCTTGTTTGAAAAGAAACAAAATTGGATAGATTTCAACGCTGGTTCAATCCTCACAGGAACATCGCTCGACAACTTGTCGCAAGATTTCTTCGACTACATTTTGTCTGTCGCAAACGGCAAAAAAACCAAAGCCGAAGAAAACGGATACAAAGAAATTTCAATTTTTAAAACAGGTGTAACGTTGTAATGCCCCATTAAAATGGTAAATACGATGAACGTATCATCGCAAGCCATACTCGATATTTTCCATATTTCTCGTTTATTTTAGTAAAAAAATCATCGCACCCAAAAGTGCGATGACTACTATATAAATAGGATTTTCTAAAAATATCTCGCAAACCATTATACACGCAATGGCATAACCACGCACATAAAGTTGTCGAGTGTTTTGAATACCCCTGGACTCATTTCATCTTTGAATTCAAAGAATACTTCGTCTTTTGAAATATTTTTCAATGGGCTTAAGAGGAAGTCTGGATTAAAGCCGATTTGAACATCCGGACCTGCGTATTCAATCTCGATTGGTTCTTTACATTCACCCAATTCTGTACTGCGTGCAGATACTTCCAAACGATTTTCCGACATCTTCAACTTAACTGAATTTTGCTTATCGTTTGTCATAATCGCAATACGATTGATTGTTTCGAGCATAAGTTCGCGATCAATCTTGATGCGTTGTTCAGCTTCCTTTGGAATTACTTGCTTGTAGTTCGGATAGCTACCTTCGACAATTTTTGAAACGAGATATATCGAACCAACAAGACCATTTTCGATAGAATCGTCACCAACTTCGATATCGAATGCTACTTGACGATCATTAAAGCTGATTTTTACAACCTTACCTTGTCCCAAAAGTTTTTCGAGTTCTGATACTGTCTTTGCTGGAAGAATGATACTGCCTTCGTCTTCGTTGTCGATTTTCATATCGCGAGCAATGAGAGCCATTCTCTTGCCGTCTGTCGCAACGAGTGTAAGTTTGCCTTCCGAGAAATTGAAGAACACGCTGTTGAGGATGTATCTGTTTTCGTCTGTACTTTGTGCGTACGATACAGAACGGAGCATATTCAACAATTCTTGTGGAGGAAGCTCATAGCTGTGTTGGTCAACAAAGCTTGGCAACGGAGGGAAGTCTTCACCTTTCAAGCCGTTAAAGCGATTAGAATAATCGCCCGAACGCAAACGTGCTGTTTGACCGTCATCGCTTTCAAAAGTAACTTCCTGTTTTGGCATCGAGCTAATAATTGCAGCGAGCTTCTTTACTGGAAGTGTGATTTCACCTTCGCTTTCAACTTCTGCTTTAATTGAGCAACGGATACCCAAGTCAAAGTTAGTGGTAGTGAGCATAACTTTGCCGTCGACCGCCTTAATAAGAACGTTATTAAGAATTGGTGTCGGAGGCTTTGAGCTTACTACATTAGCGACCTGACGAAGACCTGTCGCGAAGTGTTCTTTGTTGATTTTAAACTTCATATATCTCTGTTAGTTTATAAAAATTCGATTCGGCAAGATGTTGCCAAATACTCTTTTTTGTTTTCTTACAGTTTTTATTAAAACGATATCGCAAAAAAAATCCAGCAATTTTTTCAGCAATTATTGTTCGCCTTCAAGGAATTCCAACCCAGCGATTTTTCCGTCTTGGATTTTTATCTTACGATAATAGCAACCTTTGCGAACTTCGCCGTCGGCTTTCTTTGTGTGGCAAGAGCCTTTGCCCTTCATCTTCACCTTGTAGACAATCGAGTTCTGTTCGCAATTTACAAGGATGTCGACAATTTCGAGATAGTCGCCACTTGTTTTGCCTTTAATCCAGAGTTCGTTGCGTGATGTGCTCCAGAATGTTGCCATTCCTTCTTTTACTGCTGTTTCAAGTGCGAGTTTGTTTACATAGCCAACGATAAGAACGTCGCCAGATATTGCACATTGTGCTATTGCTGGAATAACATCTTCCGAGCATTGAGCAATTTTCTTAAGCTTCGTAAAATCGAGCTGTAAATTAAGTCCTTCTTCAATTTCTTTACTCATACTTTAAGTAGTCTCGTAAAATCGCTGAAAATTTCAACAAAAAAGCGATTTTTTCGCATCTGAAAATTACTTATTTTCTTCTTTCGTCAAAAAAATTACGATATTTAGAACTTTACCGATTTTTAAAAGGTCAAATAATATCACTTATATTTGGATTATGAACAATTTTATTTTCTGCATTTCAGCATCAATTTTACTGTTTTTGTTTTCGGGTTGTGCATCTCTGCCAGAAAGCAAAACGCCCATACCTACGCAAAGCAAAGAGATTGTATCGGTAAAAAATTTTGAATCGCAACCCGAGGAATTCGCACAAAATTTGACTCTCGATGAATTTTACAAACAAATGAGCTTTGATCCGAATGGAAACTCCGTTGAAGCTGTCGCATTTTTGGATCCAGTTGGTGCAATTAAAGCGAGTGAAATAAAAAACGAAAGTACAAGTCTAACTTCAAAACTTTTCCCAAACACTTTCTCTATGGATACTGAAGCCGACGCTTTCAGACACGCTTATTTCAGCTTTCGCCTGTCGCAAGAAATAGGAACAATGCGGACAAAAAAATTTACAGATGCATACGAGATTAGTGTCGTAAATCACCCGTCGAGCAGATGTATGGATTTATGGAATAATCGCGAAGGGAGAAAAATGTTTGAGGCAACTCGCACAGAAAATATCGACAAAAAAGAATTGGCAAAACGCGAGGTACTTAAAGCAATCAGAATAAAATCTCTCGCATTAAAACCAATTCAGATGAAAAAGAAAAAATAAAAGGCGATTGTTTTAATCGCCTTTTTTATGAGTCTATCTCAATTAGAAGTTATCGGCAAGAACTTCAAAGTGTGCCTTTGCGTGTGCACATGCTGGACACTTTTCCGGAGCTTGTGTGCCAGTGTGAATATATCCACAATTTCTGCACTTCCACTGGATTGTACTATCCTTTTGGAATACTTTTCCTTCTTTGATATTTTGTGCAAGCTTGCGATAACGTGCTTCGTGATGTGCTTCAACTTCGGCAATCTTTCTGAATACTATTGCGATTTCAGCAAAACCTTCTTCATCTGCTTCGTCAGCAAATTTGCAGTAAAGGTTGTGCCATTCGTCGTATTCGCCTTCTGCTGCTGCGAGCAAATTCGACATTGTATCGCCCAAGTGCGTACAAAATGTATCTGTTATTTCTACAGTAGTTTCGCCAAGGAATTTATAGAAACGCTTTGCGTGTTCCTTTTCATTATCCGCTGTTTCAGTAAAGATTGCCGAGATTTGCTCATAGCCTTCTTTCTTTGCAACACTCGCAAAATATGTGTATCGATTGCGAGCTTGCGATTCGCCTGCAAACGCACTCATCAAGTTCTTTTCTGTTTTTGTTCCCTTTATATTCATTTTATACCTTTCGTTTTTTGGGTTATTTTTCTTTTGGAAATTTTCTTTGCACATTTCGGACAAAGTCCACTCAAGACAATATTTGTCGAGTCGATAATATATCCATCGTCATTTAATTTATTAAAACAACGTGGAACCATAAAAATATCGTTTACCGAACCACAACAAGTGCATTTAAAATGGGAATGTGCAGTTGTACAATAGTCAAATCTATCTTGTTCGCCGACGCCTGAAATCTTCCTTATTTCACCAGATTGACTCAATAAATTCAAGTTGCGATAGACAGTCCCCATGCTGATATCCGACTTTTGTTTTTTTATTTGAGTATATACTTCGTCTGCCGTCGGATGAAATAATTTTCCAGAAAACATAATCGCCCTCACTAATTCGCGTGGCTTTGAATTTCTATGTTTTCTTTTTTGCAACATATCTTAATAGTAATAATTCTTATTATTGACAACATCAAATTTAATATTATAGTCAAGTACAATTTTAAAATTACGATAAATAATTTATGAACGATAACGCAATAAACGCACTCTTACTAACGCTCATTGCAGGCGGGGCAACATCGGTTGGTGCTCTGCTGACATTCTTCGTTAAGCAAAATAATTTTCGCATATTGGCTTTGGGAATGAGTTTTTCGGCTGGCGTTATGATATACCTTAGCTTTATGGATATACTCCCGATGGCGATAACAAATATGTCGGCAGATGCAGAAATATCAAAGCTTGGGCATATTGGTGCTATTGCTATGTTTTTTATCGGCGTTTTTCTCGCTGGGATAATCGATTATTTTGTACCGGAACACTTGCATAGCGATGAACATCCGCAAAAAGATAAAAAAAATTTTGCATCAAAAAGAGCTCATCGAGCAGCAATTCTTACGGCACTCGCACTTGCGATACACAACTTTCCTGAAGGTTTTTCGGTATTTGTTACCAGTCTTGAAAATATCACAGTTGGCGTGGGAGTTGCCATTGCAATAACCTTGCACAATATCCCCGAAGGCGTTTCTGTTGCATTGCCGATTTATTCGGCGACAGGAAATAAATCAAAAGCGTTTTGGATTGCCACAGCCTCGGGCATTGCAGAACCCATTGGAGCTCTTTTTGCATATCTAATTTTTGCACCAATTTTAACACCGACAATTTCAGGAATGGCGTTGGCTCTCACAGCAGGACTTATGGTATACATAGCACTCGACGAACTTCTGCCAATGGCTCGTGAGTATGGCGAAGAACACTATGGTATATTTGGTGTCTTCGGCGGTATGGCACTTATGGCGATAGTTTCCGTCGTATTTGGACATTAAAACAAAAAGCCTCCAAAATTTTTGGAGGCTTTTATTTTTTCTGATTTAAAAATTATTCAGCACGTTTGCCTGCCCAATCGCTGACAGCAATAAGCAAGTTCTTGTCATTGCCAGCATAGACTAATGCTCGGATAAACTTTTGAACAGAGTGTTCTTCTTCGACCTGTTCTTTCATAAACCAATTCATAAGGTCTGCAGTTACCCAATCTTTTTTGTCGTTTGCTTCTTCAAAGATTTTTGTTACTTGAGCAGTAACAGTTTGTTCGTGTTCGAGTGCAACTTTGAATGCATCGAGTGGACCATCGTAAACGTCTTTTGCTGGCTTCTTGATAACATCAGAAGTAAATGGCATATCTCTTTCGCACATATAATCGTAAATTTTCATTGCGTGAGTCATTTCTTCTTTTGCTTGAAGTTCCATCCATTTTGCAAAGCCTGCGTATGTTGTACGCTTAAAATATGCACTCATACCGAAGTAGACATGTGATGCATAGAGTTCGTTGTAGAATTGCTCGTTGAGCAGTTTTAATATTTTTTTATCTATTTTCATAATATTTATTATCGTTGAGTTTTGTTTGTGATTAAGTTTTTTAGATTAAATTTACGACAAAAGTTTTCATCTTCAATTTTCTTTTATGAACTTTACGCTCTTTTTAACTTCTTCAATTTTCTGTTCGAGCGTATTTTTCCACCATCCACCATACTCGAGCAAAAGATACCCGTTGAAATTTTGACTATCAAGTTCTGCGAGCATTTGCTTTGCATTCAACGCACCAGTACCGATAGGAACATCGAACGCAGAGAGGTCAGATTTATTTATATCGCGAAAGTGTAGAATTGCGTGCTTGTCTTTCAATGTTTTTATACCCTGCACGCAGTCAATTCCCGAACGGCCCCAGTGCCCAGTATCAGCACACGCATATACATTTGGATATTTTGCAATCATATCTGCAACAAACTTCGGATTGTAAAATTCTGGATTGCGTTTTGCATTTTTTGCATGGTTATGCACTGCCACTTTCATATTATACTCGCCACACAATTTATTCCATAGCTCGAGCTTTTCTGGGCGTGGCTCTGCCAAAATAATTTTTACATCAAACTCTTTTGCGAATTCAAAAAGCTTGCGTATAGATTTCTCATTTGTAGGCGTTGCGACTCCATAGCTTACAACTTTAATTTTATTTTCCGACAAAATCTTTTTTAAGAATTCTTTTTGTTCCGTAGTCATATCAGGCGACACAAACACATCTGGAAATTTTTTTGAAAGTCTATGGCGAGACATTCCCACAGCATCGCATCCGCACTGCTTTACAAGAGGCAACAATTCTTCGACCGTTAGTTTAGAAAAAGTGAATGTTTGTATGCCTATATTTCTCGTATCTCCTGCAAATACAGAAATAGAAAACGATAAAAATATTATGACTAAAAACGCAAAACGCATAACCCAAAGATTACACGTTTATCGCCGAAAATTTCAAGCTAAATCATATTTGCCAATTAGATTATTTCAGAGAGAATCCAGTTTCTAAAATCTAACACTGAATCAAAAATTTTTGTCGTAGGAGTTTTCTTTAATGCCGACACATCGGCCAAATCCGACCAGCCTGCCGACACTGGAACTACCCCAGCTTCGAGAGAATCGTAGACATCACTAACAGCGTCGCCAACATAATAAACTCTTGTTTGTTCGGGCGTAGTTTTCCACGCATCTAAAACGGCTTTGATTTTTTCGGGCTTAATTGCTCCACGTTCACTGCCACATTCGATAACCGAAAATAAATCGACTATATCATATTTTAAAAGCGAGATTTTTGCACTGTCATCACCCTTGCCCGTTACAATTCCAATCGGAATTCTGTTTTCTGAAAGCGTTTTCAATGCTACTCGTATGCCAGTAAATGGACGTGGTGAGAACTTGTCGTGCTGTGCTTCGTAATGAAAAAGATAACGTTGATATAGCGTTTCAGCCTTTTCTTTTGAATCAGGGAAAAGACGTTGGCACAAGCCTCGTTCATTTGGACCAAAGTTTGATTGTATAACCTCACGACTCGGTGCAGTTAAGCCCATATCGGCGTATGCAGATTCTATCGCAGACAACACCAATGGGATTGTCTCGCCTATTGTTCCGTCAAAATCAAATATAAAAGCTGTTTTCATTTCCGATGTATAGTGTAAGTTGTTCTAAAAATTTTAAAGAAAAAAGTTGAAAGATTTTTAAGTAATCAACACAATTTTAGGTATGAAAAACATTTTCAAAATTTTGACAATTTTCATTTTCGGGATTATCGCAATGCCTTTGTGCGTCTCGGCAAATGAAAAATTCGATACACAAATGAAAAATGCTAAAACTGAAAACTTCTTCGGTTTTAAAAAATTTTCACTTAATGTAAACAAGAGAAATGCGATATTTGTCAAGCCAGCAAATCCACGAAAAGACAATGCGTGGGTTATGCGTCCCGCCTTTTTTGGAGCTTTCCCAAAAGCTGACATCGCACTTTTGAAAAGTGGTTTTTACATTGCATATTACGACCTCACCCACTTGTATGCCTCGCCCAGAGCAATAAAACTCGCCAATGAATTCTACAAGTTTGCGACAGAAAAATGCGGTCTCTCAAAAAAAGTTGGGCTTGAAGGTCTCAGCCGTGGCGGTGCGTGCGTACTAAATTGGGGCAATAGCGATCCATCGAAATTTTCAGCAATCTATGCCGACGCTCCAGTTTGCGATTTCAACGTTTGGCCTACAAACCCACGCTTGAAAAAAGATTTGCTCAAAGAATGGAACATAAAATCGATGAAAGAATTTAAGGGCAATCCCTTTGACAATCTCGACAAACTCGCAAAGAGCAATGTTCCCGTTTTGATTATTGCGGGCGATTCTGATAAGCCAGTTCCATATTCAAAAAATGGCGAGATTTATAAAAAGCGTTTTGAAAAACTCGGTGGAAACATCAAAACAATTATCAAAAAAGATTGCGGGCATCACCCACATGGACTTGATGATTCCACGCCTATCGTGAAATTTTTTGAAGACGCATTCAACGCATTGGAAAAGAAATAATCGGCTATTTTGCGACTAACTCAAAGAACACGTTCGGTGTCTTTTTTGTGTCGATTGAAATATTCAACGTACTGTCGGTTGCTATGAGTGGAATTTCGCACATTCTTTTTCCATTAATCGAAAGTGCGTAAAGCTTGAATTTTTGCGGATTCTTAACTTTCAACGACGCTTCCAACTTGCCGATTTTTATGAGTGCTGGTGTTGGAGTTTTCTGACCTTTTGTAAGGTTGATTGCGTTCACCATTGATTGTGTCGCATACACAAAAACCATATGCTTACTTTTTGCTATCGGCTTTTTGTCGATTGAACAAACGGCGACAGACGCATTGGTCGATGTCGATTTCACAACGAGATTACAAAGTGTTTCGTTCTTTGAGTTCGCCTTTAATGCGATTGCTTCAGTGCGAGCAGTAATGACCTTGCCGAGCATCTCATTTTTTCGCATTATAATCTCGCCAGTGTCGCTTTGGAACACGCCATTTTTCACGTCTGTAATATTCGACTCTGGAAGAATTTTATCTTTTCGCATTTGTTCGACAAACGTTTCGAGATTAAATTCTGCACCCGTTGTAGAGCCGAGATACGCACCACGTTCTTGTGTCATCGACGCATATGGCGGATTATATTTTGGCGTTGGACGTTGCTTGTCGATATCCTGCCAATCGCCTGCAATCTTCGTAAGGAAGCCAACTTTCGTCTGTTCAAAAAGCGGAGTCCGCCAAGTTGCTTCATCTTCGCTCATAAATTTTTTCGTGTAGATAATATCAAATCTATTTTTCGACGCACAAACATCACCACGATAGAACATACAGTGCGAGAGAAATTCATTTGCACGCAAGATTGGGTTTGTCGCAGTATTGAAAAGATCTTTTGCATCGGGATAAACTCCGCAATCGTGAACTGTGAGAGCATCATAGCCTTGCAACGCACAATACGCAGGGAAAAGTACGCCAGTTTCGTGAGCTGTTCCATTTGCAACATCTAACAAGTGTTGATATTCCGTAATGTGCATCGGCATACCGAGAACTCTTTTTGCCGCCGCACATCGCCAGTAGCGGAAAAGTTTGTCGATTGGACCTTTGGGGCTACGCATATAAGTGTTCATCGCCATATAATCGCCCGACATCGCACTCATATACCAAAGGTCTGGACGCACACCGCAGTTGTATTGGTGAACAAGAGTTTTACACCCGAGTTCTTCGCGTAATACCCTTTGGCAGAACGCTTGCATTGCACGACTTTTCTGCATAAAGAATTGCGAAAATTCTTTTGTCTTAAACGAGCCATCGTCGGTATTTATCGGTGATATTTCGTCGAAACTTTTAAATTTTGTTTTCCACTTCGCATTCAATTCATCGATATTTTCAAAGCGAGGTTTCAACCATTTGCGGAATTTTTTGTTGGCAAATTCTGCAACATTTTTTTCGACTTTCTTGCGAAAAATTAGCCCCATTTCGAGCTCATTAAAATATTCCGTTGATATAATACTGCAGTCATCTTTCCACGCTTTATTTGTGTATGGGTTGATGTGTTCAAACTCCATTTTTACGAGCTTACGCCAATCTTCCCACGTTTGCTTATCGCCGAAAATCATTTTGATTTTTACATCGTACCTATCTTTCCATTTAAAATTAGGATTACCTAAATCATGACTGGCAAGGTGAAAGTGCGAGTACACTCCCTCGCGAGCAAAAGCAAACACACAGTAATCGTAAAGGTCACGGATATGTGCTTTCATTTGGTATGGAGCGTCGAATTCTTTTTTTGCATACATCGAGATTCTCCAACGCACAAGATTATAGCCTGCACGGCGAATTCCCTTTGCGATTTTATCGATATCTTCTTTTGAGTTTATACCTTTGTCGAAGAAATTTCCGGGACGCCAATTTGTACCTTTGAATTTTACAGGTGTATCGGGTTCACTCTCAAATGCGAAGTTCCCTTGCTTGTTGACAATCAGTCTACCTTTTGCTCCAGCCATTTCTGCGGGATAATCTGCAGAGACATCGAGTGCCGAACCTTCGGCAACTTGCCAATCCGACATATCTATTTCAACCCAATCTGATGGATTTATTTCAACAACTTTGTTTTTTGTCGCATTAAAAGTGAATTGATCAGCAAAGAGCGAAAGCCCAGCCAACATACAAGTAGTTATAAATATCTTCTTCATAAGGTTGAAAGTAAGGGTAAATTGATGCCGATTTTTGTCAAAAGAAATCGCAAAAAAAGCCGTCGGACGATACTCCAACGGCTTCTTGCGTTTACCATTTTTACTCTGCGACAATTTCGTAGAATACGGATGGTTCTTTTTTCAGCTTCGATGTATCCAAATTGATATACATCTTGCCGTCTTCTATTTTTGTCGGGATTTCTTCAAGTCGCTTACCAGTTAATGCGAGTGCGTACAACTTGTAGTTTTGTGCATTATCTTTTGGAAGCTCCAACTCTGCCGACAACTTGCCATACTGAACAATAATTGGCTGTCTGCCTCGGAACTTCAAATACTCGCCAGATATTGATGTAGTAAAGTCAGTCGACGTTGTATCGGTTGAATATATAAAGACCATTCTCTTGCTGTTAGCGAGAGTCTTGTCGCCATCAACACTCACCACTGCGACAGTTCCAGCAACCGATGTCGATTTCACAACAAGCTTGCCGAGCTTTTCGTTTTTCGTTTCTGGCTTTATTGATACAGCTTCGCTCTTTGGTGTTATCACTTTTGCGAGACGTTCGTTCAAACGCAATGTGATTTCGCCAGTATCGCTTTGATAGATTTCTTTTGCGGGGTCTGTAATATTTTCAGATGAGAGAATTTTCTTCTCGCGTAAGAGTTCTACGCCTTTTGCGAAGTCGAATTTTCCGCCTTTTGTTTCGCCAGCTTCAACATAATTATTGTATGCTCTTGAAGTCGTATAACCTGCTGGAGCAAGCGAGATATCGGCTGGTTTTACTTTCACTTTTTTCAATTCGGCGAATTTTTTTGCCGACGGGAAGTCGATTGAAAAACCTGTCAAAAGCGAAAGTTTTGATTGGTCGCTATTGACGATGTACGACATTCCACGACTCTTTGCGACATAGTTTTTATCGAACACAACTTCAACTCTATTTGGCGATGGTTTGACGTCGCCTCTAAAGAAGAAACAATACGAAAGGAACTCGTTTGCACGCATAATTGGCGACTTCGCAACTTCTGCGTGTCCGAAAATTCCCTTCCCCTCTTTCTCGATTGCGACGTCGTGCACTGTGAGATTATCAAAATCGTGCAAAGCCGAGTACGCTGGGAACACTACTCCAGCTTCGTGCTTATATGGGTTCCAGTGGCAGTGTTGCCATTCTGTCAATGCCATAGGTCTGTCAGCCATTTTCTTTGTAACTGCAGCACGGAAGTACATCAACGCTTCGTTTGGTTCAAGCGAGCTATTTTGGGCTGTTCGAGAATCTAACGAATTAAATTCTGTTGGGTGAACAAAATAAACGTTTTGTGCCATATAAGAACCACCTTCAGCACTCATATAGATGACTTCAAGCGTACGTCCGCAGTTGAATTGGTGCAGTGGTGCATCAAACTTTTCGATATCGCGAACTACATTTTTGCAGAAAGCCAAAAACTCTTTACCTGATTCTAATATAAACGATGTTTTGTCACGATTAGTACGGAATCGACGATCGCCAAATACGTTTACATCTTCAAATTTTTTGAAAGTAAATTTTTCTCCACGGGCTTGCCACGCCATATTAAGATCTTCGATTGTCGCATATTTTTTCTTGAGCCAATCTTGGAATTTACCATTTGCAAATTTAGCAACTTTGCTCGATAAACTTCTATCGCCAACGAGGAAACCAAGCTCCATTTCGTTGTAATATTCTGTTGTTGCAACAGCTGGATCATCTTTCCATTTCTTGCCGGAATATGGGTTGACGTGATTGAGTTGCATCTGGACAAGTTTCTTCCACGCTTCACGAGTAGCGGGGTCGCCGAGAATCATTTTCACTTTTACATCATATCTATCTGCCCATTTAAAGTCGGGGTCGCCTAAGTCATGGCTTGAGAGATTCAAGTGTGTATAAACACCTTCTCGAGCCATTGCGTACATAAAATAATCGTACATATCCAATACTTCTGGACGCATTTGGTAAGGTGCTAAAAACTCTTTTTCTTGTCGCATCGATATTCGCCAACGAACCATATTGTAACCTTGTCGACGTGCGATTTTTGCGAGAACATCAATATCTTCTTTTGTCTTTATTTTACTGAAGAAGTGGTCGCCTGGACGCCAATTTGTACCTTTGAATTTTATGCGTTCTGACGGATTGCCTTCAAAATAGAATTTACCTTTTTCGTCAATACGCAAACGTCCGTATTTGCCAGCTGGTTTGTGTCCCATCCCTGCGGAGACATCGAGAGCCGAGCCTTCTGCGATTTCTAAATCTGAAACATCTACTGCACCCCATTCTTTTGGGTCTGGTTTCTTATAAACGGTTGTTTTTACATCTTTGTTCGCAAGAGTTACACCCACAACATTCCATGCAGAATAACCAGTGCCAATGAAATTTATTTTTCTGATTGGTTTCTTTTCGAGCGGATAACGGCTCAAATAAACAACACCTCTGCCCTTCTTTTCGTCTTCAACATAAGCGGGAACGCCGTTATCGCCAACTTCTTTTTTGAAGGTCGACATCGCTTCGTATGTCGATTTAATCCAGAATCTATCTACACGTCCGTCAGCATATATAACCTCTATTGTACCACAATTTTTATGTTTATTTTTTTGGCGTATATTTTTTCCGGTTGAATGCAGAATATATAAAAAGCCAAAGAAATTACTATCCGTATTGTAATCTATTGATATCATTTTTTGGTTAGCCGCACGCGGAGACGAGAAAGCAGTAATCCCTTCCGCAAGCTTAAATTTTAAGCCTTCAAACTCGAAAATACCATTCTTGACAACACGTTTTGTGAAGTTTGTAAGCGGAATAAATTCGCCGTCTTCAAATCCATTTCCGTCGTATGCTAAATTTGCAAATGGAGAAAAATCTACATACATTTGGTCGAGTCTTAATCCACCGTCTTTTGCTACTACTGATATTTCGACAGGTTCGCCTGCCTTAACTTTTATCATACGGAAAATAGCATGGTTATATGAAGTAGCTGCAACACCACCACGCATAATATCGTAAACTATTTCGGGCTTGCCGAGCTTTTTCCAATTCTTGAGTCTGTCGCTAAAACCTGAATTATAAAAGCCTTTGTCGTTGATATGAACATCGTCAAAAAAGGTACGATTTTTTGAGACTTCACCATTTTCAAATCGGTGGAATCTGCTTCGGAAAGTGATTTTCACTTCACCATCTTGTGTTGGGACAAAAGAAAACTTCATTTCTTTCCAGTTGAAAGTTGTCGCCATTGTGGCAGTAATTCCATTTTCCTTTTTTTCCTTCAACCAGGTCGCACTTCTAAGAGATACACCCTTACCCGCTTTCCCTATTTTCAATTCAAACGGAGCTTCAACATAAATTGCTCCAGCTGGCTTAAATTGTGCGACACACACAATAGCCGACATCATAATGAAGAATAAACTTAATATAGTTTTACGCATAACATATCCTATTAACGAGGTTTAAATTTACTCGCAAGAGTATATAAACAACAACTATTGTCAACAAACTTACATTGACAATGATGCAAACCGTTTACCTGTTTATCCTACAAAAAAACGTCGCTTAGAATGCGACGTTTCAATTTGATTATACTGTCTTGTAAACGACTTTTGCTTCAATACATTCCACTAAAATATGGATTGCTTTTATGTGAATTTCTTGAGCCCTATCTGAGTATGGCGTGTGTGGTGCTCGTATTTCAACATCGGCAAGTTCTGCGAGTTTACCACCGCCCTTACCTGTCAATGCAACCACTTTCATCCCTCGTTCTTTTGCGACTTTCGATGCGTTCAAAACATTTTCAGAATTGCCACTTGTGCTTATCGCCAAAAGGACATCACCACTTTTTGCGAACGATTCTACATATCGAGAAAACAAAATATCGGGCGAGAAATCGTTTATCGTGCAAGTGATGTAAGCAG
This sequence comes from Opitutales bacterium, assembly GCA_015061945.1. Lineage (GTDB taxonomy): Bacteria > Verrucomicrobiota > Verrucomicrobiia > Opitutales > Intestinicryptomonadaceae > Merdousia. The sequence continues at coordinate 54,922 of SUVP01000009.1, forward strand.
GGTCGTTTATAGCGATTGCTGGAATAGAAAATCTATCTTTGCGAAATCGAGAAGTTAGCTCTTCGGCAAAATGCGTAGCGTCGCAAAGAGACCCTCCGTTGCCACAAGCAATAATCTTTCCGCCGTTTAAAATAGAGTCTGCCATAATATTGCCAGCACGTTCGAGAGCGTCGAGTGCAGTAGAATCGGCAACAAAATCTTGAAGTGTTTTTACAGCTTCAGAAAGAGAATTTTCGATAATTTTTCTCATACTATTTTCCACGTTGAAGTAATCCGTTTGATGCAACCGATACCGCTGCGATATCGCCAATCGACTCGCCTAAAAGTGCTGGTACAACTTGGCACACACGCGACGCATTCGCAAGAGCTTCTCTATCGATTACCTTTTGCATTTCTGGACGAAGTAAGTTTTCGGAGCGTGCAAAAATACTGCCGATAACAATTTTTTCCGGATTGAGAATATCAATCATAATCGAGATTCCCGCACCAAGATGTCTTGCAGATATTGCGTAAACTTCGATTGCAGTAGGGTCGCCAGCATCGGCAGAAATTGCGATAGATTTTGCCGTAATGGAATCGAGCTCATCCATACTTTTGCAAAATCCACAAGTTTTACCACTTTGCAAAAGTTCCATCGCCATCGCCTTGCCGAGTTGAGCAATGCCCGAACCACTGCAAAACCCTTCAAACGAACCCGACTTCGCATAACCGACTGGTCCGTATTTTTCAAGTCGCATATGCCCGACTTCCCCAGCGTTATCGTTTGTCCCCGCATAAAGTTTGCCGTCGAGAATAAGCCCCGCACCAAGCCCTGTGCCAAATGTCATAAACGCCATATTGCGAGAGCCTTTTCCAGCTCCGTAAAGCCATTCTGCCAAGGCACACGCATTAGCATCGTTTTGCAAAAATGCTGGCACGCCAAACTCGTTTTCGAGAATTTTCACAATCTCGATATTATCCCAACCTTGCAAATTTGGGGGCGACATAACGATGCCTTTGACACTGTCGAGAGGTCCGCCACAGCTGACTCCGATAGACGCAATTTCCGTCAACTCCACTTTTGCTTCGGCGATAGTTTCACGAGCCGAACTGATAATTTGTGCTATCGTTTCATTCGGTTTACCGACGAGAGTCGGGAACGCTTTTTTTGCCAAAATTTCTGGTGCACCATCTTGTGTTTCTCGAGCCAAAACTGTTGCACACTTTGTGCCACCTACGTCTATTCCTAAAAATATTTTCATAATTATGTAAAAAATGGTTTAACGATTAACTTCTAAAAACAATGGATTTTTACGTCAACAAAAATGTATTTATTTAGTGGAACTTCTTGCGACCATATCGACATTAAAAATCTGCGTACGAGTATGCAGGTTTGGATTTTTAATACGCTCGACAATCGTATCAGCACCAATCTCGCCAATCTTCGCACAGTCGACATGCACAGTTGTCAGCTGAGGCATACAACGGACAGCAAGGGTAATATCGTCAAACCCAGCAAACGCCATTTCTTGTGGGACACGTACACCTTTTGCTTGTGCGTAAAACATCAAACTTGTCGCGAGGTCGTCATTTGCCGAGAGAATTGCGGTTGGGCGATTTTTTAAAGACATAATTTTGTCGAACTGCACAAAAGATTCTTCGTTCGTTTCAAAATTGCGAACAAGAATTGCATTCTTTTCCAGACGTGCATTTTTCATCGTATCTAAAAATCCTTTGATACGCATATCTGTGTTGAAGTCTTGGTTATCACACGCAAAGTATGCAATTTTTTTATGACCTTTTTTCAGCAAATGTTCGGTAAGAGTCGCCGTTGCTTTTTCGCCGTCCGTATAAATTGAATCAATATTTTTTGCGTATGAATCTAAAATCAACATAGGCAAACCACACTCTGCGAGCGACTCCACAATATTCTGCGGAGCCCTGCCCAATACGACGATCGCATCGGCTTTGCCTCTCGACACAAAGCGTGGGCGTTCGTTATTTTCGGCTTCGGCTTTTGTTATTTCCGACAACAAAATTTCAAAACCCAACTCTGCCAAACGTTTCTGCAAACCGTACATCATTGTGATGTAAAATTCGCTCTTGAAAACTTCTACATTTGGTCGGTAAAAAACTACGGCAACCGTTTCGCTCCGTCCCATTCGGAGATTGCGGGCAGAAGGATTTATTGTGTAATTATATTTCTTAACTGCCTTTAAAATTTTTTCGCGTATTTCATCGCCAAACATTCCCTTTTGATTTATGACATTCGAGACTGTCGTTGTCGAACATCCGACAAGTTTTGCAATAAATTTAAGAGATGCTTTTTGTTGTGATTTAACTTTCATTTGAAACAATTTTTATTTTTACAACGCTATCTCTCAAGCTAAAAATTAACAGAATTTTTATTTGATTAGTTGGATATAAAATACGATACTTTAAATGTAAAGACGATGAAAATTAAAAGTATACATATTGAAAATTTTCGTGGACTCGTTGACGAGTATGTAGAATTTAACGATTCAATGACAGTCTTGGCTGGCGGTAATGGCGGTGGAAAATCATCGTTGCTCGAAGCTGTTTCAATTATGCTATCGTGGTTGCCCGTGGAGCTTTCAAACTATACGAGCACACCATTGCGTATAAAAAGCTCAGATATAACTTTTGGGAAAAAATATTCACGTTTGACTATGACTCTCACAGGCAAACGTTCAAAAGATATTCGACTCGTCTTGAGTAAACGTGCACGCCGTTCCTCAAAAAATTCTGATACCGATATGGGCGAAGCAAAAAAATTCTCGTCTGATATGCGTGTATTATTAGATTCTCCCGAAGGTGCAAATATCGAGATTCCCGTCTTTGCACACTATGGAACAAATCGCAATTATGGGGGAACTGTATCGCCAACACCCTCCGACACAACCGCACGCACAAGCATATACGAACACGCATTTTCGGCAGGCACAAATTTCCAAAAATTCGCACAATGGATTGTCGCCACAATAAACGCTCGCGAAAATGAGATAGCGGAGGCATCGCAACTGCCTTTGAAAATCGCAAATAAGCGTCGTGATGAAATCAACCGCAAATATTCTTCGATTCTCGCAATCAAACGAGCTCTCGCCGATTTTGGCGACATCTTCAAAGATGTTGAAGTGCGAGACGGCAAACTTTTTATAACATCGAAAAACATCCCAGCTTCAAATTTATCTGACGGAGAAAAAACAGTTGGTGCGTTGATTGCCGATATTGCAATGCGTATGGCAGTTGCTAACCCGATGATGAATAATCCACTCGAAAGCGAAGCGATTGTGCTTATCGATGAACTCGATTTACACCTTCATCCCGATTGGCAAACCGCTATCGCCGACAGATTGCCTCGCATTTTTGTGAATGCACAATTCATAATATCGTCGCACTCGCCGACAATTATGGCGTTCTCGAAAAATCTTTACAAGATTCGTGGAGACGGCGGAGAACAACGCTTGGAAAAAGTCGAAGGTGCGTTCGGACGCAATCCAGCCGATGTTTTGTCGTCGGTGCTGAATGCTTCACGCGAGCCAATCACAGCAAAGAAAATCGCAAAGATGTACGATTTTATCGACAGGGGAAATTACGCTGGTGCACAAAAAATTATCGACGAACTAAATCTGCTTATTCCCGATGACCCTGATGTTGTCCGTGCCGAATATTTGGTGCGTGCACTCAATTCCTGACTATTTCACAATGCGACACATTCCAAAACCGACTCCGCAAGATGAGCCAGAATCGTTTTCAAGGTGGAAACGTGGGCATCCGCATGCGAAGTATTCGAGTTTTCACAATGTTCGTGCAAAGACTGCACTTAAACAAGCATTGATGAAACGTCAAAAATATATCTGCTGTTATTGCGAGTGTCGCATATCGGCTGAAACTTCGCACATCGAACATATCGAACCACAACATGGTGGACTCTCGCAAAAGACGCTCGAGTTCTCAAATATGGCGATATCGTGCATAAAAGATCCGAAGAAATACGAACAGCAAGATGATAAATCGGGTATAGGAGTTTTGCGAGATGGTTGGCTCCATTGTGGACACGCACGTGGGACTCTCCCAGTCGCCTCGCCTTACGACCCAATCTGCAAGCGACTTTTCCTATACTCGTTCAGCGGAGAGATAAAAGTTAACCCCAAATTAACCGATAAAAAAGAGATAAAACTCGCAAAAGAAACAATCGCAAACTTGCGTCTAAATGTCCCCCCGCTTGTAAATTTGCGACGTTTAGCAATGTTTGAAACTGTAAAACTAATCGAAAAAGGCGTGCCTGCAAACGTTATTTTAAAAGAGATAAACGGACGCTTACCACCTTTTATTTCATCGGCAGAAACGGCAACTTTCGCAATGTCGAAAAGAAAAAATCAAAAATAGATTTATCGCAATTATGAAAAAAATCATCTACATATTTTTAATTCACTTAATGCTTTTGTCGCCACTTGCATATTCTCAAGTTGCAAAAGAATATATGGTCAAAGGTGAAGATGAGTTAAAATTTTATACAGCGACAATTCTTCCCGACGAAAACAAAAAATATCCTGTAATCGTTTATCGCACGCCTTATGCAAAGAAAAACGAAACATTAGAACGTATCAAAGGTTGGTATAAACGTCTTACAGATGGTGGTTATGCAGTTGTGTACCAACACACTCGTGGTTCGGGGAAGAGCGAAGGCGAAAGATACCCTTATGACGATGAACACAAAGACGGATTGGCTCTCTTGGATTGGATTAGAAAGCAACCATTTTATAACGGCGAAATTTATCTTGATGGTGGTAGCTATTGTTCGAGTGTTCACCTCGCTTATTTGGACACAAACCAACCCGATGTAAAAGGTGCAATCTTGCGTGTTATGGACGTAGAACGATACAACGTTTTGTACCACAAGGGATTCTTCAAAATGGCATTGCACGGCTCTTGGTATTTGACAGAATATCGCAAAAAAGCTCCTATCAAAAGAGATTTAAAAATAAATAGATTCAATGTTTTTCCACTAACTGATTTATCAAAAAAAGTTTTTGGTTTCCCAGTCAAAGAATACGACACGCCCTTGCTATACCCCGAAAAAACCGCACCATATTGGAATACAAAAGCAGGGGGGTCTGAATATCGCAACGCTGTTGTGAAAGCAAAAATCCCACTTCTTATAATCTCGTCGTTCTACGATATTTTCACTGGTGGTATTTTCGATATGTGGAAATCTGTTCCAGAGTGGAATAGAAAAAATTGTGCGTTTATCGTCACCCCATATCAACATAATGTCAACAAAGGTATTGTTAATTTCCCCAACGGAAAATTAACCGAAGCCGACAAAAACATAACGGTAAATTGGTTTAACCATATCAGAAAAAATGAGAAGTTGAATTTTGCAGAACTCGGAAAAGTAAAGTGGTATTGCCTTTGGGAAAACAAATGGCACACAGCAGAACATCTACAAAACGCTCCAAATTCAAAAAAGTTTTACTTAAATAAAAACAGGACCCTCGGAGAAGCTCCTGACAAACAATCTGAAATTACTTATGTTTACGATCCCCAAAACCCAGCACGATTCAATGGTGCAATAACTTTTGGATTCGGTGGAATGCAGTTGCAAGATAAACCAAATTCCCGCCCAGATATTATCTCATTTATTTCGCCTGCGTTTGAAAAAGATACCATTGTGGAAGGGAAGATGAAAGTTTCGCTTTCGGTAAAAACAGATTGTCAGGACACTTGTTTTTATGTTCGTGTAAACATCGAAAAAAAAGACGGCAAGACATATTCTTTGCGAGACGATATAACATCTGTTTTGCATGAGCAAAAAGATTATCAACCCAACACAAAAACTCGGATAAATTTCGAGTGTGTTGAACACTCTTTTATGTTTGAAAAAGGCGATAAATTACGTGTCGATGTATCGTCATCTTGCATACCAAGTTTCAGCGTGCATACAAATTTTAAAGGCAATCAAAACACGTTGAGCAAAACAAGAAAAGCAAACAACACAATATTCACAGGCGAATCGTATATCGAGATTTTTACAAAATAAATTTATGACAAAACAAGAACTCATTTCTACATTAAATTTGAAACCACTTGAAATTGAAGGTGGATTATTTTCTGAAGTCTACCGTGCAAAATTAAAGCTCAATTCTGCCGACTTTCCACCTGCGTTTAAATCGGAAACTTACAATGCGTCGACCTCGATTTATTTTATGTTGGGAGCCGATGACATATCAAAAATGCACTCTGTTGCATCTGACGAAACGTGGCACTTTTACTGTGCGAGCGAAAGTGGGGTCTATATTTCGTTGCTCATAATTTCTCCAAATGGCGAAGGAAAAATAATTCGCTTGGGAGCTGATATTCTCGCAGGGCAACGTCCGCAATTCACAGTTCCAGCTGGTTATATGATGGGTGCGTACATTGCACGAGACGGCGTAGATTCAGATTATCTAAAACGCAACGATGCGTGGGTTTTGATGGGAGCGACTGTCGCACCATCGTTTGAGTATGTCGATTTTGTGCGTGGCGATGCACTTGAAATCGCAAAAAAATGCCCTGCCTTTGCGAGCGAAATTTTAAAGATAGGATAAATATGCCAGACGATAATTTTTACATAGGTTGCCATTTGTCGTTTGCCGATGGATACAAAGCAATGGCAGATGATGCGTTGTCTATCAGTGCAAACACATTCCAATATTTCAGCCGTAATCCTCGTGGTGGAAAAGCAAAAGACTTCGATAGCAACGACGCACAAAAACTTATCGACATCGCAACGCAACAAAATTTTGCACCATTTTTAGTACATGCCCCATACACATATAATCTGTGTTCCAAAGATGAATCTGTGCGAGAATTTGCGACAAGATGTATGCTCGAGGATTTACAAAAACAACAAAATATTCCAAATAGCTTGTACAACTTTCACCCAGGCTCGCACGTCGGGCAAGGTGTAGAAATGGGAATATCGCTGATTGTAGAAGCACTCGATTCTGTTATGAGTGAAGATTTTTCTACGACTATTTTGCTCGAAGCAATGGCAGGCAAAGGTAGCGAAGTTGGCGGTACATTTGAAGAACTCGCAGAGATTATCAAGCGTGCAAAACTGGGAAATCTCTTGGGAGTGTGTCTCGACACTTGCCACGTTTACTCGGCTGGATACGATATTGTCAACGATATCGATGGCGTCCTCGAAAAATTCGATTCAATCGTCGGGCTTTCTCGTTTAAAAGCAATTCACCTAAATGATAGTATGACCGAGTTCGCATCGCACAAAGATAGACACGCAAAAATTGGCGAGGGGTCGATTGGTTTAGATGCAATCGCACGCATAATCAATCATCCCAAACTTCGCAACTTGCCGTTTTATCTCGAAACGCCAAATGAACTCGACGGCTATGCGAAAGAAATAGAACTCTTGAAATCGTTGAGGTCATAACAAGTGCGACGTCGCCAAAAAAGAAATTTTCGCAATGATTTTGCAAAAGTAAAAAAAGTTATTCGCTGGATTTTAAAGCGAAAATTTTTGACTTTTTGTATCTGCGTATTTGTCGCATTTTCGTTTGTCGGTAAATGTTCAAAAAGCGATTATCATTATCGAACTGCCGAAGAAATGGCGTACCTAAAAATACTAAAGGCTCTCTATTCGGGACAGGGTCGAAAAGTCGATATAAATTCTGCGAAGCACGCAATAGCCCAAGCGTGCGAATTTCTCGCAAGCGTTGAAGAAAATTCACAATGGGATTCTCCCGACGCACGCAATTTACTTTTGGCAACAGCTATTGCCGAAACTGGTATGCGAGCACGATTCCAAGACAAAGGTGGCGATGCTATCGGTTTGTTCCAAATTGAATATGGAACGTATCGGGACTTGTGGCGACGGGCAATCCCTGTGCGACATCCTAAACTATACAACGCTATGCGTACTCGTTTTGGCGACAAAAAAAACAATGCAATTATGTTTGAAGACCTGCAAAAGAACGATGTTCTTTCTGCCTTATTTGCAAGAGTAAAATATTTTGAAAGCGGTGAACCTATACCGAGTGCGTCGGATATAGACGCCCAAGCAGAATATTACAAACGCATTTACAACACTGCTAAAGGAAAAGCAAATGTCGAAAAATTCAAAAAAATGAAATCAGAATTTTTGAAAGAATAGAAATGGACTCTATTTTTTTATTTTCGACATAAAAAATTGTATATGAAGTTTACAAAATTTGCACTATTTTGACTTTTTCAAAAAAAAGCATAATTTTTTTCTTTTCCAAAACATATCAATTATTAAATTTTTGAGGAAGAAAACGGATATGCGTAAATGAGTAAACTCGTTACAGAATTTTCGCCCGATTCACACTTACAGGGCAATAGATATTTTAGGGTTGTGCACGGCAAAACAAATAAGTCGCACGCAGTCGGGTTGCATAAACACGACTTTATCGAAATCATCTGGATTAAGAGCGGTTGCGGAATGTTAATCGCGGGTGGAAAATCGCGTAAATTTTCAAAAAACTTCTTGTACATTTCAAAGCCTAACGAAGTACATGCACTTGAGCCAGATAAATCCACGCAAATGCAATTTACATATGTCGCACTCGCAAGGGGCGTTATGGAAAAATTCATCGAAGAAGTTTTGTGCGAAGAAGACGAACTTAACAAAAAACAATTTGCGGGAATATCGCTAAAACTCTCGCCTTTCGAGACGTCGTTTCTCGACCGAGCTGCGACAGAACTTGCAGGGCAGAACGATTCTCTCATTGCTATTTTGCGATTCCTTACAAACTTGTACTGGCAATTAAAAGGTACGTTCTCGTCGGCTCTGCCTGAAATGCCTGACTGGCTTTCGGATGCCTGCCAAAGAATACGCAATCCAGAAAATCTCGCAATAGGTTTGACTAAATTTAGAGAAATTTGCGACAAAGATATGTCGTATATAAATCGAGCGATGCGTCGTTATTTAAATTCTACCCCGACAGAATTTATAAACACTGCTCGCCTAAAATATGCAGCTTGGCTACTTGAAACATCATCGTACCCGACAAGCGAAATATCGGATATGTGTGGTTTTTCAGATTTGCCTTATTTTTGCAGAAAATTTAAAGACAAGTATGAATATACTCCGAGTCAGTTCCGAAAAAATGCTTTAAATGCTGTGGAAAAATCGGATATAAACTACTCGTACAAAATGAAAAATATCAAAAAAGTGAAAGCTTAAACAAAGGGAAAAAATATGAAGAAAATAAGAGTGTTAGTAATTGGTTGCGGGAACATGGGCTCGTCTCACGCTCGTGCATACCACAATCTTGAACAATTTGAACTCGTCGGTATCGTCGATGGATTCAAACCAAATGTAGATAAATTCTGCGAATGGGCAAAAAAGGAATATCCTTACTACACAGACTTCGCACAAGCTCTCGCTGAATTGAAGCCAGACGCTGTCGCAATCTGTACATACCCAAATTCACACGAACCTCTCGCAATTCAAGCTATGGACGCTGGTTGCCACGTGTTCGTCGAAAAACCAATCTCGTCGACTGTTGAAGGTGCACAACGTGTTGCAGACTACGCAAAGAAACTCGGCAAGAAAGTTGTTGTTGGATATATCTTACGCCACCATCCATCTTGGGTTAAGTTCATCGAGTTGGCACACAAACTCGGCAAGCCACTTGTTATGCGTATGAATCTTAATCAACAATCGCACGGCAAAGCTTGGGATACACACAAGAAACTCTTGAACTCCCTCACTCCTATTGTCGACTGCGGTGTTCACTATGCTGACGTTATGTGCCAAATGACAGAATCGAAACCTGTGAGTGTCAATGGTATTTCGGCTCGTGTTAGTGATGAAATCTCGGATACAGAACGCAACTATGGTCAATTCCAAGTTACATTTGAAGACGGCTCTGTCGGTTGGTATGAAGCTGGTTGGGGTCCAATGATGTCGACAAACGCATTCTTTGTTAAGGATGTAATCGGACCTAAGGGTTGTGTATCAATCTGTGCAAAAGAAGCTGCAAGCGATAAGAAATCGGACGATATCGACTCGCACACAAAGACGAATACATTGCGTTTCCACTCGGCAGATGTCGCCCCAGACGGCGAATTCGCAAAGGAAGATGAATGGATTAACACAAGTGAAGAACCGGTACACGATGAACTTTGCGAACGCGAACAACTCTACCTCTACAACGCTATTGTAAACGATGTAGATTTGACTCGCCATATCGACGATGCAATCAATAGCTTAAAGATTTGCTTGGCTGCTGATGAATCGGCAAGAACAGGTCAAACAGTTAAGCTTTAATCTGTAAAACGAAAATAAAAAAATGCGGAAGGTTTTTGCACCTCCCGCATTTTTTGTTGTTAGAAAAATCTCTTATCTTCTGTTTGCCATAAGGATTTGCAAGATATACCAGAACATCAATGCAATTGACGCAAAGAGTCCGAGTGCAGCAGCAACGTATTGGTCGTTGCGATATTGATGTATAACTGCTCCTGTTTGATACAACACTGCAATCGACGCAAATACGACCATTGCAATAGAGAACCAAAGTCCGAGTTGGAACCCGAATAACATCGAGCAAACAATTATTCCGAGTGCGATAAACGATGCCATTGTCAAGAATGAGCCCAAGTACGAAAAACTTTTTCCCGACAAGAAAACGTATGCGGTGATTCCGCCCGAAAGCGACGCTGTTAAAACCCCCGCTTGAATTATTGCGTCGGGAGCGATTGCGTTTGCGACTAAAAGCAAAGGTAAAAAGATTATCGCTTCAGCAAAGACATAAAGATAAAGTCCTGCAAACTGTTTGCCCAGTGATGTCGCCGATGTCGCCCATGAGTTCGCCAACCACGACACCCCCATAAACGCCAAAAGCACAATCAACCAATTGTTGCCCGACACCATTTTCCCAGCAAGCTCAACAGCTGGTTGCCAGTTAAGAAGCATAGCTTCAACGCAAATAAACACGATGAATGCCAACGCTAAATGGAGATAAGTTTTTTTCAAAAATAATGAACGTGCTGACGCTTCAGCCGAAGTGCGTTCAAATTGAATGTCTATATTGTTTTGCATATCTTTATAAAAAATCTTGTGGAAATATTTAATATGTATATAAACGGAAAATCAATGGAAAATGAAAATATTATTTCTTCGGAATCGCGTTTTGACGGCAGAATGCCAGCACAACTTCGCGATATAAAATTTGAAACTGGAATTGCCCCAAATGCGACAGGGTCGGTCCTCGTATCGTTTGGCAATACAAAAGTTATCTGTGCGGCAACAGCAGAAAAACGTGTGCCGTCGTGGATGAACGCACTCGTTCCACCAAAGGGCTGGATTAGTGCAGAATACTCAATGCTCCCATACTCGACACTATCTCGCAAACAACGTGCTTCGTCAGCTGGGAAAGTCGACGGTCGCTCTGTTGAAATCCAACGCCTTATCGGACGTTCTATTCGTGCAGTTGCAGACCTCGAAAAAATGGCTGGAATCACACTTTGGCTCGATTGCGATGTATTGCAAGCAGACGGCGGAACTCGCACTGCTTCAATCAGTGGAGCATACGTTGCGGCAAAAATCGCAGTGAAAAAACTTCTCGAAGCTGGCGATATCACAGAAGATCCATTTGTCGATTCTGTATCGGCTGTTAGCGTTGGCGTATTGGGCGATAAAGTTGTCCTCGACCTCCCATACGAAGAAGATAAAGACGCTGATGTTGACGCAAATATTGTTATGACTGGTTCGGGCAAATTTGTCGAGTTGCAAGCAAGTGGCGAAGAAGCAACTTTTGATGCCGACCAACTCGCACAACTTATTTCGCTCGCAAAAGGCGGGATAGAACAGATTTCAAAACTTCAAGTGGAGGCAATCGCAAATGGATAGAAAAGAAAGAGCACTTACGACATTTCGCAAACCATACTCGTGTGCCCAAACGATATGGGCGTCGTTCGCCGATACCGACGAAGCAACTCTCGCCTACATGAAAGAAAAAAGTGGTGGACGTGCACCCGACAATATGTGTGGAGCTTTGTTTGCCGCAATCAAGATTTTGCCTGTTGAAAAACGTACTCAAGCGTGTGCAGAGTTTGAACAAAAAGCAGGCTCATGCAAATGTCTTGAAATAAAATCTCAAACAAAAACTCCATGCGAAGACTGCGTGAAATTCGCAGCAGAAATCCTCGAGAAAAACTTGTAATGAAAAATATTATACTACCATTTTTATTTTTTGTAGTTGCTTGTGTATCGCTTGCAAATAATGTGAAGTTTTCGGGAAATCCGATTATCGAAGGTTGGTATGCAGACCCACAAATTAGAATATACGATAATAAGTACTGGATTTTCCCGACATATTCACAGGCGTTTAAAAAACAATTACATCTCGACGCTTACTCGTCGGACAATCTGGTCAACTGGAAAAAGCACTCTCGTATCATCGATAATTCGTCGATTAAATGGCTAAATAAGGCACTTTGGGCTCCCGATTCTATAAAAAAAGACGGCAAGTACTACCTCTTCTTTTCTTGCAACGACACTTACCCTGTTAATCGAAAAGGTGGCGACTACACTATCCGTAGCAAAAACGATGAAATGTATGGTGGCATTGGTGTGGCTGTCGCCGACAAGCCAGAAGGTCCATACAAAGATTTAATCGGCAAGCCTTTAATCGACGGTTTTTACAACAAAGCTCAACCTATCGATCAATATGTCTTTGAGTACAAGGGCAACTGGTATATGTTCTATGGTGGTTGGAGCAAATGTAATCTTGTTCGTTTGGCAGATGATTTTAAATCGGTCATTCCATTCCCAGACGGCTCAACCTACAAAGATATAACTCCTGCTGGATACAAAGAAGGTTCGGTTGTATTTGAACGAAAAGGCAAATGGTATTTTATGTGGTCGGAAGGCACTTGGACAAACTCCACTTACAAGGTCGCTTATGCCATAGCAGATTCGCCTCTCGGGAAATGGGAACGCATTGGCACTGTTCTCGAAAACGATAAGAATATTGCGACTGGTGCTGGACACCATTCTGTAATAAATATTCCTAACACTGATGAATGGTACATTTGTTATCATCGTCGCCCGATACCAACAAAATCAATTCACCACAGAATTGTTTGTATCGACAAAATGTATTTCGACAAAGACGGAAAAATTATCCCGATTAAAATGACATTCAAAGGCGTCGCAGAACGCCCGTTAAAATAATAACACGCACATAAAAAAAAGACCGTACGATTTTTTCGATACGGTCTTTTTTTGTGTCAAATTTCGATTACAAGCTTGCGTAGAATTTATCGAGCAATGCAACTTCTGGGTAATATTGAACACCCCATGCGTTTAAGCTCTTGTGCTTGATTCCAGCAACGCTTCCGTCGGTATGGTTGACTTCTGTAATTTCCATTTCAGAACCTTCGAGCGATTTTGCGTCGACTGCAAACGCATTGTTTTGCGATGTAATCTTCACCTTATCTTCTGCCAAATTCTTAACTGGATGATTTCCGCCGTGATGACCAAATGGCAACTTGATTGCCTTGCCACCAAATGCGTATGCGAGAACTTGCATACCCAACCCGACTGCAAATGTCGGATATTTTTTTGCGAGAGTTGCGACAGTTTCGTGTGCGTATGTCAATGCTGTTGCGTCGCCCGCACCGTCCGTCAAGAACACGCATTCAGGTGCGAGTTTCTCGATTTCTTCAGCACTTGTATTTGCTGGAACAATCATTACATCAAAACCATTGTAAGCCAAGCCTGCCAAAAGTGAACGGTTTGCCCCAAAATCTATTGCTACGCACTTACGCAATGGAGTCTTTCTTTCCCTGCTGTCGATATGTACGCCACCAAGCTCAAATGGCTTGATTGCAAACTTATCTTCTGCACGATACGCTTCTTTGCAAGAGACATCTTTGACATAGTCGACACCTTCAAAACCTTGCCATTGTTTTGCACGTTCGATTGCGTCGGCATCAGAAATATCTTCTGTTGAAATGCAAGCCTTCATTGCACCTTTATCACGAAGTTTTCTTGTGATTGCACGTGTATCAATCCCACTGATTGCAGGAACGCCATGCTTTACAAGATAATCGTTCAAACTCATCTTACAACGCCAGTTGCTTGGAACTTCGCAATCTTGTGCGACCACAAGACCCGATACTTTTGCACTGTCGCTTTCTACGTCTTCTTCATTGATACCATAACAACCGACTTCTACAAAAGTCATTGTCAAGATATTCATATAATTTGAAGGGCTTGAGAGCAATTCTTCGTAGCCCATCATCGATGTGTTAAAGACAACTTCGCCAACAGCGGTTTTCTTTGCACCAAACGCTTTTCCTCTAAAAACGCTTCCGTCTTCAAATGCTAATACTGCGTTATTCATAGTACTACTTGTTTGAGTTTAACATTGTCATATATTCTTGAAGCGACTGTACGCTCAATTCCTTATTACGCATTGCCTCTATACCTTTGATTGCCGCATATGCTCCCATAATTGTGGTTATCATACAGACTTTTTTCATCAAAGCTTCTTGGCGAATAAGGTTTTCGTCGAGACGTGGATACATTCCCGATGGCGTGTTGATGATAAGCGACATTTCGTCGTTCTTAATCATATCTACGACATTCGGACGTGCTCCTTCGTTGAGCTTATAAGTTGTCGTTACAGGAATTCCGTTTTCTTTTAAGAGTCTTGCAGTTCCTGCTGTCGAGAAAATCTTGAAGCCGAGCTTATCGAGCGACTTTGCAAGTTCCACTGCCATTTCTTTGTCGTGGTCCTTTACCGAAAGGAACACGTTGCCCGATGTTGGAAGCCCTGGTTGTGCCGCAATTTGACTCTTTGCAAATGCTGTACCAAGATCTTTATCCAAGCCCATAACTTCACCAGTTGAACGCATTTCTGGACTGAGCATAATTGCAGCACCTGTGAAACGAACAAATGGGAAGACGCTTTCTTTTACTGCGATATATGGAATCTTCACTTCTTTTGTGAAGCCCAAGTCTTTGAGCTTTTCGCCAGCCATTACACGTGCCGCAATCTTTGCAAGCGGTACACCGATTGCCTTTGAGCAGAACGGAACTGTACGAGATGCTCTTGGGTTGACTTCGAGAATATATACATCGCCTTTCTTGATTGCGAATTGAATATTCATCAAGCCGATAACTTTCAACTCACGAGCCAAGTCGTATGTAGCTTGACGAACTTCGTTGAGGATATTTTCTGGAAGTGTGTGTGGTGGCAACACCATTGCTGCGTCGCCCGAGTGAACACCCGCATACTCGATGTGTTCGAGCATTCCACCGATAACAGTTGTTTCGCCATCGCTGATTGCGTCGACATCAAGCTCGATTGCGTCTTCGAGGAACTTATCCAAAAGAACTGGTTTTCCAGGTGCAGCTTCAAAAGCTTCTCTGATTACCTTCTTCATATCGTCCATACCATAGACGATAAACATACCTCTACCACCGAGAACAAATGATGGACGCAAGAGAATCGGGAACCCGATTTTTCCAGCCAACTCGTAAGCTTCTTCTGGTGTTGTCGCTGTCGCATTTATTGGCTGACGCAAGTTGAGCTTTTCGATAATGCGTTTGAAGATTTCACGGTCTTCAGCTGCATCGATAGATTCAGGCGTTGTACCAATAATGTTTACGCCATTTTCTTTAAGCTCTGTTGCAAGGTTGAGTGGAGTTTGTCCACCAAACTGTACGATTGCACCATCGCACTTTGTTTGTTTGTAAACCTCAAGTACGTCTTCAAGCGTGAGTGGTTCAAAGAAAAGTTTGTCCGATGTATCATAGTCTGTCGAAACCGTTTCTGGATTCGAGTTAACCATAATCGTTTCATAGCCAACTTCACGAAGTGCGAACGATGCGTGAACACAGCAGTAGTCAAACTCTATACCTTGTCCGATTCTGTTTGGACCACCGCCGATAATCATAATCTTTTTCTTATCGCTTGGTACGAGTTCGTTTTCTACGCCATAGGTCGAGTAATAATATGGTGTTTGTGCCTTATACTCGCCCGCACATGTATCAACTAATCTGTACACTGTGTTGATACCAAATTCGTCACGAAGTTTTTTGATGTTTCTGATTTTCGTATTGCAGATTGTTGCAATTTGTAAATCGGTAAAGCCGGCTTTCTTTGCCTTTTCCAAAAGCACTTTATCAAGGTTGAGAATTCCTGCTTCTTCAAGTTGCTTTTCGATTTCAACTATACCTGCAACTTCTCTGATAAACCAAGGGTCTATTTTTGTGAGTTCGCAAATTTCTTCTTGGCTCATTCCTGCGAGAACTGCATAGCGAATAAAGAATATTCTTTCTGCTGTCGGACGAACGAGACCATTTTTGATTGCGGTAATATCGGTGATTTCTTTGCCACCAAATTTTCCGCCTCCACCAAAACCACGAGCACCAATTTCCAATGAACGCATCGCCTTTTGCAAGCATTCTTTGAAACTTCTGCCAATAGCCATAACTTCGCCAACACTCTTCATCGAGCTTGTCAGTGTGCTATCTGAACCAACAAATTTTTCAAATGCGAAGCGTGGAACTTTTGCTACAACATAGTCGATTGCTGGTTCAAAGCTTGCTGGAGTCGTCTTTGTGATGTCATTCTTTAGCTCATCGAGCGTATATCCAACTGACAATTTTGCGGCAAACTTTGCAATCGGGAACCCTGTCGCTTTCGACGCAAGTGCTGACGAACGCGATACACGTGGATTCATCTCGATAATAATCATTCTGCCGTCTTTTGGATTGAGTGCAAATTGAATATTTGAACCACCACACTTTACACCAATTTCACGAATAATCGCAAAGCTGGCTTCTTTCATCAACTGATATTCTTTGCTTGTCAGAGTGAGAGCTGGTGCGATTGTAATTGAGTCGCCCGTGTGAACGCCCATTGGGTCGAAATTTTCAATCGAGCAAATTGCGATGCACTGGTCTTTGCAGTCTCGCATAACTTCCATTTCAAGCTCTTTCCAACCGAGCAACGATTCTTCGATGAGAATTTCTGTTGCGGGCGATGCGGTCAAACCAAATGCCGCCATCTTCTCAAACTCGTCACGATTATATGCAATACCGCCACCTGTGCCACCAAGTGTAAAACTTGGGCGGATGATAAGCGGATACTTCTTGTGTTTGTCTGCCCATGCGAGAGCTTCGTCGAGCGAGTGTACCACTATACTAAGCGGAACATCGAGCCCAATTTTAATCATCGCTTGACGGAACTTTTCACGGTCTTCGCCTTTTTCGATTGCGTCCGCATCGGCACCAATCAACTCAACGCCATACTTGTCGAGGATTCCACGCTTGTACAATTCAAGCGACAGATTCAGCCCTGTCTGACCACCAAGTGTTGGCAAGAGTGCATCGGGACGTTCCTTTGCAATAATCTTCTCTAAAATTTCAGGTGATAACGGTTCTATATATGTAACGTCCGCCATTTGCGGATCGGTCATAATAGTAGCCGGATTGGAATTTACCAATATAACTTTGTAGCCTTCTTCTCTTAATGCTTTACAAGCTTGGCTTCCTGAATAGTCGAACTCGCAGGCCTGCCCTATTACAATAGGACCAGAACCCACTATTAATATAGATTTAATATCTGTGCGTTTTGGCATATTAAACCTAAATTACTGAACTTATTTTTCCTTAAGTCAATTTTTTTTACAAAAAAAAACGACACATTCACCAAATTATTCTGTTTTCTCCACAAATTTTAGTTCCCTCGAGGAACAAGTGATTGCGAAAACGGGGTTTCTTCCGGCTTTTCTTCCTTCACTGGCAAATTATGCTTTTTCATCTCCTCCTTCGTCATAGGAGCAATCGAAAATTCGGTTTGGTCGTCCGTTGGGAATGGTGCGTCGATTGTCTTGGCAAATGCTATGACATCATCTGCCGACATCCCATGCAATGTCTTCGCCATTTCCTCTCTCTTTATTTTCTTTTTCTCGGAATCGTAAATTATCCTCGCCAATGCCGACGAAAACGCACGCTGGCGGTCGAGCGGTAAGCCTATCAAAATCTGCCCTGTTGTCTTATTGAACATATCCATCGATGTCCCATTCACACGCTCTGCCATTCCACGAACTTGCGGAGACATCGACTTTGCCAAGTCTATGATTTCATTCGCCGTCTTACCATTGACTAATTTTATATACTCTTTGTGTGCCGTCTGTTCGTCGTATCTTTGCGACAACACTACGCCTATCGTCGCCATCGCCGATGCAAACTTTTGCTGACGATAACTATCAAGCGATGTCAATATCTCAAAAAAAGAATCTTGCAGTTTGTCGTTATTCGATGCGTCAATAACCTTCTCCGCTGAAAATACAAACGGACAAGCCATAAACACTAACACTGCATACAAAATTCTCTTCATACCAAAACGCAGTTTTACAAAATCGACAAATAAATCAAATAAATAATACGTTTGACAATATTACAAAAATTTAAATATACCTTTTGAGATATGAAAAAGACTTTTACATTTCTACTTATATCCGCAATCCTCGCAGGAGCATCTACAACCGCTTCCGCCCTCGGTTTTTCAACCGTTGTAACAAACGACAAAAGCAAAAACACTTACTCAAAGTGTGCATGGGAATCTGACCCACACCTTAACAAAGTTCCTTTGAGTGGTAAACCAGGACGTCGCGACCACGTGTGGTTTCGCTCCTATAATAAAGACTTTATTATCGACGCACCTGTCAATGTAGGCTCTATCTCTGTCCTCTATGAAGGAAATGTTATCGCCGAAAATAAAACTATCCAAACTTCTAAAGGCAACCTCATGATGTCCGCATCTTCAAGCGGTGTATGTACGCTCACTCTTAAAAAATCAATGGTCAATATCCGCGGTAGCATCGGTATGGACGTTTGGGAAAAACTTAAACATATGGGCGGAATCTTAATGGACCTCGAAGATTCTAAAATAGAAGCAACAGGTGCCTTCTCCTTCAACGTCCCAGCATGGCAAGCAAAGTTTGTAAAAAATCGCTCGGGTGCAACTATCAAAATGGCTGGCGACTCCCATATCAAAATTAAAGGCGATTTCCTCGTAGACCCAATCCTCTCAGAACAACCAAATCTACACTTCCGATTCATCCTTAACGAAAAAGATGGTAAAATGCCATTCTTTAGCGCTAAACAAGGCTCTATCAAAAATTGCGAACTTCACCTGAATATTAAAAATAAATTGCGTAAAGGTATTTACCCACTCCTCGAAGCCACAGGTTCAAAAGCTTTTGAAGGTAAACTCCGCGCAATGACCCTTAACGGCAAAAACATCTCTTTCGACACCGTCACCCCTATCAACGGCGTAGACGTAGTTATCAAAATCGGCTCAGCCGACAAGAAAAAACCAAACGATATCATCCTCGAAGTCAAATAATTTGTCTGACGGGCACCGGCGGACATTGCTGACGCAATCGTCCTTTGAAACGGGTGGCACAATTTTACAGAAAACTCTCCAAGGCGTTGGAGAGTTTTCGTTTTAGTTTTTTAATGGTGTTTTTTCTAATAAAAAGAAAAGCGTGGGAACTTGCAATTCATTGTATTCAGCTCCGTAAAACATCGACTGGAAGCGTAGGTGCAATTCCCCCGATATTCTATTGTAAAAATGTGCAACATTTTTAGTTATTGCCATACTACACTGGCAATAACGGCAATAGAATATCAAAGAGGTAGAATAAAAGCACCGATTCATCTCTTTTATTATTCTAAAAAAATAAACCATTAAAATAGCAATACACACAAAATAAAAATCCGAACAGGGATAGGAGCATTGCAAATGCAATCTCCGTAAGGGGCAAAGCCCCTTCAACGATGTGCAGGTGGCTCACCTGCTTGCAGTGGGGTTTGGGGAGGGTGCAACCAACCCTCCCCAACATCTATTAACTCCTAAAAACGAAAGACCACCAACGCATTGGTGGTCTTTCTGTAAAATCCGGCAACCTGTTTCAAAGGACGATTGCGTCAGCAATGTCCGCCGGTGCCCGTCATATAAAAAACAAAAAAAAGATTGACTTATGTGGCTGGTTAGTAGAGTATTTTGTTTAAATAGGAAGAATACTCGTTGAAGGGTAGGCAATTTGCCTGCTTTTTTTTGTCTATGGACACAGCGGGGAAAAATTTAGAAAGAACAAATTAACTGAAAGAAAGAATTATGAGCAACAGTAGCGAAATCCTTGCAATTCTCGAATACATGGAGAAAGAAAAGCAAATCAGTCGTCAAGATATGATTGAATCTATTGCGGCGGCGATTAGAAATGCGGCGACAAAGAGTGCACATGCTGGTTATGATTTAAAGATAGAAATCAATCCACGTTCAGGTGCGTTAAAGTCTTGGGCGTTGCTCACGGTTACGGATAGCGTAGCAGATCCGGCGACACAGATTCACATTGACAAGGCGAAGCTTTTCAAGGCAGACGCTGTTATTGGTGATGTAATTGAACGCGAGCTTGATCTTTCTAATTTGGGACGTATTGCTGCGAAGAACGTTTACCAAACAATCATTCAGAAAGTGCGTCAATTTGAAAAAGAACGCATTTATGACGACTACAAGGATGTAGTTGGCGACATTGTATCGGGTACAGTACGCCGTCGTGAGAAGGGTGCATTTATTGTAGACTTGGGCAAGGCAGAAGCGATTATGCCGAAGCGTGAATGCGTAGCGGGTGAAGATTACGCACCGGGCGAACGCATCCGTTGTTTACTTTTGGAAATTGACAATTCGCCTCGTGGACCAGAAATTATTCTCAGTCGAGCAAGCTACAAGTTTGTAAGAAAGCTTTTCGATGTAGAAGTATCTGAAATTGCAGATGGCACAGTAAGAATTGAAGCGATGGCTCGTGAGCCAGGGTATCGCACAAAGATAGCGGTTGCATCGGACGACCCTCGTATTGATCCAGTTGGAGCATGTGTAGGAGCGGGTGGTTCACGTGTAAAGAGTATTGTTCGCGAACTCAATGGTGAGAAAATTGACGTTATCAAATATTCGCCAGATCCAAAGACACTTCTGGAAGAATGCATCAAGCCGGCGGTTGCGAAGAACGTAAAAGTTGACGTTGCGAACAGACTTATATCTTTTGAAGTATCAGAAAAAGACTTGTCTGTTGTGATTGGTAAGCGTGGTTCAAATGCAAAGCTTACATCACGTTTGCTTGGTTGGAAACTTGACATCGCCAAGGAAGTTGAAGCACCAGTTGGTGTTGATGAAAAGGTTGCACAGGCGGCGGATATGCTTTCGGCATCGCTTGATATCGACTTTAACAAAGCGGCGATATTGGTACAAAATGGTTTTGTCAGCCCAGACGCATTTGAAGATGTTGACGTGTCTGACTTAGTAGATATGGGCTTCTCGGCAGAAGACGCAGAGGCAATTATCAGTGCTGTAAAAAAATATCAATCGCAATAAAATCTAAAATCGGTTGAAAATTAAAATTCGACTTAAAAAGGCAAAACAAGGCGTTTAGATGAGTATAAGAGTACATGCTTTAGCTAAAGAGCTGAATGTTCCGAGCAAAGAGTTGGTAGATTTTATCAACTCTCGCAAAGACATATATGGTTTGGAGATTAAGACATCTTCAAATACTATTGCAGATTTGTACGCAGAAGAAATCATAAAGGATTTCAAAGCTACGGCTGTTGTATCGGCTTCTAATGAAAGCACAGAAGACAAGGCAGAAAAACCTGCTAAATCTTCAAGCAAAAAGAAGTCTGAAAAGGGAGCGGAGGAAAAAGCACCTAAAGCAGAATCAAAGGTAGAAAAACCTGAAGCTCCGAAAAAGATTGTAAAATCGGCATCTGACGTAGAAGCCGAAAAGCGTGCAAAGCAAGAAGCTGAAGAAGCAAAGAAAGCCGAAGCACAAAAAGCAAAGGAAGAAAAGGTAGAGCCTAAAGTTGAAGCACCAAAGGCAGAGCCAAAGCAACCTGCTCGCCCCCCAGTGATGACACCTCCGCCTGTTTCGACTACACGCAAGCCAATGCCAGCAGTGCCACCAATGGTATCACGTCCAAAGATTTCGATGCCACCAGTGCCTCCGCCAGTTGTAAAGAAGCCAAGTCAGCCAGTACAGCCTGAAGTAATAGTCAGGGCAGAACCGAAGCAACCATCGCGTCCAGCAGTTCCGCCGATGCCAAAAATTTCACGTCCATCGGCACCAGCACCACTCGTGCCACCGACGACACGCAAGGCAGCACCAGCAATTCCACCAAGTGTAGCAAAGCCAACGCAAGAGACAGCACCTCAGCCAGAGGGCAAGAAGAAGATAATTATGGTAAAGCCACCAATTATCGTTCGAGACTTTGCAAAGGCAATCGATGTAAAACCATTCCGTCTTATTTATGAACTTTTGGACATGGGTATTTTTGCGTCGATGAATCAAGCTATCGAAGAACCTATCGCAATCAAGATAGCACAAAATCACGGAGTAGAGCTTGACATCAAACACAGAGGCGAACAACAGCAACAACAGCTTGCCGCCGCTGCTGCAAAGCGTGAAATGGCAAAACGTATTGAGGACGATATTAAAAATTATGTAGAACGCCCACCAATCGTTTGTATTTTAGGACACGTTGACCACGGCAAAACAACATTGCTCGATACAATTCGTTCGACAAATGTTGTCGCTGGTGAAGCTGGCGGAATCACACAGCACACAGCAGCGTATCAAGTTGAATGCAACAAGAAAAAGATTACATTCCTCGATACTCCTGGGCACGCAGCTTTCTCGAAGATGCGTGAACGTGGTGCAAATGTTACCGATATCGCAATTCTCGTCGTAGCAGCTGATGACGGCTTTATGCCACAAACAGACGAAGCACTCGCATTCGCACAAAAAGCGGGCGTACCTGTCGTTGTTGCAATCAACAAGATGGACGCAAAGGGTGCAAATATCGACCGTGTAAAACAACAAATGCAAAAGCGTGGTATCACTTCAGAAGACTGGGGTGGCGAAACACTTTGCACACCAATTTCGGCACTCAAAAATACGAACATCGACAAACTTCTCGAGCTTGTTCTCTTGCAAGCTGAAATGATGGATTTAAAGGCAAACCCAAAAGCAACTCCAGAAGGTGTTATTATCGAAAGTCAGCTTGAACAAGGACGTGGTGCGACATCGACAGTTATCGTTCGTGCGGGTACGCTTAAATCGGGCGATGTAGTTGTTTGCGGAGAAAATTGGTGTAAAGTACGTGCACTTCTCGACGACCGTGGAAAGAAAATGGACAAGGCTTTGCCTGCAACACCAGCAGTAGTAATGGGCTGGACAGGTGCACCAGAAGCGGGCGAATCTTTCAAGCGTGTTGAAAATGATAGAACTGCACGCAAGATGGTCGAAGAAACAATCCTCGAACGCAAGAAAGAAGCTGCAGCAGAATCAGCACCAAAGCCAACAAGCTTTGAAGAACTTATGGCGGCGATTGAAAATAAAGACCAAAAGATTTTCAGATGCGTTGTTAAGAGCGACGTATCTGGTACGGTTGAAGCACTCGTCGCATGTCTCGAAGACATCAAGAGCGATAAAGTTAAGCTCGAAGTTATTTCAAGTGGCGTAGGTCAAATTTCAAAGACCGACGTTGAATTTGCCGCAACTGCACAGGCATCGATTGTCGCTTTCAATGTAAAGCAAGAAAATGGTGTTGCAGGTTTGGCAAAACACAAAGGTGTTGATTTTATCACTCACAATATCATTTACGAACTCATCAATCAAGTTCGTGATGCTATGAAAAATCTTCTCGAACCAGAATTGCGAGAAAACAAACTCGGTGCAGCAGAAGTTCGTGCATTGTTCAACGTTTCCAAAGGTGGAAAAGTTGCTGGATGTATGGTTACCGAAGGAATTATCAAACGCGACAAATTTGCTCGTGTATTCCGCAAGGGTAAAGAAATTTCAAAGGGCCGTGTATCAGACCTCAAACGCTTTAAGGACGACGTATCGGAAGTCCGTGCTGGTTATGAATGCGGTATTTCTCTCAACAACTTCAACGAATTTGAACCAGGCGATCTCATCGAATGTTTTGAAATTCTTGAAATCCGTCCAGATCTCTAAACCGAAATGGGACAACGCAAGATTAGAGTCGGTGAACTGATAAGACGCGAGCTGAGCGAAATTTTGCACAGCCGTTGGCGTACTGAAACAGTCGCAATGACAATCACAGAAGTCGATATCTCGCCCGATTTACGCAACGCACGTGTGTACTATTCTGTAATAGGTAATCGTGAAAATGTTGCGAAAGTCGGCAGACTTTTGGCGTCGATTAAGCGCGACCTCAAACAGCTTCTCTCAAAAAAAGTAATCCTGAAATATACTCCTGAATTGAACTTTGTTTTCGATCCATCAGCCGAACGAGCAATGAAAATTCTCGCTACTCTCGACGAACTCGATGAAGCCGAAAGAATGGAAAACGAAAATAAAGATGAGGATAATTCAGCCGATAATTGATTTTTGTTATGAGCCAGTTTTTTCCCGCTTTTGTAGATAGCTTTAACGAACTTCTAACTCTCGTAAAAGATAAGAAAATTGCGGTTGTCGGGCATATGCGTCCAGACGGCGACTGTATCGGTTCGCAATTTGCACTCGCAGAATTTTTGCGTCAAGCAGGAGCAAAAGATGTCGTGTGTCTTAACCAAAACCCTGTTCCGTATCTTTACGAAAATTTAGGTGCAGGCGAAAAGATGTTATCGGCAGAAGATTTCACCGACAAGTCCTACGAAATTATCACTGTCGATTGTGCCGATTACAAACGCACCAATTTGACATTGTGCGAGCGTTTCCCGAATGTACTTGCGTGCATAGACCACCATGCGTCAAACGCACCATCGGCAAAAATAAATATCATCGATTCAAAAGCAAGTGCTACGGCAGAGCTTATCGCTGGGCTTGCTTTCGACGCTAATTTGAAATTTTCAGAACGTGTGTGCAACCTTCTCTACACTGGGATTGTAATGGATACACGTCAGTTCACCACTACATCTACACGAGCATTAACTTTTGAAATTGCAACAGCACTCGTCAAGGCTGGTGCAGACGCTCCTCAAGTTGCAGTAGAACTTTATCAACGTGAACGTTTCGGCAAACTTCGCCTTATGGCTGAATATTTGCAATCGCTAAAATTACATTTTAACGGACGCATTTGTATCGGTATTCTTCCAGCTGGAATTTACGAAAAAACCGATTCAGAAAAAGCCGATAGCGACGGATTGGTCGACTTGGCTCGTAGCGTAAATGGCGTAGATATCGCTGTTCTGCTCGAAGATCTCGCTCACGGAGTAAAGGGAAGTTTGCGTGCAAAAGATGCAAAATATGCTGTAAATGAAATTGCATCAAAATTCGGCGGAGGCGGACATCTTGCAGCGGCAGGCTTCACTGCCGAAGGCGAAAAAATAGAAACATTTTACCCAAAGCTTCTCGAAATAATCGAAAACTCATTGAAGCAAAAAGATAAATTTAACTCATAAATCTAATGGAAAAATTAGGCACAGATTACGAAGGCGTACTTCTTATCGACAAAACACAAGGTTGGACATCGCACGATATTGTCAACAAAGTTAGACGTTGTCTGAAAATTAGAAGTGTCGGACACGCTGGAACACTCGACCCCCTCGCAACTGGTCTGCTAATTGTACTCGTCGGCAAAGCTACAAAAGTTTCGCAATATCTGATGAGTTTGAGCAAGGTTTATGACGGCGAACTCGTTCTCGGCAAAGAAACAAATTCACACGATGTCGAAGGCGAAACCGTCGCAGAATTCCCCGTTCCAGAAGGACTCGACGAAGAAAGTTTCCGCAAACAAATGGCAACTTTCATCGGCGACCAATACCAAACTCCGCCTATGTTTTCGGCTAAAAAATTAAACGGAATCCCCCTCTACAAGCTCGCAAGACAAGGTCAAGAAGTTAAACGTGATCCACGCTTTATAAATATCTCGAAATTTGAATTGCTTGAATGGAATAAGCCGTCGGCAAAGTTTAGACTCGCATGTAGCAAGGGTACATACGTTCGCACTGTCTGCCACGATTTAGGCAAACGTATCGGATGTGGTGCTCATATGACACAGTTGCGTCGCATCTCAAGCGGAAAATTTGATGTCGCAAACGCTATCACTATCGACCAACTCGCACAATTAAATCCGTCTGAAATCAAAAAAATATTGATTCCTGTCGCCGAAGCTGTGCCAAGTTTGGCTTTGTAATAATGGACGAAATCTTAATATCGCTCGATGAACTCAAGGTCTTCCAAGATCCTTGTGTTTTAGCCATTGGTATGTTCGACGGCTTGCATATCGGGCATTTACAGGTTATCGCAAAAGCTAAAGAGCTTGCAGAAAAATATAACGCAAAACTTTCTGTTCTCACGTTTTCTCCGCATCCATCGCAAGTTATCAATATGGGTCGCACGCCCGTAGAAATGCTATTTCAACCAGATGTTAGAGCGAAAATGTTTAAAGACGCTGGTATCGAGTTCGTATTTGTAAAAAATTTTGATACCCACTTTGCCGAAAAATCAAGCGATGATTTCCAAATATTTCTTCAAGAAAAATTCCCAAACCTCAAAGGTATTGTCACTGGCGAAAATTTCCTCTACGGTAAAAATGCCAAGGGAAATCCTCAAACTCTAACAGAAATGGCAAATCGCTCCGGCTGGGAATACTCCGCCGTTAAGGGCGTATATCTCGACGACCAAAGACGTATGAGTTCGTCCCTTATGCGACAAGCCCTCAAATCTGCCGACCTCCAACTATTCGAAAAAATTGCCGGCTACCCCTACACTGCACAAGGCGTTGTATCATCAGGACGAAAACTCGGCAGAACTATCGGCTTCCCGACCCTAAACCTTAAATGGAATCCTGAATGCAAACCACCTTTTGGCGTCTATTCAGTAGAGTTGACTTTCAACAACAAAAAATATCTCGGTATCGCAAACTACGGAACTAACCCAACTGTCGCCGAAACCACGCCAACCTTAGAAACTCACCTCTTTGACGACAATATCAACTTCGGCGAAGGTGCATACATTTCCGTATCCCTAAAAAAATTTATACGTCCTCAAAAAAAATTTAATTCTATCCAAGAACTAAAACAACAAATCTCCCAAGATTTTTTACTACACGGGCACCGACAGGCGATTGATTAATTATCAATACGCCTGTTGCAATTTGCTTGCCTTTATTTGTCCTTTGAAACGGATTGCCCTTTACTTTTTTATTTAATAGACACCGACAGGCGATTGATTAATCATCAATACGCCTGTTACAATTTGCTTGCCGATTTTACAGAAAAACTGCCAAGGCGTTGGCAGTTTTTCGTTCAGTGACTTAAAATTTTAATGCGTCTATTTGTTATCTTAATAATTTTGTGGGTGGATAGTGCCTGTGTTATTTTCTAAAAGACACTTTTTATTTTCGCCTTTTTCGATGAATGGGGCAACTGTATAACCATGGAACATTGTGTTTGATGATACTATACAATGTTGCGATTTTGATAACATCACGGCATATTTTGGTGTCCAATAATCTTTTTTTCCGTCGGTATGACCTGCCATAAAAGTGTTACCTGTTGCACTTATTCCGTTGCCTTGAATTACAAGGTTTGCGGAATCGTTTGCTTCAAACATTTTTGTTGAATTTCTGCCATTGCGTCTGAATGCGTTGCCTGTAATAGTACTCGACCACACGTTTTCGAGACGCACACCTGCACCATGATTATGGTCAAATTGGTTACCTGTAATATTTAGGTAATTCCCGCCATTGCCAAAGTAGAAGCCATAAGACTCGTTCCATTCAACTCTGTTGTGGGTAAACATACCCGACGAAAGACGTCCCCCAAAGCCATATTTACCATTTGCCCCAAAGACATTATCTATAACATAGAAATCGCAACCTTTGCATTCCACACCACTACCGAGATTTTTATTTATCATACACCCTCGCATAATGAGTACAAACGTGTTATTCAGATATACGCCGTGTCCGCCAAATCCACGAATTTTGCAGTATTCGATAGTGATAGTATCGGTATCGTGATTACGTTTTTGTCTATCGAACATAATGCCGTGAGTTTTTGATTTTTTATTGCGATTGGCATTAAACATCAAACCTGTTATGCGGATATTTTTTGAATCGGATATATCCAAAAGGCATTTTGCAGAGTAGTCATTCAAGATAAGATTAGCACCATACGATGTTGAGTAGCCCCACTTTTGTTCGCCTTTAAGTTTTATATTTGGGTATGTTTTCAAATTTGCACACATATATTTTCCGTCTGGAAAATAGACAGTACCTTGAACTTTTCCAGCTGCATCAATAGCTGATTGAATTGCTTTTGTATCTGATGTTTTGCCGTCGCCTTTTGCACCAAAGTCGCGAACATTAAAAACATTTTGTTCGCAAGAATCGCAACCGACAAGCAACAAGATTGCCAGCGATGACAAAATTATATTACTCAAAAAACGTAATCTTTTCATATTTGAAAGAGTAGCTATTGTTTTACTTTGCTTCAACTATATTTTCAAAAATACTAAATAAAAATTGACTCAAATAACTATAAATTTTAGTATTTTTCTATGATGAAAAAGGTATTTGTATTCTTTGGAGCATTGTTGTGTTCTTGTGCTTTGTTTGCTGAAAATTTCAAACCAAAAAATTTGACGGTTGGCGAATTTTTTGAAAATCCGATTGGTTATTCTTTAGATGACTTATCGATATCGTGGCAGTTGCCATTGATAAGAAATGGTATATCGCAAACGGCATATCGAGTTATTGCGTCGCGTTCGGCGACTGATTTTTCTACTCTTGTTTGGGATAGTGGAAAAGTGATGTCGTCGCAAAGTGTAAAAGTACGCTATGGCGGTGCTCCTATTTCGAGTCGAGAACGCATCTACTGGAAAGTTCGTGTTTGGGATGAAAATGGCGTTGAGTCGGATTGGTCTGATGTAAACTTTTTTGAAGCTGGACTTTTGTCGCAAGATGATTGGCAAGCAAAGTGGATTTTAACAACAGAAAAACCACACAACCTTTATTTTTATAAATCCCCATACAACTGGGGAAAGGTATTCCCTGACGGGAAACGCCCAAGAATGGGAGTTGCACCTATTCACGTCAGAAAAAGTTTTGAATCCGACAAGCCCATATCGGCTCGCTTGTATGTGTCGTCGCTCGGGATTTTCCACGCATTTATAAATGGCAAAAAGATTGATAACGACTATTGGAAAACCGGTTGGACCGACTATAACAAACGTGTACAATCCAACACTTATGATGTCACAAAATATCTGACGAGTGGAAAGAATGTCTTGGCGTTTACACTCGCAGACGGCTGGTATGCAAGTAGAATACAATCATACAAAGTTTGTCGAGCACCAAAGATTATCGCACAGCTCGAATTGACATATGCCGACGGCTCTAAAAAAGTTTTTGCGACAGATGAAAGTTGGAAGTTTTCAAAATGTGCAATCACATATGCCGACGTTTACGACGGTGAAATTTACGATGCCACAAAAGAAATTTATGGTTGGAATAAAATCGATTTCGACGATTCTGCATGGGGAAATGTACTCGCTGAAAATGTCGGCAAAGCCCCAATAATAGAGCCTCGACGCAATCAACCTGTTGTTGTAAAAGAAAAACTCTATCCACTTTCTGTTACAAAAATTAGTCGGAGTGCATACATTTTCGACTTCGGACAGAATATGGTCGGTGTGCCTGTCGTAAAAATTCCAAGATTGAAAAAAGGTACAGAAATAAAACTCCGTTTTGCTGAAATGCTCAACAAAGACGGCACGATGTACACTGAAAATTATCGAAGTGCGATAAGCACCGACTTCTACACATCCAACGGCAAACCTACAACCTATGAGCCTAATTTTACATTTCATGGCTATCGTTATTTAGAAGTATCTGGCTTGCCTTACGGAGTAGAACTCACTGCTGATGACGTATACTCGAAAGTTCTCTACAACGATATGCAGTTAACGGGAAAGTTTGTTTGCTCTCATCCTAAAGTTAATCAGTTGCAAAGCAATATTCAGTGGGGGCAACGTGGAAATTATTTGGAAGTTCCGACAGATTGTCCGCAACGTGACGAACGTGTCGGTTGGACTGGCGACGCACAAGTATTTATCCCGACAGGTGCGTTCAATATGAATGTAAACGCATTCTTCGCAAAGTGGTGCCAAAGTCTGCTCGATAACCAGACTCCTGAAGGTGCATTCCCACACGTTGCTCCAAGTAATTGGAGAGGGGTAAGCCCTGCGTGGTGCGATGCTGGTGTTATCTGCCCATGGGAAATTTATCTGGCGTATGCAGACGTAAAAATTCTAAAGAATTGCTACGATGGAATGTGCAAGTGGGTAGAATTTGTTAAAAAGACTTCAAAGAATTTGATTCGCCCAGAAGTTGGTTTTGGCGACTGGCTCCAACCGTCCACAACATTCGGTAAAGATTCGAGCAAGTGGTGTGGCAATACTCCAAAATCGCTTATCGGTACTGCATACTTTTTTAAGTGTGCAACCATTATGCAAAAGGTCGCAACTATCTTGGGTAAAGCTGACGACGCAAAGTATTTTAAAAATCTCGCTGAAGATGTCCGCAAAGCATACATCAAAGAATTTGTCAAAGCCGACGGAACAGTCGCAACAAATTCGCAAACTGGCTATCTGCTTACACTTGCCTTCGACATCCTTCCAGAAGCAAATAGACAAAAAACTTTCGACAAGTTCGTCAAAAAATTTGCCGAAGACAAATATTATCTCGACACTGGGTTTGTAGGTACACCACTTTTAGCACCTGTCTTTACAAAGTTTGGCAGAATGGATTTAGCTTGCCGACTCGTTCTCAACGAAGGTTATCCATCGTGGTTGTACACAATAAATCAAGGTGCAACGACAATGTGGGAACGTTGGAATAGCTACTCGCACAAGGACGGCTTTGGCGAAGCAAAAATGAACTCATTTAATCACTATGCATATGGGGCAATCGGAGAATGGCTTTATCGAGACCTCGGTGGACTCTGGCACACGGAAGATGCTGTCGGGTATAAAAAAATTGCGTTTGCACCAAAATTACAGAACAAATTTACGTTTGCTACTGTCAACAAAGAAACGCCATATGGAACAGCACAATCTTCATGGAAAATCGAAGGCAATAAAATGTTATGGGATTTAATTATCCCTGCAAATTCATCTGGTCAAATAACACTCCCAACAAACTCACCAACAAATGCAACAATAAATGGAAAACCTGCTACATCCCTAAAATTCGAGATTCCAAGCGGATTCCATAAAATAGAAATCAAAAAATAATATGAAAAATAAAACATTTAAACCTTTGATGTTTCGCAATCATCCGTTCTTTTTTATCTTCACGCTATTTTTGTGTCTTACGGGAATCGGATTTTTAATTTTTGCGATATGGTGGCTCAAATGTTATTCACACAGATTGAATGTCAAAGAATATTCTATCGAACTCGAAACTGGAATTTTATCTAAACACGAAAACGAAATAGCATATAGCGACATAAAAAATATTGTTGTTAGACAATCGTTTATCCAAAGAATTTTTGGTGTTGGCTACATTGGAATATCATCGGCTGGACAAGATGAAATAGAAATTGAAATCTATGGCATCGAAAACCCAAGCGAATTAAAAGACTTTATATATTCTCAACGCGATATTTAAAAAGTTTACTTTTTTTGGCGTTGTGATTTTTTTTCTTTATGCTTATGATGACGAGTATGAAGAAGAAAATCTTGTTATTATTTGTTTTCATCACATCGTTAACCTCGCTTTTTGCATTTAATGGTCTCGATTTAAATGTGATGGGAAATTTGTCAAAAATTTCCGACGCACAGACTCGTTGCATAACAGCAGAAAATCCAACTGGAGAAAAAGCAGGAGGTGCAAAAGCAGAAGCGTTGCCGTATATTAGAAATGTATCAAATTCGTCTCGTCCAGCATCGAAGTTAGGAAAGGGCTGGAAAGTAAATCCATATATGGTAATCGCAGGTGGCGAAACTTTGACGATTGCAGACATCAAAGGTTCTGGTGCAATTCAATACATCTGGTTTGCTCCTATGGGAAGTTGGCGTAGAATCATTATCAGAATGTATTGGGATGATGAAAAAACACCGTCTGTTGAAGTTCCATTAGGCGATTTTTTCTGTATGGCGTATAGCGACTATGCACAAATTTCTTCGTTTGCTGTTTGTGTCAACCCAGGGCGTGGGTTTAATTGCTACTGGAAAATGCCTTTCCGTAAAGCCGCAAAAATTACAATCGAAAACAGACACGAAAGAGAAATTCGCCTCTACTATCAGATAAATTATGCCCTCACAAAAGTTGACGACAACGAAGCATATTTTCACGCTCAATTCAGACAATCTGTTCCTACAAAAGGCTCGCTTCACACAATTCTTGATGGCGTAAAAGGGAGAGGTCATTATGTGGGAACATACTTTGCGTGGCGTACAAATAACGACGGCTGGTGGGGTGAAGGCGAAATGAAATTTTATCTCGACGGCGACAAAGAATATCCCACTATCTGCGGAACTGGTCTTGAAGATTACGTTGGTGCTGCATACAACTTTCACCGCAAGGGTCGATATGTTGACTACACCACTCCATACTCAGGAATGCCTCAAGTTATAGCTCCAAACGGATTATACAAGCCCGCTTATTTTGGATTGTATCGTTGGCATATAACCGACCCCATCCGATTCAACTCTGACCTTCGCATTACTGTTCAAGATTTAGGGTGGAATAAAGATTGGGAATATTTGCAACAAAAGTCAGATATCTCGACTGTCGCATACTGGTATCAAACCGAACCACACGCACCATTCCCAAAATTGCCGACAAATGGCGAGCTTGTCATAAACAAACAAGCACGAGAAAAAGAACTCAAACAAGAAGCTGAAAAAACATCTAAATAGTTTTTTAATTATGAAAAAATTATATCTGATTTTTATATTTGTAGCTACGTCAATTTTCGCATTTGGAGCCAAGCAACCATACTTTATCGGCACTTGCGACAAAGACCCTCTATCCTACAAAATTGGCGAGCAGATGACATTTTCAGTCAACCTTGTCGACAAAGATGGCAATATTCTCGAAGGGCAAAAATTAAAATGGAAACTCACAAAAGATTGTTCTGATGAAGTCAAAGAAGGTGAAATTATCTCGTCAAAAAAACCTTTTGTTTTATCGACAAAAATGTTTGCCCCTGGGTATGCTCGCCTCACTGTGATTCCGGTTGATGCAAATGGAAATCGTCTAAAAAATATGGATATATTTGACGCAAGTGCGTGTGCTGGTTTTGAACACATCAGACAAATCACTCCTGAACCCAAAGATTACGATGCTTTTTGGGCAAAACAAATTTCCGAACTAAATAAAATTCCAATCAAGTGCCATAAAAAAGAAGTGGAAGGAAAAAAAGGTTATAAAACTTATATCCTCACTATCGATTGTGTCGGTGCACCGGCAAAGGCGTGGCTGACTATTCCAGAAAATGCAAAACCAAATTCTCTCGGGATAATTATGAACGTCCACGGATATGGCGTGGGACTAATAAAACCAACATATTATCCGTATGCAATCACACTTTCGGTAGAAAGACATAGTTACGAACTTAATCAACCAAAAGAATATTATGATAACCAACGAAAACTTCTAAGAAACTTTGGTCTGAAAAAAAATGAAAATAAAAATCCTGAAAATAACTATTTCAAGAATATGATTCTTCGCGATATTCGTGCATTGCAATACACAAAAACTATCGCTGAATGGAACAAAAAAGACATCACTGTCTTTGGAGGAAGTATGGGCGGTTTTCAGGCAATCTTCGTAGCATCGCTTGATAAAGATATAACAAGATGTGGTGCGGCGGTGCCGTGGATGTGCAACCTCAATGGCGAAAATGAAGGAAAAATAAAATCGCATTTCAAGCCCGACTTTATCCCAGAAATCCTTTACTTCGATTCCACAAATGCAGTCAAACGCATAAAGTGTCCTATTAGAATCACAGCCCGACTGGGCGACTTCGGATGCCCGCCATCGAGCATAACAATCCTATATCACAATGCAAAAAATGCTACATTAGAATTTGAATTTAATGGTGGGCACACTTATAAATCGCCGTGGAAAGATAACAAAGTTTCAAAAAAATCCAAACTCAATTAGTAAGTTTATTTAAATTCTATTTATGCTGATTTTTGAATAGCACGCTGTCGCATTGTCGAGGCATTCTTTGTCGGTGATTTCTCCGGTTGGCGATGTACAATCGCCAAGTGAATATGAGAAATCAAATTTGTCATCATCACCTTTTACATATATGCTTTTCAAATTTGCAATCGCAGGTACGCACTTTTTAAACGGATTTGCACGGGTATATTGAATCGGATAATTTACATTTATCACTTCGCCCGTTCCGCACGATTTTTCAGCAAGACATTTTATTACAAATTCTGATGCGTGTTCGCTCGCTTCGTCGATATTTTTTTGGAGTGCATCGGGGGCTTTGCCGTGTCGGAGACGACAAAAGTCGTAATAAATTCTTTCGAGTCTCATCGAGAATGCAAAAGCTGGCAAACCCCAACCTGCCCCTTCGACTGCCGCCGAAAACGTACCACTACTCCACAAAAGTGGAAGTGCTATATTCTGACCAATATTCATCCCCGATACAACTGCGTCGGGAAGCTCGCCATCATAAAAGTGTCCGAGTGCGATATTCACGCAATCGGACGGAGTTCCTGTAATTGTTTGGCAATCTATACCAAAAAATTCTTCGCGTTTTACACGAACTTCAGAGTGTCTACTATATGCACGCCCTACCCAGCTTTGCTCTCTCGCTGGCACGACTATTTTCAAGTCGGCAACTTGTGCGAGAGACTTTGCAAATGCGGGAAGAAAGGGCGAATCAAGCCCGTCGTCGTTAGACAGAAGCAGGCGAGGTTTCATCTTTTAGGGGTTCACCTTTGAGGAACTTATTTATGCTACGAGCTGCAATTTTTGCTTGTCCCATAGCACTAATGACGGTCGCCGCACCGCTGACTACGTCGCCACCAGCAAAGACTTGTGGAATTGACGTTTGCAATGTTTCTGGATCGACTTCAAGAGTTCCCTTTTTAGTTGTTTTCAATGCGTCGCAAGTCATCGGAATCAATGGGTTTGGTCTATTTCCGATTGCGATTACGAGTGCATCGCAAGGTATTTGGAATTCACTACCTTCTACTTCAACAACACTTCGGCGTCCTGATGCGTCTGGTTCGCCAAGTTCCATCTTTACGCATTCAAGTGCGACAATCTTTCCGCTATCATCGGCGATTACACGTTTTGGGTTTGTCAACATCTGGAAGTTTACACCTTCTTGTTCTGCGTGGTGAACTTCTTCTGCACGAGCTGGCATTTGTTCGCGAGCACGACGATATACGAGAGTCGATTTTGCACCAATACGCAATGCTGTACGCGACGAGTCCATCGCAACATTACCACCACCTACTGTGATAATATGTTTTGCACTAATTGGTGTTGTTGCGTGATTCGGGAAATCGTACGCTTTCATCAAATTGAAGCGTGTAAGGAATTCGTTAGCCGAGAACACGCCAACACTGTTTTCCCCTGGAATACCAAGGAACATCGGCAAGCCCGCTCCCGAACCGATAAAGATTGCATCAAAACCTTCGCTCAAAAGTTTATCAACTGTGCGAAGTTTACCCACTACATAATTCAAGTGTATCTTTACACCGAGTTTTTTGAGCGATTCAACTTCGTGTACAACTATTTCTTTGGGCAAGCGGAATTGTGGAATACCATACATCAACACGCCTCCAGGCAAGTGCAACGCTTCAAAGATTTCAACTTCGTGCCCTGCGATTGCGAGGTCTGCCGCTGCTGTGATACCAGCCGGACCGCAACCGATAATCGCAACACGTTTCCCTGTTGCAGGAGCTTTTTCTGGAAGTTGCTCGAGATTGTTGAGGCGAACATAGTCTGCCGAGAATCTTTCGAGAGTCCCGATTGCAACAGGCTTACCTTTGATACCCAATATACAACTACCTTCGCACTGATTTTCTTGTGGACATACACGTCCGCAAACTGCTGGGAGTGCTGTTTGTTTCTTAAGTTTAATCGCCGCTTCTTTTGGATCGCCCTTTGCGATTTCCGCAATAAACTCGGGTATGCGGATATTTACAGGGCAAGCCGCCATACAGCGAGGTTTTGGACATTGCAAGCAACGGCTTGCTTCGTCCATAGCCATTTCAAGCGAAATACCATAAGGCACTTCTTCAAAGTTTGTTGCTCGACGCTTCGGATTTTGTTCGGGCATCGTAAGGCGTGGGAGCCCCGACGCCTTAATTTTTCTTGGTTTTTCTTCTGCCATATCTAATCCTTATGAATAACATTTGCTACCGATGTGACGCGGCATTGCTTCAATTTCCAAAAGTTTATAAGCTGTTCTACGTTTGCCTAATTCTGTGAAGTCCACTTCTAACAGTGGGAAGAATGGTCCTTCAACACATGCAAACTTCGTATCGCCACCTACATTTACGCGACATGCACCGCACATACCTGTTCCATCAACCATAATCGGATTGAGTGAACAGAGTGCCAACTTTGTGTCTTTAGGTGCTACCGATGCACATTGCTTCATCATAAACACGCAACCGATTGCGACGATTGAATCAAAGTTTGAACCGATTTCTGCAAGAATATCTTTACAGCCACCTTTCTTACCTTCACTTCCATCGCGAGTACGGATTATCAATTCTTCGCTAACTGATGCGAGCTTGTCTTTGTAATACAACAAGTATGCTGATGATGCTTCTATCGCACATGTAACTTTTACTCCACGAGCTTTCAATTCGCGAGCAATCGGATAAATTGCACCTATACCGTAGCAACCACCAAGCAAGAGTGCCGATGTTCCGCTTTCAAACTTATCCAAGTTTATCGGAGTTCCCAACGGACCACTTGCTACTGCAAGCTTATCGCCCTTCTTGAGTGCCCCAATTTCTGCACTCGAACGACCTACTTCTTCGAGGATGAATTTTACCCAACCTTCTTCTGCATTCCAATCAATGATTGTGAATGGCGAACGTTCGCTATCGGCATTTGCCATAAGAACTGCGAATTGTCCTGGACGAACAAATCTTGCCATTTCTGGAGCTTTGATTGTCAACTCGTGGAAGTTTGGTACTATTGTACGCGATTCCAAAATTTCAAAACCTTCACCAAAGCTTGCGTTGACTTTTTCTTTCTTTGAAGAAATTGGCATTCCGAATTTCTGCAAGTCTGGAATATAGTCTGCAAGGAAGTGTCCGAGCATTTGTGTTGGCAAATATTTCTTATCTTCTGCTGGATCGTTGAAATCGGCTGGCAACGATTCAAGCTCGAAGTCTTCTGACTTAACATCTATACCAAACTTTTGGCAAACTTCTGAAAGAATTCCACTGAATGGTCGTTGATCGAGACGCGATTCTACGACGGCTTCCGAGAAAATCTTTTGTCCATTTACATCGCCAAATGTACCTGCTGTTTCTCCGAAAATACTTACTGGAATTACCACTTCAGCTTTATCTTGTACCGAAGTTTTCATAAAGTCGGCAATTACCAAGTGTGGAATTTTTTCAGCGAGTTCTTCGCTTATATAATTTCCTTCAACGAATACTGCATCGTACTTACCGTCTTCAATTTCCTTGATGACATCAGCAGAGAACGCATTTGAATTCATTGGCATCTTGATGAGTTTTACATCAAAACGCTTTGCTATTGCACGGATTGCTTTGCGTGTTTCGTAGAAACCGCCTTCGCATTCTACCATCAAAATTTTTCCTTTTGACGATTCCAAAATTTCGGCAATCCTTTCAATGATTTCTTCGCCCGAAGCTGGCACGAGTTCTTTTTCACGACGTACTTGTGCTCGAGTGAGGCGACTGCGAGAATTCATAATTTGTGGAATCCCGAATCTGCCCAACGCACAAAGTGCATCTTCTTTCTTCAATGACAATGCCTTTGCACCAACGATTCTGCCGTCTTTAATTTTTACATTTACACGGCAATGTTTTGGACACATCGCACAAATTGTTTCGGCGACTTTTTCTTCTTGTCCGAACCATTTGCCCCAACGGTCTGTGAGCGAACCTGTCGGGCATTCTTCCACACATGCTCCGCAGAATGTACATTCTTCCGAACTCCATTCCTTTTCAAATTCTGAAGCAATCTTTGCCTTCTTACCTCTATTTGCGATGCTGATTGCAGGCTTGCCATGAATCTTTTCGCAAACACGGAAACATCTACCGCAAAGGATACACAAATTGTGGTCTTTGTCGATAAATGGGTCGTTATGGTCGACTTTTGCTGGATCGTAAATCATCGGCAAACCGGTATCTCTATCGAAGTTGCCAAGCGATACTTCACGAAGTTCGCAACCAGGGCGATTTGCACAAGTTCCGCAACGTGTAGCGTTGCCAGCACGTGTTGGTGTTACTTTTTCAGATTCGCAATCCTCACGTGAATCACAAGTCAAGCAAGGTGATGGGTGTCCACTCATCATCAGCTCGATTGTACGTTTGCGTTGAAGTTGCAACTGCTCTGTATTTGTGCGAACTACCATTCCTTCCGCAGCAGGTGTTGTGCAAGAAGTAGGTGTTCCACGAACTCCGTCGATTTCAACAACGCACAAACGGCATGCTCCGTAAGGTGCGAGTTCATCGTGTGCGCAGAGCGAAGGGATAAATAATCCCGCATTTTTAGCCGCCTGCAAGACTGTCATTCCAGGTTGTGCTTCGACAACCACTCCGTCTATTGTAAGTTTAAAACTGCTCATTTTTATTCCCTCGATATTGCTCCGAATCTGCATGTCTGCAAGCAAGCCCCGCAAGATATGCACTTTTCTAAATCTATTGTGTGTGGATTCTTTAATCCACCTGTGATTGCACCTGTTGGACATGCACGTTCACAAAGAGTACATCCTGTACACTTTTCTGCGTCTACCTTGAATTTTACAAGCTTTGGACATGCCAACGCCGGACACTTCTTGTCTTTAATGTGTGCGATATACTCGTCTTCAAAGTAGCGAAGTGTTGTTAGAATTGGGTTTGGTGCAGTTTGACCAAGACCGCAAAGCGATGACTTTTTCATCGTATCGGCAATCTTCTTGAGGCGTTCGATGTCTTCCATTTCGCCTTCGCCCGATGTGATTTTTTCGAGAATCATGTGGACGTGTTGTGTACCCATTCTGCATGGAATACATTTACCGCACGATTCATTTTCGGTAAAGCCGACAAAATATTTTGCCACTTCAACCATACAAGAATCTTCGTTCATTACAACCATACCGCCCGAACCGATAATCGAACCAGCTGCTGCGAGATTTTCGTAATCAACTGGAACATCGAAGTGTTCAGGTGTCAAGCAACCTCCAGAAGGTCCACCTGTTTGAACTGCTTTAAAGGTCTTTCCGTCTGGGCAACCTCCGCCGATTTTATTGATGATATCGCCAAGTTTTGTACCAAGCTCAACTTCAATCAAACCTGTGCGTGTGATTTTTCCAGCAAGCGAGAATGTCTTTGTGCCTTTGCTCTTTTCTGAACCGAGAGATGCATAACTTTCGGCACCATCACGCATAATCGAGCTAACTGCTGCGAGTGTTTCAACATTGTTAATGTTTGTCGGCTTCTTGAAAAGACCGCTGTTTGCTGGGAATGGTGGTTTTGGTCTGGGCATCGCACGGACACCTTCGATACTTGCCATAAGTGATGTTTCTTCACCGCAAACAAATGCTCCTGAACCTTTCTTGATTTTGATTTCAAACTCGAAACCATTATCAAATTTTTTCTTCAAAAGCCCTGCATCTTCAGCTTGTTTAATTGCGTTCTTCAAGCGTTCGATTGCAAGTGGATATTCACTTCTTACATAAATATAAGCGTGCTGTGCTCCGATTGCGTAGCCGGCAATCATCAAGCCTTCGATAACGCTATGTGGGTCGCCCTCAAGAACAGAACGATCCATAAATGCACCAGGGTCACCTTCGTCAGCATTACAAATAATGTACTTATCATCTGCTTTTGATGCACGAGCAAAACTCCACTTCATACCAGTTGAGAAACCTGCACCACCACGTCCACGAAGTCCGCTATTTTTCATTTCTTCGATTACTTCTTCTGGAGTCATCGAGAATGAACGTTCCAAACCTTTGTATCCGCCACGAGCTAAATAGTGTTCAAAACTCGATGGATTTATAACACCACAATTACGCAAAACAATACGCTTTTGGAGTTCAATCATCGGATGTTTTGCAAAAGGTACGATTCCGTCGAACTCTTCATCGCCCATTACTGCTTCAGCTTTTTCCTTAACAGGTGTTCCACCTTGAACATGTTGTTCAACAAGCTTTGCAACGTCTTTTACTTTTACGTTTGAATACAAAATACTCGGTGTTGTTTCTGTACGAATTTCAACGAGTGGTTCTGCATAGCACAAACCAATACAAGCAGTTTCCACAACTTCTACCTTATCGGCAAGACCAGCTTGGGCGAGTTGCTTTTTGAATTCTTCCATTACATCGAGAGCACCAGCGGCACGTCCGCATGTTGCTGCACCGACTAAAATTCTCGCCTTTTTGGAATTTGCAAATTCATTCCACTCTATTACCGACGCTTCTCTTTTTGATTCTAAATTTTTCATCTTATTTGAGCTCCTTTAGAATTTTTTCAAGTTGTGCGAGAGTAACACGTCCGTGAACTTTGTCGTCTACCACGATTGCCGGAGCCAACGCACATGCACCAAGACAAGCAACACGTTCAAGGCTAATCAAGCCATCTGGGGTTGTTTCACCTTCTTTAATTCCGAGTCTTTCTTCGAGTGCTGCGAGCAATGAACCCGAACCTCTAACGTGGCACGCTGTTCCTTTACATACTTTGATTGTATGCTTGCCAGGCTTTTTAAATTTGAATTGTGCATAAAAGCTGACAACCGAATATGCATCAGCTTTCGAGATAGAAAAATACTCCGATGCCGATGCAATAGCACCTTCGGAAATATACCCTTCTTTCTCTTGAATATCCTGAAACGCCGTTACGAGATACTCGCGTCGGGCAGGATATGCCTTTAAAATTTCTTCATATACTTCATTTGCCATAAAACTGTCCTCCAGTCGTACATTTTTTTGTACAACTTGCGGTTTTAAAATATTACGATGTTTTCACCAATAATATACGTGTTAATTTTGTGTCAGATTTATCCAATTTTGCAACATTT
The DNA here is from genome assembly GCA_015061945.1 of Opitutales bacterium. GTDB lineage: Bacteria > Verrucomicrobiota > Verrucomicrobiia > Opitutales > Intestinicryptomonadaceae > Merdousia. Next base: position 96,185 of record SUVP01000009.1, read on the forward strand.
TTCGTATATTTTTTTCAAAAAAATTCACTTTAATCAATCGTATGAGAAACTTTTTGATTGGTAAAGTTTAGCCAAGAATAAATATTTTTTAAAACACTCTACTAAAATCAGTAAAAAATAACGATGATAGATGATGATTATAAATTAATTTTTTCCATATTATTCATCATTCATTACTACTTATGTTGATGATGAAATTTATATATTTTTATTAAAAAACAATCTATCGTCTTTCCCTCTTGTACTAACCAATAAAAATTTAATCTCATAATCAAAAACACATCATCAATCATATCCATAAAACAATTTAAAAAAAATTCCACAACATCACTTCTCTATTCCTCCAAATGTGAATTGTGTGTTAATAAGATGTTTTAGAAATGTAAAATTGTTGTTGTTTTGTTTGTAAACAAAGTTTTTGTATATTACCAAACAATTAACTTCAATAAATTATTAACAAAAAAAATATTCACAACATCATCAATATTATTAACTAAAAAAGTTATTATACATATTAACACCAATGATGATAAAGATGGAATTTATATATAATATAAATACTCTTCTTTTTAATCTTCTAATAAATAATAGTTAAACTTCATCACAAAGTTTATCTATTTTTATATTGGCAAAAAGTAAAAGAACTTAAACTAAAACTATGCGATTCTTTCAAAAAGTGCACCACTTGCACCATCATTTTCTTCACTTGGAACAAGTGTAAAGCTTTCTTTTAATGCAAAGTTTTTGTTTTCCAAAAGGAATTTATTTATCACTTCTTTGTTTTCTTCTTCTTCAATAGAACAAGTAGAATACTCGAGCAATCCATTTACTTTTACAAAATGTTTTGCTTTTTGCAAAATATCAAACTGTTTTTCTGCACAAAGTAGAATATCGTTTTGTGTAAGTCGGTATCGGGCGTCAGGGCGACGTCCCAATACGCCAGTATTAGAACATGGAGCATCTATAAATACACCATCATACTCTTTTGGCAGATTTTCTTTTTGCAATTTTTCTGCTAAATTTTCCGACAAAATATCGCACTCGATAACAGCAGTTTTTATATTTTTAATTTTAGAAATATTTTCTCTTAAAGGTTTTATTCTTTTTGATAAATCTGAAGAAACAAGGAGTGAATTTTGGTCGGATATGTCTGAAGAATTTATTAGGTCGGCAATAGTTCTCGATTTTCCACCCGGCGACGCACACAAGTCGAGATATTGTTTTGAAACTTTTGGATTAAATTGACGTGGTGCAAAAAATGTCGAAGGGTCTTGAACATAAAAATGACCTGTTAATAAAAGGTCTTTAACGTTATTCCATTCTCCATTTTTTAATTTTAAAAAGTTAGAATATTTTGTGTTTTCAAAAAATGCACAATATTTTTCAGCGAGAATATCGGCTTCTTTTGAAAAATCTTTTCTGAAAAAAACTGCGGAATTTTTTGAATTGGCAGATAGTATTTTTTCAGTCTTTTCTTCACCAAATTGTTTTATCCATTTTTCGACAAGCCAAAGAGGATGACTATATTTTATAGACAATAATTCGGCACCAACTTTTGATGACAAAATTTCTTGAATTGTACTTGGAACTTTTCGCAAAACAGCGTTGATAAATCCACTCTCAAATTTAGATAAATTTTTTTTAGCAAACTCAACCCAACTGTGTACAACTTTTGCGAATTTATCAGAATCAGATGAAATGATGTCAGCCGAAGCAGTGTATAAAATCTCGATAACTTTTTGTTTCGGCTTTTTTTTGCAAAGAAGTGCAATTACATTTTCTATTAAAATTCTGTTTCTCAACCACGACATTGAAATAGCTTCAACCGACGCATGCTCAAACGATTCGAGATTTTCAGTTTGTTGCGATATGATAAAATCTGCTTTCAGATTTTTTGTAATAGTTTCGCACACAATATTTGTAGCAATCTTTTGTACAATATGATGCGTCGATTTAGAATGTCTATTGGAATTGTTTGCTTGCATAAAAAAATAACAGAAAACGATTTCCTGTTTTATTCGGATTTTGTACGGCGCGCAGAATATTTAAAATTGTGAAAAAGTCAAGAAATACCTTATTTTTTCGGTACAACTTATTATCAAAAAAGATTAAAGATAAATTGACAAACCTTAAAAATTCGTCAAATTATAAAGAGAATTAAAGTGCGGTAATAGTGTTTCAGCACGCCGAACAGATGTTGAAATTTAAAAAAAACGCATAAAGAAATATATAAAAAATGAATCCAGAATCAATCGACAAGCTCGTTAAGAAGAATATAAAACTTCGCAACAAACGCGAAGCCCTTGAAGCAATGAAAGACGGTGCATACTGTCTGCATGGTAGCTGGGGTTTTGGTCAAATTAAGTCGTATAACGAGGCTACAAATAGACTCATTATAGATTTTGAAGGCAAGCCAGGACACGCAATGGATCCGGCTTTCTGTGTCGACAAGCTCGAAATACTTGAAGATGACAATCTCTTGGTTCGTTATCGCACAGATAAAAGTGCTCTCGAAGAAGAAATGAAGGCAGATGGCGGTGCATTTGTAGTAAACTATATCTCAAAGAAGCCAGACCAATCTGCAAGTCAGCTCGAACTTGAAAGAGTCTTTAAGCAACTTTTTGGTTTCAAACTTGTAAATACAGAAAACGTATCTGAAGTTGAGTTTGATAAAGCAAATAAATCAGCAGAAAAAGCATATCGTGCTTGGTGGAATAAGGTAAAAGAACAACTTTTCCGCAATCCGAATGTAGCATGCCCAAAAACAAAGAACGAAGCATACGTTTTGCGTAGCGAAGAAGAAGCGTTGCGTCCAGAACAAGAAGTATTAAAAGAATACTTCCTCAATCGTGAGCCAAAGAAAAAGATTCTCTTGGCAGAAAAACTTTATAAGACTGCAACAAGCGATGGCGTAGAAGAAATTAAATCATCTCTCGAAAAAATTAAGGATGAGCTCACTGAAGCTATCAAAAAAGCAATGGATAGCTCAAAGGGTCTTAGTGATGCCGACTGTTTGCATGGTATTTGGGTAAGAAATAACCTTATCCGTCACCTTTACGAAGATGATGAAGCTAAAGTTGATGAAATTGCTCCACAAAGTAAAGATATTATCTTGAAAGCTGCTGCAAAAGATCCAAAGGATGGCTTGAACAATCTCGCAAAGAATTTGCCAACATCGTATATCGAACGTTTCCTCGACTTGCTCACACGTATCTATATCGAAGATTGGCGTGAAAAAATTCTCGATTTGCTCAAACATAGCGATGGTCGTCTCACAAAAGAATGTATAGACTTCCTCTTGGGATGGGATAAATCGAGAAAGTCGCACTATGTAAAGGGTGTGGAAATTGCAGACGATGGTCGCGGAACATCGCGTGAACTTATCAAGGCTCACCTCAAAAAATGGCTTTCAGAACAAACACTTAATGGTCCTGTAATTTACTGGATTGTAAAAAATCGTAATATTAAGGACTATTCTGATATGCTCGAAGACCTTATCGGCGAAGACTTGTTCAGTGCTCTCTTAGCTGCTATCGATGACTGTGCTCTCCAACGTGAAACTACTGTAACAACAGCAAAGATTCCGTTGGCTGAAGAACTCGATACAGACCGCACACTCGTTAGCGACCTTCTCGATAAATCGACAGCAGAAACAGCTCGCGACTTGGCTCAAACACTTATGCTCAACCAAGGTTTTGAAGAGCTCACAAAGAAATCGATTCTCGCAAGATTCATTAAGAAATTCCCAATGGTACAAACACTTGTCGCATCAAAATCAGAAGCAAAAGATATGCGTGTGTATGTATCAGAATGGAGCTTGTCGGCTCGTCGCGAAGAACTCGAAGACATCGTCAAGAATCAATTGCCAGCAAGCAAAATCGCAATCGAAGCTGCTCGCGAACTTGGCGACTTGCGCGAAAACTCGGAATACAAAATGGCTCGCGAACACGACGAACTTCTCTGTGCACGCCGTGCTCAACTCGAACGCGATATCTCGAGTGCAAATGTTTTCGATTTCAATACAACTCCAACAGACAAAGTTGGTATCGGTTCTATCGTTTCTCTCAAGTCGGACAAGGGCGAACTTCTCACTTGCTCGATTATGGGTGCTTGGGACAGCAATACAGACAAAAATATATTCTCGTACCAAACACCATTGGCTCAAGCTCTCTTGGAACACAAGGTTGGCGAAACGGTCGAAACTAATATCAATAACCACATCACAAAGTGGACTATCGAAAGTCTCTCGAGATATATCGATAGTGCAAAATAATAATCTGTTAAAAATTTTTACGAAAACTTGCGGAAATTTACCGCAAGTTTTTTTTCGCCTTGGAAAATCTTTAGAAAAAAATTGACTTCAACAAAAATAATGGCATAGTAATACCATTAATGGACAGCAGGTTATTGAATATATCAGAGTCGTTATCTTTGGCGTTGCACTCGCTGAAATGGATATCGCATACAGGGGCTACATTGAGTGCAACGGGGATATCTGAACGCACGGGGATGTCGGTAAACCATTTGTCAAAAGTGTTGAGAAAATTGGTCAAAGGCGGAGTTTTGAGTGCTTCAAAAGGTCCGGGAGGTGGGTTTTATCTCACAGAAAAACAAAGTCAAAAAAAATTGATAGATGTCTATTTGCTCTTTGAAAAGTTGCCGAGCGATAAGGCTTGTATTTACGAAAACCCTTTGTGCGACAAGAAAAAATGCGTCTTCGGCGGATTGTTATGTAAAATTAACGACGATTTTCTCAACTATTTTAAACAAACTTCTATCGCCGATTTGGGCTGATTAAAAAGTTTGACTTTTTCGCTGGCAGAATGAAAATCTTATCAAGTAGCAAGTTTATTAAAAGGTATTATATGAAAAAATTATTCTTCTTAAGCACCGTAATGGCAATGGTTTCAACGTCGTTTTCTATGCAATATTTTGCAGGGAAATATCGACCAGAGGACGAAAGCGGGTATGACTTAAAATGGTCTACATGTACATGGGGCAATAACGTAAATTTTGAAACTATGCCCCTCCCAGGAAAACCGGGGCCAAGCGACTATGTCTCAGTTCGTCCAGGGCCAAGATTTAATTTTGAAATCGACGGCAATTATACAGTTCATACCTTCAGTTCTTCAGATTCTGCCAGAACTTTTGCAAAAGGTAGAAATCTGAAATTCAGAAAGATGATGAGAGCGTCAATCGCTACTGGGAACTCATCAACAACTCGTTCTGAATGGGAAAAATGTAATATTGAATGTGGCGGACCACTCGAAATCTCTTTTTGGCAAGAAGCAAGACAAGCTGGTAAACTGTTGTTCCTTTTTGACGATACTAAACTTGCTGTCAAAGGCGACTTAACTTGCATAATACCAGCGAATCCTGAAATCGTTAAAAATCAAAATCGTGCTGGAATAGACTTTACTGTTGTCGGTAATTCAAACATCCTGTTTAACGGCGGAGCAAATATTGACTCTATTATCGCCGACCAAAACGAAGAATGGATGTTCAAATGGACATTTAAAGAAAAAGAGGGCAAATTGCCTTATGTATTCTTTAATCGCCGTGCTGAATTTGAAAAATGCGATATAGAACTTGTTGTATCGGATAAAGTTAAAATTGGTGTTTACGGCTTGTTAGAATTCCAAGACAGAAAATCGGGGATAAAAAATCCGCGTTCAGTTGTTATTAATGGCGAAACTTACAAACTTGGCGACGAATTTAAAATCGGTAAATTAAAAGGAAAATTGTCTTTGGGAGCATTTGGTAAAAGAGATAAGAAAACTGAAAACGATTTAATTCTTACTATTAGTAAGTAAGTTGCAATTTTAAATATGGCACTTTTTAAAAATTTAAAAAGTACTCTGATAGCACTTTGTTCCATTTTGGGAACAAGTGCTTTTTCAGATGTGCAGAAAGAGAATATTTCAGTAGATTGCTCGCAAAAAATAGCAACAGCAACGCCATTTTTGTTCGGAACTTGCCTTGAAGATTTAAATCACGAAGTCTATGGTGGTTTGTATGGGCAAATGATTTTTGGTGAACGATTTGAAGAAATATCTACGGACTCTATTTCTAAATATTTTGAAGTAAAACGTGGCAAATGGTCAACATTTGAAACTCATACAGAGTGCGAGCCAAATTCTGAAGGTGCAATGTTAATGCTGAAAGAAGACGGCTGGAAAAATTGTGAAGTTTCGTGCGATTTTGGTAATGGATTTGTCCTACCAATGACGGGAATTTTGCTGAATGCTAAAATTTCGGCTGATGCAAAAGTTGAGTCGGCATATTTTATTCAGGTGCGTTTAAAGCGCTCAAAACAAGGTGTTTATATCGCAAAAATAATAAATGATAAAGAAAAGCTAATATCGTTAATAGATAAAAATAAACTTGATATAAATGACGATTGGAATTCTTTGCGAATAAAAATATCAAAAAAAGAAGGAATGCAAATTTTCTTGAATGGAAAATCTATTTATAAAAATAAAGATTTAACTCCGTTAAAACAAGGTAGTAAGGTTGCTCTTTTCACAAAATTTATACACGGATATTATAAGAATTTTAAAATAACCGACGGCAATAGAGTGCTATCTGTTCCACTTATGGGAACAAGTGATTCAAATATAGCCGGTGAGTGGTTTGGAAAAGCATCAAATGGTGGTAATTTTTCATTGTTTGAAATAAATGGTAAAAGAACTCAGGTGCTAACTGGTACAAATAGTAAATCGCAAGCGAAAATTTCAAATAAAGGTGTCTTTGGTAAGATATGTCTCGACAACGACTTAACTTATGAAGGTTATGTCATAATGAAAGCTAATACTGAAAATGCGAAAATATCTGTTGGGGCAACTGACGATTTTTCAGAATGTAAGCTTGTCGATGGAAAAGTTGATGACGAAAATTTAAAAAAATACACTTTTACACTAACTTCTAAAAAAAGAGGGAAATCTTTTGGTAATTTTTATATAAAATTAGAGGGGCAAGGATGCGTATATTTGTCTCAAGTAAATTTACAACCGCAAAAAAAGTGGAATGGCGTAAATGTTAGACATGATATTGCGGACAAAATGGTACAAAGCGGAATTAAACTTGTTCGTTTTGGTGGAACAATGGTGAATAACCCACAATACAAATTTAAATCTATGTTACCTTCACCTGAAGATAGAAAGACCTTTAAAGGTTTTTGGTATAGATATACGTCGTTAGGTTTTGGTATTGTGGAATTTGTAAAATTTTGCAAATCAGCTGGCTTTGAGCCTATTTTTGCGGTCAATATCGAAGAAAATCCACAAGATGTTGCCGATATGATTGAATACTTTAATGGTTCGATAAATACCAAAATGGGAGCACTTCGAGCATCGCATGGCAGAAAAGAACCGTATGGATTAAAATATGTCGAAATTGGTAACGAAGAACTTATAGGTCGACCAGATGATGCAAAGGGATATGCCTATTATGTAGAAAGGTTTAAGATATTGCAAAAGGCTATGTCAGAAAAAGATAAGAATTTAAAATTTATTTCTGCTGGCTGGTTTGCTGAAACAGAAGCAGTAAAAAAGGCTTTTCTTGAACTGGACGGAATATGCGATTTTTGGGACGTTCATCCAAATGCAAATTCACTCGATGCGGGTGTAAAAGTCGCAAAAACTATAAATCATATAAAAGAGTGTTTCAAAAAATGGAAAAAGAATCACAAAATGAAGTTGATGATTCTTGAAGAAAATGGTTCAAGGTGCGATATGCAAAGAGCACTTGGACATTCGGGAATTTTATCGGCTGTTAGAAATAATATGGATTTTGTTATAACAACTTGTCCAGCAAATGCTTTGCAAGCTGGTAATGGTAAAAATTTTAACGGATGGAATCAAGGGCAGATACATTTTGACGAAAAATCTGTTTGGGGAACTCCACCATATTATATTCAGCGTATGAATGTTGAAAACTTTTTGCCAAGAGTTGTGAAAACATCTGAACAGAAAAACCTAATCATATCGGCATCGACAAATGAAAAGAATTCAGATTTAGCGATTTATATTACTAACCCAACTTCATCATGGGTGCGTTCAAAGATAAATGTTTCTAATTTTAAAGGCGATTTAAAGTCGGCTAAAATTTGGGAACTATATGGAAATCCGACAGATACAAATACGGCAGACAATCAGAAAAATATTGCTCCAACTGTGAGAATGGAAAGTTTTGACAAAGATGTGCAGATTGATTTCCGCCCTTATTCGCACACAATCCTACGGTTTAATTAAAATTTTAGGACGCTCGGACACAAAAAAATCCCGCAATTGCGGGATTTTTTTGTGAAAACTTAGCTTTTTCTTTTCGCTTTAGCAAGCATTTGTGCGATTGTAAAACGTGCAACCGATTGGAGTCGCTCAAGTTCTTCTTCGCTAATTTTATTTTTCTTACCTTCTTCTACTGCCTTGAGAGCATCTTGCTTTGCTTTCTCTATGTCGTTGATATTTAGTGTGTCAACGTTTATTGCAGCTTCTGTTAGAACTGAAACAACATCGCCCATAATTCTTGCATAACCCTTATCGATAGCGATGTTTTCTTCTTTTCCAGAATATTTAACACCAACTGCTCCAGCTTCAAGGATGGTTATCAATGGAACGTGTCCTGACAATATCTCTATTTCACCGTTAGAAGCTGGCAACACGACAGAATCGACATCATTGTTGTGCCACACAATGCCGTCTGGGGTGACGATTTCAAGCGAAAGTGCCATTATTTACCTTTGTTTTTTTCGTATTCTGCTAAAACGTCGTCAATTGTACCTTTGAGATAGAAGTCGCTTTCGTTGACGTGGTCGAGTTTTCCGTCGAGAATCATACCAAAACCACGTACTGTTTCCGAAACGGGAACATATGCACCAGGGACGCCATTGAAGATTTCAGAAACGAACATCGGAGCCGAAAGGAATTTTTGAACTTTTCTTGCACGAGATACGAGCAATTTGTCTTCATCTGAAAGTTCATCGATACCCAAAATTGCGATAATATCTTGCAAGTCCTTATATTTCTGTAAGATTTGTTGTACGCCACGAGCCACTCTAAAGTGTTCTTCGCCAACGATGTCGGGTGAGAGAGCATTTGAGTTAGATGCGAGTGGGTCTACTGCAGGATAAATACCAAGTGCGGCAATCGAGCGATCGAGAACAATTGTCGAGTCGAGGTGAGCAAAAGTATTTGCTGGTGCAGGGTCTGTCAAGTCGTCCGCTGGAACGTAAACTGCTTGGAACGAGGTAATTGAACCTTTCTTTGTGGATGTAATTCTTTCTTGCAAAGCACCCATTTCTTGTGCGAGTGTTGGTTGGTACCCCACTGCAGATGGCGAACGACCCAAAAGTGCACTAACTTCACTACCAGCTTGTGAGAAACGGAAGATGTTGTCGATAAACAACAAAACGTCTTGACCTTCTTGGTCACGGAAATATTCTGCCATTGTCAACGCCGTGAGTGCCACACGCATACGAGCTCCTGGTGGCTCATTCATCTGACCATATACCAACGATACTTTTGACTTTTCTGGTTCTTTTTCGTTTATAACGCCCGATTCTACCATTTCATGATAGAGGTCGTTCCCTTCGCGGGAGCGTTCACCTACACCTGCAAAAACAGAAAAACCGCCGTGTGCTTTTGCAATGTTATGGATAAGTTCCATAATAACAACAGTTTTACCGACACCTGCACCGCCAAATGCACCAACTTTACCACCCTTCAAGAATGGGCAGATAAGGTCGATTGGCTTAATACCTGTTTCGAGAATTTCAGCACGAGTACTTTGTTCTGTGAGCGGAGGTGCGTTGCGGTGAATTGGCAAACGTTCTGAAGTTGTAATTGCACCCTTCTCGTCAACTGGATCGCCTGTGACATTAAAGATACGTCCGAGTGTGCAAGAGCCTACTGGTACGCTAATTGGGTTGCCAGTGTCTATTGCTTTTGCCCCACGTTTCAAACCTTCGGTTGAAGTCATAGCAACTGTTCTTACAACACCTTCGCCAAGTTGCTGTTGCACTTCCAAGACGATATTCGACTTCTTGCCGTCGATATCAATCTCAGCTGTGAGTGCGTTGTAAATTGCTGGAATTGCGTTGTCGGGGAATTTTACGTCAACAACTGCACCGATTACCTGTGTGATTGTACCTTCTGTCATTATATGTTGATTTTTAAATTGTTAGCTATTGTTATCCATTGCCTGTGATGCTGCGGCAAGTTCGAGAATTTCTGTTGTAATTGCTTCTTGTCGAGCTTTATTATACTCGATTGTAAGAGTTTTTACAAGGGCATCAGCGTTGTCGCTTGCCGATTTCATTGCGACCATTCGTGCCGAGTGTTCCGACGCTTTTGCATCGAGTGCAATATGATACAACGCTTGTTTGATGTAGAACGATGGGAGTTCATCGAGAATTTCTTTTGGCGATGGCTCAAAAACAAATTCGCGGGAATCTTCTGGTCGCTCGAGCGTTTTATCAAGCTTATAAGTCTTACGCAAGCGTTGGATAAATTCCTCTAAATCATCAACTGGAGCGATTTTTACAAAGGTTGGCTCTTGTTTTAATGTGTTGATAAACAATGGATAAAGAACTTCAATACTCCCGATGTCGCCCTGCTCTTTTGCGAGTTTCATTGCGAAATCTGCAATCTTGCGAACTTCAGAAAAATTGACGTGATCGCTCAAAGAGAATTGAGCTTTGAGCGTTTTACCGAGTCGGGCAATGAATCTTGCGGCTCTTGCTCCGATTGCGATAAATTCCGCAGGCTCATCTATTTCGCAAATTGTTTTGAACAAATTTGTGTTGAGTGGTCCGCAAAGACCTTTATCGGTTGAGAAAACTATGATAAGGCGTTTTGATGTTCCCGTTTTGGAAATTTTTGACGACATCATTGTGCCGATTTTTTCCATAACAGTTTCGGTCATATCCATCAAAAGTGTTGCGTATGCTCTGCCATTTTCGGCTGATTGTTGTGCTTTTCGCATTTTTGATGCGGCAACAAGTTCCATAGCATGAGTTATTTGCCCCGTGCCTTTAACCGCTTTGATGCGGTTTCTGATTTCTCTCATTCCTTTCATTTGCTCGCCTTATGCAAATGTTTTACGCCAATCGTCGCACATCGATTTCAATTCGCTTGCGAGGTCGTCGGAAATAACTTTTTCTTTGATAATTTTATCGGCAGTTGCTTTACCGCGTGTTGATACAAAAGTTTCCAAGCTCTTTTCGGCTTCTCCGATTTTCTTTGTATCGATATCGTCGAAATATCCGTTTTGCAAAGCCCACAAAATTGCGACTTCAATTTCAACTGGCTTTGGCGAATTATTATTTTGCTTGAGAATTTCAACGAGGCGGTCGCCTTTATCGATAATCGATTTTGTGCGTGCGTCGAGGTCTGAACCGAATTGAGCAAATGCGGCAAGTTCTTTATATTGAGCGTATTCACCTTTGAGCTTACCTGCAACTTGCTTAAACGCTTTCATTTGTGCCGATGAACCTACGCGAGAAACTGAGATGCCTACTGAAATAGCTGGGCGTACACCTTGGTTGAAAAGGTCGGTTTCGAGGAAGATTTGTCCATCGGTAATAGAAATTACGTTTGTTGGGATGTATGCTGAAACGTCGCCTTGTTGAGTTTCGATAATTGGCAACGCCGTAAGCGAGCCACCACCGTTTTGGTCGTTCAAGCGAGCTGAACGTTCGAGCAACTTTGAGTGCAAATAGAAGACGTCGCCAGGGTAAGCTTCACGTCCTGACGGGCGTTTCAAAAGCAACGATACTTGGCGATATGCGGCAGCGTGTTTTGAAAGATCATCATACACGATGAGTGCGTCCATACCATTTTGCATAAACCATTCGCCCATTGCACAACCAGAGTATGGGGCTATATAAAGGTTTGCAGCATTTTCGGAAGCACTTGCTGATACGATAATTGTGTATTCCAACGCACCATGTTTTTCCAAAAGTTGAATTGTGCGTGCGATATTTGCGTTTTTCTGACCGATTGCGACGTAAATCGAATATACAGGACGGAAATCTGGGTCGCCCGATGCGAGACCTTCACGATTGATTCTCGCCTGATTGATAATTGTATCGAGTGCGATTGATGTCTTACCTGTGCAACGGTCGCCGATGATAAGTTCGCGTTGTCCTCGACCTATCGGAATCATTGCATCGACTTCCAAGATACCTGTTTGTAATGGCTGATTAACTGAACGACGTGGGAGAATCCCTGGAGCGATTTTTTCAACAGGATAATATTCGTCGCATTTAATTTCTCCCTTGCCGTCGATTGGGCGACCGAGAACGTCGACGACTCTTCCGAGCAAGTTTTTACCAACTGGAACGCTCAAAAGTTTGCCAGTTGTCTTGCCTTCGTCGCCTTCATTGAGGGTTGTTGCGTCGCCAAGCATAACACAGCCGACTTCGTCTTCGCCCAAATTAAGAGCGATTCCAAAGACGCCATTCTTGAAACTTATCATTTCGTTATACATTGCGTCGCTAAGTCCGTCAAGGCGTGCTACGCCGTCGGCAAATGCGGTGATTTTACCCACGTTGCTTTTGCTTCCTTGTGCCTTGATTTCTTTTATACGCGAGCTTATCTCGTTGAGTATGTCATTCATTGTTCTTAAATATTTTTTTGTGTGTTCGGGCGTAATGTGCCGATTGCTGAAATGGTCGTGTATTCCCAAATTTTATCGGCACAAGTGATTTTTACTCCGCCGAGAAGTTCTTTATTGATAACTTTTGTAAGGCGAATATTTTTGCGTCCTGTTTGTTCAAACACGAAGTTTTCAAGCTCTTTAAAATCGGCTTCGGTTATGTCGCCCGAGATTTCCACAAGGGCTTCTTCTCTCGCCAAGATTGGCTTGAGTGCTTTCATATATGCACGGAGCATCGAGAGTTTGCGAGTTTGCGGTGCATTTTGGTCGATATAATCGCACACTGCTTGCACACGTTTAGAATCAACCGTACCGTTTTCGCCGATTGATTCTTTTACAAACAACTTTGTTTGCTTTCTCACGTTATTTCTTTAGCTCCTTTGAAGCGATACTTGCGAGTTCACTTCGTTGCTGATCTGTCAAAACTTTTCCGATTACTGCTTCGGTTGCTTCGGCCACCAAACCAGATAATTCAGACTTAAGCTCTTCTTTCATCTTGAGCTTGTCGCGTTCGAGCTGTTCTTCGTTGCGTTGACGTATTTCTGTCGCTTTCGCAGACGCTTCGCGTGTTGCGTCTTCGATAGTTTGCTTTGCGTCGTCGCGTGCCGATTTCAAGATTTTTGATGCTTCAGCGATTGCTTCAGCTGTCTTTTTATCGGCTTCGGCTTGTGCTGATGCGAGGCGTTCTTTTGCATCCTTTGCATCTTGCAAACCTTGTTCGATTTCTTGCTTTCGCTTATCAGATGCCTTAATGACAGGCTTAAAGACAAACCAATACAACGCCGTTGCAACGATTGCAAACGACACCCCTTGGCTTATCAATAATTGCCACTCGACACCAAACTGCTCGAGGAAATTTAGCGGATTTCCGCCCGCTGCAAATATTGCGGACATTGCCAAAATTTAAAAATTATTTTCCCAAGAAGAGTGCGTAGAATGCAACAGCTTCAGCAAGAGCCATTCCGAGAATGCCCAATACCATAATCTTACCGAATGCTCCTGGGTTGCGTCCTACTGCGTCAACCGATTTCATTCCAACCATAGCTACACCAAGTGCTGCACCCAAGCAACCGAGAGCACCTTGAATGCTACCGCTAATCGATCCCATTTGATTTACTGCATCTGCCAATATGTTCATCATATCTTTATCTTTTGTTTAATGTTAATTTGTTGAAATTTACTCGTGTTCTTCGTGTCCTGTTAGAAGTCCTATATAAACTGCCGTCAGAAGCGAAAAAAGGAATGCTTGAATCAGCCCGATTAACATTTCGAGCAGATAGAATGGTATCGGGATTATCCACGACGCCCAGCGAGGTAGGTCGATTGCCAAGTGGTGCATATTTTCGAGCAAAACTTCGCCACCAAAATTGTTCCCAAACAAACGGAACGAAAGCGATAGCAAACGCATCAAAATAGACACAATATCAATACAACCTACTGCAAAAAATACGAAAAATAGCGAGAAATATATCGGAAGTGCGATTTCTTTCTTATCTGCCTTATTGCCGAATGTGTCTTTCAAAAATCCTTTTAGCCCTACATATTTGCCTACAAAATAAATCCATGCAACAAATGATATTATTGCGAGTGCGAGAGTTGTGTTCAAGTCGGTATTAGCTGGACGCAAAAATGGGACGAATTTTGTTGTGCCGTCGGCTTGTTGTTCTAATCCGATTGAGCCAACTCCTGGGAGCAATCCGCTCCAATTCATTATCAAGATATATGAGAAAAAGCCGAGCAAAAGTGGGAATGCCCCTTTAAATGCTTTTTCGCCCATAAGTGGTTCAAAAATTCCACGGAGTCCGTCGATTATACTTTCTATTATTTGTTGACCACAACTTGGTACAAGTTTTGCACCTTTCCAGATTAAAAGGCGGAATAAGATTATAATTACCGCTGTGAAAATCCAAGTAGTAAACATTGAATTTGTTATCGGAAGTCCGTAAATATCAAATAGGTAATCTGCTTTTACGCTTGAAGCAAATGTAGCCGATGCACCATAGAGTTGTGCACATGCTAACAACACGGAAATTTTTAATACTTTTCCAAAATTACAGAATTTCATTTTCAGCAATATACACTCAATTTTTCTCAAACTTTTGTCAACATCAATCGGAACAATTTTTCAAAAAAAAGAATCTCCCGTAAATTTGGGAGATTCCATTTGCTCAAATTTATGCAATTTTTAGTGTTTTATTGAGTTGTTTATTTGCAAATCTGATGTTCCAGTTGCTTCGTATGAAGTTTTGCCCATATCGTTTAAAACGTGGCGAATGTGTGGAATTAAGACCAACCCTTGACGTGCAAATTTTTCGTCTACTCGAGGTCTTCCGCCGTTCCATGCCATATCGCCGGCGTGGTAGAAGAATGAAAAATAGTGACTATTTCCCCAAACGTGATGCCATGTTGTTTCGAGAATACCAAATAGATTTTCTTCCTTCGCAGTTTGAGCGAGTGCAGTTATACCTATGTTAACTTCCCAAGGGCAAACGAGAACATCGAAACCTTCTTTTTTGAAGTGTCGGGGTGTTTCAAAGCGTGTTTGTTTTTTATCACGGTAGCTATACTGCCAGTCGGCAATGATGATATCTTTTGTCAATGTCTTGACAGCCTTTGCCATTTCGGCATCGCCCATAGCAACGTCTTTCTTCCAGCGTGGATCTTCTCTATCAAGAAGCATATCGTGCCAGATTATAGAGCGTGCACCTTTTGTTCGCATAAAGTCGCTAAACTTTTTGAGGTGATTTACGAAAAGTGGGACGATTGGTTTTGCTCGGCACTTGTAGCAAGTTCCCTTGTCGTATGCTTCGTCGCAACCCAAGTGGAAGAATGGAGGTTTACCGAAAAACTCGTGGATTTCGGTAAGTAAATCTTTGAGAACGGCTTCGGTCTTTTCGCTCGACATACAGTAGCTCCAACCAAGTGGTTCGTAGATATGTTCAAGGTTAGGATGTTTTGTCAATACTGCGTGTTTTGCAGTCGATACTCTGCATTGTGTGGCGTGTCCAAGTATGCTTAATTGCGGGATTGGCGTTAAGCCAACCGACCAGCAGTAATCGATAATTTTCTTGAGACCTTTTCTATCGAGCTTTTTGCTTGCGAATGCAAATTCTGGGTGGCTTTTAAATGGGAATGTTCCCCATGGCTCAAGCACTACATAGTTATATTTATAATAACTTGCCAAACGAACATATTTTTCGATGTCTTCGAGTGTATTTTCAGGGAAGATACAAATGTGGATACCTCTGAATTTGAGTGTCGCCCAGTCTTTAACCTTCATTTGAAGGAATACTTGCCCTGTGCCATCGCGTTCCGATTCCGCAACTTGACGCAACGTTTTTAACGCTTGGCGAACTGCGATAAAATCTTTCCCCGCAATAGCAATTCCATTTGTATTGATATTTGTCTCCGACCCTTCGTCGCCAAGTTTTGCGTTGTCTGGATTCTTTGCAAAAGATACGTTTGGCGATATACGCCAGTATTGCTTAATTGTGTCGCGGATAATATCTTCTTGCGATGATGTCAACGCATCGGTTGTCGATATTGCGATAGTCGATTTTTCGTTGAGTGTGTAATAGCCGTCAAAAACCTTAACTTCTTTCGGGCGTGGTGACATTCTCTGAAGTACAAATGATGTCGTTTTTTCATCGGCAAGTTTTTGTTCTGCAAATGATACACTTAAAAAAGACCCAACACATATCAATAAACAAATAAATCTTTTCATAGAAGAAGATGATAGTTTTATGCTGTTTCTCGTCAAACCAATAATGATACAAATAACAAAAATTAGCTTTATAGATTCTCGCTAATTAAACCTTGACAAATATCAATATTCTATTACTTTCCCTTTCAGATTTAATATTATAACTTTATGAAAAAATATACTTACTCTATATTAGCATCACTTGTTTGTGCGTTCCAAGGCGTATACGCAGTAGAAACATTCTATACAGATAAAAATAGTGGTGATATCCCATTTCCACTCGTAGAAGATGCCGATTACGAAATTTACTATAACGGCACAGGTGGTTCTGCCCGTTTAGGTGGTACTACTACAATGAAGACGCAACATTCGCTTTCAAGTATTACATTTAAAGCGAGCGATGGCACTGCATCAACATCATCTCCATCAAATTGGGTTGCTCTTGTTAATTGGGTTTTTGATACAAAAGATGTTGCAAGTGGCGAAAAAACTGTCCTTAAGAATGAAACAGATACATCTTTCCAGTTGCAATGGGGTAAAATAACAATCCAAAATACAGGTGCAGATTCGACATCTACTGCTCTTCTTGATTTCGGAAATAAAGAACGTTGGTTTATAAAAGGTAACAACACAGACCAATTCCCTGTTGTCGATATAAAAACAAACACAAGAATTATTACGTCGGTTGAGAAATATGGGCTTGATATCAATACAAATGCAACATTTAATGTTTTAAATAATTCGACCCTTACGCTTGATACAGATGCAAGAACTGCTAATAAATATGCAGGTGTTTCAGGTGGCGATGTTAAATTTTATATTGAAGAAGGTTCTACTGTTGTTATCGGATCAGGAAAAACTTTTTCTGTTGAAGTAGATTCAGTTTTGACAAATAATGGTACAATTAAAGGACAAGGTTCTAATTTGACGATTATAAATGGTCAAAATATCGCAATGGATGGCGTTATTGATCTTACTCAATATAAGGATGATGATGCTAAAATAACAAGAAGTACTTTGACGATTGGAAATGGTACTAAAATTACAGCAAATAATAAATTTTATGTAGATAACATCATAATAGATGGTGCAGAATCGGCACTTTATGTTGCTGATTTTAACAGAACTAATGGAGCTACAGAATTGACAAATGGTGCAACAATTATTGCAAATGGCACTATGACAACTGGTCAAGGGCAGACTATTAAAGTACAATCTGGATCACAAATGATTGTAAATGCTTGCTCAACAAATGCAAGTAATTCTTTGAATAATTATGCAATTGAAAATGCAAACTCGTTATTACACATCAAGAGTGGTGCAATTTCAAATCGTTCGGGTTATGTTAAAGATGGTGGTATATTGCAAATTGATGGAACTTATAAGATTGCAAACAATGGAAACAGTATCAATTATGATCATATTGCCGCAACTAAAATTACTGTTGCAACAGGTGGTAAAATCAAAACAAACGAGATTATCCTTGCAACTGCAAAGCTCGACTTGCAAACAGTAAATGCTATCACAAATGCAAATGGCGATGCTATCAATTTGACAACAGATACAGCGTCAAAAGGCAGTCTTTTGGCAATGTCGGCAAGCCAAACATTTGATACAATCACAGCAAATACTACAAATCTCGAAGTGGAAATCACAGGCGATGCAGTTCTCACAGCTTCGTTTGCATCGGCAAATGGTGGTAAGATATTTATCAATGGTTTCGCTGAAGATAGAGTGTTTGTAGCAAATGCAGACCAAATTACAGATGTAAATTCAATCTTCTTTGCATACGCAACAGCTGGCGATGCTTTAACACAAATCAGTCAACTTTATATCAATAATGGCTGGTTGTCGGCAATAGCTC
Organism: Opitutales bacterium; assembly: GCA_015061945.1. GTDB lineage: Bacteria > Verrucomicrobiota > Verrucomicrobiia > Opitutales > Intestinicryptomonadaceae > Merdousia. Next base: position 114,409 of record SUVP01000009.1, read on the forward strand.
CAGCAGTTCCAGAACCAGCCGAATGGGCGATGATTTTCGGTAGCATAGCTCTCGGTTTGGCAATCTATCGCAGAAGAAAATAGGTTAAATTTTGAGATTACAAAAAGCTCCGAAAACGGAGCTTTTTTTGTAGATATTTGTGTGGATTGCCCGCTTGTCGCAAATGTTGATTAAGTAAAAATGTGAAAAAAAAACTTGCGAGAGGTGTCTTTCGGTAGAGAATGTAAAGGATGCTTAATTTAAGTTCAGAAAGTCCTTATGATGTTATCGTATGCGGTGGTGGGCACGCAGGTTGCGAAGCCGCATTGGCGTCGGCTCGTATGGGAGCTAAGACGTTATTGCTTTCCGGCAACATAGATACTGTCGCACAAATGAGTTGTAATCCCGCTATCGGTGGGCTTGCAAAGGGACATATCGTACGCGAAATTGATGCCTTGGGTGGCGAAATGGCTGTAAATTCAGATGCAACAGGTATTCAATTTAGAGTGCTTAATGCGTCAAAAGGAGTTGCAGTGCAATCCCCCAGAGCTCAATGCGACAAAAAAGCATATCAATTTAGAATGAAAAGCGTGCTTGAGGCGACTCCAAATTTGTCGTTCTTCCAAGCCGTTGCCACTGCGATTATCACCGACGGTAAAGTGATTCGAGGTGTTAAGACAAATCTTGGTGCAGATTTTTACGGCAAGACAGTTGTGTTGACAACTGGTACGTTCTTAAAAGGACTTATGCACGTCGGGTCGTCAAAGACCGAAGGAGGCAGAATGGGAGACTTTTCTGCACTTACGTTATCGGATAGTCTTGCTGAAAATGGGATAGAAATAGGTCGCCTTAAGACAGGTACGCCTGCGAGAATTTCAGGCAAAAGTATAGACTTCTCAAAATGTGCCGTTCAGTATGGTGATAATCCACCTACCCTTTTCGGCTTTTACGATACACGAGATATTCCAGTGTCGGAAGACTTCCCTTGCCCTACACACGACGAAAATTCAAAAATGTTCCACGTGGAACAATCGTTGGGTTGGGCTGGGTTTGTCGGTTTCGGACGTGAGCAACTTGCGTGCTATGAGACATCAACAAACGAAAAGACTGCCGAAATAATCCATAAGAATTTGCATCGTTCTGCAATGTACGGTGGCGAAATTAAGGGAATCGGTCCACGCTACTGCCCCAGTATCGAAGATAAGATTGTCCGTTTCTCGCATAAAGATGGGCATAGATTGTTTCTTGAGCCAGAGGGGCGTTTTACGGATGAATGGTATATAAACGGACTTTCAACTTCTATGCCGTTGGACGTTCAAGTGGATATTATTCACTCTGTCGCAGGTCTCGAAAATGCTGAAATATTCCGCCCAGCGTATGCGGTCGAATACGATTTTGCTCCGCCAACGCAACTCTACCCTACCCTTGAATCGAGAATTATCGAAGGTTTGTTCTGTGCTGGTCAGATTAACGGCACATCGGGCTATGAGGAGGCAGCTGGACAGGGCTTAATTGCTGGTGCGAATGCGGCGGCAAAGGTATTTGAAAAAGAACCTATTGTTTTAAAGCGACACGAAAGTTATATCGGCGTGCTTATTGACGATCTCGTAACAAAAGGTACAAAAGAGCCATATAGAATGTTTACAAGTCGTGCAGAATATAGATTGTTGCTCAACCACGGTGGTGCTGAATATCGACTCGGTGAGCATGCGGCACGCCTTGGGCTTATTTCCCCTGCCCGTGCAGAAAAGATTGCTTCAAAAAAACAGGCTGTCGAAAAGTGGATAAATAAGTTTGAGGAAAACGGAACAGCGTTGAAAATGCGTCGTGCGGGAGGGCTTACTGGCGTTTCAGTGCCGTCGGCATTTATGTCGCTTTCTAAAAATGCGATTGACGAAGTTGTTTATAAGCTTGTCTACAAGGGGTATCTCGAACGTGATTTGCGTCAGATTGAAAAATCTTCAGCATACGAAAATGTCAAGATTCCAGAATCGCTCGATTATTCAAAAGTTTTAGGGTTGCGTCTCGAAGCTGGACAAAAACTTGCATCGGTGCGTCCGTCGACGGTTGCACAGGCGTCGAGAATTTCCGGAGTGTCGCCAGCCGACATCAGCGTTTTGCTTGTCCATGTGAAAGCGTCGAAGTAAAATTTTTGATTTATCGGCAGGTTTGTGTTTTTCTACGGCTTGCCGATTTTTTTGTCTTTTTTAAAATTTTTCCGAAAATCGTAAAAAATCGGGCTTCAAAAATGCCCTTAAAATCGATTTTCCCGATTTAACGCATACCAAGTGTTGCTTTTGAGGGTAAAATCAAAAATAAGGGCGTTTTTGGCTGTTTATTGAGATATGCTTAAAAAAGTGATTTTTTCGGTCTTACTTTTTTCTATATTCTATCATTTCGCCCCAAAATGGCATAATCGTTTTTACGCTCGTGATTTTTTCGCAGGCTTTCAATCCGAATGGAATACTCCACCGCCATTTGTTTATGTGATGTGCGAGTTCAAGTATGTGCGACATCAAGATTAGTTTCGGCTTAATTATTTCGTCGGCGCATTTTTTAATATTAAGCCCGACTGCAACGTGCGGGATAAAAATATCTACTTTTGATTTTGGCGTAAGTTGGTCGGCACGTCCAGCGTCGCCAGCGTGGAAAATCGAGATATTGTTTTTTGTGTCCTTGCAGATTATTTCATAGGTTGTGACAAATTTTGGAAGCTTTCTGCCGGATCCATGGTCGACAAGCTTTGTGTGTATTTCAATATTGCCAAGTTTTAAAGTTTGCTCTTTGTCACCTTGTTTGTACTTGTTGTCAAAGAAATTAGATACGACAGGTTTTTCGCTCATATGTCGCATAAGTTTTGTTGAAAAGTGGTCAGTGTGCTTGTGTGTGATGAGGAGAAAATCGAGTTTGTCCGCTATTTTTAAATCGCTCGGCGAAGATATATCTATGCCGAAAAGAGCAGTTGGGGTTTGTATGATGTATCCCATATTGTAAAGAAGCCAAATTCTGACAAAGTCGTTAGGGCGGGGCAGGGTTTCTATATCATTTAAAATTTTTTCTAAAGCGTCTTCGAGCGTTTCAATTATCGGCGACAAATGCGAAGGGCGAATGTCGGGATTCTCGAATCTTTTAATTTTGTATTCATTAAATGTAGTATCTGGGCAAATGTCTGCTTGTGCTTGTATCAGTTTAAAGACATCTAATCTCTCCTGCGATAGCTCAAACGGCGATGTTTTGTATAGGCGATTTAATGGAATATTCTTCTGAAGGATGTTCGACTTCCTTTCTTTAGATAAAGAAATTTTAGAAAAGAGCAGGGCGATTAAGGTGCTGATTGTCGATATAAATTTTCTGCGTGTAGTCATATTTATAGTGTTTTTTTGTTGTTTAAATTTGAATGTTCCACGTGGAACATTTTAAAAAAATTGTGCATAGTGCTTATAGACGTTTGCCAAAAGTAAACGCTCCTACGTTTTTAAAGCCAGCTTTTTTTAATACTTTTGCACATTCTGATAAAGTTGCTCCGCTTGTAAAAACATCGTCGACTAAGATGATATTGGCATCTTTCTTAATTGATTTTATCGATTTGCTTTTTGAAATTGCGAAGGCGTTTTTGATATTTTTTGCACGAGCTTCTCGGTCGAGTGTTGTCTGTGTAGGTGTACTTCGAGTACGTTTGAGGATTGATTTTACTTTAGCATTTGCATTGGGGAAAGTTTGCGTAAGCATTGTAGCAATAAGTTCGCTCTGATTATATTTTCTACTAATCGCTCTAACGTTGTGCAGTGGGATTGGTACTAAAATTGCGTTCTTGATAAAGGCTTCTGTGTCGGGAAACTTCTTCGCAATCTTTGCCATATCGTGTATTATGTGGGCACCTGTTCTGTATTTTAATTCGTGTACCATATCTCTTGCGGCACCATCAAATGCACATAAACATAGTGATTTATCAAACGCATATTTTCTTTCTGTGCATTTTGGGCATCCATGTATGTTTGGCATTCCAGCGTTCCCCAATGGCTCGGAGCAAAGAGTGCATCTTGTCCCGTTTAGCAGACGCAGTGTTGTTGCGCAGTCTGGGCAAATGTGTTCGTACTCGCCTTTCGGATTTACTTTTCCGCAGGCGACGCAATGTCGTGGAAAGATAAAATCTATAATTTTATTTCCTATATTTTTTATTGTATCTGATATATTACCCATAGCCGTTTTTCTTTTGTAATTATCGGAAAGTTTTTCCTTTTGCTCAAGTCTTTTTCGCTTAGTAGTGTTTCTGTTGAAAAATAGAAAATGATAATTTGTGATAGATTTTATTTCTTGTGTTGTATTAATCGAAAAAAGAGGGGTAAAAAATTTTTTCAAAAAAAATAAAAAAAATAGTTGACAAGCGAGATGTGAGTCGGCTTAATGGGAGGTCTTTTCAAATTTGAAAGGTTAGCTTTTTAAGTTTGGGAAGAAAGTTCCTTGAAAAAACTTTTTTTGAAAAAAATAAAAAAAGATAAAAA
>SUVP01000010.1 GCA_015061945.1 Opitutales bacterium
CATTATTAAACTAACAGAGACTCTATTGTCCCATTTTGTCCCAAGAAATTTTTTTGGGATTTTATTTTTTATTTAAATAACATAAAAAGACTGAAGTTCTTTTTTAGTGAAGTAAAAACCTTTGGAGTCCGCTATTTTACTGGGTTTGCAGTCATTTAAATTCTTGGGACAAAATGGGACAAAAACACTCAAAAAATTGCAGTTTTAAGCTGAAATTTGGGATTTTCTTTGATTTTTTAATATAGCAAGTATATCTGTAATATATTGATATTAAGCGTATTGCAAACTTACTTGGCTCTAATATCGCGTATTTAAAGGGTTTTGAGAAGGGTAGAGAAAAAATAAGAGTCGTAAGTTGTTGAACTTACGACTCTTAAAATGGTGGGAGTAGCAGAACTCGAATCTGCGACCCCTTGCGTGTCATGCAAGTGCTCTAACCAACTGAGCTATACCCCCGTTGAATTTAAAGCAATCATTCAATATCATATCAGGTCTTTGGCAAGCATTTTTTTATCTTTTTATTTTTTTATCGTTATATCAAACTCATTTGGCATTTTATTATGTGTCTTTTTTTTAAATATGTGTCTTTATTTTTAATTGTAAATATTCATTTTTTTTGTAAAATATCGTTAGTTTTTAACGAATATGAAAAAAATTTTAGGCATTGATATTGGTGGTACAAAGTTTGCGGTATCGATCGCAAATGTATCTAATGATTCTATTGATATTCTTTCACGTATCTCTTTCGATTCTATCGAAAATCCCAAAGATATAGAGTTATCACTTTTTCAGAAAATTGACGAGCTATTGGAAAATCTCTCTTTGTCGTCTTCTGACCTTTCTGCGATTGGCATCAGTTGTGGCGGTATTATTGATTCTGAAAATGGAATTGTTATCACTACTCCCGTCCTTCCGCAATGGTTGAATGTTAATTTACGAGAGATATTATCGAAGCGATATAATTTGTCGGTTTATGTACTCAACGACGCTAATGCGTGTGCTGTTGCTGAATGGAAGTATGGTGCTGGCAAAGGGTCTGACAATATGGTTTTTCTAACCTGTGGTACTGGTATTGGGGCTGGACTTATTCTCAACGGCAGACTTTATGAAGGTATAGGTGGTTCGGCTGGCGAGTTTGGGCATATGAGAGCTGAATGTTTTGGTCCTGTCGGTTGCGGAAAGTCTGGTTCGTATGAAGGGTTCTGCAGTGGCTCGGGGATTGCGTCGCTCGCAAAGACTCGGGCTCTCGAGCTTTTGCAAGCCGGAAAGAAATGTTCGTTTTGCGATTCTCTTTCGTCGATAAATCAAATTTCGGCGAAGTCGGTTGCCGATTCTGCAAACGCTGGCGACAAGGTCGCTATTGAAATTTACGAAACTGCCGGAGATTTCCTCGGTCGTGGAATTGCGATTCTAATCGACTTATTGAATATTGAAGTTGTGTCGATTGGAAGTGTTTTTGTGCGTGCCGAAAATCTGTTGCGTCCTGCGATGGAGCGTGCGATTGCTCGTGAGGCAATGGCGTATCCACGTTCGCAATGTAGAATTTTACCAGCTGGGCTTGGCGAAAAAGTTGGCGACTATGCGTCAGTTTGTGTCGCTATTGACGGATTATCAAAAGAAAGTAAGTAATATGACAGACTATCAAAAAGGAATAACCGATTATTTAACACGTTTTACTGAAACGCTCGCACGCATTGACAAATCGGAAATCAACAATTTCATCAACGTTCTTGAAACTGCGAGAAAAGAAGGTAAGCAGATTTTCACAATGGGAAATGGTGGCAGTGCGTCGACTGCATCGCACTTTGTTTGCGATTTCAACAAGGGTTTGAGTTGGGGCTTCGATGCACCTCGATATAAATTTCAATGTCTAAACGACAGCTTGCCGACATTAACTGCGTATGCTAACGATGTGTCGTATGAAGATGCGTATGTTGAAATACTCAAGAATATGTTTGAGTCGGGTGATGTTGTCATTGGGATATCGGGCAGTGGCAACTCGAAAAACGTTTTGAATGCGATTGAATATGCGAATGCCAACGGTGGAATTACTGTTGGGTTAACTGGCTACAGTGGCGGAAGACTCAAACAGATTGCCAAGTATGGCGTACATATCCCAATCGACGATATGCAAATTGCAGAAGACGCACACATGATGCTTGATCACCTTGCGATGAGTGTCATCAGAGATTCTTATAAAAAATAAAAAAGGAGGATATATATATGAAAAAATCAATCAGCAAAAAAACTACACGCAGAAACTTCATAAAAGCATCGGCTCTATTTGGAGGAGCAATGATTTTACCGTCGTGTGCTACTAAACGTGTCAAAGGTGCAAACGACAGATTTTCTGTCGCCTTAATTGGCGTAGGCGGAATTGGTATTCAAGCAATCAGGAATTTAAAAAATGCACCTGAAGCTGATATCGTTGTCGGTTGCGATGTTGACGATGATCGCTCGGCAAAAAATTACAAAACACTTTCGCAAATTGAACGATTCAAAAATATCCCACGATACCGCGACTACCGTGTAATGCTCGATAAAATGGGCGATGACATCGACGGTGTTATTGTCAGCACTCCCGACCACATGCACTATCCGATTTCTGCGTGGTGTATGGCACAAGGCAAACATACGTTCTGCCAAAAACCACTTGCACGTACTGTTTGGGAATGTCGTGAAATGGCTCGTTTGGCGAAGAAATATGGCGTGTACACGCAAATGGGCAATCAGGGTCATACGTCTGACGGCTGGCGTTCGCTCAAGGAATGGTACGATAGTGGATTGCTTGGTAAAATCGAAGAAATTTTCATTTGGACAAGTCGACCAGCTCGTTTCTGGAAGCAGGGTATTGATGTAAAATATCCAAAGGGCGACGAAAAAATTCCGAATACTCTCGACTATGATTTGTGGCTTGGTGTTGCACCATATCAACCATACAGCAAGGCGTTTGTTCCACACGATTGGCGTGGAGTTCGCAATTTTGGTTGTGGTGCAATTGGCGATATGGGATGTCATTTTATGGATGTTCCATACTCTGCCTTTGATTTAGGTTTCCCATGTGCAGTCTCGGCACAAACTGATCCATTCAACGATTATAGCTGGCCATACTCATCAACACTCGAGTACGAATTTAATTCGCCAAAAGGTAAGAATGGGAAAATCTATTTGCACTGGTACGACGGCTATCGCAAGCCCGAACATATCCGTGGAATCGACGATGCTTTCTTGAAAGACAAACGTAATGCCGACGTAACTGTTATCGTCTGCGAAAAAGAAACGGTTGTTACTGATGAATACGGACGTCGACTTATGGTTTATCCAAACAAGCGAATGATTGAACTTAAAAAGGCAAAAGCGTTCCCTGAAAAAACAATCGAACGTTCGGTATCGCCGATGAATGCACACTTGGAATTTGTCAAAATGTGTTTGGCAGGCAAAAATCCAAATGCTAACTTTGGATACGCTTCAACATTCACAGAAATGGCGTTGCTCGGTATGGTCGCAATGACTCAAGGTGGCAAAAAAATTGAATACGATGCTTCCACGATGTCATTCAAAGGCAACAAAGATGCCGACAAATATTTAGCATCGCTTTACGAATACAGAAAAGGTTTTATTGAATAATATGAAAACAGAATTACCGTCGTATTTGGCAAATGCAAAGCCACGAACTGAAAGCGAACGCACGCCATGGTATGTTAGCATCGCACCGACATACGCAGGAGTTTTCCTGTGGTTCGTGTTCTGGCAAGATATTGTAAATTCCGACGCTGTCGGCGGTGCAATGGCGCACGGATTTTTGTTGCCGTTAATATCGTTGATTGCAATTGCGGGAATTTCTTACTTTATGTTTTACCTCGTGCCAGCAGTGTGGGGGATGAAAACTGGATATGGATTAACGGTCGTAGGTAGCCCAATTTTTGGGCGTACTGGCGGAATTGTGATGCCTGGTCTTCTCATGGGACTTTTGCAATTTGGTTGGCTTGCAGTAAATATCTATTTTGCATCTAAACTCATTTGTGCAGTTGTCCCGATTCCACTTTGGGCAATGATTGTCATCGAGGGTGCGTTGGCAACTTTTATCGGATTAAAAGGTATAAAATATGTCGCAAAAATTTCGACGTATTTGCCAATTATTCCACTCGTAATTCTTGCGATATTGTTGTTCTCAACTGTCGGTGGAATTGCCGATTTCAACGAATCAATCTTTGTCGGCGAAAAGAAAGCAACGCCATTCTCGGCTGTGGAATCTGTCGTATGTTATGTCGCCGGATTCTTTGCAACAGCTGGTGCTGCTGGTGCTGACTTTGGCTCGAACGCTCGCAATATTTCAGACGTTCGCAGAGGTGGATTTTTCGGAATCTTCTTGGCAATGGTGTTAACTGCTGGTGCAAGTATTTTGATTATCGCAGGTGCGTATGGGAATCCGGAAATTGCGAAAACAATGGCTGGTGCGGGCTTCCCGCTTAATGCGACAGAAGTAATGAATTATGTAATGGGTTCAAAAATCGGTGGAATTATGATGATGCTTTTGGCGATATCGGCATTTCCATCGGCTTGCTTTGCGTCGGTTATTGCGGCGGACTCTTTCAAAAATTCAATGCCAAATATCAACGCTACACTTTCTGTTTCGTTAGGTGGGGCAGTTGCGACAATACTTGCACTCACGGGTATTGCTGGTAAGGCTGCAGCAGTCTTTGCATTTATCGGTTCGAGCTTCGGACCAATCGTTGGTGCGATGTGTGCTGAATATCTTTTGCAAAAAGGCGATTGGAAGCCAGCTGGCGAAAACTTCAATAAGTCGGGTTGGCTTGCGTGGGCGTTGGGTTTTGCTGTTGGTGTTGCACCAAACTTTAATATCAACGTACCATTCTCGCCAGTTTGTGCGTGGATGGTAGGGTTTATCGTATATTTTGTGTGCGAGAAAATCAGCCGTCGCAAAATTTAATCAGAATTACAATTCGCAAAAAAAGCTCCCATACGGGAGCTTTTTGCGTATCATCCGTTTGAATTTGCTATTTTTCTCAAGCTTGAGAGTAAGCGTTTCTGCGAGAAAATATTAGGGTGTTCGTATGAAAGCTGAAACCATTCTCCTTCATAAAATTTATCATATATATTATCAGGGCATCTGTCCATAAACTGTGGCTGATTGCGTAATAAAACGAACCAATTTGTTGTACCAAACTCTTCCCAGCATTTACATTCATCAGCCAACTTTGGTTCTATTTGTAATAAAGCAGACCAACCAGAAGGAAATTCTTTTGCTTTCTGTTTGAATTGAGGCTGTTTTTCAATAAGCCATTTCCATTCACTTTCATCAAAATTTTTCCATTTTTGGCAATAAGAAGATAGTTGCGGATGTATCAATAATAGTTGTGTCCATTGATATGAATTAAAACGTTCTACGCATGCCGACTTCTCGATGTTTTGCGGGTTTTCTTTTATTTTTTCAAAAGAAGTGTTCCTGTGATAAATCCATAAATCTGGATGTTTTTTTAGGAGATTGTTTACAAATGGTAATTCAAAACAAAAATTCCAATAGTGATATGGACATTCTTTGGCGAATTGAGGTTGCACCATTAATAGACATTTCCAATCTTTTGGATAGAATATTTCCCATCTATCAAAATTTTCAGCAAATTGTGGTTGTTTACTTAATAGTTGTAGCCACTCGCTATTTGTGAATTCTCTCCAAATAGTGCATTTATTTTCAAATTGAGGTTGAGCCGATAAAATCTTTGCGAAATCTTTTTCATTAAAAATTTTCCAGCTTTTTAGTTTTGACGTAAACTTGGGTTGAGTCGAGATTAGTGTTGCCCAAGACATGCGATTAAACTTGTCCCAAATTTTACATCTGGACGCAAATTGAGGTTGTTGCGAAAGAAGATTTGCCCAAGCAAGTTTTGTCATCTCGCCCCACTTGTTGCACTTGTTTGAGAGTTGAGGATATACAGCCAAGAGTTGCGACCATGTCCATGAATCGAAGACATCCCAGCAATTACATTGCTCAATTAGCGAAGAATCTTCCAGAAGAAGTTTCTTCCATTTCGACGATATCAATTTGTTCATTTTTTTCATATTCATAGCAATCCTCCAATCTATAAGTGGACGAACCACTTTGTTTAGAAATTAACAATCAAAGAATTTGCTATATTATAACGAAAGTATAATTTTTAAATAGATAGCATTTTTACAAGATACATTACTATTGAGTAATGTGTTATTTTACTCTCAAAACTCAAGAGTTCTCATCCCACCTCTCCGAAAATAAAAAAATCGCAAAACTTTCGTCTTGCGATTTTTTCAAATCACGGAGAGGATGAGATTGTACTCGCTCGCACAGTGGTGCTCGTCTCGCCCTTCGGGTAAATTGCGTCGCAATTTATACTTCCCAAAAGCTTTTACTTCGTAAAACTTTTGTGTTCAAACTCAAGAGTTCTCATCTCATCTCTCCGAAAATAAAAAAATCGCAAAACTTTCGTCTTGCGATTTTTTTCAAATCACGGAGAGGATGAGATTCGAACTCACGGTAGGGGTTTAAATCCCTACACCGGTTTAGCAAACCAGCGCAATCGGCCACTCTGCCACCTCTCCTGATTTGAAACATATACAACATACTTTTTAATCGCTCCGTGCAAGAAAAAAATTCATTATTCTTAAAAAAATAAAAAATATTACGCACATCTTTTACAAATCTTCTTGCGAAACCTATATATCATCAATAATTTTTATCCATATTATATGAAAATCTTTTTTAAAGTCGTGCTTATTCTCGTCGCCATCGCTATTTGGACTTGGGCTACGATTATTGAACCGTACTTTATTATCGATTACGATTATGTCAAAATGTCTTCGCCTAATTGGTCGAAAAATCTAAATGGTCTGAAAGTTGCTATCGTTACAGATATTCACTATGCTGGCGGAGCTATCGAAAATTGGCGTATCGACAATATTATAAAAAAAACAAATGACGCAAAGCCCGATATAATCGTACTTCTCGGCGATTATGTACAAGCTGGCTCGCGTAGAAATATCAATTTAGATTTTCTTTCGAATCGTTTGAAGCGTCTATCTGCTCCGCTTGGCGTCTATGCAATTTTCGGCAACCACGATTCTTATTTTGCACGAAATCTTGTGCGAGATATGCTCGCAAAGGCTGATATTGTTGTTCTCGAAAATTCAAACGCAAAGGTATCTACTCCCAATGGCGATTTCTATCTTTCGGCGATTGCAGATATGACAACTCAAAATCATTTCTACACGCTTGCGTTCAAAAATATTCCACAAAATGCCCCAACGTTATTCCTGTCGCACACACCTGACGGATTCAAGGATTCTCCCGATTCCGCAAAAATCACGTTTTCGGGTCATACGCATGGTGGACAAATTAAGCTTCCGTACATTGGTGCGATTTTTGTAAATTTGAAATATGATAAAATTGGCGAGGGCAAGTTTGAACGCGACGGAAAAGTCTTGTATGTCTCGCGTGGATTAGGGACAAGTCGAGTCCCTGTGCGATTACTTTGTTCGCCGACGATTACTATCGCAACAATTTCAAAAGAATAGTTTTATTTATTTTCAAACTTTACGATGAAAAAATAATTATATGAAAACAAGGGATATAATTTCGTCTGTTTTATTTTTTCTCGTGTCTTTTTGTTCGCTGATATTTGCAGAGCAACGCGAGTATTTTATTATAAATTCTTTTGACGAAGAGTCGGAAATTCCACGTTCGCTCGGCTCGCAATATTACGATGCGGTCGTCAAGCATCGAATGATTTACGATTTAACTTTTGATGAGTGGTTCAATGGTCCGCACGCATTGGCGAGTCTTTGTGGGGCTCGCACACTTGTTGAAAGCAATGGGATAATTCCAGCGGTCTCGTACATCGGTAATTTTGCGTCGAATCCTGTCGGTGGAATTTCTCGTGGTGCGTCGAACACGAGTTCTGTTAATCTCGGGCTGGGTATTGATTTAAAGGAGTTAACCGATATCGATTCCCTCAATGGCTGGACAATTGGCAATACTTGGGTATGGCGTTTTGGCGAAAGTTTGACTAAACGGAGAATTGGCAATGCGTTTAATGTTCAGCAAAATTATGGCTCGCAGACAATTCAGCTTCAGTCGATTTTTGCAAGCTACAACAAAGATATTCTCGCCGATTGGCACTGGACTTTTAAGTTCGGGCGTTTTGCCGCCGCCGACAATTTTATGACAAAGCCTATCTATTGGCTTTATCAGAACAACGCTTTTGACGGCAACCCTGTTGGTGTTTTTAAGCAAACTCGATTTTCGGCTTATCCAGGGAGTACATGGGCAGTTTTTACTCAGCTAACATACAAAGACGGACAATATGCAAAAGCGGGCGTATACAAAATCAACACTGCAAAACAAGATGCTTCGCATGGTCTTGATTTTGATTTTCGTGGCGATGGTGTGAATGCAAATTTTGAATTTGGTTGGAATATCAATCACGATGCGAGTGGAAAATCGCCAGCAAATATTTCCGCTGGTATTGTCGCACAATGGTACGATGCTCCGCATATCGACAATCCGATGAAGGTGTCAAATTTCAACTGCTCGATATATCTACAAGCCGATTATATGATTTATAATATGGGGCATTTGAAAAATGATGAACCTTACTACATTGTCCGTGATAGCGACAAGTGGCGAGATTTGCGTGGAATAATTTTGTGGGGAGCAATTCAATACGACCCTTATGATTATCTTGCCGATATGCCGATTTTTATCAATGGTGGTTTACTTTTTAATGCTCCATTTAAATCGCGTGCAGACGATGTCCTTTGTTTTGGTGTGGCTTATGGCAGATTTTCGGACAAGTATTCAGACCATCGCAAAGACTCATACGAGACAGTCTTTGAAGTGAATTACAAATTCCAAATAAACAGATTTTCTTTTATTCAGCCGAACATTCAATATATTCTCAACCCCAATGGCGGAGGGATTTCCGACGCTTTAGTCATCGGAATGCAATTTGGTATCAATTTGTAAAAGACACAAAAAAAGGCGTTCAACACGAACGCCTTTTTCATCTTTTTTAATTCGATTTAAAAATATTTTTTAGTGAATTTTTCACTTTGTCCAACGCTTTAGTTGTTCCTTCTTTGCCAGCGTCAACGCTTTGGTTGACTACATCTTTGACAATATTTTTTGTCGCAACATAAGAGAGCTGACCAACTATTTCTGCGACGAGTTGTGTCGGGGTAAGACCGCCTTCATCAACGCCGATATTTTTAAGTTCAAAAGACGGGAGTGCAATTTTAATTGCCTTTGCGTTTACTGAACCGTCGAGCGTGCCGTCGTCAAAAATCATCTTCTTAATGATAATACGCCATTCGCCAGAATCAGACGAATTTGATGTTGATGCTTGCGATTGCGAAGATTGTGCATTTTGATCAACACCAAATTTTTTCATCATCAAATCTTTTATTTCTGTGAGATTAGAGACTGGTGCAGTCGTAAGCGCATTTATACCAGAACCAGTTTTCATATCGAGATTCATTTTCAAACCGACAACTTTAATTTCGTCAAGCACGATAAGTTTTTTTGCCAGAATATCGCCGACACTTATATCAGCGTCGATAACTGCATCTTTAAATTCAATAGCGTTGCATTTTTTGAATGAAGGTGGATTTGAAATGTAGAAGTTTTCAACTTCAATCTTTTGTTCCGATATTCCCATTGTTACGTTAGAAACACCTGCGTCGATACCAGTCCCCGATGTCGCAGTTTTCAAAACGTAATCTACAACATAGCTCAAGCTGAAGTAAAGTGCAACCGCCAATACGATTGCTGAAAGAATTGCGAGTTTTACGAGGCTGAATATACAACCCCCTTTTCTGTAATGTGTTTGTGAAGTTTTCATTAAATCTATTATCGTAATAATATTGATAAAATTGCAAGGTTTTTGAAGTAAAACTTGCAAAATTCTGTCAAGATGCGATTCTATTAGTCAACTATGAAAATCAAAGCATTCAAAGGTCTTAGACCAACAGTTGAAAAGGCTTCGGCAATCGCAAGTCTTCCTTATGACGTTGTAAACTTCGCTCAGGCAAAAGAACAGGCTGAAGGTAAGCCACTGAGCTTTATGCGTGTTGTGCGTTCAGAAATTGAACTTCCAGCAGGCACAGAACCATATTCTGATGTCGTGTATAACCACGCAAAAGAAAACTTCCAAAAGCTTGTCGACGGTGGGCATATGGTTCGTGAAGACGCACCATGTATGTATCTTTACAGACAAGTTATGGGCGATCACGCACAAACAGGTTTGGTTGCAACATTCAGTGCTGAAGATTACGACGCCGATGTCATCAAGAAGCACGAAAAAACAAGAGAAGCAAAAGAGAACGACCGCTATATGCTCACACGCACACTTCGCGTAAATACAGGTCCAGTTTTCTTGACTGTTCGCGATGGCACACTTCTCGATAAAATTGTTGAAGATAAAAAAGACGAAGACGCACTTTTTGATTTCACTGCAGACGATGGAATCCGCCACTCTGTTTGGAAGATTTCAGACCCTGAAACACTCGCAAAAATCGTAGAAACTTTTGACGCAATTCCATGTGCATACGTCGCTGACGGACACCACCGCAGTGCAAGTAATGCACGTTGTGCTCGTATCTTCAAAGGCGAAAATCCAAATCATACAGGTGATGAAGATTACAACTGGTTCTTGTCGGTTGTATTTCCAGCTGGTCAGCTCGCAATTCTCCCATACAACAGAGTTGTTCGCGACTTGAATGGAAATTCAAAAGAAGAATTTTTGGCAAAACTCGCACAGGCTTGCAAACTCGAAAAGACTGGCGTAAAAGCTCCAGACTGCTCGAAGAATGTATCGATGTATCTCGACGGCGAATGGTACAGCTTGACTTTTGAAAATACAGATGGTCTCGATGCGGTATCGTCGCTCGACGTTGCACTTTTGCAAGATAGAGTACTTGCTCCACTTCTTGGAATTGGTGACCCACGCACAGACGAACGCATCGACTTTGTCGGTGGAATCAAGGGAACTGATGAACTCGAAAAACTCGTAAATTCAAAAGAATTTGCAGTTGCGTTCTCAATGTACCCAACAACAACAGATCAGCTTATGGCGATTGCAGACGCAGGTCAAATTATGCCTCCAAAGAGTACATGGTTTGAACCAAAGCTCCGTTCTGGATTGTTCGTTCACACATTCTAAAAAATGGAAACGCTTTTGCGAACTCCTAAACTTTTACCGCATCCCCAGAATGCTATCTGGGGAGGCGGTTTTTTGGATTGGACAAAAGCTGAATTCCAAATCGATGAAAATGGCCTGCCGTGCGGAGCCTTTTTGTCGATTGTAGAATCGCCCGATATTGCGTCGTGCGAAGGCTACAAACTTTCTATAAATCAAGACGGCATTGCGATTGCCGTCTCGCACGAAAATGGTGCAAGACGTGCACTCAACACGCTCCAGCAAATAGGAATGCAAGCAGATGAGAGAGGATTCCGCTATTGCGAAATTTCAGATTTCCCAAACGTTGAAGTTCGCACGTTTTCGCTAAATTTGTCGCAAGGTCGAGTGCCTACACTTGAACAACTCAAACTGATTGTCGATAGAATCGCACTCTTTAAATTTAATCGCCTTGAGTTGAATCTAACTGGAGCATTCCCGTTTGAGCAATGCGAATTGCAATGGGCTGGGAAAGCCGTTTTTTCGCCGTCGAGAATTTCTCGGTTGAAAAATTATTGCGAAGCACAAGGCGTTGAACTTGCCCTCGCATACGATGTATCTTTGAGCAAAATTCCAACTGAAACATTAAAAGAACTCGCAGATAATTTTGCTTGTGTAGATGTAAATATAGTCTGCCAAAATGCTGAAAAAATCGACATTTGCAAGTATGTCGATTGTGCGATTAACGTTGGATTATCGCCAACATATTGTGCCGATTCTTTTGTAAACGCAAATTTTGATGCAACAACACTTCCCGCTGGAACACCGATTTTTTCAGTGATAGACGGCGACCTCTTGGAAGATATTTGCCAAAAATTAAAATCGAGCGAACGCAAATTTTATCTTCGTATAGATATGTCTTTGCAGAAATTTTCAAACTATGCAAAGTCGCGTAGCCAAATAGAAGTAGCCGAAACGTTGTTAAAAAAATACGGTGCATCTGGAATTATCGCCGATTTTTCGCTCGGAGAATTTACACCAATATGTGCACTTTACCCACAGGCAATCTTAGTAGCGTCGATAATGTGGAGCTATTGTGCAACAGATGAATCTGTGTGCGAAGCGTTGGAATCATTTGTATTTTACGATGAGAACGGCGATTTCTCTCGTGCAGTCTTTGCAATGGGCAACGTCATAAAATCGGAATTGATATACGATATGTTTTTCGCAGATGAAAATTCTTTGAGAGAAATTTTGTCTAAAAATAGCGATGTAGATTTTGATGTGTTGGAAGGTTCGGCAGACTTCGCAATGGGGTTGTGTGCAACATCAAAAGCAGGTTGTCGAGACGCCAACATATTGTCGGCAGAATTTGCACTAACTGGTGCGATGATGAAATGGGCAATTCAAAAGAGTAGATTAGACGATACAAAAAAATCGCAACAAGAATTAGCGTTAAAATTTATAATAGCCGACTTTGAGAACGTTTGGCTTGCCCGCAACGAATGTGGTGGTATGTGGGAAGCATCTGCAAAACTTCGCAACATTTCCGTTTGATATAAAAATATAAATAAACGGATAATTGCGTTTAGAGATTGTGTAGGATTAAATTTAATCGCTATCTATTAAAAGATAGTGATTTTTTTTATAGACACGCATTTAAAAAAATGACACGCTTGTATTATGGCAAGGCGTAAAAAATATATTTGGGAAGATAAGACTGATACTGAGTTGAAATTTTGGCCACGAAAAAGTCAGGAGCATTATTTGTCGTCGCCAACTCTCCCAAGCCATTTGGTGAAAAAACGCAATAGTGCAAGGATTTCTGCACCCGAAAAATTGTCGGTTGATATTTTGGCAACACGTGGGATTATCAATGGTGCGAGAACTATTCATATGTCGTCGTACTATCAATCGCGTGCGAAGGAAAAATTTAGTATCGTGATTTTTACTATATCGGGCAAGGCGACAGTGAGTGTCGGCAAGCGTAAATATATTTTAACACGTGGTAGTATATTTGTTTCGCCCGCAAATTCAGAATATGTTTTGCAGACAAAAGAGACGTGGAAAAATATTTGGTTTCATTTGGATTCTTCGGCACGTTGGCGTTCGATTGGCGAATCGCAGGCGTATACAAAAAGAAGTGTGAGATATTCCGAAATAAAAAATCTTGTCGAGATGTGGCTTGTTGAAATACACAAACGTGATAGGTCTATGGCGTTTCTCGAAGCACTTGCCGATGCGATTGTATCTTGTTTACGCAATGAGTTGATTGTTGAAAAGAAAGAAGAAACACTTTCTTATGATGATATAATTTCACAATTACTCGATGGAGAGATGTGTAAGCTTTCTGCAATCGAGGCATCGAAGCGACTGGGACTATCGGTTTATGTTCTCGACAAAATATGTATGCACGCACGTTCCGAAAAATTCGCAAAAATTCTGTTGTCTATAAAAATGAAAAAAGCCTGCGACGTTCTCCGTGCAGGCTATGCGATTGATGAGGTTGCGTCGGAATGTGGATATTCTGACAGAGCCTCGTTTTCAAAGGCATTTAAGCGATATTACAAAGTATCGCCGTCTGAATTTAGATGATGTGTTTTGCACTATCGGCGTCGCAATACATAATTGCATTGTCGTGGCGACGCATAATCGACGCTGGGCATTCTTCTTCGATTTCTCCTTCGTAAACACGTCTTACGGCTTGGGCTTTTGTCGCACGAGGCACCATACAGAACAATCTCTTTGCCGACATCAATGTTGGGATTGTTAGCGTGATTGCGTGTGTAGGAACATCGTCAAATTTAGCAAAGCAACCATCGTTGACTTGTTGGTTGCGACAAATATCGTCGAGTTCTACAACCTTTACAGACTCTGAATCATCAAACTTTGCAAAAGCAGGGTCGTTAAATGCGATGTGTGCGTTTTCGCCGATTCCCATAAACACAACGTCAGGCGGATTATTCTTGAGAACTTCTTTGTAGCCGTTGCAAATTTCTTCAGCAGAAGTTCCACAATCACGGATATAATGAACTGATTTAAATGGAGCTTTCGAGAAAATGTGTTCGTACAAAAAATTTCCGAAACCTTGTGGTGCATCAGCCGGAAGTCCGATATATTCGTCCATGTGGAGTGCATTGATTCTTTCCCATGGCAAGTCGTATTTCAAGAGCGATTCCAAAAATGTATTTTGCGATGGTGCGGCGGCGAAGATTATATTTATTTCTTTGCCGTCTTTCATTATTTCTTTCAGATATTCGGCGGCGTCGGACGCAGCAGTTGCACCCATTGCTTCGTTTGTATCTTCAATTTTTATTGTGAGTTTATCTTTTGTTAGGATTTTCATTTTGCGTAAACTGTCTTTCCGTCGATAATTGTTTTTTGAATATTTATATCTTTGTCGAATATTATGATGTCGGCATCGAAGCCTTTTGCGAGCTTGCCTTTGGTCGACGCACCCATAATTCTGGCGGGAGTTTGCGTTGCCATTTTTATTGCATCTGGGAGTGAACATCCGGCGATGTTAATCATTGTGCGGATGAGTCTATCGCCAGTTGCGATACTTCCAGCAAAGGCAGTGCGATCGCAAAGTTTTGCGACGTTGTCTTCAATAATAACTTCTTGTCCTTTTTTCAGACTTCCCAAAATACTCTTTTTATCAGATGTTCCCGCTGCACGCATAGAGTCGGTTATGAGTGCGATGTGGTCGGGACTTTTATTTTTCAAAACGAGTTTTAAGAATGGTTCTGGAACATGGAGTCCGTCGGCGATTATCTCGATATCCATATCTTCAATCAACAACCCAGCCTCGATACATCCAGCGTATTTAAACGCATTGCGACGTGTCATTGTATTCATACACGAGTAGAAGTGCGTGATAAGTGTGTATCCGCTTTTGTGGGCATCAACTACTTCTTCGTAGATAGAATCTGTATGAGCTATACTCGGTAAAATTCCACGTTCAACGCATTTTTTTGCCAGCTCCGACGCACCTTCGAGTTCGGGTGCAATGCTCCAACGTTTAATATCAAAGCCCCCATCGAGTATTTCCATATATTCTTCGGGCGATGGATTTCTCAAATGTTTGGGGTCTTGAGCTCCTCTGAATTTGTAGGAAAAATAAGGACCTTCAAGGTGTATACCGCCAAAGCGAGCTCCTTCGACAATCGGTTTAGCAGTGTTGTAAACTTCCAAAAAAGTCATCAACTCGGCGTTATCGGAAGCGAGTGTTGTCGGGTAGAGTAGGGTTGTGCCGTGTTCAGCATGAGCTTTTGAAATTGCTTTGCATGCATCTATTGTGCAGTCCATAAAGTCTGAACCGCCCGCACCGTGTGTGTGAATATCGATAAAGCCAGCCGAAACAAAATTGCCCTTTGCGTCGATTTTTTCGCAGTCAGCAATATCGGGATTACCTTGTTCAACTCCGATAATTTTGCCGTCCTCTATAATTATGCTTGCGTTTTCGAGTATAGAATTTTCGAGGACTGCTTTTGTGTTATAGATTTTTAAAATACTCATTTGTTCTTCTTCCAATGTTCGATTTTATAGCCGAAGAATGCGTAGAAAATTAAGTACGCAAAGCATGGAATTAACACGATATACGCTGTGTGTGGGTCGCTCTTATCAGCGATGATTCCATAGAGCAACGGCATAAGTGCGTTTCCGCAAAGAGCCATTACCATAAGCGATGAACCTCTGTTTGTCCATTTGCCCAAGCCTCTAATTGCAAGTGGCCAAATTCCAGCGTAGATGAGTGAGTTTGGGAATCCCAACAAACAGATGAACCATATTGATGCGTTTGTGCCAGCTTTCAAAAACGAGGTGTCGAAAGTAAATAACAATACGCAACACGAGAGAATCATTCCGAGTGAAACGCAGAGTTGCAACATAGTTTTTTGCGTTGCAAAACGTGGGATAACAATGATACCAGCGATGTACCCAATGAATGTACAACTGAGTGTAATCATTGGGAAAATTTTTGCTTCGTTCATATCGATGCCCATTGTGCCTGCATAATTTATAACGGTGTCGATTGCTACAATCTGACTTGCGACGTGGAAGAAAATTGCGAATGCACCCAACACCAAATACGGATATGCGAAAGGCGAACTTCTGCCTTCTAATTCAGCCTTATCGCCATTTTCAGACTTCAAATTAAGCTCTGGTAATTTTGAAAATAACACAACTATTGCGAAGATAAAAAGGAATCCAGCCAAAGCTGTGTATGGTGGGATAACACGCAAAATAAGTTCTGAAAGCACTTGTGTGCGTTCGGTTCCGACAATTGCATTTGCGTTTAGTTGAGCAAAAAGCTCTTTGTCTTCGGGCTTAAGAATTATAACAGCAAACAAAAGCGGAGCGATAATTCCCATCGCCTTATTTGCCAGTCCCATAATGCTTATGCGACGTGTCGCAGTGTCGATAGGTCCGATATTTGTCACATACGGATTAGCCGCAGTTTGCAAAACAGCAAGACCTGTGCCGATAATAAATAATCCTGCCAAGAACAAATAATATTCGCAAAGAAGTGCGGCTGGTACAAATGTCAATGCACCTAAACTCATCGAGCAAAGTCCGACTGCAATCCCCTTCTTATAGCCGATTTTATCGAGCATAAGCGATGCTGGGAACGATATAAAAAAGTATGCGAAGTAGAATGCAAGCGTTACAAAATACGATTGTGTGTGTGTTAACTCGCACGCCAATTTGAAGTAAGGGATGAGCATTGCATTCACCCACGAGAGCAAGCCCATAATCCCGAACAGCGACGCCAAAATAATCATCGCTGTATAAAATTGGGAATTAGATTTTTTGTTTTCCATAAAAATTTTTCTTAATTGTTGTCGCTAAAAAACCGCACACTGAGTGCGGTTTTTTAGCGATTTATTACTTCTTTGCTTTCTTTATCGACTTAATAAATTTTGCGTTTTCGATAATTTCTTCAATCTGTTTTTCGGGCGATGTGAATTCCCAAACTTCGTGTTCAATGAGGAAATATCCGTCAAAATTTTGTCTGTCGAGTTCTGCAATAACCTCGGCAACTTTACCAATGCCAGTGCCGATTTGTACGTCTTTTGCAGAGTCTGTGCCAAACTTGTCGACATCTTTAATATGCAAAATTCCAATTTTCGATTCCAACTTTTTGAGAGCGTCGAGAGTTTTGATTCCGTCGCGTTCCCAATGCCCGTTATCAGCACACGAGTATATATTTGGCAAGTGGCGAATTTTTGAATCTACATAATCTGGGTAGCAATATTTGTAATCACTTCCGTCTGGTTGTGGGTGATTGTGGATTGCTACTTTTATACCATATTTGCCAGCGTATTTGTCCCATACAGGAAACATATTTTCGGGCGATTCTGTGAGAACTACTGGAATTGAAAATTCTTTTACGAACTCGCAAATTTCAACAATTTCTTCTTCTGTCTTTGGGCTACGCACGCCATAGCTGACAATTACAAGGCGATTGTCTTCGAGAACTTCTCGCAAATATGCACGCTGTTGGGCGTTCATATTGTGTCCAGTTTTGATGTTTGGATATTTTCCGCCAGTCATTTGTCCAGTTAAGCCGATGTGCGAGATGCCTGTTTTTTTCAGGTATGGCAAGCAGTCGACAAACGAACGATTATAGAATGTTGAAAGTTGCACGCCAACTTTGCGAGCCTTGCTGATGCGAAGTTTTTTGCACATCGACTTATACAAGGTACTTTCAAAATCGAGCTTGCCCCAAAGCAAGCAATCGAGCTCACGTTCTTTGAAAACTACGTCTTGCGACTTTGCAAATTTTTCGACGATGATGTTTGCGATAGCTTGGTCGAGTTCTGTTTTACCTTGTTTTGTCATATTTTTTGCAAGGCATTTTAATTGTCCAAAACGAATCGATTTTGCGAGTGCGTCGCGAACATCTTTATTCTTAAATTCTCCTGCAACGAACTTATCGAGAAGTGTTTTGAATGCCGATTTATCGCCACGGATTGCGAGCCACGCAGTTGCGTTTATATCGCCATTTGCCGATTTTTTCTGCAACATTTCTTCGAGTGCTTTTGAATCTGTTTCTTCCAAAACAGACACAGCTAAACTCTTCAAGAACTTTTCAGAATCGAATGTCGGTACGCTCCAAACTGTCTTGTTATGGTCTACGCCATCGAAGTCTCGGAACGAGCAGAGATTGTAGATTTTTTTGAAGCTTGCGGAGTCATCGCAAATGAAACGTGCCGCATAGATCGCTTCTGTTTTCAAGTCCCAATCGTTAGAGTCAATGTATGGGGCAACGTATTTATAGAAACGCTTATCGCCTGTGAAAAGCATTGTTCCGATCACATAGAGCTTTGCAGTGTTCGACAATTTTTCGAAGTTATCCAGGACATCTTTTGAATTTTCAAAAGTGCGAATATCGTTCATTGAACGTGCAGCATACTTCATATTTGGGGAATTTTTGAGTATGAAGTTGTCGAGATATTTTGTCGGGTTATCTGAAAGCACTGCACGGATTGCGATTGCGTATGTGCAGTCGGTTGGTACTTTTTCGAGTGCTTTTTCGGCGAGCTTCTTGTTGCCGTCGAGGATTGCAGTTCTTGCGATTGCACAGAGCGATTGAATTGCAAACTTTTTCTCATCTGCCTTGCAAATATCTTTACCGATTTTTGTCATAGCATATTTTGACGAGATTTTTGCTGGGCGAGCTTTGTCAGAAGCGTCGTCGATAACATTGTTGAGAAGTTCTACTGATTTGCAGTTTGCAAAGAACCCTAACGACTTAATCGTGATTTTTCTTGCGACATCGTTTTTGTCGAGACCTGATTTTACAACATCAAAAATCTTATCACGTTTGAGTGTTTTTTGATTGTAGATTGATGTACTCCATGCAATCGGCGTATCTTTTTGATTACGCAAAGCGAGTGTAGAAATTGCACATGCCGATTGTTTGTTGTCGTTATTCTTGATAAATTCAATCAACGCACAATCAACTTTGCACGACGGAATTGCTCGGAATACTTCGCAAACCCAAGGTGCACGAAACTCGCTTGAAAGATGTTCTTTCAAAACGTCTATACTTTTGCAAGTTGCGATTGGCTTAAGCAATTCACAACTGCGTGCGAAAGCTTCGTCGCTGATTTTATTATTTTGAATTACGTTGAGCAATGCCTTTTCGGTTGCACATGGATTCTTATTGGCTTCGGCAAGTGTTGTGTAGAACCATGCGATTGAGTCTCCTGCTTTATACTTTGCCATATCGCTGTATGCATCGGCAAAGAGTCCGTTTGCGAGGATTGCTGTTAGGGCGATAAAAAATGTTTTCTTCATATTGTTGAAATCCTTTCTACGCTTGGAGTGTCCATGGGGCTCTGTATGCACGACTGCAATAGCGTGAAGCTTGTGCGTCGCCAATAATTACTTCCTTATCTGGATCCCAGCGGATTGGGCGATTTACCTTGTAAGCAATTTCACCCAAGAGGCACGCTGTATTTGTTCGATGTGGAATTTCGATGTCAGATGCAGTTTTACGACGGTCGATTACACTGTCGATGAAAGCAGAGAAGTGGTGTGTATCGCCACGGCGTGGGTATGCTTTGCGGAGTTTTTGGAATACTTCGATATCCACATATTTTGCGTGTGAAGCCGAAAGTGTGCCGTCGATAAATAAGACACTTCCTTTTTCGCCAAAGAATTCTACACCACGGATATTTTCGTCTGACATTTCAATTTCTACGCCATTCTTGTAGTAGAAAGAAACTTTGTATTTCATCGGTTGATCCGAGAAACCGTCTTTTGCCCATTCAACTTGATTTGGTACAATTTCTAATGGACCCGATTTATCGCAACCGATTGCCAAATGTGCGAAATCGAGGAAGTGTGCGCCCCAGTCGGCAATTTTACCAGCACAATAATTTTGGATTCCACGCCAACGTGTAAATGTCTTATTTGGGTGATAATATGTTGAAAGTGGAGCAGGACCTTGCCACATATCCCAATCTAATCCTTTGGGGACTTCGACAGCTGGAAGTGTTTCGGCAGTGAAGTTTGCTGGCAAGCCGATTTGGATACGTTTAATTTTTCCGAGAGCTCCGCTTGCAATCATGTCGGCGAGTCTGATGATATATGGTTGTGTGCGACGTACTGAACCAGTCTGCCACACGCAACCCGATGAGAGAACAGCGTCTCGCAAAAGTTTGCCTTCTTCGATTGTACGTGTAATCGGCTTTTCGCCATAGATATCTTTACCTGCACGGATTGCGTCGATAGCTACAATGGCGTGCCAGTGGTCAGGCAGAGCAGCCATTACAGCGTCGACATCTTTGCGTGCGAGAAGCTCTCGATAATCGTTGTAGCATGGGACATCCATTCCGAAAATTTTGCGAGCGTTTCGCAAACCGAATGTTCGTTTATTGTCGTAGCCATAATATTGCGTACCTTCGGTATTGTTGACATCGCAAAGGGCTACAATCTGAACACGAGGGTCAGACGCAAGCATCTTTGTGTTATATGTACCTTGTGTTCCAAGACCGATTGCACCAACGCAAACACGTTCTGACGGTGCAACTTTGCCACCTTTACCGAGTGCAGATGCTGGGATAATCGTCGGGAACCCGACAACAGCGAGCATCCCCGCTGTATTCTTTATAAATGTACGCCTTTTCATCTTATGGCTACCTTTCTCAAATTAGTTATTGCGGAGGAAGTTTACGCACTTCTTGACGTCTTCGTCATTCTTATCTGCGTTTACTTCGTATTCAATCATTAAGCATACGCCCTTTTCGCCGAGCTTTTGTCTGTCAAATTCAGCGAGGAATTTTTTGAGGTTGCCAATACCTGTGCCGAATGGAACAGAATTGCCTTTGTAGTCGTTGAATCTGTTTGAATCTTTTAGGTGAATCATTTTTACAGTGCCTTCGAGTGTTTTCAGACCTGCTGTTGCATCGTATCCTGAAAGGAGCCATGCACCAGTGTCTGGGCAAGAATAAACTCTGCTATATGGAGCGATGAGATTTTTGACATATTCTGGCTTGTAAAGTTCGTACCATTTCTTGTTTGGTTCAACTGCGTGGCAGTGGATTGCAAAATCGATATCATATTTTTCGCCGTATTTTTGGCAGAGCTTGAGCATATCGCCTGTGGCTTCTGTCAAGATAAGTGGAATGCTCATTTCTTTTGCAAATTCGCACATTTCCTTGAGGTCTGCTTCTGTCTTTGGTGTCACAACGCCATAACTTTTGAGCTCAAAACCATAATCTTTTACGATTTTTTTCAAGTATGCACGTTGTTCAGCATTCATCGCATGTCCAGTTTTTACCTTTGGATATTTTGGTGAAAATGGAGTTCTTGAAAGACCAATATATTTTATGCCGAGATCTTTCATAAATGGAGCCATTTCTTCAAGTGTACGTTTATGGAAAGTGTACATTGCAATACCGATATTGCGTGGTGCTTTTGTTTGTTCTTTTTTAGATGTTGCACAACCAGCCAAAATTGCTGTCGCGCAGAGGAGTGTTATAATCTTTTTCATGGTCAGTTAATCCTTTTGATTTCGGTTTTTTGTTGTTCTTAAGTTTAAATTGAAAAAATTGATAAATACCTTGAAATTATCTTCTCAAACCTTTGAGAAAGTCAAGCATAAAAAAAATTGTTCAAATTTACGATAATTTTAAAAGTTGAAAAAATCGTTAAATTTTTGTCAATTTGTTTTGACAAAAATGGCAAATTTGTATTGTTTTAGTTGAATTTAGAACAAAACAACAACAGCAAAAACAATGGATAATTCATTAGAATTCTCATCAAACCTCATAGCTGAAAAGCTCAACAAAAACCCATCTGAATTTACAAAAGCCGATATCATCGCTTTCATAAAGGCAGAAAATATCCGCCATGTAAACTTTATGTATCCTGCAGGCGATGGTCGCCTTAAGACTTTGAACTTTGTTATTAACGACCTCGCTTATCTCGACGAAATTCTCACATGTGGCGAACGTGTCGACGGCTCAAGCCTTTTCTCGTTTGTAGAAGCAAGCAGTAGCGACCTTTATGTTGTTCCACGTTTCAGAACAGCGTTTATCGATCCGATTGCTGAAATCCCAACAATCGCATTCCTTTGCTCATTCTTTAACAAAGATGGACAACCACTCGAAAGCTCGCCAGAATATGTTCTCCAAAAAGCTTGCAAAGCATTTACTGAAACAACTGGTATGGTTTTTGAAGCTATGGGCGAACTCGAATACTACGTCATTGCAGATGTAGAAAATTCTTTCCCAACAGCAAATCAACGTGGTTATCACGAATCTGCACCTTTCACAAAGTTTGGCGAATTCCGCAAGCTTTGTATGCAATATGTAGCTCAAGCAGGTGGTAAAATTAAGTACGGACACTCTGAAGTTGGCAACTTTACCCTCAACGGCAAAGTTTACGAACAAAACGAAATTGAGTTCCTTCCAGGCGACGCAATGAGCTCGGCTGAACAACTTCTCTTGGCAAAGTGGATTATCAGAAACCTCGCACAACAATATGGTTATGACCTCACTTTCGCACCAAAGATTACAACAGGTAAGGCTGGTAGCGGTTTGCACGTCCATATGCGTTTGATGAAAGACGGCAAAAACGTTATGCTCGACGGTGGCTCGCTTTCGGAATCGGCTCGCAAGATGATTGCTGGCGTTCTTGAACTCGCACCTTCTATTACTGCATTTGGCAACACAAACCCAACAAGCTATTTCCGTCTTGTTCCACACCAAGAAGCACCAACAAATATTTGCTGGGGCGACAGAAACCGCTCGACTCTTGTTCGCGTTCCACTCGGTTGGACAAGTAGCGTAAATATGAGTGCACTCGTAAATCCACTCGAATCGGCAAGCTCATACGATACAAAGCAAAAGCAAACTGTTGAAATCCGTTGCCCAGATGGTTCGGCTAATATCTACTTGCTCTTTGCAAGCTTGGCTGTTGCTGCAAGATACGGTTTTGAAATGGCAAACGCTCTCGAAGTTGCAGAAAAAACATATGTAAGCGTAAATATTCACAAAGACGAAAACAAAGCAACACTCGATTCTCTCCGTGCATTGCCAGACAGCTGTGCAAAGTCGGCTGAATGCTTGCAAGAACAACGTGCAGTTTACGAAAAGTACAACATCTTTACTCCATCAATGATTGACGGAATCAAGAAAGGTTTGGAATCGTTTAACGACGCATCGTTGAGAGCTGATATTGGAGGCAACGAACAAGCTATTCTCGACTTGGTCGAAACTTATTTCCACTGCGGTTAAAATTTTTATATCGCAAAAACAAAAAGCCTGCAGATGAGAATCTCGCAGGCTTTTTTGTGTTTAATTAAAAGATTCTTTCTACAAAAAACGGAAAAGTTTTTTCACTTCTCCGTTTTTTTTGAATTTCAAATATTCTTATTTTTTGATGATTGGATTTCCAAAGATTCTCCTGATAACGTAGTAGAATACAGGTGTCATAATGCAACCGAGAATTGTAACACCAATCATACCATACATAACAGATGTACCGAGTGGTTGGCGAAGCTCACACCCTGGACCTTGTCCAAATGCGAGTGGAACAACACCGAGAATGAATGCGAACGATGTCATCATAATCGGACGGAGTCTGTTCTTTGATGCTGTCGCAAGTGCCGATACTAAGTCTTCGCCTTTGTCTTCACGTTGTTTTGCAAATTCAACAATCAGAATTGCGTTTTTACAAGCCAACCCGATAAGTGCGACAAACCCAATTTGAGCCATCAAGTTGTTGCTGAATCCGTGCAAATTTATACCGAGCATAGCAAACAACAACACGAGAGGAACAATCAATATAACCGATAGTGGAAGAATCCAGCTTTCGTACAATGCCGAGAGCAATAAGAATACGAATACTACACATACAGCGAAGATGTAGATTGACGTATTGCCGACTTTCTTTTCTTCGTAAGCGATGTCTGTCCATTCAATGCCCATTCCAGTTGGGAGTATGCGTGCGGCGAGTTCTTCAATTTGTCGCATTGCTTCGCCCGAGCTGTATCCTTTTGAGACGTTTGCAAAAATTTCAGAACTTGTGTAAAGGTTGTATCGAACAAGATTGTTTGGTCCAACATAACGTTTGATTTTTGCGACAGACCCAAGTGGAACTGTTTGTCCGAGTGCGTTCGGAACTTTTAAGCGATAAATATCGGCAATGTCTTTGCGTCGATTACTTTCTGCTTGTGCGACAACACGATATACACGTCCGAGAATATTAAAGTCGTTCACATATACAGAACCGAGGTTGTATTGCATTGTCGTGAAAATCGAGCTAATTGGTACATTCAATTTTTGAGCACGTTCGCGGTCGATGTCGAGGTACAACTGCGGATTTGTAGCTTTAAATGTAGTATAAGATGACGAGATTGAAGGGAGTTTTTCAATTTCTTCAATCAACAATTTTGTCTGTTTTTCGAGATTTTCAATACCCAAGCCAGCACGGTCTTGCAACATACATTTGATGTCACCACCGCTCGCCATACCGGATACAATCGCTGGAGTGTAGATATTAAGCTTTGCTCCGATAATTGCGTCGGTGAGCATAGTTTTTGCTTTATTCATCAACTTTTCGATGGAATTGCCTTCTTTATCACGTTTGTGTCTATTTTCGAGACGGAAAGAAAGGCGTCCGATATTTGTGTATTTGTCGCCGACAATCGTGTAAATAAGGCGTGTACCGACCATTCCGTTTGCAGTTTTTCCGGCGACATTCATCAGTTCTGCTGTGCGTTCAAATGAAGCACCTTCGGGAAGTTCGAGTCGGGCACTGAAAAAGCCTCTATCTTGACGTGGAATGAATCCAGTTGGGGTAGATTTGAAAATTTCGGCTGTCGCCCAAAGTAATAAGCAGTATAATATAAGGAATAGTGGTGAAAGTTTGACGATAAATTTAATGAGTTTGCCGTAAATTTCAGAGGAGAAGTCAAACGCAATGTTGAACCAGCGAATCGGTAAGCCGATTGTATAGTCCCATATCAATGCAAATATCGACTTATTCTTTGTTTCGTGCTTAAGCAGTAGGGCGCAGAGAGCAGGTGTCAATGTCAATGATACCAAGCCCGAGAGAATTGTACTTGTTGCAATAGTCAATGCAAATTGGCGATAGAATTGCCCCGAAATACCTGTCAAGAATGCAGTCGGGATAAATGCCGAACTCAATACCAACACGATTGCAACCAACGCACCTTGAATTTGTGTCATTGCATCGGCAACGGCTTGTCGGACAGGCGTATTGTTTGCCATATTTCTTTCGACGTTTTCTACAACAACGATAGCGTCGTCAACAACAATCCCGATTGCGAGTACAAGACCAAACAGTGTAAGGTTGTTGATTGTAAAGCCGAACATATACATCATCGCAAACGTACCGATAAGCGATACTGGAATTGCAAATAGTGGGATTATCGCAGCTCTCCAGTTTTGCAAGAATAGCAAAACGACGAATACAACGAGCAACACGGCTTCAAAAATAGCACTATAAACAGCGTTAATAGATTCTCTAACATATTCAGTTGCGTCGTATGAAATATGATAATCGACATCTTCGGGGAAGGTCTTTTTCATTTCAGCGAGTTCTTCGAAGAGTCGGTCGACAGTATCAATCGAATTTGTTCCTGGAAGTTGATACATCCCGAACGTAATCGAGGGCATCATATTTACGAACGTATCATTTTCGTAAGTATACGCACCAAGTTCGATTCTCGCAACATCTCGAAGGTGGATAATACGTCCGTCGGGCATATATTTAACGATGATATTACCGAATTCTTTTTCGGTAGAAAGACGTCCTTGTGCATTGATGAGCAATTCAAACGCAGCTCCAGTTTCGAGAGGTGGTTTATTCAAACTACCTGCTGCAACTTGTTTGTTTTGTTCCTTAAGTGCATTGATTACTTGTGTTGGCGAGAGTCCTAACGCAGCGAGTCGGTCAGGGTTCATCCAAATACGCATCGAGTATTCTTTGTTGCCCCAAGTTGTAAATTCACTAACGCCGTAAATACGAGAAAGTCTATCTTGAATTTGAGTAATTGCGTAGTTTGAAAGATAGACTTTGTCTCGTGTGCCTTTGGGCGAGTACAAGTTGATTGTAAGGATAAGGTCGGAGGAACGTTTCTTTACGTTGATACCGATATCGCGGACTTCTTGCGGAACACGTGTCTGTGCTTGCGATACTTTGTTTTGTACCAAAACTTGTGCGATATCGGGGTTTGTGCCTGTTGCGAATGTTACTGTGATTGTCCAAGAACCACTTGGTTGGCACAAGCTCGACATATATTCCATACCTTCAACACCGTTGAGTTGTTGTTCGATTGGTGCGACAGTCGTATTCATTATAACTTCTGGCGAAGCACCAGAGTAAGTTCCGTAAACGACAATCGTTGTTGGTATGATATTTGGGTACTGCGTTACTGGCAGATTGAAATATGATATAAACCCGACGAGCGTTATTATGATTGAAATTACACTCGCAAAAATCGGTTTATTGATGAAAAAGTGCGAGAACTTCATTTAGTCTTTTAACTCCTTCATTATTGGTGTGATTTTTCTACCAGCTTTGGCTTTGTGGAAACCATTGATAATTACGCAATCTTCAGGTGTTACCCCAGATGTAATAATTTGCATCTTTCCGACAATCTCGCCAACTTGCACTTTGCGATATTCAACGATGTTATCTTTATTTACCACAAAAACGAATCTGCCAACGAGGTCTGTTCCAATTGCAGATTCAGGCAACAATATTCTTTTTACAGGGTCGCTACTTCTCAAGCTGATAACGCCAAACATACCTGGGAAAAGTTTTCCTTTTGAATTTTCGATGTCTGCACGCAACTCGATTGACGATGCGTTAAGTGTATTGTCGACGTATGTTAAGCAACCAGTGTGCGATGGTGTGTTTTCATCCAAAAGCTTTAGTTTAACTGGGGGACCGGAACGTTCCGAAGCATTGATAGATTCAAACAATCTCGAAGATGTATATTTAATAATATCTCTTTCGCTGATTTCAAAATATGCGTAAACAATATCACGAGAGACGACCGTTGCCATAAGTGTTGTCGATGCATCGATAAGGTTTCCTTCGTCAACTCGGCGACGGCTGACGTATCCAGAGATAGGCGAGCGTGTCTTTGTAAATTCGAGGTTGAGCATTGCATCTTTAAGTTTTGCTTGTGCACTCATCAGCACTGCTTTTGCACTAAGCAGTTCGCTCTTACGAGTTTCGAGAACTTCTCGCGAAATAGCGTTTGCTCGATAAAGCTCTTGAGCACGTTTCAAATTGCTTTCTGCAAGCTCGATGCGAGCTTCGGTTTCTTTTACCGACGCTTGCGATGCTTCGACCATCGCTTCAAATGGACGTGGGTCAATCTCAAAAAGAATATCGCCTGCTTTTACAAAATCGCCGTCTGTGAAGCAGATTTTTTCGAGGTATCCGCTTACTCGCGAACGCACTTCTACCGATTTTTCGCCTTCGATGCGTGCTGTATATTCGTCCCAAACTTCGATGTCTTTTACGAGTGGTTTTGTAACTTCAACTCTGTTATCTGCTGGCTTTACTTCTTTCGTATCCTTCTTTTCAAAGCATGCCGAAAGCGATATTACAGCCATAGTTGCAATAAGTGATGTAGTAATTTTCCTCAAGTTCATTGTGATAAAGTTGTATCAGTTTTTCTTAAGGAATTTTTTTGAAAAATATACAAACAAAAAAATCCCCCCTTTATAATGTACAAATTTATAAACGAGGGATTTGTTTCATACAAGTTTTTTATCTACGTTTATTTCTTTTTTTTAATGTTTTTTCTGTTGCCGAATTTGCGATATGAAAATCTATTTGACGTTTAAATCTGTCGATAGATTCAACTTCTACACTAATTTTGTCGCCAAGTCTGTATACGTTGCCCGAGCTACGTCCACGAAGTTCGGTTGAATCATCGCTCAAGCGATAAATATCGTCGTGCATTGTGTGGATATGAACAAACCCAAACGCCATTGATTGTGTGAGTTCAACAAAAAAGCCGTGATTTGAAAGCGACGTTATTACAGCTTCAAACGCTTCACCTGTGCCAATCGACTTTTCAAAAAATTCCATCAATTTGATTTTTCGTGATTCTCTTTCGGCTTCAGCACTTGCGTGTTCTGTTTCAGAGATGTGCGTTGCAGATGCGTCGAGAGCAGTTTTTGAGATTAGCTGAATTGCTCCTTTTACTGCACCTTGCATTTTGAGTGTTTTCATCAAGTAGTCGAGATTGCGATGCACTGTGAGGTCGGCATAGCGTCGGATTGGCGATGTAAAGTGTGCGTAATAAACTTTGTTCAAACCGTAGTGTCCGTCTGCTGATGCACGATATTCCGCACGTTTCATACTTCGCAAAAATTTTGTCTTTAGTAGGAAGTTTTGCGGGTGCGTGTCAATTTCAGCCAAGACTTTTATTATCTCTTTACGTGAAGTTAAATCGCCACAAACGACATTAAAGGTCGCTAATTCTTCGCGTAGTTCAGAGAGTTTTTCGGGATCGGGTTCGTCGTGGACACGGGAGATATAAGGCAAGTGGTTTGAAAAGAGAATTTTTGCAACTGCTTCGTTTGCCGAAAGCATATACTCTTCGATAAGTTGGTGGCTTTCGTTGTAATCGATTTTTTCAATTCTATCGGCGTATCCTTCGGCATTGCAGAAGATTTTAAATTCAGGCATTTCAAGATCAAAGCTACCTTCTCGCATTCTCTTTTTACGCAAGGTGCTTGCGATATCCCAAAGGCGACGCACATTTGTTTTCAACGTCTTGAATTCTTCTGGGGTAAGGTCTGAAAGCGGTTTGCCTGTGAATGCAGTTTCGTAATTTTCGGGAGGTTGAACAGAGAGGATTTTTGAATCGTCATCTTCGGTAATAAGTGCGTGGGCTTGCTCATAGCTTAAGCGTTTTACACTTCTAATTACTGAATTTGCAAAGCGTGCCGACTTGCAGTTGCCCGAATTATCGAACTTGAGGAACACGCTTTTTACGAGTCTATCTTGATCTTCTACCAGCGAGCAAATTCCGTTTGAAAGTGCGAATGGCAACATCGGTATTACTGTGCCAACGAGATAAGTTGAGTTTCCACGTTTACCAGCTTCTTTGTCGAGTGCAGTGTTCGGGCGGACATAGTGCGATACATCGGCAATGTGTACGCCAACTTCCCATTCTCCGTCTTTATCGAGTTCGAGAGATATTGCGTCGTCAAAATCTTTTGCATCAACAGGGTCGATTGTGATTGTGAATTTTCCACGCATATCGCAACGTCCGACGACTTCTTTAGGTCGGACAAAATCGGGCGTATTGTTTGCTTCTTCTTCGACATCTTCGGGGAATGTTTCCGATAAATCGTACTTCGACAAAATCGCTCTGTACTCTGCCATTGGAGTATGGCTTTCGCCAAAGTTTTCGATGATTTCACCAGACGGATTTATGTGGCGTTGTGTCCAATCATTTAATTTTACGACAACTTTATCATTCTCTACTGGTACAGGCGTAAGCCCCGATTTTGCTGGATCGGCAACGATAATATCGTAGAAAAATTTTGGGTCATCTGGAACTACGTGCCAAAAGTTATATGAGCGACGCAACGTGCCAATAACCTTTTCATTTTTTCTTTCGAGGATTCTAATTACACGTGCGTATTTTGTGCCGTCGTCAAAATAATTTTTTTCAACGTATCTATTCTTTTTCGACTTTTTACCGAAAGCTCCGCGTGCGTTGCCGAATCGCTTTTTGCCAGCGACAATAATTCTTGCCAGTACGTTATCGCCATTGAGGGCAACGCCAGTGTCTTCTTGTCTGAACTCGATAACATCGCCTTTGGCAGTTCTCATATAGGCTCTGCCACTCGGGCGGAAGTCGATAGTTCCGCTGACTAAATCGAGCTCATCAGACGATGCGTATCTGTCGCCTTTAACTTTTGCGACAACTCCGCCTTTGACCATTTCAGCGAGAACGCTTTTTAACTTCAAAATATCTTTGCGATTTAGTCCGAGCATCAATGCGAGTTCGTGTGCCGAAAGTGGCACATAATTTTTACTTCGCATTATGTTTATCAATTTTTCGGAGAGATTTTCTTTTTTCATTATATCGCCATTCTAAGCTCGATTGGAATGAGCATTATTATTGCAAAAATAAAAAGAGTTATCGAAGCTTTTGCGAGTTTTGCACCACGTAAATATCCCATAAGTGCAGTGAAGCACAGTGTTAGTTGCAATGCGAAAATTGCACCACCTAACGTAAATTTTAATAAAAGTTCAGGCGTGTGCGATAACGTGCTTGCTGTGATTATTCCAGCTGTGATTGATGCGAACATTGTCGTTGCAGATGTCGCTATGAACACAGATATTCCTTTTTCAAGCATCTCTAATGAAGGCATCGGAATTTCTTTTGAAGAATGAAATTTTTTTCGCAAAGAATTTTTTTGTTTTAGATAGACTCCTCCAAAAATTGCCGAGACAGCTAACGCACCATACGACAACGCAACAAGCAAACCATGCACTACCGCAAAGCTTGGTGTCGATTTTATCGAACCACCCATTACTTGCGAGAACATAGGGCAAGCCTGTGGCAATAGTGTCAAGATTGCTACTGGGAACATTGTGAAAAATCCGTTCTTTATGAACATCGGTATTGCAATTTGCAATAGTGCGATAATCCATGCGATAGAAAGAATAAGTCCGTACGAATTACCAACGGGCGATTGCATATCGGGGGCGTATTGCACGAGCATTGCAACCGTGTGAAAGATAAATCCAACAAGTGCGAGAATGTAAGTTCCACGCTTTTTCACATCGGGACTTTTTTTGAAACATGGGAATATTACCGATGCCACATAGAGTAGTCCGGCAATTAAAATAGTGATTGAAAATATTGTCATTTTATTTTGTTAAGTTCATCGCAGAGAATTTCTGCGTGTATATCTGAATCATTTAAGCAAGGGATGTAGGTGAATTTTTCTCCTCCACGTTCATAAAAATAATTTCTCAAATCTGTGTTAATCTCGATGAGTGTTTCGGTGCAATCTGTCGAGAATCCGGCACAAATAACGGCGATATTTTTAATTCCGCGTGCAGTCAATTTGCGAATCAAGCTTTCTGTTGATGGCTCAAGCCATTTGCCTTTTCCGGTTTTTGATTGCCACCCCAAGAGAACATTTTTGCGTTCTGTTTTTTTGCAAAGTAGCTCTATCGTTTTTTCGCATTCTTGTGCGTATGGATTTTTCATACTCAATGGAACAGAATGAAACGACGCTATGAGTGCATCGGATTCTACTGCTTTTATTGAGTCGGCGAGGGCTTGAATGTAAAGTTGATTGTCGCAATAAGATTCCACAAAATCGAATTTTTCGTTCGGAAATTTTTTTATGTTTGCGATAACATTTTTCATCGATTGCGTTGTGGGCATCGAATTTTGTGGGTACATAGGCAAAATGCAAAAGTGCGTTGCACCTTCGATTCTCGCTTTTTCGATAACATCAATCAAATTATTTTTTCCGTAGCGATAAGCAAAATATGTTTTACGCAAAGATAGTTTTTCAACTTTTTTTGCGAGCGATTCTGTGTATTCAAAAATCGGCGAACGTCCATTTATTGCGACCTTTTGCGAGTTCTTGCAATATATGGATTTTCTTTTTTTTGCGATACGCCTTGCCAAAAGTTGTCTAAATGGAAAAGGCAACGGCAAGACAAATCTGTCGGAGAGAAACTCTCGCATAAAAGCTTCGGCACCGTCTTCTGTGAGGGTTGAAGACGCACCGAGGTTTGCAATTATGTCGATTCTTTTCACCTTATTGACTTATTCTATCGGCGAGTTTTGATGCCGTAGAAAGAGCACTTTCCAAACATGAGCTTA
Source organism: Opitutales bacterium (assembly GCA_015061945.1). Lineage (GTDB taxonomy): Bacteria > Verrucomicrobiota > Verrucomicrobiia > Opitutales > Intestinicryptomonadaceae > Merdousia. Next base: position 32,038 of record SUVP01000010.1, read on the forward strand.
CACCGACGCCACCACGATACGCCCCAACAAGTGCGATACTTGGGAACTTGCGTTCAAACTCATCAATAGCTTCGAGAATTTCCCCGTAGCCGACATTGTATTGCGGAATAGCGTGTTTCCAGAAAAACATTTTTTGGAAGATTGGTTCGCCTTTTACGCCGAGCATTTTTTCAATGTCTGCAAGGACGATTTTCTTCATCTCATCTTCTGGAAGCGATGCGAGGTTTGGATAACGCATTCCACCGATATAGTTTGTCAGCGTTGCACAACCGTCTTTTGCACGTTCCGAGAATATGCTCGATACAAATAGCGAACCGAGAATTTTGAAGTTTTCTTTTGCGGGCGTCAACGCACCGAAGCCGTCGAGCTTGTGTGCAATTTGATTGCGTTCAAAGCCAGTAGTGAATGTTGCAACTGGAGCGTATTTGATTTTCTCGAGGAATTTTAATTCAGAAGCGAGACTTCCAGCCAAAGGCAATTTTTCAATTTCAGGAGCGGGGATTGCGATAACGAGTGCGTCGTAATTTTCGCAAACTTCTTCGTCTTTTGTCGCCCATTGAACTTGCCAACCTTCACCGCTAAAATCAATCGATATAATTTTTGCGTCGCATTTGATTGAATCGCCAAGTGCTTTTGCGATTGATTCTGGCAGAGTTTTCATTCCGCCTTTAAATGAAATCATCATCGGCTTGAAGAAGTTGCCAGTGGCACGTTTTTCTTTCATCGATTTTATCGCACCACGAATAATCGAACCATATTTTTGTTCGAGATTCCAGAATGGTGGGAAGGCGTGTTTTGCAGAAAGTTTTTCAGGGTCGCCCCCGTACACGCCAGCCATAAACGGATTTATCGCATAGTCGAGAACATCATTGCCGAAGCGATGTCTGATAAATTCAGCCATACTTGGATCATCTGCTTGAATCTTTTTTACGAAAGGTTCGCAGAGTAATCTTATCTTTCCGAAGAATGAAAATAGTGGTGTAAACAGCAATGAGAATGGACTCATCGGCACAGCTTGTGGCTTGCCGTATTTTACAAAGAATCGTTTTTTTGCGATTGGGTTCGACACTTCCATTTTCGCTTTAGCACCGATTCTATCGAGGAAGTCGAGTGTCTTTTGGCTTTGTATCATTACCGAGTTTGAACCACTCTCTGCTTTGAAACCATCTTTTTCAAATGTATCAATAACTCCGCCAGCTCGCGAAAGTTTTTCGAGAACTACGACATCAAAACCTTTATCTTTGAGCTTAAGAGCAGAAGTCAATCCACTCACGCCCGCACCTATAACAATAGCTTTTTTATTTTCCATTTGTAGCGTCAAATTTATTGCAGATTCTTTCTCTACGCAAGATTTTTGTTATATCTTTTTTAATACTGTCGATAACTTGAAATGTTTTAACGCCTTGCACGCAACAAGCGGATTTACGTTAACAATCCCCGTGTAAGACTTCAAAAAAAGAAAAGGAATAATATGGTATTAGGTACAAGATATCCAACATTGGCGTTTCACACAGGCGGAGCAGGTGAGTCTGACGACGGTATCCCTCCACAACCGTTTGAAACATTCTGTTATGATTCAGCATTATTGCAGGCGAAGATTGAAAACTTCAATGTAGTCCCCTACACATCGGTTTTGCCGAAGGAACTTTTTGGCAGAATTTATCCTGTCAATGAAGTTGAAAAATACTTCAAGCATGGTGCAGTTTTGGAAACAATTATTGCAGGTAATGGTGCAAAAAGTTCGGAACACAAAGCGATTGCAACAGGCGTTGGCATCTGTTGGGGCGCTGATGATAACGGTGAGCTTATCGGCGGTTGGGCTGCCGAATACGTCGAATATTTCGACACTTGGATTGATTCAGATATAGCAAGGGCTCATTGTGAAATGTGGCTGAATAAATCGCTCAATCACGAGCTCGATATACGTGGAGTGAAGAAACATAGTCAGTTCCAAATCTTCAATAATTTCATAAATATCAAAAAGTCGTTTGGGTACTGCTTGACAGCATTGGGCTTCTTGAATTTTGAATTTGCCGACCCAGTAAAAATTAAGTAGGAAATATTATGAAAAAGGGTGCAACATCGGCGGATGTCAATTCCGCCAGTGCATCGGGCGGGAATGCGTCGACGCTGAAAAAGCTCGGAACTTTCGGGCTTGCGGCAATTGTGTTGAGCTCGATGTTAGGTGGAGGCATATTTAGTTTGCCTCAAAATATGGCTTCATCGGCATCTGCTGGTGCTGTCATCATTGCGTGGATTATTACGGGCTTTGGGATATTTTTTATCGCAAATACATTCCGTATTCTTTCTTCTGCCAGACCCGATTTAACCGCAGGCATATATATGTATGCTCGCGAGGGATTCGGCAATTATACAGGCTTCACGATTGCATGGGGATATTGGCTTTGCCAGATTTTCGGCAATGTAGGTTATGCTGTTATAACGATGGATTCTCTCAATTATTTCTTCCCAGGAATATTTACAGGAGGAAATAATTTGTGGTCAATAATCGGTGGTTCTGTTCTCATTTGGACATTTAATTTTATCGTTTTAGGCGGAATAAAACAAGCGTCATCGGTCAATACGATTGCTACTGTTTGTAAGATTTTACCGCTTGTTGTATTCATTGTCGTTATGGCGATTGTGTTCAACTTCGATAAATTTACATCTGACTTCTGGGGACACTCTGTTGTCGCAGGCGAAAAAGATTTAGGTTCGCTTTCGGGACAAATCAAGAGTACGATGCTTGTAACACTTTGGGCGTTTATCGGTATTGAAGGTGCAGTTGTACTTTCGGGTAGAGCCAAGAGTGCAAAGGCTGTCGGACGTGCTACAATTATGGGTTTTGCAAGCGGACTTTTTGTCTTTGCATTGCTTTCTGTTTTGCCGTTCGGCTTTATGACACAAGCAGAACTTGCCGATGTTGCGAATCCGTCGACAGCTGGAGTTCTCGAAAAAGTTGTCGGTCCGTGGGGCAGTTGGTTGATGAATATCGGATTGATTATCGCAGTGCTTGCAAGTTGGCTTGCATGGACTATGATAACTGCTGAAATCCCATACGCAGCTGCGAAAGACGGAACATTCCCAAAAATTTTCGGACGCGAAAATTCAAAAGGTACGCCATCGGTGTCGCTTTGGACAACAAGTATCTTGATGCAGTTGGCAATGCTTATGGTATATTTTTCAAACAACGCATGGAACACAATGTTGAGTATAACAGGCGTAATGGTACTCCCAGCGTACTTGGCAAGCACAGCGTATCTTTGGAAAATATCTGAACGCAAAGAATTGTTTTCTGAAAATAAGAATCTTCAAATCAGCACGAGATACGCATTGTGTTCTGGAATATTTGGTGTGATATTTTCGATATGGCTCATCTATGCAGCAGGTTTGCAATATTTGTTGATGTCGATTATATTCTTGGCTCTCGGTATTCCAGTTTACGTTTGGTCGCGAAAAGAACGTATGCAAAAAGCATTCACAAAAGCTGAAATGTTTGGTGCGTCTGTCGTTGCTATTGTTGCGATAATTGCTGTGTCAATGATTTCAAGTGGTGCGATAAATATCAATGAAAATGGTTCTACTTCCACACCATCGACATCTGATTCTTCAAAGAAAAAGTCGAAGAAAGATGAAATATCAACACGTGCTCCAATGACAAAACGTCATGGTGAAAACGCAATTATCATAATCGAAAGCGAAGAAATATTCTATTAGGAAATTTGCGAAAGTTTTTGTTATACGCATTTACTTTCGCAAAAAATATGGCTGACAAGTTTGACGTTCTTGAAATTCCACTGGGGACAAAAAAAGGAGTATTATGAAAATGCTAAAGACAATCTTGGTTGCGTGCGGTTTCCTACTTGCGTTCGCAATGTACGCCCAAGAAAATCAATCGTCTGCAACAGTGCAGTCAACGCAAACGCAAGCTCAATCACAAGTGCAGAATGTAGCACAACCACAAGCTCAATCTGCAACTTCAAACGCACAATCGCAAACGGCTCAAGCAACGCAATCGGCAGAGCAAACGTCGCAATCGCAGAATGCACAAGGTGTAATTCAAACGGTTGTCGAGGAAGAAGAAATCTCGGTTGAAGGTGTTGCAGTTCAATGTAATTGTCCAAAAGACAAGTGTGTTTGCCCAAAAGGAAAATGCCCTTGCCCAAAGGCAAATACAGAATGCGACAAGGCAAAAAAGTGTCCAAAGAAATCTTGCCCTAAAGATTCTTGCCCACCAAAAAATTGCCCCAAGAAACCGTGTTGCAAAAAACCATGCCAACAGTCTGCCTGCACTCCGCAGGCAAACTGCGGTTGCCCAATAATGCAAGGGAATTTTGGTCTCGATTACGTCTGCAATAATATCGAAGCTGGGCAAAATGAAATCTATCAAGAAACAGGTATAAAATTTACTTTCGATTACTATGCCGATGTTTATTCAAATCCGTCAGGCGGTGAAAATCAAGGGACGAACTACACTCACATTATGATTTTTGGAGCCAATGTAGATTTTGAAAAAATTATCGGATTAAAAGGTGCGAGTATGCGAATTTCTGGAGCATACAACACAGGCAAAGACTTGTCTGGAAAAATCGGAAACTTTTTCACAATTTCAGAATCTGCCGTAACTGGTGGTTGGATGTTCTATGAACTCTACTACTCACAAAAACTCGAACTTCCGTGGGACGACGTGTTAGTCATAACTGCTGGAAGAATGAGTATGGCTGATTCTTTCGCAAGCCTCCCAGTATTCGGATATTTGGGCAGTGGTGCGATGGATTCAACTGCTGAATCGATTTTCTTCGCATCGCCTTTTACATCGTCGACAATCGCAACGTGGGGCGTTGTTGCCGATTATCAAACTGCAAATGATTTAACTTTTTCGTACGGATTATTCCAAGTTCCTCCGAATGTAAATGCGTCGGATTGGCGTGGCACCGATTTTGGTATCGGGAGCGATGACGGTTATATGATGTTGATGCAAGTTAAGTGGAACCCGACTTTTGCAGGTAATTTACAAGGTGAGTATATGGTCGGTGGATATTTCTTTGACGGCTATGATATGGCACGTTTGAGCAATAGTGCATCGTTTAAAGATGAAGGTTTTGGCTTCTACATTCAAGGTCAACAAATGGTATGGGTTGACGAAAATGATCCAAACCGAAACATCACAGTGTGGGCTGGTTTGCAATACTCGCCGACAAAAACAATCAGTGCAATTACATATCAGCCTTACGCTGGTGTTCAGTTTAGTGGATTTGTTCCATGCCGACCAAATGATTCTATATTCTTGTCGTGGACAACTGGATTTTTCAGTAGCGACTACAACAATAATCAATCAAATTGCGAAACGATTTTTGAGTTGAATTATTTATTCCAAGTAAATCAGTATGTATCGCTTCAACCAGTTATGCAATATGTACTCAATCCAAACGGACAATCGAATATCGACAACGCTGTTGTCTTAGGTGGTCAAATAATGGTATCGTTCTAATTTAATCTGATAAAAAATGGAGGCTTATTGTAAGCCTCCATTTTTTTTATTTAACCTTGTTTTAAGATTTCCAACATTTCACGGTCGAGTTTTGCTCCACGGAAGTTTTCGTATTTTGCTCCTGGTCGGTTAGAGTCGATTACTCCGAGTGCACCACGGAGTCGCCAACATGCCCAGCCCCAGTTGCGTTCTTTATAGACATCGAGCAAATCTTTCAACCAAGCTTGCATAACTGGAGCAGGAGTGTGGTTGTGGCAACCCATTTCTCCGACGTGTACAGAACCGCCGAGTTTTTCCCACTCATCCCAATTCTTTTTATACATATCTCGCAAATATTGCTTGTCGTATTTTATACCCTTGTAATTGAGAGGCCACTTGAGGTGTTCTGCTGGAAAATCTCTGATGTGTGGAGGCATCCAAATTGCACGGAAGTGTGTTATTTCAGCTGGAGTATATCCACGTGCACTTTGGTAGAAGTTTTCTACGTTAGCAAATTCATTGAGCGATTCTTTGCCATAGTTGAAACCGTCAACACAAATTAAACGTTTTGGATCGACATCACGAATTGCTTTGATTCCCGCACGCATTGCTTTTACATAGCCATCACGCATACGAGAGGGAGGTTCGTTGATGAGGTCAAAACTTACTTCGTTATTTGAGTAGCTCTTGTATCTTTCGGCGAAGTGTGCCCAGTGGTAGCAGAATGCTTCGAGAGGTGCTTCGTCTCTAAACAAATGTGTTTGTGGCTTGATAATTGGGTCTGGATTTACGCAGTAGCCGGGAGCCCTGTGAAAATTGATATTGATATGAATTCCGTATTGACGACCCCATTCAACAGCTTGGTCAACTTGCTTGAGGGCTTTTTCATCGAGTCTGAACCAATCGTGTTCATCGCTCCAGCACCAGTAGCAAAGGGGCAAGCGGATAAAATCAAATCCCCAACTTTTGATAATTTCAAAATCTTCCTCTTGGAATGGTCCCAGACCATAATTGCCTGAGCCTTTAAACGTATTGCCGATTGGCAAGAACATATTTAACAAATTGAATCCACGGCGACGTGGGAGTTGCGTCTTTTTTGGCGGGAATTCAGATTTTGGTGCAGAATTGCATGCCGACATTGTGATTGCTGGCAGAGTCGCTGTTGCGATAGAAACCTTCTTCAAAAAATTACGTCTTTTCATAAATTTCAGATTAGAGATTTTTCTATGTTCGTCAATTTTTAATAATCAGTTTTTGGTAAACTGTATACCAAGGAAAAAGCTTGAGTGTATTTTAATATCTGAAAAAATAAAAAATATGAAAAGGAATTTATTACAGAAAAAATTTTTACTGGGGCTTTCAGCTGTTTGCATTATCGGTTTTTTGTCGGCGTGCAATGCAGTTGTATCGCAGGATAAATATACATCTATAAAAGTCGATGCACCCTTTGATATGCCCGATATCAAGGTTTACAATTTCCCAAATAGAGATTTTATAATTACCGACTTTGGTGCAAAATCTGAACCAAATTTCGACAACACAAAAGCTTTTGCCGATGCTATCCAAGCTTGTACAGATGCGGGCGGAGGTAGGGTAGTTGTTCCTGCTGGAGTTTGGCAAACTGGTGCAATCCATTTGAAAGACAATGTGAATTTACACTTGAGCGAAAACGCTGTTATCAATTTTACTGACGACCCTAAAGCTTATTTACCTGTTGTGCAGACCTCGTGGGAGGGGATAGAATGTTATAATTATTCTCCGCTTGTGTATGCGTTTGGTCGCAAAAATATTGCGATAACGGGCAAGGGTAAGCTTATGCCAAAAATGGATACTTGGAAAATTTGGTTTGCACGTCCACCAGCACATATGGAGGCATTGAAAAAATTGTATCATCAACTTTCGAGAAACGTTCCGGTTGTCGAGCGACAAATGGCGTATGGCGAAGCGAATTTGCGTCCGCATCTTATTCAATTTAATCGATGCCAAAATATATTGCTTGAGGATTTCAAAATTCAAAATAGTCCGTTCTGGACAATCCATATATTTAAGTCGACTAATGGGCTTATTCGCAATCTCGATGTGAAAGCAACAGGACACAACAACGATGGCGTCGATTTAGAAATGAGTAAAAATTTTCTCGTCGAAAATTGTAAGTTTGAACAAGGCGATGATGGTATTGTGATTAAGTCGGGTAGAAATCACGATGGATGGCGTTTGAATACGCCAACCGAAAATATTGTCGCCCGAAATTGCACTATCGTGAAGGCTCATGCACTGATTGTTTTCGGCAGTGAGTTGTCGGGAGGTATCCGCAACATTTACGTTCATGACTGCAAAATAACACGTCCAGTTTCGCGTCTATCGACACTTAAAACAAATAAGAGACGGGGTGGGTTTGTCGAAAATGTTTATGTGAAAAATTGCGTTGCCGATGTCCTTAAAAAAGGCGTTTTCGAGCTCCGTACAAATTGCATATTTCAATGGAATGTCGTTCCAACTTATGAGGAAAAACTTACACGTGTCGACGGAATACATTTTGAAAATATAAAGTGTAAATCGGCTGGATTCCTTTATAAAATCACGGCAAAAGAAGCGTTGACTGCAAAAAATTTCTATTTCAAAAATTGGGAAGTTGATACTGTGCAAGATCCAAAATGTACTGTTGTAAACGCTGAAAATGTAAACGCAGAAAATATCGTTTACAAGAAAATCGGGGTTGTGAAATAAACTCTGTTATTTGCGTAATCCCGATATTATGCGGAATGCCGAGCCCATGTGAACTGGGCTAATCAATTCGGATAACTCTCGCTTTCGCAGGTTATCCGTTTCTTTTGTCTCTATTATCTGACGGATTTTTTCTTGTGCATATTTTACAAAAAAATTTGCCTGATAATTTTCTTCTACTCCGACAAAATTAAAACGCTTTGCAATGTCGAGAAGTGTGTCGGAACAGGGCGAAAATGTGATGTCGCAATCGCCGGCGAATTTAGTAATATCGGCTGAATCTGTGTGTTTGAGATATGTGCGAGCAGTGCCTAACGGAAGTTCTGAAAGTTCACTTGCAGTCCTGTAATAATCGGCAAAAATAAATATTCCATGCCAGTCTTGAGATAATATATTTTTAAATAATTTGAGTGCATCAAAAGAAATATCTAATGCAAAATTTTCAACACTCGCTTTGGGAAAATATTTCTGGATATGTAAATTTTCTTCAGGCGTGGGGGCTTCAAAATCTTCTGAAAATTTGTATTCAGAATTTTTTGTTCGTTCAATTTTTAGGATGCGTTTTTGCCATTTGTTATTGATAAATTTAAATCTCGAAAATGGTCGAGCGTCTAAAAGTTCGTTTGAAATAACGATTGATTTTTGCGGAATATCTACTTGGTCATTCAGTCTGAAAACGACGGAATTTTCTATTATTTGCGAGTTCGGCTCGGCTCCTATTTCAACAAATGTGTAGTCGGCAAAATTCAGATTATGTTGCGACAAAATATTCTTTGCCGAAGCCTCAATCAAATCGGAAAATACTTTTTGTTTGAGGCTGACAGCTGTGTAAAAATCGGATTCAGCTCCGCCCACACGGACTTTTTCTTTTTGATAGTAGCCAAATTCTTTGTCGTAAAGTGCGTAGTTGATAAAATCTTCCCAGCCGATTTTAAGCGAGTTATCGGCATTGTTATTGCGAAAAATTTTTTCGATTAGCTGATTCATTGTTCGCTAAAAGTGCCGTTATTAACAAGCAGAGTTTTCCATGTCCCACGATTATTTATTGCGGGGGCTTGTTCTGTCGATGTTGCGATAACTTGCGATTGTGTATCTATGCACGACCAAAATGCTTCACGTCGGGTAGTGTCGAGTTCTCCGAGAATGTCATCGCATAAGATTGTTGGCGTTATATTTTTTGCAATTTTTATTGCTTCAAATTGTGCGAGTTTTAATGCGATAACAGCAGAGCGTTGTTGACCTTCTGATGCGTAAATTTTTGCGTCTTTGTTTGCGATTAAAATTTTGAAATCGTCTCTATGCGGACCATGCGAAGTGTTTCGGCGTTCGATATCTTTTGTACGGCAATCGTCGAGAACTTTTAGGAAGTCGTCAGTAGTTTGAACATCGCAATTTGGTTTAATTTTTATTTCTGCATTTTCGCCATTTTCTTTTGCAAGTATTGCGTACTTCTTGCTTGCAAGTTCTCCTAACTCGCCGAGTTTTTCACGTCGCTTCGACAAAATTACACTTGCCGATTCTGCCATTTGAGTTTCAAACGGCAAATATTCATCTACATTTTGCGAGCCTATTCTCAACAGTGCGTTTCGTTGTGCAAGAGCTCCATGATAAATTTTTAGTTCCGAAAAATAATCCGAGTCAATAGAAGATATAAACATATCAGAATCTTTGCGTCTTATTTCTGGCGAGCCACGCAAAAGCGAGATGTCGGCATTACTCATTGCGAGAGCAGGGAATGTCCCGATAAAGTCCGAGAATTTTATTTCTTCATCGCCAATGTATGCTTGGCGTTTGTCGCCAATAGAAACCATAACTTCGCAATCGCCCAGAGTTTCGTGCGATATTCCCGCAAGTACTCGTGCCGATTTCTCGCCATAACGTACCATCGCCGACATTTCCGATGTCCTGAAAGAACGCAACGCATACAACAAGCCGGTTGCTTCAAGGAGATTAGTTTTACCTTGTGCGTTTTGTCCGTGTATCCACACATTTTGAGCATCGAGTTGCACATCGGCGAATTCGACATTTCTGAAATTTTCTAGTCTGATAAAATTTATCTTCACAATTATCTAAACTCGTGTAGAGTTGTACGAAATTACGATATTGTAAAGATTTTTCTCAATGGAAAAAGGAATTGATTTTTTACAGGATGCTCTCGAACGCAGGGAAGACGACTTTGAATCGTCCTTGCGACCCTCTGGTTTTGACTCGTTTGCAGGGCAACCAAAGACCGTTGAACGTCTAAAAGTTATGGTGGGGGCAGCGCGCAAGCGTGGCGAGCCACTCAGCCACATTCTTTTGCATGGTCCCCCAGGGCTTGGTAAAACTACACTCGCATTTATCCTCGCAAACGAGATGAACTCGCAAGTACGTGTTACTTCCGGACCAGTTATTGAAAAGGCGTCGGACTTGGCTGGATTGCTTACAAATCTGCAAGAAGGAGATATTCTTTTTATCGATGAAATTCACAGAATCTCACGCACAGTCGAAGAATTTTTGTATAGTGCGATGGAAGATTTTCGCATCGATATTATGATAGACCAAGGACCGAATGCACGCAGTGTGCGTCTGAATGTACCACGCTTTACGCTAATCGGTGCGACAACTCGTACGGGGCTTCTGACCGCACCACTTAGAAGTAGATTCACTCTTCAAACAAGGCTCGACTATTACTCACGTGCAGATCTTATTTCAATCGTCAAACGTTCGTGCGACTTGCTTTCGATAGACATCGACAAATTTGGTGCTGATGAAATCGCACGTCGAGCGAGAGGGACTCCACGTATTGTCAATAATTTGATTAGGTTTGTTCGTGATTATGCCCAAGAAAGAGCGGGTGGAAAAATTACTCGTGAGGTTGCAGTTAATGCACTCGAACTTTTGGAAATCGATGAGCATGGGCTCGACGAAATGGACAAACGTATGCTCAAAATTATGGCACAAAATTATGCTGGTGGTCCCGTCGGATTGGGGACAGTCGCAGTTGCAGTCAACGAAGAAGCCGATACTCTTGAGGAAGTCCATGAACCATATTTGATTCAAGAAGGTTTTGTTAAACGTACTCCACAAGGGCGTGTCTTGACCGAAAAGGCGTGGAAAATTCTGGGATTAGACGGAATCAATCCACCACAAGGAACGTTGTTCTAATGAATTTGCTCGATTATATTGTCGTCGGACAAGGCATTGCTGGCTCGTGTTTGGCATACGAACTTCTTCAGCGAAATAAGAAGATTGTGCTGATTGATGAATCGTGGAAAGACTCGGCGTGCCTTGTCGCAGCAGGTGTTATAAATCCAATCACAGGTAAGCGACTTGTCAAAAGTTGGCGAAGTGCATTTGCACATCCGTACGCAAAGAAATTTTATAAAGGTCTTGAAAAAAAATTGAATGCATCGTTTTTTCACGACAGAAAAATTTTGCAAATGTGCAAATCCGACGAAGAATCGGAACTTTGGCAAGAGCGTTCAACGCAAGACGGCTATTGCGAATTTGTCGGCGAATTTACAAAACCAGAATCTTTTGGTATTCTGAACGATTCAAGGGGATCGTATTTTATCGAACATTCTGCATGGGTTGAGACTCGTGTTGCAATGTCGGCATTCAAAAAATATTTTCTCGAACAGGGCGTGTTGCGACTCGAAAAATTTGATTTTTCAACGCTCGATTCATCTGGAGAATTTTTGAAGTATGGCGATCTTTCTGCAAAGAAAATTATTTTTTGCGATGGTTGGCGAGTCCTCGAGAATCCTTATTTTTCTTGGCTTCCGTACCGACCAGCAAAAGGCGAGATTCTCGAATTACGTTCAACGGCAGATGTTCCATTGCACATAATTCATCGTGGAAATTGGATTATGAAAAACTCGCCAGATACATTTAGAATTGGCTCAACTTGGGATAGAGAGAATCTCAATTCTAATCCAACAGAGCTTGGGCGAAGCGAATTGACTTCGGCACTTTCAAATATGTTCCGCCAAAAAATCGACTTTGAAGTTGTCAATCATTTTGCTGGTGTGCGACCATGTACGGCTACAACGCGTCCGCACTTGGGCGAACATCCAAGCGATTCTCGCATACTTTCATTCAATGGATTTGGTTCAAAAGGATATGCACTCAGCCCTTATTTTGCCCAGCATTTCTGTCAATGGCTCGATGGCGAGTGTACGCTCGATTCAGAAGCAAATTTGATCCGACACGTCGCAAGATTTTTTAAACGTTAAATTTTATGAAAAAAATTATTATATCTATATTCACATATTTCTTTTTTCTTGCACTCTCTTTTGCTACTCCATTTTGGCAGACTGGCACATTTGATTGGTCTAATGCCGAAACCAAATACGATGGTGTGTTGGCGATGAAAAGTTTTGTTGAAACAAGTCCACGTCCAATACGTCTTTATGCAGTGCGTTTGCAACTCGATAAAATCGGGATTGTACAAACTCCGAAAGCTGAAGGTTGGGGTAGGGCTATGCCGGATTATCCGAAAAAAACTATCCAAACTGCACGTTCGACAACTCGAGATTTTGTGAAGTCGCTTATGGCGGAATCGCAAAAGAATGGTAAGGATATGAAAATTATTTTTGCGTGCAATACATCGCCATGGAGTCCGTTTAATAATCGCATTGCACACAAATATGCAAACTTTTCAGGGATGGTTGTTTCGGGTGGGGAGTTCGTGTCGCGTGGAGGTAATGATGCGGCATCGTATCCGATTTTCTACTTGGATAAACAAGGTAAATATGGAATCAGAGTGCCAGATAAATACGAACATCTCTCTCTCTACAAAGAGGCAATTTTTGCGTTCGGAACTTTGCTCGATAATGGAAAAACTTTTGACGAATTACCCAAAACTCATCACGCAGTCAGACGCCATTCGCACACAAAAAAGACTAATCCGTTAATCGCAATCGGTTTTGATAAGGCGAAAAAATATTTATATATTGTCGGATGCGAAGGTCGAATGCCAACGTATAGCGAAGGTATGTTCGGGCAAGAACTCGCTCGTGCAATGCGATATTTTGGTGCATACGATGCAGTCCTTATGGATGGCGGAGGTTCGACAACTATGCTTGTGGTAGACCAAAACACTAAAAAAATTGTTCGCCTAAATAAACATAATGGTGAGGACAAAGAGAGGTCGGTTGCATTAAATTTGGCATTTTATTTGAAATAAATTAAAGGCGAGCTTTTGTTATGGCTCGCCTTTTTTATTACGAAAGAATATCAATTGCGTGCTTGAGTGCGTCAGCAAAAATATCGACTTCTTCAAGTGTGTTATAAAATGCCAGCGATGCTCGAGCTGTAGCATCTACGCCGAGCGTGTGCATAAGTGGTTCAGCACAGTGATGTCCTGTTCTGATAGCAACTCCCGATGCATTGAGCATAACCGAAATGTCGTTCGGATGAATGTTTTTGCACGCAAACGATGCAACCGCAACTTTGTTTTTCGATGTTCCGAAAATTTCAACTTGTGGAATTTCAGCGAGTCTTTCAGTCAAGCGTTGCAAAAGCATATGTTCGTGATTCTTTGCCGACTCAATATCGATTGACATCAAATATTCCAACGCAGTTGCGAATCCGATTGCACCAGCTATGTGTGGCGTGCCAGCTTCAAAACGTTCTGGTGCAGGGCGGAAAGTTGTGCCTTGCCATGATACAGATTCAATCATATCGCCACCTGATTGATACGGTGGCATAGCGTTTAAAATATTTGTTTTTGCGACGAGTGCACCGATTCCAGTTGGTGCAAAGCATTTGTGTCCCGACATCGAGAGGAAATCGCAATCGATTTTCGAGAGGTCGTCGAGCAAGTGTGGTGATGATTGTGCCGAATCAATCGAAACTTTTGCCCCGACATTTTTTGCAAGCTTACAAATAGTCTGAACATCGTTTATCGTTCCAAGTACATTTGATGCGTGGGCGATTGATACAATCTTTGTTTTTTCAGACAGCTTTGATTGGAAATCTTCCATATCGAGCGAGCCGTCTTTCAAAATTTTTGCGACTTGAATTTTAGCTCCAGTTTTCTGTGCAGTGATTTGCCATGGAACAATATTTGCGTGATGTTCCATTTCCGACAAAAGTATTTCATCGCCTTGCTTGAGGTTTTCTTGTCCCCACGATTGAGCGATTATATTTAAGCTTTCGGTTGTTCCACGAGTATAAATAGCTGTGTATTTTTCAGCTGGTGCGTTTAAAAATTTAAGAATTTTTGTTCGTGCATTTTCGTATTGGCAAGTTGAACGCTCGCTGAGTTCGTGTGCACTTCGATGAATGTTTGCGTTGTCTTGCTTATAATAATTTGCAACGGCATCTATTACCGCCAATGGTTTTTGTGCGGTTGCGGCGTTGTCGAAATACACCAAAGGTTTCCCGCATTTCAAAGTTTGTGAGAGTATGGGGAAATCTTTTCTAATTTTGTAAACGTCAAAATTCATTTCTATCAAGCTTTGCAAAAATGAGTTCGTTAGACAACTTAAAAACGCATCGTCAAAATTTTGGATTTATAAATTCTGTGTGCATCGCACTATCAATAAAAAGACACCGCTGAAGAATCTCTCTTCAAGCGGTGCTATCTATATATGATGGGGGGAGGAAATTTTTATGATGTTATAATCGTAAAATTGCGTCAGGAAATCAAGCTTTTTTTTGATTTTTATTTCGTTGAATATTATCTACTTGAAATATTGGTTGATAAGTTTAACGCTTCGGCACAAACTTTTGCAGTTGTCCATGCCGATTGAAGATTAAATCCGCCAGTTATTGCGTCGATGTCAATACACTCTCCGACAAAGAAAAGATTGTCGATTTTCTTGCAACGCATCGTGGAAAAATCGATTTCTTCTCTTGCGATTCCACCGCAGGTGACAAATTCACCTTTGTGAGTTGAACGTCCTGTGCAGTGTGCTTGAAATGAGAATATATTTTTAAAAAGTGTTTGTTGGCTTTGTTTATTTAGCGACGCAAATAATGTATTGCTGGGTATGTTTGATAGCTCGAGCAAGTGCGACCACAGCTTTTGTG
This sequence comes from Opitutales bacterium, assembly GCA_015061945.1. Classification (GTDB taxonomy): domain Bacteria; phylum Verrucomicrobiota; class Verrucomicrobiia; order Opitutales; family Intestinicryptomonadaceae; genus Merdousia. Next base: position 47,252 of record SUVP01000010.1, read on the forward strand.
GCAAGTCGAAAAGTGGAGCGTTTGCGATATATTTTTTTGCGAATTTTTCACGAGCTTGGATTATCGTTTTCTTTCGCAATTCTTCGTTGAAGCGAGGTGCAAAATTTATCGTAAAATTGAAATTGTAATTTTTAAAATTAAATGCTTTTGCCCCGAACGACGAGAATTTGAGTACGGCTGGACCGCCAATTCCGAAGTGCGAAATTAACATTGCTCCATGCGACAATATTTTTCTATCGGCTTTTTTTAAGTCATCAAATTGTGCAAGAAGTTCGACATCGTCGATTGAAATCCCAGACATATCTTGCCAAGTCGCATTTTTTGCGGAATCTAATTCCAACGCAAAAAGTGATGGGCAAGTCGGTTCGATTTTTATTCCTAAGTTTTGGAAATTTTCTTTTAGCGATTCATCTGTCAACCCTCCGACTGCTACGACAACAACATCGTACGCTGATACGAGTGCTCCGCTTTTTACTTCAAATTTTCCGTCATCATTTTTCGAGATAGAATCTACTTTTGCGTTCGTGATAATTTTTACGCCATTTGCAGTTGCCGTATTTTGTAAAGCGTAGGCGATTGCACGCGAGTCGTCGCAAGTCGGGAAAACACGACCATTATCTTCTGTCTTCGACGCTACTTTTAGATTTGCAAAAAACTCTCTTGTTTGTTTGCAACCAAAGCGACGCATTGGCTTTTTCAAACTTCCAGCACCACGTGGATAAAATACAGATAAATCGGCGGTGTCGATATTTTCATTTGTGAAATTACAACGTCCGCCACCGCTTGCGATAACTTTACGCAAGGGATATTTTGATGCTTCAAAAACGTCGATCTGATGTTCTCGTGAAAGATTTACCGCACAAAACATACCACTTGCACCAGCACCAATGATTGCGATTGTCATTTCTGATTCCTCCCTGATAGCGACTCGCCGACTCGATTGAGTGCGTAGAGTGTCGCACTGAAAAATAACGCTGGGAAAATCAACATCCACGGAGCGTCTTCCATATATTCAGCTCCGTCTTTTACGAGGCTCCCCCACGACGGCAATGGTGCTTGCACGCCCAAACCCAAGAAGCTCAAAAACGATTCCAACAACATCACACTGGGAACTGTTAGAGTTGCACATACCAAAATTGCACTCGCCGAGTTCGGCAAAATATGTTTCAGCATAATTTTGATTTTCGATTGTCCCAACGCAACCGACGCCTCGACAAATTGACGTGACTTCAAGTCGAGCGTCATCGCACGGACGATACGAGCCATTGTCAGCCATTCAACTGCACCTATTGCCACAAATATCAGCCATATTGATCTGCCAAATGCCAGCGTTAGTAAAATCACAAAAATTGTGAAAGGCAAAGAGTAGATTATATCGACACAACGCATCATCAGTGCATCGGTACGTCCACCTGCCATTCCTGAAATCATCCCATACGCAGTGCCGATAATCACTGCAGTGAATGTTGCGAGCAAGCCGACTGCAAACGAGATTCTTCCTCCGTACAATATGCGTGAGAGGATGTCGCGTCCCAACATATCTGTCCCGAAAATATGTTGTAATGTTGGGGCTTGGCAAGTTATTTGCAGATTCTGTTCTTCGTAGGCGTATGGTGCGATAATCGGTGCCGAGAAACAACAGAATGCACAGATTGTCAAAAATAGGAAACATACAAAAGTGAACTTGTCGGCACAAATTTTTTGCCACATATCTTTGAGGACACTTGGATTTTCTTTGCTTACATTATTGCTCATTTTTTCATCTCCTTTGCAACTCGCGGGTTGACAAGTGCGAGAATAAAATCGGACACAAGGTTGAATCCGATAATGAACAATGCGTAAAGCATAACGCAACCCATAATCATCGTGTAGTCGTTATCGAGTGCACTCGATATGAAGAAGCGTCCAAGCCCTGGTATTTGAAAAATTGTCTCAACTACAAATGAACCTGTTAGAAGCCCAGCAGCCGCAGGACCAATATAGGATACGACAGGTTGAATTGCATTCCGCATAATGTGGATTAAATAAACTCGCGTTGGCGTTGCACCTTTTGCGAAGGCGGTACGCACATACGCTTTATTCTGTTCATCAATAGCTCCGTTGCGTGCGAGTCTTGCAATCCACGCAGTATAGAAAAGTGCGAGTGTGATAGACGGCAAAACCGCATCTTCTGGAAAATTATTCCAACCCATTGCGTTAAACGAGTTGAGGTTTAACGCAAACACAAGAATAAGTATTGGTCCGAGAACAAATGCTGGCAGACAAATTCCCAGCAGGGAAATCCCCGAAAGTGTCGCACCCATTTTTGTCTTCGCCATTCCTGCCGACGCAAAACCTAATATCAGTCCTAACACAAGTGCAATCACAAGTGCACACGAGCCGAGTTCAAGCGACACTTTTGCTTTTTCAGCGAGAATTTCATTCACGCTCCAACCATTGTATTTGAACGACGGTCCCAGTTCGCCTTTTGCTAAATTTTTCAAATACGAAAAATATTGCGAGTAAAGCGGTTTATCCAAACCATAATATTTATTCAAAGCTTCGATTGTTTCGGCTGAAACTGGACGTTCACGGTCGAATGGTCCTCCAGGGACAAATCGTACCATAAAGAAAACTGCCGTTATGATTAGGAAAAATACAGGCACTGCTTCGGCAATTCTTTTTAGAAAATATTTAATCATTTTGAACGCCTTTCTTCTTCAATTTCACGTTGTGATAATTGCGATAATCGAGGATATTTGCGTGCCAACCTTCCACATCTTCTGAAATCCTGAATACTTTTGAGTAGAAGTAAATCGGGATAATCGGGAGTTGCTCGAGTATTTCAGCTTCGGCTTCAGATAAAATTTTAAAACGTTCTTCTTCGGTTTTTGCCAAACGAGCTTGCTCGATTTTTTTATCAAAAGTTTTGCTCTTGTAGCCCGAGTGATTGAGTCCGCTATCGGACAGAAATATTTCAAGGAAAGTTTCGGGAGATGCGAAGTCGCCAATCCAACTTGAGCGAGCTATTTCAAAATCTTTATTGCGTCTTGTAGCCAAATATGCTGGCCACGACAAATTGTAGAGTTCTGCTGTTATGCCGAGATTATCTTTCCACATTTGTTGGATAGCTTCGGCGATAGGCTTATGTTGTTCCGATGTATTATAAGTAATTCTGATTGTCGGAAAATTTTTACCGTCGGGGAATCCTGCTTCTGCCATAAGCTTTTTTGCAGTTGCAATATCTTCTTTTATTTTTGCCGATTCTATCGTTTTGTAATTGCCACAGCCTTCTGGAATAAGTGCAAATGCTGGTGGTTGCCCAGCTTTTAAAAACGATTTTATGATAGCACTTCTATCTATCGACATCGCTAATGCTTTGCGAACTTTAGGGTTATCTAAAGGTGGGCGAGTTGAATTTATTTGATAATAATATGTGCCAATCCATTTGTCTTGTCGCAGAGTTTGCGGTGCGTATTTGCGAATATTATCGAGCCTTGAAGGTGCGATAGATTCAGTGATATGCATTTGTCCGGCACGAAAAGCTCTATCTTCTGTATTGATATTTTGTATTGGTAGAAATGTAATTTTATTTAAAAATATTTTGTCTCGAGCGTGGTATAAATTATTTTTTTCAACGACGATGCTATCGTTAATGTTCCATTTTTTCAGAGTGAACGCACCATTTGAAACCATATTGTTTGGTTTTGTCCAATCTGCTATGCGTGAGTTGTGTGCGTTGAATTTACGCAGAGTGTGTTCGGGCAAAGGGAAGTATGCAGGGAAATATAGCAACGACAAAAAGTAAGGTGTAGGTTTTTCGAGTTCTACAAGCAAGGTGTTTTCATCGATAGCTTTTACGCCTACTTGGTTTGAATCTTTTAATTTTCCCGAATTATACGCACGTCCATTTTTTAAAGCAAAAAGCATAAATGCGTATTCAGAACCGATAATCGAGTTGAGTGTACGTTTCCATGCAAACTCAAAATCTTTTGCCGAAACTTTTTTGCCGTCGGACCACTTCGCATTTGGATTCAATTTGAATTTGTATTGCAAGCCGTCGGGCGATATTTCCCATGTATCCGCAACTGCTGGTTTTACCTCAAGCGTTTTTGAGTCGGCACAAACGAGACCTTCAAAAAGTGCGTTTAAAATTTTGTGTTCGATTGTTCCTGTCGACAAGGAGGGATCGAGCGTTGCGGGGTCTGAACCATTACCTAAAATTAGGTGAGCTTCTTTTGTGGCTTTGTCGACAGGGGTAATCCTATCGCAACCTGTTAGTGTTGCCGATATGATTATTGTAAGACAGATAGAGATTGCTGTCTGAAAAATTCCCCACACGTTTTTCATATTAAAATTTCGGAACAGCCGATATTAAGTTTTTTGTGTACGGGTGTTGTGGGTTTGTGCAAACTTCTTTGGCATCGCCTTGTTCGACAATTTTCCCGTGAGTCATCACCATAATTTTATCGCTCAAATACTCTACAACTGCGATGTCGTGTGCGACAAACAAAAGTGTAAGGTTTAATTCTTTTCTGAGATTTTCCAGCAGATTTATAATCTGTGCTTGTACGGAAACATCGAGTGCACTGACTGGTTCGTCGCAGATAATAAATTCTGGCTCAACTGCCAATGCTCGAGCAATCCCAATACGCTGACGTTGTCCGCCCGAGAACTCGTGTGGATAGCGATTCATATGCGATTTTTGCAATCCTACAATTTCCAAAAGTTCTGCAACTCGATTGCGTTTTTGTTCTTTCGACATTTCTCTAAAATGTATATCGAGCGGTTCAGAAATGATTTTAAAAATATCCATTCGTGGATTGAGAGAGTTGAATGGGTCTTGGAAAATCATCTGAATTTTTTTACGATACGGCATAAACTGCTTGTCGTTGAGCGACGATATTTCTGTGCCGTTGTAAAATATTTTTCCAGTTGAAATTGGTGCGAGGCGAATAATAGCACGTCCTGTTGTGGTCTTGCCAGAGCCACTCTCGCCGACAAGCCCTACTATCTGTCCACGCTGAATTTCAAAGCTAACATCATCAACTGCATTGAATGTATTTTTTGATGACGAGAAAAGTCCTGCACCGAGCGAGTACGAAACTTTCAAGTTTTCAACCTTCAAAAGAGGAGAGTTGTCATTTGATTTTGTCATAATCAATCGGTTCAAGTTTTTTGTTTGAATTTAAGCGAGGCACGCAGTTAATCAACGCCTTTGTGTATGGATGTTGTGGGTTGTACAAAACGTCTTTGCACAAGCCTTCTTCGACGATATTCCCACGGAACATCACTATCACTCTTTCGCAAAGTTCTGATATAATCCCAAAATTGTGCGTGATTAACAGCAACGAGTTTTTGCGTTTTTCGCGTACAGATTTTAGTAAATCGATAATTTGTTTCTGGATTGTTACGTCGAGTGCAGTTGTCGGTTCGTCGGCGACAAGCAAGCGTGGACGACACGACAGAGCCATCGCAATCATCGCACGTTGTTGCATACCGCCCGATAGTTCGTGCGGATAGGAATCGTAGCGTTTTTCGGGGTCGCGTATGCCGACTTCACGCAGACTTTCAACAACAAGCTTGCGTACATTTTTTTCTTCTGGGAAGTGCAACTTTATTGCTTCGGCAATTTGGAATCCGATTGTAAAAACGGGATTCAGCGATGTTGATGGTTCTTGAAAAATATATGATATTTGTCTGCCCCTGATTTTGCGAAGTTGTGCATTATCTATATCTGCAATATTTTTTCCGTCGAAAATAATATCGCCTTCGACAGTGCAAGTTGGTGGTGGTGGCAGAAGTTTTGTCAGACTCATCGCCGTAACTGTTTTGCCCGACCCACTTTCGCCAACTATTGCAACAGACTCGTTTTCACGCAGTGAAAAGCTGATAGATTTCACCGCTTCTGTTTCTATTCCACGAGAACAGAATTTAATTTTCAAATTTCGTACATCGAGCAAGTTCATAGTATTATTATTCGGCTATTTTACGCACCATACTTAGTTGGTTTTTTCCATTTTCGTATTTGTACGAAACTTTGTTCATATTTTTTCGGATGAAGAAAATTCCGAGGCCTCCAACTTCTCTGTCATCGAGGTTTGCATCGGTGTCGGGCGATTTTGCGTCGATTAGCGGATTGAAGCGTGGTGCGGTATCGCTGATTGTTGCGACAATTTCATCGTTAGATTTTTCCAATTCTATCTCGACATTTTTAGAACTATCGCCTTTGTATCCGTACGAAACTATGTTAGTGAAAATTTCGTCGAGCGACAAATTGAGGGCATAAGTTGTCTTTGCATCAGCGTTAATTTCTTCGCAGAATTTTTCAGCGTCGGCAAAGATTTTTTCAAGGTTTTCCAAACTTGCCGAATATGTATTTTTTATCTTCATCTGATTGTTATTTCGCAGAGTGAAAAGTCGTCCTCAAATTGTTCGTTCTTTTGTGCTTGTTGCGAGAACATCATCATCGATTGAGTTTTTGTGTTGTCGGCAAAAGGTGGTTTTAATAATTCTTCGGCAAAGATTTCAAGGTTCATCATTCCAGATCCGTCTGCATATTCAACTTCGTAAACGCCGTCGCTGAACACATAGAGTTTTGCATTGTTTGGAACAATAATTGTTTTGCTTTCAAATTTTGCCTCGGGCATACCACCAATAACAATTCCGTTTGTTTTCAACTTCTGATATTGTCCATTGGCGACGAGAATTGCAGGGGGATGTCCGCCCGACGAGTATGCAAGCTCGCGTGTTTCTGTGTTGAAAACGCCGTACCAGAGTGTGAAGTACATCCCATTTTGTTTGTCCATATCAAACGCATTATTCAACGCTGATAGAACTTGGTCGGGCTTTGTGAAATCTACCCCCGAGAGACTTTGCGAACGCAATACGTTCATTGCTGATACCGATAGCAACGCCGCCCCGACACCGTGTCCGCAGACATCGAGCAAATATATCGAAAAGTGTTTGTCGGTAATTGCACCATAGCCAAAGCAATCTCCACCGAGTGAGGTAGAGGTTTTAAAAACCCAATCTGTTGCGATTTTCCCGTTATCGAACTTTTGTGGAAGGAGACTTCTTACATAGTGGTCGGCTTCGTCGAGCTCATTTTTTAAGGCATTTTGGCTCTCTTGCAATTTTCTCATAGCTTCGTTTCTTTCGAGAAGAGCAGTGTATGCTTTCGAGTGATACCTTATTCTTGCGAGTACTTCGAGTTGGTCGGGAAACTTTACCATATAATCGTTCGCACCATTTTCAAATGCTCGATATTTGATATCTGGTTCTTCTTTTGACGATAGCACGATAAGTGGAATGTCGCGAGTTTTGGGGTTTGCCTTAAAAAATTTTACGAGCGTAAGCCCGTCGACATCGGGCATAACGAGGTCTTGCAAGATAACTGTCGGCGAAAATTTTTCGGCTTGCGAAAGTGCGTTTGTCGGATTTTCGCAAAAGCAAAATTCAATATCTGGGTGCGACGACAATATTCTGCGGACAGCTTCGCAGATGATTGGCTGGTCGTCTACAAGTAATACCCTGATATTTCTATTCATATTTTGATTTTTAAAAATTGGTATTTTTAACGCAATATAATTTTGTTTTTGCTTTTAAACTTTCTATCGGATTATGGCACGAATATCACCTTGTAATCTCCACTTGGAATTTGTTTTAGCAGTTTCGATTTTGTCAAGAGGCTTGCCAGTTTGTCGTCTAAATTTTCGTCTCCTGTCGATTGCGTAGCCAACGGACGCATCACCCAACCGTCTATTCCTATCGACACTTTAAATTCAGCCATTTCTGAGAACGATATATTCTTTTTGATTGATGCCGATTTTACAATTTTTCCGGAGAACAAATCTATAATTTGGTATGAGATAACATTTGTCTTATCTTTTTGTGGAATATTTTTTCGTGCGTAATTTGAGAAAGCACTTCGTATTTGTAGATTATATTTTGCTTTGTTTTTGCGATTGATTTCATCGTTGTCGAAAGCAAATTCTTTTGTTTCTAATTGCGTAGCGTATTTTTCTTTTGATACTTCAAAATTCCACGCACTCGGATTGATTATTTGGCTCGAATTGTATGGAGCATTCCAGCGTGTGGGGATAAAAATTGGTGCGTAGTCTTGTATCTCATCAAGCGAGATATACTCATCGCTATCGTTGATTTCAACGGCTGTTGCAAGTGGTGTTGATTGTTGGGGATTTTGTATTGTTAAATCGATATCAGGGAAGAATGCGAAGAAAGAAATCAACAACGCGAATGCGAAAACATAGATAAATTTTTCATTTCGCGGTTTTGGTGTGTTGATTGTTTTTGCTTTCTGCATAGTGGGCGAGTGCTACTTTTTTGTCGTAGCTATATGAACTTTTTTAAAGCCACCTTTTTTTGCTGAAGTGCAAATATCCAAGAGCGTTTGAGTGTCTACATTTTTATCGGCTTTAATCAAAAGGATGTCGTGCGAATTGTTGTTCGATTTCTTTTCAGCCATTTTTCTGGCGAAAGATTTTGGGTTGAATATTGCACCATCGAAAATAATCATAGAATTACCCTTTGCATTGAGAACATCTACTGACGAATTTGCGATTGCAACGTCGGGCGATTCTGATGTCGGCAAATCTTGCAAATCGATAGTATGACCTGTTGCGAGGATAAATTTTGAACCCAAAAGCATAAATATTATCACAATCAGAACGCCGTCGGCAAGTGCCGCCGAGCTTATCGATATACGTTCTTTGCGAACTTTTGATGATGTATCAACAATTCTCATTTTTATTTTTTACCTTTGATATGCAGGTCTTCGTTTTCGGGCATTTTGCGAAGAATAAACAGCATAATATCGTTTGATGCCCAGTCGATATCGTGTGCGAGTGCACGGACTCTACTGTTCAGAAAACTGTATGCTACCCATCCGCATATAGCAATCAACAATCCAAATGCGGTTGAGAGTAATGCAGAATATATATATGTTGAAAATTGTGAGACTGTTGCATAGTCGCCACTTTTGCTCATCGTGTAGAAAATCTGCAAGAGCGATATGATTGTTCCCATTAAGCCCATAAGTGGTGCAATTTTTGCGATTAACGCAACACTTGCAACACGTCTATCGATAAGTGCAAACTCGTTCAAAGCCGATGCATTCACGCTTTGCGACATAATCTCTTCAGATTGTTCGCAATTAAGCAGTGCAACTTTCACGACGCGTGGAATTGGTCCGACGCTTTCGTCGCAGATTGTAAGGGCTTCAAGCAAGCGACGTTTTTTTAAGACAGCTTTTATACCATCGACAAATTCAACCGCACTTATTTGTCCTTTGTGCAGATAGAAAAAACGTTCGAGAAATATTATGACAGCAATGAATGCGATTGCGACAAGCGGAATCATCATAGGTCCGCCCATTTGAAATATGTTTAAAATTTTTTCCATGATTATTTCTTTGTTGCTTTTTGTTTTGCTTCGGCTATCGAACGCAGTGGAAGATCGTGTTTGATTATCATTTCATAGACAGCGTGCGTGTCGTTCATCGCTTTATCTTTTTCGAGATTATTTGCGAGTTTGAAAAGGCTTTTGCTAATCCAATACTTTGCAACTGGTGTAAGTTTTTGCGATAAAAGTTCGGTAGATGTAATCCAAATGTATCTGTTTGCTTCTTTAGTTCTGTCTTTCTTTTCGAGTGCAATTGCACATTTGTGTGCAGATTCAGCTTTAACTGCTATCGGCATATTGGGGAGTGCATAGATTTTCTCGAATATTGTTATCGCATTTTCTGGCTTTAAATTTTGTTCGCAATCGCCAAGTCCGAGATATGCAAGGTGAATTTCAGGATGCGAGCCGTACTGATTGATTATTTCTTCGTAAAGTTTTTTTGCGTCGGCAAAGTTGTTGATTTTGCGGAGGATTCCAGCTTGCGACAATCGGGCATAGTAATTGCGAGGATTGTTTGGGAAGTCATCGCACAACTTTTCAAACATTCTTATTGCCGATTTATAGTCTTCTGGGGTTGCCAATTTTTCAGCATAAATTGCACTATCCATAACAGCGTCATAAGCGTATTGACTCTTTGTGTCTAACTCGTAAAGGATTCTGCATAGTTGTTGAGCTTCGGCATAATTGCCACGTTTACCTTCGGCACGAGCTTGGTAGAGATATGAAAGTTTTGATGCGTCGCTCATCGGATATTCTTCTCGCAATTTTTTATAGAGAGCCAAAGCACCGGCATCACCTTCGATTTTATTTATTGTTTCGAGGCATCTTGCTTTCATCAACATTGCATTTGTTGCGACAGCTTTGCGAGTTTGTGCGTCTTTTATACCTTCAGACTTTAAGGTGCTTAAAATGTTGTCGCATTGAGTAATTGCCTTTTGTATTTCGCCTGTTTCCTCCGACATTCTCGCAGATAGCCATTGCATTTTTATCAGAAGCGATTTTGAACGTGTCGCATTTTTTATACGATATTCAATTCTTTCTTTTGCTTTGTCTGTAAGATTTTTTTCACGCAAGTATGAGATAAGTTTCCACTCGGCGTTCCAAATATCGTCATCATTGATGTTTGAATCGGAGTATGCCAGGTCGAGCATTTTTGTGGCATTTTGCAAATTGTCGATATTTATATTTGCTTCCATTGCACGATTGATAATACGCCCACGCTTATCTTTCATTTCATTGAAAAGCGATTCGTACAATTTTGATGCCGTTATAAAGTCTTTGTTGAGGAAGAAGCAGTCGGCTGATAGCAGTCGGAGTTCGTTTGCTTTTTCTTTATCGTCTTCGAGAGATGCCAATGCGGATAGGTGAGACGCTGCCAGTCGGTATTCTGGGGCTTTTTCAGCGTTTGAGGAAAAAGCAGTCCACGCAAGAATACGCAACGCATCTTTTTTATATTTTGAATTTGGGTAATTGTTAATTATGATTTCAGCATATTTTTTTGCATCGGCGAGATTGTACGATTTTATTGCGATTTTCGCACTTTCGAGGAATATTCTATCGAGGATTTCTGCTGGTGCATTTTTATGCAATTCTTCCAAAAGTTTTTTGCGTTCATCGTCAGAAATTTTTGGATTTTTTGCGAGGATTGCTATGGCGACTTCACAAATGTCGTAGGATATCGTTCCCTTGAGAATTGCCTGAAGTTTATTTTTTTGTTCTTCGATATTTTTTGTGTTTGTCGCAATTATGATATTAATTTCTTCCTTATCGATTGAAGGCGACAATTCTATTTCGAGTTGCTGTGTTAATATTTCTACTGCATCGTCTATTTTTCCTTGTTTAAACAAGATGTGTGCGAGTTGTTTTGCAAATTGAAAACCAGTTGGAGTTCCGAAATACAATTTTACATTTTCACGCAAAGTGTTTTCTAACGATACAAAATTTTTTTGGTTTGTATTTATATCCGACAATTTGCAGAGGTTTTCTGCCACCATAATATCGGCGAGAACAAATTGTTCTGCGACTGTTGTCTTTGCTTCTTTGAAAAATTCTAACGCCTTACGGAAATCACCCTTGTTATAGCAAACATAACCTTTTGCGACATTCAGCCACGAAAGCATATCTTTTGAAACTTTTTCTATCTCTATTTTTTCGAGCAAATCTTCGGCTTCAGAATTATTTGATAGACCTATATGAATCAGTGCGAGACGAATGATATTTTCGGAATCATTCATATCGGCATTATCCATAGTTTTTATGGCAGTTTCAAATTTACCTTGTGCGATATATGCGTCGCTCAAAAGAAGCATTAAATCTTTCGCTTTTTGTTCGGGTAAATTTTCAATCGACATAGCGTCTTCGATGATTGCTTGGGCGAGCGACGGCATCCCCGCCTTTAGTGCAGAACGTGCTCCTTCTTCGGCTGATGCGATGTATTCAGCACTTCTGGTTAGCTTTGACGATACAAGTGGTGTCGATTTTTCGGAAAAAGTTTTAGCCATATCTGTCGTAGATGTGGCAGATACTTCAAGTGAGCAAATTGATGTGCAAATAAGTGCACAAATTTTTCCGAATTTTCGCATAATTATATACTCGCAGATTCCTACATATTTTCAAGACAATTTACAGTACTATTTAGTTCGTTTTAAAATAAATTTGACTAATCTGTGCGAGGGTAAAAAATGCTTACAACTTTGAATTGAAAGCGTAATATTATGAAGAAAATTAACCGCAGAGGATTTATTGCAAGCACAGCATCAATGGCTGGATATAGTTTGATTATTACTGCACCAACAAAAGCAAAGGCGATGAAACCAACCGACGAACGCTCGGAGAAACTCGCAAAGCTCAGTGCTCCTGAATCGGTGCCGTATGCACAAGATGAAAAGTTGATGAAAAAAGTTCAGCTTGATTGCGATGTTCTCGTCGCAGGCGGTGGACTCGCAGGTATTTGTTCAGCGATTGCATCTGCAAGACACGGCAAAAAAGTTGTGCTTGTTCAAGACCGCTCGAGACTCGGTGGAAATTCAAGTTCAGAAATTAGAATGCACCCGTTGGGTGTGCCGTCGGCACGCACAGGTTGGCGTGAGGGCGGTATTATCGAAGAATTGAAACTTGCTAATGCATCGAATAATCCGCAGTTGTCGTGGGAAATGTGGGATTTGCTTTTGTACGACAAGTGCGTGAGCGAAAAAAACCTCACTTTGCTTTTGGATACATCTGTATGCAAAGTCGATATGGATGGCGACAAAATTAAACGTGCCTACGCGCGCTCGGAAACGACTCGCCATATTTACGAAATAAACGCAAAAATGTTTGTTGATGCAACAGGCGATTGCCGTCTTGCAATGGAAGCTGGTGCTGAGGTTATGTCAGGACGCGACGGCTCGAAAAAGTTTGGAGAATCTTTTGCGGATTACGACCCAATCGGCACAAGGCAAGGTTCTACAATTATGTTTACATCGAAACTTCACGACAAACCGATGCCATTTACTCCGCCATCGTGGGCGAAAAAAATTACGCCCGAACAGATGAAATATCGAAGTATAAAGGCTGATGGCTTGGCATACGGCTATTGGTGGATTGAGCTCGGTGGCGACGGCGACGCAATCCGTGATAACGAAATGTTGCGTTTTGAATTGCTCTCAATAGTTATGGGCGTTTGGGATTACATCAAAAATAGCGGAAAATATCCCGATGTTGAAAACCGTGCAATCGAAACTATTTCAATGCTTCCAGGGCGACGTGATACGTTTAGAATTGTCGGCGAACGCATAATGACTCAACACGATATTCAAGGGAAATGGAAAGAGTTTGACGATGCTGTCGCAGTCGGTGGTTGGTCGATGGACGACCACCCATACAAAGGTTTTTACGCATCGGATAGACGCCCGTGCAGACAATTTGGCAAAGTGCCATGCTACAACATTAGCTTTGGCTCGCTATTTTCAAAAGACGTAAAAAATTTGTTTATGGCTGGGCGTAATATATCGTGTAGCCATGTTGCATTTACGTCGACTCGTGTGATGTCAACTTGTGCTGTCGAAGGGCAGGCAGTTGGTACGGCAGTCGCACTTTGCATAGATTCAAATATGACGCCATCGCAGTTGCGTGCCGATAAAAAGAAGATACGTCAACTTCAGCAAATGCTTTTGCGAGACGACCAAACTATTCTCGGTGTGAAGAATGAAGATTCTGACGACCTCGCTCGTTCGGCGAAAGTGTCGGCATCGGAAAGTATCGACGGCAGTGAGCCGAAAAATATTTTGTCGGGCATAGCTTACGATAAAATTGGGGGCGTTGAAAATCGCTGGGTTGCACTTGCGTCGTCGAAGCCGTCTATAACGTTGGCATGGGATTCTCCGAAAAAAATATCGTCTGCACAGCTGACATTCTTTAGTGGTTCTAATGAAATTGCACAAACGCAGTCGGCATATATTTTGAAAAATATGCACCGTGGAGCTCAAAAAGATATTGTGCGAGATTTCAATTTAATTGCGGTTCTCGAGGATGGTTCTGAACGTGAGCTTTGCAAAGTTCGCCAAAATGCACAACGATTAGTTCGCTTGAATTTTGACGCTATTTCAGCAAAAGCGTTGCGAGCCGAATTCCTTGCGACAAATGGTTCGCCAAAAGTTGTCGTCAACGAAATTAGAGCTTACGCATAAACGCAAAAAAAATCCCGACAATTTGTCGGGATTTTTTTGTCTACCACATCGACTAAAGCCTAATTTTTGACGGCAAAAATTCTGTGCGATAATCGTAGAGTGAACGTACATATTTGTCGGCTTCGGGACAATTTATGAACGACATTTTCGACGGCACATATTTCAATTCGGTATTTGGAACACAAAGTGCAACCATACCCAAGAGAGCCATTTCTGTGTATGGGCAAGCGTAGTCGAAACTTGCTGGTGGATTTACTCCAGTGAGGCATCCGTTTATCCATTCGGCGATTGGGTCGTCGAAATATTTTAGTTGCATTTGCTGTTTTGAAATTATGCCATTTTTCACCAACTCTTTCATTCTTGTGAGCGGGAAAATTTTTGGAGATTGGCAATCGCCACCGACATAAACAGTTTCTTTTGTGCCGACAATAAATATCGCATTATCGTTGCGTTTATCCTCGAGGAACGATTTATCGACACGTTCTATCGACTTTGGCTTTCTACCGCCGTCGTACCAGTGGAGCATAATTTTTCCGTCAACACCACGCTTATTTAAGAAGGTCATTGTTGATGATGCTTGAGCGGGCCAAGAGTAATCGTTAAATGGTGTCGAGTTGCCGATAATCTTATAAGGGAAGCCTAATTCAAAAGCCGAGTATGGAATATCGAGATAGTGTATTGCCATATCGCCCGCTGCCCCTGTGCCGTAGTTGCGTAAGCCACGCCAATTAAATGGGACTATTGCCTTATTGTATGGTTGATGTGGTGCAACCCCGAGCCAACAGTTGTAGTCGAGTGTTGATGGAATCGGCTGTGCTGATGGCATTTGAAGTTCGCCCTGTGGCCATATCGGGCGATTTGTCCAAATGTGAACTTCTTTAATTTGTCCGATAATTCCGGCTTCGTACCATTCTTTGACGACTCGCCAGCCGTCTTTCGTATGCCCCTGATTGCCCATTTGAGTGATAACGCCAGCTTGACTCGACAATCGTTGAAGTTCGTTTGCTTCCCAAATTGTGCGTGTTAATGGCTTTTGACAAAAGACATGTTTGCCGTTTGCAATCGCCCAAGCAGAGATTGGGTAGTGCATATGATCGGGTGTTGAAATTACAACAGCGTCGATTTGCTTTCCCATTTTATCGAACATTACTCGATAGTCTCTAAACTTTGGTGTTGATGCTGGAAATTTTTTATATTGTTTTGATGCACGAACATCATCGACATCGCAGAGTGCGACAACTTTACAGTATTTATTTTTTAGCAAGCGAAAATTTGAGTATCCACCAATCCCGCCGACACCAATTACGGCGACGTTGATTTTACTGGTTGGGGCAATTTGTTTGCCAATAGACCAACTCGGCAAGAGCATAAGTCCGCCCGCAGTTGCTGTCGATTTTATAAAACTTCTTCTGTTCATCATAATATTATGTGTTTAATGTTATATCAAAGAAAACTGATATATTTTTATATAATAGCTAAGTTGTTTGCAAACATATAATGACACAAAAAAGCCCACCGTATCGGTGAGCTTTTTTAATGTATGAATTTTGATTAGAAAACAAACATCGGTTCTTCTGCTATGAATTCTTTGTTGTAAGCATAGAGAGAACGGATGTATTTGTTTGCTTCTGGATAATTCAAGAACTCGAGCGATTTTGGGCTGTACACGAGTGGAATTTCTGGTGTGCAGATTGCAATCATACCCAAGAGAGCCATTTCTGTGAATGGTGCAGCGTAGTCAAAGTTAGCCATCGATTGTTTGCCAGCCAAGCAACATTCTGCCCATTCCTTGTGTGGATTATTTGGTGCGATTGAACGTGCGATTGTCTTCTTTGGCAATGCACCACTCTTTGCGAGTTCCTTCATTCTTGCGTTAGGCCAAATTCTTGTGCCAACACCATATTCATTTGTGTAGACAGTTTCTTTTGTGCCAACGATAAATGTGCAATTTGCATTGCGTGGATCATCGATAAACGATTTATCAACACGTTTGATTGCCTTTGGTTTTCTACCGCCGTCGTACCAGTGGAGTTTGATTTTTCCGTTCTTACCGCACATATTGTTAAAGGTCATCACTGTCGATGCTTCCTTTGGCCAGCTGTATGCGTTAAATGGCGACGAATTACCTACGATTTCAGTTGGGCAACCTAAGTCGAACGCCGAGTATGGAACGTCGAGGAAGTGGCAAGCCATATCGCCTGCTGCACCTGTTCCATAATTACGCATACCACGCCATTTGAATGGGAGAATTGCACTATTATATGGTTGATATGGTGCAACACCGAGCCAAAGTTTATAGTCGAGTGTTGATGGAACTGGTTGTGCTGGTGGAACAGCGAGATTACCTTGTGGCCAAATTGGGCGATTTGTCCAAATGTAAATATCTTCGATATCGCCGAGAAGGTCTGCTTGATACCATTCCTTGATGATTCTCCAACCTTCGTTAGTATGGCCTTGGTTGCCCATTTGAGTGATAACGCCATATTTGTTTGCGAGGCGTTTCATTTCTCTTGTTTCCCAAATTGTGCGAGCCAATGGCTTTTCGCAGAAGACGTGTTTACCCTTCGACATTGCCCATGTTGCGATTGGGTAGTGCATGTGGTCAGGTGTGCAAACTGCAACAGCGTCGATTTGCTTATCCATCTTATCGAGCATTACGCGATAGTCGCGATAACGTGGAACTGTTGGATATTGCTTGTAAGCTTTTGCTGCACGAACATCGTCAACGTCGCAGAAAGCTACAAGTTTTACATTTTTCATATCTCCAAGAGCCTTAACTGCCGAACCGCCACGACCGCCAACGCCGACGATTGCAACGTTAAGTTTACCATTTTCGCAAGGTTTTGCTTGCTTTGCCATAACGTTAGAGTTCATGAGCATTGCAGCACTTCCCATCAATGCAGAGTTTTTAAGGAATTGTCTTCTATTGAACATAATTTGATACCTTTTTTGTTTATCTTTTTGCAGATTGCAAAATGCGAATCTGCTCCTCTTGTACATAAGTAAAAAAAATACTTAAAAAATAGTCAATTATATTTTGTACATTTTGAATTTGTAATATGCCTATGAAAAAAATTTAAGCGACTTATTATAAGTACGATTTATAAACACGATAACCTCAACAAGAGGATTGTTCTATGAAATACAGAAACGAGTATACTGCAATCAACAGTTGCAGTGTGAAAATCGGTGCGGGCAAAAAATCGTACAGACCTTCTGCTTCGCTGGAAGAATACATCGAGCGAGAGTTCAAAATTAACTTGCACGATGTTATCTCAAACTCAGGAAAATCGGTATACTTAAAATTGTTCGCATTGAATTAATCGCATATACGAGTGCCAAATGGTACAAAAAAAGGACGGCAATCAAAAATGAAAAAGCCGTCCTTTTTTTGTGAGAAAAAACTAAATCGCTCTTGCCACGAGCGTCGAGAAATCGGGAAGTATTCTTTGGAATTGCGATACTTCTTCAAGTGGCAATTCCGTTTCTTCGGTCAACTCCCAATTTGAGTTTTCGTTGATGACATCAACTGTCCATTGGAAGTACTCTTTGTAATCGGTGCGAAAATATAATTTTGTTCCGCTTTGTGCAAATTGCCTGATGTAATCCAAAAATGGTTGTTGCATCAATCTGCGTTTGTGATGTCTTTCTTTTGGCCAAGGGTCAGGGAAGAAAATAAAGATTTTATCTAAACGCATATCGCGTGGCATTGCTTCAAGAAATTCCGATGCTTCTGCTTTATAGAAAAACGCATTGCTTGCATTTTTATTTCTCGCCCGACGCTGTGCGTCTTTGACACGCTCGTTGATTATATCTATACCGACACATATTTCGTTTGGGTTTGCTGCCGCATATGAACTCAACCAGTGTCCTTTGCCAGAGCCAATTTCAAACGAAATATTTTGCGAACGCGAAAAAATCTCATCGCAAATTATGCGAAGTTTTGCGATGCGTTCGTTGCGTCGTTGGATTGCTTCTTCGAGACTCATTTATTTCTGTGCTTCTTCTTTTGCCTTGTTCGCTTGAGCGAGTTTTTGGTATTTCTTCGACCAATAACCGAGACCCTTTTGCGTTTCTTCGTCGAGTTGTTTTACTACTTTTGCAGGCGAACCGAGTACGAGCGAACCAGCTGGGATAACTGTATTTTTCGTAACAAGAGCACCTGCACCAACAATTGAATTGTCGCCGATAACAGCTTTGTCGAGAACGATAGCACCCATACCAATTAGGCATTCGTTGCCAATTTCGCAACCATGGATAACTGCACCATGTCCGATTGTTGTGTCTTTGCCGATTTTTACGCCAGCGTCGTCAGCGAGGTGAACCATTGTTCCGTCTTGAATATTTGAGCCTTCGCCGAGTTCGATTGAATTGATGTCGGCACGGAGTACACAACCTGGCCATACGCTCGCATTTGCACCGATTTTCACGTCGCCAATGAGGGTTGCGTGCTTGCTGACGTATGCAGTTGCGTCAACTTGCGGATCTTTACCGAGATATTTTTCGAGTCTTTCTTCGAGTGTCATTTCTATTCCTTTATTTTTAAATTTTGTTGAAGAATTTATTTAAACAACGTTCAGTGTGCAATTATAAAATTAGAATGGGAAATCATTTTGTGGAGCAGGTTGTGTTTTTTCTTCTGCTTTTTTATCCGATTTTTTTTCTTCCTCTTCGGGCTTGTATATTCGCATAGATTCATCAAAGACAACAGCCTTTTTGTGCGTCTTTACACCTTGTACGACAATTGCTTTATGTGGTCGAACAGGGCAGATAAATTCGCACGCTCCACAACCGATACAAACATCTGAGTGAACATGGGGAACAAAAAGTGCATCTTCTTTATCGCCATACGGGAGCATTTCGATTGCACTGACGGGGCAGTGTTCGGCACATGCGGCACAATCGGTTCCGTCGGTTTCGACAACACAAAGTTCTTGTCTAAATATCGCAGTACCGATTTTTGTGTGTCGTTTTTCTTTTCCGCCGATAAATTTTATCGCACCAGTCGGGCAAGCTTTTGAGCATTCGTGGCAAGCGTGGATACAATATCCGCTCGAAAAATCCATAAATGGTTGCATAAACCCCGATAGCCCCAATTCAGTGAGCGACGGCTTTAAAATATGAGCCTTGCAAGCCGATGTACAACGTTGGCACGCAGTACAATTCTCAAGAAAGTTGTCCATTGTTCTTGCCCCAGGAGGCATAGTCAGACGCTTATCTGGGCGTTGTCCGTCGATTGTAAAAGGCGTGGCGTCGCAACAATCTTTGCTTTTTTCGCACTTTCTATTGCGAAGTTGTTTACGTTCTTTTTTGCCAGCAACGCAGAAAATTGCAGTCAGACCAAGTGCCAACTTTGGAAATTTTCTTCGTGATATTTTTTGCGATACAAAATTACTTTGTGTTTCAGCGTTGCCGTCGCTTTTTTTTAGCAATTTTGAGATTGTCGGATTGAACGAAAATTTAACCGCATTCTTCGGGCATCTTTCAGCACAGTTGAAACAGAGTACGCATCGAGAAAAATCTACACTTTTGTTTTTTGCGTCGATACATTGTGTCTTGCAGTTGCGTTCGCACATTCCGCACGATATGCACTTTGTGTTGTCGAGCGAAATTTTGAAAATCGAGAAGTTTGCAAAGAAGCCAAGAAATGCACCAACTGGACAGATTGTGTTGCAGTAGAGGCGTCCACGCAGGGCGGTCATTGCAGTAATAATAACAAGTATAAAAAGCGAGACTCCAAATAGTGCGAGTGGGATTGTAGGGTCGCCGTTGACGGGGCGAACTGCAAAAATTTCAAAACTATACAAGGCTTGGCTCGTCCCATTGACGATAAGGCAAGCCGTGGGGTGAACGATTCCGCCCATAATTTTTCCGTAGAGCGAGTATGGGTCGATAAGTCCGAATAACGCACCATAGCCTAAAATTATAGAAAGTATTGCGATAAACAAAAACGATGTTCGCATAACGTTTCTTGCTTTTGCGTATTTTTGGACAACAAAATTTTTTGCACAGAATTTACCGAGTTTAGTTTTCTTTAGAAACGAATTTGCAGGGAATATCACAATTCTTCTGATGATGTCCATCAAAATTCCGAATAGACAAAAGAACGAGCAATACGCTCTGCCGAAAATTAACGCAAGGATTGTAAACGTAATAAAGCCAGCACCCATTGCCAAACTTCCAAACGCAAGCATTTTCAAAAGCGACGGAGCAAATTGCGTCCCGATTGGATTGTAGTACATTGTGTACGATTTTGGCAGAGCCGAATAGACATCAAAGAACTTTGCCGACACCAAACAGAAAATGACGAGTGCAACAAGCACACGCAATTTTTTCATAATATTAAAAAATGTTTTCATCTTTTGTTCTTGTTCAAATTAAAAAAATGCACCGCATTATTAGACGGTGCGTTGTGCAAAAAAGTTGCGATTTTTTAAAGAGCAATTCTCTTTACGTTAAGTTTAGTTAGGTCGTCCGTACCAACACCCAATTTTACGGCATGGGCGATATATTTAATATCGGAAAGTTTGTATGGTTGACCAATCTTAAACTGCTTTGCAACCGATGCAAAAATTTGTGTAGATGCAACGTCGGCAGCGACAATATCAGTTGAAAGAAGTTGATATTTCACAACTGGTGCAAATTTTGGGTCGGAACCACGAGGACCACCTTTGAGCATAACACGATATGCGTCGACGATTGTAAGAGTCGTTTTTTGGTATGACGCATAATCGGCTATACATTGTGGAAGATCGTTCTTGTGCCACCATCTTCTGTCATCTATACAGCCCATATAATTTTTCATAGCACAAGTGATTTTTGCTCCACTATGATGTTTGAGTACGGGCATATTTATAAATACATCTGGATTGATTGCCAACTTGTGAACTTTTGCACTTTTAAGCGATACACCCTTTGGAATCTTTTGTTCGACAAACATATCCGAGACTTGTCCAGTAACCATTTTTCCGCCATTTTTTTCGACAGCGTCTTTGATACCGCTCATTTCGTAGCGTTCATTCCAATTTTCGCCACATGTTTTGTCGAAGCAAAGAACTTCTTTTGCACCAGCATCAAAACAATGTTTTACGACTCTTGCGACAAGCTCTGGGTTTGTGTTCGAGCCGTATTCAACGCCTCTATCCCAACCAATGTTTGGCTTTATCACAACGGTCTGACCTTTCTTGACAAAACGCGACATTCCACCCATTTCGGCGATAGCTTTGTCGAACATTTCTGCTGGTTCGCCGTTGCGGATTGCGACCATATCGGGCAATCCTTTTTTAGATTTTGTTTCAGCGAGCAAATCGCCGAATGGCATAGTCGCTACTGCAGTTGAAATTGTTGCTACAAATTGACGTCTTTTCATACCTTAATTATGTGTGTAAAATTTTTGTATGTAAAGTTTTTTTAATATCAATCGGACAATTTTTAAAACTCCATAAACATTGCGAGAGTCGAGACAATCGTCATAACTATGATAAAGCCTCTGTATCCTTTCTCGGGAAGTTTTTTTACGAGCCATACTCCGATTACCGAACCTATCAAAATAAATGGAATTCCAAATGCACCAATCGACAAACTATGGACATTGATATTATCCCAAACAAATGCTTGTAGTGGAATTTTAAGATAGTTAATAATCATAAAAAACCACGCATTTGTGCCTACAAAAATCAGCTTTGGTAAGTGTGTCGAAAGCAGATAAACTGCCATTACCGGACCTGCCGCATTGCCAATCATTGTAGTGAATCCGCCGAGCATACCAAAAAGTGGTGCATACCACCATGTGCGTAAAAGTTTTTCGCTTTTGCCAGCCCCACGTTCTGTCCAGAACATCACGAGTAGCCCGATAAAAATACAGATTGCAATGAGTATTTTAAAGTCGCTCGTATCGACAAATGAATCGACGAATATTGCGACAAAAAAACCGACAATCGCCATCGGCAAAAGTTTTACAATATGTTTCCATGAGGCGTTGCGTCGGTAATAAATAACGGCGATTAAATCGGCAAAGCAGAGCATTGGGAGAATCACGCCAGTTGACGGTTTTGCACCGAATGCAATCGCCATTAGTGGAATAGAAATTGTGTTGATTCCTTGTAGCCCTGTCTTCGACATCCCGATGAGAACGGCACAAAGAATGAGCGACCACATCTGTTGCGATGATGCAAACAACTCGGAAAAATATTGCATAGAAATTAACGACGTCTGAAGTTGCGTTTTCGCTTGTTCGAAGTTGTGTCGATTTTTATTGTTGCACGTTTTGGGGCTACATCGTCGCCTTCAAGGCTTGGCAAATCGAATTGCGAAGTAGTTGGGCGTTGTTGTGCGTTTGGATCGCTTTCAACTTGAACTTTTCTTGTACCGTTGTTGTAGGTGATTTTATGTCCGTACACACGCGAGTTGTCTTCACGGTCGATAACGATTGGGCTTTCTGTCAATTCAACGATGTTATCAATCGGGAAAATATCGGCTCTATCGCAAGTAGCTTCTTTGAGTTGTTGAGTGAGCTTCACATTTTTTGTCATTATAATTTGCGAAATTTCTTTTTTAGCTTTTGGCTTGTTAGGGATGACAACTTCCATATTTTCGCAAGTAGCGTCCATATTAGTCCCAGTGATATTTATATTACCTTGGAAATAATATTTGTCTTCTTTTGCTGTGCTTGTGAGCCATTGCTTGTCGCTTTTTATAACAGTTGTCTTCTTTTTGATGTTAGACAAATTTTCTGTTTCGCTAATGGCAAACGCACGCATTTCTGACAAAGTAATTGTCGGGCGGAGCAACGGATTTTGTGGGTCGGTTGCCAACTCGATGTATTTATGTATTTTCTGTTTATTGTCGCCTTTTGTGTCGAGACGTGGATAGATTGTCGCAATCTCGGCAGATGCAGAATATCCTTTTTGTTGTAATGATACATTTTCTTGGGCGATAATTTTCTTTGGTGTGCTTGAGCCTTTTTCGTCTGTTTCGGCAAAGATACTCATTTTTTGGCACTTCGCTTGGATGTCGTCAGAGTTGATAATTACATCTTTTATAAACACAAAATCCATTGTTTTTTCAGTTTTGCTGAAGTGTAATTTTCTCGATTTTATGATAGTGGTTGTCTTACCTTTTGATTTAGTTTGACCGTTTGCGATAGAATCTAATGCAGGGGTTTCAGCCATTTTCACAACCACAAACGAATCTTTTTTATTTGGCGATGTTAAAGCTAAACCTTTGTTTTGACTTTTGAAAAATACCATAGCCTCGGCTGAGAGAGTTGTTCCACGCTTGGGATTGCGTAGTTGTACATTTTCAGAGAGCCATATTTCTTGTTTTTCGGGGATTATTTCCATCGCCTTACTTGTTGCAATTCCGTCGCTATTTTCAAAACGGATATTCCCATTGCCTCGAATATATTCAAGCGTTGGTTTTTCGTTTTCTTTTGAAATAGACAAAGCTTGTAGGTTTTCGCATTTAGCAGTGAAGTCGTCGGCGATAATATTTACGTTTCCGTTGAAGTTGAAAACATTTTGCTTATCCTTTTGCGACATCGATATTTTGTCGGAGATAATTGTAATTTTTTGTTCTTTTTTATTTTCGTCTGTATGGAAAATTATTGCGATAGCACGAAGTTTTTTTGATGAGAACGATTCAACTGTTTTCTTCTCTTTGTTTAAAACGATGCGATTACCCAGCAACTCCGACTTGCTTGGAAGGTCAGTAATTTTGGGCGAACCTGTCAACACGACAATTCCTTCGGGATCTATTTCAGCCAGTTGCGATAATGTTGAATGCTTCCCACGAATCATTTCTACATTGCCTTTTGCGATAATATCGCTGACGCCACGAGCATTTTCTTTTGAGGATTTTGCGTGCAGAAAATCGCACTTAAGTTGCATTTCATCGTTTTTGACAGAGACGTTTGTTTTAAGTTCAAAAACGTTTGAATGGTTGCGGTAATCGAGGCTTGCGTATTGGCTTTCAAAGATTGTAGGCGAGTCTTTTTGAGTGCGTGGCTTTACTGAAATTTTCACGTTTGAAAAAACTTCCACAAAACGTTTATCACCATACCAAGTCCATTTTTTGCCCGACATATCGAATTCTTTTGCGGATACAAACAGGTCGGAATCGCTTTGAGAAATTTTTGTATTGGGGTTTACTTGTGCAGTTGGGCTTGTGATTGTCGCACGGTGTTTTGCTTCAACTTTACCTTCGTAAAGATCGAGCTTAATTTTTGTGATATCAATACGCGATTCGTTGATATATTTTGCTGTGTCACCAAACAACTCCCATTCTTTTACACCCGACTTATCGTCGAAGTGTGGGAGTTCAAAGTTTTTTACAGACCCTGGGAGCATTGTCGTTTGTCTTGCTCCGAACGCAGAGAACGAAGCAATAACTACTACAAGTGCAAGGGTAATTTTGAAAAATTTTTTCACCATTATTTTAACATTTCTGAAATCATTGCACCAATACCAGCGTCGAGTTCGACAGTATTTTGGGCGAGCATATATGCTGGGGTTGAGTACACGTTAAATTTTTCATCAAACACAAATGAGTCGGCAGGGCAGTTGACGTGTTCTGCACCCATTGCATTGATTGCTTGTGCTGTTTGCGTATCGTTGCCGATTGTAATTTTTACACCATTTGAAATTACTTTACCGGCAATCACAGGTGCAATACATATAAAGCCGATTTTTTTACCGAGCTTAAGCATCGCATTTATCGCATTTTCGACATCATTGTTTACCGACATTTCCGCACCTTTTACGGCAAAGTCTGAAAGATTTTTTGCTGCACCAAATCCCCCTGGGAACACGAGAGCGTCGAATTCATTTGCGTTAAAATCGGAAAGCGGAGCGATGTTCCCACGTGCGATTCTTGCAGATTCAACCAACACATTTCTATTGTATTTTTCTTCGACACCTTGAGCGTGATTTATCGTGTGCATCTGTTCGATATCGGGAGCAAAGAACGACACTTGAGCATCATTCTTTTGAAGATTCAAAAGGGTGATTACAGCTTCGTGAATTTCGGAGCCGTCATAGACTCCACAGCCTGAGAGAACGAGTGCAACTTTTTTCATATTCATAGATAAATGCGTTATTTTGTTTTCTATAAAATCTTACATTTTGTTGAGTTTCAATATTAAATTTCTACCGACAACCCGTCGTAAGCCATATGACACGGAGTTGGCAAGATAGGTTCCCATTCTCCGTAGTCGAGTTGAGCTGTCGTGTGTGTGAAATAGGCAATTTTTGGATTTATTTCATCGGTATAATATATCGCCTCTTTGACACTCAAGTGCGACGGATGTTCTTTGGGGCGAAGTGCGTCGATTGCCAAAATATCGGCATTTTTTGCGAGTTCGATTGCTTTTCTCGACAACTTTTTGCAATCGGTAAAATATGCAATTTTCTTATCGCCTTCTTCAAAAATCAGACCCAAAGTTTCAACTGGTCCGTGTGGGAGATTCATTGCGTAGATGCGTGCATTTTTGCTGAGTTCAAGTACATCAGGCATCTTTTGAAGTTTGAAGCATGGGTATCCGCTCGAGCGTGGTTGAGAGTCGAGTGCGTATGGGAACATTGCTTGTATACGTTCAATTCCGTAATCGTTTGCGTATACGGGCAGAACGTGGTTGTCGATAACGTCGCAGAATCGACGCAAATCGTCCATTCCAGCGATATGGTCGGCGTGTCCGTGTGTTAGTATAAACAAATCTACCCACGTTATATCGTTATGCAAGCATTGCAGACGCATTTCTGGCGATGCGTCAATTTGGATATGAAAGCCGTCTATCTCGATATGTGCACTTGTGCGAGTACGCCAGTTTTTTGGATTGCTCAAATCGAGTTTCGACTTCGAGCCACCAATAACTGGTACGCCTTGCGATGTGCCTGTTCCTAAAAAAGTAATTTTCATAATAAATAAAAAAGCGAAAGAGATAATCCCCTTTCGCCTTTTGCTATGGAGATAATTTTTATTAACTCCATAGTGTTATTTATTTTTCAGATTGCAATATTATATAAGCTCGTATTTTCCGGGAACTGGAACGCCATTCATTGGCATCTTCTTATAGAAGTCAATCTTTTCAGGGCAGAGGCTTTCTTTTGACTTTGCCAATACCCAGTCGAACTTGAACTTCTTGCCAGAGTATGCACTCAAGCGACCTGCGATAGCCAAGAGAGTCGAGTTAACGAGTTGGTCAATCTTATTGACTTGCTTGCCTGTGCGGATTGCGTTGAGCAAGTATGCGTGTTCTTCTATCATGCAGTCGCGTGGGCGTTTTGCTTTGTCGAATACCCAGCGTTTTTTGCCGTCGAGCTCATTGATTGAAATTTGACCATAAAGGTTTGTGTACATAATACCCTTTGTGCCGACAACACGTTCGCCAATTTCTGGAGCACATTTTGGATCTTGTTGGCAATAGCTTGAAAGACGCAAACCGTTGCCCATATCGAAGTCAACTGCGAAGTGCGAGAAGCGGTCGCCAAATTTTGGTGTTGGCAAGTCTGTACTTCTGCCACCCCATGCACGAACTTCCTTTGGTTTGCGTTGGTCGCCCAATGCCCACATAATAACGTCGAGGTTGTGAACGTGTTGTTCAACGATGTTATCGCCCGATGCCCAGATGAATGAGAACCAGTTGCGGATTTGGTATTCCATTGTGTCGCAAGCCAATTCTTCGTGATTGAGGAATTTTGGTCCACCAACATAGATTGATGCGTTCCAGTAGCATTGTGCCGATACGATGTCGCCAATTTCGCCATTTCTTACACGGTCGATAGCTTCTTGATAGCCGATGTCATAACGGCGTTGTGTACCGCAAACAACCGAGAGACCTTTTTTGTCGGCTTCTTTTGAAAGCTCAAGCATTCTGCGAGCTTGTACAGCGTCAACGCAAGGTGGTTTTTCGAGGAATGCGTGTTTACCTGCTGCAACGATTTTTTCGTAGTTAGGTGTGCGGAAAACAGGCGAGCAAGCGTCGATAATAACATCGACATCTTCGCGGAGGAGGTTGTCGAGACAGTCGACACCGATGAAAGTTTTTATACCAGCTTCTGAAGCAATATCTGCACCATTCTTATATTTCTTTGCAGCGTCAATAATTCTCTTCTTGCCTTTTTCGAGCTTATCTTGGAAGAGGTCAGCCATACCGACAAGCTTGATGTTTTGGTCGGCTGCCATCATATTGATGAATGCACCAGTGCCACGACCACCGCAACCTACCATACCTACCTTGATAACATCGCTACCTTTTGCATTAGCGAAACTGTATCTTGAGAGCATTGCAGATGCACCTAAAAGTGCAGATGTTTTTACGAAGTTTCTTCTTTCCATAATTATATAGTGTTATATTGTTAGTTGTTTATATAAACGTTTCCCTTAGATAAGTAGATATAATTACATCTACACAAAGTTTGGTCAACATTTTTATCTAAAAAAATACCGACTCAAATTGAGTCGGTATTTTAATAAGGACAAAATTTAGTTGATTATTTTCTTCTGCGATACATTGCAAAACCGAGAGCAAGGCTACCTAAAATCATCGCCCATTCTGCTGGTTCTGGAACTGCTACGTTCAACCAATATACGCCACTAACACCTGTTGCAACTAAGTTTACATCTGCACTTTCGTAATTTCCTGATGTTTCGTTAAAGGTGTTGAGAAGAACATTGCCAGAGAGTAGTCCTGAATTGAGAGAATTCGTACTTAATTGAATTTTGATGCGGTTATTTTCAAAATTCTTTACGTTAAAGACAACGTCAACGTTTGATGACATGTTAGTCGCATAGATATCATTAAATGCGATGAAATCTTCTGCTCCAGTAAACCCTAACTCGAGGTTTATTGTATTAGCAGTATTATTCATTGATACCGTTCTAATTGTATTTGTTTCTGAAACGTAGATTGTAGGTGTACTTCCCGCATTGAGCAAAAGTCCGGCTGAAGATGTACCAGATGCATTCCTAAGTACTTCTGTGCCTTTAAGCTCAATTCTTACATTTTTTATAGTGTGTATGAATTCAGCTTCAATTTCAGCACCTTCTTTAATTGTTAAAACTGAATCTGAATTCATATATATGCGTCCAGCAGAAGCAACGGACAATTTTGAATTTTCACCAAAAACAACAGATGATTTCTTTTCAAGTATTAAGGCATTGCTACCGCTTTTACCTTTAATATCAAGAGTTCCGCCTATTTCAATGCTCGATTTGCCGTTAGAGTCGCCAACATTTACAAAACCTGCTGTTTCAATCAAGGAATTTGCTTTTGAAACAAAATTTGTTGTTTGTCTAAAGGTCAAATTTCCGTTTGCTGTAATTTTTTCTTGTGTAGAGGTATTGTCGTCGCCAAGTACCATATTATTTGCTAAAATAACAGCAGTATCTGCATAGAGGTTAAATTTACCGCCATTGATTACAGAAATTCCAGTGCCAGTAGTCACTATTTGACTTGCATTTACTGTGCCACCGTCGATTACCGCTTTGCCCGAATAGATTGCAGCAAATGTTCCGTATGTTGCATCTGTTGGTACTTCTACCGATTTTGTGAATGACGGTATTGCTGTATTGTAAACATTTACAGTTCCTTTTATTATAGTTGATGTACTTCCCATCGATTCGATAGAAAGTCTTTGCCCGAAAGCGTTTACAACTGAATTCGCACCGAAGATCATTTTTTTATTTTCATCGTTGCCAGCAGTTTCGCTGTAAGTTTGGAATGTGATTTTTTCTGGGTTATATGCAACACCATCTTTTTTTACACCAAAATTGTATGTACCATTGTCTATTGTAAATGTCGCCGAAGCTCCCGCATCTTTACGCAACCCAAACAAATTATTGAGCTCTGCATTATCGTTGCGGACAACAGTTGCACCACCTGTGAGGAAGTATTGTACGTCTTTCTGGTACTCTAACGTGCCAGGGTTAAGTGGACCAGCATAAAGGTAGTATGCATTTTCTGCTGTTACAGTTATATTTACTTGGGTTGTTCCCAATGGAGCGTATACATCGACAATAGCACCGGCTTGGGATACTACATAATTGCCGTCTACAGTGGGGTAGTTCGTAGCAAATGCTACCGATGCAAGCATCAGAGGTAATAATAATGTTGATTTTTTCATTTTATTATTATGTTAAAATTATATAGGGTGGGGTAATTAAAATCTTTAACTCATCTATGTTATACGCTTATAGTTTGCAAGAATTTTTTTGATGTAATTTTGGAATTCTAAAAAAAAGTCAAAATAGTGAAAGTTTTTAACAAAATAGTACAATTTGCCATTTTTGTGTTGATTAGTGATTTTGTGAATATAAATTTGCTCCCTTTATGAAATTTTTGAGTAAAATAGGTCTCGAGCCGTTTATCGTATGTCTTTTTGGTGCGATTGCGTTGGCGTGGTTGAACCCAAGTGTTGGCATAGCGTCGGTTTGCTCGATTACGCTTTCGGATATCGCAACGTGGGGCGTTGCTGGGATTTTCTTTTTTTACGGATTGCGTCTCGACCCTGAAAAACTCAAAGCTGGTTTGATAAATGTTCGATTGCACTTGTTGGTGCATTTTTCAACTTTTATACTCTTTCCTTTAATAGTGTTGTCGGCAATGTTTTTGTGCGGAGCGTTTGAGTCGGGCAAAAACATATCGCTATTGTGGCTTGGTACATACTTTTTGGCGACACTACCATCAACAGTATCGTCGAGTGTTGTGATGATATCTATCGCAAAAGGGAATTTGCCCGCAGGAATTTTCAATGCGAGTATATCGAGTTTGCTTGGCGTATTTTTTACTCCGATATTGATGAGTTTGTTTCTCGATAATCTCGAGGGTACGCATGGCTTGGGCGATGTTATCTTAAAATTGGTTGTGCAAGTGATAGTGCCAGTTGTCGCAGGGATTTTGTTAAATTCAAAATTTGGCAAATTTGCGATAGCACATAAAGTGGCATTGCGTAATTTTGATCAATCCATAATATTACTTATAGTATATACATCATTTTGCGATTCCTTTCATAAAAAGATGTTCGATGGATTCCCGATGTCAGATATTGTGTTGCTTTCGGTTGCAATGGTCGGACTTTTCTTTTTCGCAATGGCGATAGTGTGGGGCTTGTGCAGATTGATGCGATTTAATCGCGAAGATACAATTACAGCAGTTTTTTGCGGTTCAAAAAAATCACTTGTACACGGTTCAGTGATGAGTAAGGTGCTTTTTGCAAACCCCGCAATAATCGGAGTAGTTCTTTTGCCGACAATGTTGTACCACGCATACCAGCTTATAATAGTGTCAATAATAGCTAAAAAGCTGGGGAGAAATGGCGAATAAAAAAAATTTTAAATAAAATTAAAAAAAACACTTGACGAATAGATAAGTGTAAGTAAAGTAATCAACTTTTCTTTAATTTGGAAATGAATACGACAATAGCTAAGAAAGAAGAGCAGAAGCAGTGGTACGTGGTCGATGCCACCGACCAAGTACTAGGGCGTCTTGCCGTCAAGATTGCGAACGTGTTGCGCGGTCGCAATAAACCCATTTATACGCCCAATGTCGACTGTGGCGACCATGTCGTTGTAATCAACGCAGAAAAAGTCAAGGTCACGGGCAAGAAAGAGGAGAATAAGGAATACATGTTCTACTCCGGTTACGTTGGCGGTGAAAAGTATGTAAAGCTCTCGGAGTTCCGCGCACGCAAGCCAGAATATCTGATTGAAGCAGCTGTTAAGGGGATGCTCCCAAAGAACAAGCTCGCATCACAGATGTTGACTAAATTGCATGTATATGCAGGCTCAGAGCACCCACACACTGCTCAGCAACCTAAACCATTTAACTTCTAATTATAGACATGAGCGATAGCGAAATTTTTGTTTCAGTAGGTCGTCGTAAGACATCAGTTGCTCGTGCCCGTCTCGCAAAGGGTACAGGTAAACTCATCGTAAACGATAAGCCTCTCGAAGAATACTGCTACACCGATCAGCTTTCTATGATTGCTTTGCGTCCACTCGTATGCACAGAAATGCGTAATGCAGTTGACGTTGACATCAATGTAAAGGGCGGTGGTCCAGTTGGACAAGCTGGTGCGATTAGCCATGCTCTTGCCAGAGCTCTTCAAAAGATGGACGAAACACTCCGTCCAGCATTGAAGAAAGCAGGTCTTATCACAAGAGACCCACGTTCAAAAGAACGTAAGAAGTCTGGTCAGCCTGGCGCACGCAAACGCTTCCAGTTCTCAAAGCGTTAATCGTCCGAGAGAACGCAATACAATATATCCGAAGCCCTTCCGCGTCAGCGGTGGGGCTTTTGTACTTTCTCAATTTTTCAAAAAATTATTTACAAACAAAGAGCCACTCCTTGCCATTCCGACATCGTAGAGGCGACGAAATCAAATTAAGGTATGGAAAAGAAAATCAAAGTAGGTATCACAGGTGCATCTGGTTATGCAGGAATTGAACTTGTCAGAATTCTGGCACGTCATCCAAATGTAGAATTGGCGTGTGTAACATCTCGCAAACTTGCGGGAACTGCAGTTGCAGACAATATGCCAGCACTCCGACATCTGCTTAAGGCTGATTTAAACTTCCTTCCGTCAGATCCGGCAGAGCAAGCAAAAATGGATGTCGACGTATGGTTTTTAGCTCTCCCACACGGAGCGGCAGCAGAGTACGCAAAGCCATTGGTTGAAGCAGGCAAAACTGTTATCGACCTTTCGGCAGACTTCCGCTTGAACTCGCTCGATATTTACAAAGAATACTACAAAGAAGAACACAAAGCACCAGAGCTTTTGAAGCTTGGCAAATACGTCGTAGCCGAGCTTTTCCCAGTGTCGAAAGACGATAAACTTATCGCATGTGCTGGTTGCTACCCGACAAGTATTCTCGTACCACTCATTCCGTTGATGAGAGAAAATGCAATAGGCAGAGAACACATTGTTATTGATAGTTATAGCGGTGTTTCGGGTGCTGGTAAAAAGGCAGATTTAGGTTATATTTTCTGCGAACGCAACGAAAGTGCAAAGGCGTATGGCTTGCCAAAGCACAGACACCTTTCTGAAATCGAAGAAGAATTGAGCATCGCAGCGGGCGAAAATATCGTTGTTCAATTCAATCCACACCTCGCACCAATGACTCGTGGAATTTCAACTACAATCACAATTCCAGCGAAGTACGAAGGTATAGAAAAAATTTACGAAATCTGGAATAAATATTACGCTGACAAACCATTTGTAAAAGTGTTGCCAAGCGGAGCATATCCAGACACATTGTATGTATCGAACACAAACCGTTGCGATATCTCGGCAGTGTACGATTCACGCACGAAAAATGTTGTCATTTGCAGTGTAATTGACAATCTTGTCAAGGGTGCGAGCGGTCAAGCAGTTCAGATTATGAATTTGATATTCGGCTTTGACGAAACCGCTGGTTTGATGTAATCTAACAATTATACAATTTTCTAAAAATGGATAAGAATTATAAAATAGAAGTAATTGAAGACGTAGCAGGGTTGGGTCTTGTAAAAGGCTTTAAGGTTGCTGGAGTTGGTTGTGATATCCGCAACAAAAACGATATGTCGCGTTTGGACACAGCTCTCATTGTGTCAGACGTTTTGGCGACAGCCTCAGGCGTATTTACAACAAACGATGTCAAAGCGGCACCAGTTCTTGTTGATATGGCTCACCTCGACGCATCGTCGAAAGTCAAAGCGATTATCGCAAACAGTGGTAACGCCAACGCTTGCACAGGCAAACAAGGTATGGCTGATGCTAACGATACTTGCAAATTTGTCGCAGATATTTACGGTGTCAAAAAAGAACAAGTACTCGTTTGCTCGACAGGCAGAATTGGCGAATTTATGCCAATGGAAAAGCTAAAGAGTGGTATCTTGTCGGCATCTGAAAAACTCGGGAACGACGACCAATCGAGCGAAAACGCATCGCGTGCGATTATGACATCTGATACACGCCCCAAGACAGTTCTCGTAAATGTTGAATTTAACGGAAAAAAATTCAGCATCGCAGGTATGGCTAAAGGTGCCGGAATGATTGAGCCAAATATGGCAACAATGCTCGCATTCTTGGTTAGCGATGTTTCTATCTCGCAAAACTTCCTCAAAGAATCGTTGAGAATGGCAGCGAACAAGACATTTAATCGCATCACAGTCGATGGCGATATGAGTACAAACGATACAGTCTTGTGCCTTTGCAATGGTGCTGGTGATGTTGAAATTTCAGAAACAGATGCCGACGCAATCGAGGCATTCCGTGCTGGAATAATCGAAGCGTCGAGAGTTCTCGCAAGAAAGATTGTTGGCGACGGCGAAAAAATCACAAAGGTTGTAGAAGTAAAAGTAAAAGGAGCAAGAGACGAAGCCCAAGCAGAAAAAATCTGTAGAGCAATCGGCAACTCGTTGCTCGTAAAATCGTCGTGGTTTGGTTGCGATCCAAATTGGGGACGCTTGACAGA
This sequence comes from Opitutales bacterium, assembly GCA_015061945.1. Lineage (GTDB taxonomy): Bacteria > Verrucomicrobiota > Verrucomicrobiia > Opitutales > Intestinicryptomonadaceae > Merdousia. Next base: position 80,770 of record SUVP01000010.1, read on the forward strand.
CGCTGCAGGATACGCTCGCACAGGTATTGTTCTCGATAAAATCGACTTGTATTACAACGATGTAGAAGTGTTGAAAGCTGGTCAGCCAGTCGACGCAAATAAACCAAAGTGGTGCGAAATTGTCGCAAACAAGACTTTCACAATCACAATGAATTTGAATCTCGGCACAGCCGAAGAATCGATTTTATCGGCAGACCTCACCGACGAATATGTAAACTTTAACAAGGGCGAATAAATTTTTCGCCAAAGAATTTTTCAAAGAAATGGATAACGCAAACATCGAAGAAATAACAAAAAAAGCGGGGATTCTCGTCGAAGCACTCCCATATATCAAACGCTTCAGAGGGTCTGTATTTGTGGTAAAGTACGGCGGTGCGTTTATGGACGACCCCAATCCACAAGTGCGTGCGAGCGTTGCTCACGATATCGCTTTTTTGGCGACAGTTGGTATCAACGTGGTGATTGTTCACGGCGGTGGTAAGGCAATCAGCCGAGCTATGACTCGTGCTGGGCTCGAGCCAGTTTTCAAAAATGGTATGCGTGTAACCGACGAAAAAACAGTATCAATTGTCGAAGATGTCCTCAATAACGAAGTCAACGCAGAGATTGCCGATATGCTCAAGTCGCACGATTGCGAACCTTGCAGAATCAAAGGTAATGATGTTCTCAAATGCGAAAAACTTTTGTCGAAAGACGAAAATGGCGAAGACGTTGATATCGGTTATGTTGGCAAGGTAAATGAAGTTGATGTAGACCCGATTTTGAAAGCAATCGAGCAAGGTTTAACACCAGTTATCTCGCCAATCGCAATCGGTGCAGATGCTCACGCTTATAATACGAATGCAGACGTTGCGGCATCGGCAGTTGCGTCGGCATTGAAAGCTCGCAGACTCGTGTTCCTTTGCGACGTTCCAGGTTTAATGAGAGATCCCAAAGATCATTCAACTCTCATTTCTCACCTCAAATTGAACGAAGTTGAACCATTGAAAAAAAGCGGAGTTATCGGTGGTGGAATGATGCCAAAAGTCGATAGCGGTGTTGACGCACTCAATAAAGGCGTAAGACGTGTTCACTTTATCGACGGCTATATGCCTCACAGCTTGCTTTTGGAAATCTTCACCGACAAGGGTATCGGCACAGAAATTGTATCACCTGAACTTTAATGTAAACTATGACAACTACTGAAAAAGTATCAAAATTTGCTACTCCAAACTTTGGGGTTCGCGACCTCGTTTTAGTCAGCGGTAAAGGTTGCAAAGTTTATTCAGAAGACGGCAAAGAATATTTAGATTTTGGAGCTGGTATTGCAGTAAATTGCTTGGGGCATGCTAATCCACGCTGGGTAAAAGCAGTCGCAAAGCAAGCTGAATTATTGTCGCACTGTTGCAATCTGTATTTGACAAAACCAAATGCTGAACTTTGCGAAAAGCTCGTTGAAAGAATCGGCAATGGCAAAGTTTATGTATGCAATAGCGGAACAGAAGCTAACGAAACACTTTTGAAAGTCGCACGTTTGTATGGTATCAGCGTAGCTGGCAAAGAAGGTAAAAAATTTAAGGTAATCACCGCAATAGACGGCTTTCACGGACGCACACTCGGGTGCGTTGCAGCAACTGCACAATACAAAATCCAAAAGGGATTTGCTCCACTTTTGGAGGGTTTTGAGTATGCGACATTCAACGATATTAAGTCGTTTGAAAAGGTAATGTCGGACGATGTAGCGGCGGTGATAGTAGAGCCAGTACAAGGCGAGAGCGGGGTAACACCAGCAAATGTAAAGTTTTTAAAAGCGTTGAAATCGCTTTGCAAAAAACACAAAGCATTGCTTTTCTTCGACGAAGTGCAGTGCGGATTTGGTCGTTGTGGAGCATTCTTGGCATCGCAAAAGTTGGGCGTAAAACCAGACGGAGTGTCAATGGCAAAAGGTCTTGGGGGAGGTTTCCCAATCGGAGCAGTATGGCTTGCAAAACCTTATGGCGACTTGCTTACAGCTGGAACACATGGCACAACTTTTGGCGGAAATCCACTTGCATGTGCGGCATCGCTTGCAACTCTTGAAGAACTCGAAAAGAAGAATCTTTGCGAGAACGCAGAAAAAATGGGTAAGCGTTTGGCAGAAGGTTTGGAAAAAATCGCAAAGAAATATCCAAAGATTGTAAAGCTCACACGTGGTCTCGGTTTGATGCGTGCAGTACTTTTTAACGAACCTTTTGTCAATGGTGATGTCTGTAAAAAATTAAGAGATAATGGACTTCTCTTGATTCCCGCAGGCTCGAACGCATTGCGTTTCTTGCCACCATTGAATATTAAGACGTCTGATGTCGATAAGGCATTGAAAATTTTTGATAAAACACTTGGAGAACTTTAATATGGTACGTTCATTTTTAAAAGATACAGACTTTACACCAACGGAAGCTCGCGAAGTTTTCGACTTGGCACATCGTTATAAGAAAATCCGTTCGGCTGGTAGACTCGACGTTTTGACTGGTCAAAGCTGGGGCTTGATTTTCTTCAAGAAAAGTACACGCACACGCCTTTCGTTTGAAGCAGGCGTATACGAACTTGGCGGACACCCAATGATGATGAATGCATCCGATTTGCAGTTGTCTCGTGGCGAAACAGTGGAAGACACTGCAAAGATTATGGGACGTTTCTTGCATGGTTTGGTCATCAGAACATTCGAGCAAGAAATTGTTGAAAAGTTTGCAGAAAATTCGGGGCTTCCAGTTGTCAATGCGTTGACCGATTTGCTTCACCCATGCCAAAGCTATACAGATATGTTCACAATGAGCGAAATCTTCAGCGAAGGCGAGCCAAATTGGGATTGTCTGAAAGGCAAGAAGTTTGCGTTCTATGGCGATACTGCTTGCAATATGGCATATTCGCTTGCTCTCGCAGGTGGTATGTTCGGTGTTGAAGTAGTACTTTGCGGACCAAAGGAATTTGCTCCAGACCCAATTTTAGACAAGCTTTATAAAGATGCAAAGCTCCCAGTAAATTATCGTTTCACATCAGACCCAGAAGACGCAGCACGTGGGGCAAATGTAATCTATACAGACGTATGGGTTTCGATGGGTAAGGAAGAAGAAAAAGCGGAACGCTTAAAGACACTCGCACCTTATCAAGTCAACGAAAAGTTGTTCAAGCTTGCGGATAAAAATTCAATCTTTATGCACTGCTTGCCAGCACACTCGGGCGAAGAAGTTTCCGAAGGTGTCTTGCGTGGTAAACGTAGTGTGATTTTCGACCAAGCGGAAAATCGTTTGCACGTTCAGAAAGCGATTGTCAGCTATTTGGTTCAAAAAAATAGAGAATTGAAATAATTTGAAAATGGAGAGGTTTAAATCTCTCCTTTTTTTTCTTCATAAAAAGCTTTTAATCGCAAAAAAATGAGTTATAAAGGAAGAAAATTTTAACATAGGAAGAATTAGAAATGAAAGTAGTACTCGCATACTCTGGCGGATTGGATACGTCAGTAATCGTAAAGTGGATTAAAGATCGCTTCAATGCTGAAGTGATTACCTTCGCGGCAAATGTCGGACAGGAAGAAGAGCTCTCTGGTCTCGCCGAAAAGGCAAAGGCGACAGGGGCAACTGCTCACTATACTGTCGATTTGCAAGACGAGTTTGTTGCAGACTTCATCTACCCGATGATTCGTGCAAACGCAATCTACGAAGGACAATATTATCTTGGAACATCAATCGCACGTCCGCTTATCGCAAAGGCACACGTTGAAATTGCGAAGAAGGAAGGTGCTGACGCAGTTGCACACGGTGCAACAGGTAAAGGTAATGACCAATGCCGTTTTGAAATCGGTTATGCAGCACTCGCACCTGACTTGCAAATTATCTCGCCATGGAGAATGGACGAATTCCGTGAAAAATTCCCAGGAAGAAGCGAAATGATTGCATACTGCCGTGAGAATGGCATCAATGTGGAAGCATCGGCAAAGAAGCCATACTCGATGGACAGAAATATGCTCCATATTTCGTACGAAGCTGGTATTCTCGAAGACCCATGGTTCGACCCAACTGTTCCTGAAAATAAAGAAATGTTCAAGACAACAGTTGCACCTGAAGATGCACCAGATACCCCAGTTTATATCGAGCTTGAATTTGAAAAGGGCGATTGCGTAGCTATCGACGGCAAGAAAATGAAGCCATCGGATATTCTCCGTGCACTCAATAAGATTGGTGGCGAAAATGGTATCGGACGTGTCGATATCGTAGAAAATCGCTTTGTCGGTATGAAGAGCCGTGGTGTGTACGAAACACCAGGCGGAACAATTCTCACATTTGCTCACCGCAATATTGAAACAATCACAATGGACAGAGAACTTATGCACTTGCGTGATTCTCTCATTCCAAAATACGCAGAACTTATCTACAATGGTTTCTGGTACGCTCCTGAACGTGAAGCATTGCAAGCTTTCATCGACAAGAGCCAAGATACAGTTAGCGGTGTAGTACGTTTGAAACTCTATAAGGGCAACATCACATGCGTAGGTCGCAAGAGCCCATTGAGCTTGTACGACGAAAATATCGCAAGTATGGAAGGTGTAGAAAGTGAATACAACCAAAACGACGCAACAGGCTTCATCAAGTTGCAGTCGCTCCGTTTGCGTCAACGTGCACGCAAACAAGGTGTAGATTCTAAAATCTTCCAAAACAAATCGGAACTCATCAGAGAATAGCCTATGAGGATATGTTGCATCGGTGCTGGTTATGTCGGTGGCCCGACAATGACTATGATTGCCCACAAATGTTCGGACATAATAGTCGATGTTGTTGACATAAACGCAGACCGAATTGCATCATGGAATTCAGATAATTTGCCCGTTTTTGAGCCAAATCTCGACGGGCTTGTAAAAGAGGTTCGTAATAAGAACCTCTTTTTTTCTACTGATGTTGAAACGGCTGTTGAACGTGCTGATATTATTTTTATCTCGGTAAACACACCGACGAAAAAATATGGATACGGGGCAGGGCGTGCGTCAGATTTAAGCTATGTTGAAGCGTGTGCTCGCACGATTGCAAAAGTGTCGAAGACGGGTAAAATTGTCGTTGAGAAATCGACAATGCCAGTGCGTACGGCAGATGTTATAAAGACAATTCTCGCATCGACAGGAATGAAATTCCAAGTGTTGTCGAACCCCGAATTTCTCGCAGAAGGCACAGCAGTGCAAGATTTGGAAAACCCCGACAGAGTGCTGATTGGGGGCGATGAGGAAACTCAAGAAGGGCGAGATGCAATCGATGTTTTAGCGTCGATTTATGAACGCTGGGTATCGCCCGAAAAAATCATCAAAACAAATTTGTGGTCGAGCGAATTGAGCAAACTCACAGCTAACGCATTTTTGGCACAACGCATAAGCTCGATAAATTCTATAAGTGCACTTTGTGAAGCCACAGGTGCAGATGTAGACCAAGTTGCAACTGCAGTCGGTAGCGACACTCGCATAGGTTCAAAATTTTTGAAAAGTTCAATCGGTTATGGCGGTTCGTGCTTTCAAAAAGATTTATTGAATCTGATTTATCTTTGCGAGCATTTTAATTTGCCCGAAGTTGCAAAATATTGGCGAGGTGTTGTGGAAATTAACGAATATCAAAAAAAGAGATTTTCTGATAAAATAGTAGAATCGCTTTTTAGGAATATATGCGGGAAGCGAATTGCAATTTTCGGATTTTCATTTAAGGAAAACACAAACGATACACGTGAAACCCCTGCAATAGATATTTGTCGGAACCTTTTGTCAGAAAATGCTGTCTTGGCATTTTACGATCCACAAGTATCGGCAGAACAAATTTGTGCCGATTTACAAATAGAGAAAACCGATTCACGAGTAGAATTTTGTAAATCGCCATACGAAGCGTCGGAAAACGCACACGCAATTGTTTTGTTGACACATTGGGATGAATTTACAAAACTTGATTACGAAAAAATAAAAAAGGCTATGATGTCTCCAGCATGGATATTTGACGGCAGAAATTGCCTGAATCACCGACTTCTTCTTGAACTTGGTTACCTTGTCCACGCCGTAGGAAAGGGGAATTTGTCGTAGACTCACAAAAAAAAGACTTCAGAGCGCGACTTCTCCCAGAAAGGAATCGCGCTTGATTTTTTTTAGAGTGTAGATAATTTAAAAAACAAAACGAAAATGAAAAACAGCAATATATTAAAATATAAACGTCGCTTCGATGTAAAATTGCCGAATCGACAATGGCCAGATAGGAAAATCGATTCTGCTCCGGTATGGTGCAGTGTCGACTTACGCGACGGCAACCAAGCACTTGCCGTACCAATGAATATCGACCAAAAACTTAAGCTGTTCAAGACACTCATCGAGATTGGTTTTAAGGAAATTGAAGTAGGTTTTCCAGCAGCAAGCGAAACGGAATATAAATTCATCAGAAAAATTATCGATGAAGGTTTGGTGCCTGAAGACGTATCGTTGCAAGTGCTTACACAAAGCCGAGAACACTTGATTCGCAAAACTTTTGATGCACTCAAAGGTTGCAAGAATGCAATTGTACACTTGTACAACAGTACATCGGCATTGCAACGCAAGGTTACTTTCAAAATGTCTCGAGAAGAAATTATCGAGATTGCTCGCAAGGGTGCGACACTCGTAAAGGAACTCGCCGACGAAGCCGAAAAAAATGGTTCGCACATCAGAATGGAATACTCTCCTGAAAGTTTCAGCGATACAGAGCTTGATTTTGCACTCGAGATTTGCGAAGCCGTAAAAGAAATTTGGAAGCCAACTCCACAAAATAAGTTGATTATAAATTTGCCCGAAACTGTGCAGTATAATCCACCAAATATTTATGCTGACCAAATCGAATGGGTGTCGACGAATATATCAGACCGCGATTGTGTCGAAATAAGTTTGCATACGCATAACGACAGAGGTACGGGCGTTGCGTCGACAGAACTCGGTATTATGGCTGGTGCAGATAGAGTTGAAGGCACGCTTTTCGGCAATGGCGAACGCACAGGCAATTTGGATATTGTAACAGTTGCGTTGAATATGTTTGCAGAAGGTGTCGACCCACAGTTGAACTTCTCGAACTTACCAGAAATCCGTGCAATCTACGAAGAATGTACTGGTATGAAAGTTCCACCACGCCAGCCATACGCAGGCGATTTAGTGTTCACTGCATTCAGCGGTTCGCATCAAGACGCAATCAAAAAAGGTATGGATATGATGCGTAAGGACGGCGTAAAGGAATGGGAAGTTCCATACTTGCTCATCGACCCGACTGACATCGGTTGCTCGTACGAAGCAATTATCCGTATCAACTCGCAGAGTGGCAAAGGCGGTGTAGCATACGTTTTGGAAAATGACTTCGGCTTTGATATTCCGTCGGCAATGCGTCAACAAGTGGGCGACTATGTCAACGGCAGAGCAGACGCACTCGGCAAAGAATTGCAACCAACTGAAATTTTCGATATTTTCTCGCAAGAATTTATCAAGTGTGAAAGCCCGATAAAGTTGGAATCGTACAAGATTGCATCTGACGAAAATAAGCCGGAGGGCGATCCGAATAAAATTCTCATCACCGCAAAATTGCGTGTCAATGGCGAAGAACGTATGTTCTCGGCATCGGGCAATGGACCAATTAACGCACTCGTGATGGCGTTTGCAAGCAAGGGGATAAAAGACTTTAAGCTTGTCGATTATCGTTCGCACGCAATCGGCAAAGGCTCGGCGACAAAATCGGCGGCGTACATTTGCCTTGAATCGCTTGAGGACGGTAAAAAAGTTTGGGGTATCGGTATAGACTCTAACATAGAATCGGCTGGGCTAAAAGGTTTGATTTGTGCGTATAACCGTAGTCGCAAGTGAGCTACTTGAGTGTGCACACAACAATATTGTCCATTGCGACGAAAGAGAAAACCTCCATTGTTTTGGAGGTTTTTTTTATGCTATAAGTGGCTTATTTAAATATTATTATCAGCGTCAGAAAAGTGTTGACTAATTTGGGGATTTATATTTTTCATTTATGATTATGAAAAAATTGTTTGTTTCATCATTTATACTTTCAATGCTTTCGGCATCCGCTTTATTTGGTGCTGACAACTATTTTACTGGTACTACTAATACTTGGGGTGCGGGTAGTGCTCTTGATAATTGGTCATTAGAGGCAAGAGCTTCGGATGACGATCTTATTTTTGACGGAACATATTATACTGATTATGCAACTGCTACAAAATGGGATATTGGTTACTGGGTAAATACGAGTTTAGCAGCCAATTATAAAGAAGCAAATTCTATAACTATCCGAAATTTGCATAATGCAAATAATGAGAAGATGGATGTTTGTATAGTATCATCAAAGACAGCTGGGACAAATCTCATTCATGTTTCTACAGGTGCTTTAACTTTTGTAACAGATAAATACAATTCATCTTTTACATGGGAAACTATTGAAGGCAAAACACTCAACATAACATTGGGCGGAATCAATATGGGTTCAGCTGAATCAAAATCTACAGATGGTGGAACTCTCTGTTTTGGTGGCAATACAAATGTATCATCGTTGAGATCAGCAACAGGCTTGCGTGGGCTTTCAATAAGCGGTGCTATCAATCTGTATGGCAATTCAACGCTCAAACTTAATGTAGGCGTTGAAGGCGAGTCTACAACGAATGCTAATATTTTCGCTCCAGGAACCCCAACTACAAAAGCAACAGGTAGCTTGAATATGTATAAAGATGTAGATGGTTCTACACCTACTGTTATTCTAAATAATGCGTCTATTGATGGAACGGCAGATAAAACAGGTGTAAGATTGCACACCGTAACAGATGTTGCAGGTATCCAAGGTTATGGTACAATAACAATGAATACAGGTGCTCTCGCTGGGAATGCGTATTTAGTTGTCAGAAACGCTAAAGATATGCAATTCTACGGAACTATTATCGATGATAAACAAGCAGGTCGTGGCAATGGTGGCATTCAAGTTATGGTAACAAATGGTAATACTGGAACGCAAACGATTGGCGATATCAATATCAGTAAGAATATTGAAATTCGTGGAAAGCTTGCTGCAAATATTACTAACGCTAATAGATTGATAATAGGTGGAAATGGTGTTGTAAGTTCGTTTGAAGTCTTAAGTGCAAATTCAAAATTCGGTAGTGCAAATGTAGCTTCGATGGAAGTTGCTGTTAATGGCTCAAGATTGATAATGGATATTGACGGAACACAACAAGATATTGTAAATACAACTTCATTGAATGTAAATTCAAAGGTATTATATGTAGACTTTTCATCGCTTGCAAATATTGAGCAGAATGCAGAATATCGCCTTATAAACTATGAAAGTTTGGCTGATAAAACGACAATAGATTGCTTTAAAATCGGCAATATGGTTGAAGGTTATGAAGGCAATCTCTTCTTGAGAGACAATGCTCTTTGGGTACAATTCACAACAGTGTTGCCATCTGTTCCAGAACCAGCAGAATGGGCGATGATTTTCGGCGGTATTGCTCTCGGTTTGGCAGTATATCGCAGAAGAAAATAGTAAAAATTTAAGTATAAAATGGGCAGATAGTAATCTGTCCATTTTTTTATTTTGTTGACAGAAATTTTCAATTTAACGAGAAATACAATACTATGAAAAAAGCATTATTTACTTATATTTTGTGTGCTGGGGTGGTCGCATTTTCGCAAATAAAACGCGAGACAATATTGTCGACAGATTTTGAAGGTGATGCCACACAAATTTTAGAAGTTGCAAAAATAGATTGCTCTGTTAGCGAGGTTGTCGGGAAAGATGCAATAAAAGGAGAAAAATCTTTAATGCTCGATTCATCGAATAATAAAAATTGGTGTTCGATGTTAAAGGTCGATTTATCAGGGGCAGACGGATATAGGGTGGCTTTTAAATATCGCGTTTTGAGTGTCGGCGATGTAGGTAAAATTTGTTCGGTAATAAGAATAAATAAAGATCCAGAAACAAAATCACCACGAGCCTTAACTGTCTTAAATTTGAAGCGTTCTGGCAAGGTGGAATATATGGACGATGCAATTTGGACAAGTAGTCGAGATGAAAAATATCACTTCGATTTTACATCACACAGAGGTGCAAAAATAATTATAGATGATCTTAAAGTCGAAAAGTTATACAGAGATAAATCAGCTAAAGGAGCGTGGATGTTTGAGCCTGACGCATTTGTCGGTATGCGTTATCTACCTACAAACTATGCATTTTGTGGAGTCGATTCACCATTTCTTTCGATGAGCAAAGAAGAATTTTTCCCATTCATCGACAGATTTGGGCAGTTCAAACACAAAGATTGGGTCGACAAAATTCATTCTGTTGATGACTTGAAAAAGCAGATTGAAATCGAAAAAGAATTTAACAAAAAATACGGCAAAATTCCACAACGCGACAAGTTTGGTGGATACCTAAACCCGAAGTATAAGTACGAAGCAACTGGGCGATTCCGTGTTCAAAAAATAAACGGATATTGGTATTTTATCACTCCAGAGGGCAACTTGTTCTTCTCGAATGGTATCACTTGTGCGGGTATTCACGATGTCATTCCATATACATATCGCGAACATTATTTTGAAGATATTTCCGATAAGCGATTCATCAAAAGAAATCAATATGGTTTGCACTTCTACAAGGGTAAAAAGCACGATTCTTACGGATTTATCGACCACAATTTGACTCACAAATACGGTGAAAAATATCAAGATGTTTACGGTGGTGTCGCAGACGAACGTATGCGTGTTTGGGGCTTCAATACATACGGAGCATGGTCGCAAGCATACATTATGAAGCGTGAGAATGTTCCATACTCGGCAACATTGACATCGTACAGACGTGTCCATTTAAAAACAAATATGGAAATTAAGGCATATTGGAGCGACTTCCCTGACTATTTTGCCCCAGACTTTGAGCCAAAGACGAGAGAACGTATCGCACAAAGTGCAAAATTGCTTCGCTCTCCAATGTGTATGGGTGCGTTTATCGATAACGAACTTTCGTGGCAATTAAAGCCGATTTTGATTATTCAAGCATTGCTTACTTGTCCAGCAGATCAGCCAGCAAAAATCGAGTTTATGAAGTTCCTGCAAAAGAAATACGGAACAATCGAAAAACTCAATCCACGTTGGAAATCAAACTACAAGAGTTGGGACGATTTTCTCAAGCAACGAAAGTTCTATCCAAAAACGCAATCGGGCAGAAACGATATGCTTGCGTTTGAAGAAAAAATGTACGAGCACTATTTCAGAGTATGTCGCGACGCCCTCAAGGCTGTTGATCCACAAGCACTCTATTTGGGTTGCCGTTTTGCGTGGAGAAACGAACTTGTTCAAAAAGTGGCATCGAGATATGTAGATGTGGTCAGCTACAATATTTACGACGATAATATCACAAACTTTAGACTTCCAAAAGGCTGTGTTGATAAGCCAATTCTCATCGGCGAATATCACTTTGGTACAACAGACAAAGGTTCGTTCGGAGGTGGCTTAAATCCACGCAGAACAACAAAAGAACGCGCAGAAGCATTTGAAGAATATCTCACAAGTGCAATCGAAAATCCGAATGTCGCAGGTGCTCACTACTTCGCGTGGTTCGACTTGTCGCCAGCTGGTAGATTTAATATGGCAAATTTCTCAATGGGCTTCTTGGATATTTGCGATACTCCCGATTATGTAATCGTCAAGAAAGCAAACAAACTTGCTCGCAAATTCTACAAGATGCGTCTTTCTGGCAAAAAGACGACAGTACAAGGTTCATCAGATAATGTACACGTTTTAGGAGACTAATTTTTTTAGTTAATCTTTGTTCGGAATACATTTTTTTCTCGCTATTTTTATCGTAGATATATTTCCTTGATGGCTTATGAAAAAAGTGGCGGTTATAGACTACGGAATGGGAAATCTGATGAGCGTTTGGCGCGCGTGGCAACACGTCGGTGCCGACGCAAAGATTATCTCGTCGCCAACAGAAATGGATTCAGCCGATGTCCTCGTTTTCCCAGGGCAAGGTTGTATTACAGACACAATTAAACTTCTCAAACAGACAGGTTTTGATAACGCAATCCGCGAGTGGATATCTGCCGACAAGCCATTTTTTGGAATCTGCTTGGGCTTGCAAGCACTCTTTGAATACTCGGAAGAAGGCGATGTTGAGTGCTTGGGGGTTTTCAAAGGTAGTGTGAAACGTTTGCGTCTGCCACATAAATTTAAAGTTCCACATATGGGTTGGGACAACGTGGAATTTAAACGCAACGGAAATGAGTCGATGTTAAAATCGATTGAAGATGATGACCAGTTTTACTTTGTGCATAGCTATTATGTAGATACTCCGCAATCTGAAATTGTCTTCGGTTCGACAGAATATGGTGGATGCAAATTCACAAGTGCAATCGCAAAAGGTAATCTTGTTGCGACACAATTTCACCCAGAAAAAAGTCAATCAAAAGGCTTGGCGTTATACTCAAATTTCTTGTCGAGCAAAGCATAGACATTTTTTTGTTGCGAAATGTAAATATTTTGATTTTATAGGGAAAATAGGCATTTCCTACAAATATGAACAATCCCACTGCAAAAATTACTATTAACGAGAAATCGTACGACTGCCCGATTATCCAAGGCACGTTGGGCGATAAGGCTATCGACATAACTAAACTCCGCACAAACTCGGGATATATTACTCTTGACGAAGGTTTTGCGAACACAGGTGCATGCAAAAGTGCGATAACATTTATCGATGGCGAACAGGGAAAATTATGGTATCGCGGTATTCCGATTGAAGTGCTTGCGGAAAATTCAACATTCATAGAAACCGCATATCTGATTATTTATGGCGATCTTCCAACACGCAAACAAATGAGTGCGTTCTCGCAAAAAGTACTTCGCAATGCGAGCTTGCACGAAGGTATGATGCACTTTTTTGACGGCGGTTTTCCATTTACTGCACACCCAATGGCGATTTTGTCATCGCTGTTGAACTCGGTTGGTTGCTACTATCCAAATATGGTAACAAATCATCGTGAGCAAGACCTTGAACACTTTGACGACGCCGCAGCACTCTTGCTTTCAAAAGTGCGTACAATCGCAGCAATGGCGTATCGTATGAAAAACGGCTTGCCACTGATTTATCCAAAACGCGACTTGGGGTATAGCCAAAACTTTTTGCATATGATGTTCACAGAGCCATATCACGAATATTATCCACACGATGATATCACAAAGGCTCTCGACTTGGTTCTTTTGTTGCACGCAGACCATGAGCAAAATTGCTCGACTTCGACAGTCAGAATGGTTGCAAGCTCAGGTGCAAACTTGTTTGCGTCGGTATCGGCTGGCGTGTGTGCATTGTGGGGACCATTGCATGGCGGGGCAAATCAACAAGTTATCCAAATGCTCGAAGAAATCCACCGCAGTGGCGATGACGGCACAAAATTTATCGAATCGGCAAAAGCTGGTAAGGCAAAATTGATGGGCTTCGGACACCGTTTGTACAAAACTTACGACCCTCGTGCAAAGATTCTCCGTGCGGCAGCAGAACGTGTCTTGCAGATTGTAAAACTTAAAGACCCGTTGCTCGATATCGCACAACGCTTGGAAGAAAAAGCAAGAAGTGATAGCTACTTTGTCGACCGCAACTTGTATCCGAATGTCGATTTTTATAGCGGAATCATTCTGAAAGCAATCGGTATGCCAACAGATATGTTCACAGTGATGTTTGCAATCGGTAGAATGCCTGGTTGGATTGCACACTGGCAAGAAGTTGCATCGCAAGTGAAGGGTAAGATAAATCGTCCACGCCAAATTTACGTTGGGCACGACTTACGCGATTATGTGAAAATGCGTTATCGCGAAGGTGAAATCCCGACAGATTACGAAACCGACGAACATAAATCTTTTGGCGGAGGCTCATCAGAAAACGCATCCGCAAAAGCATAAGATTTTCAAAAAAATAAAGGCGACAAATTAAAATTGTCGCCCTAAAAACAAAAAATCTTTCACGCAATTTTCGAAAAATTTTTCGTGCAAAAATTGAGCAATAAAAAAAGGTGATAACTTAAGCTATCACCTTTTGTTGAATTTGGAAATGTGTTGCTGATTTCATTTTTTCAAGGGGTCCAACCCAAAACGATTCGGACCTTTCGTGCCTTTTTTGAAAAGAAGGAATAGTTTAAAAAAGACGGAGTATATGCAGAGTATAACAAAGAGTGAAAGAATAATAGGATTTTCAGGGTATATTATTGCAATTACTATGAAAATCAAAAAAACATAAAAAGGTAATGCCCACCAACCTGATTTATCCATGTCGTGAAGTCTTAGGGTTGTAATGTAAACACAAAGTAGATAAAATATTATTAAAAATAACAAGTTGACAAAAATAGAAGCATAATAATTTTCAATTTGGCTCAAAATTGCACTTTCATACGTACGATAGATAATAGATAGAAGAATGCCTGATATAAAATATCTCCATCTGTTCATTCTACCTTTAAATATACTCGATATTTGTGTAGGCATTTGGTTGTTGTTAGTTCGTCCGTTTGTGGAAATGTTTTGTTCAGGTGGAAGTGGTGCTGGATAGGGAAAATCAGAAGCGGTTTCCGATAATAATGTTATGGGTGTGCCACATCTTGAACAGAATTTATCGTTATCGTTTACTTCGTTTTGGCAATTTGAACATTTCATTTTATATACCTTGTTTTAATTTATAAGATTTAATCAGAATTTCTGTATATACAAGTAATACTTTAAAATACAAATGCAAGCTTTGTTATTATAAAATTTTAGGTAGATTTATTACTATGAAGCCGAAGCTTGCATCTAATATAATTATTCGTGTTGATGATGAATTAAAATCGCGTTTGAATCGTGTTCAGGATATGACGGGGTATTCTATTTCTGAGGTTGTGCGTCAATCGTTAGAATCTTTCGCAGAGTACTATGAAAAGAATAATTGCATAGTTTTACCCATAACTGTAATTCCACAAAAAGAACTCAACGAACTAAAGCGTAAGTCATCAAAAAAATAATGCGATTGTCTGTATTTTTACCTGGCTAATTTTCGAAAAAAATCGTGCAAAAATTGTGTTTTTGGTGTTGCAAGGGTGGGGCGTTTTGGTTAAGTTTGTGCGTCATGGAATTAAATAATAAAAAATCGTCTATACGCACTGAGAAACTCGTAAAAGATTATGGCAAAAGAAGAGTCGTTAAAGGCGTAAATATCGGTCTTGAAGCAGGTGAAGTTGTCGGGCTTTTAGGACCAAACGGTGCTGGTAAGACTACAAGTTTTTATATGATTGTCGGGCTCGTGCCTGCTACAGAAGGTAAAGTTTTTCTCGATGACGCAGATATTACCAATGTGCCAATGTACAAACGTGCAAGAATGGGTATAGGGTATCTGCCACAAGAAGCGTCGATTTTCCGCAAGCTCACAGTTTACGAAAACATTATGGCTATTGCCGAAACTTTGGATATCCCTAAAAAAGAGTTAAAAGGATATGTCGAAGAAAGGCTTGCCGATTTGAATTTATCGCACTTGGCAAAACAAAAAGCGTATACGCTTTCTGGCGGGGAACGTCGCCGTTTGGAAATTGCAAGAGCTTTGACTGCAAAACCAAAATTCTTGCTTATGGACGAACCCTTTAGCGGTGTCGACCCAATTAGCGTCGCAGAAGTGCAAGATATTATCAGAAGTTTGAAAAAGAAAGGTATCGGTGTTTTGATTACCGACCACAATGTTCGTGAAACTTTGAGCGTTGTCGACAGAGCTTATCTTATCCACGCAGGCGAAGTCCTTTTTGAAGGTTCAAGCGACAATCTTCTCAACGACCCAAAGAGCCGTCAATTCTATCTCGGCGACAATTTCTCGATGTAAACCAAAGGGGCTATCGATGGACAGAAAAAATGCAAAAGTATCCGAAGAAATTTCAGTTCGCGAATTCTTCGATATGTTTAAGACAATTTTGCAACTCGAACTTCTCGCAGGCGAAGCAGGGCTCGACCGCATTATTTACGAACCCAGCTTGAATCGTCCAGCACTTGCAATAACTGGCTATTACAAAAATTTTGCATCGAAGCGAATCCAACTTTTCGGTGCTGGAGAAATGTCATATTTGCGAGACTTGTCCGAAGAACGTGGCGAAGAAGTCCTCAAAAAAATGGTCGAGCTTGATATTCCTTGTATGATTATTTCACGCAATCTTGAGCCGACAGAATCGATGCTCGTGATTGCCGAAAAACACAAGGTTGCACTCATCAGAACAAAGATGAAATCAAAAGAATTTTCGTCTGAAGTTTTGGTTCGTTTGGGCAGATTATTTTCACCACGCACAACTGTACACGGCACGTTAATTGATATCAACGGTATCGGTACGCTGATTAGAGGCGATAGCGGAATCGGTAAAAGTGAATGTGCACTCGGGCTTATCGACCACGGACACTCACTCGTTGCCGACGACCACGTCAACTGCGTTAAGGTGAACGACCATATTATTCTCGGACGTGGTAATGACCTTAACCGTGGATATATGGAATGTCGTGGAATCGGAATTATTAACGTCGCAGAATTGTTCGGTATCCGACGTGTTCGTGTGGAAAAATCAATCGATATCGTGGTGACATTTATCGAGTGGAAGCCTGGTGTTATTGAAGAACGCACTGGGCTTGAGATAAATTATTTTGAAATTTTAGGAGTCGATATTCCGCACTTTGTAATTCCTGTTCGCCCTGGTCGCGATATGGCTCGCTTGGTCGAAGTTGCCGCTATGGTACAGGCACTTCGCCAAATGGGACACGACGGTGCAAAGGCGTTTAACGACAGACTCATTGCCCACATGGCAAAGGGAGGGAAAAAATAATGTTCGGGTTGCCAACAACCGAAAAAGGAAAACGTCTCGAAAAACTGTTATCCGAAAGAATCGTGTTTTTGGACGGTGCAATGGGGACGCTTATTCAGCGTCTCGGTTTGCAAGAAGAAGATTTTCGCAAGGGTGATGTCCGCCTTGAGCAAATGCAAGGCGAGTTAAAAGGTAATAACGACCTTCTTTCGATAACACGTCCAGATGTGATAGAAAAAATCCATCTCGATTATTTTTTAGCAGGTTCTGATATTATCACAACTAACACTTTTGCTGGTACCGAAATTGCACAAAGCGATTACGGGCTTTCTGCCGAATTGATTGCCGATTTAAACAAAGCGTCGGTGCGTGTTGCACGCAGTGCTGAAAAAAAAGCGAAAGAAATTTTAGGCGATAAAGAATTGTTTGTCGCAGGCTCGATTGGACCGATGAATAAATCATCGAGTATCGCTTCAGATGTGTCCGACCCGTCTGCTCGTGCCGTAAGTTTTGACGAACTCCGCCAAACCTATTACGCACAATTTAAAACTCTCGCCGAAGAAGGTGTCGACTTGTTTATGATTGAAACGTCAATCGACACACTCAACGTGAAATCGGCAATCCATGCGTATTTGAGCGTGTGCCGTGAGCGAGGAGAAAAAATTCCGCTCGGTATAAGTATGACGGTTTCAGATTTGTCGGGACGCATTTTGAGTGGTCAGACAATCGAGGCTTTTTACGCATCAATCCGCCATGCAGAGCCAATTTTTGTAGGCTTAAATTGTGCGATGGGTGCAGAAAAAATGCGTCCGTATATTGAATCTTTCGCAAGAGTTGCAGAGTGTTGCACGCACTGTTATCCCAACGCAGGATTGCCGAATCCATTGTCGGAGTTCGGGTACGACCAAATGCCCGAAGACACAGCAAAGTATCTCGGCGAATATTGTGCCGATGGCTTGTTGAATGTTGTTGGCGGATGTTGCGGAACTACACCAAAACATATCTCGGCTGTTGTCGAAAAATGTTCGCAATATGCACCACGCAAAAAAACAACACCAAAAGCGTTGACGCTCGCAGGGCTCGAAGTTCTCAACATTGCCGACGAAAACGCACCATTTATTTTTGTCGGCGAACGCACAAATGTTATGGGATCGCCAGCATTCAGAAAGATGATTAAAGAAGGCAGATTTGCCGATGCACTTTCTGTTGCACGCAACCAAGTTGAAAACGGTGCAAATATTATCGACGTAAATTTCGACGAAGGTATGCTCGATTCCCCAGCGTGTATGACAAAATTTTTAAATCTTATCGGCTCTGAACCTGAAATTGCTCGTGTGCCGATAATGATAGATTCATCAAATTGGGAGACCATTTTAGCTGGGTTAAAGTGCGTACAAGGCAAGTGTGTTGTCAACTCAATCAGTCTAAAAGAAGGCGAAGAAAAATTTATCGAACACGCACAAGAAATTATGATGTACGGTGCGTCGGCAATCGTTATGGCATTTGACGAACGTGGACAGGCGTCAACTTTGGTAGACAGAATTTCAGTCTGCCAGCGTGCGTACAAAATTCTTGTGGAAAAAGTCGGGTTTAATCCACGAGATATAATTTTCGACGCAAACGTTTTGACTGTCGCAACTGGAATGGCAGAGCATAATAGTTATGCGTACGATTTTATTGAAGCCGTACGAGAAATTAAACGCACATGTCCGTATGCTCGCACGAGTGCTGGCGTAAGCAATATCAGTTTTGCGTTGCGTGGGAATAATCCAGTGCGTGAGGCGATGCACAGTGTTTTCTTGTATCATTCTCGCTTGGCTGGTTTGGATATGGGTATTGTCAACGCTGGTATGCTCGCACCATACGATGAAATTGATGCTCGCTTGCGTGATGCTGTCGAAGCGGTGATTTTGAATACATCGCCATCGGCAACAGAAAATCTTTTGGCAATCGCTCAAGATTACAAGGATTCGGGCGGAGTAGAAAAGCAGGAAAAAACTTCTGATGAAAATCTGACTCCACAAGAAAAGCTCGATAGAGCCTTTATCAAAGGCGACGAAGAAACAGCATCGAAACTCGCATTAGAATTTTTGGCAGAACTCAAAGAACCATTGAAGGTAATCGAAACACCACTTATGACATCTATGAAAAAAGTGGGCGAGCTTTTCGGTGCTGGAAAAATGTTCTTACCACAAGTTGTGAAAAGTGCACGTGTGATGAAACGTGCAGTTGCCGAGCTTGAGCCATATATGCCAGCGAAAAAATCGTCGGGCGGAGCAAAGGTTGTGATTGCAACGGTTAAGGGCGATGTTCACGATATCGGAAAGAATATTGTGTCGGTCGTGCTTGCTTGCAATGGGTTTGATGTTGTAGATTTGGGTGTTATGGTGCAACCAGAAGCGATTGTCGAAGCGTCTCGCAATGCCGATGTTTTGGGCTTGAGCGGGCTTATCACACCATCGTTAAACGAGATGGCGAACGTGTTGACGGCACTCGAACGTGAAGGAATAAAAATTCCAGTGATGGTAGGTGGTGCAACTACGAGCGATTTGCATACCGCAGTGAAACTCGCACCATTGTATTCTGGTACCGTCATCAGAGTTGAAGACGCAAGCTTGTCGGCAGGCGTTTGTTCCGACTTCACAATCCCAGCAAGACAGAAAAATTTTGCACTCGCAATATCTGCAAAACAAGAAGCGTTGCGAGAAAAATTTGAAGCAGAACAATCCGAGGATGGCAGAGTAAAATTGTTGTCTATTGTCGACGCACGTCAGAAAAAAGCAAAGGTCGATTTCTCGAAAATCGAAAAGCCAGCTTTTGTAGGAGTGAAAACTTTTGATGTTAGCGTCGATGAACTCGAAGAATATATCCCGTGGTCGATGTTCTTTAGAACGTGGGGCGTGAAAGACAAAGACGCAAAAGAAATGGAAGGCTTTTGTGCCGATGTCCTTGCAATGCTCGAAAAATTAAAGGCGATAGCAAAACCAAAAATTAGAGTCGGCATATTTGAAGCGTCGAGCGTTGGCGATGATATCGAACTTTTTGAAAATGATAGAGTCGTTGAAACGTTGCGTTTGATGCGTTCGCAATCGGAAAATTCAAAAGGAGAATGTTTGTGCCTTGCCGATTATGTCGCACCAAAATCGTCAGGGATATGCGATTATGTCGGGCTGTACGGAGCGACTGTTGGAATCGAAGCCGACGCATTTGCTCAAAAATTTAAATCAGAGGGCGATGACTATTCCTATATGATGGCTCAAACTCTGTGTGATGCGATAGCCGAAGCACTGTCGATTTATTCGCAGAAAAAGATTTTTGCCGATAATGGTACGGCAAGGGCAGGTGTTCGCTCGGCAGTTGGGTACGCATCGTACCCAGACCACTCGGAAAAAGAAAAATTTGCAAAATTGCTTTCGTTGAAAGAATCGGTTGGTGTAGAATTGACAGATAGTTTTATGATGACACCAAAGTCTTCGGTAGTAGCACTTTGGATAGCGAATCCGTCGGCGAGATATTTTTCAGCAAAAGTTTGTCGCGACCAGCTTGAAGATTACGCAAAAAGATTGTCGCGACCAGTTGAGAAAGTTGAGAAATTTATATCAGTACAAGTATCGTAAATGAAATCGCAAGCAGAGATATACGGGGAAGTACCCAAAGAACGTGGAGTCCAAGCGGACTTCGTCGTTCCGATATGTATGCTTGTCTTGTTTTTTATCGGTATAGTTTTTATCTATTCAGCCCAAAGTTATACGATAGATGCAATTCCGTTGCAGAAGCAATTTTGGGTAAAGCAGATATTTTATGTCGGTATAGCAGGTGTTTCAACTTATGTAATACTGGGCTGGACTGATTATAAATGGGTATTCACATACTCAAATGTTATCTACTTTTTGTCGATATTACTTCTTTTACCTTTGACGTTAAAAGAAACATTCGGCATCCCGATACCATTTATCGAGACTCGATTCAACGCTACACGTTGGATAAATTTCGGCATGGTATCAATACAACCATCGGAACTTGCGAAAATCGGGACGTGTATAATGGCGGCGGCAATGTTCGCCAGAAATCGCGGAAAAAAGAATCTCAAATTTTGGATAAAAATAGGTCTTGTATTTTTTGTACCAATTTTGTTGATTTTTTTGCAACCTGATTTAGGTTCTACATTAGTATTTTTTCCAATGCTATTTGCAATGCTCTATATATCTAATTTGCCCAAGCGGTTTTTTGTAGCTGTCTTGTTGGTATTTTGCGTACTAATGGGGCTGGTAAGTGCAGATATATATGGGTACAACTCATTTCTGAAATCGACAGGGATGTCGGCGAGCGAGGCATCACGCACAAATGCGTACGGCACGTCGGCGTCATTTTGCTTGCCGATAAAAGATTATCAACGCAACCGTATTTTAGCGTTTGTAGCTCCCGATATTATTGACCCTCGTGGAAATGGAGTGAGTTGGAACCAACGCCAAAGCTTGATATCGGTAGGCTCTGGCGGAGTTTTAGGCAAAGGTGTTGCGGAAGGTACACAAGCAAAACTCGGCTATTTGCCATCGAGTGTTGCTTATAACGATTTTATATTTTCAGTACTCGCCGAAGAATCTGGGTTCGCCGGTGCAGTATTTACCATCGTACTGATGGCAGTGATAATAATTTATGGATGTTTAGGGGCATCCCAACGTTCACGCGACAAATTTGGTCAGTATTTGTGCGTGGGAATCGGGGTAATCCTAATGACACACACTTTTATAAACGTGGGAATGACTGTCGGTATAATGCCAATAACAGGTCTTCCCCTGCCAATGTTAAGTTATGGCGGAACTTTTGTTTTGACGTGTAGTATCCTTCTCGGTCTTGTGCAAAGCGTGTATAGGCACCGAAAAGAATATGCCTGATTTCCAAAAGTTTCGCCCAAAAAATTAAAGCGAAACAATGAAACAAGAAAATGAAAACTATCAAGCGGACGATTTGACGAAGCGTCCGGTCGAGGAGGTTGTTGAACCAATCCCTGAAGAGCAGTTGAATTACGAAGCAAAACTGCGAGCCAAAAAGCGTCCATTACTCGAAAAAATCATACGTTTGCTCAAACGTGAAAACGATCCATATCGTGAAATTGTAATAAATGTAGAACCTTTTGAAAAGCGTGTTGCATTGCTTGTCGAAGGCGTTATGCAAAAATTTGAGATTGAGCGAAATGGCGACGAAAGTATGGTCGGGGCAATCTTCAAAGGGAAGATTCAAAACCTTGAACCAGGGTTGAAAGCGGCGTTTGTCGATATCGGACAACCTAAAAATGCGTTCTTGCACTACTGGGATATTTTCCCGACAACAACAGATAATTCGTACGAAGTTGTCCGTGAAAATAAAAGTAAAGAACAGAAAAAAGCACAGAAATTCTCGACAAAAGATATTCCTGAAAAATTCCCAATCGGTACAGAAATTATCGTACAGATAACAAAGACGCAGATTGGTACAAAAGGTCCACGTGTAACTACAAACATTGCAATACCAGGTCGTTATTTGGTTCTTATGCCATTTGCGGGGCAGTGTGGAATCTCTCGTAAAATCGAAGACAGGGCAGAACGTGAGCGTATCAAGAAAATCTTGAAGTCGATGAAAGTTCCAGAAGGTATGGGCGTTATCGTTCGTACGGCAGGACAAGGCAAACGCTGGACATACTTTGTACGCGACCTCCATATGCTTTTGAATATTTGGAAGAAAATCCAACAGCGTATAGAAACTGTCCCCGCACCTGCAATGATTTACAAAGAACCAGACCTCATCGAGCGTACGGTTCGCGACTTCCTTACCGAACAAACAGACAGAATCCTTATCGATAGCAAAGACGATTACGACCGCATTATGCGTTCGGTATCGGAAATTTCACGTCGAGCAAGAAATAAGATTCAACTCTTCAAAGAAAATATCCCGATTTTTGAACGCTATAATATTGAGCGTCAAATCGCACAGACATTCCAACGTAGAGTACCATTGCCGTCGGGTGGCGAAATTGTTATCGACGAAACCGAAGCACTTGTCGCAATCGACGTAAATACAGGTTCTCACAAAGGTAAGAGCGAAGATGGTAAAGATTTCATCTTGCAAGCAAATCTCGAAGCTGTAACGGAAGCGGCACGTCAGGTGCGTTTACGCAATCTCGGTGGTCTTGTGATTATCGACACAATCGATATGAAGAGTCGCAAAGATAGGCAAGCTGTTTACAAGCGTCTCAAGGAAGAGATGGAAAAGGATAAGGCAAAGAGCCAAGTTCTGCCAATCTCGCAGTTGGGCATTATGCAAATGACACGCCAACGCCACGCACAAAGTAATTCGAGTGGAATTTATACAACTTGCCCGTATTGTGGTGGTAAAGGTATTGTTAAGAGTGCTCGCACGATGAGTGCTGAAATTCAACGCAAAATTGTCGCAACTTGCCGTACACATCGTTTGAGTGTAAGTGCAGAAAAAGAATTGCAAATGTTGATACTCTTGCACCCTGATAATTTGAAGCGTTTGCAAACTGAAGATTACGAACATTTGATAAATATGGAAAAGGTTTACAATGTAAAATTGACATTCAGAGCCGACCCAAGTTATCACATGGAAAACTTCAGAATCATAGTATCAAACCACTAATATTTTATAGGAAAAAATTAAGAGACTTTGCGTTGTGCGAAGTCTCTTTTTTTTGTACAAAAAAAGCTCGCAATTTGCGAGCTTTTCAATGAAACTAAAATTTGTCGACCTATTTTCTACGGCGATAGATTGCCAATCCGAGAGCGAGCGTCCCGAGGAGTATTGCCCATTCTGCTGGCTCTGGAACTGCTTGTAGTGTGGAAATAGTGTAGCCAGT
Source organism: Opitutales bacterium (assembly GCA_015061945.1). Taxonomy (GTDB): domain Bacteria; phylum Verrucomicrobiota; class Verrucomicrobiia; order Opitutales; family Intestinicryptomonadaceae; genus Merdousia. The sequence continues at coordinate 104,456 of SUVP01000010.1, forward strand.
CAAATTACCACTGCCATCGAACATTTCGTTGATAGTAATGTCTTTGTCGCAGTTAAAATTGTATGTAACAGTACCAGTTCCCATTACCATAGGAGTTGAACTGTTTCCGTATTGTTGTGTCATTTTGCCTACAATTACTAATTTTGTATCGTCTACTTGAATATCGTATCCCGAACCATTTGTTCCAAGGGAGAATACAATCATATTAGAATCGTCAAAGTTGGTGAGGTTTACATTAAAGTCTCTTTTTAATGTTGGACTTTGTACGTTCCATATCGAAAGTTCGTCGTATGTGTAGACGACATCTTTTGCAAAACCTAACGTGAAGTTATCGCCACGAACATCCCATTGTGAAATTCTTTGCGATACAGTAGAAGTCAATGTAGTATTTGAAGCTGCGACTGCTACACCGAATGAACTTCCGTCTACTTTGGTGAGTGTGGCATCAAGGTCTACTTTTGCATTTTTTTGATATATTACAAATCTGGGTACTTTTACATCTGCACCTTCTTCAACTTTAAATGTACCATAAACGTATATACCCGCACCATTAGATGCATTGCTGTTTATTAACAAAGAACCTCCGTCTTGTACTGTCAAAGTACATCCTTGATTGATTTTGATTCCAGTGCCTGTTTTCATATTGATAGTATATTCACTACCTGAAGCGATGTACGAGTCTTCGGAAATTGTTTGTGTTGATGTGTATGTTCCACTCAAAGAAGCCGACATCGCAAAAGAAGTCGACACAAAAAGTGCAACGAGAGATGAGGATAATTTTTTCATAAAAATAACTTTGATTAAAAACTAAATATAAAATGTTCTGACTTCTATAAAATGTCAAACAAAAAAGAGATACTTCTTTATCGGAAATATCTCTCTTTTCAAAACTTTGTATTTTAATTTTTACTTTACAAAATCAGCGTTATTGAGGTAGTCGAAGCTCATTTTTACGCTTGTTTTTGGGTCGAAGTTATAGCGTTCAACTTCAACAATGATGTGCTTTGTGCCAGCAACATCGAGGTTTTTGAAAATTGCGTCGAAGCCGACCATACCGCTTGCACCGAGTTCCTTGTCGTCTTTAATATGCAAGAGCAAGAAGCGTTTTGGATATTTTTTGAAGATATCAACAGGGCTACGTTTGCCGATAACAGCCCAATATACATCGAGTTGGAAGAAGACGTATCGTGGATCTGTATTTTGCAACATATAGTCGAACATAACAACTTTGTCTTCGACTTTTTCAAATTCAAATGCGTGATTGTGGTATCCAAATTTGATTCCAGCCTTTTCTGCACGCTTGCCGATTTCGTTGAAATATTCGCAATATGTTTGCAAATCTTTGACAGTGTCGGGTTTTTTCATCCAAGGCATAACGAGATATTTAATACCAGCCTTTTTGTGAGCTTCGATAGCTTGATCCCAAAATTTCAAAGATTCAGAGAAATCTTTTGTAGCCAATTCTTTTGGAGAAAGTTGTTTTGATGTGTGCGATGATACAACTTTCATCCCGACTTTTTCAATCGACTTTACGAAGTCTTCAGGCGACATACCATAAAATTTGCCGTTAGAATAACCAGCTGATTCACAAATTGTGTATCCCATATCGCCAGCCGATTTAACAGTTTTGGCGTAGTCTTTCTTGATATCAGCACGGAGTGAATAGAGCTGAAGACCAATTTCCTTTTGCTTTGCACAGCATGGAAGGCTTGAGCAAGCCGAGTTAACGATTGTAGCGAGTCCGAGCAACGCTATAATTGCAATATGTTTCGATTTCATCATATAAATAAATGTTATGTTTTTTTTGAAAGAACAAACTTTATGTGTAGTCTGTCTAAATTTCAAGAAATAAAAATAATCCTCCAACATCGGCAATTTTTAAAACTGCTTGACAATAGTACATAACAACCGAAGATTGAAATAGACGATAGTACACTATTATAATAGAGTGCGTAAGACTTTTTAATAAACATCAATTTTATGATAGAATCGATATTTGCAATGCTAACTGAAGAATCGATAACACTGTTAATCCACCTCGCAGTGATTATTTTGGCAGTGTTTGTAGCTTCTTACATCAGGCGAATTTTGGCAGAACTCAAACAAGCAAAGCGTACACTTTCTGTTTTTAAATCGCTCGACGGGCGTGTCGGAGTTTGCGACCGACGTGGTAATCTCTATTTTTTGCATACTGAAAATGAGAATATAAATAAGCGTGGGCTTAAGCATATCAAAGAAATTAAAAATATTGATTACAAAAAAATAATGGCGTCTATAACAACCGTCTTTAATACCCGCACGCCATTGACACTCGATTACGAATATAACTCGACAAAACGAGCAATGACAATATCGCCCCTCGACGAAAAAATTATGGGGCAAGAATGCGTTGTTTGGTTCTCGCACGATAATACCGAACTTCACGACGCTCGCACGCAAGCAGAACATTTTGCAGAACAAAATTGTCGCAACCTTACAAAATTGCGTCAGGCGACAAAATTGTTAGATATCGTAATCAACGCACTCCCAATCCAAATTTTTGCGAAAGACGCAAACGACAACTTTAAATACATTTTCGCAAATAAAAAATTTAGAGAATTTATCGGCAAAGAAGAAAACGAAATTATCGGTAATACCGATTTCGATTTGTATCCAGATTTTCTCGCACAACAAATGCGTAGCGAAGATTCTCTCAACTTGGAAAATCTCGACGAAGGTATAGAGTCGGTTCGTGAAGCAAAAAGTGCAAACGGCACATTCCACAAATTGCGTGTTATAACTTATCCATTCCAAGACGGTACAGGCAGACTTTTACTCTTGGGGGCGATTGTCGATGTCACCGAAGTTGAAAATCTCATCAAGAACGAACGCCTCACAAAACTCGCACTCGAACAAACTGTCCTTGAGGGAGACTTCACTGAAAATGTCGATAAACTCCTTCCTATAATTAGAGCGAATCTGAATTGCGATTATGTGGCAGTGTCGAAGAAAGACGAATTGTCGGACGACTTTGTTCCAGTTGCATATTTGGCAAATAACGACAATATGTCGGCACAAACGATAACCGACTTCTTGAAAACGGCAATAGCATCAGACTCCTCTGAAAACTTCTGCACATACAATGCGTCGGAAAATTCCGAAAATCCGATAAAGGTGGGTTATTCTGCTCCAGTTGAAATTGGCGGAAATTTGTGGGGTGTATTGTCGGTTGGTTGGTTTGAAAAAATCGAAGATTTAGCAGACGAAAACAAACAGTTGCTCGAGTCTATGGCAAATATTGTCGCACTATCTAATATTAGGCACATCCAAAATCTCGAGTTGATTAAAAGCGTAGAAGAAAAGAATAAGGCGACACAAAATAAGAGTTTCTTCATTGCATCACTCAGCCATAAAGTGCGAACATCGCTGAATGCGATAATCGGATTTGTCGACCTTATGCGAGATAAAAATTCATCCGAAGAATATGCCGATTCAATCGCAAATGCTTGCAACGGGCTATCGCAAATTCTCAGTAATGCACTCGACTATTCTAAGATTGAAGCCGATACATTCCAACTTTCAAAAGAACGTGTAAAGGTTGCCGAATGTGTGGAATCGGCACTCGATTCTTTTGCGAAAAAAGCACACGAAAAGGGAATCGCTTTTGAAGCCGATTTCAACGGAATCCCAGACTTGATTTTAGACAAAATGCGTTTTGCACGCACAATTTCTAATCTCGCAGAAAATGCAGTTGCAAATACGCAAGAAGGCTGGGTTCGTATCTCGGCGAAGTTCGAAAAGACATCTGATAGCGAGGGCGTGCTTTCTATCCAAGCCGATGATACAGGTCGTGGAATATCGGACGAAAATCTCGAAAAAATCTTTGAACCATTTGGAGGAGGGAATCCGTCGGAAAATGTAGAAGGTGCAGGTTTGGGCTTGCCGTTGATAAAAATATTTGTCGAAAAATACGGCGGTACAATCGACATTTCGAGACGCAATGAGGGCGGGACATCTATAAAAATTACATTCTCTAATATTGCACTCGCATTGGAAGAAACAGAAAAGCAAAAGTCGGTAAACAGTGCGAATGCCAAAATATCTTCGCTATTGCTCGTTGATGATGTCGATATGAATTTGCGTGTGATGACGGCACTTTGCAAAAAAATCGGAATTGAAAAAATAATTACCGCAACATCGGCAAAAAAAGCGTTGGAAATTCTTTCTGAAAATACTTTTGATGCCGTTATTACAGATATGTGGATGCCCGAAGTTAACGGCGATGAGCTCGCTGAGAAAATCAGAGAAATGCCGTCGGCAAAAAATACTGCGATAATTGGACTGACTGCCGATGTCGACGCATCCGATAGATTTGATCCAAAATATTTTGACGCAATGTTAATCAAACCAATAAACGCACAAACACTTCAAAAAATTCTTCAGAATGTGAATGTGTCGGGCGGTCAAATGCTCCCAACTGATACAGATAGTTAAAATTGGTGCAAAAAAATGTTGATTAACGGCAAAAATGTGTCATTGTTGATGTTTTAAATATAGAAAATTGAGGAAATATAAATGGCTTCGATACTAATAGGTTTATTTACACTCGTATTGATTCTCGCGTGCATATTGCTCGTGTTAGTTATTTTGATGCAACGCCCAAATGCAAATGCAGGTATGGGAGCATCGCTCGGTGGCGGAATGGCTGAAGGTGCATTCGGCGGTGAAGCGGGTAATGTTCTTACAAAGGCGACAGTCAAGCTCACTGTTCTTTACTTTGTAATTTCGGCTGGTCTCTATCTTGGTTATATCTACACGACTGGCGGAACTTCAAAGGAAGACACAAAAGCTCCATCAATTTCATCTTTGGTAGAGCAAAAGAAAGCTGAAACAAAGCCAGCTACTGAAAAAGCTCAAAAAGTAGAAAAGGCTGTTGAAAAACAAGCAACACAAGCTCCAGCAAAGAAATAAATTCAAATGCAGAAGTTTTTTACAATTTTAGTGGGCGCGTTAATCGCGCTCATTTTTGTATCTGAAGTATCGGCACAAATTAGACGTGGACACGACAAAGTTGTCGAATTGACAACTCAAGAAGCGTCGGAAATGTGGAGCAAGTTTAAGTCGGCAAGAATTGCAGGCGATTATGCGATGGGCTTTATAATTACGCACTCACCACGACGTGGCGAAAATGTCGAGTATGTCGGCGAGATTTTCGGCACTCGCAGAGGCGATGAAACCTTGACAAGAATAAGAGTAAAAAAAGTAGAACCAAAGAATTCCCCAGTATCAGATTTTATTTTGTCGAATTCTGCTCGTGGAGGTATTGTCTGGAAAGCACAGGGCGACAAGTTTGTCGAAGTGCCAAAAGCAGATTGGTTCAAACCACTTGTCGACGGGCTTATCTATTCTCCGTTCGATTTGCTTATGCCATACGTCAACTGGCAAGCTGTGTACGTCGGTGGTGGTAGGATTGGTCAGGCAGTGTATTTCTTCGATTTAGTTCCACCGACAAAAGACATCGCAAAAGAAATATCACGTGTGCGTATTGCAATTACTCGAGAATTTAACTCGCCCGCACAGACCGAAATTTTCGATGCTAAAGGCGATGTTGTGAAAAAAGTTTCGCTGGGAGCTGTGAAGAAATTTGACGGCGTATGGCTTGTCCGCCAAATGTTCGCACGCGACGAAAAATCTCGAGACAAAGATAAGCTCGAGTTCCGTTCGGCATCTGTGAGAACAATTATTGATTCATCAGTTTTCGATGCTACAAAAAAGCCAGTCGAGCCACCTCGCATAGAATTTAAAAGATTGTAGTTTTGGAATCATATAGTTAAGCTATTGCTAAATTTTACGACCACATTTTGAAAGGAAAATTTATGGATTTACGTTATCAAAAATTGGCAAAAACTTTGTGTGGGCACTCCACAAAAATAAACGAAGGCGAACACGTTTTGCTCGATCTTTGGGAAACTCCAGTAGAAATGGCAGAAGCGTTGATTGACGAAATATCTGCTCGTGGAGCATACGCACATGTAGAGTTGGGCAATCCTCGTATAGCTCGCAAATTGGCGATGTCGTCGGGCGGTGGACGTCTTGATGTTGCGTCAGATTGCTCACTTTACAAAATGAAAAAAATGAATGCGTATATTGCGATACGTGGTTCGCACAATATCTTTGAAAATTCAGATGTTCCACAATCGAGAATGGCTGAAATCTCGAAAGCAATGAAAGAGTCAATCGATTGGCGTGTGAACAAAACAAAGTGGGTTGTTCTCCGTTGGCCTAATCCAGCAATGGCACAGCTCGCACAGATGAGTACAGAAGCCTTTGAAAAATTCTACTTCGATGTTTGCACAATGGATTATGCAAAAATGGATGTCGGTATGCAGGCAATGAAAGAATTGATGGAAGCGACCGATAAGGTAGAAATTAAGGGCAATGGCACCGATTTGAAGTTTTCTATAAAAGGTATGAAAGCTATCCCATGCGGTGGACAATATAATATCCCCGATGGCGAAATTTTCACTGCTCCAATTAAAGATAGTGTCGAAGGTGTTGTCGTTTACAACGCTCCGACGATTTACAACGGCATATCGTTCGACCAAATTACTCTCGAGTTTGAAAAAGGAAAAATCGTTAAGGCGACATCTCCGTCGAATGAGGCACAGCTTAATAAAATTCTCACAAGCGACGAAGGTGCGTCGTATATTGGCGAGTTTGCAATGGGCTTTAATCCGTATGTAAACCGCCCAATGCGAGATATTCTCTTCGACGAAAAAATCGCAGGTTCGTTCCACTTTACTCCGGGGCAAGCGTACTCGGAAGCCGACAATGGCAACAAGTCGAGAATCCACTGGGATATGGTCAGTATTCAAACGTCAGAATGGGGCGGTGGCGAAATTTGGTTCGACGGCAAATTGATACGCAAAGACGGACTTTTTATCGGCGAAGGTATCGACAAACTTAACCCCGATTATCTCAAATAAAATGGGCGAAATCAGACAATATACTCATCCCGAAGACGCACCGCCTTCACGTGCAGACAAGGCGATTGCATCATTTTTTGCCGATGTAGTTTCACGTTCACGTTTGGAGGAAAGTTTCAAAGAGGGGAAAGTGAAAATCGACGGCGAACCAATCGTGAAAAAATACGAACTTCGAGGTGGTGATGTCGTCGAAATCGAGCTTCCAGAGCCGATTGCAACGGAAGTTAACCCTGTCGATATTCCAGTTGAAATTCTTTTTGAAGACGACGATGTTGTTGTTGTCAACAAGCCAGCCGGTATGACAGTCCACCCCGGAAGTGGTACTGGCGAAGACACTCTTGTGCATGCAATGATGTTCCATTGCAAAGGTAAATTGAGTATGGCTGGTGGAGCAATGCGTCCTGGTATTGTTCATCGTCTCGACAAGGAAACATCGGGCGTGATGATTATGGCGAAAAACGATAACGCATATTATCGCCTTGTAGAAATGTTTTCAGAACGTGAACTCGACAAGGAATACATAGCAATCGCCAGCGGTGTGCCGACTGTCAGAAGTGGGACAATCCGCAAACCAATCGGACGCCATCCGTCGTTCAAAACAAAAATGTGCATCAGCGAAGCTGGGCGAGATGCTCATACTGAATGGTATTTGACAGAACGTTTTGGCAACAAGGCATCGCTCATATCGTGCAAAATTTTTACGGGTAGAACGCACCAAATCAGAGTCCATTTAACCGATTTAGGATTCCCCATTATGGGCGATTACACTTATAAATTCCAAAAAAATAAATTCAAAGAAATCACTGCTCCCGAGCGTGTGATGTTGCACGCATATCGTTTGCGTTTGCCACATCCAACAAAAGATGGCGAAGAAATCGACATTTGTGCCGAACCTCCAAAAGATTTTTCAGACTTGCTTGAAACGCTCAGAAAAACATACTTTTAAAAAACAACACTAAAGATTATGGAAAATAATTATCACCTTGAAACACTCGCAGTGCAAGCGGGTTGGAATCCAAAAAATGGCGAATCACGCGTTCAGCCAATCGTTCAAAGCACAACATACAAGTATGCAACAGCACAAGAGCTGGCAGACTTGTTCGACTTAAAATCGGCAGGACACTTTTATACGAGATTAACTCACCCAACAGCCGAAGTTCTCGAAAACAAAATGGCATCGCTTTGTGGTGGAGTTGGTGCAATCGCAACAGCGAGCGGACAAGCGGCGACATCGCTTGTAACATTTAATCTTTGCAACGCAGGCGACCACATCATCAGTGCAAGCACAATTTATGGTGGAACAGCAAACTTGCTTGGGCATTCTCTCGCAAAACTCGGTATTGAGACAACGTTTGTCGACCAAGACGCACCCGAAAGTGAGATTGCATCGGCAATTCGTCCGAACACAAAATACATTTTTGCAGAGACCCTTTCTAACCCAAGTGTGCGAGTTCTCGACTTTGAAAAGTTCTCGCGTATCGCAAAAATGGCAGGTGTTCCACTTGTGATTGACAATACTTTCCCAACACCAGTTCTTTGCCGTCCGTTCGACTTTGGGGCAAATATTGTTGTTCATAGCACATCGAAATTTGCAGACGGACACGCATCGGCTCTCGGTGGAATCGTCGTAGATAAGGGCGATTTTGATTACGAAGCATCTGACAAATACTTGGGTTTGACTACTCCAGACCCAACATATCACGGCTTAGTTTATACAAAGACATTTGGCAATATGGCGTTTATCGCAAAAGGTCGCACACACGTTATGCGAGACTTCGGAATGATGATGTCGCCAATGAATGCGTGGATTACAAATATGAATTTGGAAACTCTCCATTTGAGAATGGAACGCCATAGCTCGAATGCACAAAAGGTTGCCGAATTCTTGGAATCGCATCCAAATGTTGAATGGGTAAATTACCCTGGATTGAAGTCATCGCCTGAATATGAACGTGCAAAGAAGTATTTGAAAGGTTGTAGTGGCGTTATGACTTTCGGTCCAAAAGGTGGAAGAAAAGGTGCAGAAAAAGTTATGGATGCACTCAAGCTTGCGGCAATCGTTTGCCACGTTGCAGACGCTCGCACAGGTGTACTTCACCCAGCAAGTACAACGCACCGTCAACTTTCAGACGAAGAACAAAAGGCGACTGGTATTCTTCCAGAATTGATACGTTTGTCTGTAGGTATCGAACACGTTGACGATATCATCGCAGACCTCGACCAAGCGTTGAAAAATATATAATTTTACGAGAAAAACAAAACGCCGATTCATTTTAGAGTCGGCGTTTTTTTGTGTTTGAAATGTAGGGAGAGTTATTCCTTGATGTCGATTTCAATTAGGCATGCACCTTTTTGTGAGATTGCTTTTTGCAAGTCTTGTTCGAGTGTTTCAGGGTTTGTGAGTCTTACAGCGTTTGTTCCGCAAAGTTTTGCAAACTCGGCAAAAGACGGATTCACAAGCGATGTTTCCCAAACATCGTAATGAGCGTTGCGTTGCTCAAGCGAGATTTTCGCGAGTTCCGAATTGTTGAAGACAACGCACTTTATATCCATATTGTATTTTGCAACAGTTGTCCATTCTGTCAGATATTGACCAAGTCCGCCATCGCCTACAACTGCGACAACAGGGCGATTCTTTACAGGCGAATTTTCTTCTTGCGACGCACACCACGCACCGATTGCCGACGGCAACCCAACCCCGATTGAACCCAAGTAGAACGAGAGCAAAAAGCGTTGATTTGCCGATTCAAAATATCTGCCAAGCGAGTACGCAACGTTGCCTACATCGACAGAAATAATTGCGTTTTGCGGAACCGATTTTGTCAAAGCTTGACACGCAAGTGCTGGTGTGATTGCACCGTCGATTGCATTTGCACGCTTTATTTTTTCTTCTCTCCATTCCGCCCAAAGTGCCGAAATTTCAGCCTTTCGAGGCAAGAACGATACTTTTTGTTTTACAATTGAACAGAGCATTGGGAGCGTTTCGGCGATGTCTCCAGCAAGCCCATAATCTATTCTACGCAATCTTCCAAGTGCGAGAGGATTTATATCAATCTGAACTATCTTTTTATTTTTTGGTATTTCAGAATGTTTGCTAAATGAACAGCCAAGCCCGATAATTAGGTCGGAATCGGACGCAAGTTTGTTTGCGACAGCCGTTCCACTTCTGCCAATCACGCCACAAGCAAGTGCGTGCGAATCGGGCAAGAAACCTTTTGCACGGTATGTTGTTGCAATCGGAATATCGAGCGTTTCAGCGAATGCCAAAACTTCGTTCATAGCGTTTACGCAACCAGCACCAACGATGATAATCGGCAATCGTGCCGATTTCAAAATTTCAGAAAATTTTTCCATTTCTGTAAACGATGGGCTTGGCTTTGCCGAAAAAATCACGCCTTGCGGAGTAGTTGCTTTTTGCGATGACGGAGCAGTTTGAATGTCGTCGGGCAAAATTATTTGAACAGGCGACTTTTTCAAAATTGCATTGCGATACGCTGACGATGCCATATCGCCAACACGAGATGTTGCCGAAAGTGTGTATTGGTCGGACACGGCGTCGGCAAAAGGTTTTTCGAGATCTATTTCTTGAAAGGCTTTCCAGCCGAGTTCTTTTGCAGGGATTTGTCCAGTTAAAGCGATAAGCGGGGCGGAATCGAGCTTGGCATCGTAAACGCCAGTCAGTAAATTTGTTGCTCCTGGACCCGCGATAGTGAGGACAGCCGACGGCTTACCCATTAACTTTCCATACGCTGACGAAGCAAACGCACCAGCACCTTCGTGGCGAATGCCGATAAACTTCATATCGCCTTTTTGAACTTGTTTTCTGATTGCGTCGGCTGTGCCAAGATTAGAATGTCCAACCATTCCAAAGACGTATTTTACACCCCAGTTTGAAAGTGTTTGTGCAAGAACTTCTGAAAGATTTTCCGATTCTTGTGCGTTAGAATCTTGTTGTGCGTTGGGTTCATCGCCAGCTTCAAACATATCTTTGCCTACTCCACAAACGGGGCAAACCCAAGAGTCAGGTAAATCGGCGAACGATGTCGCTTCTTTTGATTCGTCGTATTCGTATCCACAAACTTTGCAAATGTATATCATATTTTTATTTTCCTTTTCTTATCGTAATAAAGAAAGAAGATTTTATCAAAAATTTCAACTCATATTTTTTATAAAAAAATCTTGCAAGATTAGTTGGCGTCATTATCCCTATATATGTTTTCTTAATTTAATCCCAGTTATTTATATGAATATAAAGTCAATACTTACAACAGCACTCGTCGCATCGTTAGGCGTATCAGCATTTGCTACGACTGATAAAACAATAACAGGTGGTGCAGGTGATTCAAATACTCGTGTTGCAATTACAAGTGGTGATTATAATATCATCTTGGCTTCGCCAGCAACAACAACATCTGCAGGTACTATGTTCAAAGGTGGAGGAAGTACAATCACTTCACTTGATGGTGCTACAAATACACCCCCAGTTAAGTGGAGTTTTACTGCCACATTGAATATCGACGTAAATTCCTCTGCTGAAGGTTCTGTTAAAGCACTCGATTTTGGCGAAAACAAAGTTCAATGGAATCTTGGAACTTTGAACATAAAAAATTCATCAGCTACAGATAAAACTTTTTTGGATGTTAACATCGGTAAAGAATTGAGATTTACTGTAAACGATAATAAAAAAGAATCATCTATTTTGGGTATAAGAACAAACGCAAATGTTACAGGTACAACTTTGACATTTGCATCTATGCATGATGGTTATTATGTTATTGAAGGTGGTACGGTTAATCACTCTGTAAAAGACACATTTTTTGCTTCTGGTTCTACATTGTTGGTTAGAACTGGTGCAACGTTTAATGCATCGGACAATTCAATTTTGAATTTTTATAGTGGTTCAAAATTCCATATTGCCACAGGCGGTAAAGCCGAAGTTTATAAATTCGATATGAAAAATCAATTAAACTCGGAATTACTTATTGAAGGTACTTATACTCACAAGGGTACAGGTTTAACTACTGCCATTTTGACGGTAGATAAAGGTAATCTTATTGCAAAAGATTTGACTGGTGGTACAAACGCAAGAGTTGTTGTAAAAGGTGCTGGTTCTTCTATTAAAAATGGTGGAACAATGGCTATTAAAGGTGCTTTGGAAATTTCAAATACAGACTTCACAGTTGATAGCACAAGCGGAATAATTGAATTAACTGACTTTAGTGGCGACTATAATGGTCGTGCAATTCTTTCAACTGGTAAACTTACAATTAACAAAGAATCTGCATTTAAAAGAATAACTACAAGTGGTAAGGAAACAAATATAAAACTTCTTTATCACGGAGTAGGTAACGAACTTGTTATAAATGTAACAACGGCATTTGAACAAATCTATGCTTATGAGACTGCACCAGAATTAAAAATTACACTTTCAAGTAATGAAAATGTAAAGTTGCTTCTTACTGGTGGGCTTCCTTTAAATACTGCAGGTAATACTGCTTCAATAACATTCTCGGGCTTGGATATTGGCGATGAAAGAGTATTCTTTGTATCGGGCAAAGATGAACTTACACTAAGTAGCAAATTCACTCTTCTTTCAGATAAAGGTTATGACTTTAATTTCGTAAAAGGTACATACGACGGCAAAGCGGGTTTTTGGATGGTAGCAGTGCCAGAACCAGCAGAGTGGGCAGTTATTTTTGGAGCTATCGCACTCGGCTTGGCAGTATACAGAAGAAGAAAGTAAAGAAAAATTTTACATAAAATTTATAAGTCGCTCATTTTTTAAGTGGGCGACTTTTTTATTTGCGTATATTCAATGAGTTATGTTGTTAAACCGTTTACCTAAAAAAGTCGGAAAATAAATTGACTTAATAAGCCGTTTTTTTATTTTTATTTTATTCTCTTATTTAAAAAGAA
>SUVP01000001.1 GCA_015061945.1 Opitutales bacterium
ACGACATTTTTTGCAATACTCAAGCGTGTTGATTATCCCAGAATGACAACACCCTTGCACCAACACTCCCGACGCAAATAACAAAGCTTGTTCGTCAGAAATGGAGTCGATAACATTGCCCTGCTCGTCCAAGAAAAATGGACCGCCCGTACTCTCGCCCGACTCGCGTGGGATTGTACCAGTCAAAAAAATCCCGTCAAAAATTTTAGTAAAAGAATCAATTTTCTGCCAATTCATAGACTTCAATTTGTCGACAGAATTTGACGGCATCGAGATGTCTCGAATCGGAACATCAGCGTGGATACTAAAGCGTCGCTTATCGATACTCGACGATGCGAAAACGGCACAATCGCCCGAAAAATGAGCGAGTCCACCAGTGTGGTCGTTGTGTCCATGCGATAACACCACCGCAGAAATTTCCGAAAAATCGATTCCTAACACTTCTGCATTTTTTGTTAAAATATCGCTTGCACCAGTGTCGAATAAAATTTTCTGTCCAGCATACTCAAGAAGCATAGTCAAGCCATGCTCGGCAGTTAACGGCGTGGGCAAATTGTTTTCGACAATCAATTTTACAGACGGCATCATTTATAGTTTTCCATTTTTGTAAGCCTGTAAAATCGCTGAACAACCAGCTACAACATCATTCCAAGTTGCAGTGAAATCGCCCGAATACCATGGGTCAGCTACTTCGCCATTTGGATTGCCTGTAAACGATTTCAACGAACGAATTTTTCCGTCAGAATCGCCCGAGCAAATGCGATACATACGCCTGATATTGTCATTATCCATACCGATGAGAAGGTCGAAATTATCATAATCTTGTGGAGTCATTTTTCGAGCAAACTTGCCCTCGCAAGAAATACCGTTAGCCGACAAAAGTCGTTTTACAGGAGGATAAACCGGATTACCGATTTCCTCAGAACTAACAGCCGACGATGCGATAATAAAGTTATCCGCTAAACCTTCTTTAGCGACCATATCTTTCATAACAAACTCCGCCATAGGACTGCGACAGATATTCCCATGGCAAACAAACAAAATAGCAACATTTTTAGCCATACCAAAACAAATACCAATATCCTCCAACACTACAATCCAAAACAACAAAAAAATAGAGCCGACTAAGTCGGCTCCTTATTTGGTGGATTAAAATCCTTGTTAACGGATATGTGCAAAAGCACAACAGAAATAAATTCCTGACCCGTTCTTTGATTTCTACATACTCTTTTTAAGAGTGAAAACAATTAGATATGATTAAAAATTATTTGTCAATATTTTATTGAATATTTTTTAATTTTAATTAACATAAATAGAAAGTGTTAAAATAAATAATTATTTATACAATGAAAACAACAAAAGTATTCGCTTTCGATTTAGGTGCAAATTCAATCGGCTGGTGTGTCGTCTTGCTTGGCGAAGATGGTCTCCCAGTTGAAATAATTGACGCTGGTGTTAGAATTTTTGACAACTCTCGAGACCCCAAAACAAACACACCTCTATCTGTCGAGAAACGTATTATAAGCGGAGCATCGACTCGTCGCGATAGACAATTAATGCGTACAAGGTATCTTTGTAAATTACTCAAAGAATTCGGTTTGCTTTCAGATAAAAATCCGAGAAGCGAAGTATCGCGTAATCCATACAAGCTACGCTCTTTAGGTGCTACAAAAAAGTTAGACTTATATGGTCTTGGTAGAACGATTCTTCATATAAATAAACGTCGTGGCTTTAAATCAAACCGAAAAGCTGATAAAAAATCAGATGAGAAAGAATCGCAAGGGATAAAAGCGGGTATCTCAAAATTAAGAGAACAGCTCGTAAATAAAACACTCGGACAATTCCTATATGAACGCCAAAAATCCGGCGACGGCACGCGTATGCGTGCAAAAATAATCAAAAATAAAAATGATTATGAAATCTACGCCGATAGAGAAATGTATGAAAACGAATTTTGGCAAATTTGGCATACTCAACAAAAATTCTACCCTTCACTCACAGATGAAAAGGGACAAAAAATTTTCGATACGTTGTTCTTCCAACGTCCATTGAAAACTCCAGAATTAGGTTGGTGTCAATTTGAAGATGAACGCCGTGCATATAAGGCATATCCAATCTCACAACGTTTCAGAATTTACCAAGAAGTAAACGCTCTGGAAATAGTTGATATTAGCGACAACAATAATCGCCTTACCGTTGAAGACAGACAAAAACTTATCAAAGCTCTTCTTGAAAACGATCCCAAAATCGTTGACAAAAAAGGGAAAGCAACATTTGCAAAGATTAAAAAATTCTTAAATATAAAAAATTTCTCGTTTAATTTTGAATCTGAAAAACGCAAAGATTTTGCATCGGATCTCACCGCATTTGTCCTCGCATCGCCCGATAATTTCGGCGAAAAATGGAGAACCCTTGATGACTCCATTTGCGAAGAAATTATTGATGCGATAATTCAAAACGAAGAAAATGTATTTATAAAATTAGTCGAGAAATATTTTGGATTCGATTCAAACAAGGCAAAATCAATTCTCGATGACGCCATAATCAATTTACCCGAAGGCACAACAAACCTTTCAACAAAGGCAATGCAGAAAATTATGCCATATTTTGAATCAGGAATGCGCTACGACTTGGCATGCAAAGCCGCTGGATATAACTTCAATGCAAATTATCAAGGTGAAATATTTGATACACTTCCCTACTATGGACAAATTTTGCGAAAACTCGCATTGGGCGGAGATAAACAAAAATATTCACCTGAAGAAAATCCAGAAAAATACTATGGAAAAATCAACAATCCAACTGTACACGTCGCATTAAATCAGTTGCGAAAAGTTGTAAACAAACTTATATCGGTTTATGGCAAACCAGATAGAATCGCAATCGAAACCGCAAGAGATTTACCTCTGGGCGTAAAAGGACTCTCAGAACTCAAAAAAGAACAAAATAAAAATCAAACTAAAAACGAAGAAATAGCTGAAGAATTAAAGAAGCTTGGCGTGGCAAATAATGCCAGAAACAGAATGAAATATAAACTATGGGAAGATTTAAATCCTGACTTTATCAAAAGAATGTGTCCATTCTGCGGAAGACAAATTGAACGCACCCAACTCTTTGAATCAGATTTTGAAATTGAACACTTGTTACCATTCTCAGATACATTTGATGATTCCCGAGCAAACAAAGTAATTTCTTGCAGAAGTTGTAATAGAATAAAAGCTAAACGCCCACCACACGAAGCATTTTTCAATAGAACTGGATACGATTGGGATGAAATCCTCGCAAGAGTTTCAGCATTGCCCAAAAGCAAACAATGGCGTTTTAA
This sequence comes from Opitutales bacterium, assembly GCA_015061945.1. Lineage (GTDB taxonomy): Bacteria > Verrucomicrobiota > Verrucomicrobiia > Opitutales > Intestinicryptomonadaceae > Merdousia. The sequence goes on from SUVP01000001.1 coordinate 3,326, forward strand.
AGCCGACGCAATGGAACAATTCAAAGAAAAGTATGGTGACTTTATCGCAAGAATGCTAAACGACACTCGTTATATGTCGAAAGTCTCACGAGAATATTTCACTGCGATTATTCCGACTGAAAATATAATTACGCTCACTGGTTCAACAACCGCAATGCTCCGTGGAACTTGGGGTCTCAACTCTATACTTGAGCCCGATCATAACGTTCCAGAAACACCAGCAGAAGCAGAACAAAATTCTCAATCGGACAATAGCGACAAAGATAAATCCGAATCTGCACCGAAGAAGAATCGTGCAGATCATCGCCACCACGCTGTTGACGCATTTGTAATATCGACGGTTGGACGCAAACTGATTTCAATCATTTCTCAATGTGCAAAACGCAATGAACAAGCACTTCTTGAAAATATTTTGAAATCGATGCCGTCTCCTTTTACGCATATTCCATTTGATGTTTTAAAGGAAAAAATATTAAATATAAATGTATCGCACAAGCTCGATAGAGGCGATGTAAAAGGTGCAATAAAACAAGGGAAAACCGTTGCATCGTTACACAAAGATACAGCATACGGACGTATTGGCGGAAACGATACCGACGAAAAAATAACATTGGTAAAACGTGTTCCTTTGGATTCTATTGAACTCAAAGAAGATAAAATTGAAGAGATTGCAAATCTTAAAATCAGAAACGATTTGTTAAATATTTTCCACGAAATTCATTCAACACCTACAACTGAAAAAGCGAAACAAAATGAATGGCTTTCACGTTTACAACAATACGCACAAGAAAATAAAGTACGTCGTTTACGCATCCATATAGCCAATAGAGAAATTAAAAAACTTATACCGATAAAAGATAAGAAATCTGGTAAAGTTTACAAATATATGGATAATGCAGAATCGTATTGCATTGATATTTACAAGCCATCTAATTCGGACAAATGGCAGTTTGAAGTTATAAATATGTTTGAAGCCCATAAAAATGAAATGCCACAATGGCGTAAAAATGACTCACACGCAAAATTAGTAATGCGTCTATTCAAACGTGATACAATTGCATACGAAGAAAATGGTGAATATAAAGTTGCGGTTATAACAAATATAGCTACACATGGACAATTAGGAATGTTAGGTTTAATGCAAGCAAATGTTGAAGGGAATCATCCTAAAAAAATGCCTGGTGCATTGCAAAAACTCAATGCTCGAAAAGTATATGTTGATGAAATAGGTCGCATATTTGATCCCAAAAGAAATTCTTAATGAAAGAGTGTAGAATCCTTGAAATATCGCAAGACGGCAGAACTCTTGCCGTCGAGCGAGGGTTTGTTGTAATCAAGGAAAAAGGCGAAGAATTAGGTCGAGTAGAACTTGACACTTTAGCTGGCGTAATCTGTACTTCTAATTGGTCAATGCTTGGCTCGCCTACAATAAATAAACTTGCCGAATATAATATCCCACTGGTTGTATGCGATAAACGAACAAAAGTTCCGTCGTCGGCATTGATTCCACTTGATGCAAACTGGCGTCAAGGCGATGTTTTAGAAGCACAAGCACGTTGTGCAATCCCAAAGAATAAGTCAGCATGGCAAACAATCGTAAAAGCAAAACTTGCACAACAGGCACAAACATTAAAATTCTTTGGAAAAGATATTGGATATGAAATTTTATCAAATCTTGCCACAAAAGTAAAATCTGGTGATCCAGAAAATCTCGAGGGTCGAAGTGCAGCAATATACTGGCGGGAGCTTATGGGAAAATCTTTCAGGCGCAATCGAGATGCAGAAGACGAAAACGTTTTATTCAATTATGGATATACGATTTTACGGGCGTGTACAATTAGAGCGATATGCGTTGCAGGAATGCACCCAAGTTTAGGGATACACCACCGCTCTGCGACAAATACACATAGACTTTCAGATGATTTAATAGAACCATTTAGATGTTTTGTTGATTTGCGAGTCAAAGAAATTTCAAAAGATGGCGATACTCGTCTAACTGCTGAAAACAGAAAAAGGCTGTCAGCTGTTTTACTTGATAGATATTTCCGTAAAGACTGTATAACAACAGTTGCACAAATGATAACTGATACTGCGATAGGACTTGCGAAATATTATTTAGATGAAACAAAGAATTTTCAAATTGATATAGTCAAAGCTTCTTACTTAAATCGTATAACATTAAATGGCGATTAGCGGATACAAACTTATGTGGATGATGGTTATGTTCGACCTGCCAACAGCCACGGCAGAAGAAAGAAAAAGATATTCTGACTTTAGAAACATCTTATTAAACAATGGCTTTAAGATGTCGCAATATTCAGTATATTTCCGATTTTGTGGAGAACGTGAATGTTGCAACAAATATGTTCGCATGGTAAAAGAAAACGCACCTCCCGAAGGAGATATTTCCATTTTATTTTTTACCGACAAACAATTTGGGCAGATAATAAATATAATTAAACGACGTTTTGAACGAATGCCCGGAGTCCCTGAACAACTTGTTTTGTTTTAAAAAAAATGAAAAATTGCGTATGTTTTTTTGAAAAACTACGCAATTTTTCATTTAAGATATAGCATATAACTCGGTAGAACACACACAGTTATAAAAGCTACAATGTAGAAATCAAAGAACGAAAGTCAATCCGCAACACAATCAAAGACAGAAGAAATAACGTACTTAATGTAGAAATCAAAGAACGAAAGTCAATCCGCAACATTCTTCAATATGGTAATGCAAACGCCTTTAATGTAGAAATCAAAGAACGAAAGTCAATCCGCAACGAAAAGTTAAAAGAATACAAAAAAAATGCAAATGTAGAAATCAAAGAACGAAAGTCAATCCGCAACAAGGTATGTACGCCTGTTATTATTTGAAAAAATGTAGAAATCAAAGAACGAAAGTCAATCCGCAACATACTGATGATAGTTATAGAGACACAGACGAATGTAGAAATCAAAGAACGAAAGTCAATCCGCAACTTCGTAAGCACTCAACCCTTCTTCAAGTGGAATGTAGAAATCAAAGAACGAAAGTCAATCCGCAACAACAAGAACTTTATCAAAATCCTTGAATGCAATGTAGAAATCAAAGAACGAAAGTCAATCCGCAACTCACTTGACTTTTAAAAATCCTTTTAAATAAATGTAGAAATCAAAGAACGAAAGTCAATCCGCAACAGCCATGCTTAATTATGGTAATTATAAACGAATGTAGAAATCAAAGAACGAAAGTCAATCCGCAACTCCGATAAGCGTTTCAACGTCCGCAAGGTCAATGTAGAAATCAAAGAACGAAAGTCAATCCGCAACAACTTTATCGCTTACCCATTTTGTCGTTGCAATGTAGAAATCAAAGAACGAAAGTCAATCCGCAACGTGGTTCATCGTCTTCAAGGTACTTATTACAATGTAGAAATCAAAGAACGAAAGTCAATCCGCAACATAAAAAACCTCCGTATTCTCTTAGTAAGGAATGTAGAAATCAAAGAACGAAAGTCAATCCGCAACACGTCGTCTTCATATAATATTTGCAAATCTAATGTAGAAATCAAAGAACGAAAGTCAATCCGCAACAGTTTGTTAAAAGTTCTTCAAATATTTTTAAATGTAGAAATCAAAGAACGAAAGTCAATCCGCAACAAGGTAAAATATCCTCCTGGATATGTCAACAATGTAGAAATCAAAGAACGAAAGTCAATCCGCAACAGAGAATCAAAAGGGGGTTCAAATAGGACAAATGTAGAAATCAAAGAACGAAAGTCAATCCGCAACGAGAAGGGAAAGGTATGCGTTGCCTTGTCAAATGTAGAAATCAAAGAACGAAAGTCAATCTGTGGCGAGGGTGAATATTATTCTTTATTTTTCAGGGAAATTAGTCTATTTGTTTGTTATGTTTAGAATATATTGTTTTTCTCTCGTTGTTCTTATGGCGTCGGCTGTTGCTGGGGCGAAAACTAAGTTCGCAGTGCCGAATGTAGATATCTCGCAAAAGCCGTTCGGTTCACACGACTTTAACTACTTCCAGAATCCACCAAAAAATAATTATCCGCAAACTTGGTTCCACTATATCGGCGGTAATGTCTCGCTCGAGGGTATCACTCGAGATTTAGAAGCTATTGCAAATGCAAATATTGCCGGTGTTCAACTCTTCCATGGTCAGTTGTCAAATAACTCTCAATGGTCGAAAGTTTCACCGAAAATTTATTGCATGAGCGAACTTTGGGAGTCGACTGTAAAACACACTGCTGACGAATGCAAAAGGCTCGGTATTGATTTCACTATGCAAAATTGTGCCGGCTGGGCAATGTCCGGCGGACCATGGATTACCCCAGAAAATGCTATGCGTGATATCACCTTTTCTCGCATAGAAGTTGATGCTAAAAATCAATCTATCAAATTACCCCTCCCCCAAAAAACTTCTGAACCTTGGAGAGATTACAAAGAAATTTGCGTCTTGGCGTTCCCGTCAGTTGAAGGAGACCTTCAAAACCATATCAAAATATCGTACGTCAACGGTGATAATAATACAAAATGGCAAGATTTAATAAATCATAACAAGTCGATAAAATTGACATCAACAAAAGATTCGCCACATTTTGTAGAATTTAAAATCCCTCAAAATGAAGTATTGCGGACGCTCTGCATCCCCAACTTGCATCACTTAGCAAGATATTATGATTACGACCCCGATATTTCGATATCGCTTGAAGCAATCTTAAAAGACGGAAAGTCTGTGAAAATCTTGAACACGCAAGTTCAACAAAGTAATTGGCAAGATGCAGAATCGGTATCGTTCGCTTGTGATGAAGTTGAAAATGTCGAACGATTCCGTTTCTCGATAAGCCACCCCAGATACGACGTCAATTTGAAGTTTTTACGATTCTATTCGGGTGCGTTCAAAAACTCGTGGCAATCGGAAGCCGGTTGGACACTCCGTTCAATCGACAGAAATTCGGATAATGTAAAACAAAATCCAAAATGCTATATCAAGTATTCTGATATTATCGACATTTCAGACAAGCTCGAAAAGGACGGCACGTTAAATTGGTCTGTACCCGATAATCGCAAGTGGACTATTTTGCGTATTGGCCATATCAACAAGGGTCGAAAAAATCACCCTGCCCCCAAAGAAGCTACTGGTTGGGAATGCGATAAGCTTTCGCCAAATGGTGTGAAAACACACTTTAATGGATACATCGGTAAGCTCAACAATGGTGCGTTAAAAGGTGGATTATTAGGTGGTATGTTGTTAGATAGTTGGGAATGCATGACGCAAACATGGACGTCTTCAATGCCTGAATATTTCAAGAGTTTCAATGGATACGATTTGACAAAATATCTGCCCGCTGTTTTTGGTTATGTGATTGATTCGCCCGAAAAAACTTCACGATTCCTCCTCGACTGGCGACAAAATATTAACCATCTATTTGTCGAAAATTTCTATGGGGAAATGTCGAAACTCGCAAAGAAAAATAACATCAACATCTTTTATGAAACAGCTTCATGCGATATTTTCCCTGCGGATATGTTTGAATATTACAAGCACGCTGATGTCCCAATGTGCGAGTTTTGGACACCATTTATGGAAAATTCGGTCGGCACGCTAAACTTCAAACCGATTAAACCGACAACATCGGCTGCGAGAATTTACGGCAAACAGAGAATTTCTGCCGAAGCGTTCACATCGTTCCAGCTGACGTGGGACGAACATTGGCAAATGTGGAAAGAAATTGCAAATGTCAATATGGTCGAGGGCGTAACGCACCTTGTTTTCCACACTTACACACACAATCCACAAGTTGATTTTCTGCCACCTGGGACATCATTGAGTTCGTTTATAGGCTCGCCATTTTTGCGAGGTCAAACTTGGTGGAAGTATATGCCACATTGGACAAAGTATCTTGCAAGATGTTCGTATATGCTCGAGCGTGGCAAGCCTGTTTCAGATATTCTATGGTATATGGGCGATGAGTTGCGACACAAACCAGACCAAAATTTCAAACTTCCGTTTGGCTTCAAATATGACTACTGCAACTTCGACGGACTCATCAATAGAATTGAAGTTCGAAATGGATTACTTTCTACGCCTGACGGTATTGAATACAAGGCTCTTTGGCTGACAGACAACAAGCGTATGCGTATTCAGACTCTTGAAAAAATCCGTAAGCTTCTCGAAAATGGAGCTGTTGTAATTGGCAATTCTCCCGACTACATAGCGACTCTCTCTGGTGGAAAATATGCTGAAGAAAAATTCGCAAATCTTGTTAAAGAAATTTGGGGCGACACTAAAAAAGGCATTCGCAATATAGGCAAAGGTAAGCTTATTGTCGGTATGAAAATTGATGAAGCAATCGCTGAGCTCGGCTTCAAACCGCAAGTAAAAAATGACGAAGTAAAACATCAAGAAAACGCTGGCAACACTGAAATAATGTGGTCGCACAGGCGTGTCGACGGTGCTGATATTTATTTTGTATGTGCACCAAAAGGAAATTCGTTCAGTGCTGGTGTGGAATTTTTCGGCAAAGGTTCGGCAGAAGTTTGGGATGCGACTACTGGAAAAATCGTCAACAAAATTTCGCAACAAAATGGCGATTATGTCAGAACTCATTTGAATCTCGCAAAAGGTGGAGCTAATTTTGTCATAGTTAAAAATGGCGAAAGCAATGTAGAACAAACAAAATTGGCAAAGCAAAGGAACTACAAATTCGACTCACCTTGGACGATTGAATTCCCACAAGGCTGGGGTATCGATAAACCGATTACAACCGACAAACTCGTTGCGTGGAAAGATCTCGATGTCTCGCCTGAAGGCAAAGCATTCTCGGGAACTGCAAAGTATTCGACAACTTTTACTATCGATAAAATCGACAATTCACATAATTGGCGTATTGAATTTGATAAGGTAGATATGATTGCCGATGTCCGCATAAATGGAAAGCAGGTCGGCGTTATTTGGTGCGAACCATACGTTGTTGAAGATTTTTCAAAATATCTGAAAGTTGGGAAAAATACAATCGAAGTATATATCACAAGTACTTGGTTTAATCGCCTTGTATTCGACCAAAATCAGCCTGAACAGAAACGTAAAACGTGGACATTATTTGCCCCAAAGAAAGATTCGCCTCTCCGTGAAAGCGGAATTATAGGCGATGTAAGGTTAATAAGCGACGCAATCTAAACTTTACCAAACTTACACATTTTGCTTGAAAGGAAATAAGCAATATTTAATTTTTTTAGCCATATGAAAAACTTACTTATTTTATCTATTCTAACAGCATTGGCTCTGCCAACATTTGCCGATTGGAAACCAGTTGGCGATAAAATCAAAACTGTATGGGCAGACAAAGTTAATCCGGAATGTCCTCTTCCTGAATATCCACGTCCGATTATGGAACGCCAAAAATGGAAGAATTTGAACGGACTTTGGAACTATGCTATCACAAAAAAAGATGCTGATTTGCCTACGACTTTTGACGGAAAAATTCTTGTTCCATTTGCGATAGAATCGTCGCTTTCGGGTGTCGGCAAAAGTATCACTGGCAAAAATTCGCTTTGGTATGAACGCAAGCTTGAAATCCCAGCAGACTGGAAAGGTAAAGATATTCTCTTGCACTTTGGTGCTGTCGATTGGAAAGCCGAAGTATTTGTAAACGGCAACAAAGTGGGCGAACATACTGGCGGATATACTCCATTTAGTTTCAATATCACAAAGGAACTAAAAGACGGCGAAAACTCGCTTTCTGTTCGTGTATTTGACGACACAGGCTCTATCCCAAGAGGCAAACAAGTTGAAAAGCCACGTGGTATTTTCTACACATCGGTTAGCGGGATTTGGCAAACAGTGTGGATTGAACCTGTATCAAAATCGTACATTTCAAACCTAAAAATTACACCCGACCTCGACCATTCATCTTTCGACATCACAGTGGAATCGCCAAGTCGTAGAGCAATCGCTGAAATTTCAATTCTCGACGGCGACAAAGTTGTAGCATCGACAAGAACTGCAACAAATAAATCTACAAGTATATTAGTGGAAAACCCAAAGTTGTGGTCACCGAACTCGCCATTTCTTTACGATTTGAAAATTACTCTCACAAGCAACGGCAAGAAAGTTGACGAAGTAAAAAGCTACTGTGCAATGCGAAAATTTTGGGTAAAAAAGAATTATTGGCAAGGCGCAACGCTTATGCTCAACAATAAGCCTTTCTTTACATTCGGTCCACTCGACCAAGGCTATTGGCCAGACGGTCTCTACACTGCCCCAACTGACGAAGCTTTAAAATTCGATATTCAACGTACAAAAGATATCGGATTTAATTCTATCAGAAAACACGCAAAAGTTGAACCAGCCCGTTGGTACACACATTGCGACAGAATCGGTGTTGTCGTATGGCAAGATATGCCTGCGATGTATACATACAAGAACTGGAAACCTCGCAATTTTTATGAAGGCGAAGAACCTTTGCCAACGCCAGAAAATGAAGCTACTTTCAGAAAAGAATGGAAAGATATTTTAGACGCATTCCAACCATATCCATGCATTGTAATTTGGACTCCGTTCAACGAAAATTGGGGACAATTTAAAACTGTGGAAATTACAAAATGGACAAAAGAATACGATCCATCACGCCTTGTAAATCCAGCAAGTGGCGGAAATTTCTTTATCTGTGGCGATATTCTTGACACGCATAGCTACCCTGCACCACGTTTAGTTGTTTCTGATATATCCAGAATCAATGTCGTCGGAGAATACGGTGGTATCGGGTTCCCAATCAAAGAGCATCTTTGGAAAATTACAGATAAGAATTGGGGCTATATTAAGATTAAGTCGGCAGAAGACGCACTCGAAAAGTACACATCATACGTCGAAAGCTTAATCGAAATGGCTAAAACAAAAACATCTGCAGTTTGCTACGGTGCTATCTATACACAAACGACTGACGTTGAAGTTGAGACAAACGGCTTATTCACATACGACAGAAAAATCTTGAAGTTTGACGAAAAGAAGTTGACAGAAATAAACAAAAAACTCTCAAACGTATTTGACGAAAAATAAAATTTATCGCAAATTCAAATCACAAAGAGACTCCGTTTTTGGAGTCTTTTTTGTGTCTTTTTATGTTGACTTGCAAATACGAAAAATAAAAAATCAACTTAAACGTTTCACTAAAAATTATGAAAAAATTTAGCATTGCAAAATTTATCCCTGTGATATTCGCATTTATGACGATGGCTTATGTCGATCTCGTGGGGATTTCTGTAAACTATATCAAAAGCGATTTTGGGCTTTCCGACACAATGACAAATGCATTCGGTTCGCTTTTATTCTTTTGGTTTTTAGTCGTTTCTGTCCCGACAGGTATGATTATGAACGCACTCGGTAGACGCATTACTGTTGCGATAAGCACTGCAATTACTTGCTTGGCAGTCGCTGTGCCGATTATCAATTACTCGCTCCCGACGATGATGATTTCTTTCGCATTGCTTGGTATCGGCAACACGATGCTTCAGGTTTCGATAAATCCACTTGTTGCTGATATGGTACCGTCTGACAAGCTCGCAACAGGTATCACATTTGGTCAATTCATAAAATCGATTATCTCGTTTTTGATTCCGATTATTGTAATTGCGTTTGCTAAAGATTTTGAAAATTGGCGATTGGTTTACCCAGTCTTTACAGTACTCGCACTTGTGCCAACTTTCCTATTGGCTTTCACAAAAATCGAAGAAAGTGCCTCTGCACAGAATTCTGGGTTTATAGATTGTTTGGCTCTTTTGAAGAATCCGATTGTTGCGATTTTCTTCTCGGGAATTTTAATTCACGTTGGTATCGACGTTGGTATAAATATTACTGCACCAAAAATTCTTATTGAGCGTCTTGGTTTTGCTCTCGAACAAGCTGGCTATGCTACAAGCATATACTTCTTCTTTAGAATAGCGACATCGTTTGCGGGAGCCTTAATTTTAGCGAGAATGTCGGCAAAAATCTTCTTCTTGATTAGCGTTGTAATTATGCTCGTTGCAACATCACTACTCTTCTTCGCAAATAACGAGTACGCAATTTATACAGCAATAGCAATGCTCGGTATTGGCAATGCAAATATATTCTCGATTATATTTACAAAAGCGTTGCAAGCCTTGCCAGAACGCAAAAACGAAGTATCGGGGCTTATGGTTATGGGTATTGCAGGTGGTGCGGTGTTCCCATTCTTTATGGGCGTTGCGTCTGACGTATCGGGGTCGCAACTCGGTGCAGTTGCAATTATATCGGTATGTATTGTTTATCTCCTATTTGTAGGAGCAAAACTCGAAGCAAAGAAATAATCAACTACAAAATCTTTCAGAAAACGGCGACATAAAATCGCCGTTTTTTTATGAAAAAATGAAAAATATTATCTAATACGTTTGACAAGTTAGAAAAAATCTAAAATATCAAGTAAATGTATACCCATAACATTAGAACAAAACTACCAAAACAGATTACCATACCGATATGAAAAAAGCACACATCATAAAAAACCTCGAAGAGAATCTTGGTTTAGATACTGCCGATGCAGTCGAAATTTTTGAATCTTATAGATGTGCTTTAAAAGATAATATTCGTATTATGCAACAAGGGTTGTCGCCCGAAAATATCGAAATAGTCGCAAGAGCGTCGCATTCGATAAAAGGCTGTGCATTAAATTGTGGAGATGAAGAAATGGCGACAACCGCAAAGCTCGCCCAACTGGCAGCCCTCTCAAAAGACTTCAATTCGTTTGATGACGCTTTTGAAAAGATAAAAAATATGGCACTCGAAGTATTCTCGGATAAAGTTTAAAACTTATTTTAAAAGTGGCATAACAATCTCAAAAGAGAACCAAACTGCCAAGAATACAACCATTAAAAATTTTATTACCGACGCTAAAACTGTCCCAATAAGTGCCCCTATACCCGCATTTGTAGCTTTGCGGAGACCTGCCCCGCCAAGTAATTCAAAAAGTAATGCACAGAAAAGCGGAGCGATAAATACCCATATCAAAGGTGGTGGCATAAATATCCCGATAAAAACGCCTAAAAATGCACCAAGCGTACCACGCCATGTTGCACCAAATTTTTTTGCACCAAGCCACGTTGCGAGAATATCAATAATCTGAGAAAATACAGCAATTACAATCCCTGCAATTACAAGCCCCCACGATATCGACATCGGGAATATCAGCTTAAATCCTAATAAGCCCAAACCTGCAATAAGCGGACCAGGGATAACTGGCAAGAACGATCCCAACGCTCCCAAAAACATCAAGATATAAATCGCAAATGCTCCGCAAATAATATAAATATTTTGTTCCATTTTTAATGCTTGAAAATAGTACGATTTTTATATTTTATAAATAAAGAAATTTTACTTTTTACTTTATGGAAAACCAAGACAACAAATTATTAGAGATTCTTCAACAAGAAAAGTTCCTCGCTTTTTTCGATTTCTGCAAAATTGGCGACAATGGCACAAGTGAAATTGACGGACTTTGTAAAGTCGCTATTCCACAGAATATTGATAATATCGACTATATGTGCTTAACCTTTATTTTTGATACTCCAACAGAAGCATCGAAAAATATGGCGAAACGCATTATGGCAACACTCACTGCCGACGCTTTCAAAAAATCGGAAGCATCGGTCTACGCAGTTACGAGCGTACCTGCAATTATGCGTCAGTCGGAAAACTACATTCATCAACTCGACGTTATTTTCAGAAATAAAGTTGAAGCCGATTATAAATCGATAATCAATAGAATAGTGTTCACAATCCGCAACGCCGCTGGTCTCCATACCGAAGTTCCACAATGGTGGGAAGAATCGGACGCACCTGCCCCAACAGAAGCCGAAAAAGCAAATTGGACAGCTCGCATCAAGGCGTTTCTCGGAATTAAAAAATAACATCAATTTATCAGAGTATTCGCCGTTTCAAGAAATTGGAGCGGCGTTTTAATTAAAACTAAAATTTATAAGAAAATAAAAATGGATATTTGGTTTCATCCCTCAAAAGAACTCGATTTAATATTAAAAAAAGTCGCAAAAACCGCTGGTATTGACGGCGATTTTCAACCACAAATTCGCACTGCCGATCCACGCTTTGGAGACTTCCAAGCAAATGGCGTTCTACCCTACGCAAAACAAGCAAAAACGAATCCGCGTGCGATTGCTGAAAAAATCGTCGAAGCACTCAAAAACTCGCCTGAATACGATAGTGAACTTATTGAAGCGTCGATTGCTGGACCTGGGTTTATCAATTTTTCGCTCAAGCCAAAATTTTTGAATGCGTGGCTTGCAAAATATAAAGGCGAAGCTGAATTGAAGTCGGCATCGAGCCAATTCTTCAACGGCAAAAAAATGATTATCGACTACCCTTCGCCAAACACTGCAAAACAAATGCACGTCGGACACCTTCGTCCAATGGTCATCGGTGAAGCCGTAAAACGCTTGCTCAAATTCTGTGGAGCTAACATCGAAACAGATAATCACGTTGGCGATTGGGGGACAAATTTTGGTATTCTTATTTACGGAATCAAAAGCGAAAATTACAAGCTCGACGCCTCGAACGAAAACTCGCTCGAAGAACTCGAGCAAATGTATAAGCGTGGCAGTGCATTGGCAAAAGCTTCTGAAGAAGCCGCAAATGCAGCTCGCGAAGAACTCGTAAAGCTCCAAAATGGCGATCCTGAAAACGTCGCACTCTGGAACGAAATCAACAAAGTTAGCGTTTCGGCATTCGACAGAATGTACGAACGTATGAGCATTACAATCGACCATACTCTCGGAGAATCTTTCTATCGAGACAAAGTCGGTAGAATTTACGACGAACTTACTGAAACTAAAATTGCTGAAGAAGACCAAGGTGCACTTGTCGTTTTCCACCGCGACCACGAACGTTTCAACAAGCAACCATTTATCGTACGCAAAAGCGACGGAGCATCGAACTACGCTTCGACCGATTTGGCGACACTCTTGTACCGTGTTGAAAATTTCAAAGCAGAAGAAGTTGTTTATGTTACAGACGGACGCCAACAAGACCACTTCCAACAACTTTTCTTAACCGCAAAAAAATGGTTTGATGCAAAAGGATACAAACTTCCAGATTTGCGACACGTTTGGTTTGGCACAATCCTTGGCGAAGACGGTAAAGCTATCAAAACTAAAAGTGGCGAACCTGTCCGCTTGAAAGCACTTTTAGACGAAGCTGTCGCACGAGCAAAGGCAGTCGTCAAAGAAAAAAATCCTGATATTGACGAAGTAGAAGCTGACAAAATAGCCGAAACTGTCGGGGTGTCGGCAATCAAATATGCAGACCTTTCACAAAATCGCACTGGCGACTATATGTTCTCGTGGGATAAACTCCTTGCGTTTGACGGCAACACCGCACCATATCTGCTCTACGCTATTGCACGTATGCACTCGATTTTCCGCAAGGCTTCGATTTCACCCGATGCCGATTTCGCAAGCGATGCGTCAATTCTCGAAACCGAACAAGAAATTGCACTCGCACGCAAATTGCTATCGCTCCCATACATTTTTGAACTGACACTCTCGGAATTGCGTCCACACTTCCTCTGCACATATCTGTTCGAATTGGCTGGAATTTTCTCGGGCTTCTACAACGCAAACAAAGTTATTGTCGACGATAAAGCTGTTATGGCACGTCGCCTTATGCTCTGCTCTCGCACAATGCGTGTTCTCGAAGCAGGTTTGAGACTCTTGGGAATTGAGCCGTTGGAAAAAATGTAATATGAAAATCTCCACAAAAACAGGCGACAAAGGTAAAACACGACTCGTATTTATGCGTGAAGTTTCAAAGGCTTCGCAAAGAGTCTGTGCGTACGGGGCTCTCGACGACTGCTCTGCAACAATCGGATTGGCTCGCTCATTTGCCGATAAAGAACTCGCCTCAAAACTTCTCAACATTCAAAAGAAACTCGTTTTCTTGATGACTGAACTCGCCACTGCAAAAGAAGATTTCGACAAGCTTATCGAAAAAAATATGCGTATCCTTTCCGACGAAGATTTGTCCGAACTCGAATCGCAAATTGATGAGCTTGAAAGAGACGGTTCGGTCTTCCAAGGTTGGACTCATTCAGGTGAGAACAGTTTGCAAGCATCGCTCGATATGGCTCGTGCACGTTGTCGCAATGCCGAACGCGAGATTGTACGACTCGCCGAAAATGACGATTTAGCAAGAGATTTCCCAATTATATACGTTAACAGACTATCTGATTTACTATATCTTTTGGCTCAAAAATCTGCAAAATAAAAGTGTACTAAAAAATCTAAAGGTTGAAAGCTCACCTGCCCCTCAATAAATTTTGTTCAAAAAAATTTTTCAAATAACAAAAATTAAATGAACCCAGCAAAAAAAATTATAACTGGAATTTTGGGTGGTAGTTTCGATCCTGTCCATCTCGGGCATCTTCAGTTGGCACAGTCTGCGATTGAATCAGGAAAAATCGATGAGATATTTTTTATCCCCGCATCGCAAGCACCTCTGCGTGATGCTCCAGTGCGAGTGTCGCCTTCGCAAAGATTAGATATGCTGAAGATAGCGTTGGAAAATTTTGCCTACCCGTTCACAATCGAAGAATGCGAAATTCAACGTGGAGAAATCAGCTATGCAATAGACACAGCAAAATTTTTGTCAGCAAAATATCCAAATAGACAATTCAAATGGATTATCGGTGCCGACCATATCGAAAAACTTAGTAAATGGAAAGATATTGACGATTTGTCAAAAATAGTCTCTTTTATCTGTGCAAAAAGAATTGAATTTAATGAAGATATTTCCGCTTTGCCACCTTGTGTAAATTTAGAATTTTTCAACTTCACACCAATACCGCATAGCTCCACTAAAATAAGAGAAAATCTTGCCGATGGAAAAAGAAATCTCTTTATGCTCGACCAAAACGTAGAAAAATTTATATTAAAAAATAAATTATATAATACATAAGTTATGGAAAAATCAGCAAAGAAATCAGCTACCAAAAAGACGTCAGTAAAAAAAGTCGCAAAAAAAACTGCTACTAAAAAAACTGCTGTCAAAAAAACAACAACAAAGAAAACTGCTACTAAAAAAACTGTAGCAAAAAAATCGGCTGTTAAGAAAACAACAAAGAAAACAGCTTCAAAAAAAATCGTAAAAAAAGAAGAACTCGACCCTACTCTCGAAGTCGTAAAAATCTGCGTCAAGGCTCTTGATGATAAGAAAGCAGATGAGTTGAAAGTTCTCGACGTTCGAGGAAAATCGCCAATCACAAATTATTTCATCATTGCAACGGCGACATCTGAACCACATTTGCGTGCACTTGCTGGCGAACTCGAAAAAACCGTAAAAGAACTCGGTATAAAAGCAGTCGGACGCGATTACAACACATCGAGTGGTTGGGTTGTTGTTGATGCGTTCGATTTTATGGCACATATTTTCCTCCCAGAACAACGCAATATGTACGGTATTGAATCGCTCTGGAAAGATGCTGAAGAATTGAAACTTCTTTAATTTTCATTTTATACCACAAAAAAAAGCTTACGGGTTTCCGTAAGCTTTTTTTGGTTTCAAGATTTTCTTAATTAAAATCCTTTTACTTTGAAAAGCGATGTTACCGACATATTGTTGTGGATTCGCAAAATCGCTTCCGAAAGGAGATTTGCTACGCTCAAAACAGTAATCGGATAATCAGCATAACGTGGGTCCGGTGGTGTCGAGTCAGTTACGATGAGTTCGTCGAGCCACTTTTCGTTGAGGCGATCGTATGCAGTATCGGTAAGAATACCGTGTGTTACCGCTGCCTTAACTGTTTTTGCACCCTTATCTTTCAAGATTTTTGCTGCGGCTGTGAGTGTACCAGCAGTTTCTGTCATATCGTCAACGATAAGAATATCTCTGCCTTCAACTTCACCTACCAAACTTGTTGCTTCAACAACTTCAGCACTAATTCTGCGTTTTGCGATAAAGCCTAACTGGCAGTTGAACAATGTTGCGTATGCTTGTGCACGCTTCAATCCACCAACGTCTGGCGAGAAAATTGTGAGATTGTCAACAGGCTGATTCTTCAAATAATCGTAAATAACTGGCGAGCCATAGAGGTGATCGCATGGGATATCGAAGAAACCTTGGATTTGTGTTGCGTGGAGGTCGAGAGTAAGGACTCTGTCAGCACCTGCTGCAACCACAAGATTTGCAACAAGCTTTGCTGTAATCGGCACACGAGGTTGGTCTTTTCTATCTTGACGTGCATATCCAAAGAATGGGAGAACTGCTGTGATACGCTTTGCCGATGCTCTTCTTGCAGCGTCAATCATAATCAAGAGTTCCATTAAGCTATCGTTTGAAGGACGGCTTGTTGGTTGGATAATAAACACGTCATCACCACGGATATGGTCGATAATTTTAACGAAAGTTTCGCTGTCTGGGAATGACTGCACAAGTGCATTTCCGAGCGGCAGCGAGAGCTGTTTGCAGATTGCTTCGGCGAGCGCTGGGTGCGTTCTGCCTGTAAAGATTTTCAGATTGTCGATTTTCATAAATCGGATAGACTACTTTGGTTTAATTTGAAAACAACAAAGCTACTTGAATTTATATAAAAGTCAATAGCATTTGAATTTCTTATCGTTTTATGTTCATTTTTGTGTATTCTGACGGCGAATATCCAAAATATTTTTTGAAAGAACGCGAGAAAACGTATGGATTTGCATATGACAGTGTACTCGAAACTAACGCAACGCTCATTCCCTTCTCTAACATTTTCAATGCCGACAACATTCTGCCACGCAACATAAATTTTGCATAGCTCATTGAATATTTCGACACACAAAAAGAATTGAGTTCCTTAGAATCCATTGAAAGCTTTTTTGCCATATCGATTGTAGATATTAAGAAGTTTTTGCGTTTGATATTTTGCATCAAAATTTTTTCGATAAGTTCAGATTTTTTTGATGTGCTTACATCAAGATTCCTTTTCAAAATTTCAGCTATCGATTGTGCAATGTTCTCAAGAATTGTAAGCGATGGATTTTGCGAGTACACTTCAAATTCGTACGAATGAGCAAGATTAAATAGCAATGGTGCATCAGCCAATTTTGTTATAATTTTCACATCGCTGGATTTCTTCATATCAACGCACCATGTTAAATCAAAGTGAGCCCAAAAAATCGAAGCAAAACCACACTCAACTTGGATAGTCAAACCTTCGGATTTTGGAGGGATTAATATAACATCTCCTTTTTTCAACAGTTTATTTTTTCCCTTGTATTTTACAGGCAAAATACCGTCTTCGACAATAAACAATGTAGAAAAATTATTCTTCCCGATAACCTGATAATAGTCTTTTGTCTTTTTTGAAAAACCTACACGAATAATACCTAAACGCTCAAATATTTTTGGAAGACTCTTTGGCAAACCACGAATTTTCTCACGCTGTGTGTGTCCTATAAGATGCTTTGGCATAAGCAGTGCCTGATTTGTCAAATAGCGATTGGTTGATGATTTCGACCAAAAGAACATCTCGTTATCATCACTATAAATCCACGCATATTTATCGGTTTTCTTCATATCATTTTTATCACATAAATATCACTTTTTTTCAATATATATTTTCCAAAAGTTCAGATACAATCAAAATGTAAAAAAATAATTTTGAAAAACGAAAGGTACTTCAATGGATATAGATAAAATTGTACACGCACCTATATTTTTTAAGCGTAATAGAGTTTACAGAATTTACACTGGCGGTAAGCTTTTTCACGATTTTTTCGGTGATGCCAACGAAGACACTCTCTTCCCTGAAGAATGGATTGCATCAACCGTAAAAACTATCAAAAAAAATCGCCCTGCAAACGAAGGATTGTCGATTGTAGATGGTACCGACATAATTTTTGCAGACCTTGTAAAAGAAAAGAAAAACGAAATTCTCGGTAAAGACAGAGACTCTTTTGGAATTTTAGTCAAAGCGTTGGACAGCGCAATCCGTCTGCCAATTCAAGTTCACCCCGATAAGCCATTCTCGCGAAAATATTTTAATAGCGACTATGGCAAGACAGAATCATGGGTAATTTTGGCTGTTCGCGAAAATCCAAAAATCTACTTTGGGTTCAAAGACAAGATTTCGCACGAAGATTTCCTAAAGCTAATTGACGAAAGCGAAAAAAATCCAGAAGCATTTACGCCTTATTTAAATGCAGTAACGCCAAAAGTTGGCGATGTATTCCTAATCCACGCAAAAATGATTCACGCAATCGGTGCTGGATGTATGATTTTAGAAGTTCAAGAACCTTCCGATTTCACTATCCAAGTAGAAGCTTGGTGTGTAAATTATAAGGTTAGCGATGCTGAAAAATATCTTGGTCTCGAAAAAGAAACTGCTCTGGAATGTTTCGATTTTGATACTTATGGCGACGATGCTACTGCAAAAAGTAGAATTACCCCAAAAGTAATTTTTGACAAAAATGGTGTAAAAAAAGAATCGCTTATAAGCTACGAAAATACACCTTGTTTTGCAGTTAATAGATACACGTTGACCAACGCAAAAATCACACTCGAAGAAGCTCCTGCAATTTATTTGGTGACACAAGGTAGTGGGCAAATTGAGTGGAATTCAGGCGAAAGCAAACGCAATATTTCAAAGGGCGATTATTTTCTTGTTCCACATTGCATAAAAGGTCAAGTATCGGTATCGGGAAACATCGAAATTGCCGAATGCTTGCCTCCACAAGAAGCAAAAAAATAAAACAACTTTGCCATTTATTTCCTTATTCAAAGACAGAAGTTATAAATGCTTGAAAAGTGCTTATAAATTTACAGGATAAAAGAAAAAAGAAAAAATATATGACAGAAGATACAGAAAAAAAGTCGAAATATGTTCCGAGTTTGGCTCAACTGCGTGGAGTCGTCGGCAAGTTGCCAGACCCCGCAACTACGCTCGATAACACGACGAAAATCCCAGTAAATAACGGCGAAAATGAGTTGGAATTTGAACGCATTATTGTAAAAAAATCAGATGGTTCAAAATCTGCAAAATGGTCTTACAAAGGTAGAATTTTTATCGATTCAAAATATATCGGTAAATCAGAAAGCAAGTAATGAAACTTTTTAAATTCGCCATTGCATCAATGATATTATTAGCTTTTGTCGGTTGCGAAAGCGTTAGAGAAGATGCACGCAATACACCGATTGGCTCTGTGATGTCGGGCGAAACAAAGTCTACCGATTCATATATTGAACGCATAACAAAAACAAATAGAAGCCTCGATAAAGACACTTGGCGACCTGAATCAAGAGAACGTTTTTAGTTTGTGAAAGCTCCATTTTATTCATATTCACTTGAAGAACTCTGTAATACTCTTCTATCTGCAGGGTTTGAAAAATTCAGGGCAAAACAGATTTTTGATGCCGTCTATAAAAACAAAATCTTTTCGCCCGATTTAATTCCAGCTCTGCCTAAAAAATTAAAAGCATATCTTTTAGAAAATTTTGAATTTTCAGCGGGTAAGTTAGTTGGTAATCGCGAAGCATTCGACGAAACACGTAAATATTTATTCGAGCTTGAAGACGGCAAATTTGTTGAATGCGTTTTACTTGAAGCACCATCGGATGACGATGGGAAAATAAGAAAAACGCTCTGTATAAGTACTCAGGTCGGATGTGCGAGCGGTTGCAAATTCTGTGCATCGGGCTTGCGTGGATTTTTCCGAAACCTCACTTGCGACGAAATAATCTCGCAAGCATTGCCTTTCATAAAAGAAGAAAATCGCAACGGAAAAATCGAGAGAAAATTTGAATTTGAAAATATCGTCGTAATGGGAATGGGCGAACCATTGGCAAATTATGACAATCTTTTGAAAGCGTTGTCCGTCTTCAATTCGCCCGATAAATTCGCATTTGGAGCAAGAAGAATAACCGTATCAACTTGCGGTATAGCCGATAAACTCGAGCTTATGGCTGAAACCGGATTCCCTTTCAGATTGGCAATTAGTTTGCATGGTGCAACAAATCAAGTTCGAGAAAAAATTATGCCGATTAACAAAAAATTCCCGCTCGAACGACTCATTCCAGCTTCAGAAAAATTTGCGAAGACAAACGGCAGAATGATTACCCTTGAGTATATCTTGATAAAAGAAGTTAACGATTCCTTTGCCGATGCACGCGAACTTGTGAAAATTGCAAAACGTCTGCACGCCCATATAAATTTAATTCCGTACAACAAAGTAGAATCGCTCGACTGGGAACGCCCACAAGCATCGAGAAGAACAGCCTTCGCAAAGATTTTGAAAGACGCTGGCGTTTCGCATACATTGCGTCGTGAAAAGGGATCAGATATTGACGCTGCGTGTGGTCAGCTTGTTTTAAGAACAGAAAAAACAAAAGAGACGGAATAAAATTTCCGCCTCTTGTTAAATTTAGATTGTTTTATGCGAGCTCTTTCTCGCTGAATTTCATCGTTCCTCCCGCCTTTATTTCTCCCGCAATTATCGCACGAGCAAGTGGATTTTCGATTTTCATATTTATCACACGCTTGAGTGGTCGAGCTCCATAAGTTGGGTCGTACGCTTTTTCCGCAAGATATTCATAAGCTTTCTTGGTTAACTCCACCTTGATATTTTGCGATTCCAAACGTTTGTTGAGCATATCAATTTGCAACTTCACAATCTTGACGATTTCGCCAAGTTGCAACGCCTTAAACAAAACGATATCATCTATTCGATTTATAAATTCAGGTTTAAAGTATGTGCGAACTTCGCTCATAACAGCTTCGCGGGCGGAAGTAGATAATTCGCCATCTGCACCGATTGCCGAGTCGCTGATGAATCTTGCCCCGACATTTGATGTCATTATGATTACCGTATTGCGAAAATCAACTTTGCGTCCTTGCGAGTCTGTCAAAACGCCGTCGTCCATAACTTGCAAAAGTGTATTTAAAACTTCTGGATGTGCTTTTTCAACTTCGTCAAAAAGCACGACGCTATATGGACGTCTACGCACTGCCTCTGTTAGTTGCCCACCTTGTTCGTAGCCGACATATCCTGGAGGAGCCCCTATCAAACGTGCAACAGAATGCTTTTCCATATACTCCGACATATCGATTCTCACGATATTTTCTTCGCTGTTAAAAAGTGCTTCTGTGAGAGTTTTTGCGAGTTCAGTTTTCCCTACACCAGTTGGACCCAAGAACATAAAACTTGCGATTGGTCGCTTGGGGTCTTGTATTCCAGCACGCGAACGCAACACTGCATTTGCAACGCTATCGACAGCTTCGTCTTGACCTATCACACGTTTGTGCAAAATATCGGCAAGCTTGAGAAGACGCTCACGTTCAGTTTCGAGAAGTTTGCTAACTGGAATGCCCGTCCAATCGGCGACAATCGACGCAATTTCATCTGCACCGACACTTTCTTTTATCAGCGGAGAATCTTTCTTTTCCTCGCTCATTGCTTTTGCGAGTTCTGCTTCCAACTTTGGCAATTCGCCGTATTTTATTTCGGCAGCTTGTTGCAAATTATACTCACGTTCGGCTCGCTCCATTTTGATTTTCGCTTGCTCGATTTGCTCGCGTAATTTCACAGCTTTATTTGTGGCTTCCTTTTCATCTTCCCAACGTGCTTTCAATGCGGACGATTGCTCACGCATTTCTGCAAGCTCTTTGCGAACTTCCGTAAGACGCTTTTCATCGTGCTTTTCTTTGACAAGTGCTGTCTCCTCGATTTCGAGACGACGCAATTTTCGCAAAAGCATATCGAGTTCAGTCGGCATAGAATCGAGTTGAGTTTTGATACGTGCACACGCTTCGTCGACAAGGTCAATCGCCTTATCTGGAAGTTGTCGCCCAGTGATATATCGGTTGCTCAACACCGACGCTTCAACAAGTGCTTTGTCCTGAATATGCACGCCATGGTAAGTTTCAAAACGTTCTTTCAGACCTCGTAAAATTGCGATACTTGTTTCAACATCCGGCTCGGCGACATAAACACTTTGGAATCGACGCTCTAAAGCTGGATCTTTCTCGATATATTGTCGGTACTCGTCGAGTGTTGTCGCACCTACGCAACGCAATTCTCCACGTGCGAGCATAGGTTTTAGCATATTCGACGCATCCATTGAACCTTCGGTTTTTCCAGCTCCGACAATCGTATGCAACTCGTCGATAAACAAAATAATTTTGCCGTCCGATTCTTTAATTTTGTTCAAAACAGCTTTGAGCCTTTCTTCAAATTCGCCACGATATTTTGCACCAGCAATGAGTGCTCCCATATCGAGTGCAAAAACTGTCTTGTCTTTCAACCCTTCTGGGACATCACGACGAACAATTCTTTGTGCCAGTCCTTCGGCGATTGCAGTCTTACCAACACCAGGTTCGCCAATGAGAACCGGATTATTTTTTGTCTTTCGAGAAAGAATACGGATGACTCTATTTATCTCGTCATCACGACCAATAACGGGATCGAGTTTGCCGTCTCGTGCGAGTCTGACAAGGTCGGCACCATATTTTTCCAAAACTTCGTAAGTAGCTTCTGGCGTCTTTGTCGTTATACGAGATGTACCACGCATCTTCAAAATTTCTTCCTCAACAGATGCACGGACAATCTGCAAACTACGCAAAAGATTCGCTATTTCTGCAGGCTCAGCATTCTCGAGAATTGCCAAAAACAAATGCTCGGTAGAAACAAAATCATCGCCCATTTCTTTGATAATCGATATCGCACGTTCGAGTGTTTTCGACAAACCTGTGCTGATGTATGGCTCTGAAGTTGCACCGTTAACTTTCGATAAATTTTCGAGAACTCTGCGTACACCTAATTCAAGGGCTGAACGTTTGTCGGCACCAAGCCTATTCAAAAGCGATGCGACAATTCCACCGTCTTGTGCAATCAATGACGAAAGCAAATGCACTTGCAATATTTCAGGATTACCACGCGACTTTGCTATTTCTCTCGCACCATTTATTGCTTCAATACTTTTTTCTGTAAATTTTTCTATATCTATATTGTTCATACTATCATTTATTTAGCATATATTATTCCAGTTTGTAAGATTCTAAATATCAATATCGTCAGTTTCTCAAAAATTTAAAGAGTGAGACATTTTTTCACGCTCCATACATTTTTGACACACTTTAGATAAAAAATCCAAATATCATTTTTTAATATTCCAAAATTACAAAATGTTTTGTTTTATCAAAACTTCCCAAAGTAAATTTGCGTAATTTTTAGATTTATTATATTGTGGGCGTATGAACACAAAAGCATTCACCTCCACAATAAATCCGCGTGTTTCAAGAACACGATTCAACCCAATCAAAAATTTGCGTCCAGATACTCTCGCACGAGCTCTCGACGAGTTCGAAGCTGGCAGGCTCGGTACTGCTACAAGAATTTTTGAATCTATATTGAAACGAGATGACACAATATGCGGATTAAACCTTAAACGAAAAAAATCAATATCACGTCTCGAAAGCGAGATTGTAATAAAAGAAGAATCGCCCCGTGCGTTTGAACACAAAAAGGTTCTCGCCGATTTTTACGATTCACTCGAAACAACAAACTTTGTCGACAGAAACCAAACAGGCGGATTACGTATGTTGATTTCGCAAATGATGGACTCGGTCGCTATGAAATATGCCGTTCATAAAATCGAGTTTTTGCAAGACAAAGATAAGATACGTGGACACTTCCAACAATATCCTCTTTGGATGTTTGAAAATACTTCGGGCAAACTTCGTTTACTTGAACACGAAGGTCAGTTGACAAACGGAACTCCGCTACAAGACGGACAATGGCTTATCACCTGTGGCGACGGGCTTATGACAGCCTCGGCAATCGCCCATTTATTCAAGATTCTACCGTTAAAAGATTGGCTGATATATTGCGAACGCAACGGTATGCCAGGGATAAAAGCTACAACAGATGCATTCCCAAATTCTCCACAATGGGAAGCGACTTGCGAGGCTGTCGCCGATTTTGGTGCAGAATTTCACGCAGTACTTTCTAAAGGTACAGACATAGAAGCTATCGACGTTTCCACAAGCGGAGAACTCCCTTACCCCGCAATTATCGAGCGTGCCGATAGAATCCTTTGTGCCCTCTGGCGTGGTAGCGATTTAAGTACCATTAGCGGAAATAATCAGGTTGGTGCGAGTGCCCAGTGGTATGAAAGCACACTTATTGAAGAAGCAGATGCGTCGGCAATAAGCGACACGCTACATAGAATTGTTGATAGACAAGTCATAAAGCTCGCATTGGGCGACGATGTCGCACTTGCAAAATTTACTTTAAAACTCCCCGACTACGAAGAACACAAATGCGAACTTGAGATAATCGAGCGTCTTTGTGCACTCGGGCTGAAGCCAGATATCACAGAATTGTCGAGACGCTTTGCAGTACCGATGATGGCAACAAAAAATCCTGACGAAAATGTGGAAAGCAAAAAAGATGAAATTCGATAAAGAACTTCTGCAAGTGCTTTGCCCTTTCGGAGAGTGGGAACATCCCAAAGGTATGCAAGTTGTCGACGAAGAATCGGCACGACGTATGAGACGTTCGGCAGGCTGGTCGGCGATGTCTCCAATCCCAATCTATATCGGGCATCCAGACGACATTCCATCAAAACGCAAACCCAAAGTTGTCGGCAAAATAAAACGGATTTGTCGATCGCACGACGGCATTGCGGTTGTCGCACAGTACCCTAAAGAAATTTACAAAGATGTTATATCTGGGAAATTTTCGGCAATGTCTCCACGCTGGCAAATGGAACATATCGAAGGCGAAAAATATCGCCCCGTAAAACTCATTTCTGTGGGACTGACAAACAATCCAAACATCGCAGATAGCGGAAAAATTCTATCGATGAGAACCAACTCAACGCTGTTTGAGACTGCAATATTTGAAAGTCGGAAAATCGCACAACGTATATCTCAACTTGGCAATTCTATTTCGCAAATTACCTCAAAAACAGAATCGCTAAAAAAACAACTCAACGCTGAAAGACTCTCAAACCGCCTAAAAGAAAGAGAATCGAGCTCGCCAAGTAAAAATATATCTGAACGAAAAATGAACGTATCGAAACTTGTAGATGCAGCACGCAACCGGAGTCGGATGTTAGGCGAACCATATACCAAAAGTTTTTCAATCGTAAAAAAACAAAACATTTAACCACAGAACAATGACGTTCTGTAAACAAACAAGAAAAGGACAAAAATGAAGAATAAAATCAAATATGCCGTCTATGCGTTGTTTAACTTCGCATCGGCTTTAACAACACGCAAGCGTGCGTTCTGCAACATCGCCGAAGGAACTCACGCTGGCTCTATAACAATGACTGCTGGCGAAAATATCGATATGCAAAATTTGCTCGTATCGGCAGGCGAAAATGAAGGCGAAATTATCGTCGCACAAACAACATCAAAACCGCTGGGTGTGTGTATCGACGAAGGAATCAAAGGCGAAAAGTTGGCAGTAGTTTTGGGTGGCTCAACCGACTCAACTTTCATTTGCCGTACATCGAGTGATATCACTGAAGGCGATTCTGTGTACTCTGCACCAAATGGTAAAGTTAGTGCGTTTGCATCAAATGGATGCTACAAAATTGGTGTCGCACTTTGCTCTGCAACGACAGGTGGAGTCGTTGAAATCGACCCACAAGGCTTTGGCGAAAGTGCATGGCAATTCTATTCGTGCGGGATATATCAATGGCAAAGCTCTACATCAACTGAAAAACTCTCGTGTGCTGGTCTCAACGAAAACGATGTTGTAATAGCTTCAATCTACGCAAAAGGCGGTAGCGAAAAATCGGTAAACGCAACCGCAAATAGCACTGGCATTCAATTCCAACTCGACGCAAATGGTACTGCTGGCTCAACAAAAATCGCATGGATTGCAATTAGAAAGAACTAATAATGGAGAACAAAAATATTATTACAGCAAACGAAAATAGATTCACTGCAACTAACTATTCCGAAGCTCTCACAGCGTTCACTGTCGGTTGGGTAGACCCTGATAATATCGCAAAATTGCTCGATTTCATCGCCCCACCTATCCCTGTCGGCAGACGTTTTGAATTTAAACGTAGCGATAATGCACAAGCGTTTTACTCGGAAAACGATGACGTTCGCTCTATCGGTGCAGAATTCAAAAGAGTTAAGTATGACGGTGAATCGGTAAACGAAAAAACGCTCAATAAGGGCTTAACTATTCGAGTTGATCACGACGAAGTTGCTGGCGACGATTGGCAAGAACGTTATGTGCAAATGCTCCTTCAACGCCTCTTGAGAAATGAGTTGCGTCGTGCAGTTTCAGCACTCGAAACAATCGCAACAGAACACGCAAGTGTGGATTGGATAGACGCCGATAATCCTGACGCTGATATTAGAGATATGTTGGCTTCGGCAACAAACGAAAGTGGTATCCGACCAAACAGACTTCTCTTTGGTGAATCGGCGTGGGACAAAAGAATGACTTGCCTTGAATCGCAAAATTCTGCTGTTGCATTCAAAGGTGCATCGATGTTGCAAAGCGAACTTGCTGGTAAGTTCTTACTCGATGGTTGCGAAGTATTGTCATCAAGATATCAATCGGCATCTACACAGAAATCGCAAATTCTCGGCGATACAGTCTTCGCATTCTTCGGGCAAAACACTGTATCAAAAGACGAACCATCAAACCTCAAGCGATTCTACACGCCAACAGAAGAAGGCTCTGCGTTCCGCGTATATTGCGACGAACACGCAAAGTACACTGACATCACAGTCGAACACTACTCGAGTATTGTTGCAACAAGCAAACTCGGTGTTCGCAAACTCTCAATTAACGTATAAGGAGCGTTGAAACTTGTGCGGTGTATCGCCATACACCGCACATCATTTTTTATTATGGATTGGATAAAATTAACAACAAAAGATTTGGAATGTGTTTTAAACAAACCTCAACTCGACATACTAAAAGCACAAGCTTTGCGTTCTCCCGATATGGATATCGCCTTTGAAGTAATATCAAATATTGTTGCGAGAATCCGTGCAGAAATAGCTGTAAGTGGGCTAAATTCCCTTGATGCCGACCATTCGAGAATCCCACTTGAGCTGAAAGATTGTGCGTTGCGTCTTTGTGTGGAATCACTACAAGCTCGCTTGCCTTCGATGGAATTGTCGAAACTCCAAATAAAATATGCGGACGATGCAAGAGAAACACTTGTTCGTGTAGCGAGTGGTGAATTGCCCGTTAGCAGACCTCTTTTCTCGATTAGTACTGCAACAGCAAAGAAAGGAATTTCAAGCTCTGCATCAAAAAAAATATCAACACGCAAAACAATGAAAGAGCTTTAATATGGGAACTTTGGAACGCTTACAAAAATCAATAGCAGAATATTTACGCAGTTTATCAGACTTGAGATTTGCAGATGTATACGCCCAGTTGCTCGATTTTGAAGAAGCTGGGAAAGCCGAAGGAATGAAGATTCGCGTACTTTTGCCAATGCCATTGAAAGCATCAAAATATGCGATAGGTCCGACATTTTCAGACGTTGAAATCACGATTGAAATCACTCGAGACACCTACATTGCGATGAATCAACCAAGTATTCTCACTGCTTCAGAAATTGTTTCACGAGCATTGCATCGCTGGTCGCCACCGATTGAGTCGGGGTTCAGTACACTTGTTCTCGCAGAAAACAAACCGTGGCAAAAGATTGATTCAAACAACATCCACATAATATTTAAAACGCAATCTGTTCTACAATGAAAATAAAATTCTCAAACATAGTTTTGAACGAAAATTCTGAACTTCCCAAAGACATCGCAATTCTAACACGCCGTTTGACACAAACAGAATTTCCGATTGAAGCCGACAACGCAAAAATTTTCGATAGAAAAAATCTACGCATAAACATTTCATTTGTTATCGAACGAAGCCATTGCGACGAAGAATCGGCGAGAATTTTTGCACTTGAACACGCTATAAATTTGTCGGCAGTTTCATCGGCAATCCTTGAATTTATCGACGATAACAAACATCTTTGCACTCGGTTTAAATCTGCACTGCCGATAAAAATCAAGAGCGAAAATAATGCACTTATAACATCAACAAAATATGAATTTGTAGCAGAACAATTAGAAAGAATCACATTATGACAAACGAAGAATTTGAACGAGAAATAAGAGATGAACTCGACGCAATACAAAGTAAACTCGACCAAATTGAACACGAGCTTGAAAACCTCAACAACACTGTTTCCGAAAACGCACAATCGGCAAACAATATAAAATCTGACATCTAATATGAATGCAATTTTTTCAATAGGCGGAGTCAAAAGCTCCGCTTCTCAGCTCGGAATTGTCGATGCAAAAATCATTAGGCGATGTTCTGGTTTAGATGAATTGAAGTTATCTCTCGCATCGCCAGAATTTCTCGAAAAATTTTCTATCGACAACACGATAGAAGTATTTGTCGATTCCGTAAAAAAATTCAGCGGGAAAATTATTAAAACTCCAATTACGCTCGCTGGCAAAACGCAGAATGCGTCAATAATTGCATACAACGCTTGGAACGATCTCGAGCAAATTGTTTACCAACAAAAGTGGGTCAGATTTGCAAACAATACTGTCGGCAATTTTTACAGAAGTAAAGTTGTTTTAGGTCAAAATAATAATTCTGAAAAAATAAATGTTGGCGAACAAATAAGAGACATCGCTGAGTATGCGATAATGTGTGGTGCAAATTTCAAAATTGGCAACATAGATGTAGATGCACCTATGCTACTTGATGAAACCCGAGACTTATCTTGTAGTCAGGCAATTTTGCGTGTGTTAAAATGGGCTCCAAACGCCTTTGCTTTCTTTGATTATTCAAGCGATTCTATCCCAACTTTGAATGTACAGAAATGTACATCGCTTGAGAAAATCATTCTCGATAATTCGATAGATTCAATTCTAAAAGTTTCTATTACGCCACGCCCAGATTTATCCCTTGACGGCGTATCGATAAAATATGAGCAAGAAAATATTATCAATTCAAAATCGACTCTAACAATTTTTGAGGACAACTATCCGACCGACATTTCCTCGAGTTCTCAAAAAATACTTGTGATGAGCGTTGACCTTGACGGTAAAAAAGCATCGTGCCACACATACAAAATTGTCTGCGAAAATATCGACTTAGATAGCACACATTGGTGGGCAAAGCACATTCCATCACTCCCCGAAGCAGATATTGAAATTCTCGAAACATCGATAACCGACGGCAGTTATTTGCGAGAACTTATCGACGGCACGATACCGTCTTCGCTCAACTTCAAAAAGCAAAGTGCAATAGCAAAAGCAAAAATTAAATACATAAAAGATGACGGCACAATTTGCATAAAAAACGTCGCAACACGTATTTTAACAACGACTGCACAAACTGGCACATACTCCGTTTGGCGAACATCACAGTATGCAGAACCAAAACCAAATGGACTCGCAAAAGCAATCTACGAAGCGTCGGCACGTCTACTCCACGAAGGTTCGGTAGAACTTGCTAACGCACTCGAACAAGATTTTATCGGCAAAACAATATCAATAAGCATCCCCGACCACAGCGATTTGCTCACGATAAATTCGCCCGTAATTTTTGTGGAAGAAAATATCGCAAAAGAAAAAACTTCTATAAAAATCGGCACGCCAAACCATCTGTATCCAGACAAAATTGCCGAGCTTTTCAGAATATCGAGAAATAGAAAAATTACAGAATCATCATTTCTACGAACGTCTGCCCAAAACGATTCTACCATAAGCGATATGACAGCCCAACAGCCTCTCGATAACGGTTCAGAAGGCGACACAAATTATCAGCGTTTGTTGATTTCAAAAATCGAAAGTGAAGATTCTGCGAAGAAAATTGATATCAATTCTGACGATATCGGAGAAAACGAAACCGCACAAATGACCCAAATTTATTTGTGCCACAATGGATATTTAGCATCTGCAAAAATCTTAATGACCGAACCGATTATCGAAGATGAATTCTGACCAAAATTTTACATTCATATCGCCGATTCCGTATCCGATTGAATCCGCTGAACTGCTCGATGGGAAGTTGCGTTTAGACAACTTTTCTGCCCAAGAATGCGTACAATTTTTTTGGAGAGTAAAGCGTGTTTATCTAAATGCGGAACTTTCTATTTTCTACCAAAGTGAAAATTGGGATGAGCCACTTTACGACGAAACAGTTTCGACGAGTTTCGACTCTACAAATACCGACTGCATCTTTGGTGTCTCAATGCGTGAGCGTGTCAATTACACAAACCCATGTAACATCACTAACGAACACGGCTTATTAGAAATAACTGGTCCGTACCTCTCAAATGGCTACGAGACAAATGATATCGATTTTTCACAGAAAAAATTTGAGTATCATTTGCGATTTTATTTTGGCGTTGGCAATATCGTTATGTCGTCTGAATACATTGCAAATACGAGCAACCCAGACGCAATGATAACTGCTCAACGTTTCCCGTTTGAAATTTTTGGACGCACTTATCACTTGAATTTAAACGTACCTAATGCACTTTTGACACCCGAAAAATACGGAATAATTACATCATTTTCAGGTAATGCAGAATTGCTGTTTGAATTTCTGTAAAATGAAAATTAACGCGGAATCCTCAAAGTCTGACCAGGCTTGAGTGATTCTGGCGTTGCCATTCTGTCGCGATTTGCTTTGTAGATATCACGCCAACGATTTTTTTTGCCGTAAACTTTTCGGCTAATATTAGAAAGTGTATCGCCTGGTTGAACAGTATATGTTGGCGGAACATCACGTTTAACTTCAATCTTCTGCGGAGTTGATTGAGTTTGTTTTTTATCTGCACGCGAAGTTTGTCTTACTTCTTTTTGTGCTGGAGCAACGCTAACTCTTTGCGACGCCTTCAACGAATCTGCAAGTTTAATTGCGTCGTCCAAGCGTTGCTTAAGTTCTACATTTTCTTTTTGTAATTTTGGCAAAAGCTCCTCAAGCTCCATTCTGCGAGCATCATTATCAAAAGGAGATTGTGGTAATGTTGCAGCAAACCTTTTCTTTGCCGTATCAATCATTTGGCGAACCATTGGCGATCTATCCGATTTCGGCATCAACTCGAGGTACTTTTTGAAGTGATGAATTGCTTCGATATGGTCATTTATTTCATCAAGATAAATTCTTCCCAATTCGAGATGCGATTCTGGTGCATCGGTACGTTTATCCACCACTTTCAAAAATGCACTCATTGCTTCTGAAATATTTCCGCGTTGTAATTCGCTTTTAGCACGAACAAAATGAGGTTCATCTTCTTCTTTTACAACTTGTGCCTTACCGAAATCGCACCCACCTGCCGACATTACATACAGCACCGCAACCGTCGCCGATATCAACGCAACTACGGCCTTTCCTTTTAGATTGAGAATGTCGAAAGGTGGGAACATATCGATTAGTGTCTAAAGTGGCGAACTTTTGTGAACACCATTGCCATATTATTTTCGTTTGCCGCTTCGATTACTTCAGCATCGCGAACAGATCCACCAGGTTGGATAGCAGCCGTTGCACCTGCTTTTGCTGCAGCAACCAAACCATCTGCGAATGGGAAGAATGCGTCTGAAGCAACGACTGACCCCTTGAGGCTCAATCCAGCTTGTTCTGCTTTCCACACTGCGATTTGCGAGCTATCTACACGAGACATTTGCCCTGCACCGATACCAAGAGTACGTTCGCAACCAGCATATACAATAGCGTTGCTCTTAACGTGTTTTACGACCTTCCAACCGAAAAGCATAG
Organism: Opitutales bacterium; assembly: GCA_015061945.1. GTDB lineage: Bacteria > Verrucomicrobiota > Verrucomicrobiia > Opitutales > Intestinicryptomonadaceae > Merdousia. The sequence continues at coordinate 35,114 of SUVP01000001.1, forward strand.
CACGCCATTCTTCTTCAGTTGGCTGACGTTTTGTTACAACTTCCATATTGTCTTTCAACTCTTCGATTGCGTCAGCCGATTGAGCTAACAAACCACCGATAACACTCTTGAATTGGAGTGCGTCTGACTTTTTGTAAGTTGAAATCATCAATCGTAAATTCTTTTTCTTTGCTAAAATTTCGAGAGCTTCGTCCGAGAAATCTGGAGCAATAATCACTTCTGAGAAAATACCAGCAATGATTTGAGCCAAGTCGGCTTCGAGCTTTCTATTCATAACGATAATACCACCAAATGGTGCTTGCTTATCTGTTTCAAAAGCTTGATTCCATGCGTCGACAAGATTATCGCACGACGCAACGCCACATGGGTTTGTATGTTTGAGAATTGCCAATGTTGGCTTTTCAAACTCTGCGATAAGCCAAGTTGCCGCACTAATATCGATAATATTATTATAAGAAAGTTCTTTACCTTGAAGTTGACGGAAGAATTTGCCGAAGTCGCCATAAAGAGCTGCACTTTGGTGTGGATTTTCGCCATAACGCATTTTTTGAACCATACCCATCCCGATATTGAGAGTTTCAGGAAGAGTACCTTCGCCGTTGTACTTTGCGTTCAAATAAGTCGAGATAGCGGCGTCGTACGCACTTGTGCGTTGATAAACTTTCAAGGCGAGTTTTTTACGAAGGTCTTGGAGAACTTCACCGCCTTGACGCATTGCGTCGAGAACTTTTGGGAAATCGTTATTATCGCAAACAACAGTTACGCTTGCGTGGTTTTTCGCTGCCGAACGGAGCATAGATGGACCGCCAATATCGATATTTTCGATAGCATCTTCAAGCGTGCAATTTGGCTTTGCCACAGTTGCTTCAAAAGGATAGAGGTTGACGACAACTAAATCAATCATACCAATACCATGTTCTTTTGCTTGTGCCATATGTTGTTCGTTTGAACGCAACGAAAGCAATCCGCCGTGAATTTTTGGGTGGAGCGTTTTTACACGTCCGTCCATCATTTCAGGGAAGCCAGTATAATCGCTGACCTCGGTTACTGGGATGCCCTTTTCTGCGAGGAGCTTTGCAGTTCCACCTGTTGAAAGAATTGTGTAGCCGAAGTGAGCTGTCAATTCTTTCGCAAATTCTACGATACCTGTTTTGTCGCTAACTGATATTAATGCACGTTTTTCCATATAAATGGAAAATCAAATATTTTGATTGCCGTCTGACAAGTATATTTTGCAATTTTTTGAAAAAATTTTAAATTTAACATTTTTTAATTGCGAAAAATTTAGTTTTTAGAAAGTATGAACGTTTGTTAAATAAATTTGAACGTATATTGATGAACCAATTTTCTGAAGTTGCAGACGGATTGAAGTCCGAATTAAAAGCATTCAAGTCGTATTTGCTTAAGCAAGCGACTTCGTTTGAACGTGAAGTTCGCACCGCCGCAAAAGAGGCAATATCGCCGAAAGGAAAATATATACGCCCAATGCTTGTATTTTCGTCAGCAGTTGAATCTGCCGAAAAAACATCACTTGTCCGACGTGCAACTATCGCCGAACTCGTCCATCTTTCTACGTTGATACACGATGATGTTATCGATAACGCACAAATGCGTCGCAACAACGAAACAGCTTTCAAAAAATATGGTTCAAAAACAGCAATTCTCTTGGGCGATTCAATCTTTGCCCATATGATGACGTTGGCGTTTGAAGAAAATAGTATGGACGTTTTGCGAAAGACTGCAGAATGCGTAAAAACAATCTGCGAAGGCGAAATCAAACAAACACTTGCAGACAAAACTAAATTTGTATCTCGTAAACAATATTACGATGTTGCATACGGCAAAACAGCAGCTCTGTTTGAGCTTGCGTGTAATCTCGGTGCAACAGCGAGCAAAGCTACAAAAGGCTGGGTGAAATCGGCTGAAGAATGCGGAAAACAACTCGGCATTGCATACCAAATTTACGACGATATTTGCGACTGGTTTATGTCTGAAAAGGATGCTGGCAAAACTTTGGGAACAGACTTAATTTCCGGAAAACAAACTTATCCATTAATTGTTTTGTTGGAAAAATTGCCTTCAAAAAAATCAGTCGCATTGGCAAAGAATTTATCTACTCAAAATCCGAAAGAAATTGTCGATATGATGCTTTCAAACGACATTCTTGCCGATTGTAAAAAAGAATTTCTAAGAAGAGTAAATCTCGCAGAAAAAGCCATATCAAAGTTCCCAAAAGAAAATCAAAAACTAATGAAATTCTGTGAAGTAATGCGTAAATTGAATTTCTGCTAAATTTAGTTATTGAATTGTTGCGTATGGAAGAAAATCGCAAAAATCTGTACCTTGCGGGAATATCGCACCAGTGTGCCGATTCCCAAATGCTCGGTCAGTGTGGCGTGTCAAAAGATTTTACGCAAATATCGGAAGACGCAATTTTGAAGATTCCCGAAGTATCCGAAACTCTCGTTTTGAGCACTTGCAATAGAGTTGAAATTTATCTCGTCGCAACGTCGCAAGACGCAATTTCAAAAGCAATCGACGTATTTTGTAAATCGCCTCCGCGTGATTGCAACGCACAAGAATTTGAAAAATCGCCTACAAAAAAACAGGTAAAGATGTTATAGAACATATCTTTGAAGTAGCGTCAGGATTACAATCGCAAATGACTGGTGAAACCGAAATTCTCGGGCAAGTCAAGTCGGCATACGCAAATGCGTCGAGTGCAGGACACTGCTCTGCTATATTAAATACTGTGTTCCAAAAAGCAAATCAGTGTGCAAAATGGGTTCGCACAAATACAGATATCGGACACGGAAAAATTAGCTTGGGTTCGGTAGCGTCAGAACTTGCCGACAGAATTTTTAACGATATCACAAAAGCGAAAATCCTTCTGCTCGGCTCTGGAGAGGCGGGGAAACTCGTTGCAGAAGCACTTTTTGTTAGAGGTGCAAATAATATAACAGTAGCGAGCCGACGTTTTGAAAACGCACAAAAGCTCGCAACCGAAATTGGCGTGTCGGCAGACGAAATGAAAAATGCAATCGGTAACCTTTTTCAATTCGATATAGTAATTACCGCAAGCTTTTCGCCAACTCCGCTAATCGACGTACAATCGGCAAAAAACGCTCTCAAAAAAAGAAACGACAAGCCTATTTTCTTGATAGATTTAGCTGTGCCAAACAATATTGTTGCAGAATGCGAAAATCTCGACGACATCTATTTATATAATCTTGATGACCTTTCAAAAATCGCAAACGAAAATATCTCGATGCGAAAGTCAGAAATTGAAATTGCCCGACGCACAATCCTTGAAAAATCGGCATATACAGCCAATAAGTTGGGTATTATCTAAAAAATTTTCAATTTAACAGTTTAACAAAAATTGACAGATAAATGGTTGAAAAGGTATCGTTGTTTGTTAATACTATCTTCGTATGAAAATGAAAACGTGGAACCTTTTTAAGTATCTTGTATTTGCATCTTCGATAATTACAAGTATCGAAACAACGTGTTTAGGTGAGGAAATTTTTAGAATCGGCACACCAGATGCACGCTCAGATGAATTTAAAATTTTTCGCAATCTTGAAGACTCGCGTTATACATATCAACGTGTCCCAAATTTAGACACACCACGAGCCCGTCCATTCCGCGATGTCGATAATATCGCAAAGTTCTTTGAAAAACCGATTGTTTTTGAAGTCGGCAAGTCGACAGAAAAAGACTTCCCTTTTATACACGCAATTAAATCTTGCGTTTGGAAAGCACACACACGCTCTCTCTCGATAAAATTCAAAAATCCAAACACGACAAAAAAAGAACTATTTTTCAGAATCGGTTTTTCGGATATGTCCGATTTAGCTCCGATATCGTTAGAAATTCTCTTGAATGGAAAATCAATCGGCAAGGCTGAAATGATAAATAAAGACAAGGGTTTTGGAGCGACGCTCGCATATAATCCACAATCGCAAGGCATACCCTACTCGCTCACCTTTAAAATAGACACATCACTGCTTGCCGAAAATAATGTCATTCAAATAAAGCCATTTTCAAAAGGTAAAGCATGGTTTACTTACGACTATATTGAACTTTCAAATTCTCCCTACCCTCCCGAAGTCCACGATTGTCGCGACGATATTTTGGACAACGCCATAAAAGCAATGGGTACAGAGTTAGTCGTGTTCTCGCAACGTGGCGAAGGTCGCGATTACCACTGGTACTCAACTATCGGTAGAACGTGCTGGGTAAAAACTGGCGTCAAGCAAATCGACGACCGATTTGATTGCGAAATGTTCAGCCGTCTCGGTGGCAGACTTTGTGTATATAATCTTAAAACTGGCGAGTTAAAAAAACTTATCGACGACCCCGACGGATGCGTACGAGATCATACAATTTCTTACGACGGCAAAAAAATTCTCTTCTCGTGGAGAAAAGGAAAATCAGACGATTTCCATTTGTACGAAATTGATATCGACGGAAAAAATCTCACAAAATTGCCAATCGCAAGAAAAGGTATAAATGATATTGAACCTTGCTACTTGCCAAACGGCGACATCGTATTCTCATCATCGAGAATGGGTAAGGTTGTACAATGTTTCTTTATGCCTGTTACCGACATTCACAGATGGTACAAGCAAGAAAACAAAATCGCTGTGATATCGCAAAATCCAGATGTTGACAGTACTGCGAGCGTACTGCCCGACGGACGCCTAATCTATATGCGTTGGGATTATAATCAACGCAATCAACTTGCCTTCCACCACCTCTGGACAATGAATCCAGACGGCAGTAATGACACTGTTTATTTTGGCAACAATAAACCAGGACACTTATTCATATCGCCACAACCAATTCCCGACGAAAATGGAGCAGTCTTTACTTTCGGCTACGGACACGGAACTCGTGATAGTTTCGGGCATATCGCAAAAGTTTTGCAACCATGCGACCCAAGCAATCCATACGCATCAAAATTTATCACTGGCGATATCAGTTTAAAATTCAATCGTCCACAACCATTGGGCAACGGCTACACAATGGCGACAGACGGCAGAGAAATTTATATCTTCAACAAAAGTGGGCAGTACAAAAAAGTTTCAAATCTGCCTGAAGAAATTTTCAAGACCGATAGAGTCGTGCGTATGAGCGTTGTCGGCTGGAAAAACGGCAAAGATAAAATTCCTGCTCAATGCAAAATTATCGCCCAAGGAGCAATGCCTTTGAAAGGCAGAGCTATGCCAATCGCACGCCCCGATATGTCCGATTTATCGCAAAAGAAAGCAACAGTATTTTTGCAAGATGTCTATCACGGACGCAATATGAAAGGTGTCGAACGTGGATCAATCGACAAGCTTTTGATTCTACAAGTTCTCCCGACCCCTGCTCACTACAATGGCGGTTCAAACCAACTCAATAGACAGGGAGGTTTCGCTCTCGAAAGAATACTTGGCACAGTTCCAGTTGAAAAAGATGGCTCGGCAAATTTTGAAGTTCCCACACAACGAGCCCTCGCCTTTGTCGCACTCGACAAAAATGGCAATGCCGTAAAGAGAATGCAAAGTTTTGTCAGCTTTGCTCCAGCGACAAATACAAGTTGCATAGGTTGCCACGAAAACCGTACCGAAGCACCTCTCCCTAAAAAGAAACTTCCGTTGGCGTACTCTCGTATATCGAAAATCAAGCCATACACACAAACTCATCCGATTGAATATCGCACACAAATTCAACCACTGCTCGACAAGTATTGTATGGAATGCCACAACGAAAGAAGTCGTGCCAGCGGTGTTGTTCTCGATGGCGGGCTTGGTGCAAACTTCATCCACTCGTACATCGTACTCGATGAACGTGGACAACTCATCACAGGTAGAAATCAATATGGCGATATGCCTCCGTACACATTCGGCTCAGGCTCAAGCCCGATACTCGACAAATTTACCGACGCTCACTGCGGAGCCACTCCGACAAAAGAAGAACTCGATATTCTCAAGCGTTGGCTCGATACAGGTGCAATGCAAATTGGCACATATGCGGCACTCAACACTGGTTTCTTGCACTCGTATTTGCAAGGTGGAGTTGTACGCCACGAAGACGAAAACCCCGAAAATGTCGACGCATACAAAGCAATCGAAAATGCGTGCTTCAAGTGCCACTCTGGCGAAGCAGAAATTGCAAGACGTCCATTTGAGCCAAAACAAAACTATGGCGAAACAGTCTTTGATTATCGTGCATCATTTGAAAGTGCTTGCGTTGAAAAAGTCAAATTCAAGAAAAAAGACGGCAAAATACGTGAGTCTAAACTCATCGCCGATTTGCTCTACAATTTCACTGACCCAGAAGATTCGCTCGCACTGATAATTCCACTCTCAAAAGAACACGGTGGAACTGCAACCGATAGCGACGACACCCACCCGATTGTCTTCAAAGATAAGTCAGACCCAAATTATCAAGCGATACTTTCGGCAATCACTGCGGCAAAAAAGAGTCTTGAAAAGAAATCGCCATTCTGCGATTCTCCAGACTTCCGCCCAACTGCAGGTTATATCAAAAAGCTTAAAGATTTAAAAATTCTACCAAGCGACTTCTCGTTAGACGGAAAAATCAACCCACAAAAATCCGACTCAATGTATTTTGATTGGCTCGATAAAAACGCTGTAATCGACGCAATAGAAAAATAAAATTATGAAAAAGACAATTCTATCAATACTGCTTGCAAGCTCAATATTCTCGTACGGAGCCGAAATTATCGCACATAGAGGCGACCAACGCTACGCTCCCGAAAATTCAGCCGAAGCCGTATCCTCTGCTCTTCGCAACGGAGCCGATTACGTTGAATTCGATATTTGGCAGACTAAGTCAGGCGAGCAAATTTCACTTCATTGCGAAAGTCAACTGCGTCGACTTTCTGGCGTCTTCAAAAAGGTCGAGGATATTACTCCTGAAGACAGAAAGAAAATAAACTTGGCTGAACGTGAGTATAAACATTTGAAGACAGTGAGAATACCTTTGCTTGTCGACGTTTTGAAAGCGTTGCCTAAAAATGCGAAAATCGTTTTTGACGCAAAAAATGGTAGATCGCCCGACTACTACAAAAAAGCATCGCAAGCATACGCCGAAGCAAAAATGGATGCGTCGAACACTCTCTTTTACACACACTCTCCAGCCGAAGTAAAAAAGTATTTCCCCAACTCAAAATGTATTAAATTTCTCCTCCCAAAACAAGAAGGCGATACTTTCCAGCAATCGAATAAATATTTTGCGACAAACACGCCCAAAAATAAATATATCTTAAAACCACTCGACGCAAAAAAGTTTGCAAAACGTGCTAAAAAAGAAGGCTACGAGGCACTCGGAATTATGTCGTTGCACGTCAAGCCAAGTAGCCAAGCGTTCAAAAAACTTTGCGAAGACCTAAAAAGCGAAGGACTGTACCTTATCGTTTGGACAGTAAATAACCCCGAAGAAGCAAAAGCATATTCTAAAATTGTAGACGCTATCACTACCGATGATATAAGAAAAATTAAAGAAGCGCTAAAATAGTCAAAATATTTCAATAAAAAGCCAAATAAATTAAAATATGGTGTAAAATTTTACTTGTTTTTAAAAACCGTCGATGTTTAAATAATAGACGGAATGAAAACATTATTTGTATGTTCAGAAAGTGATGTGCGTGAAACGCGTGTCGCAGTAATTCCATCCGATGCTCAAAAACTCTCGAAAATCGGATGGGCAGTAAAAATTGAATCGGGCGCAGGCGTAAAAGCAGGCTTCTCAGACGAAGACTATAAAAACGCCGGTGCAGAAATAGTCGGTGCCGACTTTGTCAAAGAAGCCGACTTTATCGTGGCAGTCAGAAAGCCATCAGAAGAAAAAGTAAAAACGTTCAAACGTGGAGCGTTCTACTTGAGCCTTCTCGATCCTTTCAATGAAAAATCTTTGATTAAAGCCTTTGCTGATGCAGGTATAACAGCTGCAAGCTTCGAGATGATTCCACGAAGCACAATCGCACAAAAAATGGACGTGTTGAGCTCGCAAGCAAATTTGGCTGGATACGTCGGAGTTCTAAAATCGGCAAACACACTCAAAAAGATTTTGCCAATGATGATGACTCCAGCTGGAACAATTTCCCCGCTCAAATTCTTTATTGTTGGCGTTGGCGTTGCAGGTTTGCAAGCAATAGCAACAGCAAAGCGTCTTGGAGCAAGAGTTGAAGCGTACGACACTCGTCCAGTTGTCGAAGAACAAGTAAAGAGTTTGGGTGCAAAGTTCGTAAAAATCGATGTTGGCGAAACGGGTCAAACAGAACAAGGCTACGCAAAAGCTCTCACCGAAGAACAACTTGAACTTCAACGCAAAGGAATGGCAAAAGTTTGTGCCCAATCTGATGTGATTATCACAACTGCAAAACTTTTCGGACGCAAAGCACCTCGCATTATCTCGGCAGAAATGGTATCTGGGATGAAGTCGGGTAGCGTAATTGTCGATATGGCTGCCGGCAGTGGCGGTAATGTAGAAGGCTCAAAACCAGATGAAATTGTAATCACACCAAACGGAGTTACAATTATTGGCGACACTTGCCTTGAAGCGTCAGTTCCAGCGACAGCGTCGCAAATGTATAGTGCAAACGTTTACAACTATATTGCACACTTCTCTCCAGAAGGCGAGTTCGTACAAAACTTTGACGACCAAATTATGAAGATGTCGGTAGTAGCCCATAACGGCGAAATCACCGATGACCGTTTCAAACAATAATTTCAAATAGATAATATTATGACACTAATCCTGTTATTATTTATATTCACCCTCTCGGCATTCTTGGGGTTTGAACTTATCTCGAAAGTCCCAAGCCAGTTGCACACTCCGCTAATGAGTGGTTCAAACGCAATTAGTGGTATTACAATCGTTGGTGCGATTATCGCAACTGCTGGAACAGAAGGTAGCACAACGGCAACAATTATCGGATTTGTCGCATTGGTACTTGCAACAATCAACGTTGTCGGTGGCTATATGGTAACCGATAGAATGCTTGCAATGTTCAAAAAGAAGGGAGACAAATAAGATGAATCCCGCACTAATCAATTTTGTATATATTATCGCATCGATTCTGTTTATTCTCGGAATCAAGATGCTCGGCAAAGCAGAAACTGCACGCAAGGGAAATATGCTCTCGTCCGTGGGTATGCTTATTGCCGTTGTTATAACTCTTTTCGATAAAAAAATTCTCGATTGTACCGACCCTATGTCGTGGGGCTTGCTCGTTGGTGGTCTCGTGTTGGGGGCAGTTATCGGTGTAGTTGTGGCAAAAGTCGTTAAGATGACTTCGATGCCAGAAATGGTCGCATTGCTCAATGGTTTCGGTGGTTTGGCAAGTTTGCTCGTGGCAGTTGGTGAATACCATTATGATATGGTCTTGAACAAAATGCCTGATGATTTCTCGAAGTTCGCAATTATTGCGACAATCCTCATTGGTGGAATCACTTTCACTGGTTCGGTTTATGCGTGGGGTAAGCTTTCGGGTAAAATTTCAGGCAAAGCAAAAGTTTATGTCGGGCAAAAGGCAGTCAACGCGATTGTCGCATTGCTCTCGCTCATATCGGCTGGTGCGTTCATCTGGGCTGGACAATTCGACTTGGGCTACCAGTTGATGATTGGTGCAGTCGTGTTCTCACTCTTGTTGGGTATCGTCGCAGTTATGCCGATTGGTGGCGGTGATATGCCTGTTGTTATCTCGCTCTTGAATTCGTTGTCAGGTATGGCAGCATCGGCGGCGGGTTTTGTAATTCAAAATAACGTACTTATCGTTGCGGGCTGTTTGGTCGGAGCAAGTGGACTCATTCTCACAGTGATTATGTGTAAATCGATGAACAGAACGCTCTCAAACGTATTGTTCTCGGGCTTTGGTTCAGCTGGTTCAAAATCGCAAAAAGTAGAAGGCGAAATGAAACCAATTTCTACCGACGACGCATATTATGTTCTCGAAGCCGCACAAAATGTCGTATTCATTCCAGGGTATGGTATGGCAGTTGCACAAGCACAACACGCTGTAAAAGAACTTTCTGAAATCCTCGAAAACAATGGTGCTGAAGTATCATTTGCAATCCATCCAGTTGCCGGACGTATGCCAGGGCATATGAACGTTCTCTTGGCAGAAGCAGATGTTCCATACGAACAACTCAAGGAAATGGAAGAAGCAAATAGAATTCTTGAAATGGCTGACGTTGCAATCGTCATCGGCGCGAATGACGTTGTAAATCCTGCGGCAGCCGAAGATAAGTCGAGCCCGATTTATGGTATGCCGATTATCGAAGCATATAAGGCAAAGACAGTATTTGCCCTCAAACGTGGTAAGGGAGCAGGTTTCTCTGGTCTTGAAAACGGACTATTCTTCCGCCCAAATACTCGTATGATTTACGGCGACGCAAAAGCAACAATTAACGACCTTGTCGCAAAATTCAAAGATAAATAATTGTGAAAAGAAAAATCTTTATTTTAGCGATTTTATCGTCTCTGATTCTTTTTCCTTTTGGGTGTACTCAAGAGGAAAAAGATATTCAGTTGCGTGCTTGTTCGTTTAATTTGCGTGGGGTTATATCCGGTGATAAGAATGAGCGAAGCTGGGAAGTACGCAAAAGTATTGTGGCAAATTTTTTGAAGAAACACGATATTGATATTTGTGGAACGCAAGAATCGGCGTACAAACAATTCCCTGCCCTAAACGAACTTTTGTCGGAATATGGGTTCTTTGGTAAGAGCTCTGTTGGTGAACATAATGGTCGAGTTTTGAATTTGGTAATGTACAAAAAATCGAGATTCAAAATGTTGAAAGCCGAAACACTTTGGTTGACCTCAACGCCAAATGTCGTTTCAAAAGAGTTCGACTCGTCGGAACCTCGTACCGTTACGTACGGACACTTTTTTGACAACAAAAGTGGTCGCGATTTCTTTTTGTTCTCTACACATTTCGACCACAGGGGTAAATTGGCACGCAAGGCACAATCAAAAGTCTTAATGCAACTAATCGAAAAAATTGCAAAAGATAAGCCATTTATTCTCGTTGGCGATTTCAATTCGAAAGAAGAATCTGAAGTGATAACATATATCAAGTCGAAACCATATATCAGCGATTCTCGTACAATATCAAAAGCAAAGCCAATCGATATGCCAGGAACATATCATGGATTTAAAGGACATAATAACAGAGAGTTTAAAAATCGTATCGACTATCTTTGGGTCTCGAAACCTTCCGAAGTTCTCACTTACGAAGTTTCAAACTACTCCGAGAATGGTATTTATCCGTCAGACCACTACCCAATCGTCTGCGACCTAATTTTGAAATAAAACAAAAAGCTTGTTCAGAATATTCCGAACAAGCTTTTTTTTCGCACAATATATTTTACTTTACATAAATATATTTGAATTTTTCGTTGCCGTTTGCATCTGTCCATGCGAGACGATACTTACCTTTGAATCCACGGAATTTGATTTCTCCGTTAGTGTTAGGTGTCGTTTTTAGATTCGTTTTCCACTGGTTATTTATCAAGTCTTGCAAGACCTCACCAGCTGGTTTTGGTTGCATCGTACGTGTGAATAAGCCCGAGTGCGACGGCTCGCCGATAACCCCGCAATCGTCAACAACGTTCCACCAAGTTATGCCCATTACATTTTTTAGCGAGAACCACAAGCGATACATATTGCGAGTTATCACTGCTTGAATTGCCCATCCTTTCGGCGTTGCATCGGGAGCAGTAATTGTAATTTCGCTCATATGAATTGGCGTATTTGTGTCGATAATATCCATCATTTTCCAAACTTCTTTAGGCTGAAGTTTTTTCTCATCAATCTTAAACCACTTGTTGTCATCGCTCGTACCAGAGGCGATTTTTGCGATGTATGCGGGCTTAAAGATGTGCATTTGCACGCCCACAATATCTATTTTGCAACCACGTTGTTTTAGGTCGATAATCTGCGGAGCGTAATGTTCCACCCACCGATATGGCGAGTCGTTGATATTTAATTTCACACTTTTCGGGAAGACTGCTGTTGCAGTTTTAAAGGCTTCAAAAGTATAATCGGCTGGCATAATTTTGTAGCGTTGGCTCTTGGTAATTTTACCACCGATATTTTTCGTATCGCCGATTGAATCAGGTACACTCTCGTTCACAACATCCCAACTATCGACCTTATCGCCATAATGTTGAGCCAACTCGATTATACGTTTGTTGTGAAGTTCTTTGAATTTATCAGCAAAGTTCGGGAACATTTCATCGAGTTGTTTTACCGACAATTTTTTGAAAGAACTTTTGTATTTTTCTTCAACACACTTTTGTCCGTCTTTAAATGGAGATGCGATTATATCGTCAAAACGCTTTCTTTCTTCGCCTTGCAAGCACTTGTCAAATAGCCATTGTGGGACACTGTACGCCCTGCTCCCCCAAACGATAGCATGACCATGCACACGCACGCCACGGCTCTTGCAGTAATCAATTACTTCGTCAGTTGGTGGACGTCTCCAATGGAACTCTGCTTTGGGATTTTCTGAATTTTCCCAATACTCTTGGCTATCCCAATATTCCGATTTAAAGCGTGGGCGATTAGCTTGAATCTCAAATTTGTTCCAGTAAAATGCGACAGTCGCCGAGTTAAACAAAGTGCCGTAAAGGCTTTTATACTTTGCGTTCAAGGTTTTGTCGCCAAGCTGATTGTAGTTAAAAATATGAGCACCAAATTTGAAATCGTGCGAGATTTGTTCAACCGAAACCTGCGTTCCATCCTTGATTTTCCCGACCTGCACACACGCATCTGCTTTGCGATATTTTTCAATATCGGCGTCGATTTTCTTTTGTATATCATCATTCCAAAGTTCCCAATATTTTGGCGACATCACACCATTGACATCTTCAGAAAGTCGAGTAGGAACGTCTATACAAAAAACTGGCAATGCCGAAAACGACATTACCAGTGTTGCGATTAAAGAAATATTTTTCATTTACTTAACTTCGACAATTTTAAATTGTTCGTTGCCGTCAGCATCATACCATGAGAAACGATACTTTCCTTTGAAGCCTCTGAATTTGATGTTTCCGTCGGCATCAGGCGTTGCGTTAAAGTTTGTTTTCCATTCCTTGTTGATGAGTTCATTCAACGCATAGTATGCTGGCTTTGGATTCATTCCGCGTGTGAACAAACCTGAAAGTGATGGCTCACCTGGAGCTCCACAATCGTCAACAACGTTCCACCAAGTGATACCCATCATTGGCTTAATCGAGAACCACAAGCGATACAAATTGCGTGCCAAAATTGCTTGGAGCATTCTGCCTCTCGGGGTTGTGTCGCCTGCTGTGATTGTAATTTCGCTCAAGTGGATTGGCTTGCCGACATCGAGAATTTTCATCATCTTCCAAATGCCTTCTGGCGATGCCTTTCTTGGAATTTTACCTTTAGCCATTGCCCAACTTTCCTTTGGATTGAACAAGTGCATTTGCGAACCTACAATATCGATTTTGCAACCTCGAGCTATCATCTCTTGAATTTGATTGCGATACGCTTCGCCTTCCCAGTAGTCGTTAATATTGAGCTTTACATTAGCTGGCAAATTCTTTTGAGCTGTTTGGAACGACTTAAATGTGAAGTCGGCTGGCATAAAGCCCCAACCAGTTTTCATCAAAGTACAACCTTCTGCTGCTTTGAAGCGTCCACTATTATATGCTCCAGCACTTTCGTTGACAATATCCCAACTATCGACTTTATCGCCATAATATTTTGAAAGCTCAACAATTCGTTTTTCAAAAGCCTTATTGAGATTTTCTGCAAAGATTGGCAATTCCTTTGAAAGCTGTTGTGGTGTCGTTTCTTTCCAGAACTTCTTTGAATATTGCTCACGGATACTCTTGTTGGCAGCAACTTGAGGTTTTATGAGATATTCTTTCATCTTTTCACGTTCTGCTGGATCAGTTAAGCAACTATCGAAAAGCCATGCTGGGTGGTGCCATGAACGATTATCCCAAATCATTGGGTGTCCATGTATACGGATTCCCATTTGTTTGCAATAGTCGATTACCTTTTCAGGTGCTGGACGTCGCCAGTGTGATTCTGTTTTTGGAGACAAACTCTTGTTCCAATACGATGCTTCGTCCCAATATTCGCTTTCAAAACGTGGGCGGTTTGGTTCTATTTCAAACTTTGCCCAGTAGAATGCAACTGTTGCAGAATTAAACAATGTACCATACAATGCCTTATATTTTGCGTTAATTGCGTCATCGCCGAGTTGATCGAAATTGAAAATGTGAGCACCAAAGATAAAATCATGCGAGATTTGTTCTACGACTACCTCTGTCCCTTCTTTAATCTTCCCGATTTTTACACACGCATCTGCTTTGCGGTTTGCTTCAATATCGGCGTCGATTTTCTTTTGGACATCATCGTTCCAAATGTCCCAATATTTTTGGGTCATAACCTTGTCGGTATCCTCCGAAGCATTTCTTGGAATCTTGATATCGACAGCCGAAGCCAACGACGCAACTGAAAGCGTCAATGCACCTATTAATAGATTTTTTTTCATCATATATTTTCCCTTATTTTACTTCAATAATTTTAAATTGCTCGTTGCCGTCAGCATCATACCAAGAGAAACGATACTTTCCTTTGAAGCCTCTAAACTTGATATTTCCGTCTGCATCAGGCGTTGCGTTGAAGTTTGTTTTCCATTCCTTGTTAATGAGTTCATTCAACGCATAGTATGCTGGCTTTGGATTCATTCCACGTGTGAACAAACCTGAAAGTGATGGTTCACCTGGAGCTCCACAATCGTCAACAACGTTCCACCAAGTGATACCCATCATTGGCTTAATCGAGAACCACAAGCGATACAAATTGCGTGTCAAAATTGCTTGGAGCATTCTACCTCTCGGGGTTGTGTCGCCTGCTGTGATTGTAATTTCGCTCAAGTGAATTGGCTTGCCGACATCGAGAATTTTCATCATCTTCCAAATGCCTTCTGGCGATGCCTTTCTTGGAATTTTACCTTTAGCCATTGCCCAACTTTGCTTTGGATTAAACAAGTGCATTTGCGAACCAACAATGTCGATTTTGCAACCTCGAGCCATTAACTCTTGCATTTGATCTCGATACGCTTGACCTTCCCAGTAGTCGTTAATATTGAGCTTTACATTAGCTGGCAAATTCTTTTGTGCTGTTTGAAATGCCTTAAATGTGAAGTCGGCTGGCATAATACCAGGAGTTGTTTTCATAAGCGTGCAACCTTCTGCTTCTTTAAAATATCCATGATAGTATGCGGCTGCACTTTCATTGACAATATCCCAACTATCGACTTTATCGCCATAATATTTTGAAAGCTCAACAATTCGTTTTTCAAAAGCCTTATTGAGATTTTCTGCAAAGATTGGCAATTCCTTTGAAAGCTCTTGTGGAGTAATTTCTTTCTTGAAGTTTGGCACATATTCTTCTCGAGTACCCTTATTGACAATCATCTCTTGTGGTTTTACAAGATAGTTCTTCATCTTTTCACGTTCTGCTGGATCAGTTAAGCAACTGTCAAAAAGCCATGTTGGGTTATGCCATGAACGATTATCCCAAATCATTGGGTGTCCATGTATGCGGATTCCCATTTGTTTGCAGTAGTCGATTACCTTTTCAGGTGCTGGGCGTCGCCAGTGTAATTCTGTTTTTGGAGACAAACTCTTGTTCCAATACGATGCTTCGTCCCAATATTCGTTTTCAAAACGTGGGCGGTTTGGTTCCATTTCAAACTTTGCCCAGTAGAATGCAACCGTTGCAGAATTAAACAATGTACCATACAATGCCTTATATTTTGCGTTAATTGCGTCATCACCGAGTTGGTCGAAGTTGAAAATGTGAGCACCAAAGATAAAGTCGTGCGAGATTTGTTCTACGACTACCTCTGTACCTTCTTTAATCTTCCCGATTTTTACACACGCATCTGCTTTGCGGTTTGCTTCAATATCGGCGTCGATTTTCTTTTGGACATCATCGTTCCAAATGTCCCAATATTTTTGGGTCATAATCTTGTCGGTATCCTCCGAAGCATTTCTTGGAATCTTGATATCGACTGCCGAAGCCAACGACGCAACTGAAAGCGTCAATGCACCTATTAATAGATTTTTTTTCATCATATATTTTCCCTTATTTTACTTCAATAATTTTGAATTGCTCGTTGCCGTCAGCATCATACCATGAGAAACGATACTTACCTTTGAAACCTCTGAATTTGATATTTCCGTCTGCATCAGGCGTTGCGTTAAAGTTTGTTTTCCATTCTTTGTTGATGAGTTCATTCAACGCATAGTACGCAGGCTTTGGATTTGCCGAACGTGTCAAGATACCAGAGATTGTCGGCTCTTTCGCCATTCCGCAACCATCCACAGCATTCCACCAAGTTATACCCATCATATGTTCAATCGAAAACCAAATTCTATACATATTGCGTGCGACAATCGCTTGAATCATTTTTCCACGATGCGTTGTATCGGGAGCACCGATTGTAATTTCGCTCAAATGAATTGGTCTGCCTGAATAAATACGTTTCATAATTGCACGCACACCGTCAGGTGTTGTGCGTTCGGAAAGTTTACCATTTGCCACTCTCAACATCGACTTTCCGCCCAAGTGCATTTGTGCACCTTGAATATCAATCTTGCAACCTCTATCAATCAATTCTGTTGTGAGTTGGCGATACTCATCTTTCATTTTAAAATCGTTGATATTAAGTTTCACCGATGCTGGAAAATATTTTTGAGCAGTTTGGAAAGCCTTGAAAACATAATCTGCTGGCATAATAACGTCTTTGCGTGATTTCATCAAAACGTCGCCATCTTTGAATCTACCGAGTTCATACGCACTGACAGCTTCGTTCACAACGTCCCAACTATCGACAGTATCTCCATAATATTGGGCGATTCGCTTGACGTGATTATTCAAATAATCTTGATAATTTTTAGCAAAGATTGGGAACATTTTTGAGAGATCTTTGCCCGTAAGTTTTTTGTAATTTTTTGTGTATGCCTCGTACTCGCAACGATTGCCATGTACTGGGAATGCCGAGATAATATCTTTTAAAAATACTTCACGTTCCTTGGGATCGGTAAGGCACTTATCTAACAACCATGTTGGAGTGTGGAAAATACGGTGATCCCAAACAAGCGGATGCCCGTGTATACGCAATCCCATTTGCTTACACCATTTGATTGCATTTTCTGGAGCAGGACGACGCCAGTGCATTTCGTTTGTAGGATCTTTCGAGTTATTCCAATATTCTTTTGTATCCCAATACTCGCTATTAAAACGTGGACGGTTTGGTTCGAGTTCAAATTTGTACCAATAGAATGCGACAGTCGCCGAGTTAAATAACGCACCATACATCGCCTTGTAGCGAGCATTTATTGCGTCATCGCCAAGCTGGTCAAAATTAAAAATATGAGCACCAAATTTAAAATCGTGCGAGATTTGTTCTACGACAACTTCTGTACCGTCTTTGATTTTCCCGATTTTCACACACGCATCTGCCTTGCGATATTTTTCGATATCGGCATCAATCCTCGCTTGAGCTTCATCATTCCAAACAGCCCAATATTTAGGCGACATAATTTTGTCGACATCCTCTGCTTCGTTTCGTGGAATCTTTACTTGTTCCGCAAAAGAAAAACTTATTGATGCAAATAAAACTGATAAAATAATAACGCGTTTCATAAGAATAAACCTAAATAAAATTTCCTATATTTCAAACCTTTATCCTACATTATTTGTTAAACTGTTTACCGAAAAAAAAGCTTTTAAAGATTGGCTCCATAAAGTATGCTTTATTCTTTTAACACACAACTATTATGAAATTATACAAAACACTCGCAACATTTGCACTACTTGCCCCATTGACGCTATTAGCCCACTGGGTAAACACAACATCAGGTGAAGGTGCAAAACCAAATAAAGACAAATACGCATGTGCGTTGATTTCAAACGGAAGTCTATCGACGCAAATCGACAATTTAGGTGTACAAAAACAAGAAAGATATGTATCGTTTAAACCATCTGTTGCATGGCAAGGCAGAACATACGCTTACCCGAACGCAACGCTCATTTCTTTCGGATATTTTGATACCGAACTTTCTGTCGCTGGCAAAAAACAAGACAAGCCAATCAAATGGGAACAATCGCTCAATAACAAAGAAGCTTTCACTTCAAACAAAGTTGAATATCCCGACGCTACTATCGAAACAATCGCATTTGTGCCTATGCAATGCGATATGCTTGTTGTGAAGAAAATTATCACGCCAAAAACAGAAAGTGATGTAGACTTCAACTTTATATATACATTCTCGCCCAGCACAAAAAATAAGCCTCGCGATTATGTTCAAACAATCGCAAACGATATTTCTGCAAATTGTGCGACATTCTCGTACATCGCACTCGGACACATCGTTTACAAAGGCAAGATTTCAATTTTGACCGACGCTCCCTCTGCTCCAATTTTCAAAAATAAAGATGTTGCCGTTCTATCTTCAAAAGCAAAAGCATCGCCGACAAATCCATTAGAAATTACATATTTCATCACTTTTAGCGACGACTTCAAACTTGCAAAAAAACAACTCGGCAACGATAAAATTTTAGCACTCGCAAAAGAAAAAGGTTTCGACGGACTCATCGCCGATCACAAAGATGCGTGGGCAAAATATTGGGAAGGCTCGCATATCAACATTCCTAATAAAGAAATTGAAAAGACCTACTACACTGGTCTTTATCATCAACGTTGCAATTCAACGCAATGGTCGTTGCCTGTTGGTATCTTTGCCGACTCGCACTGGAACGGCAGATACTTTGCTTGGGACGAAGCTTTCAACGCAATGGCACTTGCTACAAGTGGCAAATTTGACCACTCTTGCAAGCCATCAAACTTCAGAACTAAAACAATCCGACAAGCACTTTTCCGTGCAAACAAACCAAATAATATGAAACGTGCACACGGGGCTCGTTTCGTGTGGCAATCGCTTGAAGACGGCTTTGAAGGCGGTCGCGACGGCTTCTGGATTGACCACATCTTCCATATGTCGAACATAGTAATGGAAACGTGGGGACACTATCTCTATTCAAATGACCTCGACTTCCTCAAGCACAATTACGAACTTATGGTTGAATGCTCCCTCTACTATACAAAAAATTATGTTTATGAATTTGACGGAAAATTTATCGTCGGCAAATGTACAGACCTTGAACGTATGGGGCCTGCAAAAGAAAATCCATTTATGACAGCTTGCGGTGTTATTTACGCACTCGAAAAAACTGCCCAAGCATCGAAAATATTGGGAGTTGACGAAGACCTCGCAAAAGAATTTTTACGCATTGCTGAAGGTTTGCGTAAAAACTTGCCAAACGATGGCGAAAAATACGTTCCATACCCGACAAGCAAAGACTACTCTATCGGTAGTGTCGGTGGATACTATCCATATTTGACAATCAAAGAAGGCGATAAACTCGGCGAAAAAGCTGTTTACGACTTCCACAAAAATATCCATAAGGGTGGCAATATGTACGCAATGGGTAAAGGCGTAAATGCATGGTACGCTGGCTGGATGTCCTCTGCACTCGTACAATTCAACGACAAAGAAAATCCAGCAAAACTCCTCGATGGTGCCGCAAAAGAAACTGGTGCTTTCTACGACACATACGAAATTAACGAACCACAAAACAAAGCTCAACGTTGCCCATGGTTCTCAACTGGCTCTGGCAACTACGTCTATGCCGTAAACCAAATGCTCCTCCGACCAAAAGAAAATGGCGAAATTATGGTCTGCACATCAATTCCAGACTCGTGGAATGACCTCGATTTCAACTTGCCGTCTCATGCGGGATTGTGGGTAAATTGCAATATCAAAAACGGCAAGCTTGTTTCGATTTCTCTCGACGCTAAAGGATTCGGCAAAGATGGCGACAAACGCACACTCGTTATCCCAGAACGCTTTGTTGAGAAAGATAAAATTATCGGCAAGTGGACACAAGCAAACGGCTATTATTACATCGAAGCTCAAGCTGGCAAAAAATTCTACAAATAAAAAAATCATACAATACAAAACGCCGAAGAATAAAATTTTTTCGGCGTTTTTTTGTGGTTGCAATGATATATGAGTGTGTGCTATTTTTTTTGCTTAACACACAACTAATATACAAAGGATTAATTATGAAAAAATATCTGATGATAGTAGCATTATTTGCAGTGTCGCCATTGTTCGCACACTGGGTTAATACTACTGGTGGCGAGGGCGATAATTACGATAGAGGCAAATACGCATGTGCATTGATATCAAACGGAAGTATATCGACAACTATTGATAATCTCGGTGTACAAAAACCAAAACATTATGTATCTATAAGACCTTGCGTTGCTTGGGAAGGTCGCCGATATGGTGTGCCGACAGACACTCTTATCCCTTTCGGCAACTTTGATACAGAACTTACAGTTGCGGGCAAAAAACAAGACAAACCTATCAAATGGGAGCAATCTCTCAACAATAAAGAAGCTTTCACTTCAAATAAAGTTGAGTACGCAGACGCAACTATCGAAACTATCGCATTTGTGCCAATGCAACACGATATGCTTGTTGTAAAGAAAATCATCACTCCAAAAACAGAAGCAGTTGTTGATTTCAATTTTGTTTACAATTTCTACAACTATTCGAGACAAAAGAAAACAGACAGAGTATTCATAAAAGATAAAATCATTGCTCCAAACAAAGCAACTTTTGAATACTTTGCAATCGGACACAAAGACTACAATGGTATGGTAAGTATTTCATCTGATACTCCATCGGCTCCGATTTTCACTGATGAAAAAATCGCAAAACTCGCATCGAGTGCAAAAGCATCGCCCGCAAAACCCCTTGAAATCACATATTTCATAACCTTTGCCGACGACTTTGGCAAACGCAACTACAAGAAAGTAGACGCTAAATTGCAAGACGTTGTTAAGTCAAAAGGCTTTGATGGTCTCATCGCTGACCACAAAGAAGGTTGGGCAAAATATTGGGAAGGCTCGCATATCAATATTCCGAACAAGGAAATTGAAAAGACTTACTACACTGGGCTTTATCATCAACGTTGCAATACTACACAATGGTCGTTGCCTGTTGGCGTTTTTGCCGACTCACACTGGAATGGTCGATTCTTTGGTTGGGACGAAGCTTTCAACGCAATGGCACTCGCTACAAGTGGTAAGTTTGAACAATCGCGAAAGCCATCAGACTATCGTCTGAGAACGCTCAATGGTGCAATCTGGCGTGCAAACAAAGGCAACGACAACAAACGCAAATGTGGTTGCCGTTATTCATGGGAAGCTCTCGAAGACGGACACGAAGGCTCACCTCTTGGCTACTGGATTGAACACATCTTCCATATGTCAAATATGGTAATGGAAACGTGGGGACACTATCTCTACACTAACGACAAAAAATTCCTCAAAGATTGCTACGAACTCTTTGTTGAATCGTCGCTCTATTACATCAAAAATCACGTTTACGAAAACAATGGCAAGTACACAATTGGCAAATGTACTGACCTTGAACGTATGGGACCTGCAAAAGAAAATCCTTTTATGACATCGTGTGGTGTTATCTACACTCTCGAAAAAACTGCCGATGCATCTGATATTTTAGGCGTTGAACAAGACTTCGCAAAAGAATGCCGTCGTATCGCAAGCGAACTTCGTAAGACACTTCCAAACGATGGCGAAAAATATGTTCCATATCCGACAAGCAAAGACTACTCTATCGGTAGTGTCGGTGGATATTACCCATATTTGACAATCAAAGAAGGCGATAAGCTCGGCGAAAAAGCTGTTTACGACTTCCACAAAAACATCCACTTGGGTGGAAATATGTATAATGAAGGTAAAGGCGTAAACGCATGGTACGCTGGCTGGATGTCCTCTGCACTCGTACAATTCAACGACAAAGAAAATCCAGCAAAACTCCTCGACGGTGCCGCAAAAGAAACTGGATCTTTCTACGACACATATGAAATCAACGAACCACAAAACAAAGTACAACGTTGCCCATGGTTCTCAACTGGCTCTGGCAATTATGTCTATGCTGTAAACCAAATGCTTCTCCGACCAAAAGAAAATGGCGAAATTATGGTTTGCTCGTCTATCCCTGACTCGTGGAATGATGTCGACTTCAATTTGCCATCATTTGGTGGATTATGGGTAAATGCTAACATCAAAAATGGTAAGCTTGTTTCGATTTCTCTCGATGCAAAAGGATTTGGCAAAGATGGCGACAAACGCACAGTTGTCATCCCAGAACGCTTTGTTGAGAAAGACAAAATCATCGGCAAATGGTCTCAAGCTAACGGATATTATCGCATTGAAGCCGAAGCTGGTAAAAAGTTCTACAAATAGAATTACGTCGTAAAAACAAAAACGCCAACGGACAAAATCCATTGGCGTTTTTTTGTGCAAAATAAAAACTATTTTACATAAATGAATTTGAATTGCTCTTTGCCTTGAGCGTCTGTCCAAGCGATGCGATATTTACCCTTGAAGCCTCTGAATTTAATATTTCCGTCGGCGTCAGGGAGTAATTCCAAATTAGTTTTCCATTCTTTGTTGATAAGATTATTCAACGCATAATAAGCTGGCTTGGGATTCATCGAACGGCTGAAAAGCCCAGAAATAGAGGGTTCGCCCAGTGCGCCACAATCATCAACAACGTTCCACCAAGTTACGCCCATTACGAGTTTTTGACTAAACCACATTCTGTAAAGATTGCGAGTTATCACAGCTTGAATCATCTTACCTTTTGGAGTGTCGTCTGGTGCAGAAATTGTAATTTCGCTCATATGGATTGGTTTGTTGACACGTTCCATAATCTTAAAATCTTTCCACATTTGCTCGGGCAAAAGCTTGTTGTAGTGGATTGCTTTGCGAGGGTTTTCGTTTACAATACCATTTGCAATTTCAAACGTTGTCTGCGGATAGAATAAGTGCATCTGCCAACCGACAATATCGATTTTGCAACCACGGTTGAGCAAGTCTTCAACTTGGTCATCGTATTTATCCATAAATGGAGGTCCATATGGATTGTCGTTGATATTTAATTTTACACTTTTTGGAAAAACCTTTTGTGCCTTTTGGAAACTTTTGAAAGTGTAATCGGCTGGCATCAATCGATAGCGACGGTAGTGCTTGCAGAACTTACCATCTGGGTTCATCGCACCATCAACATATTCTTCCAAGCTTTCGTTTACAACGTCCCAACTATCAACTTTATCGCCGTAATAATTTCCCAAATACTCGATACGCTTTTCAAACAACTTCAACATATTGTCGCCAAGTTTTGGGAACTCTTTATCGAGTTGTTCGACTGGCATTTTATCGAATTTGCGAGTGAATTTTTCGGCTTTATGCTTCACACCTTTTTTGAGATTTTCAGAGACAATCTCGCTAAAGCGTGCTTTTTCGTCTCCCTCAAGGCAAACATCGTAAAGCCAATCGGGGACACTATACGAGCGATTTCCCCAAATGATAGCATGCCCGTGAACACGGATACCCTGACTTTTGCAATAGTCGATTATATCGTCAGTTGGTGGTCGGCGATAATGCATTTGTTCTTTTGGATTTTTACAATTATTCCAAAATTCTTGAGTGTCCCAATACTCAGTATTATGGCGTGGGCGATTTGGTTGCATCTCAAATTTGTTCCAATAGAATGCAACCGTTGCCGAGTTAAATAAAGTGCCATAAAGGCTCTTATATCTTGCGTTCAACGAGTAATCGCCAAGTTGATTATAATTGAATATGTGCGCACCAAAGATGAAGTCGTGCGTGATTTGCGAGACTTTAACTCTTGAATCTTTTGCAACACTACCAATATTGATAACAGCATCTGCTTTACGATTTGCTTCGATATCGGCATCGATTTTCTTTTGGACGTCATCGTTCCAAATGTCCCAATACGCTTTCGACATCACAGCGTCTTTGTCTTCGCTGGCATTTCGAGGGATTTGCATATCGGCAAACAATGGCGACACAAATGATGTCGCCATAAGAAGTATTATATTAGATTTCTTCATAAGATTTATTTTTTCGAGTTCCAAGCTTCGACTTTAATTTCGCAAGGTGCATTACCCTTCTTCCAATACACGTTAAAGGACTTTGTAGTATTTGGCGGGAACCAGAAGAAGTTGTCGTCAGAATAATATTTTTCTGCACCATCAACTTTGATTTGAGTCATAAATGCAGGCACGTTTGAATTGTTTTTAATTTCTACAACCGCCTTACAATTTTCGCCATCGCAACTTTGCGAAACAATCTTTCTTTCAAGCTCTGCCTTTGGTGCCGACTTAACTGTCGGCTTAAGCCATGGACCAGCTTTGAGTGTCCACCAAGGATAGAAATGCTTGTATGGAATTGGGAAGTGTTCCAATTCTTTGTGAGACTTTGCCGACAATGCTCTTTTCAAACTACGCAAATTGTAAACCGAACTCGAGATTGTCTTGCCGTCCTCGTCGAAAAGGATTGCTTCGACAAAGAAGAAACGATCGATATAATCGGCTGGGATTGCATATTCGCCTGCTGAAATCTTTTTCAACGATGAACCTTCTGGGAATGATCCGACTTTAAAGTTGCGTGTTGATAGTTTTTCAAACTTGTCGTTATAGATATTTAGCACTGCAGTTGTCTTCGAGTCAATCTTACCAAAGTTTGTGATAGAAAGCTCAAATGGAACGTTGTCGCCACCGCTCCAAATTATGCGAGGCATAAGAACTGCGATGTGTGTGTTTTCGTATGTTCTCTTGAGGAAGTAGTAAGGTGCAGTTGGTTGACCAAAGCCGTCAATCATCATAATTGCAGAGAAAGATGGCCACGAGCGTGTGAATACCCAAGGCAACAAACCAGCTGTAAACGGACTATTTGCCTGCATCTGTTCAGAGAAGATTTGGTAAAATTCGCCAGAGCCAACTTGTGTTGCTTCTGCAATAGAATCGAGCGTTGGCGAATTCATATCATCAATATGCGATGCACGGCTGAGCATTCTTGGAATACGGCTTGGGTTGTATTCCACAAAGTGATTCATCAGTTGTGGATGTTTTGATGCGAACCATTTTTCGTACATTTTGCCAAGCTCGTTCAGCTCGTTTTTATCGGTAATAACCTTGCGAACATTGTCAGCGTTCATCACGCTATGAATACCAGTTTCAGAAATGAATGGAACATATTTGAATACTCGACCATACCAGCAAGGGTCCATATCAGGATAATTGTGAACATTGCCAGCGTCGGACGAGCTTCTTACAAATGGACGTGTATTATCGAAGAAATGGAGTGAACGTTCGAGAATGCCCATATATTGAGTATTGCCAGCTGACATTGGGTTGAAACCATTGCCACCACACCAAATTGCCATTGCTGGATTATTACGCAAACGGAAGATGTTAAGCATTACCTGTTCTTCCCATTTATTGTATGGGCGAAGTGGAAGGTCTTGGTGCCAAAGGGTGAAGTCTTGCCAAACCATAATACCATATTCGGCACAGATATCGTAGAACGAATCTTTTTCAAAAGGTCCGCCACCCCATACACGCAACATTTGGATATTACTATTTTTTGCCATATCCAAAAGCCAACGATATTTTTCTTCGTCAAGGTCTGCAAGACAGTCTGGAACCATCCAGTTTGCACCTTTAATGAAGAGGTCTTTACCATTTACAGAATATTGCCAATCGTCCCAACGTTCAAGCACACGTGGACCCATTGTTGGGCGACGTTCTATCTTACGAATACCTGTCTTAAATTTTACAGTGTCTTCAACTGCACCATTCTTCAAGAGTGTGAGAGTTGCGTCGTATAAGTGAGCCTCGCCCATTCCAACTGGCCACCACAATTTTGCATTTTCAACTTCAAAATCGGTCTTAAACCAGTTGCGATTTTCGTAAAGTTGCAATGCCATACGCTTTTTAAATGCTACGCCCGATTTATCAGCCAAAGCAATTTCAACTTCGTATCTATCCGACAACGCTTTCATATCACGTTCAGATGTTCCACGATATGTGATTGTATTTTTCCATAGATGAGTCTTTGTTTTTGCCGAGCTTGTATTTGCCATAATCTCAAGCTCAAGAGTCATCGTAGCATTATTGCCATTGAGTTTCTTTGTGTAAAGGAATGGTCTTTCAAGGTGTACGTCAGGGAGAATTTCTAATCTGACATCATCCCACATACCGAGTGTAAAGTATGGTTCTGTACCCAAACCTGCACCCATTGCCGCTGGACGAATAATCTTATTGGGCTTTTGGTAATCAAAATTTTTTCTATCTCCTTTGTGAGCACATTGCACTTCAACAACAAGTTCATTTTCCCCAGCTTTGAGAACATTGCCAACATCAAAGAGTGGACCACCATTCATACCTTGGTGTTCGCCCAAAAGCTTTCCATTGAGCCATACACGAGTGAAATAGTCGACTGCTTCAAAATAAAGAGTTGAATTTTTTGTTGGTGCAACAGCTGGTGTAAACTTCTTTTTATAGTACCAAATTTTCTTTTCGAGAGGTTCGTAAAGTTTTGAATTCATCCCGACGTATGGATTAGGGAGCTTTCCTGCCTTGAAGTGTGCCATTTGCACAGATGTTGGCTTGCGAACTAAAATCCAATCAGCCGAAGTTGGAATTTCAGCAGGTGAATCAAATTTTTTGTCGAAGCCAGCTAACTGCCAATCGTCAGAAAGATTAGCACACGATACTTTGGCGTGTTTTACTGGATAATATCCGTTGTAATCACCTTTTTCCAAATATATATCAGCAATAGCCGATGACCCCGCCTTTGAGACTGCGTTTTCTATATCTGTATATGGTTTTTTATTTTTCCCAGCACATGAAAGTGCTACAATCAATGATAGTAAGCATATATATGTTCGTTTCATAATAGGAAATTATCTTCCAAATACAAAACGTACTCAACAAAAAAATCACATAAAAAATTAAACTGTTTACCAATTATTTTTCAGCTCGACACTTTGTATCAAAATCACGCCAATCTTTGATATAATATTCATAATCGCCTCGTTTATCTTTTGTAATTTTTGAAGCGATAGAATCAAAATCAGCAAAACTTGCATCGAGTCCATTTGGCGAAATATCGAGTTTTGCAAGCCATGCAATCATATTCAAAACAAGTTTGCGATAGTCTTTGTGTGCGAGAGTCCAAACGACATGCCCGCCCATTATGCCAAAACCACGAGTCCCATTTTGGTTTTCGACAAGCCATGCGATAGTTTCCAACTTATCTTTGCCGAACTCGGCTCTCACACTTTCGGGAGCACTTCTACGGCGACGGATTTTGTCGGGCACTTTTGTTTTAATCAGTGGAATAAATTTTTTATTTTTGTCGTCAGAAAATGCGATGTTAAAGTGCCACTCATCATAGTAGCCAAAACTCTTTACGCCATTGAGGACTTCGTGATTATTTTCAATCTCAAATTTTGCCTCATAAAACGGATTGTACGAAAAACCTTTTTGATAGTGCCCACCGATAAGGTCGTCGAGAGCCTTGTTATCTTCGGGTTTATTGAACATTAACGCATAGTGAAATGCTCCGATATTTACGCCCTTCGCATTAAGTTTACGAAGGACATTTGTCTTGGAATCGAGTGGATGATTATTTTCACCTTCGCTGATTAAGATGACAGCGTCGGCATCGTCGAGTGTCGACCAATCCGATGTTTTCTGCGTATCCAAATGTACTGCATACGCCTTGCCTTTCATAGATTCGCCTACCATTTTGACAAGCTCATCGCACATAATAACGTGTTCGTGATCGCCCCAAAGGTGTACGGAATTACCCGACACAAAAACAATCTTTTTCTGTTTACCACAGCCCGACATCAACATCCCGACTGCCAACAAAAACGCAAATAAAATTCGATTCAACATAATTTTTATTTTTCATTTACACTCTATCGGGTCAACAGAAATTTGTCTTGTTTTATTTTAATAGTGTTAATAATATTTGCTTATGAAAAGGAAATTTGCTGTTTTATTCTTATCGCTATTAACATTTACGTTCGCACACGCAATAGAAATTGCAAAAGACGGCGTTGCAATCACACCTATTGTGATAGCAGACAACGCTCCTGAAATAGATACAATTTCTGCAAATGAATTGAAGTATCACCTCGACAAAATTACAGGTGGACAATTTGAAATCAAAAAAGAGTCGGAAATATCGTCAACGCAAAGTACCATACACATCGGCAACACAAAACAATCTAAAAAAGATTTAAAAAATTTTGACGACAAAAAAGCACCTTACGACTCTCTTGTCATCAAAACAATCGGAAAAAATCTTTACTTAAACGGACACTACAAACGTGGTTCTTACTATGCTGTATGCGAGTTTCTCGAACGCAATCTCGGCGTAAGGTGGTGGACAGATACTGAATCGTACATCCCAAACTTGCCAACTATCAACGTAGAAAACATCGACTACACGTTTGCACCAAAATTTATTTCAAGAACATCGACATACATCAATGTTCGCTCTACCGCATTCAGTGCGAGACAAAAAAATAGCGTGTTTGCACCACGTCTTTACGATTTTAAACATGGCGATATGTATTCGATTGGGTGCCACTCATATTATAAATTATTACCGCCTGAAAAATATTTTAAAGAGCATCCTGAATGGTACTCGTATTCAATCAAAAGAAAAAAACGTTTTCACGAGCATGGACAACTCTGTCTTTCAAATGATGAAATGGCAAAAGAATATCTGAAGAATGCAATCGAACATATAAATAAAAAACCATATGCAAAATATGTTCACGTTTCGCAAAACGATTGGGGTGGCGATTGCGAGTGCGAAAAGTGTCTTAAAATAAAGAATAAATTTGGTGGTGTTCAATCGGGCATTAACGTGTGGTTCGCAAATAAAATTGCTAAAGAGCTGGAAAAGAAATTCCCAGAAATATGTGTTGTTACATTTGCTTATCAACAGACACGACAAGCTCCGCAAGGGATAAAACCAGCGGAAAATGTCTACATTCAACTCTGTTCTATCGAGTGCGATTTTGCCCATCCATTAGAAAATGATACCGAATTTGGCTTCACAAAGGATTTAAAAGAATGGGGAAAAATCACAAAAAATCTTTTCATCTGGAACTATGTCGCTCTATTCTGGAATTACGCAATTCCGCACCCAAATATGAACTCACTTGCAAAAGATTTGCGTTTCTTTGCAAACAATGGCGGAGCTGGTATATTTGAACAAGGAGACAGTCAATGTAATGTGGGCAATTTCTGCGATATGCGTGCTTACCTAATCCACAAATTGATGTGGAACCCCGATCTCAACCAAAAAGAAATTGAGAAAGAATTTTTGTACGGCTACTACGGCAAAGAAGTCGGAAGTCTTTTGGCAAAATATCTCAAGATTATAAACGATTCTGCCGAAAACACGAACTACGCACAGCACTGTTATTATATGGACACTCTCACTTGGCTCGATGTCCGCGAGTTTGACAGATGTTTAGGCATAATGCAAAACGCACTCAAAACAGCAAAACGTCTCGAAAAAGAAGATGCCAAAAATGTTGGACTCGTCAAAAAAGTCGAACGTGTAAAAATATCGATAGACCTTGCATCTGCTATAAATTATCTCGAAATAAAAGAGCTTGCAAAACGTCAAAAATACAAGATGAAAAATCTTAAAGACCCTGTATCTACGACAGATAATTTGCTTACACTTTTCAAAAAATTTAAGACAAAAACAATCCGTGAAAACGCTACCCCGATGTTTGAAAATCAAAAAGAACTTTTGAAAAAATCGGCAGAACTTCAACTTAATTACGAAAAGAATTCGCCAAAACAATCGACTCGCACTGCCGATTACCAAAATGCTTTTGGACACGATAATTTTGTCGAGTACGAAGAACTATTTTTCAATTATATCAACGCCACAAGAGAAGTTCGGCTATACCCGATAACTGCCAATATTTTTGCGGATGAAAAAGCATCAAACGGATATGCTGTCAACACGCCGATATGTGAAATCAAACCTCATACTCTCAGTGTTCCATTGCGTTTTGATCTCGCAAAACTCTACAAAAAGAGTGGGTTAAAAACACAACAAGCAACATTTGTCTTATATGGTTTTATGCGTTTAAAATCGCCACAAAATAAAGCACCATACATCGTTTCGCTCTTAGCAAATCGCTCGGCAAGAAATCTGTTTGCCTATACAATGAATATTGATAAAAAAATAGGAACTGAAGAATATCAGTTAGTAGAGCTTGGCAAATTTACGATTAACAATATCGACAAAAATTTAAAAAGTTTGTCAACTTACGAGCTGAATATTATGCCTCGCAAAATGCCTGTCGATAACCTATTGATAGACAGTGTCGCAATTGGTATAACACAGGCAAACTAAATGTTTTTTGAAAATTGACATTTTTTGTCGAAATGCCAAAATTGCCAACTTTATTATTCAAGAGAAGATATGAATACACGCAAAAAAGTGTTATCGAAAATCGTCGAAGAAAAACATAGTTTCGACAAAATGGACGAGCCATACAACATCGAAAAAGAATATGGCATTGATACTTTCGGGCTGAAAACAATGGAACAATACTTGTCGAAGCCCATCTATAAAAGACTCCGTAGCACAATCGAAAACGGTGTAGCTCTCGACGAAACAGTCGCCGATGATGTCGCACACGCAATGAAAATTTGGGCGATGAGTCGTGGTGCGACACACTACACACACTGGTTTTTGCCACTAACTGGCTCAAGTGCAGAAAAGCACGACTCTTTTATCGAACCGACACAAGACGGCGGTGCTATCACAAGATTTTCTGGGAAGAATCTTATTCTTGGCGAACCAGACGCATCAAGTTTCCCGTCGGGAGGATTGCGTTCAACCTTTGAAGCTCGTGGATACACTGCGTGGGACCCAGCAAGCCCTGCATTTATCAAGCGTGTCGGTGGCGTTGCAACACTTTGCATTCCCACGATGTTCTGCTCGTACACAGGCGAAGTGCTCGATAAAAAAACTCCGCTTTTGCGTTCCATTCAAGTACTCGGAATGCAAGTCAAAAAGTTGATGAAAGTTTTTGGCGTTGAAGACAACAACAAGCATCCGACAGTTACACTCGGCGCAGAACAAGAATATTTTCTTGTCGATAAATCGCTTTATATTCAACGTCCCGACTTGATGCAAACAGGCAGAACGTTATTCGGAGCTCCACCACAAAAGCACCAACAACTTGACGACCACTACTTTGGTGCAATCAAGCCGAGAATCCTTAATTTTATGCACGATGTCGAACGTGAATTGTGGCGAATTGGAATCCCAGCAAAGACTCGCCATAACGAAGTTGCCCCTGCCCAATTTGAAATTGCACCTGTGTTTGAAGAAATGAATTTGGCGAACGACCACAACGTTATGGTTATGGAAATTCTTCGCACGACAGCCGAAAAACACGGGCTTGTTTGCCTCTTGCACGAAAAACCATTCTCGAGAATAAATGGTTCGGGCAAACACAATAATTGGTCGGTTTCGTATGGCGAAAAAAATCTGCTCAACCCAGGGTCAAGCCCACACGAAAACGCAATATTTTTGACGACTCTTTGTGCTGTGATTAAAGCAGTCGACACTCACGCTGACCTCTTGCGTGCCTCGACAGCTGGTGCTGGCAACGACCACCGACTTGGTGCAAGCGAAGCCCCGCCCGCAATTATCTCGATATATCTTGGCGAACAACTCGCCGATATTATCGACCAAATTGAAATGGGCGAACCAAAGACTTCAAAAAATCGCAAAGTTCTGAAAATTGGCGTCGACACGCTCCCACCATTGCCAACCGATGCGACCGACCGCAACAGAACAAGTCCGTTCGCATTTACTGGTAATAAGTTTGAGTTCCGTGCACCAGGAGCATCGCAATCTTGCTCGAGCCCGAATATCGTCTTGAACACGATTGTCGCTGAAGCTATCGATGAAATAGCGGAACACCTCGCAAAACTTCCAAAAAAAGATTTCCAAAAAGGTCTGCAAAAGCTGTTGCAATCAATCGTAAAAAAGCACAAGCGTATTATATTTAATGGCGACGGCTACACAGACAAATGGAAGCGAGAAGCACAAAAGCTCGGCTTGCCAAATTTGCCAAACACACCATCGGCACTAAAGCCATATATCGCACCTAAAAACATTGCTTTATTTGAAAAATACGGGGTTTTCACCGCAAGCGAACTCCATTCTCGATACGAAGTTTTTGAAGAAGAATACTCGAAAAAAATCCATATCGAAACAGCAGTCGCTTTAAATATGTCGAAAACGATAATTATGCCTGCGTGCCTAAAATATCTTTCTCGACTCGCAGAAACATCGAAAGCAATTGCCGATGTCAAGTGGGGTAAAAATTCTGAAATTGACAGCAAAGGAAAATTGATTTCTTCGCTGATTGAAGATTTAGGTAAGGCAAATAACGATCTCGAAAAGCTCGTTGTTGAAAATGCAGACTCGCGTAGCAAACTCGCAATGCTTGGCGATATGCGAACAATCGTCGACCAACTCGAACTCGAAATTGATGACGACCTTTGGCAATTGCCAAAATATTCAGAAATGTTATTTGTTTACTAAAATAAAACAAAAGACGCTCGAATTCGGGCGTCTTTTTATTTGCGTTGACGTTTTTTTGTCGGATTTTTTTTAACGACTTTTTGCTTTTGTTGGAGAGTTTCTTCTTCGACTTTTTTCTTTCGCACTGGAACTGACTTCTTTTTCTTCTTTGAGATTTTTGTCGATATTTTAGTAATTATACCCGACACAAAAGACTTTAAATTAAAAGGTTTCTTTTCTTCTGGCTCAATCCCGATATTCGTAGTTTCGACATATTTTTTTACGCAAATGTACAATCGACGGCTAATCCACGCATCAGTTGCAGCGTATTCGATTTGTTTTTTTGTAAGGTTATCGCTCGCCCAATTTGTAAGTTGTGCGGCTTTTGAAACACGTTCGCCCAAAATCAGAGCAGAAAGATTTTTCATACCAGTGTTTATAACACCAATGCCCCGTGTATATTTTGCGATATCCTCAAAACCAGCTGGCATAAAATCATAACGTTCTTTTAGCGACAAAATATCGCCATGAACGGCAACACCAACCTTTTTGATTGCGGGATTTTCGAGAACTTCGTAAATATCTGCAAGGCGATGTTTGAGTGGCTCAAGGCGTATAACCCAAACTTTATCACGTCCACCGAGCTGAAGAATCGACACAAGATAATGTTTTTCCTTAGAAAAATTCGGGCGAGTTTCGGTATCGAAGCCGAGAATAGTCTCTTGCATAATTTCGGGAAGTGCTACATCCAAATGGGCGTCGTCTTCAATCAATTCAATAGGTCCGGTATAAGAAGTAATCGGGAGCATATTGACGATATCTGAATTAACCTTACGGGGATACATACACTTGATATCAAGCTTTACACGTTTTTTCGACTTTGGGGTAGACGAAGCCACAGCGGACGCATTTTTGCGTTTGCGTTCGCCCGACTTACCCGATTTTGAAAAGGAATCCATTTTTCAGTGTTTCCTCTCTTCAATCACATATCGGCAAAAAAAGCGAACTTTTTGTTTCGAGAAAAAATTTTTTAGCAAAAAATTGGTTTTTTATTTATAAAATGTTTGCCAAACGTGGAAAAATTGACAAACTTGTTTATCAAATTTATCCAAAATTTTTTAGAAAGACATATATGGAAGAATTAATAGGTAATGTATTGGTAGCACAATCAGGCGGTCCAACAGCCGTCATCAACGCAAGCTTGGCTGGCGTCATCGACGAAGCCCTCAATCACGACTGTATTGAAGAAATTTACGGTGGTTTGAATGGTATCGAAGGTATTTTGAATGAACAAATTATTGATTTGGCTTCAGAATCGCAACAAACAGTACGTGGTCTTCGCTATACTCCAGGGTCGGCACTCGGAACATGCCGTTATAAGCTCAAGAGCGAACAAGACTACGCAAAATTGCTCGAAGTATTCAAAAAATACAACGTACGCTTCTTCTTCTATATCGGCGGAAATGACTCGCAAGACACAACAAATAAGATTGCAAAGTACGCTGAAGATAAGGGCTATGCTCTCCGTGCAATAGGTATTCCAAAGACAGTAGATAATGACCTTCCTATGACAGACCACTGCCCAGGATATGGTAGTGTTGTAAAATATCTTTGTGCAACAATCCGTCAATTAGCACTCGACCACGAATCAATGGGAAATCATGACTTGGTTTCTATCGTCGAAGTTATGGGACGCGACGCTGGTTGGATTGCAGCAGGCACAAGCATCGCAAAACGTCGTGGCGAACTTCAAGATCCCCCACACATCATTCTTTTGCCTGAAGTAGCATTTAATGCAGAATATTTCATCGCACAAGTACAAGAATGCCTCAAGAAGAACAAGTACTGCCTCGTTGTAGCAAGCGAAGGTTTGTCAGATGCAAACGGCAACTACGTTGCAGCTGGCGAAAATGTACAAGACTCTTTCGGACACTCAAAACTCGGTGGTGTTGGCGAATACTTGGAAGACCTCGTATCAAAGAGCTTGGCTGGCGTAAAAGCACGCTCGTCAAAGATTGGACACGTTCAAAGAGCTGGAGCAATCTGTGCATCGCAAACAGATTCAAACGAAGCTTATATGTGCGGTCAAGTTGCAGTTAGAGCAGCAGTTGAAGGTAATTCTGGAAAGATGGTTGCACTCGTTCGTGGCGACACAGACAAGTACTCATGCGAAACAGTCCTTACAGATCTCGACCAAGTTGCAAATGGCGTAAAACACTTCCCTGAAGCTTGGATTGGTGAAGATAAAATTTCAATCAATTATCAATTCAACAAATACATCTTGCCATTGATGCAAGGCGAAGTTCAAGTTCCTTACGAAAACGGAATGCCAGCATTTGTTCGCTTAGCAAAAGTTAAGGCTGAACCACAAGCATAATTTTATAATACTTGCAAGACGCCGATTCTATAAGAGTCGGCGTTTTTTGTTTGTGGATATTTATAAAAAGATGCTTGTTTTTCAAAAAATCGTAAAATTGGGATAGTTAATTTTTTATTTTACAATATCTGTGTATTTGTTTGAATAGTGTATGTAAAAATGGAAAGACTACACGCATATTGGAGAATGCCATATATCGAAGACCCAAAACCACGCGATGACAGTGGTAAAAAAGGAGGCAACCCTTTTATCGAGATGGCAAAATCAGACGACTTTCAAAAGTACCATATTCTCTGGAAAGGTAAATACTCGTTTATAGTGATGAACAAGTTTCCATATAATTGTGGACACTTGCTCGTTCTGCCTTTGCGAGAAGTTGGCGATATCGAAGCACTCGAAGGCGAAGAAAAATTAGAATTTTTTGACGCAATAATTAAGGCGAAAAAAATCTTACGCGAAGCGATGTCGCCCGACGCATTTAATGTGGGCTTTAATTTGGGTGCGAAAGCTGGTGCGGGAATCCCACAACACTTGCACTGCCATATCGTACCACGTTGGGACGGCGATACAAACTTTATGCCTGTAATTTCCGATACACGAGTTCTTCCACAAGCAATGGATTCACTTTGGAAGAAGTTGATGGAATATGTAAAATAAAGAAATGGAACGCACACTTACATTCGATACAGCAGTCCAACTGGCTGAAACATACGGAAATAAGCCCGAAAATATCGAGCTTGCCGAATCGAAGTTTGGCGTAAAAATCATTGCTCGCGACGGCTGGTTGACAATAGAAGGCGACGAAAATAAAGTCGAACTTGCCGAAAAATTTTTCGATACAATGCGGGGTGCTCGCAAACAAGGTATGCGTATCAGTAATGGCGATTTCCGCAATATGCTCGACAGAGCCTCGAACGGAAAAATCGACGAAATCATACAAGTGTTCGACTCGCCCATAGTGATAAATTTAAAGCGAAAAAGTGTTGTTCCCAAAAATATAAATCAGAAAAAATATCTGAAATTTATAAATAAAAACGATATCGTTTTTGGTGTTGGTCCGGCGGGAACAGGTAAGACTTATTTGGCAGTCGCATCAGCTTTAAAATGTCTCCAAGAAAAGACTGTTGAAAAGGTGATTTTGACACGTCCAGCAGTTGAAGCTGGCGAAGCATTGGGCTTTCTACCAGGGGATTTACAGGAAAAGCTCCTCCCCTATTTGCGTCCACTCTACGACGCAATGAACGATATGCTCGGGGCAGAAGAAACACAAAAGTTGATGGAACGTCAAGTGATTGAAATTGCACCGCTGGCATATATGCGTGGACGCACACTCACTAACGCTTACATTATTCTCGACGAAGCTCAAAACACCACAATGGAACAAATGATGATGTTCCTTACCCGACTTGGCGAAAATTCTAAAATGATTATCACAGGCGATATCACACAAATAGACTTGCCCAAACAGAAAAAATCGGGACTAAAAGGTGCGTTAGAAATACTCGGAGATATTGAAGGTATAAAATTATTTCATTTTGATGCGGGCGATGTCGTCCGCCACAGACTCGTTACAAAAATCGTAACGGCATACGAAAACAGTATATATAAAGATGTTAAGTAGCATAAAAAATTATCGAGCAGAACATGCCAGACGCAAAATGCTCTCGCAAGAGATGAAGAAATCGAAATTCCGAAAATGGCGTTTTTTAGCGGTTTCGACAGTCGTTATAACATTGTCGATTCTCGTGTATTCGATTTGCTTTATAGGCAGACCTCCGGTTGTCCCACATATTGTGTCGAAGAATAAAAGTGCACAAGTTCAAATTGTATCGCCATTCGACTTCACATATATTAGCGAAATACAAACCCAAGCAAACCGAGACAGAAACGCCGAAAGAATAGCACCACAATATAAAATCAATGAGAGTGCAATCGCAAATGGTGCTGAAAATATCAAAAAAATTGTTTCTATTTTCGACAATAATCAACAGAAATATTCTGAACTGCCAAGCGAAAACAAAAACAATAATCCGTTTTTTGAAGATATTTCGGCAGAAATCCGCAAAGCTACTCTAATCGACGTTAGCCCCGAAGACGCTGAGATAATTTACGAAAAAACAGACAACGCAAACCGCAATCGAGCCTTTAACCAAGTGTTCTTCCACGCTGGAAATATCTTGCGAGACGGTGTATACCCTGACGGCGACAGCGTGTTTTCGTCAATGACAACATCGTCGTCGCCGAACGTAGATATATCGGGCGGATTCTCGGGTGGGATTGGTGCATTGCACTTGAGAGCAATTAGCGAAACCGACGCAAGACGTGAGTTGCTTGAGAAAGTAAAAAACCTCGGTATGAATGATGTTCTCGCAAAAGCGTTGTACAGAATTGTCAAAGAAACGCTCGTGCCAAACACTGAATTTGACGAAGAAAAAACAAAGGCATTGCGAGACGAAGCACGTGAAAAAGTAAAAGATGTTGTCGTTAAAATTCGACGTGGTGAAACGTTGGTCGATTCAGAAACAGCACCATCGCCGATAGTCTCTGAAAAAATCAAAGCATACAAAGTTGAATTAGAAAAACGCAATCAATCGTACGGTTTTACATCGAGTACAATCGAGTACCTTTTCAGTTTGTTAGTCGTCATAAGCGGAACATTTTTTATTGCGATTAGCCGACAACAGAAAAATCGTCAACCACGCACAATCGCAATATTCTGCACACTTCTAATAATAAACCTAATCCTCGAACGTGGATTTATAGAATTTAGCTCGACAGAATATTTCGACACAAACACACCACTCTTACAAATTTTAGCATACGTTGCACCAATTATGCTCGGACCGATGATTATGGTGCTTATCTTCGGTTCGTACACTGGCTTTATTATGGCGATTATGGTGTCGGCACTAACGACATTGATGCTTGGCGAAGGTATTGTATATTTTATAATATTCCTCGCTTGCACATTGATTGCAATCTTCTTTACTGGCAGTGCGACCTCACGACCTCGCGTAATTATAGGCGGTTTGATTTATGGCCTGTGCATATCGTTAATATCGCTGATAATGGGCTATTGCAACGAACTGCCAATGGCTATTGTGTGGCGTCAATCCCTACTGGCGATTGGCTCTGGAGTGATGACATCATTTGTCGCAATCGGCGTATTGCCTTTGTTTGAATTGATTTTCAACAGATACTCGAACATCACATTGCTCGACTATACAGATTTCAATAATCCCCTACTCCGTAAGATGCAAATAGAAGCTCCAGGGACATATCACCACAGCGTTATGGTATCGTACTTGGCAGAAGCGGCAGCAGTTGCAGTTGGAGCAAACCCGATGGTATGCCGAGTTGGAGCACTTTTCCACGACATCGGAAAAATCCAAAAGCCCGAATTTTTCACAGAAAATCAACAAGACGGCAAGAACGCACACGACGATCAAAATCCGTCGATGAGTGCCTTGATAATAAAAAATCATATCCGAGAAGGAGTGGAAATAGCAAAGCTTGCAAAATTGCCACGTCAAGTAATAGAAGCAATCGAGCAACACCACGGTACTTCGGTCATTATGTATTTTTATAACAAGGCGATGAAAATGGCAGAATCGGCTGGTGATAAACGCGACCCAATACAAGCTCTGCGAGACGCTGGAATCGAAGAAAGCACATATCGCCACGAAGGCACAAAACCACAAACAGTAGAGAACGCAATCATTATGATTGCCGATTCTTGTGAGGCTGCGTCGAGATCGCTCAAACGCATAACAAAACACGGAATCGAAGATTTGGTAAACGCAATTGTTCGTGGAAAGATGAACGACGGTCAGCTTGATGAATGCCCGATTACCGTAAAACAAATTTCCAAACTCAAAGAAAGCATCGCATTTACTATGCTAAATATGCTTCACTCGAGAGTATCTTATAACAACGAAAACGAAAAGAAATGAACGTAAAATTCCCATTAAAAGAGATTGTAAAATTATTTGAAAACCCAGAAATATCGGGCGATGACAGTGTCGAGCTTTCGGCAATAGCAAGCCTTACCAAAGCTACACCGACAGACCTTTCGTTTTTGGGCAACAAAAAATATTCGCCTGAAGTACCCGAAACAAAAGCAGGGGCTGTACTTCTCCCCCGCAATTATAAAGGCGAACTCCCCCAGAATTCGACTATCGTACGTGTCGATGATCCCTCGAGAGAACTCGCAAAACTCGGAGAGATAATTGAAAAAGCACTTTGGCCAAAACCAGTTGCATCAATCCATCCAACTGCTGTTATCGACCCCAAAGCAAAAGTTGGCGAAAACGTTGTAATTGGTGCAAATGTGATAATCAGCGAAGGTGCTGAAATTGGCGATGGCACAGTTTTGCAAGGCAATAATTATGTCGGCAGATTTGCGAAGTTAGGTGCCGATTGCTTTATTTTCCCGAACGCTGTAATTATGGATTATTGCGAGTTGGGCAACCGTGTACGCTTGCAACCAGGGGCAGTTATCGGTTCAGACGGCTACGGATATGTATTTGTCGACGGCAAGCACGTCAAAGTTCCACAAGTTGGAAAAGTTGTCCTTGAAGATGATGTGGAAATTGGTGCAAATACGACAATCGACAGAGCACGTTTCGACACTACAAGAGTCGGAGCTGGCTCAAAAGTGGATAATCTTGTTCAGATTGCACACAATGTACAAGTAGGCAAAGGTGCGTTGCTCGTATCACAAGTGGGTATTTCAGGTAGTACAGAAATTGGCGATTACGCTGTGCTTGGCGGTCAAGTTGGCGTTGCAGGACACCTAAAAATTGGTGCCGGTGCAATGATTGGCGGACAAAGTGGAATCAATGGCGATATCGAACCAAAGGCATATATGCGTGGAACACCACCACGTCCATATATGAAAGCACACAAAATTGATGTAATGATTGGGCACTTGCCTGAATTGTTCGACAGAGTAAAAGATGTCGAACAAAAGCTTGGTATAGAAAAAAAGACATTTGGCAAACAAGCGAAGTAAAAAATCGCAAAAGAGCAATCCCGATGAAAAATCGGGATTTTTTTGTGCTAAAATGTACGAAAATGCTTGCGTATTTTGTCGGGTAAAATTGACTTATATCTTTTAATATTACAGCAAAAACGCCAATTAGGTGGAATGTAAAAAAAATTTATTATGGAAAACAAAATCAACGAAATTTTGGCAAAAGCGAAAGCATCTTTGCCGACAGCAAAAACAAAAACCGAAGTTGCGAACTTGGGTGCATCAATCACAGGTCCAAATGGCGAACTTACTGCATTGATGAAGATTATCCCAACGCTCGATAAGGCAGAACGTCCATCAGCTGGTAAGCTCATCAATATGGCGAAAAAGGAAATTGAGCCACTCATCGCCGAAGCATACGCAAGAATTGAAAGCGAAGAAATGGCATCTGCACTTGGCGAAAAGCCAGACATCTCGATGCCAAATATCGACATCCAACGAGGAACAATCCACCCACTCACACTTACAATCCGCAAAATTTGCGACATCTTTAAGCGTGCAGGTTTCACAGTTGCAGAAGCGACAAACCTCG
Organism: Opitutales bacterium; assembly: GCA_015061945.1. GTDB lineage: Bacteria > Verrucomicrobiota > Verrucomicrobiia > Opitutales > Intestinicryptomonadaceae > Merdousia. The sequence continues at coordinate 75,684 of SUVP01000001.1, forward strand.
AGACAGAATGGTTCTGCTTTGATGCACTCAATACTCCAGCCGACCACCCTGCTCGCGACGCACAAGATACCCTCTTTATGCCACGCAATACAGTTGCAACAAACGTGCCAAAGCACGCTGACGAACTTTATCTTTTGCGTAGCCATACATCGTCGGTACAAATCCGTGCGATGCTAAAAGAAGGTGCACCAATCCGCATTTTAGCACCAGGACGTGCATTCCGTAGAGATACAGTCGATGCGACACACTCGGCAAACTTCCACCAAATTGAAGGCTTGTATGTAGATAAAAATGTTCGTTTGACAGACCTCAAAGGAGCACTCGATTACCTTTTCAAAAACTTGTTTGGTGCTTCAGCAAAAACTCGCTTGCGTCCAAGCTTCTTCCCATTCACCGAACCAAGCTTTGAAGTAGACTTTATGAGTGCAGACCTCGGTAAGCTCAGCAATAAGTGGATTGAAATTCTCGGTTGCGGAATGGTTGATCCAAACGTAATTCGCAATGTGGGTCTCGATCCTGAAGTTTACACTGGCTATGCGTTCGGTTTGGGCGTAGAAAGAATCGCAATGCTTATGCACTCAATCGACGACATCCGCCATTTCTATGCAAACGATACCCGATTCCTCAAACAATTCGGAACGAAATAAAACAGAAGGGAATTTTTCAAAATGAAAGTCAGTTTAAAATGGTTAAATAAATACGTCGACCTCTCTGATGTTTCTGTAGAACAAATTGCAGACGCATTGCCAATGTTGGGTCTTGAAGTTGAAAGCGTTGAAACAACAGGAATGAAACAACTCAACAATGTTGTAGTTGGCGAAATTCTTTCGAGAGATCCTCACCCAAATGCAGATAAACTCGGCGTATGTATGGTAAAAGTAAATCCAGATGCCGACCCTGTTCAGATTGTCTGCGGTGCAAAAAATTATAAAGTAGGCGACCGTGTTCCAGTTGCTCTCGACGGTGCAAAGCTCCCAACTGCAGATGGTGGAATTTTTGAAATTAAAGTTTCGCAACTTCGTGGTGTTACAAGCAATGGTATGATGTGCTCGGCTCGTGAACTCGGTATGGGGACAGACCACAGCGGTTTGCTCATTCTCGAAATGCGTCCAGAAATTGGCACGCCAATCAACGATGTTTTCACAGAATCGGATACTGTTTTTGAAATCGAATTGACAGCAAACCGTGGCGATTGCCTCAGCCATATCGGCGTTGCACGTGAACTCGCAGCAAAATTTGGTAAAAAATTAAAAAAGCCAGAATTAAAATATAACCCAATTTATACGGATAAGCCAACTGGCAATCTCGTTGAATCAATCGAATCGCAAACATCAAACTGCCCACTCTACACAGCAGTTTCAATCAAAGGTGTGAAGATTGCCCCAAGTCCAGAATGGTTGCGTAGAGATATTGAATCGGTCGGCTTGCGTTCAATCAACAATGTTGTCGACGTTACAAACTATGTTCTTATGGAATATGGTCAACCATTGCACTCTTTTGACGCATCAAAAATTCGTGGTAAAAAGATTGTCGTTCGCCAAGCACAAGACGGTGAAGAAATCCAGACTCTCGACGAAAAGAAATATACACTCACATCAGAAGCGACGCTCATTTGCGACGGCGAAGGTGCAGTTGCGTTGGCTGGTGTAATGGGTGGTTTAAATTCTGAAGTGTCTGCCGATACAACCGATGTCGTGCTTGAATCTGCATGGTTTAACCCAGGAAATGTTCGTGCAACAAGTCGCAAATACGCAATCAACACAGACTCGTCTTACAGATTCGCACGCGATGTCGACCCACAAGGAACACTCGAAGCTTCAAGACGTGCAGTAGACCTGATTCTCGAAACTGCAGGTGGCGAAGTTGTAGCCGAAACTTGCAAGATTGGAGACCTTCCTCGTGGAGATAGAGATATAGATATTTCGCTTTCGTATATTATCGACCGACTCGGTTTCGATGTCTCGCAGGAAGATGTTGTGAACGCATTTGAAGCACTCGGATTCCCTGTATCCGATATGGGCAACGGTAATATGAAAGTAAAAGTTCCGTCGTTCAGAAGTGAAGTCGATAGACCAATAGATTTGGTCGAAGAATTCGTAAGAATTTTCGGAACAGACAAAATTCCTGAAACAGATATTACAGGCACTGCTCTCTTGCGAGATGACGACGCAATGTTCAGATATAATCGCACTGTTGCCGATTTCCTCGCATCACGTGGTTTGAATGAATGCCAAAATTACTCGCTCAAAGATAGTGCTGAACTCGAAAAAGTTCACGAAAATATCGAAGCACTTAAGCTCGATAACCCACTAACATCCGACCAAAACTGCTTGCGTCCATCATTGCTCGACAGTTTGCTTGATGTCGTTCGCTTGAACATTTCAAATGGCAACGATTTCTTCGGATTCTTTGAAAACGGAAAAATCTTCCGTGCCGATAATAAGGGAGAAATTTGCGAGCTGGCATCAACAGCATTTGTAATCGCCCCCGACCCTGCAAAACGCTCGTGGAAAAAACGCGAAGGCGTAGACTTCTTCACAGCAAAAGAAATGGCGTTTGATATTTTGTCGATTCTCGGAGTCGATGCATCGAGACTGAATTTCACACCAGCACAAGAAGCCTTGTGGCAAGCCGATTTCTCGGCAGGTTGTGGCTCTGAAAAACGTGAAGGTTTTGTAATTCGTTTTGGTGCAATCAGCGTTGCACACTTGCGTGAACGTGGTATTGAACGTGTAGTTTACGCTGGCGAAATTATGTTTAAGCCAGAAGTTTCAGCACGCAAAAAGACTGTCGAAAAATTTAAGCCTTTCAGCTCATTCCCAACAGCATCGCGTGATATCGCAGTGATTGCAAAGCTCGACGAAAAAGCTTCTGACGTCGCATTTGAAATCCAAAAAGCTTCAAAACAAAAGCTCAAGGGCGCAGACTTTGATGTTGAATCGGTTGAACTTTTCGACTCGTACAGCGGAAAAGGTGTCGATGAAGGTTGCAAGAGCTTGGCGTTTGAATTGAAATTCCGTTCAAACGAAAGAACTCTTCAAACAGAAGAAGTCAATAATGTCTTTGACGCAATTTGCCAAGAACTCGGCAAAAAACGCAAATTGAGAATCTCATAATATGGCAAAAGACAACGCAAATAGCGAAGGCGAAATGACGTTTCTCGAGCATCTCGAAGAAATGCGTGGAGTCATTTTGCGTTCGTTGCTCGTTTTCACAATAGCACTCGTAAGTGTCGGTGCTGGCTTTAGCTACTTCAATTCGATTATGCTTTATCCGTTAAATACGGCGAAAAAGCTAATCGAAGAATATCCGTTTTTCCACTACATAAGTGGAGCCGATAAAAAAATTGAAGAAGCCAAAAAAGACGACATCAAAAAGCTCGGACCAGTTTATCTTGTGCCTGAAAATGGCGACAAGACAAAACAAACAGGTCCGTTCTATATCGTATCGAAAGACGAAAACACCGTACTGCTCGAAACTAATTCAAAGAAAGATTGGTATGCCGATATTAAGTTGCGTTCGATGACTTTCGCAACGCCAATTATCGTATGGTTTTACGTCAGCTTCTTGGGAGCATTGTGCATATCGCTACCGATTATCGCATACTTTGTGATTCAGTTTGTGATGCCTGGGTTGACGAAAGAAGAAAAAAAACTCCTGCGTCCAGGGATGCTCGCGGCGGTGTTGCTCTTCTGTGCTGGAGCGACCTTTGCGTTCACATTTATGCTACCTATGGGGATTGCATTTATGGCGAGTATGTCGGAATCGATGCAAATGGAAATGTTCCCAGATGCACAGTCATATTATAGTATGGTGCTTTTCCTAACGCTTGCAGTAGGTGTCGTTTTTGAAGTTCCGTTGATTCAAGTGATACTCATATATCTTGGGATACTCAATCCAGACTGGCTCAGAAAAAATCGAAGAATCGTATTTTTAGTATTGCTGATTTTCGCAACAGTAATTACTCCGCCAGACTTTATTACTCAAATTTCACTGACACTTCCACTCTACATGCTTTACGAAGTCGCATTGAGAGTCGGAGAATATCTGCGTAAACGCAAGCTCAGACGTGAAGCCGAACTCGAAAAGCTCGAAGAAGAGCAAGACGAAAAAGAACGTAAAGAGTACGCAAAGCTTGTCGCAAAAGAGCGTATTGCCGAACAAGAAGCCGAAAAAACTGAAGGTGGATTAGAGATTGATAAATCGCACTACGGCGATGACGAATTGCCCGACGATTACGACCCTAATAAAATCGATGAGTACGATGACTATGACGAGTACTACGGATACGGCGACGGCGATGACGATTTCAACGAAGACGATTATGGACTTGAGCCATATATCGATTACGGAAAACTCACAAAAACTGCCCCAGACTTCAGTCCAAATTGGGACTTAAATCGAGTTGACACAAGCTTTATGACACCCGATTGGTCGATGAATGCACCAACGCAAACCCCAACGGAGTCGAGCGAAAATATCGTTGAAAACGTGGTTGAAAACCTCGATGAAACAAAATCGAAAACTGACGATATAAAAGAATAATGGTTGTTTCTACAATTTTTCGACACATAGCAAACGCACTATTATGTGCGTTTGTATTGTCGATATGTGCTTGCACAAAACCACCAAAAATCGAACGTGGAAATTTTCCATTGCCCAAAGGAGTAGAAACTGCAAATTGCCAAGTGGGCAAGTACGGCGGAATTTTTGTTTTGGCAGCCTCGCAAGAACCAAAAACATTCAACCCGTTAGTCGCAACCGACACATATTCGGCACAAGCAATCTCGCTTATTCTCTCGCCTTTAGTTACGCTCGACCCAATCAAAGACGAGATAATCCCTGCCCTCGCTGAATCGTGGAAAATTCAAGACGGAGGGAAAACTTATATATTTAAACTCCGTGAAGGTATAAAATTTTCAGATGGAGTTGAAATCACTGCCGATGACGTCATTTTTACGTTTGAAACAATTTTCAAGCCTGTTCTCGACGAAAAAGGAAATCCGAAAATTGATAAATCCACTAAACGCCCAATGTTGCGTTATCCATCCCGTTATGCCGGACAATACACGATAGGTGGCGACCCAATTAAGTTCAGAAAAGTCGATAAATACAGAGTTGAATTTAAGACAAAAAAAGTCTACGCACCATTTTTGCACGACATCGGATATATCGAAATTTTGCCAAAACATAAGTTGCAAAAATCAGTCGAAGATGGGACTTTCCAACAGACGTGGTCAACCGAAACTGCGATAAATTCGCCCGAAGAAATTGTCTCGAGCGGAGCATTCAAAATTTTCTCATATAAACCGGGTGAACGCCTCGTGCTATCGCCCAATCCACACTACTGGCGAGCAGATAAAAATGGGCAACGCCTGCCCTATCTCGATTTCTTAATCTATAAATTTGTAGCCGATATAAATACATCGACAATCCTTTTTGCGACAGGACAATGCGACGCATCAGCAGTTAGTGCAAACGATTTTGCATGGGTTTCAAAATATCAAAAAACGTACGACTTTAAAATCTACGAACGTGGTCCAGATACGGGGATTTATTTTATTTGGTTCAACCAAAACCCTCGCAAAAGTGCCAACGGCAAGCCATTCGTAAAACCGTATAAATTAAAATGGTTCACAAACCCACAATTCCGTCGTGCAATAATGAGTGCTATCGATAGAAATGGTTTGATTAAAAGCGTATGGTTTTCAAGAGCTGAAAAACTCAATTCGATAATCAGCCCAGCAAATAAAAAATGGTATAATCCGAACACGATAAAACACGACTATTCGCCCGAAAAAGCTCGCAAAATTCTTCTCGAAGAAGGTTTCAAATATTCCGACACAGGCAAGCTTGTCGACAAAGACGGCAATGCGGTTGAGTTCGATTTTATCGTCGCCGACGGCTCGCAAAATTCTACATCAATCGCAACGACATTCGTCGCAAATATGAAGGCAATCGGGATAACCGTAAACTTAAAGTTTATGGACTTCGGCACGATGATTTCAAAAATCGACAATACCTTTGAATACGAAACTGCACTTATGGGCTTCACAGGCGGGGGCGACCCATCGGGCGGAAAAGCGATTTATCGTTCCGACGGCTTTTTGCACGTTTGGAATCCACGCCAAAGCTCGCCTGCGACAGATTGGGAAAAACGTATTGATGAAATTATGGATTTGCAAGAAGTTGAAATGAACCCGACAAAACGTCGTGAGTTGATTTTTGAAATGCAAAATATTTTTGCAGAAAAATTGCCACTGCTCTATCTAATCACACCGATGAGTTATTCGGGCATTTCAAATAAATGGCAAAATGTAAAAGTGCCACCGATTGGCTCGATAATTTGGAACATCGACGAACTCTATCAAGAAAATAAAGACTAATGTTTAAATTCATTTTCAGACGTTTGCTTTCATTGATTCCACTTATGCTTGGAATCAGCTTGATGGTATTTTTGTTGATGTACCTCGCTCCAGGGGATTTTCTTTCAGAAGCGAGAAACTCAAAAGACATCAGTCCTGAAATTGTAAAGCAAGAAGAGATACGTTTAGGGCTTGATAAACCTTGGTATATTCAGTACGGACGCTGGCTCAATGGCGTATCACCTATCAAAACATCGCTACTTCTTCCCGAAAAGGATAGTGCGAAAAAATCAATCATATACTTTGGCAAGCCAGATTTCGGATACTCGTGGAGCTACAAAATTCCAGTGCTATCGCTAATCGGGCAACGCCTCCTCCCGACTTTTTGGCTCGCCTTGACAAGCACACTTTTGATTTACGCCGTATCAATCCCACTCGGTGTGTTGTCGGCAGTAAAGCGAGATTCAATCTTCGATAGGCTCGCCTCATTCTTGGCGTATGCGTCGTTGAGCATACCATACTTTTTCCTCGCATTGTTAGCTGTTTTATTCGCAGCTACAACAGGACTTTTCCCTACTGGCGGACAAGTTTCAATTATGCACGATTTTATGTCGCCACCACTACAATTTTGCGACTATATCAAGCACCTAATTCTCCCGACACTCGTGCTATCTGTCGGTGGAATAGCGTCGATGATGCGTGTAATGCGTGGGAATTTTCTCGACTACTCAAAAGCTGAATTTGTAACGACAGCAAGAGCAAAAGGTCTTTCCGAAAACGTCGTTATGTTTAAGCACGTTTTGAGAAATGCAATCAATCCGATTGTTACATCATTCGGCTTTGCTTTTGCTGGACTTCTCTCGGGTGCGTTGCTCGTAGAAAATGTGATGAATTATCCAGGGTTAGGTCAGTTGATTTATGGGGCAATAATAAAACAAGATCAATATGTTGTTATGGCTGGCGTGATAATGGGATGTGCAATGCTTGTCGTTGGTCAGCTTTTTGCCGATATCCTCCTTGCGTTAACCGACCCAAGAATACGTCTCGAAAACGAACGCATACCATATAAAAAGTTGGGGATATTTTTTAGTATTGTAATCTCGATAATCATTCTCTTAACGTGGATAAGCCAAACGTTCCCGACATTCTTCGACACGTTAAAATCGATATCAATTTATACATTGTGCGTGTTGGGAATTATTCTTGTAATTCTTTTAATTGCTGGACTTGTATGGGCGGGGATATTCTTTAAGAAAAATCTTTTGCCGTTGGCATTAAAAAATAAAATCGGGTGCATAGCACTATTTTCACTTGCATTTATGTACTTGGTTGCAATCTTTGCACCATTCATCGCACCATACGACCCCACGTTACAATGCTTGGATAAATCGTTCCATCCACCTTGTGCAATCGTCTGGCACGACGGCAGTCTGTGTGCAAAAGTTTACGAAAATGTAGACCCGACAGAAGCAAAATACGAACCAGTTAAAAATCAATTTTTGAAGATTAAATTTTTCTCGGCGGACGAAAATTCTGATTACAAAATTTTCGGAATAGTACCTTTTAAATACAAACTTTTCACTGCCGATTCTACGCAAGCCGACGCAAGAATATTTTTGCTCGGTTCCGACGCAACTGGTCGCGACGTGTTCTCACGTTTGCTCTATGGGGCAAGAATATCGCTTAGTATCGGCTTTGTCGGAATTGCGATAACAATGGTGATTGGCTTTATTGTCGGCGGACTCTCCGGATACTTCGGCGGAACGTTCGATTTTATCACGATGCGTTTTGTCGAGTTCTTGATGGCTGTACCAGGGCTGTACTTGTTGCTCGCAATGCGTTCGGCACTCGCTCCGCATTTTGACAGTGCTCAAATGTATATGATGATTGTGATAATACTTTCATTCTTTGGTTGGGCAGGAACAGCACGAGTGATTCGTGGGATGTCGCTTTCGCTCGCAAAAAGTCAGTATGTACAAGCGTCAAAAGCGATGGGACAATCGCCACTGAAAATAATCCTGAAACACTTTTTGCCAAATGTATTGAGCTATTTGATTGTCGGAGCAACACTGTCAATACCAGCTTATATCTTGGGCGAAGCGGCGTTGTCGTTTCTCGGGCTTGGCATACAAGAACCATCGGCATCGTGGGGACTAATGCTCGCACAAGCACAAAACGATACAAAGGTTTTGATGCTCGGGTTTTGGTGGCTCCTCAGCCCAGGGGTCGCAATCTTTGCGACAGTTTTGGCATTCAATATGCTCGGCGATATTTTACGCGATATTGCAGATCCTAAAAAAGAAAAATGAGAAAACTTACTTGCATATTTGCGAGTATAATTTTCTCGCTACAACTTTTTGGTGAATGTGTGCCAAATATCGAAGCACACATACAATCGCCACGTCGATTCTTCTATAAACTTTTTAATATCGCACAATCGATTTATCCCGACCCAAAAATGCAAATGCAAATATCGTTTGCACTCATTCCGTTTGGATACCCCTGTTTCAACGGAATATCGCAAACCGAAAACGCACTAATTTGCGTATATGATATTGAAGAAAACCCGACAATAACTGTCGCATTAAAAATAGAAGGCAACGCAAAACCACGCATTGAACAAGCCTTGCAAGGCGTTTGCACTTTCCAAAAAGAAAATGGATATTTGATAATCGCCTACTCGCCCAAAGGCGACGCAAACAGATATATCGAGAGTACAAAAAAATTTATTGCCGACAAAAAAATATCAAACTTTGCAAAAATAAAATTTGATAAAGTTGCGACAAAATTTCTTTTCAAAAATAATCAAAGCAAAATTTTTGACGACATTGAATCGGGCATATTGAAAATCGATAACGACCTTACGAGAATAAAATTATCGCTCGATTTTTATTTCAAAAAAAATTCGCCAACAGAAAAACTTGTGAACGCTGTCAAGCGTGATAGTTGTGCAGAAGAATCGGCTTTTATCCCACAAGATTGCGAGGTTTCGGCAATATCAAAAATAATACTCCCAAGCAATTTTCCCGACTTGAGAAAAAATGTGATAGACGGAATATTCGCACAAGATAATGCCGAAAAAATCAAAAATATGTATCTTAAAAACAAAGGTACTTTTGCAATGGGAATAAATTTGGGCAAAAATTTGCAAATAACAAGTGTCGGCGAAACGACAATGACTCAACAAGAATTTATCGAGATTGCAAAAAATAATTCACAAATAAATTATGGACCAAACAACTCGCTCACAATAATCAACAACATAAAAAATATCGAAAACAACGCTTGTGTTGAATCTTACTTTTCAGCAATACCTACGCAAAAAACGTATTCGTCGATAGCAAGTAAATACGCTGTCAGTTCAACAAATATTGACGATTGGAAAGAATCGATAAAAAAGATAAACGCATACGACAATCAGAAAAATTTTTCACTTCAAAAATACGCATCAGATGATTCAGATTTTATCCTTGTGCTAAACAATAAATCTACTTTAAAAAGATTGCTCGCTGAACTCGGAACGAAAATCAAAGAAGACATCAATATAGACAACACTGTTGTTTCGGTGGACATCGGGTTGGGTAAAATAAGATTATATACTTCAATCGATTTGCAAATTCTAAAATATTATTGCGACATTTACGGAAACACAAAGTGAGCAAAACTACAAACAGAATAGCAGTTGAAATAGCACTCTTTAGCGGATTCTCAAAAGAGCTCACTTATGTTGTACCCGAACATATCAAAAATGTTCAGGTTGGTTCAATGGTACGCATGCCGTTGCGAACAGGAGCTTCGCAAGGTGTTGTTTTGCGTATTATGAATGAATCAGATTTGCCACAAGGTAAATTTAAATACAAACCAATTTATTCAAAAGTTCAAGATGAGCCAGTACTCACGCCCGATTTAATCGAGCTGGCATACTGGATTCGAGACTACTATGGATGCAGTTTGCAATCTGTTTTTGAAACGATGATTCCCGCCGGTGTGCGTGCTGGCAAGACAGCACTCGAAGCACAAGAAGTTGTTTTGAGAAAAATCCTCGACGCCGATGAGTTGCAAAAATTGAAACGCAAAGCACCGCAACAAGCCTCGCTTTGCGATTATCTGATTGCAAACCCAGAACCGATTTTGAAGTCGGCTCTATTGAAGATTACAGGTACGACATCGCAATCTGTCGAAGCACTTGCAAAAAAAGGAATTTTAGAAATACGCAAGAAAGTAATTCAACGTTCCGCTTACGACGACGAACTTTCGAGTGCCGAAGCAGTATCGACAACTCCGCACAAACTCAATGCCGAACAACAATCTGCGTTAGACGCAATACTCAACGACACAAAATCGGGAACATTTAAGACACGACTGCTCTATGGTGTTACTGGTTCAGGCAAAACAGAAGTTTATATGCAAGCTATGCGAGAAGTTCTCGACAGTGGCGGTGCGTGTATTTTTCTCGTTCCAGAAATTGCGTTGACACCTCAAACGGTCGGGCGATTGCGAAGCAGACTCGGCGATTACGAACTTGTTGTGTGGCATAGCAACCTCACCGACGGACAACGTCTCGACGCATGGCGGAGTTTAGCAAGCGGAAAAGCTCGTGTTGTTGTCGGAGCGAGAAGTTGTATATTTGCTCCACTAAAAAACATCAAGCTAATCATAGTCGACGAAGAACACGACACTGCATACAAGCAAGACAAAACACCACGCTACAATGGTCGGGATGCGTCTGTGATGCGTGCAAAAATTTGCGAAGCCGTTTGCGTATTAGGCTCTGCAACGCCCTCGTTGGAAACACTCAACAATGCACAACTTGGCAAATACGAACTTTCGAGAATCGCAAACAGAATAGATGGTTGCAAACTTCCGCTCGTGCATATCGCCGATATGAAGCGAGAAAAACCAGGTGCAATACTTTCGAGAATTTTGTGCGAAAAGCTTGCAAAGCGTCTCGACAATGGCGAGCAAACAATTCTGTTTTTAAACCGTCGTGGATACTCGAAAATTTTTGAGTGTCCAGCTTGTGGCGAAGTTGAACAATGTCCGCACTGCTCCGTTTCGATGACGTGGCACAAGCGTGAAAATATCATCAAATGCCATTTGTGTGGGTACACTACAAAAGCTCCCTCGGCTTGCAAACACTGCGGTTCACCAAAAGCAAAATGGCGTGGACACGGAACACAACGCCTCGAAGACGCTGTATCGGCAATGTTCCCGACTGCGAGAATCGGACGTATGGATAGAGATGCTATGAAACGTCGTGATAACTATCGCAAAGTTCTCGGAGATTTTCGCACAGGCAAATTAGATATTCTTATCGGCACTCAAATGATTGCAAAAGGTCTGGATTTCCCACGTGTTACGCTCGTTGGGATTGTCGATGCCGACATCAGTTTGCATATGCCTGATTTCCGTGCATCAGAAAAGACTTATCAACTAATCGTGCAAGTGGCAGGTCGTGCTGGGCGGGGGGATGGCGAAGGCGAAGTTGTCATACAAACCTTCCAACCCGAAGCTCCGCCAATCCAATATGCGAAGCGAGACGATATGGAATCGTTCCTCGAAGAAGAGTTAGAAAATAGACGTGAGTATTCGTACCCACCTACTATGCGACTCATTCGCCATATTTTCCGTTCTCGCAACGAACTCAAGCTCGAGTTCTATACGGAAGAGTGGGCGAAAAAGGCTGTCGAAAAGTTTGGAGACATCTGTCAAATTCGAGGTCCTGCACCTGCACCGCTCGAACGTAGCGAAGATTTCTATCGTTGGCATATTTGGTACTTTTGCAAAAATGTAAAGTCCACAATCCGCGAGATTATGGACTTGAAAGAGTCGTTCAAATTTGACGAAGATATCGAAGACGTAATCGATACCGACCCATTGTCGTTAATGTAAATTTATTCTTGTGGATTTAAAATCTGCAAAACGTTTTTGTGCATAGTCGCATTGCATGACGCAACCAAACCATTCTTGCCGATATTCTCGCCACCACTCCAATCGCTGAATGACGCTCCGCAACCTTTGAGTGCTGGCAAGAGTGCAGTTAAATCCCAAACTTCCAAAATAGCGTCGCACATAACGTGAGCCAAACCTCTGCACAAAAGCATATATCCGTAGCAGTCGCCCCAAGTGCGAGAAATAGACGCCTCGTTTTCAAGCTTACGCCAACCAGCTTCGGAGTGCAGATTTGCACAGTAGCGAGAATCCGATGTTAAAAGTGTGATTCCCTTCGTATCGGTTTTGGTCGACGGCGAAACTTGTTGCCCATTGTACAAACAAGATTTGCAATCGCCATAGATACGTTCTTTGAGAATCGGCTGATCGATAAGCCCAACGATTGGTTCGCCTTGATAGCGAAGTCCGATAAGAGTCCCAAAAAGTGGTACGCCCGATATAAAAGATTTCGTGCCATCGATAGGATCAATCACCCATTGAAATTCAGAGTTTTCGTTTACGTTGCCAAATTCTTCGCCGATAATCCCATGAGTTGGGAATTTTTTTGTGATAGCTTCGCGTATCATAATCTCGGTATTGCGGTCGATTTCCGTAACGGGCGACGAGTCTTTTTTCAAGTCAACACTCAACTTGTGTCCGAAATTTTTTGCGATATATTCGCCACTCATATCGGCAAGTTCATTGACAAAAATCTTAAAACATTCAGTATCCATATTTGTAATATTCGCAAACGATGTGAATTTTCGCAAGATGAAAAAAATAAATATTCCAATATATGCAATCGACTTTGAAGGCTCTCGGAAAATCGGAGTAGTTGAATATGGGATTGCAAAAATTGTCGGTGGGGAAATAGTTTCTGCCGAAACATCGTTATGCGCACCGAAGATGAAGATACCCCAACGCGATGCCGATTTTTTTGGAATTGATAATGACCAAGCATCAAAATTCCCTCCATTTTCAGAATCTGTAAAAAGATTTCAAACTATGCGCAAAGACGGAATATTTTTGGCTCATAATGCGATTGTAGAAGATGGTCTTTTGCGAGACGCTATGCCCTCGCCTGCAATTGTACCAAACTTTGCCGACGGCACGACAACTTCAACTTGGTCGCCATGGATTGATTCTTGCGTGCTTTTAAAACGTTTATACCCGACTCTCGAAACTGCAAAACTTTCTTCTGCGATAGAAGTTTTTGGCTTGAAAGAAAAGCTCGATAATCTCGCTGAAAAATATTGTCCGACAAAACGACGCAAATGGCACTGCGCACTCTACGACGCACTCGCATGCGCGCTTCTTATAATTCACATTTGCCAACAAGACGGCTTTGAAGATGTCTCGCTTGAATGGTTGGCAAAATATTCGGGATTAGACACAGACAACCAGCAATCGCTTTTCTAATGGATAAAAACGCAAAGTTTAGATTTCTAAATGCTATGCTTGCATCGGGTTCGCCATTCGCAAACGACATCTGTGCCGACGCATCGCAAGGGATTGAACTTGCAATAAAAATGGGAGACGCAAATTCGTCATTAGAAAATTTTGCAAAAAAAATGCTCCGTTTGTACGACAGCCAAGCACATATCGAAGTGATAGATTTTCAAGGAGAATTTTTTGATCCATTGTTTGTGTTCGCAAGAATATCAGAAATAGCAAAGCGTCTGTCTGGCTATGAGCGGGCAATATTAGTGATAACATCGTTGGAACGTGCGGGAATATCTGAAAACGGCAGGTTGTCGAAAAAGAGGAAATTACAATCCGAAGAAAATATGGAATTATTAGAATCTATCTTGCTCCGATATCAAACAGCCTTTGAAAATCTCGAAATTATTTTTGTTTAGAAACAATTTTTCGGATTGAAATCTGAAATAAAAAACATAGGATATTTCTTTGTATGAAGACAATCTTCCAAAAAATCGCTGATGGTGAAATTCCAGCAAAAATCGTCTATCAAGATGATACTTGCGTAGCCATTCACGATATCAACCCACAAGCACCAACACACGTCCTGTTGTTCCCGACAAAACCGATTCCAAGAATCGCTGAAGCCGAAGATGCCGATGCTCAGATTCTCTCGCATCTGATGTTGACAGCACCGAAAGTCGCAAAATTATGCGGACTTGACGACGGATTCAGAATTGTCATCAATAACGGACTTATCGCTGGCGAAACTGTCCCACACTTGCATATTCATATTTTGGGCGGACGCCAACTGCACTGGCCTCCAGGTTGATATTTCTACCTTTTGCAAAGTCTCCGAAAATTCGGAGGCTTTTTTTGTAAAATTGATGAAAAAAGGTGATAAAAAAACTAAAAAAAGCTTGAAATAAAGAGGGATTTTTGAGGAAATAGAAGAAGGTCGGGCCCCATGCAATCTGTTGTTCGCCAACCCCGCCAGATTCGGAAGAAAGCAACGGTAACGATTCACCTGATGTGCAGTGGGTAACCTGACCCCTTTTTTATTTTTTGTTATGCCCAACACCACTAATATAGATACCACACCCGATAAGATTCCACAACATGTGGCAATCATAATGGACGGCAACGGGAGATGGGCTAAAGAACGCAATAAACCACGCGTTGAAGGACACTATCAAGGTGCAAAACAAATCGAAAAAGTTTTGCAATCGGCAAAAGATTGCGGGGTAAAATATATAACACTTTATGCGTTCTCATCTGAAAATTGGAATCGTCCAAAGGATGAAGTCGATGCGTTGATGTCGCTTTTGTTGGCATCAATCCAAGAAAATAGAAAACTTATTATCGAAAATAAAATTAGATTCCGCACAATCGGGAACATAGAAGAACTCCCACAAAATTGCGTCGAAGAAATACGCAAACTCGAAAACGATTCAAAAAATTTCACAGAACAAACTCTCGTATTGGCACTCAATTATGGTTCACGAGACGAACTGGCAAGAGCCGTTTCAAAACTCGCAACAGATGTCGCTGACGGAAAAATTAAAGCGTCAGAAATAACGTACGAAAAAATCGCTGAAAATTTTGACACTGCCGATATTCCTGATCCCGACCTTATGATTCGTACATCGGGAGAAATGCGTTTGAGCAATTACCTAATGCTTCAATCAGCATACGCCGAACTTTATTTCACAAAAACATATTGGCCCGACTTCGGACACAAAGAATTTCTCGAAGCAATCCAAGAATACCAAAGGCGTGAACGCCGATACGGATTGACGGGTGAACAAATTAACGTCAAATAGTATGGGCAAAAGAATATTCAGCACACTTCTACTTTGGGCAATCACTGCAATAACAATCATCTACGGAAAATCTTTTGGTTGGGCGATTTTAATCGCAATCCTCTCGGCAGGTACAATTAGCGAAGTCTGTGCGTTGCTCGAAAGAATCGGTTGCAAGCCGATGAGAAAAACTCTGCAAATTTCAAATATTTTGATTTTTACAGGTGCAATCCTCAATGTGTTAAATGGCTCAATTATAGTTGGCGGAGTCTTTGCATTTGCAATCTGTGCAATAGCAATAGCAATCTCAATTTTAAAAGATCCGTATGGGGACTATCCTAAAAAAACTGCCCTGCCCACAATTCTAACTCTGTTGGCAGTGCCATTTACACTCCACTGGCTTGTGCTTATGGGAACTTGCTTTGCAAACTTGAGTGCATACACAGGAGTAATTATCGCAATATGGATTGTCGCAACGGCAAAATTTTCTGACGTGGGAGCATACGTTATCGGAGCATCATTTGGTAGACATAAGATGTCGCCAACAATCAGCCCAAATAAAACGTGGGAAGGTGCTGTTGGCGGACTAATCTCATCGGCGTTGATGTCGGGAATTATTTTCGGATTTGCGACAGAAATTCTCCCGAAAGAAATCACACTTGCAGAAGCAATGTTTGCTGGTGTCGTGATTGGTGCTGTTGCAATCGTCTCAGACTTGCTTGAATCTGTTTTAAAACGCAAAGCCGATATAAAAGATTCTGGCAAATTCATACCCGGAATCGGCGGTGCACTCGACTTGGCAGACTCACTTTTACTCGCAAGCCCAACAGGCTTTATTCTAATCTGGATAATGTTATCGTTATGAAAACAAAAAATTTGACTATACTCGGAGCTACCGGCTCTATCGGTGATAACACACTTGAAGTTGTGCGTGGGAATCGCGATAGACTCAATGTTGTCGGAATAGCTGGCAATAAAAATTATCAAAAGCTCGCAAAAATTGCCGATGAATTTGACGTGAAAAATGTCGGCATTTACGATGAGAAAACTTTTAACGAAGCAAAAGAATCAGGCTTGTTTAAAGGTCGCAATCTCGTATTGGGTGCCGAAGGATTGACAGAAATTGCGTGTCTGCCCGAAGCCGATACGACAGTCGCAGCAGTAGTCGGTACGACGGCTCTCAAGCCGACCTTGTCTGCAATCGAAGCTGGTAAAGATATTGCACTTGCCAACAAAGAACTTCTCGTTATGGCTGGAAAATTCGTTATGGGTAGTGCAAAACGTAAAGGCGTAAAAATGCTCCCGCTCGATTCCGAACACAACGCAATTTTCCAATGTCTACAAGGCGAAAGAAAAGAAGATATCGCAAAACTTTTGATTACCGCATCAGGTGGAATGTTCCGAGATTATACGCCTGAACAAATGCTTACAATCACTCCCGAACAGGCACTCAAACATCCAAATTGGAATATGGGTCCAAAGGTTACGATTGACTCGTCAACGCTTGCAAATAAAGGCTTGGAAGTTATCGAAGCTCGCTGGCTTTTTGATGTAGATGCTGATAAAATCCAAGTAGTAGTTCAAAAAGATAGCCTTGTACACTCGATGGTTCAATTTGTCGATGGTTCGGTTGTTGCACATCTTTCTCCGCCATCAATGACCTTTGCAATTTCGCATAGTTTGCTTTGCCCTGAACGTGGTAAAAATGTTCGCGAACCAATCGATTTCACAAAACCATTCGCAATAGATTTCCGTCCACCAAATACGGAATTGTTCCCTTGCTTAAAACACGCCTTTTCGGCACTTCGTGCAGGCGGTACGGCAACAACAGTGTTCAATGCATCAAACGAAGTTGCAGTGGATTACTTCATCAAAGGAAAATTGCCTTGGATAAAAATTGCGACAGTCGTCGGCAAAACACTCGAAGCGACACAAGCAATAGATCCACAAAATCTCGACGAAGTTCTCGACGCCGACGCAGAAGCTCGTGTAAAGGCGTCAGAAATAGCACAGGCTATCGCATAAGATGGGTGATTTTGGCAACATATTTTCAAACACTTGGGCATTCATTTTAGTGATGCTGTTTTTCGGTGGCTCGATTTTCGTACACGAGTTCGGACACTATCTTGCAGCGAGAATGCGTGGTCTTAAAGTCTTGCGATTTTCAATCGGCTTCGGTCCGAGAATCTTCCAATGGACTGGCAAGGACGGTTGTGTTTATATAATATCATTGCTCCCATTTGGCGGATACGTCGCCCTTCCCCAGCTCGCAGATATGGGAGCTCTTGAAGGTGGGAATGACGAGGAACACAAAAAACTTAGAGACTTACCCAAAGCATCGTGTGCCGATAAAATCATAGTAAGCGTTGCTGGAGCATTTTTTAATGTCTTGTTTGCAATCGTCTTGGCTACGATAGTTTGGATAGTCGGAATCCCGAAAAATTCAGCATACGAAACAAATGTTGTCGGGTTTGTACCTGAAACAATTTCAAATATAGACGGTACAAAAATCGCATGCCCTGCAAAACAAGCTGGTATAAAAGTTGGCGACAAAATTCTTTCTATCGACGGACACGATGTAAAAGATTTTTCAGAAGTTATCGAGCTTGTCGCAATCGGTGCGGGTCGCACAAAAGACGGCAAACCATCGAGCATTTTTAAAATCGAAAGAGACGGAAAAATTTTTGATATAGAAGTTTTGCCACAACTGATAAAAACAAATTTATCAACTGGCGATGAAATCCGTATGGTAGGCATCACACCTGCGTTGACAATGCAAGTTGCCCAAGTTATGCAAAATTCGCCAGCAGAAAAATTCGGCATAAAAAAAGGCGATATCGTTGTAGAATTTAACGGACTCAAACTTTACTCGAACGCACATTTGGGAGAATGCTTGAATAATCTTAAATCCGAAGAAAAAGCAAAGATATCGGTCTTGCGAGACGGCAAAAAAGTCGTACTTGAAATATTGCCAAAGAAAATTCAAATCACAAAGGCACTCGCAACAATCGCAACAAAATCGGGAGATACTTTAGAGCTTTTTATATCCAACAAAAACAATCAAAAATCAGAGATAGGAATCCCCAAAATTTATACCGCAACAAAGTCTGATTCCCTCGCAAAAATAAAAGTAGGCGACGTTGTCTGCGATGTAAATGGAAAACAAATCGACTCGCTTGAAGCACTTAAAAACGTTATCGAAAAATCGAAAAATTCAGCGATAAAATTTTCAATGGCACACCCTGATGGCGAGATTTTCGACCTAATTTTAAGCTCTCCACTTTCGGTAAAAATAAATCCACCTACTACAAAAACTATGCTCGGCTATTCGATTATCCCACAAAAAATAATTTCGCATCCGTCGATAATCGAACAATTCTCCGATAGCATAGAACGCACAATCAACGCACTTTCAAGTTTGATAAATCCTAAAAGCGATGTCGGCATAAAAAGTTTGGCTGGTCCAGTAGATATTGGTCGAGTAATTTATCAACTCTCGCTTACCGATTTTATGTTGGTAATTTCGTTTGCAGTACTGCTGAATGTCAATTTGGCGTTTTTGAATTTGTTGCCAATTCCAGTGCTTGATGGCGGACACATACTTTTTGCAATCATAGAAAAATTGCGTGGCAAACCACTTCCACCAAACTTTTTTGCAACAATACAAGTAGGCTTTACAATTTTGTTTATATCGTTAATGTTTTACATAGTCTTTTACGGATTTATGCGTTGGGACGGCGACGCTCAACTCGAAAACGAAGAAGATGTAAATGCTGAATATTACATAAAAGATTTATCGTTTTAAATTATGGACAATTACTGCATATCAAGATTCAACACAGTTAGAACTCCTACAACCGAAGTACAAGTAGGCAATGTCAAGATTGGCGGAAACAATCCGATTGTCGTGCAATCGATGACAAACACCAAAACACAAGATGTTGAAGGTTCAGTGAAACAGTGCATACAGCTCGCTGAGGCTGGTTGCCAAATTATTCGTCTGACAGCACAAAATCTCGAAGCTGCGAGAGCGTTGGGCGATATCTCAAAAAAATTCCGAGCATCAGGCTTTGAAACACCACTCGTTGCCGATATTCACTTTCTCCCGCAGACAGCAATGGAAGCAGTTGAACACGTCGAAAAAATCCGTGTCAACCCAGGGAATTTCACAGATAAAAGACTCGACGGCAAGTTGGAATATACCGACGCTGAATACGAAGCAGAACTCGATAAAGTTCGCGAAAAATTCACACCACTTGTCTTGCGTTGCAAAGAGCTTGGCAGAGCACTTCGCATAGGTACAAACCACGGCTCGCTTTCAGACAGAATCCGTTTGCGTTATGGCGACACATCGTTTGGTATGGTCGAGGCAGCGTTTGAGTTTGCACGCATTTGTCGTGATTTAAATTTCCACAACTTTGTGTTCTCATTTAAAGCGAGCAACACACGTATTATGACACAAACATATCGCCTTGCTTCAAAAATGATGAAAGAAGAAGGTTTCTCATATCCACTGCACCTCGGTGTTACAGAAGCTGGGTTCGGCACAGAAGCACGCATAAAAAGTGCAATGGGTATTGGTGGTCTGCTCTTTGACGGCTTGGGCGACACAATCCGTGTATCGCTGACAGAAGATCCAGTTGAAGAAGTTCCAGTCGGCTTGGATATCGCTCGTTTGGTCGATAAAATTAGAGCTGAAAAAGCAGTAGAATCGAAAGACGAAGGAATAGATTTTTACACATATTCACGTCGAGAAACAATCTCGCTTGCAGACGGAAAAATCGGCGGGAACGCAGTTCCTGCAGTCGCATCATTTGGCGATTCAGCTGAAGCCGATTTCAAATTTGAAAATGGCGAAGCACAAATCAATGGTGACAAAAAAATCGCAATCAAAGAATACACATCGCCAGAAGAACTCGAAAAAGATTTTGAAAAATACGATACAATCGCAGTAAAAATCGCAGTTGCAAACATCGCAAAATTTGCCGATGTAGCGAAGTCGAAGAACGTAGTATTTGTCGTTCCTCAACCAGTAGGTAATCGCAATTTTGTGGGCGAAGCACGTATGCTTGTTGCAACACTCAAAGAACTCGGATTAAACAATCCAGTCTGGTTGAAGTTCGACTCCGATATGCTCATTAACAAAGATGTCGATGAACTTTCAAAACTCAACGAAGCATCAATATTTATCGGTTCGTTGATGGCAGACGGAATCGGCGACATCGTTTCAGTAGAAATTTGCGACGACGCAAAGAAGAACGCAGAATATGCCCTTGCAATCTTGCAAGGTGCCCGTGCAAGACGTTCTCGTGCAGAATATATCGCTTGCCCAAGTTGTGGCAGAACACTCTATAACATCCAAGAAGCAGCGTCAAAGATTCAAGAAGCCACACAACACCTCAAAGACGTTACAATCGCCGTTATGGGCTGTATCGTAAATGGTCCTGGTGAAATGGCAGATGCTGACTTTGGATATGTCGGTGGAGCTCCAGGGAAAATCAACCTTTATAAAGGCAAAAAATGCCTCGAAGTGAACATTCCGCAAGAAGAATCAATCCAACGTTTGATAGAGCTGATAAAAGCGGAAGGAAGATGGATTGACCCACCCTCAAAAAGTTAAGATTTAAGCACACAAAAAACGTCGATTTTCAAGCGAAAAAATCGGCGTTTTTTTTGCATTTTTTTAACTAAAAGTATTGCATAAAAGGAGGCGTCGGTTTATATTATTTACAGCTTCGGAGAAAAATGAGGATATGCCCTTATTTATTAAGGGAATAAAGGCTTTTTTAAAGGCAAATAAAACCATAATTCCACGAAGAAAGTTTGCTTATTTTTTAAGAAAAAAACAGACAGTTTTTACTGATGATTTTTATCGAAAAAATGCGACGAAAAATTACGGAGGAAAATATAACTTTTAAACAATAAAATAATATATAATCACAATGCCAGAAGACATCAAAAAAAATGACAACTACGATGCGTCGAAAATCCAAAAACTCGAAGGATTGGAAGGCGTAAGAAAACGTCCCGATATGTATATCGGCGACACTAATGAAAGAGGATTACACCACTGTGTGTTTGAAATCGTGGATAACTCGATTGACGAAGCACTCGCTGGATATTGCTCTCAAGTAAAGGTGACAGTTCACTCAAGTGGAATGTGCTCTATCGAAGATAACGGGCGTGGTATTCCAGTTGACATTCACCCAAAATATAAAATCCCAGCACTCGAGCTTGTAATGACAAACTTGCACGCTGGCGGTAAATTCGGCAAAGGTGCATATCAAGTGTCAGGTGGTTTGCACGGTGTTGGTGCAAAGTGCGTAAATGCAGTTAGTGAATATTTTGAAGTAGAAGTTCGTCGCGACGGCAAGATTCATAAAATGGAATTCTCTCGTGGTAAGACGACAATGCAAATGACAATCATTGGCAACACAAAGTCGACAGGTACAAAAATAGCATTTATGCCTGACCCTGAAATCTTCACACTCACACGAGAATTTAAGTACGAAATTCTATCGAAGCGTCTGCGTGAGTTGGCATTCCTCAACCCAGGAATCACAATCGTATTGACAGACGAACGCATAAATAAAACCGAAGAATTTAAGTTCAAAGACGGTATCGCTGAATACGTTCAATTCCTCAACAGAAGCAAGAACACCGTTCACCCAAAAGTTATCGCTTTTGCGGGCGACGCTCCTGCGGCAGAAGGTGGAACATCGAACATTATGGTTGATATCGCACTTCAATATAACGACTCGTATAGCGAACAAGTTTACGCATACGCAAATTCGATTTTCAACGTTGAAGGCGGTACACATTTAAGTGGTTTCCGCACTGCAGTTACACGTGTAATCAACAACTACGCAAAAGCAAATAATCTTCTCAAAGACAAAGACCCGTCAATTTCTGGCGATGACTGCCGCGAAGGTTTGACTGCTGTTATCTCGGTAAAAGTTCCAGAACCACGCTTTGAAGGTCAGACAAAAACAAAACTGTCAAATGGCGAAGTTGACGGTATCGTACAAAAGATTGTCGGCGAAAAGCTTAAGTTTGCATTTGAATCTGAACCATCCACAGCAAAGAAAATTATCGAAAAGTGCGTAATGGCTGCTCGTGCAAGAGACGCTGCTCGCAAAGCTCGAGAAACAGTACGCAAAACAGTTATGTCGGCTGGTGGACTCCCTGGAAAGCTCGCAGACTGCTCCGAAAAAGATCCATCACTTTGCGAACTTTACATCGTGGAAGGTGATTCCGCTGGTGGTTCTGCAAAAATGGGACGAGACAGAAAATATCAAGCAATTCTCCCATTGCGTGGTAAAATCATCAACTCGGAAAAAGCACGTTTGGACAAAGTTCTCAACAATAACGAAATTCGCACAATCATCACAGCTTGTGGAACAGGTATTGGTGAATCGGGCGAAGGTGCGTTCGACGCAAGCAAAGCACGCTATCACAAAATCGTCATTATGACCGACGCTGATGTCGACGGCTCACACATTCGCACATTGTTGCTGACTTTCTTCTTCCGCCAAATGCGTGGACTTATCGAAAGTGGCTACGTTTATATCGCACAACCACCGCTCTATAAAATCAAGAGAAAGAAGCGTGAACAATACGTTATGAACGATGCAGAATTGAACAAGATTCTCCTTTCGCTCGGTTCAGAAGACGTAACTCTCACACGCATACGAGACAACTTTGAATTCCCAGCACAGAAAGTTGATAAGCTTGTTGAAATCTTATCGAGAATCGAAACTCTCGGACATGGTGTTGTACGCTATGGTTGCGATTTGTCGACATACCTCGACACAAACCGCGACGGCAAATTGCCAAAGTATATCGCACGCATTCGCACAGGTAATAAGGAAGAATTCCAATACTTGTTCTCCGACGAAGAACGCTCATCGTTCTACATCAAATACGGCAATCCAGAAGATATTTTCGAAGGCAACACTGTTCGCGAAGTAATCGACGAACTCGGCAACAAGGTTCAACAAAGAATCAACGTATACGAAATTTATGAATCGGTACCGCTCGAAAAGATGCTCGCCGAAATTGCAAAGGTCGGGTTGGTAGTAAAATCATACACACCTACCGAAGAAGCACGCTACATAATCACCGAAAAAGCACCTGAAGGTAAAGTTGCAAAGACACACAAGATATTCTCGATACTCGAACTCGTTGCAAAAATCCGTGAGCTCGGCAAGAATGGCTTGTCTATTCAACGATACAAAGGTCTCGGAGAAATGAACGCAAAGCAACTCTACGAAACAACAATGGACCCAGCAAAACGTTCATTCTTGAAAGTTACAATCGAAGACGCTGCAGCGGCAGACGCAACGTTCTCTATGCTTATGGGCGAAGACGTTCCGATTCGCCGTGCATTCATCGAAGACAACGCATTGAACGCATCGTACCTCGATATCTAATAGAAAGGGATTTTTAAAATGTATACAGAAAACGAAAAAATTATTGAATCGAGCATTACGCAAATTATGCAAAGTGCGTATATCGACTACTCGATGTCGGTTATTATCTCACGTGCTTTGCCCGATGCAAGAGACGGCTTGAAACCAGTGCAACGCCGAGTTCTCTACGCTATGCTTCGCGAAGGTTTGCTCCACAACAGAGCATTCGACAAGTGTGCTGGTGTTGTAGGCGAAGTTCTTAAAAACTACCACCCACACGGCGACTCGTCAGTTTACGATACGCTCACACGCTTGGCTCAAGACTGGGTGATGCGTTATCCGCTCGTTATGCCACAAGGCAACTTCGGTTCAATCGAAGGCGACTCTCCCGCTGCATATCGTTATACAGAATGTAAACTCGCAGAACTTGCTGAAGACCTTATGGACGATATCGATAGCGACACTGTCGACTTTGTCCCAAATTATAAGGAAACAACAACAGAACCATCTGTTCTCCCATCGGCACTCCCTGCTCTCTTGATGAATGGGTCAACAGGTATTGCTGTCGGTATGACAACAAATATTCCGCCACACAACTTGAACGAACTCATCGACGGAATTTGTATGCTCATCGATAATCCAGCAACTCCGATTACCGACTTGATGAATGTAATTAAAGGTCCAGACTTCCCAACAGGTGGCGTCATCGTTGGCAAGAACGGAATCGAAAGTTATATGAAGACAGGTCGTGGAATCGTAAAAGTTCGTGGCGTTGCAACTGTCGAAGAATTGAAAAATGGCAAGGAACAAATTGTCATCACAGAAATTCCATACAATGTAAATCGCAACACTTTGGTTGAAAATATCGCAAATTTGGTGAGTGAAAAAGTCCTCACAGAAGTTAGCGATATTCGCAATGAGTCCGACGAAAACACACGAGTTGTAATAGAACTCAAACGTGGCGAAGCACCTCGTGTTGTGCTGAATAAACTCTTCAAACATACACAACTCGAAGCATCGTTCGGTGTGATTATGCTTGCACTCGACAAACGCAAGCCAAAGCAAATGAACATCAAAGAAATGCTCGAATGCTACATCGAACACCGACGTGAAGTTATCTACCGTCGCACTGCATTCTTGCTCCGCAAGGCAGAAGATAGAGCTCACATCTTGGAAGGCTACAAGATTGCACTCAATAATCTTGACGACTTCATTAAGATTATTCGTGCATCGAAAGACCGTGAAGAAGCTCGCAATTCTTTGATGGCAAAATATCCACTTTCGGAACGCCAAGCTAACGCAATTCTCGATTTGCGACTCCACCAATTAACAGGTCTCGAACGAGAAAAAATCGAGCAAGAATATATGGAATTGATGCGACTCATCGAAGAGTATCGCTCAATTCTCGCAAACGAAAAGAAACTCCTTGCTGTAATCAAAAAAGAACTTATGGCAATGAGTGAAAAATACCATTCAGAACGTCGCACGCAACTCATCGCAGCAGAAGGCGAATTCAGAATGGAAGACGTTATCGCAAACGAAGGTTGCATTATTAGCGTGTCTCACAACGGCTTTATCAAACGCACTGGCGTAAGTGCATATCGCTCGCAAAAGCGTGGTGGTAAGGGTGTAATTGGCAGTGGTCAATACGATGAAGACTTTATCGAACACATCTTCACTGCGTCAACTCACGACTCCATTATGTTCTGTATGAACGACGGCAGAGTCTATGTTGAAAAGGTTTACGAAATCCCAGAAGGTTCACGCACATCAAAGGGTCGTTCAATAAAGAACGTTCTCGATTTGAAAGCAGACGAAAAAGTAGCTGCAATGATTTGCGTAAAGAGTCTCGACGACGACAAGCACGCACTCATTATGGCAACAAAAAATGGTGTTGTTAAGAAGACCGTTCTTTCTGAATATAAAAATTGCCGTAAGGGTGGAATCATCGGTATTAACCTTGACGAAGGCGATGACCTCATCGGCGTAGTTCTCGTCGAACAAGACGCTGAAGTTGTCCTTATAACACACGCTGGTATGTCGATTAGATTCAATGAGTCCGACTTGAGAGCTCAAGGCAGAAGTACACGCGGTGTTCGTGGTGTAACACTCAAGAAAGATAACGACTGCGTAAAAGCTATCGTTGTTGTCGACCCATCGGCAACATTGCTTATCGCTGGCGAACTCGGACAAGGTAAACGCTCGAGCTACGATGAATATCGTGTACAAAACCGTGGTGGTTCAGGTGTGATTGCAATCAAAACCCATGGCGTTGCCGGTGCTTTGTCTGTTCACGAAGACGACGAAATTATGATGTTCACACATGGCGGACAAGCAGTTCGCTCGCCTGTCAAGGATGTCCGTGTTATCGGCAGAACAACACAAGGGGTAAGACTTATCAACCTCGCTGAAGGCGATAAGCTCATCGGAATCTGCCGTATCGTAGATATCAAAGATAGCGACACCAACGCTTCTGTTGATACATCAAACGATGCTCCAGACGGTGCTGACGCTCAAATTCAAGAATAAAAACTTGCAAAAAAATCAAAAGCGGAGAACGTAAAATTCTCCGCTTTTTTTATAGATGAAAAACGACTACTTCATATCAATTTCATATAATGACGACCTCAGCCAAGAGAAGTCGGAATTCCTTGCGACACTCTCGCCTCGCCGAAGTGATATTCTCTGCAAAGCCATAACCGACGCTATGCAAGGCAAAACACGCTTTCTCGAAATCGCACGCAAACAAAGAATGGTGAAAATTGAAATACCCGACGGCATAAAAGTTTCCGACATCGTAATACACGCATACAAAAAAGATATTTCTGCCCGACTTTATCTTCCCCAAAAAACAACGCCAACATCAGCACTACTCTATCTACACGGCGGTGGTTGGGTGATTGGCTCGCCTGACTCGTGCGGACGTATATGTGTTGATATTTGCAAGAATCTCAACTGCGTTGTACTCGCCCCCGATTATAGCCTCGCTCCTGAAATAAAATTTCCGGCACAAGTTTTTGAAAGCGTTGATACATTTTTATGGATGGCTGAAAACGCTGAAAAATTCGGCTATCCAAAGGATAAGATTTTTATTTGCGGAGACAGTGCTGGCGGAAACCTCGCAATAAGTGCGACAATAAAATTGCTCGATGAGAAACAAAATTTGCCTTGTGGTATCGCTCTTTTTTATCCTGTTGTGGATAACTCAAATTGTAGCAACGACATATCTTGGCAGAAATTTGGCAAAGGATTTGCTCTCGATTCACACCTAATGGATGCATTCACAAACGCATATATAGAAAATCCAAACGACAAAAATCATTTGCTTGCATCGCCCATTTTTAGAAATACATTTGCCGATTTTCCGCCGACACTCATAGTGGCATCAGGTTGCGATATTCTGCACGACCAAGTTGAACGCTTCGCAAAAAAAATGATGCTAACAAACGCACAAACTCGATTTGTAGACATCGAACAAGCAATGCACATCTATATGACGATGGACGGAATGGAAAAATCTTACTCGATAGGTTTTGCTGAATTAAAAAATTTCCTAAATCATATATAAAAAAAGCGTGGGCTTACCCACGCTTAAAATTTTTATTTTTCTGCCTTTGGTTTCAAAATCGAACGAGCAACAAGCTCATCAATAATCTTTTGTTTGCCATTTTGCGGAATCTTCAAATAGCGATGTTTACTCGAAACACCTGTTGTAAAACTGACAAAACCTTTTTCGCCAACTTCAACTTTTACAGGTTCTGAAAGTTCCCAAAGTTCTGGCGAGAAAACATAGAGAACGCTTGTCAAGTCCCACGTTGGACGGTCGTGGCGTCTCGACTTCATTCTGTTCACATAGTAAACATAATTTTCGTAAGCCAATCTAATCGGATTTTTCTCCGACATATATTTGTCGAGTGCTACTTGTGGGTATGGGAGAGAAATACCAATTTCAAATCCACTGAAAATAATCGGGACAGGTGAATTTTCGAAAAACTTTTTCGCAGCAGGAACATCATTAAAGACATTATATTCTGGTCTCAACTGGATAGCTTTTTCAACTGATGCAAATTGTGCTGCCATTATAGAAAAGAACTTCACTTTTTTTGCAACCAACTCTCTACCCGAAAGCGAAGAATACTCGTCTGCAGGCGATTCCAAGAGTCTTGCAACGTTTGTTGAGAATCCGACAGAAATGTAAACAACTTCGCCATCTCCACTTTCTGCGAGAACTTTGCGTGCGAGTTTTACAGCGTCTATCACTTCCGATTTTTCGTCAATCTTGCGAGGGAACTTGTACGAGCCATCTGCATTTGTCATTTTCGAGACATATCCAGTGAAGCGACCTTCAGCTTTTGTCATACCATTTTTAACCGCACCGATTGGGCAATTAACGCCATAGTATTCATTCAACACACTGAGATAAATTGCCGAAAATGGATTATCTTTATTCGAAAGAATCGCCAACAAATCGCCCTTCCCCGACAAATGATAGTCGTAAAGCATCGCCAACGCAAGCCCGTCGTCGATATCGTTACCCATATCAGTATCAAATATTACTTTTTGTGGTTTTGCGAAAGCAAAAGTTGTCGCCAACGCAAAAATCAAAACAAACATTTTTTTCATTAGTGTCCTCCGTTGAATTTATAGTTATTGCTTGCAGAAAAAATTTCCCGATTGATTTTCTAAAAGTCAATAGCAAAACGAACAATTTTTCATTTTGATGAAAGAATTAGCCCATACCTGATATTGCAAAATGTATGAACTAACTCTTTCATTTGCAGAAAATCCATTAGCTCGATAATCGACGCAAACGCCGACACAATGATGTCGGCACGGTTTCGTGTTATCGCAAACTTTTCAACTCTTTGCTCGACCGATAGCCCACAAACTGCGTCATAGCAAGCGTGCATATCGTCGATAGAAATAATATTTTCAGCTCCGTCAAGACCGAGTTTTTGTTTCATAAATCTCGCCGCAACAACCGACCCACCAGCCCCGATTAACTGCTCGCACTTTGGGAAACTGCTCAACGCTTGACCTATCGCCTTGCGTGATGTTTCAAAATATTCTTCATTGCATTTGCAAGTGCGAGTCAAACGAACTGCACCTATTGGGATACTGCACGCAAAATCAACATCGCAATTTTGCCCTGCGACAATTTCAAGACTCCCGCCTCCTAAATCAAAATACGCTGAACGCTTCGATGAATCGACCAACACATCGCTCATTGCACCGCAAAACGAAAGCCTCGCCTCCTCGTCGCCAGACAAAATTTTTATTTGGCAACCAGTTTCGTGCAAGACATTTTCAAGAATTTTGTTGCGACAATTTGAATCTCGCAAAGCCGATGTAGCAACCACTTTCACCTTAAAATCGTCAGAAAATTTTTTAGCTGAAGTAATGAAAGTTTTGATAGACTCTGCAATCATCGAGTCCGCATTTTGCACAAGAACTCCGCCATTATCGAGTATTCGATTATCGAGCGATTTCTCGTACACACGCACAACAGAGCCACTTTCAGAGTGTCCGAGCAAACACTTTATCGTGTTAGAGCCAATGTCTATCGCTAAAATCATTGTGTAATTTTGTATCCGTCGGGTGCGATTATTACTACAAATTCGCCCTTTGTAGATGACGACTTCAACTCTTTTGCTACTTGAGAAAGTTCGCCAACAAAAAAGCGTTCGTACATTTTTGAAATTTCTTTTGCCACGCAAACGACACGCTCGCCACCTAAAACTTCAAGTGCGTCATCTACAAATTTTTCAATTCTATATGGCGACTCGTAAAAAATCAAAGTGTGAGCAAAGTCCTTATACTTTTCAAAAAAGTTTTTGCGTGCCGATGTTTTTGCGGGAAGGAAACCTGCAAACAAGAATGAATCGCTCGGTAGCCCTGACGCACTCAAGGCTGTGGCAAACGCACACGCCCCTGCTATCGGCACAACTTTCAGCCCTTCTGCACGACAAGCCCTGACTATCCTAAAGCCTGGGTCGCTTATGCACGGTGTACCAGCATCGCTAACAAGTGCAATATTCTTCCCCGATTTCAACATTGCAAGAAGTGTTGGTGCAACTGCTCTTTCACGAGAATCCTCGTTGACAAACATTTCTTTCGAGATGTCAAATTTGCGTAAAAGATTTCCCGTTATCCGAGTGTCTTCACATGCGACAACATCGCAATTACGCAACGTTTCAATCGCACGTTCGGAGATATCAGCAAGGTTACCGATTGGCGTTGCAACAACATATAAAGTTCCGTATTCGTCTGCCATAATTATAAATTTGAAATTGGATTATATTTTTTCTGATAGCTTGAAATGATTTTTAAATCGCACCTAAAATCTATGGTCTGAATTGTGCCGTCAAAAATGTCGGACAGTGGCGACAACACAAAGTCGCGTTCGCTCCAACGCGGATGTGGAATCTGCAAAACTTCGGTATTGATAGATTCGCCTTCATAAAAAATTATATCTATATCAATCGGTCGAGGAGCATTGCGAAAAGATTTCACACGTCCCATTTGCGATTCAATCTCTTTGCATTTTTTCAAAAGTTGTAAAGGTTCGAGATGCGTTTCGCAAAGAATTGTAGCGTTAAAAAAATCGTCTTGGTCGAGGTACCCGACAGGCTCAGTTTTGTAAATTTGCGAACGCTTCAAAACTGTCGCAAACGTCGATATTTCTGCGACAGCCGAACGCAAATTTTCAATCGGTTCACCCATATTTGAACCGAGTGCAAGTACAACTTTTTTTAAATTTTGCATTACTTTATATAGTATGCACGTTCCCTAAATATGCGAGCAGATATTCTCTCGAACTCGTATCCGACATCAACACCCAACTTTGCTACTTCAACTTCAACTGCACACAAATTTCCGAAACGCACAAACAAACGTTCTGCAATCATATCGGCGAGTTTTTCGATTAAGCGGACACTTTCGCCCATCAAAACGCCCTCTGCAATCGCCATTGCCGACGGATAGTCGATAGTATCTTCAAGCTCATCTGTTTTGCACGCTTTATCAAATGGAAGCAACAAACGCAACGAAACTTCAAAGTCTCTGAACTCATTGCGTTCTTCAGCGAAACACCCGTGCTTACCTTTTAGTTTGATATTTTTTATAATTATTTCGTCCATTTTAAAATTTCATTTGTAGTTTTAATTGATGCGATTGTTGCGTCTACATTATGCACACGTAAAATGTCTGCCGACCTCGATAGAGTTGCGATTGACGATATTGTTGCAGTTGCAAAATCTCTCAACAACATATTATCGCCAGTAAAATCTGCGAACATAGATTTGCGAGAAACCCCCAATAAAATGGGCAATTCCAAGCATCGCAATTCATGTAGCCTTGCTACTATTTCAAAATTTTCATCTCGAGTTTTTCCGAACCCAACCCCAGCATCAACGACAATTTGATTCTCCGAAAGCCCTGAATTTTTCAGGCATTGTACACGTTTGCAAATACCATCTTTTAGATTTTCAAAAAAGTCGCCCACAAAATTTTCATTGCGAGAATTGTGCGTTGCAATCATCGGACAACCTAATGTTGATGCAAGTTTCGCCATTTTGCAAATTCCATCTTCGCATTTTGTTTGAACATCGTTGATAATATCAGCACCATTTTCAATCGCAATGCGTGCAACTTCGGGCTTGTATGAATCGATAGAAATTGCGATGTCTGGGAACGCATTACGGATTTCCTTCAAGCGTGGCAACAAAAGAGAAAGTTCATCTTCGGCTGAAATTGGCGTTGCAGTGGGCTTTGTAGACTCTGCCCCGATGTCGATAATTTCGGCTCCGCCGAGAATCATCTGCTGGCAATGTGCGAGTGCCGACTCAATCTCAAGATATTTTCCGCCATCTGAAAATGAATCGAGCGAAACATTCAACACGCCCATAACAATGGGTGTATCGGTAGATGTTGGGAGTTTTCGCGAGTGCGGACTACTCCATTTCAGAGCAATGTTTTTCGAGCAGTTTTGCATAATTAGAAATTTCGGATGTTGGATTTATTTTTTCAATCCGTTTTGCAAGTCGCAACGCCTGACGATAATTTAACTTCGCTATTTCAACTTTCATCTCGCCATAAAGTGCCGACAACATCATTTTTGAATCTGACTGACATTGAACATACAACGCTTGCGATTTTGAATATTGCCCTTCAGCGAAGTAAATATCAGCCAAACGCAACGCTACATATAAATCATCTGCACGTATAGTCAGATATTCTTCGAGATTTTTTTTCGCTTCAATATTTTTTGAAAGATTGGCATTCGCAAGCCCTACAAGCTTTAATTTTGCTGGCTTTGCGAGCTTATCAGATAATTTTAACGCACCGAGAGCATCGCCAGAATAGAGCATCGCAAACGCCACTTTTTCGAGCGATTCTTGCTTATCGGCTTTCAAATAATTTTCTGCCGAGCGTTGATAAAGTTTTTCGCGAGCGAGTAAATCGCCAAGAAAAACTATGTCGGGAACTTTCGCCTTGCCCGATTTTTTCAAAATCTCAAAAGCCGAAATTGCCGATTTATAGTCGCCTCGCATCGCACGAGACTTCCCGATAAGACGCAATGCCTCAATGTGATTTTCATCTTGCGACAATATCAATGTACAGATTTTTTCGCACTCTGCAAACATCCCGAGTTCAAAAAGAAAAATTGCTTTTGCAAAATACATTTCTTTATTTGAAGAATCATACATCAATGCTTGGTTACAAAAATTCAGTGCCGAAGAAAAATCGCCTTTGCGAGCCGAACGCAATGCGAGCCTCGAAAGAATCGAGCAATCGGAGCCACCTGAAAGTGCGAGTGCTTTCTTCATCTCGACAAATGCTTCATCTTCTCGACCAACTTTTTCGAGAGCAAATGCAAGATTTTTTTGTGCCATAAAAAACGACGGCATAAGTTTTATAGATTGCCTATAACTTTCAATTGCCGACGCAGTGTCGTCGCACGACATCTGTACATTTGCGAGATTGAACCAAATTGCAGAGCCTGCCCATTTTTTTGACGACGCCTCTTTTAAAATCTCAAGTGCCTTCGACACATCGTTAGCTTCCGATGCTTCTTTTATTGCCGACGCTTCTTTAGGCGACATCGTTGGAACACGTCCGAACGCTGAATCGAACGGACTTGAATAAGCGAACAACGCATAAATAAAAATCAAAAATGTTAATAAAGTTTTCATTTCAAAATTTTAAATGGAATTGGTAAAACAAATCTCGCACGAACAGGTTTGCCCGCACGCATAGGAATTTCGTACTTAAATTTTGATGCCGATTTTATCGCCGATTCCTCAAAACGTGCATTCGTTGAACTCGCAACCGACTCCACTTCGAGATTGCCGAGCTCATCTATTATTACATTCAAACGGACCTCTCCTTCAATACCACGTCGCAACATATCGGCTGGATATTTCACATGTACGTTATTTAAGCGTCTTGGAATTTTATCAAGCCCCGACAATTCAAACACGACAATATCACCATTGCCAAAGTCCCCAGCATCAAGTCCAAAAGAAGTGATTTCAAAATTTGTTCCCGATTTCAAATTGGGTAAGCCGACCTTAACCGACGAAAAATCTGGCGATGCAACATCGACCGACGGAACGGCAGTTGCACGAGTTTCCATTGCAAAATTCGCATTTGGCAAACTCGCTGAATTTTGCTTTTTAGCCGTTTGTTCTTTTTGAAAATCGTCTCGTGAAAAAACTCGTACAAGCTCAACGGGCGATTCCTTTTCGACTTCCACAATCGCCACCGACAACGGAAGAATCGAAAACGACGCAAACATTAAAAGCAACGCACACACGATGCTCTCAACTGAATAAGATTTTATCTCGAAATTTGCGTTCATTTTTTATCAGCAGAAACGTATATTTCCTTTGCTCCGCACATTTTTGCACAATCCATAACCGACACGAGTGCACTCACCGAAGCATCACTATCTCCACGAAGAATCACAGCTGGATTTTTTTTCAGATGCTCGCGTATTCGCAATTCAAGCGTATGCATCGATACAATTTTGCCTTCAACTAAAATTGTTGAATCGGCACGGATAACAACAGTTAGCGGTCCAGACTCAACAGCTTGCACAGTATTTGCTTTTGGCACGTTAATCTTAATTGCACTGCCGTCGGCAAAGACCATAGTTACAATGAAAAATATAAGAAGAATAAAAATCACGTCGATAAGCGGAGATATATTTATCGACTCGGCGGGCAACTCTTCTTGAAATCTTGGGCGTCTCAAACTCATTGCACACCTCCTTTAATCATTGCAGTTTCACGTTGGGCAATTTTTATCAGAAGTGTCTGCATTTGCGATGTTGCAACCATTGCGATAATCCACGAAGGAATTGCTATTACAAGCCCCGCTTGCGTCGTGATAAGTGCTTTTGAAATACCGTCGGCAACGCCACTCGTATTCCCTGCGGCAGATGATATCGAAAGCATCATCCCCGATACCGTCCCCAAAAGTCCAATCAATGGAGCAACGCTTGAGAGGATTTTCAACATCAATAATCGTCTTTCAATGCCTGCGAGAAGTTCTAATCTGAGTCTGCCGAAAATAGACTTTATGTCGCCTGACGCATTGTCAAATTCTGTCTCGACAAATTTTGTATATGCCGAGTTAAAAAGAGAATCGTTTGAACAAATCTTATTTATCGCTCGCAACCTAAAAAAAGTTTTGAAGCCCGTATAATACAAGTACGATGCAAGAATCGCAAGCGGATACATCAGCACTCCGCCCGATTCAAACATATCCACAAATATTCTTACAAAACCTTCCATTACTTTCTGTTTGTCGCCAAAAACGACGATGCCAACTTTTCCATATCCGACAAAATACCTTTTGCTCTACGCGACAAAATCGCATGCACAACAAACGCTGGTATTGCAACAATCAAGCCGTATTCGGTTGTAATCAAAGCTTCGCTAATACCAGCACTGATGAATTGTGCTTGCTCTGCACTTCTCGTTGAGAGATCGCCAAAAGTTTTGATGATACCTGTTACTGTACCGAGCAAACCAAAAAGTGGAGCAACAGCTGACGTAACCGACAATACAGAAAGCCCACCAAAAAGTTTTTCACCAGCCGAAAGCATATGCTCATATGATATTTCTTCCAAAAGCGATGTTTGCAAGTTGCACGATTGCACAAGTTCCTCCAATAAATTCGAGTATGGATACCCTGTTGCTGACGCAATTTTCTTCGCCTTTTCAACATCGCCTTCTGACAATGCCATTGTGATTTTCTTTACTGCATCTTTTGGAGCCCGACGTATAAAAATAAATGAGAAAATTTTTAGAACGCAAACGACTGCCGATATCAAGCCAAAGAAAAGAATCGGATACATCCAAATTCCGCCCAAAACAATTTCTTCTGATAGCGTACGTGATTTTTCAAAATCTCCCAAAATTTCTCCACCTGAAATATCGGCAATAATTTCATTAGATTGCCCGTTGAAAAACTTGCTGATAACATCCGCTTTTTCTTCGAGATACAGTGTGCCATTTTCAGAAACTACCCCAGCTGTTGCCGAGCCTACAAAATATTTAAACTTACCTACTCTAAATATTTTTCCTTCGAGTAATTCACCTGTTTTAGCCCTTTTTACCGACGCTAACTGCGGTTCTATTGGCGAAAATAATTCTGTTTCAATTTTCTTTAGCTGTGCATCAATCGCATTTTTTGAATCAGCTAACGACACCACGTTTTGAAAATCTCTGCCAAAATTTCTCGATGCCACAGACAACACGCTATCCAAAATTGAATCGTTAAATTTCGATTTTTCCGAGAGCGACAACAAATCGGTTTTATGCGATTTTAATTTTTCAATCTCTTTTTCTATTGCGGAAATATCTTTTGATAGAGAATCGATTTTTGCGATGATTTCGCTTCGCTCTTTTGCGATATTTGCCGACGTAATCGCATCTGCTTTTCGTGCATCGTCAAGTTGCTTTTCTGCCCAATCTGCACCGACACAAATTGAAAACATCGCAAATGAGAACATTAAAATTGAAAGCTTTTTCATTTGCGTTCTCCTTTCAATTTTAGAATTGCAATATCGCCGTCGGCTTTGCCCGATGCAACAGTAAATACGCCTGTCGAAACATTCGCACCGTCCTTGTCAATGCTCGTATCGGCTTCCAAAAGTTTTGCGTATGCTCTGCCCAAGAAAGAAAGTTTTTCGGCAATACTTTTCGACGCAAAATCATCAAGTTGAAATGAATTTTCTTTCAGAATTTTTACAGCAATTTTATTTTGCATTAACTTTGCAAAATATGAATCTAAACATTTTGAAATATCGGCGATTGCCAATTCATCTTTTGCGATTTTCTCGGAAATGGTTTTTACTTTTTCTTCGATTTTTGAATTTTCATTTTGCAAATTTTTTAAGGCACTACGCTTCGACTTCAATATCGCCTCATACGAGCTGACAAGCGATAGCAATCGAGATTTTTCTTCGAGCCACGATGTTTTCTTTTCTGCAGTGTCTGACATAATTTGCGTTGCTTGCGTCAAGACAGAATCGGCACGCTCGAACGCTGTCGCCCACGACATCAACGAAAAGCAACACAAGATAAACGGTGTATATAAAAACTTTTTCATTAGTCTAACTTTATGCGTATAACTTTAGTTTCTTTGAAATCTTCTGCAAGAATAACGAGCGATTTTACCGACGCATCGTCATTTATTTTTTTCAATTCTTCAACAGCTTGTGCGTAATTTTTAATCGGCTTTGAATTTATTTCTTTGATAATATCGCCAACTGCGAGCTTGCTTGGCATAGCCGATTGTGCGGGGCTATTTGGCTTTACATATTTCACAACTGGTTGCTCGATTTTTTTCGATATCGCCTTGAGTTCGATAGCATCGTCTAACAAAAATTCTCGAATAGAAAAACCTATACGCTTAAAATATTTGGTCTGCGATTGTCTGATAGTTTTAGGCGATTCGCCAAGCGTGATTTCAAAATCCTTCGGAGCGTCTGCACCACGGATGACCGACAACTTAATTTTATCGCCTTTTTTCAGACGCACATATTGTTTCGAGAAATTATAAAGTGCATAATCTCCGCCAGCAATGAGTTCAAAATTTTTTCCATTTATACCAACGATAATATCGCCTTTTTTCAGACCTCCTTTATCGGCTGGAGAATCTTTTATAATGTCGCTAATCAAGAATGCTTGATGATTTTCGATACCCATCATTTTTGCGACATCTCTTTTCAATACGCTCATATTTATAATACCAAGCCACGCATGATTATCGCCAGCCGGATTTGACGGCACATACTTCAAAATGTCATTTATCTCGTTTGGCAAAACAATTTTGTCGGATGAATTTGGAAGAGCTAACGACACCGGCAAACCCTTTATATCAGCAGCATACAAGTTGTATTGGGCAACGTATACCCCATATCCCCAACCGACAAAATCTCCGTTTTGATTAAACACAACTCCGCCCGACGCACTAACAGCTTCGGCTGTTGACGCCATATCGAGCGGACGTTTCCCGATATCTTGAACGTATGAACGCATAAGAATTGGCTCAAAAAGCATTTCGTCTGAGTAAAAGCCGACACCCCAAACGCAATCTCCACGAGAAAGTTTTGCCGTCTTAAATTTCGAGATAGGAATTCTATCTTTGGGCAGACCGTTTTTTATTCTGATAAAATTTATTTTTGATACTGAATCTGCCCCAAGGTATTCTGCGGGGTACCCGTCGACATCTCCGCCATAAAAGAACACTTTAAAATCTTTTAATTCGTCGTGGCGAAAAGAATTGAGCATTACAGATGGCGAAAGCATCACAAGCCCGTTATCGTCGACAATAGTTCCAACAACGTACTCTTGCTTTCTGTCTTCCTCAAGTTCGATAGTATATTTGACAACAACCGAACACTTCACACGTTCTTGAAAAATCTGCTCAAAATTTTGTTGTTGTGCCTTTGCAAACAACCCTACACTCGCAAAAAAAACAATAAATAATAAACGATTAAACATAGCAAAAATTTTCTCAAAACATAAAAATTTAGCAAACATTTTTGATACAAAATATTCTCATTTTATCACCCAATTATAATGATATTTTGAAAGTTTACGCATACCATTTTTTTCGACAGCAACAGTATCTTCAATTCGGCAACCACCGATTCCCCGATAGTACAAACCAGGCTCGACTGTAATTACATTGCCAGTTTTAAGAATGCACTTACGCGGGCTTATCGAAACTTTCTCATGAATATCCAACCCGACTCCGTGTCCGGTAGAATGGAAGAATCCTCCCCACGCCCCTTTTTTAAATTCTGTAAAATAGCCATTTTTGGCAAAAAAATCGTCAACTGCATTGTGAATTACCGAACCATCCACACCATCTTTAACTTTTGAAAGTGCGAGCTTCTGTGCCTTTATGACGGTTTCTACGAGACTCGATTGTGCGGAAGTCGGTTCGCCTTTCAGAAAAGTACGAGTCATATCGCCGAAGTATCCAGTTGAACGCAAGCGTGGGAAAATATCGGCAACAATCAACGAGTTTGGCAGAATAGCCCCATGCCCCACTTCGTGAGGATTACACGCTTGGTTGCCACCAGCTACAATCGTGTAAAGTGCATCAGCACCTTTTGAAAGCGATGTTTTTTCAACTTCGTATCGCAAAATTTCGCTGGTGAGAATATTATCGTGCCAGATAATTTTGCGACCGGAAATTTTCGATTCTCGCAAGATATTTTCTATCCGTTCAAAGCCGAGCGACGCAATCGCATTTGCCTTTGCAATTTCTCGCATCTCAAAATTATCCTTAATATCTCGCTCTGGGAACAATGGCTTTTCAGACACTGCGACATCGAAACCTGCCCCACGCAATTTTTCGAGTTGCAATGCGGGGAAATCAGCCGAAACAACAATCGCTTTAATCTTCGATTTTTTCAGCAGATGAATTAAAACGCCAGTGTCATCAAGACGTATTCCTTTGCCAAATTTTTCAGATAGCAACGATAAATCGAAAACCTCATCGAGTCTGCCAGCATTGCGGAGACGTCCAAGTTCGAGTGCTCCGACTAACGCACATTTTTTCCCACGGAGAGTAAAGGCGTAAAAAGGGTCAGGCACAGCGACGCCTGTAAAATAAAAAATATCAGAATTAGTTTGGCACGAGCCACGCAAAACAATTTCTCTTTTCATTTTTTTATTATTGCTCACTACGCCTAAATGTACAGACTAAAAAATATGTTTAACTTTCTAAAAATTGCATTACTCGCCATCTGCTCCGTTGCCATTTTCACAGGATGCGATGACAAAAATGAAAAGCAAACGACAATCGATACACTTTTCGATTTGTCGATTAACAACGTTCCATTCAAAGCACAAATTGCAGTGTTCGATTCTGAAAAGATGCGTGGGCTTATGTTCAGAGAATCGCTCCCCGAAAATAATGGGATGGTCTTTGTTTACGACACCCCGACACAAGCGTCATTTTGGATGAAAAACACACTCATTCCGCTCGACATCGGATTTTTCGACAAGAACGGAATTCTTACCGAAGTGAAAAAACTTTATCCACAAAACCTCGACGCTGTAAAATCATCTCGAAACGATATTTTATTTTGTATTGAAATGAACGCTGGTTGGTTCGATAAAAATAATGTGAAATCGTCAGCTAAACTCGATATGAAAAAACTTTCCGACGCAATATCTGCTCGAAAAGCAAAATGAAAAAATACTCAAAAAAACAAAAAATTTTATTGATGAGCATATCGCTTGTAATTGCGATATGTGCCTATTTTACGGCTTATTCAGCATTCACTGCCGATATGACCGATTGGCAGAAAAAACAAAAAATAGATTTTCAAGCTAATACCGGTGCGACAAAATTTAAGGCTCGCATAGACTCGCTGTCAATTGCGGGACTTGCGTTTTGCGTATCGGCAATAACTATAATCGCAATTAAAAAAATTACTGAAAAGAAATGAACGATACCATTGCGGCACTTTCCACCCCACAAGGCGAATCGGCAATAGCTCTCGTACGTTTGAGCGGAGCTGATTGCGAAAAAATCGCACAAGAAATATTTTCAAAAAAATCAATCACGCCTCGACAAGCAAATTTTGGAGCTTACAAAAACCTTGCCGACGAAAAAATCGACGAGTGCGTTTTTACACTTTTTAAAGGACCTGCATCGTACACAGGTGAAGATATGTTGGAAATATCTTGCCATGGCAATCCGTTTATTGTGCAGAAAATCCTCGAAGACCTTTTTGCAAGAGGTGTTCGTGGCGCACACGCTGGCGAGTTCACACGCCGTGCATTTATCAACGATAAACTCGACCTTTCACAAGCCGAAGCTGTCGCACTTGTGATTGGTGCAAGAAGCCAACGATCTTTACAAGCCGCACAAAAGCAGTTGTCGGGCGAACTCGGCAAACGCATCGCCGAATTTTCCGACAGACTTATGGATATGACAGCTCTCGTGGAGGCGTATATCGATTTCCCCGAAGACGACCTCCCCGACGAAGACAAGCAAGCTTTGTTTAAATCGGCAGATGAGCTTGCGTCAGATTTTTCACGTCTTATTGAGACCTCGAAGTATACGCACTTGGTTCACAACGGCATAAATGCAGTGATTGCAGGAGCCCCAAACGCAGGGAAATCGTCGCTATTAAATCGCCTTGTTGGCGACGAACGAGCAATCGTAAGCTCGTCAGCTGGCACAACACGAGACTTCATCAGCGAAAAAATTATCCTTGGCAAATACTCGCTAAACATCGTCGATACCGCTGGATTGCGTACACCCGACGGAGAAATAGAAGCACGTGGAATAGGTATGGCAATAGATAAACTAAAGCTCTCGGATATCCGTTTGCTCGTGTTCGATTCAGCAGACGAACCACCCGAACTTCCCGAAGAAGTCATTGCAACACTTTCGCCTGACAACACTATCGCAATCATAAATAAGTGCGATTTGCCCGACGCAAAAATTGCATTGTTCAAAGAAAAATTTAAGGATTTCAACCCTGTCGAAATATCGTGCGAAAAATCGCAAGGTATTGAAAATTTACGCAACGCAATTATCAATTTGATTGAAACAAAACATATCACCGCAAGTGCCGACGACATTCTTGTCAGTGCTCGCCACGCTTCAGCTCTCGAACGTGCAAAAGATGCACTAAAGTCGGCTTCAATGAAAATCGAAGCAAACGAAGCAAGCGAACTGCCCGCATCCGATTTGCGTGAAGCACTCAATGCTCTCGGAGAAATTGTCGGCAAAACCGACCACGAACAAATTCTCGACCGCATATTCTCAAAATTCTGCATCGGCAAATAAAGTGTATTTACTTGCAAATAAACCCGACTTTTTACACTCTAAAATACTTAACTAAATAAATATGATGAAAAAAATATCTATACTACTTGGGATTATATTATCAAACACCTTATTGTTGTTAGCAATACTTTGCAACGATAGCAGAAAAGCCGAATTTAATGGGCTTGATATGAATTTGGGAACGCTCTCAAAAATATCAAACGCACAAACACGTTCAATTTCAGCCGAAAATATGACGGGCGAAAAAAGTGGCGGAGCAAAAGCAGTACCGTCCTCGCCAAAGGTCAGAAACGTATCAAACGCATCGCACCCTGCAAAAGAGCTTGGCAAGGGTTGGAAAGTAAATCCATACTTGCACATTGCTCCAAACGAAGTTATTACAATCGCCGACATCAAAGGTTCGGGAGCAATCCAACATATTTGGATGACACCAACAGGCAACTGGCGTAACCTCATCATCAGAATGTATTGGGACGGCGAAGAAAATCCATCTGTCGAAGTTCCGATGGGAGACTTCTTCTGTATGGGATATAATCAATTCGCCCAAGTTTCCTCATTGCCTGTTTGTGTAAACCCAGGGCAAGCGTTTAACTGCTACTGGAAAATGCCTTTCAGAAAATCAGCAAAAATAACAGTTGAAAATCGTGGACCAAAAGAAAGAAACCTCTATTTCCAAGTTGATTATGTTTTGACTGAAATCGACGACAACGAAGCATACTTCCACGCACAATATCGTCAATCTTTCCCGACTAACAACGCAATCCATACGATTCTCGATGGCGTCAAAGGGAAAGGTCAATACGTTGGTGCATACTTTGCTTGGCGTGTAAATAACACAGGTTGGTGGGGCGAAGGCGAAGTAAAATTCTATATCGACGGCGATACAGAATACCCGACAATCTGCGGAACTGGCTTTGAAGATTATATCTGCGGTTCGTACAATTTCGACGTCGGCAAAAAGTATGTTCCATTTACAACTCCATACGCGGGAATGCCTCAAGTAATTGCACCAAACGGAGCATACAAGCCTGCAGATTTTGGGCTTTACCGTTGGCACATCGTTGATCCAATCCGCTTCAATTCAGATTTACGCATTACTGTTCAAGACTTGGGCTGGAAAAAAGGTTGGATTTATCTCCAACAAAAATCGGATATTTCATCAGTCGCATTCTGGTATCAAACAGAACCACACGCAAAATTCCCGCCATTGCCATCTAAAGACGAGCTTTTCAAAAGAACAAAACCAGCAACTCAAGACGCAACAAAAGGTATCGGTTCAACACCAAACTTAAGCGAATAACATTTTCTGCAACACAGATTGTTTTTGTTTATTGTTGACTTAATGTTGGCTAAATATACACATATCTATATTATTTTTTAGTATGTGGTACTATTCAAGAGACGGTAAAGAGAAGCAGGGTCCGATATCGGACGCTGCCGTAGCCGTCTATTATAGACGCAGACAGATA
Organism: Opitutales bacterium; assembly: GCA_015061945.1. Classification (GTDB taxonomy): domain Bacteria; phylum Verrucomicrobiota; class Verrucomicrobiia; order Opitutales; family Intestinicryptomonadaceae; genus Merdousia. The sequence goes on from SUVP01000001.1 coordinate 118,415, forward strand.
GACAGAACTACTCAGATGTGGTCTCCAAAACAAAAGAAATGGTTGCCATTAGAACAAACTTCTATCTACAAAAAAATACGCAAAGGCAGAACAAGCCAACATTTTGTCGACTTACAATATAACACACGTTTTCTCAGAGCTTTTTTGACATCACTATTAATTTGTGTGTTTGCCACAATTTATTATAGATACAATAATATCTTAGAATATATCAACTTTATCGATAATGGAGGCGTTATGGATAAAGTCGATATGATGATTAAATCTACCGAAAATGCCCTCACGCAAAAATTGATATCGGCAGTACTTTTGATATTATTTGTATTTTCGGCATACTTCTTGTTCAAGTGGGTCAAATGTTCGGTATCAAACGCAAAATTATTTGTAAAACGCTTTTCGTTCCCACCAAATTTTTCTGCGTTAAGTTTTATAATTCCATTTTTAAATATATTTATCCCGCACAAAATTTTGTCGGAAACATTTCGTTCAACGCTGAAATCGCTGAAGATGCGAGTTAAGGTAAGATATATTCTCTTGCTATTGACTTGGCAAATTTATTGGTCGATATCATTTTTTATGTTGGTGATTGCTCAATTTATTTTGCCAACCACTGGACAGACCGATTTGTTTATGCCACTTTTTGTGATAAGAATTTTCTTCAATATTACTTACGCAATAACGATAATTCTTACATTGATGTTGATAACAATCCTCTATAATTTGCAACGCAAACGCCTTGCACTTTATAAGTAATTAATTTTGCGTTTTTTTGCGAAAGTCTAAATCTACATAGATTGGGCGATGATCACTGGCGATAAATCCAGCATCGAAAATTGTGGCTTTATTTGAAATGTAATTTTGCATTTTGTCGGAAACCAAAAAGAAGTCGTACATAAAATATACATTCTTTTTAGACCAAAAATATGAGTGCGATTTTCCCCATTTATCAGATTGCTCTAAGAGTTGAAGTTTCAACCTTTTCAAATTTTTAAGGAGTTGCGAATTTGGCTCTTGATTAAAATCGCCTCCCATAATTATCGGATTATCCTTCCCGATTTCCTTAACAATGCGAGCATCGATAGCTTTCATTTCAGCAAAACGGAACGGAGCAAAGTTTTCGTCCGACTTCCTCGCTCCTTGTGCACTTTTCAAGTGAGTGGCAAAAGAATACCAACGCACACCATTTGAATCGAACGCCATACCGAGCGTCCCACGTGGAGAAAAACGATTGTCGCCTCTGAACTTAAACTTGATATCGCAACAATCAAAAATTTGCACTGGCTTTATTTTAGAAAGAATAGCAAGCCTCGACGGTGCGTCATAGCGAGTTAACGCAATAAACGGATACTTCAAATTTTCGCGAGCCAAGTCTGCTTGCAACTCACGCAGGAATTCGATATCGCCCATTTCTTGAATCATCAAGACATCGGGATTTATTTTTTTTAGGACATTGCGAAGATGTTTTTTCTCCACCTCTGGCTTTGGTGCTTGCACATACTTGCCGTTTATCCGACGCCCTGCGACAGAATAATTGCGGACATTCCAAGTGCAAACACGTACAACTTCGGAAGATATTTTCTCGGTCGCATTTACTAATTCTAAATCTTCTGTCGACTGCGATTGTTTATATATTTCCGACGGAAATACCGACCACAACGCCCACAACACTAAAACAATCAGCCCTTGTAAAAAGCGTTTTTTGGATAAGCGATTAGATTTACCTCTACGCACAAACACGATTTTTCTTATGGTTGATAAGGTGATTTTTCGCGATTACCTGTTGCGATTTTTTCGACGTATTTTGCGAGAATATCAAATTCCAAATTTACAAACTTGCCGACTTTGCATTCTGCCAAATTTGTTACTTCGAGCGTATGCGGAATCAACCAAACTGCGAGAGAATCGGCGTGTGCTTCGGCAATAGTAAGCGATATTCCGTCAATTGCCGCACTGCCCTTGTATACAACATAATTTGAAAATTCTTGTGGAACGGCTACACGCAAATAGAAATTTTTTCCACGTTGTTCAAAGTCTAAAACAGTACTGCGAACATCGACATGCCCTGTTACAAAGTGTCCGCCAAGACGTGCATTTGCCGCGAGTGAACGTTCAAGATTGACAAGCGAACCTTTTTGCAAACCTTCAAAACTCGTCAATCGGATAGTTTCTTCGAGAAGTTCAAATCCGACAACATTGCCATTTTTCGAGATAAGAGTTAAGCAACAACCATTGCACGCCAAAGAATCGCCATCTGCGAGCGAATCGGCAATGAACTGTGGAACTTCGAGTTCCAAGAGCCAAGCAGATTGTCTTTCTTCAAATTTTACGACCTTCCCAGTTGCTTCAACAATACCTGTAAACATAAAAATCTCCTTTTTAATTAGCTTTAAATTTTCGTTTTCAAGACTAACAAAAAGGAGATTTCAGTCAAGATTGTAAAGTGTTAATTACCCAAAATAACAAATGGGAATTTGTCGGGGTACACCTCGAGTTTGTCAGTTGATGTTGAATTTGTCAGGCGTGCTTTTGCTTCTGGCGATTGTGAATCGTCAAAATCGTTGACAATTACCCCAAAACCGAGCGACGCATTTTGCGTTGGTTTGAAAGGCAACATCGATGTCCCCTTAAAGCAAATTTCAAAAACATATCCGCCTTCGATTTTTTTGAAAACTGCGTCGACATCATTTGCCAACGTGTGCTGTTTAGCTCCCAAAATTCCCAAAGTTAGCTGTGCGTCGGGGACAAACTGCCGATACACTTTTATTGTTCCGTCCTTCGATTTCCAAATTCGATAATGCCAATCGTTTGAATTTAAACCGATAGTAGAGCTATCGTCTGATGCATCGCACAACGTATCAAAAATAAATTCAACGCTATCGCATTTGGAATCGTTATCAACTGCTCCGCCCTTTCCAGTCAGAATTGTGGAATCTCGGACGATAACTGCGACGTACAAATTGTTATCTTTCCACGCTGTCTTGTATTCTGCCGAAAAATCGTCTTTTGTCGGGGTAATTCCTTTTTTCCAAAGTTTAGATGCACGTCGCATATTATCTAATTTTATCGACGGCACGCCACTCCAATCGGAAATATCGCCATCAAGATTTATCGATGCGAGCTTGGCTTGATACGCACGATAACTTTTATCAAAACTCATCGACTTCTTCTCGGGAAAATCGACATTAAGCGAGAGTTTAAGCGGAATAGTTGATATGCCATCGCTCGTAATTTTTTCAAAAGAGCTAAACGAAAACTTAGAGACTTTGCCAGCTTGAATATCAAATTTCTTTGAATCTGCACGCACTGCGACCTCACCCGACATCGTCGATACATAAGGATTTTCCACTTCAACTATGTTTGAATTTATCGATTCTATTCGTGTGCGAACAATCGGATTTATCGGGATATTCGATTTCCCTTTTGACAATTTCAACATCGCCTTTACATCGTCCATCGTTCCTTCTTCGCCGACCAAGAACACAGGGAAAATCGAAAGTGGAAGATTAAAGTTGCCGTTAAAATCGGTTTCGATTTTTTTCTCCGCCTGCATTAAATCGAACAAGCGTAAATTTTTTATCGGCTTAAAGGATAACTCTGGAGCCTTTTGAAAACCTCTATCAAATTCTTTTTTGCATGCCCAAATTGCGACAACTGGTCGATTCTTTTCATCTTTGAAAATATAACAACGAGTATCGGGAAAAAGGTTTAATTCCTCCTCAAACGTTGAATTGCCGAGCAACACGCCGAGCGTGTTTGGAACTTTGTCGTATGCAAATGGCGTCAACATTGCGTCCATTTGCGATACCCCATAATTAGACGCATTCATACATTTAATACGTTCGTGTTTCAAACCTAACAACCACGTTCTCGCACGTAGAGCCGTTGCCAAACGCTCACCGTGTCCGATGTCGTAGGTGTAAGGCAACACTCCGAACAACGCATTTTTCCGACGTGAATAGTCGTCTATAAAACAGACATCATAGCAATGAATCGGCAACCAGTGCAAACCTTCGGGCGAGTAAATAGGTACATTTTCATAGCCGTGTTTTTTCAGAATTTCAAATAACGATTGATAATTCTCCTCGAGTGTCGGACGTGGATATTCGGGAGCTCCACGATATATATGAACTCCAATTGCATCGTATTTAACGCCACGTTTTGCAGTTTCGCCCAAGAGATTATCAAAATAATTTAATCTATCTTTTCTCGCCAATGTTGATGTTACGCTTGTCGAGAGAATCGCATTTGGATTACCTTTGCGGACTCCACGAGCGATTGCACATTCAATCTCGATATACATCAGAAAGTCTTCACGCTTTGCAAAATCTGGATTTGCGAAGTAAGTCATCGAGCCTTCTGGCTCTCCAAAACCGCCCCAAATTTTTATCCACGGGTTTTCTCTCGCCTTTTGTTCTGCGACTGCTTCAACCTTTTCGAGATACTTTGGTGTGATTTCTTTTTCGGGCAAATTCTGCCAATAGTCGAGCATCGTGGCTTTCTTTTTCGTCAATTTTGGAAATGAAAACCAATTCACATTACTCAAAAATAGCATTTCTCGTCCATGTTTATTTTTAGGAGTTCTTTGAATTCTCCCGATATAAGTTATGAGCGAGTCTACGCCGTATTTTTGTGCTGTTTCAGCGATGAGCTTGTCATTGTTCATATATCCAGCACGAGCACCGTATCCCAATGCTTTGTAGCGAGCCAATAACTCTGGGAAAAACTGTTGGGTCGAAAGTGGGTCGACGTATGTATCTACAAACAAATTCTTATGTTTGTGTTCATTCTTCAAGAAGTCGGCTATTGTGAAACGCTGAATATTGTAGTGTTCTCGGTCGCCTTGCTTATATTTTGTCTTGAGCAAAAATATGCCTCTATCGAATTTTTCAAAGTCGAGCGGAATAGTTGCAACTCCTGACGAATCGGCTTTAAATGATTCATTTTTTGAAAAAATGTTTTCGCCAAAAAAGTCCTCGACATCTATTTCGACACTGCCCTCACCATTTGCAATCGTCGATATTTCGAGCTTTGCATCGACTTTCTTCCCGTACTCAATGAAGTTTTCGGGCGACGATGTTATAAGCATACCTTCGGCACACGGAGGCTCATAATCTGTTGCGATTTTTCCTCTTTCGAGTTGCATTGCGTCGATATAACAAGTTGCAGGAGAATCCGATTCAGCCAAAAATACAAATGGCACAACTTGTGCAGTTGCGATAGAGAACGTTAACTCGTACCTTTTCCACTCGTTTGTCAAATCGACTTTTTTAGCAATCCACTCGCTCTTATTGTACAATTTATGTGGATTTGCCAGCATCAAAGTAAGAGACTGTTTTTTTGCGTCGGTCTTTGCCCAAACGCTGAAAACATAATCACCTTTTTCAATCGCAACACTTGCCGTTGATATTTGTTGTCGCAATGCTTTCTCGTTAGAATCTGAAAATATCGACAAGCACTTGCGACCATATAGTGCAGTATTGTCGCAAATTTTTACAGGCTTAATTTTCCATAATTCTTCATTTTGCAATGGGCTTAAAAAGTGTCGGAACGAAAGATACTGAAAGCCCATTTCAAAAGAAGAATTTTGCATCAGATTTTTTTCGCGAGTATCGGGCAGAATCATTCTTTCTTCAGCCCAAAAGTTTATATCGCCAATTTTGTGAACAGCGTCGAACGGGACAGGTGGAGTCTTTGCAATGCGGACACTCCCCATATCGAGCCTAAACGAAAACTCCGACGCAAAAGTCAACTCAACTTCACATCTCGATTTTTGCACTCTCAACAATAATTTCGGCTTATCTTTTGTCATTATTGAAAATGACGATTCTTTTGAATCTGCCGAAAAAGTAATCTTTTTAACGTTTTCAAAAGTTTGCGTTGAACCAGCTTTTGTATTCGTAGAAATGAGAAAAGATTTTCCGTCCACATCGATAGTTGAGTCAGCAAAAAAAGTGTACGGCAAAATAAAACGCATCTTCATTTCTTGTGCTTCAAATTTGCCTGAAAACGACAATCGCTTCTTCTTATTTAAACTTACTTTTACTTCGCCACCATTTGAGAATTTCAAAATTTTTTTATTCTTTTCTTTTGATGTTTCCGACACCTTTAATTTCATTTGGTCGGCAAAAAAATCTATTTCAGTAAAAGCTCTGCCAGTATCGACAAAAAAGAATCTCAAGATATTTTTAATTTCAGAAAATCCGATTGTCCCACCACGTGCATAATAATATTTTGCGTCGTCAATATCAACATTTCGGACCCATTCATATCCTTTTTCTTCAAAGGTTGGAGGCGGATTATACAACGACGGCAAATCTTTTGCTACCACCACCGTATATGCTGACAAAAACACACATAACAAGCCAAAATAAAATCGTTTCATACTTTTTCATTACAATAAAAATCCAACACAATTCAAGAATAATAAAAGTATATACAAATAAAAAAGACTCGCCAGATTTCCCAGCGAGCCTCGTTTAAATTTGGATTTTGCGACGATTACATCATACCGCCCATTCCGCCGTCCATACCTGGTTGTGGCATAGCTGGCTTTTCTTCAGGCTTGTCTGTAATCATACATTCAGTTGTCAAGAGCAGACCAGCAACGCTTGCTGCGTTTTGGAGAGCTGAACGTGTAACTTTAGTTGGGTCGATAACGCCAGCTTTGATGAGGTCTTCAAATTTGCCAGTTGCTACGTTGTAGCCCCAGCCACCCTTGCCAGCGAGAACTTCCTTAACAACGAGAGCACCTTCTTCGCCTGCGTTTTCACAGAGCTGACGGAGCGGAGCTTCGATTGCACGACGTACGATTTGTGCGCCGATTGCTTCGTCGCCTTCGAGCTTGAGAGCGTCGATAGCCTTTGCTGTACGGAGGAGAGCAACAGAACCACCTGCACTGATACCTTCTTCAACAGCTGCACGAGTTGCGTGGAGAGCGTCGTCAACACGAGCTTTCTTTTCCTTCATTTCTGGTTCAGTAGCTGCACCAATGTTGATAACTGCTACGCCACCAGCGAGCTTTGCGAGACGTTCTTGCAACTTTTCACGATCGTAATCTGAAGATGTTTCTTCGATTGCCTTGCGGAGTTGTTTTACTCTGCCTTGGATGTCTGCCGACTTGCCAGCACCTTCAACGATTGTTGTGTTTTCCTTAGAAACTGTGATACGTTTTGCTTTACCGAGGTCTGCAACTTGCAAGTTTTCAAGCTTCAAGCCGAGATCTTCAGTGATGCAACGTGCATTTGTGAGGATTGCAATATCTTCGAGCATTGCCTTGCGACGATCGCCAAAACCTGGAGCTTTAACTGCACAAACGTTGAGCATACCACGGAGCTTGTTAACTACCAATGCTGCAAGTGCTTCGCCTTCGATGTCTTCAGCGATAATCATCAATGGCTTACCTGTCTTTGCAACTGCTTGGAGAATTGGGAGGAGTTCCGAGAGATTCGAGATTTTCTTTTCGTGAACAAGGATATATGCGTTGTCGAGAACACATTCCATTGTTTCAGTATTTGTTACGAAGTATGGCGAGAGATAGCCCTTATCGAACTGCATACCTTCAACAACGTCGAGAGTTGTGTCGATTGACTTTGCTTCTTCAACAGTGATTGTACCGTCTTTGCCAACCTTGTCCATTGCTTCAGCGATGATATTACCGATTTCTGTATCCCAGTTAGCTGAAACTGTTGCAACTTGGCGGATTTCTTCTGAATTCTTAACTGGCTTTGAATTCTTTGCGAGTTCTGCAACTGCTGCTTCAACAGCCTTGTCAATACCACGCTTGAGGAAGATTGGGTTGCAACCAGATGTTACGTTGCGGAGACCTTCGCGATAGATTGCTTCGCCGAGAACTGTTGCAGTTGTTGTACCGTCGCCAGCGTTGTCAGAAGTTTTGTTTGCAACTTCTTTAACCATCTGTGCGCCCATATTTTCAAATGCGTCTTCGAGGTCGATTTCTTTTGCAACTGATACACCGTCCTTAGTGATGAGAGGAGCACCGTATTTCTTGTCGATAATAACGTTTCTGCCCTTTGGACCGAGTGTTGCTTTTACTGCTTTTGCAAGAATTGTTACACCATTGAGAATCTTCTTGCGTGCTGCTTCGTCAAATATGATTTGTTTAGCCATAGTGATTTTTCTATTGAATTGTTAAATTACTTGATGATTGCAACGATGTCATCTTCACGGAGGAGGATGTATTTTTCGTCGCCAACTGATACTTCTGTACCGCCGTACTTCGAGATAAGAACGTTGTCGCCTACTTTTACTTCAAAAGCTACACGTTTGCCGTTAGAGTCGAGCTTACCGCTACCGATTGCAACAACAACTGCTTCTTGTGATTTTTCTTTAGCTGCATCAGGAATGATGATACCGCCCTTGATTTGTTCTTTTTCCTCAGCCTGCTTTACGAGCACTCTATCGCCGAGAGGTTGGATTTTTGCTTTTGCCATTTTTAATATAGTGTTGATTGTTTCTGTTTATAATAAAAAAAGATATTTACCATTTTGCACAATTTTGTGCGTTTGAAAAGACAAAAGCCACTCCGCAACGATTTTTTTGCGGAGGACTTTTATCTGACAAAATTATTCGCTCTTTGGCTTTTCGTCGTCGACAACTTCAAAGTCTGCGTCAACGCCGTCATTCTTTGGAGCACTACCTTGTGGTTGCGATGCACCAGCACCTGCACTTGCACCAGCTTGAGCTTGCGAAGCTTGTTGCAAATGTTGAGCGTTATCTTGCAAAACTTTCATCAACTTGTCGGATGCTCCCTTGAGCTCATCCTTTGTTGCGTCTTGCTTATCGAGAACTTTCTTTGCCGATGCAATTTCGTCTTCGATACTTTGCTTTACATTTGCTGGCAAGTTTGCACCAGCTTCTGTGATTTGCTTCTGAACTTGATAAACCATATTGTCGAGTTCATTGCGAGCTTCGACTGTTTCCTTGCGGAGATTGTCTTCTGCTGCGTGCAATTCAGCTTCTTTGCGGAGCTTTTCGACTTCGTCCTTACTCAAACCACTGCTGTTTGTGATTGTAATCTTCTGTTCCTTGCCTGTACTCTTATCCTTTGCCGATACATTGAGGATACCGTTTGCGTCGATATCAAATGTAACTTCAATTTGAGGAAGACCACGTGGTGCTGGAGCAATACCATCGAGACGGAAGTTGCCAATCAACTTGTTGTCGCGAGCCATTGGACGTTCGCCTTGGAGAACTCTGATGTCAACTGCTGTTTGATTGTCAGCGTATGTCGAGAAGATTTGAGATGCTTTCTTTGGAATTGTAGTGTTGCGTTCAATCATCGGAGTTGATACGCCACCTGCTGTTTCGATTGAAAGCGTAAGAGGTGTAACGTCGAGCAAGAGAACATCGCGAACGTCGCCTTGCAATACACCACCTTGGATTGCTGCACCACGAGCTACAACTTCGTCAGGGTTTACACCCTTGTGTGCTTCTTTGCCAGCCAAACGGTCGGCAATTTCAACAACCTTTGGCATACGAGTCATACCGCCGACGAGAACAAGCTCGTTGATGTCCGACTTTGAAAGCCCTGCGTCGCGCAAGCAATCTTCAAATGGCTTGATTGTACGTTGGATTAAATCGTCTGTGAGTTGTTCGAGCTTTGAACGTGTGAGCTTTACATTCAAGTGCTTTGGACCCGATGCGTCAGCTGTGATAAATGGAAGATTGATGTCTGTTTCTTGTGCCGATGACAATGCAATCTTTGCCTTTTCAGATTCTTCCTTGAGACGTTGGAGAGCCATTGCGTCGTTGTGAAGATCAATGCCTGTATCTGCTTTGAAAGTCGAAATAAGCCAATCCATTACAGCCGAGTCCCAGTTGTCGCCACCGAGTTGAGTATCGCCATTAGTAGCTTTAACTTCAAACACGCCGTCGCCAATTTCGAGAATCGAGATATCGTAAGTACCGCCACCGAGGTCGTACACTGCGATTGTTTCATCATTCTTTTTGTCGAGACCATATGCGAGCGATGCCGCTGTTGGTTCGTTGATGATACGCTTTACATCAAGACCAGCGATTGTACCAGCATCCTTTGTTGCCTGACGTTGTGCGTCATTAAAATATGCTGGAACAGTGATGACTGCTTCTGTAATTTTTTCGCCCAAGTATGCTTCAGCGTCGGCTTTGAGTTGTTGGAGAACCATAGCCGAGATTTGTTCAGGCGAGAAACGTTCAGTTTTACCACCGACTTCACATTCAATCATTGCAGCACCGTTAGGACCTTCAACAACCTTGTAAGGAAGTTGCGATGCCATTTCTTGAATTTCAGAATATTTGCGTCCGATAAGACGCTTTGCCGAAAAAATCGTGTTGCTTGGGTTAGTGATAGCCTGACGCTTTGCAGCCTGACCAACTAATCTTTCACCCGATTTTGTAAATGCAACGACGGAAGGAGTAGTTCTACCGCCTTCGCGATTAGGGATGACGGTGCTTTCTCCGCCTTCCATTACTGCCATGCAGGAATTTGTTGTTCCTAAGTCTATACCTAATATTTTACTCATATGCCAATATATCAGCATATATCGTGCCAGTTTAAGCGCCAAAAACACAACAAACGAATAATCATAGATTTAAAATTTACTCAAAAAATTTTATTATTTTCACCCACAAACATAGTGCGACATTTTGGCACACTAATGCCCACATTGACACACATTATTGTGCCAAAAATCCACAAAGAATTGCACAGACTTTAATATTGCAATAACGCATTTGGCAAACAATATCATTTCTATGAATTATAACACTAAATTTTCATTAATTATTACTGTACTTTGTAGTTTATTTTTAAGCTCTTGTAAAAATGCACCTACCCCGTCGAACTTTTCCGAAAGAACTATTATAGGAGATAAAGTTTGTTTAGATAAATTTCCGGAAGCAAAAAAATTAGCAGACGCTGGCGTGATGATGTATGCCGACTGTTCAAGACTTGGCATACCATATTCAAAAGATCCACACGTTGTTTTCTTCAAAGGTCGATACTTGATGTATTTTTCAATCCCACCATATGCGAAAAAAGACAAAGTAACTTGGTCGGGTTGGGTAATCGGAGTAGCTGAAAGTTCTAATCTTATCGAATGGAAAAAAATTGGAGAAATTCTCCCATCTGCGAATGCTCCGTACGAAAAGAAAGGCATTTGTGCTCCTGGAGCCATTGTTCGCGACGGCAAAGTACATTTGTTCTACCAAACATACGGCAATGGACCAAAAGACGCAATATGCCACGCAGTGTCTGACAATGGTATCACATTTGAAAGAAATAAAACAAACCCAATTTTTAGTCCCGATGGCAACTGGAATAATGGTAGAGCAATAGACGCTGAAGTTGTACTTTTTAAAGGCAAATATTTCCTTTATTATGCGACACGCGACCCTAAAGGGAAAATTCAACTTCAAGGGGTCGCATCAACAGATATAAATTCAAATTTTGACAGAAACACTTGGAAACATCTCTCAAAAGATAAATCAATTTTACAACCCGAACTTGAATGGGAAGGCAAATGTATCGAAGGTGCATCATGCATTGTCAAAAACGATAAACTTTATATGTTCTACGCAGGTGCATATAACAATGCTCCACAGCAAGTGGGCGTTGCAGTTAGCGATGATGGAGTTAACTTTAAACGCCTATTTGATAAACCTTTCTTACCAAATGGTAAACCGGGCGAATGGAACTCAAGCGAGTCTGGACACCCTCATATCTTTTTGGCACCAAACGGAGACTCCTATTTATTTTACCAAGGCAACAATAACAAAGGTAAAAGCTGGTTGCTATCAAACGTAAAAGTTAAATGGGAAAATTCACTACCCAAAATCGAAAAGTAGAGAATTAGATTTCGATTGCCGACTTTTCTATTATCCCTTTTGCGATTAGAGCATCGCATACTTTTCGTGATGTAAATGTCCAAAAGCATAAGTACTTTGGAAGTTTTGTATTTTTGTGAATAAATAATATTCCCTTAGAAAACAAAACCCTCCTTACCGAAACATATTCAATATCTGAAAACGAGAGAATATATTTATCCATAACAAACCCGAAAAAGTTGCGAGTTAAAATGCACGCATCATTAGTGATTTCTAACGAAGCAAAAGGAATACTTGCGTTGTTGAAATCGTACCAATCGGGCTTATCGTGCCACGAGAGATTCCCCCACCGCAATCCACCAATAAACTTTTGTATAGATTTTTTCATTTTGGTCTTTGTTAAAATCCTTTTATCTATTGCTTAATCGACAGGGATAAATCCGTAAATCGACTCACACATTGAATCAGTATTTGTAATGTCGGCTAAATTTTTTATGAACAAAAATGGATTATCATTAAGTTGATTGTTTATGTATTTGTCGGTTATATTTGTTGAGACTTGCCCCAAAATTATTTCCGACACTTTGCCCTTTTCGTATACAACAACAACTTTAAACATCGCTGGGAGAGAATTTTTACCATACGATATAAATTGAGTTGGAGCTTTAAAATCGATGAACTTGCCAATTAACTCAGAAATTTTTGTGCTTTTGTGTTCATCAACAACAATCAAATTCTTCTTTGTTTTATCATCCAAATTTGAGGGGTTAGGAGAGTATATATAACTTGGATACATACCCCACTGATCATTATATGATAAGACCAAAACAAACCAATCGCACTCTTTTTCCATTTTTAAGAGTAAATTAGAATACGGAGATTTTTTAATCACACTAATACACTCTTTATATGCCTTGTAATAGTCTTTCTCCGAAAAATCTGCAGTTATACAACTCGGATTTTTTTTGTTTACTTCGGTTATCGTTGACTGCGTTGAAAAGCTAAAAGCATAATCGCCATAAAAAACCATAGGAAAGAAAATCAAAAAATATACGATATACTTCATAATCTAACTCCTAAAAAATTCACACAAACTTTTTCTTAATGCGTAATAATATCATCAAATAATGTGCAGAAATGCAACCGGCAGGAATATACGATAATACTATAAGCACGATTTTTATCATTTCTTTTGAAAAACCTAAATCAACCATTGCCTGTTGGACATCAAATTTCATCAAAAGAAATAATACTATTCCTTGCGATACTATGAAAACCGGAATTACCACAAACTGCAAAAGAAAAAATATAGTTTTCAATAACCCTGCTTTCATATCAATTCTCATTACTTGGAAAGTATTTTTTACGTTTGCTTCCAACAAGGTAAATTTTGCTCTGTTATTCTAATTTTTGCAAATAAATTCGACTAAAAAAAAGACCGCAAATTGCGGTCTTTTTCGGATATATTTTGTGAAGTTTTTTTATTCTTCGTCTAAATAATTTTTGTTGCGGGTTGTGGGTCCTCCAGCTCGGAGCCATGCGTTAACAAACAAATCGATATCGCCGTCGATTTCAACAGAAAACCCACGACGCTTGATGTCATCGCTATTTTCAATATCTACCCCACGATTCTATTTCTTTTAAGATTTCAAACGTATATTTTATATATAGTAGTGAATAAAAAAAAATGCCGTTGATTCTCAATCGGCATTTTGTAATTATTATAAGGATTGATTGCTTAGTTTAGCTTACCAACTACTACTTTACGTTGGTTTTTATTATCCTTTGTTTCTAATTTATATATACCTTCTTCAAATTCAAACAATACTAACTCACAATTATATGTTGTGTCAGCATTCTTACCTTTGATAGTTATTGTGGAAATTCCATTTTTATAATTTTTATAAGAATATGTACAATCTTGAACTGAAGCAGTTGAGAGAATTAGGTCACATTTCTTTGTAGTTTTAAAGATAACCTTTACTCCATTAAACTCAATTTCATTTGCAACCAAGTCCTTTGATTGTGCAGGAATTGAATCATCTTCAAAGTCAGCATATTCCATACTATCTACACGGAATTTCAAATCGACGCCCTTTTTCTGATCCTTCAATAAAGCTACCCAAGTAGTTGTTTGACTATCATATTCAAATGAACCTTTCATTGAATACGATACACCATTGTATTTAAACGCCATCGTTAATGTAGCTTCTGTTGGAGAAGTGCGTTTGATAGAATATGTTGAGTTTTCGAGAACGACACCATTGTCTAAACAGATTCTAAAATTCTTCTTATCTACAAAAACTGCATCAAAGAAGCCATTAATACCGTCGAAGTCAAAATAGCCTGTTGCTAAGCAACCTGATAATGTAGCTTTTACAGGACAATCCATTGCAATAAGCTCAAATGTCCCACCAAGAATATCGCTACCACCATTAGAAATATAACAACGATAATATCCTGAATCTGAGGTATCCAACGGTTTCAATATGTAGCTCTTTTTGGTTGCCTTTGCAATATTTTCCCAAGTTACACCATCCGAAGAATACTGCCATTGATATCTAGGCTTATCTCCTGATGCAAGAACCGACATTTCAAATGGGTATTCAGCAAATACGTATACCGATGTTCCATTTGTTGAATCAATACCTTCAATAGAATTTGAAGTCGATGTTATATCAGTTAATTCTTCTCCACTTCGTTTAAATGAATATCCATTAAACGCAACGCAATCTTTCAATGTTACTTTAAGAGTTTTCGAAACAACTTTCAACCCTATCATTGTTCCAGAATCTTCACTCCAAGCAAGACAACGACATTGGACTGACGTTGAAGTCTTTCCTTTTGGCATTGTCAACGACGACGTATCAAACGCATTCAAGATATTACTTGTTTCACCTGCAATATTTACCCAATTCTTTCCATCTAATGAATATTGCCATTGATACTTCGTGTTATATCCTTTTGCTTCTACTGAAGCAGAAACAAAATCACCTTTATAAATTGTTGTCTTTGAAACAAGCTGTGCTTTTGTAATTTTTGCACCTGCTCTTACTGTTAAGGTAGCTATCCTAGAAACCTCGGGATTCTTTGGATTACCTTTATTACTTACCAAACAACGATATTGATTGCCAGATAGCTTTACATCTGGTTTAGAAATTACGAGTGTTTGTTTTGCCCCAACATTCTTCCAAATAACTCCGTCCGTAGAAACTTGCCATTGGAATTTCAAGTTTTTGTCATCACTGGGTGTAGCTTCTACTGTAAATGTAGCTTTTTCCGTATTAGAACATGTACAATCCGCAGGAAGATTTACATTAGCAATACCTGCTTTAGCCAATTTAACAGGCTTGTATACATTAGACACGACATCTTCAAGCGATTGAAGATATGTTGAATTAACAACTAATCTGTATTCTTTATTGAAGTCATCTGCATCAACGCAATCAGCTATAAACTTCACAGAATTGGCAGTTTTATTTTCTGTTTTTGATATATTTTTCCAAGCACTATCATTTTCATTTTGATATTTATACTGCCATTGATATGTCAAATTTTTTACGCCTTTTGCCTTTACCTGTAAGCATATTGTAATTCTGCTATCAACCTTCGCCACCCCGTCTACTATATCTGTAGGATCATAAACTGCCAATTTTGTAGCACGATTGTTTTCCGTTATTTCGATAGTTGGTTTGTCAACTACCGCAACTTTTACTACGTTTGATTCGATAGTTTTATTATGACGCTTATCCGTAAGAACACACTTATAACGATAAAGTGAATGTTCTTTAGTTACGTTTGAAATTTTCAATGGTTCTATTGGTTTAAAGACACCGCCATTATATTCATCATCATCCAATACGTCAGTATTAAATGGAGCCAATTCACCCTTTGTATTTGGAATAGGCAACCATTTTTTTCCATCATACATATACCATTCGTATTCTATTTGAGATTCAAGTTTTGTATCATAATCAACAGATATCTCAACTGCTCCACCAACAAAAGTTCTAACTGTAGTAGAAGGGTTTTTTGAAAATTTAACTGTAGAATATTCAACTGCGCCAATCGTTGATTTTACGATAGAACCATCGACGCTAACTGGACGAACAACACCTCTTGCATCTGTTAATGCTTCTTCCGACAAAACACCTGCTTTTATTGCAGAACTTTTAGCACCGAGTGCACAAGTTAAAACATTTCCACCATTGTCAGCCAAAGGTAATAATTTTGGATCCTTTGTTATAATATATTCATGAGAATACAATCTTTCTGGTTCACGTCCATTTTCAGATGGTTGTTCAAGAGAAGGATCTGTATAAATACCTTCCATATAAAGAAGTTTACCTATTTCACGACGTTGTTTTATCACACAAGTATGTATTATTTGAGAATTACTTTCATTGTAAACTTCACCTGCACGTTTTGTCGCAATATTACCCCAAAGGATACTATTTACGATAACAGACCCTGCATTATCAAAAATCGCACCTCCTCTCATTGCTTTGTTTTGTGTAAACGTACAATTTCTCAATATCATAGAAGAATCTGGTTCTTCTTGAGTACCAGATGATCCACTATTATCAAGAATTCCATCATTTGGATCTGAAAAATCCGGATTATACACTGTCTCTCCGTTGCAGATTGCCCCACCATTATATGAAGCAACATTATTAACAAATGTACAATTGAATAATTCTAAATGATTATGATGAACCTCAGCACTAAACTCATCATCATTAGTTGGTGTTTTTAAATCATAAAGTTCATCGTGATTATAAATCGCACCACCCGAGAATATAGAAGTATTATTTCTAAATGTACAATTTGATATTGTTAAATAAAAACTTCTAACATACAATGCACCACCACCTGCAAGTGCATTTGATGAATGACCATTTTGAATTATCAAAGTGCCGAGCATTGCACGATCTTCCATCGGCTTGCCTTTTCCTTGTGCAACAAAGACAGCATACTTTCCTTCACCATCAATATACACAAAGTTTCCGCATTTTCGCGTCGCTCTTCCTATTGGAGTAAGATACTTCCCTGTACATTCTCCATTTACATATTCCTGCCTTTTGTTTTCATTGGCAGTCCACTCCGTTTCATCTCCAGCAAAACCGCCAAACACACCAACATTTTTCTTCAAAAAGATAGTAGAACCATGTTTATATGTACCTGCGGCAATCCACACTTCAGCAAAACCATCATCACCTGCTTTACTTGAAGCTGTATTAATTGCTTTTTGAATATCACCGCAAGCTTTTGCCCAAGTGCTACCATCACCTTGGCCACCTGGCTTAACATAGACAACACCTTTAAGCTGCACTCCCGTTTCCACAGGAACGCCAGGCTCTGGATTGTACCATTGTGTAACAGGATAGAGACTTGGAGATGTGCTTCCAGCAAAAAGCGACGCAGTTAAAAACGTAACAAGAGGAAGAATTATTTTTTTCATTTTCATATAATATATTTTAAAACATAAAGACGAATAAACAGACGCCTACAAAAGTCAACATTTTTTTTGGAAAAATTTTATCTCTACTCAAAATCCTCTAAAATATACTGTATTTTCCGGCTACATAACATAAAACACTTCAATCATATTACATTATTTTACTGCGTTTAAGATATTTATATAAAACCTAAGAATAAAATATTGTAAAAAATATCCACAACCATATTACTATTTTTTGATGCTGATGCTTCAAACGCTTCGTTCACATTTCCAAACCCTCTTTTTCCACCAATATTTCTCCCGTTTCAGCAAACAACAAAAAGACCGACAGAATCGTTTTTCCGCCGGTCTTTTATTTGCGTTATTGATATTTATTTATACCACAAAATATATTTAAAACATCAATAATAATATTTTTTACCAAATATTAATTCGACAAAATCATCTACTCTTCGTCTAAATAATTTTTGTTGCGGGTTGTGGGTCCTCCTGCTCGCAACCATGCGTTGACAAACAAATCGATATCGCCGTCCATCACTGCTTGCAAGTTCCCTGTTTCTGCTCCCGTACGCAAATCTTTCACCATTTGGTAGGGTTGGAAAACGTAGCTTCGTATCTGATTTCCCCACGAGATTTCACCTTTCTCTCCGTAGAATTTGTCCATTTCGCTTCGCTTTTGGTCGAGCAATTTTTCGTACAATCTACTTTTGAGAATTTTCATCGCACTCGCCTTATTCTTAAATTGCGAGCGTTCATTTTGGCACGCAACTACTATACCTGTCGGCAAGTGTGTGATTCGCACCGCACTCTCGGTCTTATTGACGTGTTGCCCACCTTTACCACTCGCACGATATGTATCAATTTTCAACTCTTCTTCCTTGATATCCATGTCGATATCATCGTCGATTTCAGCGATAACATCAACCGACGCAAATGACGTATGCCTACGCTTATTCGCATCAAACGGACTAATTCGCACAAGGCGATGCACTCCACGTTCGGCTTTTGAATATCCGTAAGCGTTTGCCCCGACAATTCTGAATGTTACACGAGAAACTCCTGCCTCTTCGCCATCTTGGATATCGTCGATTTCGACAGAAAACCCTCGACGCTCCGCCCAACGCGAGTACATTCTAAAAAGCATTTCAGCCCAGTCGCAACTTTCTGTTCCACCTGCGCCAGCGTGGATTGTCATAATCGCATTCGACGCATCGTGCGGTCCACTCAAGAATGATTCGATTTCAATCTTATCTAAATATGCGTGCAAGGCGTTTGTTTCCGACGCAAGCTCTGCCGACAACATATCGTCAGGCTCCGATTCTTCCGCAAGTTCAAAAAGTGCTTTGAGATCGTCGAGACGCTTTTTCATCTCGTTCTGTGGTGCGACCAACGCTTTCAAGCGAGTCAATTCCGACACAGTCTTTTGGGCTTCGGCTTGATTATCCCAAAAATCTGCACGAGTCATTTCTTCTTCGAGCTGTCCAATCTGTGCAACTTTTGCTGGGACGTCAAAGAAACCTCCATAAATATCCTGCGCGACGCTCGATGTCATCGGCAATCGCCTTAATTTCCATATCAATTATCATCGAAAAATATATTTCTAAAATAGTTCGATTAAATCAACACAAAAAAGCTTGAAAAGAAAAAACTAATTGAAATACTTATTCGTAAATCTATTTGCACTCTTGTGCAGACAAAAAAATTTTAACAAAAAAATAATTATGTCAGACGAAACAAACCCCATTCAACCTCAAGAAATTCCATCGGCACCAACAATGCGTGTTGCACCAGCTGAACCTCAAACTGTGCGTGTAGAAGCTCCTGTTGCCCCAACACCTATTGAAACTCCTGTTGCTCCAGTTGCTCCTGCACCTGTTGCAAAACCAGTTGCATCGGCTCCGACAGCTCCAGTTGCTAAGCCTGTTGCACCAGCAGTAAAACCTGCCGTTTCTCTTGATTTGCCAAAAGCAAAGTATGGCGTTGCTACAAAAGCTGGAACTGCTACACCTATGAAAACTGTCGAAGTTAAGAAAGATGAAAATCCGTCGATAGTATCAGTAGCGATTGATTTCGTTGCAGCTGCGGTTGCAGTAGCGTTTGCTGTTATGATTATTTTAGACATCTAATAAATTAGAAAGAAAAAATATGCCAGTATTACATTTAGATTCATCAAATTTTAACCAAACAATTTCTGCAGATAAGCCCGTTCTTGTAGACTTTTGGGCACCTTGGTGCGGTCCATGCAAAATGTTGAGCCCAACAATCGACGCACTCGCTGAAGAAGTCGGTAGCTCGGCTATAATTTGCAAAGTCGATGTCGACCAAGCTCCAGAAATTGCTCAACAATTTGGCGTAAATCAAGTGCCGACAATCATCTTCTTCCGCAATGGTCAACGTGTCGGCGTATGCGGTATGACTACAAAAGAAGAGTTGAAAAATATGCTCAAGCAATTTGCTTAATCACATCTGATTTCGACAAAAAAATGGACTCGGAAATTTTCACCGAGTCCATTTTTTATTTCATAACAACTACACAAATAATAGAGACAAAAAAAACGTCTCAAGCTTGATTGCTTGAGACGTTTTTTTGCAGAATTAATATCTTGTTGGATTGCCGATTCCGCCCATTCCTGGCAGACCACCTTCCCACGAGGCTGGACGAGCCCAAGGCAAGTCTCCCCCATCGGTTTGGCGTGATGGCAAACGCGATGGCTTTTTATTATCAGTCGATTCGCAACCGACCATAAAAGCCGAACACAGTGCCAACAATACAACAAATATTATTTTCTTCATAACGTCGATTAAGCTTCTGTTGCACCTGGATGTGCGTTTTCAGCTGGAGTTGCTTCTTCTTTCTTTTCAGCTGGTGCTTCTGCTGGTGCTTCAACTGTTGCAACAGTCAACTCGAGCAAGTCGCCAACTTCGATTGTTTCAGGTATACCAACTTTGCGATTGATAAATGCCAATGCGAAATTTTCTTTCGATTCTGAAATGATAACTTCAGAAACCAATGTACCTTCACGTTTGAGTTGAATCTTTTGGTCAGCCTTAACGCCGTCTTTTTCGCCCTTGTTGATTACAACAATGCCCGATTCAGCGTCGAGATTGATAACAGTTGCGATATCGCCTTTAGCAACGTAAGGTGTTTTCAAAATCTTTCTCTTAACCTTGTTGCCCGATGCGTCTGTTTCGACCACTTCAACAACTTCAGATGCTTCGAGAGTTTTGATTTTCTTTTCTGCTTCTGCGAGTGCTTCTGTCTTTGCGTTCAACTGCGATTCCAAGTTAGAAACTTTTTCTTTGAGTTCGTCAGCTTCGTTATTTTGTGTGAGCATTGCTTTTGTCGAAACAATTTCACGCTTGAGATTTTCGATGAGAGAATCTTTTTCAGCAACACGCTTGTTCGATGTTGCAAGCGATGCTTCGAGCTGACGGATTTGTGCACGATTTTTTACAATCTCTGCATTTGCGTCAACGCTCTTGCGACGTTCTGATTCGAGCTCAGAATTTGTCGATTGAATACGTGATTCAAGTGTCGAGAGTCTGCCTTGCAAACTCTTAACAGTTGTTTTTTGTTTTGCGAGATCTTTGAGCAATCCAGGAACCTTGGGAGCTTTTTCTTCGAGGTTTGCACCTGCAACACCTTTCATATGAGCTTCCGCCGATGCTATTTTACCGCGTGTGTCAGCCCAGAAATATACACTGGCTGCTGCGGCAATGATTGCTACTATTTTGAGAGATAGGGATACTGCTTTCATTTTCTTATTTTGTTTTTATAAATGTTCTTTCAAAGCCTGTTCCAGATGCGACTTTCACACCTGTCGACAGATTAGATATCAAGTGAATAAGAACTTTAAATACTAATTCTGTTTCATTTTCAAGATTTATTTCACATGCAATTTCATCTACTGTTTTTCCCTTATCAGTAGAGAGTGCATTTAAAATCTTTTGCTTGATTTCTAAAATGTGCCCTGCTGCCTTTTTACCAGCTTCAACACCTGGTTGGTGATATGCGTTGATATTTACCAATGATGCGTACAAGCCGACTGTTCTATCGTAAAGTGCGATGAGCATCCCGATTGTTTGAGGCGAGCAATCCTTAACAGTGATTGTAATGCTTTCTCTATTTTTAGCTGAAAGAGCTTCGCGTGTGCCGAGCAAGAATGCTTGCAAATAATCGCCACTTGTTTCGCCCGATGCAACTTCAGGACTTTCACCTTTTCTGTCTGAAAGCACTTCGATAAATGTTACGAAGAAGTTATCGATACCATCACGGAGTTGTTGAACGTATGCGTGTTGGTCTGTCGAACCTTTGTTTCCGTAAACAGATATACCTTGTTCAACGACATTGCCGTCGAGATCGAGCTCTTTACCGAGCGATTCCATAATAAGCTGTTGGAGATAACGGGACAAGAGGAGCAATCTATCTTTATATGGAAGAATAACCATATCTTTAAGACCTTTACCACTTGTGCATTTGTACCACATCAACGCTAAGAGTGCTGCTGGATTCTTGAGCATTTTATTCGAGCGTGTCGCTTTGTCCATATCTGCTGCACCTTTGAGCATCTTATCTATTCTGATACCTTGTAGTGCTGCAGGCAACAAGCCGACTGCTGCAAATTCGCTTGTTCTTCCGCCTACCCAATCCCACATTGGGAAGAATTCCAAGAATCCTTTTTCTTTTGCGAAGTTATAAAGTTTGCTATTTACGCCTGTTGTTACAACTGCGTGTTTTGCAAAGTCGAGCCCAGCAGCTTCCCAACGAGAGATAGCTTCCATCATCGCATTGCGTGGCTCTGGTGTTCCGCCAGATTTTGATGCGATAACTGCGAGTGTCTTACCGAGCTTTCCACGCAATTTATCGAAAACTACGTCATAGCCGTCTGGGTCTGTATTATCGAGGAAGAACACTTGCATTTTGTCGGTGCGTGGCGATGCGAGTGCTTCGCTGACAAATTGAGGTCCGAGAGCCGAACCACCGATACCGATGCAAAGAACGTATTTAAATTTGCCGTCTGCACCAACGATTTCGCCCTTATGAATTTTCTTTGCAAAGTCCTTAATTTTTTCGACAGTACCTACGATTTCATTTTTGATTTCTTCAGTAGGTGCGAGTTCTGGTGTACGGAGCCAATAGTGCCCAACCATTCTGTTTTCGTCAGGGTTAGCAATAGCACCGTTTTCGAGTGCTTGCATTGCGTCAAAAGCCGACTTCATCTTACCTTTCATTGAAGGCAAGAAAGCGTCGTCAAAATTGACTCTGCTGATATCGAGACCGAAACCGAGTCGGTCTATTCCCAAATAATATTTTTTATAACGTTCCCAAGACATAATTTTTCAATTTAAAAATTTTCCAAACATATTACCTTGCAATTTGAGCTTGGCAAATAAAAAAATCAACAAATATGACTATTTTTGCATAAAATTACGCCAATTCACGCAAATTTTTCAATAATACTGCCGAAGAGTTGTGTTTACCGCCCGCTACAATATGGAATGTATCTTGAGCCCAACCACGTTCTGTATTGATGCGTGCAAAAGCTATATCATAACCATTCTCCTCGATAATCTTTGCTACTTTATATAAGAGCCCTACTCTATCGAACGCACGCAATTCTATCACAATTTTCCCCGATTCCCGACGCATAAATACATCGCTTATCACTTTATTTTCTTTGTATTTGTTATTTGAGTAGAACACATCGTTCACACGAGATTCAAGTTTGATATCGCCATTGATGACTGCATCGATTTCTCTGGCAAAGCGTGCTTTTATGCGTGGGTTTGCCGACATCCCGCCACTGATACCGCTAACATAGAATGCGTCGAGCGTTATGCCGTCGCTACGTTTAAAAACTTTTGAACCTAAAATATCAAGCCCCGAAAGCGTGATAATTCCCGACAGCACCGAGAACATTCCACGTTGATATTGCGATACTACATAAAGTCGGCTAATAGAGTCGTTGGGGTCGTCTCGCCATTCGACAACGGGATTTTTTGAAGTCTTGTTATCTTTGAGATTTTCTCGAAGTTGCGATATCATTTTTGCGTGCATAAGCAAGTCGCTTCTGCCATGTAGCATAAAATAGTTTTGTGGCAAAAATTCGGATTGCTCCAAGATGATATTTTCAATCCCTTCTGAACGCGTATCTGCGAGCGATTCAGCGAGAACTTTTGCCTTTCTACGTTCCAACATTGCTGGCGTGCGACGCTTATTAAAATATGCCATTGTAGCCGAGAACAATGCAGAGTGAAGTCCTTGCTTGTAAGAATTCCAGAATCCATCTGCCGTACCCGACGCATCGCAAAATGTCAAAACATACAAGTATTTCAAATTTTCTTCATTCTTTACAATCGACGCAAATTTGGCGATTGCCGTTTCGTCCTCGACATCGTTAGACTGCCAGAATCGAGCCATCTGCAAATGATTTTTTATCGCAAAAATTATTGGTTCTATATCCGATTCTTGAACGCCCCAACGGCGTAAAATTCCCTTTGCTAAATCAGCACTAACTTCTGCGTGTCCACGTATTCCGTCGCCCTTGCCGATATCGTGCAACAAGATTGTCGGATAAAGCAAAATTGGCGATGGGCTCGACAACAACACTTTGTGATATTCGTAATACACGCCATCGTTTTGGCTCGCACAAAAAACTTTATCGAGCTGTGCAATGGTATTTAACGTGTGAACATCGACAGTGTATCTATGATAAAATTCGTGCTGAACCATACAAGTGATGTCCTTAAATTCAGGCACAAATTCGCCGAGAACACCCCAGTAGTGCATAAGCTCAAGTGTTGGGAACACGTTGCCACGCTTCTCTAAAATAGAGAGGAAAGATAAATTTGTGTCGCTATCGGCACGCACATTGTCGTCTATCAAAATACGAGAGTCTTTTATCAAAACTTCGAGACTATCTGACGGCACAACGCCATATTCTTGGAACATCGCAAACACTTTCACCAAAAGTGTTGGATCGCGTTGGAATACATAATTAGACAATGCCTTTGCTTCTCCACGATAAAATGAGAATCCGTCTATTTCAAATTTTCTATTTGCAGGCAGACGTTTTCCCAAGTGTCGCATTGTTGCAAAAACGTCATCTGGCAAAACTATACCCATTCGCTTGCGGGCTGTTTTTGCGACACTATCTATTGTGCGAAAAGAAAAATAAATTTTCCGCATAAATTCTTCGACACCGTCATTATCATCATTTTGGCTGATAAACCCGAGTCGCTTGGCGATTATCGGCTGATTTTCCAAGTCGAGCAAATCTACTTCTCGAGCAAAAAAGTAGTGCATATCATTTCTGACTCGCAAAAGAAAATCGTAAGCTTTCAGTACTGCACGATACTCGCTTTTAGAAATAATCGAGCGTGTTGCGAGTTGACGCAAATTGCCCTCACCAAAATTCAGACGTGTTTTCCACGACATCGTTTGTGCGTCGCGTAATCCGCCAATACCATTTTTCAAATTCGGTTCTTGTAGATATGGAGTCCAACCAAACTTTGCGTGGCGATCACGTTTCAAACGCAAAAGCTCTTCAAAATGTTCTTTCTTTTTTGAGCTACACAAAGAATTAAATCTCGATAAAAATTTGGAATAGATTTTTTTATTCCCACAAATTATTCGGCTATCGAGCATAGAATTACGCAACAAAATATCGCTTTTGGCATCTGACAACGCTTCTGAATAAGTGCATGATGAATGCCCGATACGCAAGCCACAATCCCAAAGTGGATACATAATTTCGTCGACAACTATTGTCTTAAATCGGCTCGAAATTCCATTTTCGTAGAGAAAGATAATATCGATGTCGCTTTTTGGGGAAAGCTCTTCACGTCCATATCCGCCTGTGGCGACAATACAAAATTTTTCGCCCATTTCCCTCCCACGCGATTTTCTCTTTTCGACAAATTTTGTATAAAGAAATTCTATAATTCTATCCATCGCACACGAGTTCGCCTTGCAAACACTCTTGCCCCCTGCTCCATTTTGATGAAACTGCATAATAGCATTGTATGTTTGCGACAACGCCTTTGCGAGTGCATCTTTTGCGATAGATGTCGACACAAAGCAATCGGAACATATTTTCCCGATTTCAAGATATACCTGTTGCGACTTCAACATATCAAATTAAATTTAATTTGTAGAATAATATATATCGAAAGAAAATAAAACGTAAAGCGTAAAGAAATGTTGAACTTTTTAAAAATAATATCAATATACATATTCATAATTTAAATAAAAATATGGAAGACGAAAATATTACAAAAACAGAAAAACAACCTTCATCGCTAATGTCAGCCCTCGGTTTGCTCGGGTTGGGTCTTAGTGTTATCGCTATTGCACTCGCAATTATGGCTATGGTTAAAGTCGGCGATACTGCAAAAGATATGAACGAAAAAATCGAGAAAGCTGCATCTATTGCACTCGAAACAAAAAAGATTAGCGATAGGATTGACTCGCTCGCACTTCAACTCGAAGAAGTGAAATCGAACGACAAAACACACTTGAACACAATCGTCTCAAAATTGAATGCTGAATTGAGTAAGTTCAACGCTGTCATTTTGGAAAATCGCAAAGGTATTGAAGAAAATAGAAACGCTATCGAAATTGTCGCAAAACGTGCTGTTCAAAAAGCTCAACCTAAATCTGAAGTAAAATCGACAGAACAAACTGCTCAAACAACTACTCAAGACAAACAAGCTCCTACTCAAGACGGAGCAACTAAAAAACACGTCATCCAAAGTGGCGATACATTCGGTAAGCTCGCAAAGAAATATGGGGTGTCTGTAAGTGCAATTATCTCGGCAAATCCAGACGCAAATCCATCTCGATTGAAGGTCGGTCAAGAAATTGTAATTCCGTAAATTTTCTCGACGCGTCCGAAAAAACGGACGCGTTTTTTATGCAATATGAAAAAAATTAAAGTACAAAACTGGAAATGCACACGCGAAAAAACTATCGCAGATTGTCGTGTGTTCAAAGTTAAATCTAAAACCTTTGTACATCCCGACGGACGCAAGGGAGATTTTTTCATAAATGAATGTACAGACTGGGTCCAAGTTGCACCTATTATCAGATGCGACGACGGCTCAATCAAAACTATCCTCGTAAATCAATTTAGATTCGGTGCAAACAAGACCTCTTGGGAGTTTTCAGGTGGCGTTATGGACAAAGGTGAAACGCCTATCCAAACTGCAAGACGAGAACTTGCCGAAGAAACTGGATACACTGGTAAACGTGCAAAACTTGTCGCCTCATACTCGCCAAACCCAGCAATACAAAGCAACCTTGCACACTTTGTAGTGATTGAAGACTGCAAGAAAACTGCAGAACTCCACTGGGATGAAAATGAAGAGATTGAAATGAAAATTATAGATGTCGATAAACTCGATTCTATGGTAAAACGTGGAAAAATTTTCCATTCAATAGCAATTAACTCGTTATATTTTTTGCAAAAATATTTAGAAAATAATCGATAAAAATTTATGCCGTTATCAGAAGAAAATAATGTGTTGAGTGCGTTTAGAGGTCTGCCCTATTCGCCAAAAATTTCTATCGACAGATCGACAAAAGGCAAACCAGAATCATCGGCATCGCTCGTCGAAAAATTTCTTCTCAAATTAAAGATAAAGGCTGAAAACCCAGTAAAAATAATATCTGCCAGCTGGAACGATTGTTTGCCAAAACGTTTTATCGGCAGAGCTTCTCCACGAAATGTGAGAATGAATATTCTTTATGTAGAAGCAGAAAATCCGGCAGTAAAACAAGAAATATTATTTTCAGAAAGAGAGATTTTGAAAAAAATAAAATTGTTAAAAGGCTGTTCTAACATCAAAAAAATTAGATTTCTATGAGAGTTGCAATCGCACAAATTGATGTCGCACAAGGCGAGTTTGAACAAAATCTTCTATCGGTTGAAAGCCATGCGAAAAATGCAAGACTCCACGGAGCAGAAATGGTGGTGTTTCCAGAAATGTTCTTGTGTGGCTTCAACTACAAAAAGAATGTCGAGTTTTTGCGAGCAAATGGAACTTTTGCCGAAGAAAAACTCTGCGAGATTGCCCAACGCAACAACATTTGTATTTGTGGCTCAATCCCACATTTAAACGATACGGACGCTCTCCCCACAAACAGATTTCTATTTATATCTGCCGACGGAAAAATCCTTTCAACTTACGATAAAATTCATTTGTTCTCGGTTTTCAGCGAAAATAAATATGTAAAAAGTGGTGATGAGATTGTTGTTGCAAACACGCCCTTTGGAAAAATTGGTTTTGCAGTTTGCTACGATATTCGCTTCCCCGACCTTTTTGTCAGAATGGCAAAACGTGGGGCAAAACTTATCATTATATCGTCGGCATTTCCGCATCCACGCTCGGAACATTGGCGTATTCTCTCACGAGCAAGGGCGATAGAAAACCAATGTTTTGTAGTTGCTGTCAATCGTGCTGGAACAGAAAATTTCGGTAAAAATTCAGTAAAATATTTTGGGATGTCGGCTGTAATCGACCCTTGGGGAACCGTGTTGGCAGAAGCTCCGCAAGACTTGGAATCGCTCACGTTTGCAGATATAAATCTCGACGAAGTTGACGCAATCAGAAGTAAAATACCAGCCTTCCAAGACCGACGTGAAGACATTTATTGAGTCTGAATATCCACAAAAAAAGGTACATTCGTAAAAGAACGCACCTTTTTTTTTATTTCGGTAAATTTGTCTTTTGATTACAGAATCATTGAGATAAAATCTTTGTTTGTTTTAGATTGCTTCATTCTGTTGATGAGTGTTTCGGCACAGTCTTCCGTCTTTGAACCAGCCATTGCCCTACGCAAGAATGATGCAGCTTCAAGCTCATCTGCAGTCAACAACAATTCTTCACGACGTGTACCCGATGCCGATATATTTATCGCTGGCCAAATGCGAAGTTCAGCGACTTTTCTGTCGAGTACCATTTCCATATTTCCAGTGCCTTTGAATTCTTGGAAGATAAGGTCGTCCATACGCGAACCTGTTTCGACTAATGCCGACGCAATAATCGTCAAGCTACCAGCTTCATCAGTGTTGCGTGCTGCCGAAAATATCTGACGTGGACGTTCGAGAGCTCGGATATCAAGCCCGCCACTCATCGTTCTACCGCCATTAGCTTTTGCAGAGTTATGTGCACGAGAAAGACGTGTGAGCGAGTCCATAAGCAACACGACATCTGCCCCAGTTTCTACAAGGTGTTTTGCACGTTCGATTGCAAGGTCGGATATACGGATATGTGTCGCAATATTTTCGTCATTCGACGATGCGTAAATTTCGGCTTCGGGAACTTCCATACGGAAGTCTGTTACCTCTTCTGGACGTTCATCGACAAGCACGATAATCAACTTGCACTCTGGATGATTTTCCAAAACTCCAAACGCAATATCTTTCAAGAGAGTAGTCTTGCCTGTGCGTGGTGGTGCTACGACAAGCCCACGCGTACCCTTACCGATTGGGCAGAATATATCGATTACACGATTTGTCATTCTGCCGTCTTTTGTTTCGAGCTTAAGTTTTTTATTTGGTGCGATTGTCGTCAAATTTTGGAACGACATCATTCGGCGACGTTCTACGCAAGGAACACCGTCGATTGTATCAATAAAGCGTACTTTCGGGTTTTGATGCCCTTTTGCTTGATGTGCTTTTGCTACAATAAACTGTCCTTTTTTTACCGCAAAACGCTGAACGAGTTCCTTGGGTACATAAGGGTCTGAAGGGCGTGTTTTTCCACCTCGTTTTGGGTCGAGCAAAACGCCGTTATTGTTTGTTGTCGGAGCGAAAATTCCACTCACTTCTATAATATCTAAATTATCCATAATTGAAATTGATTGCAACTTTCCCAACGTGCGAGAAAATACATAGAATCCCCAAGTTGAAGAAAGAATTAAAAGACAATATAAAGCACAAATAGAGTGCAAACATACTGCTCCAAAAAGACAGAGCTAATCGTTTATAAATCACATTTAAGCATCTAAAAAAAATCAAGACAAGCTTTTTTAACTTATACGCTCAAATTATTTATCGGTTTGTAAGCTTAATTTTTTAATTTTTGATATTTTAACAATATCGATTGCCGATGTCACAAAGTGCAATGGTGTGTCTTTGTCGGCAAGTAAAATCAGCGATGCGTCGTCTCCTTTTTGGGCGACGCTATTTAATGTTTCTTTTAACGCATCAAATTTAATTTCTTTTGCGTTGAAATAGTATCGACCATCTTTGTCGATAGCAATCGTATCGGGCTTTTTTGTCGATGAGCCAGTCGCACTCTCCATATTTGGCGGGGTAATATCGACTGCATAAATATCTTTAAATTGCATTGTCAAAAGAAAAAAGAAAATCAGCACGGTGAGAACATCGACCATTGGGACGATATTCACTTCGGCTTTTCTTCTCGGTCTGTGAGCTTTTATATTCACAGTTATTTCGATTTTTCTTTTTCGTGAACATCAATCAAACTTTCCACGCATATATTCAGACGTGCACAAAGTTTGTCGATTTTTCTATTCAAATACGAATTACCTACGATTGCAGGAATTGCTATCGAAAGCCCGATGATAGTTGTAGATAACGCAAGCCCTACCCCACGTGAGATTGTTTCAGGCGACGGCAACGATGAATCTGTTGCAAACACAGTAACAAGACCTGCGACTGTCCCCAACAGCCCCAAAAGTGGAGCTGCCGAAACAACAACATCAAGCCAGAACATCCCTTTTTCAAGGCGAGTCATTTCGAGTTGAGCAAATGCCTTGAGTGCTTCAGGGTCTGGCTTTGACGTTTTGAAAAAATACAAAATTCTACCGATAGATGACGACAACTCGTTTGAGAGTTGTGGGAGTTGTCCCGCTATGAGTGAATTCGCAACTTCACGTGGAATCACTTTTGAATCACGCAAAGAGATGAAACGCTCTATAATAATAAAGAGAGCCAAGAACGAACACAGTCCGAGCGGATAAATAAAAACTCCTGCACCTTCGAGTATGAATTTCATATTATTTAAAGTATGGCAAATCTGATGCCTTTTCTTTTATTTGCGTTTCAGCGTCGAGCAAGTCTGCTATTGGGTCCCATGTGCCTGATACCAATGCAGAGCGAGCTGTATCTGGCATTGTGCATTTGCATACAAAATCTTTGCATGATACAGTCATTGCTTCAACATTAACATCAACTTCAGCGTCAGGATCTACTTCGATAATTTCGCCAATCTTTGCGATATCGTCGTGCGATGCACATACGCAAGGTATTCCCAATGTCGTCGAGTTGCCGAAGAAGATTTCAGCAAAACTTTCTGCCACGATTGCACGGAAACCATAGTGCCAAAGCGATTGTGGAGCGTGTTCACGTGATGAGCCACAACCGAAGTTTGCCCCTGAAAGCAAAATCTTTGCATTTTGCTTGCGTGGGTCAGTCAACGGATGGACCTTATCTGAACCGTCTGCATTTTTGCGTTCGTCATAAAACGCATATTGTCCCAAACCTTCAAAAGTCACGCAGACCATAAAGCGAGCGGGAATAATTCTATCGGTATCAATGTCGTTTCCAGGGATGAAAACGGCTTTTCCTTTTACGTCGTTAATTTTTTCAAGTGCCATAATTATCTACCCTATTAGAAACATTTTTATTTTTTCGACAACAATTTTTTGCACAATCTAAAAATTATTATGTTTTTTATTGCTTGAAAAAAACGCATAATCGTCTTTTGATTTTTATTAGGAAACAGAAGTTTTTATGAAGAATATAAAAAAATTATTACTCGCACTATTAATTGTCGCGACTGCAACATTCACTGCATTCGCCGAAATGAAGCCCGTTAAATATGTATTCCTATTTATCGGCGACGGAATGTCTATTCCCCAAAGAATGATGGCAGAACGTTATATGCAACTTTCAGGTCAAGGTGGGCTTGCTATCAATGCAATGAAAAACCAAGCTATCACTTACACAAACTCGGCAAGCTCGTTTATTACAGATTCTGCCGCAAGTGGAACTGCTATCGCATGCGGTGAAAAGACAAGAAACGGCACAATCGGGTTGAATGCAAAAGGCGAAAAGATTGAATCAATCGCATACGTCGCACAGAAAGCGGGCAAAAAAGTTGGTATCATTACAAGCGTTACAATCAACCACGCTACCCCTGCGTCGTTCTACGGACACAATCAATCAAGAAGCAACTATTACAACTTGGGTCTTGATATGATTGAATCGGGCTTCGATTACTTCGCTGGTGGCGGTGTAAACAAAAATGATGATAAAAAGAATAAGGAATACAAAGGCGATATTTACGACCTCGCTAAAAAAGCAGGATACAAAGTTTTTGTAGAAATTGATAATGACGATTTCAAAAAGCTCAACTCAAAGAGTGGAAAAATTATGGCTTTCGGTAGCAAAGAAGATATCCCTTACGCAATCGATGCCGATGATGATGATCTCATCCTTGCCGATTATGTTCGCAAAGGTATAGAAGTTCTCGATAATCCAAATGGTTTCTTCATTATGACTGAAGGTGGAAAAATCGACTGGATGTGCCACGCTAACGACGCCGCAACCGTTATAAAAGAGGTTATCGACTTCGACAAAGCCGTAAAAGTTGCTCTTGAATTTGCAAAAAAACATCCCGATGAAACACTCATCGTTATAACGGGCGACCACGAAACTGGGGGCTTGACACTCGGATTTGCAGGTACTGGATACACATCGTACATAGATAGACTCAGCTTGCAAAAATGCTCGATTAACGTATTCGTAAAGAAAATATCGAAGATGAGAAAAGAATTAAGAAAAGACGGCAAAAGATTGTATTTTAAAGATGTAAAGCCACTCATCGAAGAAAAGTTCTCTCTCAAATTTAGTGGCGATGAAAAACATCCAATGTACGTCTCAGAAGAAGACCAAGAAAAACTCAAGAAAGCATTTATCGAAAAGAAGTCGTTCGGCAGAGCACTTACGCATCTTTTCGACAATAAAGCTGGCGTTGCTTGGACATCTGGAGCACACACTGCTCTGCCTGTAAACACAACTGCAACAGGTAAAGGTGCTGAAAATTTCAACGGTGCAATCGATAATACCGATATCGCAAAATTGCTCAAACAAGCAGTTAAATAATAGATGCAAAAAAGTTTGAAATTTTCTAACAAGACGAAAGACGCAATCATTATTTGCGTCTTTGTCTTTTTGTGTGCAACTATTTTTTCTTTGGATATTTTCCATGTTTCGCCAGCTCAAAAAGGCGAAAAAGTTAAAGCCGAAGTTGTAGAAGTAGACAACTCGTCGCTTATGATTGTCGAGCTTGTCGCACAAGGCGAACAACGTCTGAAAGTAAAAATATTACAAGGTAAATTCGACGGAAAAATTTTTGATGCAGTCAACTTGCAACGCTCGCAAATGGAGCTCGATAAAATCTTTAAAGTTGGCGATACTGCTATTGTCTCAATCCCCGAAGATGCCGATGAGAACACGACAATCAACGCCCAAGACCATTACAGAATCGGTTGGACAATAACTTTGTTTGCACTCTTCTCGATTTTGTTAGTTGCATTCGGAGGAATGGTCGGAGCAAAATCGTTAATATCATTTGTATTTTCGTGTGCGATAATTTGGAAAATCGTAGTGCCATTGTGCCTGCTGGGATACAACGCAATCTTGATATGCTTCATCGCAGTAATGGTACTTTCGGCAACGATAATATTCCTCGTGGCGAGCTTTACTCAAAAAGGATTTTCAGCATTTTGTGGAACAATTTTAGGCGTGGGTGCGAGCTGTGCAATGGGCTGGCTTTTCACTTATCTATTTAAAATCAACGGTGCAGTTATGCCATACTCGCAAGCACTACTCTATGCTGGATACCCAAACTTGAGTATTTCAGATTTGTATATCGGAGCAATATTCTTGTCCTCGTCGGGTGCTGTTATGGACTTGGCAATGGACGTTTCGGCGGGAATGGAAGAATTAAAATTGCGTAATCCACAAATAACATCACGACAATTATTAGAGTCGGGGTGGAGAATCGGCAGAAGTGTTGTCGGTACAATGTCGACAACTTTACTTTTGGCGTACACAGGCGGATACCTAACATTGATGATGACGTTCCTCGCAAACGGAGTTGAACCGATTGATTTCATCAACAATCCACATGTCGCATCAGAATTAGTAAAAACACTCGTCGGCTCATTTGGGCTTGTACTTGTAGCTCCATTCACTGCAATCGCAGGAAGTATAATTTTTTCGAGCAAAAAAGCCTTGACTAACAACATAAAAAATAGACTCTTAAAAGGTTAATTTTTTTACTATGAAACGCACTAATACATGCAACGAACTCACCGCTTCCGATAACGGCAAAGAAGTAATGCTTATCGGCTGGGTACAATCTGTACGCGACCACGGCGGAATTCTCTTCATCGACTTACGCGACCGCGAAGGTATCACGCAAGTTGTCTTCCACCCAGAAGCAACTAACGTGTACGAAAAAGCTCAAAAGCTTAAGGACGAAAGCGTAATCCAAATTTTTGGTAAGGTAGCTCTCCGTGAAGAAGGAACAAAGAACGCATCGCTCAAAACTGGCGATATCGAAGTTGTGGCAAACGATATGATTATCCACAATATCTGCGAACCTTTGCCTTTCCCTCTCGAAGACGAACGTGCCGACAAAGTTAACGAAGACTTGCGTTTGCAATATCGTTATCTCGACTTGCGTAGACCTCGCAACCTCAACTTGCTCCGTATGCGTCATAAGGCAGCACAGGCAATCCGAGACTACCTCAATTCTGAAAACTTTATCGAAGTAGAAACTCCAATCCTCTTCAAGAGTACTCCAGAAGGTGCTCGTGAATTCCTCGTACCAAGCCGTACAAACCCTGGAATGTTCTACGCACTCAACCAATCGCCACAACAATATAAGCAAATGTTGATGGTATCGGGCATTGAACGCTATTACCAAATGGCAAAGTGCTTCCGAGACGAAGACCTCCGTGCAGATCGTCAGCCAGAATTCACACAAGTCGATATCGAATTGAGCTTCGTCGAACGTGAAGATATGTACGCACTCATCGAAAATATGCTCAAGAAGATTTGGAAAGACACGCTCGGAATGGATATTCCAACACCTTTCCCAAGAATGCAGTATGTAGATGCAATGAATCGCTACGGTGTCGATAAGCCAGATACTCGCTTTGGTATTGAGCTTCAAGACCTCACCGACGTTTTCAAAGATAGTCAATTCAAAGTGTTCGCAAGCGTTGTCGCAAATGGTGGAGTCATCAAAGCAATCAATGCAAAGGGTCTTTCAGACATCACTCAAGGCGAATTGAAGTCGCTCGAAGACGTCGCAAAGACACTCGGTGCAAAAGGCTTGGCTTTCATCAAAGCTGAAAATGGTGCTTGGAAGAGCCCAATTTTGAAGTTCCTTTCAGAAGCAGAACAAACTGCCCTCAAAGAAAAGCTCAACATCGAAGACGGCGACATCGTATTCTTTGCTGCGTCAAATTGGGAACAAGCTTGTGCAATTCTCGGACGTGTACGTTTGGATTGCGGAAAGCTTTTGCAAGCTCGTGGAAAAATCGTTATCGATCCAAAACAATTCAACTTCCTTTGGGTTATCGAATTCCCACTTATGCTTTGGGACGAAGAACAAGGCAGATACGTTTCGGCTCACCACCCATTTACATCGCCTGTTCCAGAAGACGTACAATATTTGGAAACTGATCCGCTCAAAGTTCGTGGTCAACACTACGATATTGTTCTCAATGGTACAGAACTTGGCGGTGGCTCGATAAGAATCCACCAACCAGATGTTCAAGAAAAAGTATTTAAAGACGTATTGAAGATTCCTGCAGACGTTGTTGAATCGCGTTTCGGCTATATGCTCAAGGCGTTCAAATACGGAGCACCTCCACACGGCGGTATCGCATTGGGCTTTGATAGACTTGTTACTATCTTGACAAATCGCCAAAGTATTCGCGATATTATCGCATTCCCAAAAACTCAAAAGGGACAAGATTTAATGGCACAATCGCCATCGCCAGTAGTAGAAAAGCAACTCAAAGACTTGCACATCGCCCTCGATATGCCAGAGTCAGAATAAGCTTTGCACACTTCTTTCAAAGAGCCGTTCCGATATCGGAGCGGTTTTTTTGCATCCATTACTCTTGACTGTAATATACACAGAATTTAGTATCTATCACTAATATGAGAAAAATATTATCACTTGTATCAATACTGTGTGCAACATCTGCACTGTTTGCGATTGAAAATAAAACATTTGAACGTAGCGTTGATTCAAATTGGGAACACGCAAGCAAACAATACTCACCCCCAATCCTCGCAAATGGCGATATCGGGTTGCTTATCGACTATCGCAACTGTCAATTTCACGATGTATCGTCGTACAAATACATCAAAAGTATTAGCGAAAAGGTTTACTCGCCGTCAATTTATCGACAAGGTCGCAGACTCGATAACAAAAAGCTCGCATGCTTCGGACGCTTTGAAGAATCGGTAGATTTTGAAAATTCTCCTGACGCAAAACCTGAAAGCTGGTCGCAACATCTCGATATTTTCAACGCTATATCGGAAACAAAAAATACATACAACAAAGGCAAGACGATTATTGACTCATCCGCCTTTGTGTCAGCCGATATGCCGATAATTGCAATCCAAAAAAGATTTTCTGGCGATACTCCGAAGTCGTACACATTTGAATATTATTTTTGCGAAGAAAGAAAGTACGACGAACAGCCGATGCATATGCGTGGAAAAATCGCAAACGGCGAAATTTCTTACAAGCTCGAAGGGACTCGCACAAAAACAAAAGGTAAAATTGCTCTATTTTGCGATGACAAAAATGCGAAAATTATCGAAGAAGAAAACTCGATAAAAATCACAATAGATAAACCTAAAGGCGACATCGCATTCTTCGTGGCAATAGTCGATAATTTCAAGAAGAACGACTACAACGCAGAGCTTGCAAAAATCAAAAAGATAATGGATGAATCGCCATGGCAAACGCTTCTCGACTCACACAAAAAACAATGGCAAAAATTTTATGGCGACTTCGGTATTACACTTGAAGACAAAAAAGTTGAATCAACATACTACACTGCCATTTATAATCTCAAATGCTGGTCGACACAATGGTCAATCCCAGTGGGTATTTTAAGAACGCACTGGAATGGCTCATTCTTTGGCTTCACATTTTTTGGTCCAGCACTGTCGGCATCGGGACACTTGCCCGAAGTCAAAAAACTCGGCAATTTTTGGAATAGCATAATCCCTGCGGCAAAAGCACGAGCAGGCAGAAAAGATAGTCAGGTCGGCATTCGCTACAACTGGCAATCGCTCGAAAACGGAGCTGAAGGAACGACAAGAGAAGGTCAATGGCTCGACCACATCTTGCACTTGGGCAACATACCCATTGAATGTTATTCATATTATCAATATACAGAAGATAAAGAATATTTGCGTACAAAAGCATATCCTGTCATAAGAGGTTGTGCTGAATTTTTCGTAAAACAAGCAGTCTATGAACTCAAAGACGGACGCACTGTCATCGGCAAATTTTGCGATTTGGAACGTTTGCCATCGGCACTCGAAAACGCATCGCTCACAACATCTGCGGCGATATCTACACTTTTAATTGCGTCTGAATCTGCCGAAATTTTGGGCGTTGATGCTGACGACGCAAAGAATTGGCGAAAGATTGCCGATGCCTTAAAAAAACATCTGCCCAGAGATAACGAAAAATATATCCCATATCCAAACGCCGACCAAAAGAGTGTCGGGGTTCTCGGCTCGACAATCCCATACGGAATTTTGGGCAAAGAAAGCGATTTGCAAGTGAAGGCAATCCACGACTTTGAGAAGAACGGATTGGCATTCGGCAATATGTACAAAGTCGGCTCAAGAATCTGCAGTTGGTACGCATCGTGGCTATCGTGTGCGATGTCGAGAATTGAAGATGGCGAAGGTGCCGAAAGAAACATTCAACGTGCGATTGCATCCGTCGGCAAATTCGCCGAAATCTTTGAAATCAACGAACCAGCATTTATGTCTGTGCCATGGTGTTCATCTCCGCAAGGCACATACATACAATCTGTAAACGAGATGTTCATACAATGCAAAGGCGATACAATCAAGATTATCCCAGCGATTACAAAGAAGTGGAAAAATTATTCTTTCAAACTCCGTGCGTACGATAGCATTATCGTTGAATGCAAATGCGTAGACGGCAAGCCGACAATAAAACTCACCGCTGAAAATAATCACTCCGAACGCGAAAAGACAATTATTGTGGCAGGTGGTACACCTCAGAAAATCAAGCTTTCAAAGGGAGAAACAAAAACCTTGTAAGTTTGCAATCACATAATCTACAAAAAAAGAATGACTCGTATTTTTTATTAACAGATGAGACAAATGAAAAGAAAGATATCAATAATTCTATCAATATTCTTTGCAATATCTACACTTTGTGCTAATCAAACAAACAAAGAATTTACTCGCACAGTAGATTCATCTTGGGAACACGCAAAAACACAATATTCACCACCAATTCTCGCAAATGGCGACATCGGACTACTCATCGACTACCGAAATTGTCAGTTCCAAGAAACTCCATCGTATAAGAATATCAAGTGTACGGGTGGGAAATATTATCCAGCAAATTATCGAGCAGGTCGACGTACAGACAGCCATAAGCTTGCTACTTTTGGATATTTTGTCGAAAGCGTAAATCTTGCCGAAGAAAAAAATGTATCGCCTGAAAAATGGTCGCAACATCTCGATGTTTTCAATGCCACATCTGAAGTATCCAACACTTATAACAATGGTAAAACGACGATAAATTCGACAGCATTTGTATCGGCAAAACACCCTGTTATAGCAGTGCAGAAACGATTTTCTGGTGAACCTTTAAAATCGTACACATTTGAATACTTCTTCTCTGATGTTGGCGAAAAACAATCAAAGCCACTGCATATGACTTATGAGATTGTTGGCAACGAGATTAAATTCTTTCTCGAAAAAGCACGCAAATCAGTCAACGGAACTATAAAAATTATCTGCGACAACAAAAATGCGAAATTAGAATCTACAAAAAATTCGATAAAAATTACAATCGATAACCCAAAAAATGATACAGCATTTTTCATTGTGATGGTTGATGATTTTCAGAAGAATAAACCAGAAAAACAGCTTGTAAATATAGAAAAAGAAATTAGCAAAGGTTGGTCAAATTTCTTTGCATCACACAAAGCACAATGGAAAAAATTTTATGGCGATTTTGGAGTATGGCTTGAAGACAAAACAATTGAAGCAACTTATTACACATCGCTTTACAATCTAAAATGTTGGTCGAGTCGTTGGTCGATTCCCGTCGGATTTCTCCCGATGCATTGGGATGGCAAATATTTTGGCTTCACATTTTTTAACCCTGCCCTCTGTGCAACAAACAAGATACAAGAAGCAAATAAAATTGCTCGTTTCTGGAATAGTTTTCCAAAAGTTGTAAAATTCCGTGCAGGTCGTCCACAAAGTCAAACAGGCAGAAGATATTCGTGGCTGACTCTTGAAGATGGCAACGAAGGCACAACTCTGCAAGGTCGCTGGCTCGACCACATCTTACATATGGGTAGCATCTCGCTCGAAGCAATGACTTGCTATCGCTATACCGAAGATAAAGAACTCCTCGCAAAAACAATCTACCCAATCTTAAAAGGTTGTGCAGAATTTTACGAACATCACGCAGTTTATAAATACGAAAGTGGCAGAACTGTAATAGGCAAATGTTGCGATTTGGAACGCCTACACTCGCCAGTCGAAAACGCAATGCTCACGACATCGGCAGCGATATGCACGTTTGAATCTGCAAGCGAAGCTTCAAAGATTTTGGGCGTCGATGATGAAATGGCTGTGCGTTGGAAACAACTTGCAAACGACCTCAGAAAATATCTACCTAAAGACAACAAAAAATACATTGCCTATGCCGACGCAAAAGAAATGTCTGTTGGTGTACTCGGTGGAATAATACCATATGAAGCCGTTGACGAAAACGACAAATTCCAACGCAACGCAATTTACGACTTTGAAAAAAATGGTCTGCACGTTGGTAATATGTACAAGATTGGTACTCGCATATGTTCGTGGTATGCAGCGTGGCTCTCGTGTGCAATGGCTCGCATAGGAGACGGCGAAGGTGCAAAAAGAAATCTCAAAAGCTCGACAGACTCAATCGGCAAATTCGCAGAAATCTTTGAAATCAACGAACCAAATGTAATGTCAATCCCGTGGTGTTCATCGCCTCAAGGCACATATGTACAAGCACTTAATGAGATGTTTGTGCAATGCAAAGGCGACGCAATTTTAATTCTGCCTGCTGTTTCAAAAGAATGGAAAAACTATTCTTTCAAACTCCGTGCATACGATAACATTATCGTTGAATGCAAGTGCGTAGACGGAAAGCCGACAATAAAACTCACCGCTGAAAATAATCACTCCGAACGTGAAAAGACGATTATTGTGGCAGGTGGAACACCTCAAAAAATCAAGCTTTCAAAGGGAGAAACAAAAACTTTGTAAGTCGATAAAAAAACAAAAAAGCGAAGCTAAAATTTTTGCTTCGCTTTTTTTGTATAAAAATTTTTACGAAAGTTTTTTCAAAAATACTTTTGAATTTCTTGCAGACGCTTCGTACTTTTTTAAGCGTTCAGATGGAAGTTCTGTCGGGGAAACCTCGTCAAATTTACATACTCCCGAAAAGAACGGAGCACTCTTTGTACTCAATGCAAAAAGCTTTTTAAAACCAGCATTTGTAGCTTCACGCACGATAAAATCTACCATGTGCGTGCCGACATCATGCCCTTGATAAAATGGCTGAACGTGCAAACTTGCAAGCTCTGCCGAGCCTTCAGTAATATCGAGCAAGCTGACAAAAGCGATAATACTTCCGTCCATTTCATAGACAAAGTATGTGTCGATTTTCTCTGCAATTTCGTCTCTACTTCTGTACACAAGATTTTGCGAACGTGTAGAATTTTTTGAAAGGTTGTAGATTGTAGAGACATCGTCAGCAGTCGCCTTTCTGATTTTCTGATATTCGTCAGAATAAATCATCGTACCGCAACCGACCTTTTCAAAAAGCTCTGTAAGCAAACAAGCAAAGTCTCTGCCGTCAAGAATATGAGCACGTTGTGTACGCCCAGTTTGCAAGGCTTTCACAGCGTTTTGCACTTTTGACGGAACACGAAAATCGAGCAATGCTTCACGTTCTCGCATAATTTTTTCGACATCGTTGAGTGGAACAGCCAGAGCCTTTTCGTCGTTAGAAAGGAGTCCACGAGTTTCCGTCAAGAAAATCAACTTTGTAGCATCGAGCCCAGATGCGACGTCTGACGCAAGCAAGTCTGAATTTATGCGGAAAATTCTGCCGTCTCGATTAACAGCCATTGGCGACATCACTGGAATCATACCCAGCGACAACAAGTTTTGCAAAGTTGCAAAATCGATTTTTTCGATACGACCTGCGTTCTGAAAATCTACACCTGAAACTATACCGAACTCAGTTGCACGCACAGCGTTTGTCGAAACGCAACGGATATTTTTTGTCGAGAATGCGTCGACAACAATTTGCAATGTCGATGCTGAAACTTCACGTGCGAGCGACAATGTTTGGTCATCAACAGGGCTATCGCCGTAAACATCGCTTAGTTTAACGCCCTTTTGTACTCCTGCGTCTTTGAGTTGCTTACCGATTCCGCAAACAACCACAACATTTATGCCCAAGCTACGCAATACAGCGATATCTGTAATAACATTAGCAAAGTTGTCGCAAGCTACCACGCTACCGTCGATAGCCACGACAAACGTTTGCCCACGATACAATGGAACGTACTCCAATATGCCACGCAAATCGGAGGCTTTAATCGACACTTTGTCGCTTGGTGGTACTGAATTTTCCATTGTATTTACAATCTAATTATACGCGACTAATATATGAATTGTCTTCAGTGCGGATTTTTAGAACGTCGCCTTGCTTAATGAAAAGTGGAACTTGGATTACTACTCCGTTTGCGAGTGTAACAGCTTTTGTTGGAGCCGATGATGTATCGCCACGCAAACCTTCTGCTGCTTCTGCAACTTCGATTTCAATGCTATTTGGCAATTCAAGCGATACTGGAGCACCATCGACAAAAAGAATTTGGTAGAGGTTGCCTTCTGAAAGCCACTTTACATCTTCACCGATTGTAGCTTCCATAAGAACTGTATCGTCGAAAGTTTCTGGATCGATAAAGTGGTATTGGTCGCCATCAACGTACGAAAATTCGAGTTGTTTATTTGTTGTATGGCAGAATTCGACAGAGTCTGTTGAGCGGAATTTTACCGCAGTCGACGCATTAGTCGAAAGATTACGCAAAACGGTTTGGACGAACCCAGCTTGTCTGCCTTGTGTGCGGTGCATCATACTCATAACGGCGTGTGGTGTGCCGTTGTACATAATAACTCTACCTTTTCTGATATCTGTTGGATTTGCCATAAGTGTGTAATGTTTATTTAATATTATAAATGTTTATCTTGATGCAACGCACTGTGCGAAACACCTCAATTATTACCTTAAAAAGCTAATTAAAACTGACCTTGCGTCAACAAAAATGACACATTTAAATTTTTGAAAAATTTTTCTTGTCGAAAGTAAGAAAAGATGTTTCGATGAAAAACATAGTGGATTTATCCAGACTTGCACACTTAAACTGCTAAAAAAGGAAATAAAATGTCTAAAACATATAAGGCTTCAACGCCATCACAAGATACTAATTCGTTGTCGGTGCTTTTTGAAAACATCGATGTTTTGTTAAAAAATAAAAACGCAATTCTCGCTAATCCGAGCAATTACTATATCCACATTCAAGGGACTGGTATTACGGGTGTTTATATTGGGTATTCCCCACTCTATTTAGGAGACCTTTTGCGTCTGTGGAGCGAAAATTCTAATTGGATAAAGCGTTCGGAACAATCTACAAAATACGTTTATCACTTGGGTGGATTCCCAACATCTGGTCTTACTTTTTTGAAGACTTATGATGTCGATAAAAAATCGTTCCAAGAAGAAGAATATCGCCATTTTGCAGAATACTTCAAAGAAGCAGAAGCGATTACAAAAAGTCGACCGACTCAATCTGAAGACGAACAAAATCTTCAACGCTCTAAAACAATTCAAGAGCTTATAAAGGAACTCAACTAATCAAGCTCTGGATAAATCTGCTATTTGGCTGTCGAAAGACAGCCTTTTTTATTTTTCAAAAAAATATTTTTAGTATTGTTTAGGATAGTTTTATCTGAAATGATATCCACAGTTATGAAAACAAAGAATATTTTAAAACTTACATTATCGCTTGCGTTAACCTCATTTTTGTGGGCGTGTAATTCGGTTGGCGTTGAGTACTCGCAAATAGAAGTGGATGCTCCATTCGATATGCCAGCAATCAAGGTATGCAAATTTCCACAAAGAGATTTTCTTATTACCGACTACGGTGCAAAACCTGACGGCTCCGACTGCACTAAAGCAATCGCACAAGCTATTGAAGATTGCAACGATGCTGGCGGTGGTCGTGTTGTAGTGCCAGCGGGCAAGTGGTTCACAAAGGCGATCCATTTCAAAAGCAATGTAAATTTACACTTGCAAGAAAATGCTATTTTAGATTTTTCCGACAATCCAGATGACTATCTTCCAGCAGTAATGACTTCGTGGGAAGGTCTCGAATGCTACAACTACTCGCCCTTGCTCTATGCGTTCAACTGCGAGAACATTGCAATCACGGGTTCGGGAAAAATCGCACCGAGAATGGATACTTGGAAAGTTTGGTTTAAGCGTCCTCCCGAACATATCGCAATGCTTAAAGACCTCTACATAAAAGCATCGACAAACGTCCCCGTTATCGAGCGACAAGTATGGAAGAATAAGGGCAATCTTCGCCCACATCTCATTCAATTTAATAGATGCAAAAACATAATGCTCGACGGTATCAAGATTCGAGAAAGTCCATTTTGGACAATCCATTTGTATATGTGCGAAAACGGGTATATCAATAATATAGATGTGAAAGCACACGGACACAACAACGATGGTGTCGATTTCGAGATGTCGAAAAATATCCTTGTAGAAAATAGCACGTTCGACCAAGGCGACGATGCGTTTGTCGTAAAATCGGGTCGCAATGCTGATGCGTGGAGGCTCAACTGCCCGAGCGAAAATATTGTTGTGCGAAACTGCACTGTCCGCAACGGACACACTCTGCTTGGTATTGGTAGCGAACTTTCGGGTGGAGTACGCAACATATATGTTCACGATTGCAAAGTTCCAAACATCGTATGGCGTGTTCTCTATGTAAAAACAAATCATCGACGTGGTGGTTTTGTAGAAAATATTTACGTTGAAAATACCGATATTATTTCGGCGAGATACAGTATTCTTGAAGTTGCGACGGATGTCGTTTACCAGTGGAAAGATTTTCCCGATTACGAA
Source organism: Opitutales bacterium (assembly GCA_015061945.1). Taxonomy (GTDB): domain Bacteria; phylum Verrucomicrobiota; class Verrucomicrobiia; order Opitutales; family Intestinicryptomonadaceae; genus Merdousia. The sequence goes on from SUVP01000001.1 coordinate 162,237, forward strand.
ACTCGCATAACAAATATCAAAAATCTTTCCGTAAAAAATATCAACTGCGGAAAGAGTCGGTACATCTACAAAATTGTTGGCGACAAACGGGCTCCAGTTGAAAATGCGTCGCTTACAAATGTCAAAGTTGACAAAATTACGCACTCGGCAAGAGTCGCTGAAAATGCAAAAAATATAAAAGAAGAAAATGTGATTTATTCTTACTAAAATTTGTAAAAAAAAAACGAAACGGACTTCAATTTAATGAAGTCCGTTTTTTGTATACTTTCAAAGCTCGATTGATTCCGACGGCTCTGGAATTATCACAACCGTGTTCGGAGAGCGGTCAATAATCTCGTACATAAACCATTCACGCGATTCCATACTGCCGTGTGTTAGCACCACACAACGTGGATCTTTTTCCATAATAAATTGCAGAGTTTGTTCACGGTCGGCATGTGAGGTTAAATCAAACTTATCAACACGACAATTTACGTTACCAACATAGAATAAATCTTTAAATGCGAACTGGTCGCCATTTGCAGTTTGTTGCAATCTTGACGCAGGCGTATCGGGGTCAGCATAACCGACAAAGAAAATTGCATTCGCACGGTTATCAATCATTGCAGAAGCAGCGAGATAACTTGGTGTATGTTCCACTAACATACCACTTCCGAAAATATAAATACCTTGCTTTTCAAAATCCTGCCCAGGAACAATTTTATCTCTGAAAGGTTTTACGCCTTCCATATGTTGCTTGCCAAATGAAAATGTATTTGAACGCTTTGCTCCCTTTATAAAATATTCGGCAATATCAAGACCGAGTCCGCTCGCAAAAATCGGGACATCGGGAATACGTTTTTGCTGTTTTGCACGTTGCAAAATAAAGACAATTTCTTGCATTCTCCCAAGTGCAAACGATGGAATCAAAACACTTCCACCACCGAGTAAAACGTGTTCAACCGACTCAACAAAACGGTCAACTTCGCTTTCATACGATACACCTTCAGGGCGTGCATACGAACCACGAGTTGTTTCAACCACCAACGTATCGACCTTGCCTTCTGGTGGAACAGCACCTTTTAAAATTCCAGTTGAGTGAAAAGAAATATCGCCCGAAAATAAAATCTTTTGTTTTTTGTGTTCAAACAATATCGACGACGCTCCTGGAATATGTCCCGACGGAGTAAATGTAATCGAGATTTTTTCGCCATCAATTTCAAATTGTTTTTCGTGATGAAATGGCATCGACAAAATGCGTGGCTTGAGTGCATCAATCGACGATGAATCGAAGAGCGGATACTCTTTTATATCAAATTCCTCACGTTGACGTGCCATTACCGCACGCGAATTACGCAACATTCGCAAAAGCAAATCTGAACTTTCGTCCGACACCAAAATGTGTGCGTGATTTTGATTTCTGACAACAACTGGCAACGCTCCGCAATGGTCGAGATGCGTATGTGTTATTGCGATAAAGTCCAAAGTTTCGGGAGTAATTTTTGAAAGGTTTGGCAACGCTGAAAGCCCCATATATTTCGGATGAAGCCCACAATCAATTAACGCCTTGAAATTCCCAATTTCAAGCAGATGCCCACTCGAGCCGACGTCAATTTCTGTATTTAAATCAGTATAAACCATACTCAACCACCTGCGACAATACGCATAACTTCAAGCACATCGCCGTCGTTCAACGGGAGGTCTTTAAACTGCTCAAAACGCATAGCCTTGCCGTTTAGTTCAACGACGCAACGCTTGGGATTTTCTCCCATTTTCTCGATAAACTCGACAACTGTCGACGGATTATCGATTTCATAGCTTTTTGAATTTGCCGTAATTGTCATACTTTTTATTAGACCAAATTTTCTCTATTTTTCAAGACTTTATGCGTACGCAAAATGTTTTGATTAACGAAGATTCCCCGATAAGAATTTCATCGTTTTAAGATTAAAACTCAGGAATTGTCCGACATTGAAATCGTCCCATACAATCGATTTTATTGTCGCATTTGCAGAAAGCACACCGCTAATGTGGGCGACAGACGGAAGAATCGCAAGCCCTTGCGACGCCTCTTTTTCTGCCGACTTCTCAATTATATCGTCAAAATAGAAGTCATCTCCAAACAAAAAGTTTTGAGCAACAAAACCCTCTGCCGATGCCGATATCACACGGTTTTTATGTTTACGACACACCTTTGCAATCGCCACACGCGATGCAAAAGAATCGGTTGCATCAATACAAATTGTCTGTGCTGTAAAAATATTGTCGGCAACAGATTCGCACAATTTTTCGCAAAAGCATTCGACCTTGCAATCGGGATTTCTCGAACACACAAATCGTCCTGCAAGCTCTGCTTTAGGTTTTCCGATGTCTCCAAAAGTATACAAAGTTTGGCGATGCAAATTCGACTCAGAAACATTATCGCAATCGAAAATCGAGATTCTACCAACGCCAACGCCAGCAAGCAACGGCAACACAGCACTGCCGACTCCACCTACACCTACAATAACGATATGTGCCGACGCAAGTTTCTTCTGCCCTGCATCGCCAAAATCATCAAGAGCTATTTGCCGTGTATACTTTTCAAAATGTTCCATTGCTTGAACAGTTAAATATTCATTTGACCAACTACTATAAAATAAAATATTATATCTATATGAAAAAGTTTATATCAATTTGGGTCAAGACGCTATTTGCACTTTCATCAACTTTCTATGCCTATGCAGATATTAAGTTAACAGATAATGGCAACGCATATCTGCCGATTGTCATTCCCGACAATCCTACAAAAGTAGAAGAATATTCTGCAAAAGAATTGAAAGAACATCTCGACAAAATGTCGGGAGCAAACTTCCCTATTATCAATTTCTCTGCGTCAGATTATGTAAAGCGTGCAATCTATGTTGGCGATTCTCCCAAAGCACGCGAACTTCTCGATAATCTCGATCCCAAGACACTCGATTTTGATACAACAATTATAAAGACATCGGGCGAAAACCTCGTGTTATTAGGGCATCCCAAACGTGGCACACTTTTTTCGGTAATATCTCTTTTAGAAGATGAGTTGGGAGTGAGATGGTGGACATCGACTGAATCATTCATCCCACAAAAATCGACCATTACCGTCAAAGAACAAGATACTCGATACACACCAGCACTAAAACATAGACGCCTTGACTACTATGAATGGAAGACAAATAAATTTCCAGCCAGACTCCGTGCCGGCGACCTCGTCTTCCCAGACAAAAAGCTTCAACGTCAAACAAACAATATCGACGCAATCGGCTACCACTCTTTTTATAGAGTTTTATCGCCTAAAAAATATTTCGACGCTCACCCCGAGTGGTTCTCGATGAATAGCAAGGGCAAACGCTATCATAAAAAAGGTACACAATTAGCTCAACTTTGTTTGACAAATGAAGAAATGACAAAAGAGTTCACAAAAAATGTCCTTGAGAGAATCAGAAAAACACCACATGCGACATTTGCCCATATCTCGCAAAACGATTATTATAATTACTGCGAATGTAAAAAATGTACTGACTTTGTAAACGCTCACGGCAAAGAGCAATCGGCACTTATGGTACACTTTGTAAATAAAATTGCCGAAGAAGTTGAAAAAGAATTCCCGAACATAAAGGTGGTAACTTTCGCATATCAATACACTCGCCACGCACCACAAAACATTAAGCCACGCCACAATGTCTGGATTGAACTCTGCTCTATTGAATGCGACTTCGCCCACCCTCTCGCAACCGACACAGATTACGGCTTCACAAAAGATATTCAAGATTGGAGCAAGCTCACAAAAAATATGACAATCTGGAATTATGTTACAAACTATAACAACCTAATGTACCCATTCCCGAACTTGCACTGTATCGGACAAGATATCAATTTCTTTGTTAAAAATAACGCTGTCGGACTTTTTGAACAAGCCGATAACTATTGTTCTATCGGCGATTTTGTCAGACTTCGTCATTGGGTAATGGCTCATCTTATGTGGAATCCGTCGCTCGACACCAAAAAGCTCGTGCGAGAATTCCTCTACGGCTATTACACTGAAGAAGTAGGCAAATATCTCGAAGAATATCTTTGGACACTCAACGACAGAGCTTATAATTTAAAGTATTTCCAAGGTTGCTATGTTGTAGATTGGTTGCTTTGGATGGATATCGATACATTTATTAAGGCATCAAAAGCAATGGAAAAAGCTTTCGACACTGCAATAGAACTCGAGAAAAAAGATCCAAAAAAATACGCTGGCTTAACATTTAAATTGCGTCGCGACAGAACATCGTACGACTGGTTTGTGCTTATGAATTATGCCGACTTGCAACTAATGGCAGAAAAACAAGGCAAAAGCTTGTCGCACTTGCGACCAATCGAATACACTGCAAGCAAAATTGCAAAAACATTAAAAGACCACAAAGTAAAAGGTTCTACACCTCCAACGTATCCGGAAGATTGCCCAAAAGTTTATTCTGCACACATCACGCACGCATTGAAAAATCAGCTCAAATATTTGAAAAATGCAAAGCGAGAATTCCCTTCTAAAGATTTAATCGGGCAATATAAAGAAGGTACCTTTGTTGAAATCCAAAACGAACGCTTTGTTCAATCAGTATGGCGAGACACTCGTGTGCCTTGCGAATATGTCGCCGACAAACACGCCTCCGACGGCTTTGCATCCGTAAAATATAGCTATAACCAAAATGTGATGAAAGTTCCGTTCCGCTTCGACTTGCTCAACCTGAAGTCAAAATCTGGCAATACAAAAGACGGCAGAAAATGGCAAATTTGGGGCTATGTAAGCACAAAAGGCAAAACTGCATCAGTAAAAACAAACTATTCTAAGTGGAAAGAAATCAAAACTGGCGACGAATATCAACGCATAGATTTTGGAACTATAACTATGTCGAACGAAGAATTGACACGCAAAAATGCTTCGAAATTGCTTCATATTTATTACAAAAAAGGGAAAGCCCTTGTAGACCGTATAGTAGTTGAGGAATTGTAATATGATTAGAAAAATCCTGATTCAAACAATCTGCATATTTGCATTATGCTTATGCGTCGCATGCGAAAATAAAAAGCATATTGCACTAACACAAAACGGCAACGCACTTATGCCTATCGTCATTGCCGACACTCCGACAAAAGTCGATGAGCATTGTGCAAAAGAATTGAAAACGCATCTCGACAAAATATCAGATTGCAATTTTCAGATAATTAAGGAATCGGAGCTATCACAAAATGCAAAGGCGATATTTGTTGGCAACACACAGAAATCAAAAGTTGCATTGCCCGATTTTAATCCGCAAAAAGTTCCGTTCGATACAATCAGAATTTTAACAAAAGATGGCTCGCTTTTTATAACGGGTCATCACCGACGTGGCACAATATATGCAACCTCTGAATTCCTCGAATCTCTGGGCGTTAGATGGTGGACACCTCAAGAAATGTATTTGCCCAAAAATGCGTCAATAACACTTAAACATATCGATAAAACATACTCGCCTGCACTTCAATTTAGACAGACAAATTATATCAGCGGAAGTTTTGACGCACTGTTTGCAATGCGTATGAAAAACGGACAACTGCAAGGCTCCGACAAACAAATGAATCAGGCTATTGCACAATCACGAGCAGTTCCATACCACTCATTTTACAAGATTTTGCCACCTGAAAAATATTTCAAAAAACATCCAGAATGGTTTTCAGAAATTGACGGCAAACGCACTCATCAAAACGCACAACTGTGTTTGACTAACGAAGAGATGACAAAAGAGTTCATAAAGGTTGTCCGAGAAAAGCTCGCAAAAATGCCGTATGCACGCTTCGCACATATCTCACAAAATGATTGGCGTAAACCTTGCGATTGCAAAAAATGTAAGGATTTTGAAGATGCACATGGTGGCGTCCATTCGGCGACAATGGTAAATTTTGCAAATAAAATTGCAGACGCCGTTAAAGAAGATTATCCCGACTTACGAATCGTTACATTTGCATATCAGTATACAAGAAAAGCCCCACAAAACATCAAGCCACGCAACAATGTTTGGATTGAGCTTTGTACAATCGAATGCGACTTTGCCCATTCTCTCGAATCAGATACATACTACTCATTCACGCAAGATATAAAAGATTGGAGCAAGCTCACAAAAAATCTCACAATTTGGAATTACACAACTTGCTTTAGCAACTATATCATCCCATATCCGAATATGTACCTTATTGGCGACGACATCAGATTCTTCATCAAAAATGGTGCAATCGGTCTGTTTGAACAAGGCGACTCATTCTGCAATGTGGGCGACTTTATGCCACTACGCCTCTGGGTAATGTCTAAATTAATGTGGGATCCAACCCTCGACGACAAAACTCTTATCGACGAATTTTTGAACGGCTACTACGGAAATGAAATTGCAAAAATTTATTGGGAATATCTCGACACAATAAATAATAGAGCCTCAAGCGTGCATTACACTCAAGGTTGCGATTACATCGACACTTTCACATGGATGGATGCAAAAACATACAATAAAGCATCGACCCTAATGGCTAAAGCTTTGCAAACGGCTAAACGTTTGGAAAAAGAAAATCCTACAAAATACAAAGGTCTTATCCGTAAAGTATGGAAAGATAAAATCACAATCGATTATGTCGGAGTGATGTACCACACGCAATTAAAACGTATGGCAGAGCGAGAAGGTATTGAAATAAAATACCCCAAAGATGTTGTCGCTTCAGCACAAGATATTATAAACCGATTCAACAATTTCAAAACAGAAAGAATCGTACCCTATATGACACGTGAAAAGTTTGAATCAACTTTCCCCGCATTCTTATCTTTCGCAAAAGAACAAAAAAAATATCTGACTGCAATGCCCAAAGCATCGAGCTCAAACGACCTTCTCAAATATTTTAAAGAAGGCACTTTTGCAGATTTCCAAGAAGATAGAATAGAAATAAGTGGAAATGGTTGGGCTGGCGGTTGGCTACAAATCCCACCCGAATACGTCAAAGACGAAAATGCGTCAAATGGTTGGTCGGCAAAAAATCACTATTGTAAGCGTTTTGAAGTTCAACTTCGCGACAATCTTTTGAAACTAAAATCGTCGAGTGGAAACGAAAAAAATAGTACGTTTAAAATTTATGCCTTTATAAAAAACCCCGCAAAAGACATTCCCGCTGGCAAATTAACGTGGCTACATTTTAATCCTGTCGGCAAAGAAAATAGACGTGTTCAACGCTTACCAGCTCCGGCAATCCCTCACTCCGATAAATATCAAATGATTGAAATTGGCACGTTTGACCACTACGACATCACATCTAATCACAAAGATATGGTATGCCGTCAATTCCTTTTGTACACTGGTAAAAACTCGCCTATCTTAATCGACAGAATTGTTTTTGTTAGAAATTAAAATATATGAAAAGAACACTATTAAGTATCTTCGGATTTTCGATTGTATCGACAATCCTCTGTGCATGTACAAAAGAAATTGAGATTGCGAAAGACTCGCAAGCATCGCTGAAAATCGCAATTCCCGACACCCCCACACATTGCGAAAAATACTCTGCCCAACTACTAAAAAAATATCTCGATAAAATAACAAACGCTAAATTTGAAATTTTGCCTGAATCAAAATTACCACAAAATTCAAAAGCAATATTTATTGGCGATACAAAAAAATCTCAAAATGCACTTGCAGATTTTAACCCAAAAACTGCACCGTTCGATGCAATTAGAATTAAATCTGACAAAGAAAATATTTACATCAAAGGACACGCAAGACGTGGTACACTCTACGCTGTAAGCACATTTCTCGAAGATTGCACAGGCGTAAAAGCGTGGGCAGAAGACGACATCTACGTTCCACAAAAAACTTCTCTTAAAATATCGCCAACAGATATTTCGTACGCACCACAACTGACATCTCGTAAAACAGATTACAGAGTCGGGACAAACTGCGAGTTGCGAGTTCTCCAATACTCAGGCTTCCCTATCCCAGCAGACCTCAAATTGCGAAAAGAAATTGGCGAAAGTTATGCGGTAGGCTACCACTCATTTTACAAAATTTTACCACCTAAAAAATATTTCAAAGAACACCCTCAATGGTATTCTTTGATAAATGGGAAACGTACAGATAAAGACGCACAACTCTGTCTGACAAACGAAGAAATGACAAAAGAGTTCATAAAGATTGTGTGTGAAAAAATCAAAAAAGCCCCTCACGCACGCTTTGCACACATTTCACAAAATGATTGGAACGGAGTTTGCCAGTGTAAAAAATGTACAGATTTTGTAAATGCTCACGGTGGCGTACAATCGGCTGTATACCTTAATTTTGCGAATAAAATTGCCGAAGCTGTCGAAAAAATAAACAAAGATATTCGCATAGTAACTTTTGCATATACGTTCACTCGCAAAGCCCCAAAAAACATCAAACCTCGCCATAATGTTTGGATAGAACTCTGCTCTATCGAATGCGACTTTGCCCACGCATTAGAAACAGACAAAGATTACGGATTCACCCAAGACATTATTGACTGGGGAAAACTAACAAAAAACCTCGTAATTTGGGATTATGTAACCAGCTTTAAAGATTACCAAATTCCATTCGCAAACATTCATAATCTCGACGACAACATAAAGTTTTTTGTAAAAAATGGAGCTATCGGGATCTTCGAACAAGCCGACCAAAAGAATGTAACGGGCGAATTTGTACGACTTCGCAACTGGTATTTAAACAAGCTTATGTGGAATCCGTCTCTCGACGGGGACAAGCTTATCGACGAATTTCTCGCTGGCTATTACTCTCCTGAAGTTGCCCCATTTTTGCGAACATACATAGATACAATCGAAAAACGCGTAAACAATGTACAATTCTCGCTTAGTTGCTATTCAACAGATCCACTTAATTGGCTCGACGCAAAAACGTACGCAATACTTTCGGAATCTCTGCATAACGCCTTTCAACTTGCCCAAAAGCTCGAGAAAGAAAATCCGCAAAAATACAAGAACTTGTCTCGAAAAATTTGGCGAGACAAACTTCCGCTCGACTACATCGCACTGACAAAATGGGTTCACTTGGTTGCACTCGCAAAAAAAGAAGGTGTAGAACTAAAGTACCCTCAAGACCTCGTTGCGCTCGCAAATGACATCGTAAAACGTTGGCAAGAATTTGGAACCGAAAAAATCAATCAACGTGAAACACGCGAAAACTTCTTAAAATTTGCTAATTCGTTTCCTGCTTTTGCAAAGCGTCAAATTGAATTCTTAAAAAATAATCCCGATTTCACTGAGTCTACAAACATCTCGGGATTTGATAAAAATCAAGCAGTAGAATTTCAGGAAGGAAGAATTGACCAATGCAATAGTGCAAAGGCTGTCGCTACGCAACCAGTAAACTATTTTGCAGATAAAAATGCGTCAAACGGTTGGGCTATTTATCTCGACGAAAACTGCGAACGCCTCAGACGTTTTGAAATAAATTTGCACGACACTCTTGAAAAACTCGAATCTACGACATCCTCAAAAGGAAAACGTAAGTATGATATTTATGTAGATGTGAAAACAAAATCACAAAAATCGACAAAAATTATAATGATGCTATTTAGAAAAGGAACGTGGAATATATATAATCAAGGCGAAGGTAAATATATTCCCGACGGCGACAAGTATGTGCGTGTACATTGTGGCGAAATTGAGCTTAACCATTCTCGCAAAGATTCAACAAGCTTCCAACTTTGGATAAGACCACTATATACAAAATATTCCGACCTTCTTCTCGATAGAGTTGTGGTAGTCGCAAAATAACGATTAAGCCCCAGTACAATGGGGCTTTTTTGTTTGACGTTCCACGTCCACATTTTTAAATTTTGCGTATGTTAAAAGTAATAATATTCTTGCTTGTTTCTATCACCTTTTCTTTCGGGAAAGATGTCTACATTTCCTCCTCAACAGGCGACGACGCAAACGACGGCTCTATAAACGCACCACTTAAAACAATCTCATCGGCACCAAAAAATAATGTAAATATTTTCCTTAAACGTGGAGATGTTTTTTTTGAGAAGTGTTGGAATTTCACAAACTGCAAGATTGATGCCTATGGCAAAGGCGATAAGCCAATGATTTGCGGTTTGAAAATTTTGAAAAATAAATCGGTGTGGATTCGCCAAGCAAACGATATATGGCGTATTGATTTAAAAAATAGAAAAGATTTTGAGGGCTTTGTATCAACAACAGATAAAGAAGATAATATCGGTGCAATCTACGATATTACAAACGACAAAGTCTACGGGCATCTTGTGCATAGATACAGTGCAATAAACAACTATGGCGACTTTTGGGTGTCAGATAACATCAAAAGAAAAAACGTACAAAGCAAGAAAGAAACATTCAAATATCTGTTCTTCCGTTCAAAAGAAAATCCAGCAAAGATGAATTCGCAATTCGGATTTTCGACGTACAATTGTGGTCTCAGAAATTTGAAAAACTGTACAGTAAAAAACATTGCGATAAAAGGTTTCGCCCTGCACGGAATAGCAAAAGCGTGGAATTGCAAATTCCAAAATATAGATATAGATTTAATCGGCGGTGGCGTTCAGTTGAGTTATCCAAGTTGGGTGCGTTTAGGCAACGGAATCGAATTTTGGATTACCGAAAAAGACGCTTGCAATAATAACATTGTTGAGAATTGCAAAATATCTCGAACATACGATTGTGGCACAACTATTCAAGGTGTTTCAAACGGTGATCTTATCGCTAAAAACATTGTATTTAAAAACAATTATTTTTTCAAATGTCGCCAAGCATTTGAACACTTCCTTATATCCAAAACAAAAGAAAAAATCGGATATGAAAATTGCGAGTTTTCAAACAACAAATGTTTTGATATTGGCGATAACGAATTCTCTACACCAGAATGTCGCGACGCAAATTTGCTGTCGTACGAAACAAGAGCAATCAGCGGACTTTCTATAAAAAACAACATCTTTTGGGGAGGTAATTATTATAGCAAACAACAACACCCTGCGACTCTCGAAAACAACACTGTTTATATTTTCAAAGGACAATATTTGATAAACAATCGTTATAATCCGAGCGAAACAATTTGGGCAGACTCAGAACAAGACATCGAAAAGATGAAGGAACAATACGGAAATAAATCGGATAAAATCATAATCGTAAGCCCGTCTGATATCCATATGCGTGAGAAAATTCTAAGAGAAAGTTTTGCCGAACAAAAATCTGAAATACAAAAGAAATCACCAGTAAAATATCGACGAGATTTCTTTTTCAGAAAGTAAAATCAACCTCAAAAAACGTTTAAAATACTTGACGAAAACAAGCACTGATTTAGTCTCTTAAAAATAACCTAACATCGAAAAAACGTATGCAACCAATAAAAGAATTTGAAAAAATCGTCGGAGCAGGAAATGTATTTTCGTCGCTCGCCGACAGACAAACCTACGCTTACGACTCGGCAGTTCTCGAATCTGTTACACCTGCACTCGTCGTCCGCCCGACAAACACAGAACAACTCGGTGCGATAATCGCCTTGTGCTACAAGCTCGGAATGCCGATGACTGTTCGTGGTTCAGGCACAAACCTCTCCGGTGGCACTGTACCCGATTCGCCCGACTCTGTCGTTATCTTAACACAAGGCTTGAACAGAATTTTAGAAATTAACTCGTCAGACCTTTATGCAGTTGTTGAACCTGGGGTGATAACAGCAAAGTTCGCATCGGCAGTTGCTGAAAAAAATCTCTTTTACCCGCCCGACCCTGGCTCACAAGCTGTGTCAACAATCGGCGGAAACATCGCTGAAAATGCTGGCGGTTTGCGTGGCTTGAAATATGGCGTTACAAAAGATTACGTTATGGGACTTGAGTTTTACGACCACACTGGCTCGCTCGTAAAGTCGGGTTCGCGTACGGTAAAGTGCGTTACAGGCTATAATCTTGGTGGGCTTATGGTCGCATCTGAAGGCACGCTCGGTATTATCAGCAAAGCAATTCTTAAACTTATTCCACCGCCGAAAGCATCAAAGGCGATGATGGCAGTTTTCAAAGATGTGCAAAATGCAGCAGACGCTGTCGCCGATATTATCGCTGCACACATCTTGCCTTGTACGCTCGAATTTATGGATAACGTCACAATCAATATGGTTGAAGATGACGTAAAAATCGGACTCCCACGTGATGCACAAGCAATTTTGCTTATCGAAGTTGATGGTCACCCTGCACAAGTTGCAGACGATGCAATCACTGTCGAAGCACAGTTGAAGAAAAATAATGCGACTGAAATTGTGGTCGCACGAGACGCTGAAGAAAAGAATAAGATTTGGGAAGCACGCCGTAAGGCATTGCCTGCATTGGCTCGCCGACGCCCAACAATCGTGCTTGAAGACGCAACAGTACCACGCTCGAAAATCCCAGCGATGATTCAAACCGTAAATGAAATTGCAAAAAAATACGATTTGCTCGTCGGAACTTTCGGACACGCTGGCGACGGCAACTTGCATCCATCAATCCTTTGCGACAGACGCAACAAAGAAGAATTTGCAAGAGTCGAACAAGCAATCGACGAACTTTTCAATCGCACAATTGAAATGGGTGGAACGCTCTCGGGCGAGCACGGAATCGGCACTGCAAAAGCAAAATGGCTCGAAAAGGAAACTACAAAAGCAACTATTGAGTACTCACGCAGAATGAGATTGGCAATAGACCCAAAACGCCTTTTCAATCCGTCAAAAATGACATCGATTTAACCTATGGCAAACTTGCAAAATTTAGTGGCTGAATTAAAAGGCCTCGACGATAAACTCGCAAAATGTATGCGTTGCGGAACATGCCAATCGGTATGTCCAGTATTCGCTGAAACGCTGAAAGAATCGGACGTTACACGAGGAAAACTCGCACTGCTCTCAAACTTGGCAAATCAACTTATTGACGACCCTAAAGCAGTTCGCGAAAAGCTCGATAGATGCTTGTTGTGTGGCTCGTGCCAATCGGCGTGTCCGTCGGGAGTATCAATCCTCGACATCTTTATGCGTGCAAGAGAAATTGCTGGAACATACATGGGGCTATCGCCAATCAAAAAAGCGATATTCCGCATAATGCTCTGCAACCCAAAATTGTTCAGCTTTTTGATGATTGTCGGCAGACCATTTATGCCGATTTTTATGCGAGACCAAAAGAACGCTCCGCATACTGCATGTGCTCCACTGATGAAGCCAATTATGGGCGATAGATGCGTGCCAGTTATGCCAAAGAAAACTATCCGTGAACTTTATGGCGACCTCGATATTCCAACAGGCAAAAGTGGAATCAAGGTGGTTTTCTTCCCAGGTTGTATGGGCGATAAAGTCTATACAAATGTTACCGAAGCTTGTTTAAAAATCTTCAAACATTTTGGAGTCGGAGTGCGTATTCCAAATAATCTTGCGTGTTGCGGAATACCTGCACTTGCGTCGGGCGACGTAAAAAGTTTCCGCACAATGATGGCACACGATGTAGAAATTCTAAAGGATATAGAGTTTGATTATATCGTTACTGCGTGTTCGTCGTGCACAGAAACAATCGGAGAATTTTGGAAGAAATATGCGGTCGATACAAAGTACGAAGCCGATGCAAAGAAAATCGGTGCGAAAGCAATCGACATCAACAAATTCCTCGTCGAAGTCCTGAAGGTTGATCTCACACCAAGCCAAACTTCTGAAGCAAAGACAAAAATTACATATCACGATTCTTGCCACTTGTTGAAGTCGCTCGGTATTGCAAAACAACCACGCGATTTAATTAAAGCAAACGGCAAAATGGAATTTGTAGAAATGAAAGAAGCCGACCGCTGTTGCGGTTGTGGCGGAAGTTTCACGCTCACACATTACGATCTTTCAAGAAAAATTGGACAACGCAAACGCAATAATATTGCCGATAGTAAGGCTGATATTGTCGCATGCGGATGCCCTGCGTGTATGATGCAAATTTCAAATATGTTGGCGTTGAACAAAGATGATGTAAAAGTAAAACACGTCGTCGAAATCTTCGCCGACACGCTCGGAGAATAAAAAATCTCGAACAAAAAACGCATCGATTTTTTTTCGATGCGTTTTTTATTTCTTGCGATTTGTCATCTCTCTTTTTTTGCGATAAAAAATTTGTGCGAGCTTTGCAACAAGCAATGCAAGCACTGCAAATATCGAGTAAATCAGCGTGCTAAAAGTGCAAAATACACAGTTGAAAAATATCGCAAACATATCTTATAATAAACTTATCAATTAAATTATTCGGATTTTTCTTGCTCACATTTATGAAAAAATTTTTCGCAATTTTGCTAATCACGTTGACGGCTATCACAAATTGTGTCGCAGGTGGGTACGACTTCACTGCTCTGCTCAATCCCGCAAATTACAAGAATGTAGACACTATTTATCGCAACACAAAAGGTAGACAAGTTTTCGGAATCGCATTTGAATCTATGTCTATTGCAATGGGTAAGACTGCTTTCAATATTAAGATTCCACAAAAAGTAATTATCAACAATCTCTCTCTTACCGTTCACGCCCAAAACTTAACGCAAGATGAACTCGAAAAACTCGACTTTCCTCGTCCGTTGGATTTTGAAATAAACAATTTGACTTTGACCATATACGGAAAGAAAAGCGTGATGACAATTAAAGCGTCGCAAGCACGAGTCTTCCGTGAAAACACGTTATACTTATCTGCCGATAACGAGCTTACAATCGCTGGAAAATCGGCAAAGCTCGGCAAGGGTGCAACAATTTCAATCAAGGATAGAATCCTCACTATAAAAAGTCAGACGCTTGGCGAACTCGCTGTAAAAATCTAATTTTTCAACTTATAAAAAAACAAAAAACCGACAACTACGATGCTGTCGGTTTTTGTTTAGTTTGACGATTTCACTTTTGATAAAATCGCCGATGTTTTCCGATTTTCGATTAACCGAAGATTCCACCAAATGACTTCGATTCCCAGCCCTTGCGTTCTGGTTCTTTGATGAGGCAATCGAGTTCTGGACGATTCTTTGCACGCATATTCTTTGCGTCCCATTCGATTTTTCCGCCAACACGTTGTACGAGAGCACCCAAGAGTGCAACTTCTGTAAGTTGTGTTGCGTATTTGAAGTTTGAACCACATTCATCGATATCGCCACGGATAGCGTCTGCCCATTCGCAATAGAGACTTCCCTTGCGAACACGTGGAATTGATTGCTTTGGACGATTCTTTCTGAATTCATCAAAGAATGCTTTGTTAGATACACGTGGATCAAAGTTTGGACGCGAACCTGTGTGGATTGTGCGTTTATCGCCAATCATATACATACCCGATGTTGAGAGCTTTGTATCTTTATCAAAGTCGTGTGGGCGTGTGATTGGTTCTCTGTTGCCGTCGTACCAGTACATAACGAGTTCTGGGTGTTTGTCTGTTGCAGCAAATGTCCACTTTACAGTCGAGCCGTCAGGGATGAATGTAAATTGGTCGTGTGTGCATTGAACATCGACAAGTTCGACAGAAACTGGGTCTTTCAAATCGAGAATCCAAACTGGAGCGTCAGCTGTATGGCAGAACCAGTCGCCGAGCATACCAGTACCGAAGTCCCAGAATCCACGCCAGCTCAATGGAGCATAGATTTTATTATAATCTGTATATTTTGCTTGGTTAAGCCACAAGTCCCAATTGAGAGTTGAAGGGATTGGTTGTTTTACCATTGGCAATGACTTTGGACGTACGAAGTATGGTGTACGCTTTGGGTTGCCGTCCCACCACTTTGGACCACTGCACATAACGTGAACTTCACGGACATCGCCAGTTACGCCACTATCGTACCATTCTTTGAGAAGACGGATATGTGGTGTTGCGTGCCCTTGGTTCATCATCTGAGTTTTTACGCCATAGTACTGACGTGCACGTTCAAGCTCGCGACATTGCCAGATATTGTGAGTCAATGGCTTTTGTACGCAAACGTGCTTACCACATTGCATTGCATCGAGAGTAATTTTGAAGTGAGAGTGGTCAGGAGTTGATACGCAAACAGCGTCAATATCCTTACCCATTTTGTCGAGCATTTCACGATAGTCTTGGAAAACGCGAGCTTTTGGATACATCTTTACGCCTCTGCCGACCATAGATGTGTCGACATCACAAAGTGCTACACCGTTTTCTTCACGCATACCATTGAGTGCCATCGAACCGATATTGCCGACGCCAACAAAAGCTACGTTGATTTTATCGTTTGCACTAATTCTTCTTGGCTTTTTTGCCGAAGCACAGCCTGGGAAGAACATTGATGCAGTAGCAGCTGTTACTGCCGATTTAATGAACTTTCTTCTTTTAATCATATTAGATACCCTTGTTATTTGTGTTAATTAAAAAAGATTACATATAAAGACCACCATTTACAGCGATTGTTTGCCCTGTAATATAATTAGCTTCGTCTGACGCAAGGAATGCACAAACTTTTGCGATATCAGAAACGCAACCAGTACGCTTAAGTGGAATATTATTTTTTGCAGCCTCAACAATAGCGGGAGGAAGAACTGCTGTCATATCTGTTTCGATAAATCCGGGAGCGACAACATTTGCGGTGATATTTCTTGGTGCAAGCTCACGAGCAAGCGACTTTGTAAAGCCGATAATACCAGCCTTTGCCGCAGCATAGTTTGTTTGCCCAGCATTGCCAGCTTGTCCTGACACAGATGCAATATTGATAATACGTCCACGACGATTACCCATCATCGCACGAACTAAATTGCGTACGACATAAAAGCACGACGACAAATTAGTAGAAATAACGTCTTCCCATTCTTCATCTGTCATTCTCATCAAGAGATTATCACGAGTAATACCAGCGTTGTTTACGATAATATCAACTGCTTCGTACTTCTTGATAATTTGTGTACACATTTCTTTTACTTCAGCCGATTTTGAAACATCAACTGCGAAAGCTTCAGCCTTGCCACCGTTTGCGTTGATTTCGTCGGCGACTGCACCGCACGAAGACAAATTCTTACTAACGCACAAGACAGTAAGCCCTGCCTTTGCGAATTCCAAGGCGATTTCACGCCCGATGCCACGCCCAGCCCCACTGACCAGCACGACTTTTCCTGTATAATTAAGTTCCATACCCAAAGTATACTGACAAAATCTCTATAAAATTCAAAGCTTTTTTGCACCCGATTTAAATTTTCCTCAAATTAGGTTAACAATAAAACAAAAAGTACGATTCAATTCTCATAAACTCTATTTAAGCAAATGAAAAAAATATTGATATTATTGTGTGCGTGCGTCGCCCTTGTGGGATGCCAATCAACACCTCAAAAACCACCTGAAACAATCGCGATTGAGTCTGTATATAATATAGACAAAAATTTGGTATCCGATTCTAAAACGATAGCCGAAGTTGTCTCGAAAGCTGAATCGATATCGTTAGCGGGATGTCCAGCTACTTTTGTGAAAGCGTACCAAGCAAATATCTTAGCTTGGCAAAAGATGGCAGATGTGGAAAAGAAAATGTATGCTTCGGGCAACATATCCAAAGCCTCAAGCGACATCCAACGCTTTCTTGCCGATTATGAGAAAAACCCGACTTTAGCAACTGTAAGATTAAAATCTGAATGGCCAGCCTTGGCAAATCAGATAGATTCAGCAATGTTCGATATAACAAAAACATTCACAAAATATACTGCTATCGGTGCAGAATATAATGCCGTTTTTCCGTAAGACCTTTAAATAAAATCGGATAACATTTTGCTACATAAACAATTATCAAGCACGAGCCGTTTAAGAGATTAAACGGCTTTTGTATTTTATGATATTTTGTATAAAATTTTTACATCAGCAAAATTTATCGAGAGATGAAATTAGATAAAAAAATTTGAAAAATGTGTTGAAAGAATTGGTTATTTTTGCAATATTGGAACCTCACTTTTTTATATAAACGCAACTGTAAAAAAATATCATGGCAAACATAAAAAAATCGATGATGTCATCGTTGATGAAAAAGTTCGTGATGGCAGTAACTGGGTTTGTATTGGCATCGTTTATGCTGATACATATGCTCGGTAACCTTCAGACATTAGAAGGTGGTCCACACGCAATCAACGCATACGCTAACTTCCTCCAAACACTCCCTTGGGAGATTCTTTGGGGCTTCAGACTCGGCTTGGGAGCATGCTTTGTATTGCATATTCTCACAGCTTATTTGCTCGTTATAGAAAACGGCAAAGCACGTCCGCAAAATTATGCGACAAAAAAGAATATCGCATCAACACTTGCAGCAAGAACTATGATTTTCTCGGGTTCGCTCATCGCATTGTTTGCGGTAATCCACATCTTGCACTACACAGTGCTTAATCTCGATCCTTCATTCAAGCTTCTCGAATGGAAAGCAACAGCAGGTATGTACGAAGGCAAAGTTCTTCACGACGTATACGCAATGCTTATCCTCGGTTTCTCAAATGTATGGGTATCGCTTGGCTACATCGTATCGATGATTCTCATCGGCTTGCACCTTTCACACGGCGTAAGCAGTATGTTCCAAAGTATTGGTTTCCGCAACGAAGTATGGCGTTATCGTCTCAATGCGATTGCAGTTGCATACTGCGTAGTAATTGCTTTCGGATTCTCGCTCAATCCGCTCGCAGTTTTAGTATCTAAATATACAGATTGCCAAATCCTCCCTGTAAAACAAGTCATCAAACAATACGATGCACTCAAAAATACAACGGGTGAAATCTTCATCAATTACGACTTCCTCAAAAAAGACTGCAAGTCGTGTGGCAATCACTAATATAGAAAGGACAATAAAATGAGTTTAGATTCAAGAATTCCAGAAGGTCCTATTGCGGAAAAGTGGTCAAACTTTAAGTTCAACGCAAAGCTTGTAAACCCATCAAATCGCCGTAAATTCCACGTTATCGTTGTAGGTAGTGGTTTGGCAGGTGCAAGTGCTGCAGCATCGTTGGCTGAACAAGGCTATAATATTTCGTGCTTCTGCTATCAGGACAGCCCACGTCGTGCACACTCAATCGCTGCACAAGGTGGTATCAACGCTGCAAAGAATTATCAAAACGACGGCGATAGCATCTATCGTTTGTTCTACGATACAGTAAAAGGTGGCGACTTCCGTTCACGTGAAGCAAACGTTTATCGTTTGGCAGAAGTTAGCGTACATATCATCGACCAATGCGTAGCTCAAGGTGTTCCATTTGCACGTGAATACGGTGGTTTGTTGGCAAACCGCTCATTTGGTGGCGCACAAGTTAGCCGTACATTCTATGCTCGTGGTCAAACAGGTCAACAGCTCTTACTCGGTGCATACTCTGCTCTCGAAAGACAAATCGGCTTGGGCAAAGTTAAGATGTACAATCGTCGTGAAATGCTCGACCTCGTACTCGTTGACGGCTCGGCAAAAGGTATCATCGTTCGCAACCTCATCACAGGTGAAATCGAAAGATACGCAGCAGACGCAGTTCTCCTTTGCACAGGTGGTTATGGCAACGTATTCTACCTCTCGACAAACGCACAAGGTTGCAGTGTAACAGCAGCATTTAAGTGCTACAAACGTGGTGCAGGTTTCGCAAACCCATGCTTTACACAAATCCACCCAACATGTATTCCACAACATGGCGATCAACAAAGTA
The DNA here is from genome assembly GCA_015061945.1 of Opitutales bacterium. Taxonomy (GTDB): domain Bacteria; phylum Verrucomicrobiota; class Verrucomicrobiia; order Opitutales; family Intestinicryptomonadaceae; genus Merdousia. The sequence goes on from SUVP01000001.1 coordinate 181,892, forward strand.
AGCTCACACTTATGAGTGAATCGCTCCGCAATGATGGTCGTGTATGGGTTCCAAAGAAGGCAGAAGATTGCACAAAGAAACCAGCAGACATCGCTGAAGAAGATCGCGACTACTATTTGGAAAGAAAGTATCCATCATTCGGCAACCTCGCACCTCGCGATATTTCATCACGTGCAGCAAAAGAAGCTTGCGACGACAAGAGAGGTGTAGGTCCAGCAGTTAATGGAGAACGTCGTGGCGTATATCTCGACTTTGCTGACGCAATCAAACGCGACGGTTTGAAGACAGTTAAAGAAAAGTACGGCAACCTCTTTGAAATGTACGAACGCATCACAGGCGAAAACGCATACGAAACACCAATGCGTATATACCCTGCATCGCACTACACAATGGGTGGTTTGTGGGTTGACTACACACTCGAAAGTACAATTCCAGGCTTGTTCGTACTCGGTGAAGCAAACTTCTCTGACCACGGTGCAAATCGTTTGGGTGCATCTGCACTTATGCAAGGTTTGGCAGACGGATACTACGTTATCCCTTACACACTCCCGAACTACTTGGCAAGAGTTGGCGCACAAAACATCAAGACAGATCGTCCTGAATTTGATGAAGCAGAAAAACAAGTTCGTGATCAAATCAAGAAATTGATGTCGATTAAGGGTAAGCACAGCCCACGCTACTTCCACATGAAACTCGGTAAGATTATGTGGGAATACTGCGGTATGGCACGTTCTGAAGAAAGCTTGAAAAAAGCTCTCGAACTCATCCCACAACTCCGTGAAGAATTCTGGAAAGACCTCAAAATTGTCGGCGAAGAAAACACACTCAATAATGAGCTTGAACGTGCTGGCAGAGTTGCAGACTTCCTCGAATTTGCTGAAGTTATGGTACGCGATGCTCTCGAACGTCGCGAAAGTTGCGGTGCTCACTTCCGTGTAGAACACCAAACAGATGACGGCGAAGCAAAACGTAATGACTCGGAATACTCGTATGCAGCAGTATGGCTCTACGACGGAGATGGCAAGCCACCACGTCTCGAAAAAGAACCAATCACGCACGACGAAGTAAAACCCGTTGTTCGCTCCTACAAATAAACCAAAAGGATTTTTAAAGATATGAAAGTAAATCTTAAAATTTGGAAGCAAAAGGACGAAAACTCAAAAGGTCGTTTTGAAACTTATACAGTTGATAACGTAAGCGAAGACAGCTCATTCCTCGAAATGTTCGACATTCTCAACGAACAGCTCGTAGCAGAAGATAAAGAGCCAATCGCATTTGACCACGACTGCCGTGAAGGTATCTGCGGTATGTGCTCGATGGTAATCAACGGTATTCCACATGGTCCTGAAAAGGAAACGACAGTTTGCCAATTGCATATGCGTAAGTTCAAAGACGGCGACACAATCGTCGTAGAACCATGGCGTGCAGGTCCATTCCCAGTAAAGAAAGACCTCGTTGTATCACGTGAAGCACTCGACTTGATTCAACAAGCAGGTGGCTTTATCACAGCACGCACAGGTTCGCCACAAGACGCAAACGAAGTTCTCATTCCAAAAGATATTTTGGAAAAGGCAATGGACGCAGCAGCATGTATCGGTTGCGGTGCTTGCGTAGCAGCTTGCCCAAATGCTTCGGCAATGCTCTTCACAGCGGCAAAGGTATCGCACTTGAACTACTTGCCACAAGGCGCACCTGAAAAGGATAAGCGTACAATCGCAATGGTCGAAAAGATGGACGAACTTGGTTTCGGAAATTGCTCGAACTATGGCGAATGTCAAGCAGTTTGCCCAAAGGGTATTTCGCTCGACTTCATCGCAAAGATGAATCGCGACTATGCAGTTGCAAAAGCAAAGCAAATTGCAACAGAAGCATAATTGAGATAACATCAAAAACGGACGCACTCACAAGGGTGCGTCCTTTTTTTGTGTATAAAAATTGAGTTTACAAAAAACAATAAATTTGTCGTGCCAATTAACAACACTGCACTTGCACAATTCTTATATTTTTATTTTGACGTAAACGCAATGTAGTGATTTTATGTTTTGAAGAATTTTCACAAATAAATAGGATATAAAAATGCCAGAATATAAATCAAAAAAGAGTTTTAACGGAAGAAATATGGCTGGAGCACGTGCACTCTGGCGTGCAACTGGTGTCAAAGAAGAAGACTTTGGCAAACCTGTAATTGCAGTCGTAAATTCATACACGCAATTTGTCCCTGGACACGTCCATTTGGATAAGGTTGGCAAATTCGTTTGCGACCAAATTGCAAAAGCCGGTGGTATCGCACGTGAGTTCAATACAATCGCAATCGACGATGGTATCGCAATGGGACACGAAGGTATGCTCTTTTCCCTTCCTTCGCGTGAACTTATCGCCGATAGCGTTGAATATATGTGCACTGCTCACTGTGCCGATGCAATGATTTGCATATCAAATTGCGACAAAATTACACCAGGGATGATGATGGCATCTATGCGTATGAATATCCCAACGATATTCGTATCAGGCGGACCAATGGAAGCTGGCGAAGCAAAACTTTCTGACGGCGAACGCAAGCTCGACCTCGTCGACGCAATGATAGCGGGAGCAAACCCAAAAGTTTCCGACGCCGATAGTTTACTTATGGAACGCAATGCATGCCCAACATGTGGTTCATGCTCTGGTATGTTCACAGCAAACTCGATGAACTGCCTTATGGAAGCAATCGGTATGGCTCTCCCAGGGAATGGCACAATAGTTGCTACACACAAAGCACGCAAAGAACTTTTCAAGAAAGCGTCGAAACGCATTGTCGAAATGGCAAAAGCGTACTACGAAGGCGGAGATGAATCTGTATTGCCTCGTTCAATCGCAAAGAGAAAATCGTTCCTCAATGCGATGAAACTCGACATCGCAATGGGCGGAAGTACAAACACTGTTCTTCACCTTTTGGCAATCGCTCGAGAAGGCGAAGTTGAATTTACAATGGAAGATATCGACAAGCTTTCACGCATCACACCTTGCATTTGTAAGGTCGCCCCAAGTACACAAAAAGTACACATTCAAGACGTACATCGTGCCGGCGGTATCTCGGCAATTTTAGGCGAACTCGCAAAAGCGGGGCTTCTCGATGTCCGCGAAAAAACAGTCTCGGGCAAAACAATCGGTGCGATAATTAAAGCAAACGACATCACATCTGAGAAAACATCTGACCGTGTAAAGAAATTCTTTAGAGCTTCGCCTGCCCACAAATACAGCGTTTCGGCATGGTCGCAAGATACATACTACGACACTCTCGATACCGACCGTGTCAATGGTGCAATCCGTTCAGTTGAAAACGCATTCAGCAAAGATGGTGGGCTTGCAGTACTCAAAGGCAACATCGCAAAAGACGGTTGTATCGTTAAAACTGCTGGCGTTGATGAATCGATTTTAAAATTTAAGGGAACTGCAAAAGTTTACCACTCGGAACAAGACGCAAGCTTGGCTATCCGTGGTGGCAAAGTTTCTCCAGGCGACGTTGTCGTGATTCTCTACGAAGGTCCACGTGGAGGCCCTGGAATGCAAGAAATGCTTTATCCGACAAGCCATTTGAAAAGTATGGGCTTGGGTAAAGTTTGTGCATTGCTCACCGACGGCAGATTCTCGGGCGGCACAAGCGGACTTTCTATCGGACACGCATCTCCAGAAGCAGCCGACGGCGGAGACATCGCACTTGTCGAAGACGGCGATATGATTGATATCAACATCCCTGACCGCAAAATTTCTCTCGAAATTTCTGACGCTGAAATGGACGCACGTCGACAAAAGATGCTCGCAAAAGGTGATATGGCATACAAGCCAACACGTGATAGAGTCGTTTCAAAGGCATTGCAATACTACGCAAAATCGGTATCATCGGCAGCAGATGGTGCTGTTAGAAAGCTCTAATATGAAAAGTATGACGGGTTTCGGGCGCGCCCGAAAAGAATGTTCAAATTTTGACCTCACTATTGACGTATCCTCCGTAAATAAAAAGGGATTCGAATTGTTTGTATCTCTCCCTCGAGACTGGACGCCAATGGAACGACTCATCGCACAAGCATTGAAAAAATCTATTGCTCGTGGCAAAGTGTCAGTATCTATAAAGGTCGAAAAAAAGACATCGCAAGGCGGACTTTCTCTCAACCCCGACGCTCTCAAAAAAGCTGTCGATGAATTGAAATCCACCTGCCAAATACTCGGCACACCTCAACCCGACATCACACCAGACCTCATCTTGAAAATCGACGAACGCCTCTCCCAAAACGCTTCTCAAGCCGATTGGGAAGACGCTTGGGCTGATGTTGAACCTGCCCTTTCACAAGCTGTCGCACAACTCGAAGAAATGCAAGACGCAGAAGGTAAAGAATTGAAAGCCGACCTTACTATGCGTTTGCAACTCATCGAAAATTTGGTTTCGCAAGTCGAAGAAAATTCAAAAGGTACTGTCGAAAAATACAAAGAACAACTCTTGCAACGTCTCGCAACATCTGGTCTTGAACTCGACCCTAACGACGAACGTGTACTCAAAGAAATCTGTCTCTTTGCCGATAGATGCGACATTTGCGAGGAAATCACTCGCCTAAAAAGCCACATCAAACAATTCCTCTCAACAATGGAAGAACAAGATGCTGTCGGCAGAAAAATGGACTTCATCTGTCAAGAAATGGGGCGTGAAATTAACACAACTGCAAGCAAAGCAAATTCTCTCGAACTCACAAAGCTCGCAATTGAACTAAAAAACGAACTCGAAAGAATCCGCGAACAAACCCAAAATATTTTATAGACGGGCACCGGCGGACATTGCTAACGCAATCGTCCTTTGAAACGGGTTGCCGATTTTACAGAAAAACTGCCAATGCGTTGGCTGTTTTTCGTTTAGTGTTTTTAATGTGAATACCGACGGACATTGCTAACTGAAATGTGTTGGCAGTTTTTAGTTTTAGTGCAAAGAAAAGTATACCAAAAAAACTCTCCAAAATGTTGGAGAGTTTTTTGTAGTGTTTTAAATCTGTATTATGTTTTATTTACGTCTACGATAAATTGCTAAACAGAGTGCTAACGCACCTAAAATCATTGCCCATTCGGCTGGTTCTGGAACTGCTACCCCATAAAGCTTATAACCACCATCAACGGCTTCCCATTTAAGATTTTGAAGTGCATTACCATCTACATCGACAAACGATGCAATCTGTTTCTTTGAACCTGAATTGATAGTCAATCTAGAATCTGACTCACTCCACAAATATGTATTCGAATAAAAACTATCGTCAGTTAGGAACATCATCGAACCATCGAGCAATCCATTTTCTATTTTGAATGTTACAGTTCCGCTATCATCATTCAATAGAGAAACACCTGTTACAGTAAAGAGAGCGTCATTAGTAATATTGACAGAATAAATTGAGTTAGCACGAGAATCTAATGCAAAACTTTGGTTGCAATTCATATTGATTACAAGTTCGCGTTGACCACCAGCAACACCAACTACCATTTTCTTTTCGCTAATGCCATACTCTTTCCAAAGGTTGAGAGTTGTTGTCTTCGCATTTGAAAATAATTTATGTGCTCTAAACTTATTCGCTGTCGATTCAATAGTAAGAGTAAACTCATCAGCACCATTAATAATACCAAAGCTTGCACTTGAATAAATAATAAATGATGCACCATCTTTTATTGTAAGCGATGAATTTCCTTCTACTGCTACAATATAAGTACCACCACCAACAGTCAACCCAGCTGAATTTGTTGTTCCAACAACTAAGTTTTTGCTTGTTCCAGAACAAGTTAAATTTGCTTCATACAACCACAAATTGTCATATGTATTTGAAGTTGAATTTGTGTATGTACCAGTTATTTGGGGCGTAGTTATGGAAGGATTTTGAGAATATGGAACATCTAAAGTCAAACCTGCAAACGATTGAGTCGCCACACAAACGATTAATGAAAGTAAAAATGTGAATTTTGTTTTCATAGTATAAATAGAAAAAAAGAAAATCCCAACATAAGTCAACAATTTTTGTTAAAACACAAAACACATACAATGATATTTTTCTATAATTACAAACAAGTTACAGAACATATATTCATTTATACTTTTATATATAAAAACTATTTTTCTATTTTAAGATTTACTTTTGAATCTGTTTTGCAGTTTACAAACAGGACAAATTTTGAATTTGATAGTTCGTCGAATCTTGAAAAGAAGAAATCTTTACCTCTTATAAGTTGCTTGCCATTTATGCTAACAGTCGGATTTTCGATATCCCAATTTTCGACAATCACAGCTAAATTATATATTGGGGAATCTTTCGATGCGTCAAAATTCATTTCAAAAACGGAAACATCTTTTTTGTTTTTTGAAATTAGATATGCTCTTTGATAGACATCATATTTTGGTTGAGTGAAAGCGTCATTATTTGTCGACGCTTTCGCTGGGAAATTCCACGATTTTGCCAAAGGTAAAAGCGTATCAATTTTAGAATCAGTCATACCAAACATTTGTCGAACAGCATATGAGTTTTTGCCGATTTTCTCATACTTTTGCTTTGCACCGACAGTCTCTGCAAGCGATGTATGCGTTGGTCTGTCTACATCGGGGACATATCGTTGACCATCGTTTTTGAATTGCGTTACAGGGTAATGGTTTCGGCAATGATATGGTGTTTGTTTAGTCCATAAGCCATGCAAAAGGAATGAGCGAGTTGTACGAGTCGGTTCAAAAATCGAGAATGGTTTATATTTTGATTTTATGTTTACAATTTGAATCGGCATAACATCGGGCTTATCGAAGTTTGGCGAGCCATCGAGCCAAGAATACGATGCCGTATTGCCCTGCATATCTGAAAAAGTCATCGCATATTTTTCGAGATTATCAGTTGGGCGAGTTCCAGGTTGATTTATCAAAATCGTCTCTTGGAATTGGTATCCCCATTGTTTACGTTTTTCATAATTTGAAGAATGCAAAATTTGTTTACGAACACCTACTCCGTCGGGATAAATTGCGAAGTATTCATCGACCCATTCGCCCCAGCCAGTTTCGTCTTCATCTCTTATTTGATTGAGGACATTAGTCATCGCATATCGCCAATGAATTAGTACACGAGCTTCGCCATTTTCAACAACCCTAATATGCGAGTATCTGCATTGTTTATCGCTCATAACTTCGGAGCATTCGCCATTACGGAAATTTTCAAGGCTTTGGTCGGTCAACCAAATATCATTTTCAGAAGCCCAAACAGGAACATATCCCATACCACGCCAGAAGATATATTTTATGGGCTTATCGGGGAAACGCACAACAACATCTGAATGTTCTGCCACACGCCAAAGATTATCCCAAGTTGGCTCAAATTTCAGCGTTGAGTGGTACGCACCAAATTTTGCACAAGGCAAGTTTGCACAAGGTAATTTGGGGAATTTCAATCCAGAATCTTTATTTATATTTTCAGATTTTTTTACATTTTCTAAAATCGATTGGAAGAAATTTAAATCAGAAATTCGCAAGTCGGCAATGATACCATCAAACCTAAAATACGATTTCAACGATGCGTGTTTGGCAATCCCAGCCGAAGTTTTAACGCTCAATGGAATTTGGGTTCTCCCTATTTCAACTGGAGCATTTGAGAAATCAAATGTTCCACGAGCTTTCTTTTTTGCCGATTCTTTTCCGTTGATAAAAATTCTGACAAACTCGCCGTCAAACGATGCTCCGATATGCGACCATTTCAACAATGGAATTTTTTTTGAAGTAATAAGTTGTTTGGTCGGAGAGCCGTTTATTGTATACGAAAATTCAATCGTACCATCTTTGCGTATACCTAAAATCCAGCCACGTTCAGAGTCAATCGAGTTTGCGATTGCCCCAGTATTACCAGCATACATACGCGGTGCAACCCAAGCCGAAACGCCCCACGACCCAGCAATAATGGGAGATTCACGCCAAATCAATTTTGAATTATATTCATTTACAAACACACCTTTGCCAAATGGTGTATCGACAGCGTCCACGTTTTCGTACAATTTTGCTGAAGTCAAACCATCAAAAGAATATCTAACACACTCTTTGGCTAACAACAAATTTGATGAAATAAAAGCAATTAAAAAAAGTATAAATTTAGTCATACAAAAAAAGATTAATCTGTTTATTTTTGATGTCAAATTTATCTCGACATAAACACCGACATCACCGATACTAAAACCTATGGAATATACGGGCAAATATGTATTACAAAAAGTTGTAAACACTCTTACAGCTTGTACGATTTTTTGTGCGTACACAACTACAACAAATCTGTTCGCAACAGAAATTATGGCAGGTAAAGCCGACACATTTATATCGCAAGCTATGCCAAAGGGTGAATTTTCAAAATCAGAATTTTTGGCAATCAGTCGCGACGCTAACGAAAAAACAATCACCTATATTCCTTTTGAATTCGACGCACAACATATCGGGATACAACCAACTCGTGATAGAATCAACGACGCCACGCTAACATTGTTTGTAAAATCGTTCCCGTCTATGCCGAAAAGCAACGCAATCGGTTCAGACGGCACGCCAAATGTCTCGACAACTCTTACCGAAGACTCGCCCGATGTCTCCGCAAAAAAAATCCAAGAAAACGTACAAGATAAAATCGATTCTGCTGAAGATACCGTCATAAGAATAGAAGTTTACGGAGTTATCGACGACGAAACTTTAACAGCCGATTCAAAACATTTCCGTTTTTCGTGGGATGGCAAGCACGATGCCCCTGCCCCAAAACACAATACAATGGACGATCAACTTGAAAAAGGCGGAATCACAAAACTCGGCACGATTGAAATAGACATCTCAAAAGATGATTACGACGATGGCGACAGAGTCGAATTTAAAAGCGATGAATTGACCGATTACCTTAACTTCTGCTACGGCATAACAATCGCACGCGAAGAAACACCTAAATTCAATTCCTCGCTTGAATATATTAGAAACGCAACATTCATATTGCGTCAAGAGTCAGGGCCAAGTGCGATTCTGTTTTACTCGGCAGATTCGCTCGGCGAAGAATCGGACAAACAAGAAAGTGGCGAAATATCAAAAGAACAAAAAGCAAAGGATGAAAAAGAAGAAGAAATTTCTTCGCCAAATATTCTCCCACGCGATGCAAAAGAACAAGAGAAATTATTGAAAAAAGAACGGGCAAAAGAAATCAAAGAAGTAGAAAAAATAGTCGCAAAAAAAATGGAATCAAAAGACGAACACTTGCAGTTTTCTTTGATTCACGATGTCCCGACAGATTCGGACGACGAAAAGTCCGACAAACAACAAGAGAAAAAGGGCAATCAGCCCGATAATGAAGAACAAAAGCCCGACTTGCGTCCACGTATCAATTTTGAATTCCGTGCCGATACAATCGACCAATAAGTGCAAACAACATCTTATCTCGCATACAAAAATGCCGACAAAAAATTTTCGGAACTTTAGTTGAAATATCTTTGTCCGAAATAACTAACAACATAAAACAATTTTCCGATTTTAATAAAAACCAAATAAAAAATTATGAGCACAAACTTAAGCGAAATAAACGATAAAGTGAAGTCAGCATCAGACTGGACATTCCTCCTCAGAAACGAAATTGCCAAAAATGTCGTCGGGCAAAAATATCTTATCGACCGACTCCTAACCGGCATTCTCGCAAATGGACACGTTTTGCTCGAAGGCGTTCCAGGTTTGGCAAAGACGCTCGCTGTAAAAACAATGGCATCGGCAATGGATGCAAAATTCAGCAGAATCCAATTCACACCTGACCTTCTCCCAGCAGATATAGTTGGTACTCTAATTTACAATCAGCAAAAAGGCGAGTTCCTCACACAAAAAGGTCCAGTTTTTGCAAACATAGTTTTGGCTGACGAAATCAATCGTGCACCAGCAAAAGTTCAAAGTGCATTGCTTGAAGCTATGCAAGAACGTCAAGTTACAATAGGTGGAGAAACTTTTGCATTGCCCGAACCTTTCCTTGTTTTAGCAACACAAAACCCAATCGACCAAGAAGGGACATACACACTCCCAGAAGCACAAGTAGACCGCTTTATGCTCAAGCTGAAAGTCGGCTATCCCGACAAAAAAGAAGAACGCTTGATTCTCGACTTGATGGCAAAGACAAGAGTTGTCGATGCAATCAATACAATCGTCACGCCCGAAAAGATTATGAAATCGCGTGAGATTGTTGACGAAATTTATATCGACGACAAAATCAAAGACTACATTGTCGATATTGTCTTTGCAACACGAGAACCCGAAAAGAACGGACTTGCAGAGCTTTCAAATATGATTCAATTTGGTGCAAGCCCACGTGCGACAATCGCATTGACACTTGCCTCAAAAGCACACGCATTCCTCGAAGGTCGTGGATATGTCGTTCCACAAGACATCAAGGACATAGCTCCTGACGTTTTGCGACACAGAATTATAGTTACCTACGAAGCAGAAGCTGAAGGTATCACAAGCGAAGACATTATCGCAAAAGTTTTGAACAGAGTTGCTGTTCCATAATAAAAATTTCTCGCACAAATGAGCGACAATATCACAGAGATGCTCAAGAAGGTGCGTCAAATTGAAATCCGCACCAACAAGCAGGTCAGCGAAGCACTCGCAGGAGCATACCACAGTGTCTTTAAAGGGCGTGGTATGGACTTTGAAGAAGCACGAGAGTACCAAGCTGGCGATGAAATCCGTTCGATTGATTGGAATGTAACGGCACGCACAGGCAAAGCACACGTCAAAAAATATCGTGAAGAACGAGAACTCACAATGATGATTGTTGTCGATCTCTCCGCAAGTGGAAGCTTTGGCAGTGGCAATTCGTCAAAACGTGAAATCGCCGCAGAACTCGCAAGTACGCTCGCATTTTCGGCAACTCGCAACAATGACAAAGTAGGCTTGGCACTATTCACTGAAGGTGTCGAACAAATACTTCCACCACGCAAGGGCAGACAACATATTTTGCGTATGATTCGTGATGTACTCATTTACGAACCACAAAAACATGGAACAAATATCGCATCGGCTCTCGACGAAGTGAATCGAGTCTTGAAACGCAAAGCAATAGTCGTGCTAATTTCCGACTTTTTGCAAGGTCCCGACGGCAAAATTCCAAATCCTGACGACCCCACAAAATCAGATGTTTTCAAAGCACTCGACATCACAAACCGTCGCCACGATCTCGTTTGTTTCGAGATTGTTGACCCACGCGAAACTGCCCTCCCCAACTTGGGCGTCATCACTCTTGAAGACTCGGAAACTGGCGAGATTGTATCGCTGAACACAGGCAGTGCGTCGGTTCGCAAGGCTTACGAGCAATATAATCAGAATAGATTAACTGAATTTAAACGTGCATTAACACGCTCAAAAATCGATCTTCTCGAAGTGAGAACAGATAAACCGTTTATCACCCCGCTACGAAAATTCTTTGAACGTCGGGCAAAACGCTAATGAAAAAAACAATCACATTTCTATTGCTTACAATAAGTGCTTACATTGGCATCGCCCAAACGCAAGCAACTCAACCATTACAACAATCGTCGGCTCCACAGATTGCTCCGTTGCAACAAATGCAAATTCCGCAAGGAATGATTCCCGCAAATGCCCAACAAATGCAGTCTCAGCCGACACCCCCACCACCCGACCCCGAAAAATTCGCATCGCTCTTCCCGAAAATCGAAGGCGACACATCGAAAATCGGATTGTCATTTTGGGAAGCACATTGGCACTGCGTTTTAATTTTTACAATAGTTGCAATCGCAATAATCGCACTACTTTTGAGAAAGAAACGCATTGCACCAATTCCGCCAATGGAACGTGCATTGCAACGCATCGCACTTGCACGCCGAGACTCTGAAAAACTTTCCGAAAAATTGTATGCACTCGAAATCAGCCAAGCTGTCAGAGATTATATCGAAGATAAACACAGCTTGCCTGCCCCCGAACGCACAACAAAAGAATTTTTGCAAATGGCGTCGAGTGCCGATATTTTCGACGATAACGCCCAAGAACTCCTTCGCAAAATATTGACGCTTTCCGATATGGCAAAGTTTGCCCAGCACTCTTTCCAAAATCAAGAACGCGACGAACTCGCCTTGCTTTCTATCGAATTTATCGAAAGCGACGATATAAAAGAAGACAAGAAATCGCCCGCAAATGCAACCGACAAAACAGAAACATCAACCAACGAGAAAGGAGAAGAATCAAAATGAACTTTGATTTTGCAAATCCTGAATTCCTTTGGGGATTGTTGTTCTTGCCTGTTCTCGCACTTCTCCGTGGAGCAAGTGGCAAAAGTGGCTCGTTAATTTTCTCGAGTGTTGCTGTCGCAAAAATCGCATCAAAGAAAAACAAAAGCTCGGCTGGATTCTGGAAATTCTTGTTAACGTTAATCGCACTCGCACTTTTGATAATCGCACTCGCTCGCCCCAGAATTGGGATGGGATACAGCGAAAAAGAAGAAAGCGGTATCGACATAGTTTTGACAATAGACGTGTCTGGCTCTATGGCAGGTCTCGATTTCAGTGCAGGACGTTCCCGTCCATTGACTCGCCTCGACGCCGTAAAAGAAGTCGTCAACGCCTTCATTGAAAAGCGTCCCAACGACAGACTTGGAATGGTAACGTTTGCGGCAAACTCATTTCTCGTATCGCCCATGACACTCAATCACGATTGGCTCAAACAAAATCTTGAACGAATTGAGATTGGTGTAATTGACGCAAATAGAACAGCAATCGGCTCGGCAATCGGAATGAGTGTAAATAGACTTCGAGATTTAAAGAAAGCAAAATCGAGAGTAATTATTTTGCTCACAGACGGCGAAAATAATGCGGGAAAAATCTCGCCGATAGCAGCAGCCGAAGCGGCATCGACATACGATACAAAAATCTATACGATAGCAGCAGGCAGAAGTGGAATCGTTCCAGCGGCAGCACTTAACGATAAACAACAAGTTGTACGCGACCGTGCCGGAAACCCAGTTTATGGCGGAGATATGCGAAGCGAAGTCGATGAAGAAACTTTGAAGAAAATTTCTGAAATAACCGGTGGAAAATTTTATCGTGCTACAAATTTAAAGGAACTTCAAAACATCTATGCTGATATTGATAGATTGGAGAAAACCACTGTAAAACTTCGCAACTTCACATCATACCGCGAACTCTTTCAATACTTCGCTGGAATGGCAATCGCAATACTCGCATTGAAGCTCATATTAGCAAACACTAAATTCAGAACACTTCCATGAACTTTCATTCTATAAATTGGATTTATATAGGCGTAGTTGCCCTCGCACTGATTATAGTGATTTATGCGTGGGCAGATAAGCGTCGCCGTAAGTCGCTTGCAGAATTTGCGTCGGCAAAACTTTTACCAAACCTTTCGCAAACGATAAGCCCGACAAAAGTATTGCTTAAAAAAATACTTTTTGCATTAGGCGTATTTGCAATCTTTGTGGCAATCGCAAGACCACAATGGGGCTATCGCTGGGAAGAAACAAAGTCGAAAGGTATAGATATAATTTTTGCAATCGACACATCAAAAAGTATGCTCGCTGAAGATGTCAAGCCGAGCCGACTCGATAGAGCAAAGCTTGCTGTTCTCGATTTGCTGAATGTCCTCAACGGCGATAGAATCGGTATTGTTGCATTTAGTGGACAAGCATTCTTGCAATGCCCGCTTACCCTCGATTACGACGCTTTCAGAATGTCGCTTGAAGCACTCGATACAAATGTAATTCAACGTGGTGGAACAAACATCGCATCGGCAATCGACGAAGCTGAAATTGCGTTTTCAAACACGTCTAACAAAAAAGTTATAGTGTTAATTAGCGATGGCGAAGAACTCGAAGCATCGGCAATCGACAAAGCAAAACAAGCATCTAAAAACGACGTCATAATTTACTCGCTTGGGGTCGGTGGAACAAAAGGCGAAGCGATTCCAGTCAGAGACGCATCCGGCAGACTCACTCAACTTCGAGACGAAAATGGAAAAATTGTTACAAGCAAACTTAACGAAAAAGTTTTATCTGAAATAGCAAAAATCACAGGTGGATTTTACGAACCACTCACTGCAAACGGAATGGATATTATCTACGAAGACGGATTGAAAAAAATTCCACAACACGAACTTTCTGCAAGAATGAAACAGTTGGCTATTGAAAGATTCCAAATTCCATTGGCGATTGCAATCGTACTTATCGCACTTGAATCGCTTATCGGCACACGCAAATTCTTTGCACGCAGACGAAAAGTAAGCAACATCGCCCCACTGTTAGCATTTGCACTTTTGCCCGCATTTGTATTCGCCCCACAAGGTTTACGAGCTGAAACAACGCTCCCACAAGAGCAATCAAAGCCCGAAAAAATCGAGCAAACAAAAGTTCAAACAAAAGAAGAAAAATCGGATGAAGAAAAAATCAATCTTCCAGAAAATCCGACAGCACGAGATTACTTTAACACTGCGATAGATTTGTCAGCAAGAGGCGACAAACAAAAAGCAAAAGAATTCTTTGAAACATCAATGAAGATGTCGCCCGAAGATTTCGGCTTACACGCAAAAGCGTTTTACAATATGGGGAACATCGATTATGTTGAAGCAAAACATTCGCTCGCAACGGCGGAAACATCTGAAAGCATTGCACAAAAAGTAGCACAAGCAGACGGTGCCATAAATATGGCAATGTCGCAAGGCTCACAACTTCTTAAGCAAGGTGCTCCACTTTTACAGCAAGAGCAAGATGCGTTGAAGAAAGCAAAATCGGATGAAGAAAAAAAGAAAGTTATGCAAAATTCTCCGCTGAAAAATCAACAATTTCAACAACAGTTGAAACAAGGAATTTCTATGTGCGACGGCATCGAAAAAGGATTCGATGAATTGAAAAAATCTTCCACCGAGAATTCTGAAAAATGGGAGAATGCGATGAAAATTCTCGACAATGCACTTGGAGATTACAACAGTGCCTTATCGCTCGACCCAAGTTTTTCGGATGCAAAAAAGAATCTTTCATCGGCACTCGATGCACAAAAAAATCTGCAAAAACAAATAGACCAAAACAAAAAAATTTCAGACGCATTAAATTCTGAAGTCTTAAAACAAAGACTTACTAATCTTGCAAAGATGAAAGAAGAACTCAAAAAATTGGTTCGCGACGATAATAATCAAAATAAAGATAATCAACAAAACCAAGATCAGCAAAACCAAGACCAAAATCAGCAGAATCAAAATAACCAACAAAATCAGCAAGACCAAAACAAGCAAAATCAAGATAAACAACAAAACCAACAAAATCAAAACAAGCAAGATAAGCAAGATAACAAGGATAACCAAAATAAGCAGGATAAAAATCAACAAGACAAAAACAAACAAGACAAACAAAATCAAGACCAGCAAAATCAAGATAAAAATCAACAAAATCAGCAAGACAAAAAGGACGGCTCGCAAGATAAGCAACCCGACGAACAAGCGGTAGAAAATAAGCCTGAACAACAAAAAGCAGACGAGCAAAAGTCTGGCAAAGACGAACAGAAATCTGCTCAAGATAAAAAAGAAGATAAAAAAGAAAAGCAAGGCGAACAACCGCAAGAAATGCCTGTCGAACAAAAGAAAGGCGAAAAGAAAGATGCGTCGGCATCGCAAGGTGAGAAGTCCGAAAAACAAAACGAAAACTTTAGAGCATCGGTCGGTGCAATGACAAAAGGTGAAGCAAAACAGCTCCTTGAATCAATGAAAGATTCTGACAAAATTTTGCCATTGCGTGGATACGGTGAACAAAAAGACAGATTTGAAAAGTCCTACAAGGATTGGTAATGAAAAAAATATACTTAAGCATTCTATCAACAATTTTGTGTTCTGTGCTTTTAGCACAGTCAGTTCAAACAACTGGTTTTAAGCCCGACACAATACGCCCAGACTCCACAACCGACTACACGTTGGTTTTTAAAGACATCTCTGGAAATGTCGATATATCGTCGATGAAACTACCCGACGGCTTGAGAATCGTCGGACAAAATAGTTCGCGAAGTCATTCTTGGGTAAACGGAAAAGCATCAAGCTCGACGTCGGTCATATTGAAAATGCATGCATCAAAAGAAGGGACTTTGACAATCCCAGAATGGACAGTAAAAATCGGTGGAAAAACTTTCACAATAAAATCGGCATCACTAAAGGTCGACCCAAACGCACCAGAACAATCCTACGATAATGATGAGGAGGACTTGTTCTCGCGTGGATTTGGATTCAACCCGTTTGTAAGGCAACAAGCACAACGTCAACAGCAAGCACGCCGACAAATACAATCGTTTGAAGCAAATTTGCGAAACAACGCAAAGCTTGAAATCAAACTCAAACGCGACAACATTTACGTCGGCGAATCAGTACCTTGCGAACTAATTTTCTCTTTCGATAAATCGCTAATTCAACAAGGTTTTAATCTCGTTCAACTCGTTCCTGAAACGAAAAAAGCAGACGACTTCGATATGCCAGCGTTCACCGAAAAACCCGTTATCGATGAATCGTCCGACCCTACAAGAGTGTTAATCAAATATAGCACAGCAATCACTCCGCTAAAAGTTGGCACTTACGATTTAGACTTCTCTGCACAAGGTGTATTCAACCGTGAGCTTCGTGCTGACGATATGATGAGTATGTCTATATTCGACCAAATGGCGTCGTTCGGTGGCAGACAAATTCCATTTAAAGTGGATATGCCATCGAAAAAAATCGAAGTTCTACCTCTTCCAGCAGAAGGTAAGCCTGAAAATTTCACAGGTGCAATCGGAAGTTTTTCTCTCGATAGTGTGAGTGTAGATCCCGACGCACTCACCGTTGGCGAGCCTTGTACAATTGTCGTAAAAATTGTTGGTATCGGCAACTTCCCAAGAATACAAGAGCCGAAACTCGATGCAAAAGATGAATGGAAAACTTACAAAGCAAAGTCGTCTTTTATCGATGAAAGTAATGGTCATTCAAATATTGGAATAAAAACTTTTGAATACACTGTTGTGCCTCGCAAGCCCGATATTCCCTACGCCCCCGAAGTTTTGTTCAACTACTTCGACCCTATCGCAAAACGCTATGTTGAAGTAAAATCAAAACCAATACAAGTTAGCGTCGCACCGACAGGACGTTCAAAACGTGTAAAAGAAAACGAAGAAGTTGCACCAAAACCTGCACTCGATAAAATCATCGAAACAACGACATCTACTGCCGAAGCACGTTTGCTTGAATCGCCATATTTTTGGGGAACGCAAATTTTCATTCTCTTAGCTGTAATAGGTTTTGTTGCATACAAGCGTGAAATGTTGCGTCGTGAGAACGATTCTGCTTACGCAAAGCGTTTGGAATGTAATAAAGATGCTAAAAAATTCTTGGCTCGTGCAATCGACGACGCTAAAAAATCAGACACACCACACTTCTTCGACAACGCAAAAACGGCATTGCAATACGCATTGGCGTCGGACTCTGAAACGCAAGCTCGTGCAATTACATTGAAAGAAGCAAAAGATATTTTACGCGATAAAAATTTTGACGAGATGCAAATTGACACAGTCGCAAAAATCTTTGAAGGGTCTGATGCAATCGCATACGGAGCAACTATAATCTCGACAGACGAAGTTCTCGATGCATCACAAAAGCTTGGTGGCATAATAGAAAAAATCTTAAAACGCAAATGATACTCATTAAAAAAATTTTTTGCACAATCTCGCTAATGCTGATTTTTTCGGCAATTTCGGCGGTGCAACTGCAAGCACAAACTGCACACGAGTTCTTTATGCTCGGCAACAACGCATACAAAAGTGGTGATTACAAAAAGGCAGTTGAGTGTTATGAATCGGCTATCGAACAAAAGTTCGACAGTGCGGAGCTCCACTACAATCTTGCAAACGCCCTCTCAAAGCTCGACAAAAAAGGCGAAGCGTTGCTCAATTACAAACGTGCAATTTTCAACTCGCCCAGAATGCGAGAAGCAGTTGCAAATTTACAGATGTTTGCAAAAGATAATTCGCTCGACGACGGCTTCGGCAACTTTGCAACACCACTTATTGCGGAATTGTCGGACACAGAATGGACGACTATCGCATTCATTGCGTTTTGGGGAGCAGTACTAATGTTTTTTATTCCTCCACTTTTTGCACGTCGCACAACTGCCACGACATTTATCGTCATACTTTTTGTCGCAATTTTTGCAGTGTCGGTTTTCTCAATCTCTAACTGGAAAGCTTACGAAAACTCTGCGGTATCGATAAAACAAGATGTCCCATTGCGTCTATCGCCTACACCCGACGCACCTATATCATCAATCATAGCCGAAGGTCAAACTGCGTCAATAGAAGCACGACATGGCGATTACATCTATGTCGAAACGCAAAACGGCAAACGTGGTTGGTCGTCGATAAAAGATTTTATACCAATCGTTCAATAACAAAATTTTGACAAGACCTTCCCTTGCGGAAGGTTTTTTTGTGTCCGCAAAAAAATAGAAGATTTTGTTGAAATAATGCCGATATTTATTTTTATAGATAACGTAAAACATCAAAATAATTTTATGAAAAAACTAAAAGTTTTGTCTGTGTCGGCTGTCGTTGTTTGGGCGTCAGGTTATTTTTTGGTTTCAAACTTTTCGGGTCTCCCCAATGTCGAACCCGACAAAATGCCTCTTGCAGTTCTCGAACAAGCTGGTTGCGTAATGTGCCACTCTAAAGAAGCAACGCAACCATTTTACGCACACGTTCCAATCGCTGGTCAACTCATAAAGACCGATATGGAAGAAGGCTTGAAACACTTTGATATTACACCAACTATTGAAGAATTAAAAGCTGGTAAAATTGTAAACGAAACTGCACTCGCAAAAATCGAACATTCTATTAACGATAACTCGATGCCTCCGCTCCGCTTCTCAATCGTACACTGGACATCATCGCTGAACAAGGCAAAGAAACAAGTACTGCTCGATTGGATTGCAAGCGAACGCAAAAAATTAAATGCAAATACTGGCATCGCAAAAAAATTTGAAAACGAACCTGTATGGCCTGTCGTTGCACCAAAGAATATCGACGCTCGCAAAGTTAAGTTGGGTTCTATTCTCTATCACCACACTGCCCTTTCTGGCGACGAAACTGTTTCGTGTGCAACTTGCCACCCACTCGACAAAGGTGGTGCCGACGGCTTGCAAACTTCAACTGGTATCAGAAAACAAAAAGGCGACATCAACGCTCCAACAGTTTACAACGCCGTCTTTAACCACAGACAATTCTGGGACGGACGTGCCGATAACTTGCAATCGCAAGCAGGCGGACCGCCTCTCAATCCTGTTGAAATGGACGGTGGCGATTGGGATAAAATCGCAAAACGCCTCGAAAAAGATTCCGCTTTTGCAAAAGAATTTAAGGCAGTTTATCCAGACGGATTTACTGAAAAAAATATCACCGACGCAATCGCAGAGTTTGAATCGACACTCGTTACAGTTGATAGCGATTTCGACTTGTTCCTCAAAGGCGACGAAAACGCAATGAGCGAAAATGCCAAAAAAGGCTACAAGCTTTTCAAAGATATGGGTTGTGCAGTTTGCCACTCTGGACGCAATCTCGGTGGACAAACATTTGAATATATGGGCTTAAAAGCCGACTATTTCAAGGAACGTGGGAATGTTGGAAAAATCAACGACAAAGGTTTGGTATCTTTCACAAAAGATGAACGTGATACTCATAAGTTCAAAACACCAACACTTCGCAACGTGTCGTTAACAGCTCCATATTTCCACGACGGCTCAACATCTAACCTCAAAGAAGCTGTCGAAATTATGGCAAAATTCCAACGCGATAAAAATCTTTCTGACGAAGAAATTGCCGATATCGTAAAGTTCCTCGAATCGCTAACTGGGAAACTCAACGGCAAAAAGCTCGAAAAGAAATAATTTTCGCACAAGCACGACTCCCGATAAAAAAGTCGGGAGTCTTTCTTTTACCTATGGACGCAATTTACAAAACAAATTACAAAGTGAGAATGTCGGATGCCGACTCATCGGCACATCTGAAAATGCCCGCACTTTTGCAAATGTTGCAAGAATCGGCGACTGAACACGCCCATAAACTCGGCATTGCATACTCGCATTTGAAGCCACAAGGTTTGGGTTGGGTAATCTCAAAACTGATTGTTAACATCGACAAAATTCCGTCATGGGACGAACGTGTGTACATAAAAACGTGGCCGTCTACACGCGAAAAAATTGCAACTTATCGTGAGTTCTCGGCAGTTGACGCCGACGGCAACGCCTTGTTTTCTGCACGTTCGCAATGGCTCTTGATGGATATAAATGCTCGGAGAATTGCACGTTTGGAACGCCTAAAATATTGGGACTTGTTCCCCGAACAAGCTAATGACGATTCCTTTGAAACACCATTTGAAAAAATCGACGCAAGCTCGACCGACAACATCAAAGAATCGTCATTCTTTGCACGCAACGACGATATCGACCTAAACGAACACGTCAACAATGCAGTATTTTTAATATGGGCGATGGAATCGCTTCCAGACCAATTCACAAAACGCATTCCACAGAAAATAAAAATCAGTTTTCTTGAAGAAGTCCGTCCGCATACAGAAGTCAAGGCACGTTGCCAATACTGGCAAGACAAGACGATAACATCGCTAATCTCGCCACTGACAAATCGCGAACACGCCAGAATCTGCATCGACTGGGCTAAATAGCTTGATTTTAATCCTATATTACTATTGTTTTTAAGTATGACTTTATATCAATCAACATATCTATTTGCACTTTTACTTGTCGCAATCGGGATTCCATTTGCCTTCTTTGCGTCGTTTGAAAAATACGCTGTCGCTTTTTTGCGAAGTACAAAAGCGTCAATCATAACATTTGGCGGAAGTGGTCTTTGGTTTTTGTACATCCTCTCGCAACTTGGCGAGTCGGATTTTGGTAATATCAAAGGTATGCTGATGGCAGTTTTCGGTGGAGCTGGTATACTCGCATTTTTCTACCTCAACGATTTCCTCTCGGTTCGTGGGCTCTGCGTCTTTGCACTCCTAATTTCAAGAGAATTTCTCGACTCTGCGTTTATGCAAGAACCTACCTCACGCCTTGTACTCGTCAGTTTAACGTACATCTTAGTTTTGGTCGCACTCTATTTGGGTGCCGTGCCGTACAGATTGCGAGATTTCTTTTCATACATCTATGAAAAGCCAATCCGTGCCCGCCTCTTTGGTATCACTCTTTGCGGATGCTCGCTCGCATTGATAATTTCATCGCTTATGTACTAATATGAAAAATGTAATTATGATAATCAGCGGACCTGCGGGAAGTGGCAAAAACACAGTTGCCGAACGTCTTATGGCAGAATTTCCGCAAGTCAAACGTGTGATTACAACAACATCACGCCCTCCACGTGGACAAGAAGTTGATGGCGTTGATTACCACTTTTTGTCGCCAGAACAATTTGAACAAGATATTGCCGATGGCAAATTTTATGAATACGCAAAAGTTCACGACCGCTACTACGGGACATCGAAAAAAGCGGTGCTCGATAGCCTCGCAAAAGGTGATGACCTCATTTTGATTATCGATGTGCAAGGTGCAAACTCGTGGAAAAAAATCGCTGAAAAAAATCCCGAGATTGCCGAAAAACTTGCAACTATTTTTGTCGCGCCCGATTCAATTGATGAGTTGCGTACACGCCTTCGTGGACGTGCGACAGAATCGGAAGAAGATATTGAGCGTCGTATGCGAACAGCAATAGATGAGTTTAAACAAGCAGATAAATTCGATAAAAAAATAGATTCAAAAACAAAAGACGAAGATTACTCTGCCCTCAAAAAAATCTATCTTGAAATAAAACAATAATCGCATTCTGCAAAAGCACGACAACACAATACAGCATTATAATTTTACACGAAAAAAGCCCACCGCACTTGGTGGGCTTTAAATATATAAAAATAAGAGAGGTTTCTTATTCCACTTTGTCCTTAGCGGAAGCCTCAGTTTCGACAGGTTCGGTCTTCGTTGCCTGAACCTTCTTAACTTCTTCTTCTTTGATGGCCTCGCGGATATTATCTTCGACTTCGCTTGTCGCTTTCTTAAACTCACGAATCGACTTTCCCAAACCTTTTGCGAGTTCAGGCAAACGTTTTGCGCCGAACAACAAAAGGATTGCGAGAAGTATGACAATCCATTCTGTGCCACCAGGCATACCAAATAGTAGTATGTTATTCATAAGTCTTCTAATCTATTTTTTTAAATTTTAGAGTCAAGCGTTAATTGATTTTTTTCAGCTCAAATCTATGTTTTTTGGGTGTTGCAATTTTGTAAAGTTCATCGTGCAATCGGCGTGATTCTGCGAACATTTCAGCTTGCTTGGGCTTTGTTGTTTTATAAAGCACTGCACATTTTCTGATATATGGATGTTTAATTTTCTTTTCTTTCAACATCTTTTCAAGACGTTCTACGCGTGCTTCAAACGAGTCGAGTTCATAGAGTTTTTGCCACATTTCAGTTGCATTTATTTCTCGCAAAGAATTGCAAAAATCGCGGAATACAAACGATGCTTTTTCGGTTTCGACTGCTTGTTTATATTGAGGCGTATTTGTGTTGTTGCCGATATTTACACCCTTTGCGAGTTCGTCAGATGAATATTTGGCAACTTCTTTCCCATCGATAAGCAAGCTATAATCGCCCTTTTCAAGCCCAATAACTTTTATAATTTGACGATTATACTCTTTCACAAAACGCACATATTCTTCGGCAAATGCCGTATCTTTGTTCAATGGGAATGGCAACGAGTACTCCAAAGAATCAAATGAAACTCTATTTTTCTCTGCTTTAAAATCAGATACATCGCAATTAAATGAGTATTCAAGCTTTGCAGTTTTTGCGTTGATTTCAACAGTCGAGATTTCTCGATACTCACCGAGCGTGCGGACAAAATTCGACATCATCACATAACCGCCCATATCGGTTGGATGAACTCTATCGTTTCCTGAAGTAGAAATTTCTGGATGTTTCTTTTGTATTTCAATGCTCACATCAGTCATATAATTCCACATATCTATAAGTGGCAAATTATGTTTGAACGCAAAGCGTCGGCACTGATCTGCGAAAAATTCGAGCTCACGACGTTTCCCAAACACAACTGGTTTGTCTTTAATCTTTGCGTCTTCATCGTATGGCGACGGAGCAAACATAATCAACTTACAATTTGCGTCTTTGATTTTCTGAATAATTTCACCGACATTTTTTATATACGATTGACGGTTTTCTTCGAGTTTGTTTCTAAACCAATCATTCGGATTCTCCCTCATATATCGGGTATCATTCATCCCAATCATAAGGGTTGCATAGTTCGGCTTTAGGCTCAACACATCGTCTTTCAGACGCTTATTTACATATTTAGCGACATCGCCACTTATGCCTACATCGTAAAAATTTATTTTGTCAGTCGGGTAGCGAGTTGCATAAAACAGAACAATATTTTTCATATATTTTGCGTTGTGTGTTATGCTATCGCCAATCAAGCAGACGTTAGAACCTGCCTCAAAAGTCGGCTTTACATCCTTTTTAGCGAATGCAGAAGTCGCCAATGAAAGCACTACCAATATTACAATATATTTCTTCATATTCATTATTTATTTAAAGTTTTCACTTGTTGCAAAACGAGTTGTGCATACTTGTAATCTGAAATAAATTGCTTTTTTGCCTCGTTGAAATCGGAAAGATTGTCTTCGTAAATCGCCTCATACATCCGTCCAAGCGACACAAGCGAGTTGTAGAATATCGGGTTTATGGTCGACAGAGCTACTTTAATCTCAAGAACTCTTTGTTTGATTTCATTCTGCAAGACATCGCGATGTTCAAAAAGTTTAGAAACGCTAACGCCAACACGTTGCCCATCTGACGTATTCACTTGCAGAATCGCCAAACGTGAGACTTCTGAAACGGAACGCTCCGCTGAAAGCAGTCCACCCATTCTTGCCCAGATTTCACCAGTTATCAAGCATCGCCACCAAATTTGAAAATCATACCTTTGTGGTTTGAATGCCAACATTTTTTCGGAAAGCGATTTTGGCGACTCGCCTGCGAGCACTCGTCTTATAAACGCAGACAATATCGATTTATCTTTTATAACTTTTTCGATAGCGACAAGTGTCCAAAATGAGTGAGACTGTGCCGATAATGTTGTTTGTGTTAAAGCAAAAATTTTCTCGGGTAATTCGGGTGGAACCTTTGCCGATATTTCAGCCATTTCTGCCGACACACCAAAGCGGATTGATTGCTCGAGCGAGCGTGCAATCCCCATTTTTAGCCATATTGGGACTTTTTCCATTGCACCTTTTCCACCACTTTCGTATGCTATTTTTAGAAGAACAGCATTGGCGATAGCATCGCAAAACTCTTCAATTTTCAAGGATTTTGTCCATGCGATGTGTAAAGTAAAGTCGCCCGACTGGCTTACAAAAAGGTTTGTATTGCGTTGCGGATTTTTTTCATCCGATATTTTTATTGATATTTTTTTGAGCAAAACTAATTGCTGGTTGTCGTTTGAAAAATATGTATCAAAGACTTTTTCAAACTCACCCAACGCATAAATTAACGTTGTGTGTGCACGATAATTATCCGACAGCAAGTCGAACAAACGCCCCTTGTACGAAAAGTAGTCAGGCAATTGAGAGAGTTTCTTTTCGATTTCCACAAGCTCTTCAATTTCTTTTTTTCGTGCTTGGTTTGCATCTTTATCCCCCCCAACAATCCCAGTATAATAGCCGTTAATAAAGTCTTTTGACGTATCTACAACATACTTTTTCTTTGTTGACGAGTCCGTCTTTGCGTCGTCTTTTTTTGAAGTTGCCTCAGTTGGCGATTCAGCTGTGATGTCAGAATCTTCTGCTATACTTTCTTGCGGTGAATTCGGTATTTTTCCGAGCGATTTGCAACGCTCAAGCTCTTTGGCAAAATCGAAATCGCCTGTCAACACACGTCCAGTTTCAGCCTTACCTTGTGCCGCTTCATCAGCCAAATGGCGTGCTAATGCGAGCTTCTGCGAGAGTGTCAACGCTGGTTTGCTTGCCCCACAAACGACTCCACTAAGTGCGACGAACACTAAAAACATCAAGGCACGATATTTCATTTTTCAATCCTCACTCTTGAATTTGGGGGTAGCTCGATTTTACAATTTTCCAAAATATCGAGATATTTTTCAAGTGGTTTGATTGAAGAATAAAAACTCAACAGCGACTCCGCAACATCTTCGGCGATAAAATCGGGCAAGCGTGCATCGCCGATATAAACGTACTTCACATCGACACCATCGCCGTCGAACGAAAGCCCCACGAACGCACCCAACTTTATATTTTTCGAGAACACTCTCGCTGAAAATGGAATGCAAACTTCTATATTTTTTCTACTAACCGAAAAGGTCGGCGATATCGGTGCCGACACTGCATTTTGCTCTGCCAAAGATTGTTTTTTTGCACATTCGAGAATCAAATTAAACGCACCTTCATTCAATTCATCCATAGAAAACTCTTTTGATTTTTCCGAAGAATCCAAGAATTCTGCCAAGAGAGGCGATGTAGACTTTACCATTGGCGGAACATCGCCCGACAACGCCATAAATAAAAAAGCGACAAGTACCCCGAACGTCATAAACAATGCGACGTTCAACACAAAAGAACAGAGTCCCCAAAAAAGAAATTTTAAAAATTTCAACATATTTATCCGATTAAAAGTGCGGAACAAAAATTATTCAGTATATCTCGATGCTACTCTTTCTATACCAAGTCTGCACGCTTGCGAAGCTGGAAAGATTTCTTGAGCCGAAAGATAACAATTTAGTGCGATTGCATAATTTTGTTTCTCTTCTTCAGCTTTTGCACGACCCAACATTTTCACATAATCGGCAACTTCAGGTGCGAGGCGAGCCAATGCAAGAGCCAATTTAGAATCGCTACCATCTATCGCACGAGCGTTTTCGAGAATATCCCACGCAAAATATTTGTTGTTTTGTTTTTCAAATTCTTCGGCTTGTGCAATCAGCGTGTCAATCTGCGAGATTCTGACAACAATCTTGCGTAGCTCTTTAGCACGTTCATCATCTTGTCTAAATGCGATTGCATACTCTGGTGCTTCGGCAACTATTTCTCGATAATTCTTACGAGCCAAAAGCTCATCAAATTTTTGAATATATTTTGATGCCCCCGACGCAAGCCCGACTAAATCTTTATTGAATTCGTTTATCGCCGGATTGAGTGGCCACATCTGCATTGCTTGTGCAAGCGATGCTTTTACATCTTCGATTTTCCCGAGTGCAGCAGCCTGTTTTGCCGCCATAACGTGCATATCGCTGACACGTTGAGCTGTACGGACTTTTGCGAGAACCTCGCGTGAACGGAAGTCGGGTGCAGTTGTTTTAAAGTCTTCAAGAATTTCAATAATAGCACCCCAATCCTTTGAGTCGGCGAGAGTTTTCATTGCCGAGACATCTTTGTAAATCTTGAGAATCTGACGACGTTTTTCCGACGGCAAAAGTGCGAGCTCGCTATCAAATTCGCCAAGAGCAAAAGTTTCCATAAGGCGTTCAAACGCACCAAACATCTCACCGTTTTTGATAAGCGAGTTCACTGCTACCATTCCGTCGTGAATATCTTTGCGTGCTTCAGTTGCGATATTTTCAAAAACATCAATCGACGGCAAGAAGCTCGAAACAGGAATCAACTCTTTGATTTCATTTTTGCCAACCTGTAATTCTTGTGCTGACCCACGGAAAATATGGCGATAGAACATTGATGCAATTTGTGCTTGTTGAAATTTTCTTTCCAACAAGAACGACACTATTTGCGATTGAAATAACAACACTGCTTTTGACCCGACCAATTCTTTTGCGGCTTTTTTTGTCGCTAAATTTGCTATTTCCTCGTCTAAATCTTGAATAGCGTATGCGAGTGAAGACGCCCCCTTTGTTCGTTGTTTTGTATTGTGTTTACGATTTTGCGAAACAATTTTGTCGCTCGCATACTCGATAAATTCTGCCTTTCCGACTACTTCTTTTTTTTGTTCATCTGTTATTTCTTGTTGTTTAATTTCCGATGTGCGAGCATTTTGATATTCGCCTCGCATACGCCACGACAAATACACCAAATTTGCAATCGTCAACGATGATCTTCCATCGACATCATATTCGGCTGCGTCGAAAAGACGGCTCCAACAAGCACGCACAACTTCGTCTGGCAATCTATCATTACTTGCCGACAATCGAGATGTAATTTCAGCAAGGATTGCTTGATATGCGTTATAATCTTGGGACAATTCTGGCATAGCAAGATAGCGTTCAAAACGTGCTCTTACCATACGCGAGTCGCCAACATTAAAAGTTTTACCTTTCCAATTTAGTGTTCCGTTTTCAAAGTCGAAAGAGTCTTTGTCGGTATCAAAAATTTTATCTGCAGTGCGTTCAAAAGTAGAGCTTTCAAAAAAACCTTTTTGTTGCGGAACTGCTGGTTGCGTTGATACACTCGGTACAGAAGCAGACGCTTGTGGATTCACTTGTGGATTTGCCGATATCGATTGCGATTTATTCAACCACGTTGCAGATTGTGAAAATCCGATTGCACAAGAAAAAATAATCGCCAATGAAATAATAGATTTTTTCATAAAGTACCTCTTAGTATTTCTTCATCGATTCTACAATTATTTCGCCTTTTTTGCCGATAAGAATGTCCATATCATAACGCTGTTTTGTCTGTGCGTTGACATTTAAACTATTCGGAATTAGCACTGCAAATTTCTTTCGGTTTGAATCACGCAAAGAGACAACTCTGCCATTACCGACATCGGCGAGTTGCATTTCAAGCTCCGCCTTAAGCGAGTACCTGTTGCCCGACATATTTCTTGGCGATTCTAAATATTGCACATACGAAAATTCTGGATTACTCGAAAATCCACGTTTCTTAAAATATATTAACGACAATGCCATAGCGATTGAAATAAGCGGTATGAGTATTGCAATTATTATTGGAGTTGTTTTCGATTTCATAATATCAAATTATCAAAGAAAAATCATTTTTTGTCTTATTAGATTTTCCTAAAATATTGTCGACAGTTCAAGCATATTATTAGTTCCAGCGTTTCGCAAAACAGCCGTAAAAAACCACGCCCACAGCCAACACAAATTGTACAGTTAAAACGGCAATTGCGAGTTCTGGCACAGGCATAAAATCCCAATCAGGTTTTGTTTGGATGTACGCATCGTAAATGCGAGTGTTTTTCATTGATGTCATATACCCTGCCCATCCCCAATATGTAGAGATAAATGGACGGCACACCCACTTCAATGCTTCGGGCAATGCCAGTACCACACCTGACAATGGGAGCTGAAAACCAACCAAATATATCGATACCAAATTTGCTTTATCCGACGATGAGAATATCGCACTGAACGCCAAACATATTGCCGTCATAGTGATACAAACCATCGCCAAATTTAGCGACTGTACTGCGACATTCCCAGGGAATCCACAGACATATTTCACAAACACGCACATCCAAACTCCTTGAAATAATGCGAGCGACGATGTAAATATTATTTTAGAAAATGCGTATGCCGATGGACGCAAGCCTATCAAACGTTCCTTTTCGTAAAGATTGCGTTCGCCTGCAATTTCGCGAGCTGAATTATTTGCTCCTATAAGCGAGAGCAAAACCACTTGGAACAAAATCAATCCAGTAACTATTGTCGACGTGTTTGCCGCACTAATTTGCATTTTCAGCGTTTCTTTCAATTCGTCGAGAGCTCCCAAATTGCGTTCAAGAGCCAAGCTCTCAATTTGAGGTAATCCCCCGATTGAAAAAATCACCACAACGAGTGGGAAACCAAATGTTATGCCGAGAGTCAAAAGCAAATACGTTGTATCTCTAAAAAACAGTTTGTAGCGTCGCCCCAAGAGTGTAATCAACTGCGACAACATTGACGGACGTTGGTATTCCAATTCCTCTGCGTTTTCAGATTCATTTTCGTCGTCCAAAAAATCGTTTTGTTCAGCTAAATAATCAGCCCATTTTTGACGCCATACGGAAATGTCAAAATCGTTGAGTCTATCGTAAAGCGAAAGTGCAGAATCTATTTCAAAATAAGTTTTCAGTTCATCGAGATTGCCTTGAAAAACAATTTCACCAGCAAAAACAACCGTGATTTTGTCGAAGTAATCGAGCTTTGCGAGATTGTGGATTATACAGATAAAAGTTTTCGATTGCTCGCGAGCAAGCTTTTGCAATAAATCGAGAATTGAATTTTCAGATAGAGGGTCGAGCCCAGATGTTACTTCATCGCAAACCATAGTCGACGGATTATTCGCAAGCTCGACAGCCAATCCGATTCGACGAAGTTGTCCGCCCGAGAGCGAACCAACCAACTTGTCTTTATGTTCCGATAATCCCACTATCGACAAAATAGATTCGAGGCGTTCAGCACGTCCAGTTGAATCAGCCACTGCAATATCAAGAGCACTTTCCAACGCTTCGCTAACAGTTAACATTGGGTGCACGCATGTAAACTGTGGAGCAAAACCGACCTTACCAACCAAGTCTTCGCTCGAGTCCACTTTATGCCCTGAATAAAATGAGTCGCCTTCAGCCGATATTATTTTCAACATCGCCTTCACAAGTGTCGTCTTTCCGCAACCCGATGGACCAATCACGGCATTCATCGCACGTGGAGCAAACGATACATTTGCATTCTTCAAAATCGGCTCATCCGAGTTTGGAACTCTAACAGTAAGATTTTTGCAACTTAACATATTTACAACGTGTCTATTAAATTTCTGTTGATATTTTTACAACTTTGTAATTAATTGCAACTATGAAGATTTTAAATTTTTTATTTCTCACATTGCTATCCAGTGCCTCGACCCTGAATTTGCACGCACTTCAAGTTGCGACAACAATAGTTAACCCAAATAATTTTGGAATAAAATTTCCAAATGGATCTCAGTTTTATGGGAACGCAAACAAGGTTGTATCAATTTCAAAACAAGAATTTATCGTTGGTCCGTTGCTCGTTACAGAAGTCTGCATTGAGTTCGACCAATCCCCACTTCAAGTGAGAATCTATAACTCGCAAACAATACCGACAGATAAAGTTTTAAACGACGCTAACAAAAAAATCCCTGAAAGACTCTCTACATTGGCAAGAAACCCAAATCTGCCTAAAAAAATCGACAAAGAAATGTCTAATACAACAACCCAACAAAATGTATACAAGGATTACCCAACGACAACTCATGCGAGAACTATTGAATTTATTGTCCCAAAATTGAGCGAACTAAACGCTTTTTTCGATAAAATCAGCGACGATTTTAATCGAATGGGAAATCAATCTATGAACAAAAAAATTTACATATTAACGGAATAAAAAAATGAACAAATCATACTTGTTTTTAATCGGATTATTGATTGCGTCAGCGTCGCTTTTTGCTGAAAAAATCGGTGATGTCGTCAAAGCAGGCAACTCTGCATATATGCTCGTTTGCGAACTCAACACGCCCGAGCAAAATGCAAATTTCCAACGCAATATAAATGTAATGCAACGCTCTGCAAAAGCTATCGACTTTGCAAAAGAAAAAATCCAGACAGAAAAAGATCCAGCCAAAAAAGCTGAATACGAAAAAGCTCTCAAGACCCTCGAACGCGACTTTAAAACTAATGATGAGTTAATGCAAAAAACATACGCATTTTCTTCTCATAGAAAATACAGAATGATGTTCCTCGAAACAAATATCTGCGTTCCGCTCACATCAAAAGAACTGTCAGAACTCAAAGACGAAAACGGCAAAGCTCTCGACCCTATGAAAGTTTTTCAACGTGGCAATACATCGCTTTATATCGCAAGTAAAGTTATCGGCATTAAAGAAAACCAAGAGTTGCAACGTATGATTAGCTATGTCGTAAAACGTCGAGCTGATATGGAAAAACTCCGCAAAGAACTCGTCAAAACAACCGACGCATCAAAGCAAATGGAGTTGACAAAACAATTAGGTGCTACCGAAAATGCACTCAATGAAGCCGAAGAAAATTTGAGAAAAAATTATGGTATAAAATCAAAAGGCGATTATCTTATCGAAACTGCAAAATTAAAATTATATCTAATTTTGACGCCTGAAGAACTCGCAAAAATAGAGGCTCAACAAGGTAAAAAATAAAATAAAAAACGGGCATCAAAAGCCAAAAACAAAAAATAAAAATGGAGTTAAGTTTTTCGCTTAACTCCATTTTTTTACAGCTGTAAAATTGTATTAGAGTTCTTGAACCCAAATATTGCGGAACGATACAGCGTCGGTATGGTCTTGCAATCTCAAGTTTACTGGTTCTTTTGGGTGTTTAAATTTAGCAAGATCTTTAAGTGCAATGCTTGTGCCATATGGAACAGGTGTTGCTCTTTGAACACACTTACCGTTGTGATAAACTGTGAAAGTTGGGTATTCTACAACCTTATCGCCTTCGTATTTTGCAGGGGTATATTCAATATCGTATGTTTGCCATGCACCAGGTTCGAGCGATGCGTTGTATTGCGATGCAGTCTGACGATAAATTGAACCGCAGTGGTCCCAAGTTGCATCAGCACCGAAAGAGTCGAGAACTTGTACTTCGTATGGACCAAAGAATACACCTGAATTTGAACGAGCTTGTGCCATTTTGTCATAGAGTGGAGCTGTTCTGAATTCGATGTGTAATTTGCATTTTCCGAAAGCTTTTTTCGATTCGATTGTCGTGTTGAATCTCTTGCCATTTGGGCGTTTCATATTTGTTTCAACAGTCATTGCACCGTCGCCGAGAATCCAATTAGCTGGTTTTGTTTTATCACCAACAAGAACCCAATTTGCTTCGAGACATTTTTTTGTACCATCGAAGAGAACAACAGCACCTTCTGGAGCTTTAGCCCCCAATGTTGGCGACTTAAATACAAATCTTTTCAACGCAATCTTAACTTTTTGACCTTGGTACACACCAGTTGCAACAACTTCTTTTGGTGTGATAGTACCATTCAAATCAAACGCTTTATCTTTTGACGTGAATGATATTTTTCCTTCGTTTGCAGTCAAATTTTCGGCTACAAATGATGCCTCTGCACGAGCCAAAATACCAGTGAGAAGTTTTAAACGATACTTCGCTTCAGGTCCTCTATATACTTCCGCATAAATTTCAGGATACATCGAAACAGGATAACCTCTTTTGAGTTCCGCACCGTCAGCGAGAGTAATCTTGCCCTTGTAAAGCCCTGCAAATTCGTCGTATTGAGAAAATGCTGGGAGCGTTGCCAATAATGTGATTGCTATAAATAGTAGTTTTCTCATAAATGGAAGAATCTATTTTTTAGACTGCATACGTCAACAAAATAACAATATCAGAATATTTTTTTATTCTTGCGAAAAATTGCGAGTTCTCCAAACTTGTTCGATTAAATTGTTTAATTGATTACAACGTGTAAATTTGCACATCACTTTTATAATATACAAAGGAAAAAATATGGTCGATATGGCAACAATAGAAGGTCTTTGCAAACGCAGAGGTTTTATTTATCGTTCCTCCGAAATCTACGGCGGATTTAACGGATTTTTCGATTATGGTCCACTCGGAGTAGAATTGAAAAATAATATCAAACGTGCTTGGTGGAAAGATTTTGTACATGGTCGCGACGATATCGTTGGGCTCGATGCGTCAATTATTATGCACCCAGATGTATGGCGTGCTTCAGGACACGTCGCCGGATTCTCCGACCCTATGGTCGATTGTAAGGAATCAAAACTCCGTTTCCGTGCAGACCAAATTTTCTTTGCAGAAGTAAAAGTTGGCGACGAAACAATCGGCTACGTTAGCGTTCTCGAAGACGACGGAATGCAAAAAGAAGCTGAAAAGAAAGCATCGGAACTCAAGCGTAAACTCGCAAAACAAGGCGAGTTGGGCGAAGTTGTACTCAAGAACTATATGGACGCTAAACCATTTGAGTACGATCTCATTCCTTCGCCAGCAACTGGCAATGCAGGCACTTTGACACCACCACGAGACTTCAACTTGATGTTCCAAACATACGTTGGTGCAATGCGTGATGAAACAGCAGTTGCATACCTCCGCCCAGAAACAGCACAAGGTATTTTTGCCGATTTCAAAAATATCTGCGACACAAATCGTGTAAAAGTTCCGTTTGGTATCGCACAAGTCGGCAAGGCTTTCAGAAACGAAATTACTCCACGCAACTTCATCTTCCGCAGTCGTGAGTTTGAACAAATGGAAATTGAATATTTCATATCTCCATACGACGATTGGAAGACTCTCCACCGTGAGTGGATTGACGCTTGCAAAGCTTGGTTTGTATCTATCGGCTTGCCTGCTGAATCGCTCGCTGAAGATGTCCACCCTGACGAAAAGCTCGCACACTATGCGAAGGCTTGCACAGACATCACATTCCACTTCCCACACGGCTTGCAAGAATTGCAAGGTATTGCTGTTCGCGGAAACTTTGACCTCACACAACATCAAAATGCGTCGGGCAAAAACCTTGAGTACTTCGACGAAGCTCGCAAGGAAAAATATCTCCCACACGTTATCGAGCCATCGTTGGGTGTTGATCGCACATTCCTCGCTGTGATGAGTGCCGCATACACTGAAGACGAAGTTCCAAACGATAAGGGACAACCTGAAAAACGTATCGTGCTTAAATTCAGCCCACGAGTATCGCCATTCAAGGCTGCAATTTTCCCACTCGTTAAGAATAAGCCAGAAATTTACGAAAAGGCAGAAGCGTTGTACAAAAAGCTCCGTCGCCGTTGGAACGTATTTTTCGATGCATCAGGTGCAATCGGCAGACGTTATCGTCGCCAAGACGAAATTGGTACTCCATTCGGAATTACAATCGACTTCCAAACAATTGAAGGCGACGGCACTGTTACACTTCGCGATCGTGATACAACAGAGCAAATCCGTATGTCAGAAGCAGAGCTTATCAACTACCTCTCGGAAAAAATCGACGTCTAATTTTGGCGTTTTATCGAAAACAAAAAACTTGCGGAATAAAACAATCCGCAAGTTTTTTTGTGTCTACTAAGAATGTAAATTTAAGATTCTTTTATGCCCGCAAGCTCATTTACTCTCGCATAACATTCAATCGATTGTGGCGAGTATTCTCTCAAGGCTGAGTTCCATTCTATTTTATTTTCTTTCGGGAAAATTGTCGCTACACACGAGCCACCAAAACGGAACATTCCAGCTTGTTCGCCACGTTCTACGACATCACCCAGCTTGCCAAAGTTCTCAATGCACCCGACATTTGTCGCACCTATTTCGACAAACGCACATACGCCAAATTGTCGAGATTCAATCAAATTGACAATGCGTTTGTTTTCCCAAAAAACAGAAAGTCTTTCCGAAAGTGCGATTGGGCTTACCGAAAAAAGTTTTCCGTCAATCGATTTGCGAGCAATAATTTCTCCAGAGATTGGATAATGGAAGCGGTGATAATCCATAGGAGCAAGGCGAGAAATCAACATCGAGCCATTTTCAAAACGCAACGCAAGCTTTTCATCGCCTAAAAATTTTGCGAGATTAAACTTTATTCCCTTTGCGTAAAAGGTGTCGTTTTGCGTGATATTTTCAATCAACAAATGTCGCCCATCGCTTGGGAAAGATACTGCATTTGCGTTGCCGTTCTCTGCGAGCGGACGTTTACCGTCGGCGAGTTCACGTGTAAAGAAATCGTTAAATGTACCAAATTGAGATGCTGGATTTTTAAATTCGGAAATGTCGATTTGGTTATCTGCTATAAACTTTAAAATAGATTTTTTACTTCGTTTTGAATCAGCCCAAAGCCCGCAAAGACGTGAAAAAAACAGACGCTTAAAAATTGCAAAAGTCGTCAATCGCCCGACCTGAGTTCCGTACAAGAATCTCATAAACGATTCGGCACACACTTTTTCTTCATCAATTTTTCCTTTTTGGATATTAAACAATTTTAAGCTCATATCGATTCTAATCTTTCTTTTAAAAATGTTCGTCTTCGTGTCGATCTTATATTTTTAACCGCCATTTTCCATGCCGACTCATCGCCGATAATAAAGACTTTTTTGCGTCCACGTGTCAATGCAGTGTAAAGCAAATTGCGTTGAAGCATAATAAAATGTTGGCGTAAAAGTGGAATAATTACGATAGGAAATTCGCTCCCCTGCGACTTGTGAATACTTATCGCATACGCAATTTGCAAGTCCGACATATCATTACGCGAGATTGCAACTTTGCGTCCATCCATATTGACCGACACGCCAGTATCGCCGTCGATAATCTGCCCGATACGCCCCATATCGCCATTAAAAATGTCGAGATCGTAATTGTTGCGAGTCTGCATAACCTTGTCGCCAACTGCAAATTTGCCGATACACTGCCACGCTTTTTTATCGCCATTGAGTGCCGATTTCAACGCCTGATTGAAACTTTCAATACCAGCAGTTCCCTTATGCATGGGGGCAAGCACTTGGACATCGTCAATAGAATCGCAACCATACCATTGTGGAATTTTGTCTCGGATAAGTTTTACACAACTTGCGATGCAATCTTCTGGTGTCGGTGCGTCGATAAAATTTATATCGTTATTTTTGTCGATAAAATTCAAAGAGGTTGGAGGGAATGACGCTGTTGAATCTACGCCATTTAAAATATCTCGTGCAGTTATCACAATTTGACTACGCTCACCTTGTCGGAAAATTCGCTCAAGGCGTGTAGTAGAAAATTTTTGCGAAGAGATTAAATCTTTCAAGACATTCCCTGCACCGACACTTGGGAGCTGGTCGATATCGCCGACAAAAACGATATGTGCGTCATTCGGAACAGCCGAAATTATCGCCGATGCCAACTTGGTATCAAGCATAGACGCTTCGTCGATTACAACAAATTTTGCGGGCAAAGGTTTAAATTCAGAATGAACAAATTTACCGTCTTCATATCCTAAAAGTCTATGTATTGTTTTTGCTTCAACGCCCGATGCTTCAGCCATTCTTTGCGATGCACGCCCTGTCGGTGCTGTGAGAATCGGCTGAACTTTTTTCATTTTTAGAATATCGCACAATGCACGCAAAATAGTAGTCTTACCAGTACCCGGACCACCTGTGATAATGGATACTTTATTTCTCAACGCTTCGATAATCGCACGTGTTTGTTCAGGTGCAAAAGAAAACGATGCTCTGTTTTCTGCCCACTGTGCAGCGAGCTCAAATTTTATAGGTGGCAACGATGATGGTGTCGCCAAAATTTTCTTGAGTGATGTCGCAATTTTTCGTTCGGCATAATCGAGCGACGAACTCTGCAATACGCCCTCTCCGACATATTTCAGGTGCGAGTCCGATACAAGTTGAGCAATACAATCGGCACATTTTGAAGAATCAACTTCAAGCATTGCCGACGCTTTCGCAATCAACTCGCCCGATAAAATACAAGTATGACCATCGTCTTCAGCTTCAGTTATGCAATGTAAAAGTCCTGCTTGAATACGTTCTGGACTCTCGTTTGGAATACCGATATTCAACGCAATCATATCGGCAGTTTTAAAACCGATACCGTCAATTTCACGCATCAAAGTATATGGCTCTTCACGAACAATTCTCGATGCGTCAGCTCCGAAGCGACTCATTATTTTCACGCACGCCGACATCCCAATTCCATACACACGCAACGCAATAACAATCTCACGAAGTTCCTTGCACTCGTCCCAAGATTTCTTGATTTTCTTGGCTCGCTCCTTGCCAATTCCCTTTACTTCAGTCAATCGTGCCGACTCTGTGTCGATAACATTTAGCGTATCTGCACCAAAATGTGCTACAATTTTTTTAGCGTATCCAGCACCGATTCCGTAGACTAACCCAGAGCCTAAAAATTTCTCGATTCCGTAAACTTCGGACGGCAATCTCGATGAAAATTTTGCAACTTTTATTTGCGACCCATACGCCGAATTACGCCATTGTCCGACAACCTCGACAGTCTCGCCACACTGAAGTGCTGGCATAGTTCCAGCTATTGTAATAGGTGTATTTTTTGCGTTCTTCCCCGTCGGACGCATCGACGCAATACAGTAGTGATTTTCCTCATTGAAGAAAATTATGCGTTCAACAACGCCGACAATCTTCACATCACTACTATCGTTCATCAGAAAAATTTTTAAGAAAAAAACGTCTTACAATTCAATACCGAAAATCTCGCGTGCCATATCTTTAAAATCTGCAAACACACCGATTTTATCGGGACATTCTGCCGATAAAAATTCGAGCGAGTCTCCCCCTGTTGCGACGAGAGCCGAATCGATACCACACACACGTGCCGCTTTGTAATCGTACGGAGAATCGCCAATACCGATTGTTTCGTCTGCCGATACCCCCAGCGTTTTAAGTGCAAAATCTGTAAATTCTTTTTCAGGCTTTCTCGGAGAATGTAGTGTTGTTCCGATAATTGCATCAAGATATTTATCCAAGCCCAAGTGTTGCAAAATTTTTTCTGCACCATCTTGCTGTTTATTTGTGAAGCACGCAAGTTTCAAACCTTGCGATTTTAACGCTCGCAAAAAATCTTCCGCATATGGCATCGGAGCAAGTCCGTCAAAAATATATTTTGGGAAAAGTGGAATGTACATATTGCCAATCTCGTCTGCCAAATGCTCTTTATTGTGATAAGCTAATAACTTTCGTATGGTGATTAAAATCGACCCACCGACAGTACGCACAACTAAATCGTAATCGGGCTTTGGCACACCAAACTTTTCAAAGCACGCACAAAGGCAATGGTGAATTGCTGTGTAATTGCTCACCAAAGTTCCGTCTAAATCAAAAAGTACGGCAGTATATTTTTTAGGGATGCTCATCAAATTTATAATATAAAAACATATCAATACTATGATACAACAAAGATGTGTCAAACATTTCAACATCGCAACAGTAAGTTCTTTTTTTGTTGATGTATTTGATAAATATGACACTATTTTCAGAAAAGGAAATCTACTATGAAAACACTTATATATACATTATTCACAGCGTTGTTAATCTCGCCACTTTCTTTGTTGGCGCAAAAAAATTTGCAAAATTGCGCAACCAGAATAACGATAACTTGCGACTACCCATTTGAAAATGTTTCGTCAAATGGCACTAAATTAAACAATTTTAGTTATAACAAAAACGGCAAAAGAAAATACGTTCTGCAAGATTACCGACTAAACAAAGACCCGAACAAGTGGGAAGAATTTTCAATAAGTTTCACGCCAACACAAAATGCGCCAGTCTCTGTTTTGATTAACGGCGTATCGGTTAAAACAAAATCAACAACATCAAGGGCTACATCGCTTATCGACAATTTGAAGCTAAATGGCGAACTTGTCGAAAATGGAGATTTTGAAAAAGATTTAGAAACTTTCTCGTGTACGAAAGATAAACAATTACCTGTTAGAATAGAACAATCGCCAAACCTTGTAAAATTTGGCAAAAAATGCGTATCGGTTTGGGCGAAAACAATTGTCTCAAAAAAATTTAATGCCCAAAAAGGCGAGCCAATGCGTTTCTCGGTTATGACTAAACCTCGCGGTGAAGTTATCACTTACGACTCAATGTTGGATTTTTCGGAACACGCAAACGCTCAATCACCTTTCGCAAATAAACCTAATGTATTTTTTGAAGGCTTAAAATTCGACGGACAAAAAAGTATAGATGTAAACAAAGAAATTACATTCAACATCAATAAAAAAGGGCAGTACGGAGATTATTTATATGTTCTTCATACTTTCGACGGTTTACAAAATGCCGACGACAAAGTGTGTGCAGTTGTCGTTATCAGAAATTCAGACGGCAAAGTTGTAAAGTACGACCTTAAATCGTCCGAAGAAGCACTCGATACAAACCAAGTTAAACTTGCCTATAACGCAAAGCCCGTTTTCTATGCAGACAAAAAAAATAAGAAAGGTGCAATTTACCTATCTCGCTTTGCGACACCGTCAAATGCTCCGATAAAATCGATAACATTTGCCCCACGAAAAATTGCTCAATGGAAAGTTTTTTCTGCAACAATATCCGACCAAGATGTCCGCCCATACGAGTGTTGGAAGCCAACTCCTGACCAATGGAAAATAGCAGATATTCAAAAAAATAATATCGTCATAAAAAATTCTGCACTCGATTTGACCCACTTCTTCCACGACGGCGAAGCAGGAAAATATGGGCGTATCATCGTTTCAGAACGTGGAACTTTTGCATTTGAAAACGCTCCCGATAAAGATGTAAGATTAAAAAGTTTCTCACTGAACTCATATCAATTTAGAGAAGGTAAAAGTCCAAAACGTTATAAACGCTTAAAAGAATATGCCGAACTTATCAAACGTTCTGGCTACAACTGCGTCCGTATCGACTTCGATTTTATCAGAGATCCGTCAGTCGCAAAAAAACTCGACGACAATATGGATATGCTCGACTACTTTATGGCAGAGCTGAAAAAGAATGGCGTTTATATCCACTACGTTCTTGCATGGCGTGATTTGGGCTTGAAAAAAACAAGCAAACAATATGAACGCGACGAAATGAAAATGCGTTGTATTTTCCTCGAACCCGAAGCTGTCGAAGGCTGGAAGAAATGGACAACATATTTGCTCAATCATAAAAATCCATACACAAACCTCGCCCTTAAAGATGATCCACAAATTGTACAAGTTGAATATTTCAACGAGTTTTCAATCACGCTCGGACGTATGAATAGAATGCCAAAGCACATTCAAGCTTATACATACGACGTTTTCAGAAAGTGGTTAAAAGAAAAATATAAGACTATTGAAAACCTCAATTCTGCGTGGAATACACAAGGTTTCTACGCAAAAAATGGTGGTGCAAATTATACATCATTCGATGAAGTAAAAGATGCAGTTGCACATAACCACGACTGGATGATTTTTGCGGCTGAATCACGACACAAATTCTTTGAAATTTGCACAAAAACTGTTCGAGGAACTGGATACAAAGGAATCATAGCAAGCGAAAATATGGGAGGTTATCCGTTGGCAATTCCACTTAAAAATCGCGACTTCGACTCTATCATTGGCAACACTTATTATTCGCACCCCAAAGGCTTCGACTACACAAATACATCGTGTAGCCAAGATAGTTCAATCGGCTCGGCATTCCCAAATATCTTCAATCTAACTTACAACAATTTCAACGATAGACCAGCGGGAATCACCGAATATAACTACTGTTTCTGGAATCAGCATCGATACGAAATTCCAGCCACATACCCACTCTACGCATCGTATCAAAATTTCTCGATGATGACAATTCACGAAGACGCTGTTCCAAATATGGACGCAATTGAGATGCCATATCGCAAAGAAATAAACCCGTTCCGCACTCAAAATTCTCCAATTCTGCGTGCGTCTGAAGTTTTCTCAACGGCACTCTTTGTACGTCAAGACATTACCCCTGCAACACCGACTGTTGAAATAGATATGAGCAAGGAAAATTTGGCTTCATTGCCGTCGCAAATTAGACGCTTCGATGATTTCGATGCCAGACTCTCACTTTTAACTGGCGTCAGATTAAAAGTCTACGGCGAACGTCCAGCAAACATTAAAAAAGTGAAAGTTGCCCCTGCTCTTCATACAATCAAACCTAATTCCGATGACAAAAGTTTATCTTTTAATAAATGGCTTGAAAGAGTCTATCAAGGCAATATGAGTGGCTCTACACTCCCACAAAATATCGAAAAATTACGTGAACTCGGGATTCTCGATAAATCAAATAAAACCGACATCACGAAAGGCGTTTTCCATTCCGACACAAAGGAAATTTTGCTCGATGCAAAAAATAAAATGCTAAAAGCAATAACGCCCAAAACAGAACTTTTAACTGGAAAAGTTTTGAAAAATCAAAAGTTGGATAATTTGAAAGTTGTGTCGTCATCAATCCCTGCGTCTGTCGGTGTAATGTCGCTTGACGACAAAAAAATCGAAGAAAGCAATCGCCTCATATTTGCCTATATGACTCAAGAAGCAAATAGTGAAATGGAGGCATCGTTCGACCAATTTTACTTGGTAAAAATGGGTAATGCACCAATACTTTTGAGAACTGGAAAGCTCAAAGCCGAACTCAAACTCGACCCGAACAAAACTTACAAACTCTATCCCCTTTCGTTAAACGGCGAGCGTCGAGCAGAAATTCCGTGCGACTTCAAAAACGGCATTTTGAAAATCGAAATAGATACTCACGCACTTCCAAATGGTCCAACTACACTCTTTGAAGTAGTCTCAAGTAATGATAAATAAAATAATACTTACTTTTTTAATCGCACACGCAACACTATTTGCACTCGCACTTGAAAATGCGACACTTTACATCACAAAGTTAAATGGTGATGTCGAAGAACGTCGCGTTAAGTTAGAGAAAATCGAAGAAAATATTTGGAGATTTAAATTACCCAAAGAACAAATTTCTAAAGATACAAAGTATATATCCATCTTGAACGATTGGGCGATTGCACGCAAAGGCGAAGACGGATTTTTCCTTACCCAACAAGGCGAATATGGTACGTTTCGACAAGACGAAGGCAAAGTTGAAGTAAAACGACAACCTGTGCAAGTTTTCGGAATGAAAACGCCAAGAGGCTGTTTTGCGTCGATAATTAAAGGTCTTAAATTAGAATACACGCAATTTGTTGATATCAAAAATGGAGTCTACAAAATGTATCCACGCTTCGATATTGCCGATATTGAAT
The DNA here is from genome assembly GCA_015061945.1 of Opitutales bacterium. GTDB lineage: Bacteria > Verrucomicrobiota > Verrucomicrobiia > Opitutales > Intestinicryptomonadaceae > Merdousia. The sequence continues at coordinate 223,687 of SUVP01000001.1, forward strand.
TTGCCCCATACGAAGACATCATTATAGATTTCTACAAACTAACACCTGAAAAATCTAATTACTCGGCAATAGCCGAAGTTTATCGCAATTACGTTTTATCAACCGGTAAAGTGATTCCGCTTTCCGAAAGAATTAAAGGCAATCCGACACTGAAAAATTCAGCTGAAACAATGTTCGTGCGAATAAAATTCGGGCGTTGCGACCGTCGTTCAGCACCAAGCAAAAAATGGAAACAAGCTGGATACAAACCGAAAATGGTTGTCGACCACACTTTTGATGACGCAAAAAAAATTATGCAGAATCTGAAAAATCTGGGTATGGATGATGTAGAAATCTGCTTTGTCGGTTGGCATAAAGATGGACACGACGGACCTTTCCCTGATTTATTCCCTGTTCCCAGCGAATTTGGTGGCGAAGAAAAAATGAAAGAAGCTGTTGCGTTCGGTAAATCACTCGGATACAGAATGACCGTTCATACAAATCACCACAACTATTACGCACACGCAAAACGATTCAATCCCGACTACACAAATAAAAATCCGGACGGCTCATTGCGTGTTTACAGATATTGGCCCGGAGGTAAAGCATATCACTCATGCTTCAAAACTGTCTTGGATAAATATCTCGACGAAGACATAAAACGATTGAAAGAAATTGGAATCAATGGAACCTATCACGTTGATGTGACAAGCGTACGCAAGCCGACACAATGTTGCAACAAATTGCATCCTCTCAACAAACAACAAATGGCAGATGTGCAAAATGAAATCGGTAGAAAACTGCGTAAACACTTTGGCGGATTTAGCTCTGAAGGCAAAATGGATCACGTTGCAGAAACGCTCGACTACGGTCTCTACACCCGTTGGACCGCAACTTATTTACGCAACAATGCTATCGATAAAGATGTCCCCTTGAATGAACTTGTATACAACGGGATAATTTTGAGTAATCCATATTATGCCACTATCGATGCACCATACGAACGCAAAAAAACAGAAAGACTTTCTGACGCAAACAAACCTTACTCAATTATGGGTACGCCAACAAAAGCGTGCTTAAAAGTTATTGAATGGGGAGGTCGCCCTACATTCTACTACATAGATTATTCCAACCTAAAACCTATGCTCGATTTTTATCAAGAGTGGCAAAAGCTAAAATATCTTCAATATCATTTTATGATATTCCACGATGAAATTTCTCAAGACGTATTTGTATCAAAATGGAGTAATGGCGATGAAATTATTACAAATTACTCCGACAAAATTTTCTCTTATAAAAATCAAAAAGTAGAGCCACTCTCTTATCGACTCTACAAAAAATAAAAAAACGGTTTCGTTATGAAACCGTTTCAATCGCCTTGAGAACGTCTTGTGGATATGGCGTTGCAGATTCAATTGCAACTTTCATTCCATACTTTTTCACAGCTTCGCTCGTTCTCGGTCCAATCGACACAATCTTCGGTTTTACCGAAGACGACGAAAGACTCAAATTATCTACATTTTTGACGAAGCTTTCAACTGCCGATGGGCTTGCAAAGACGATTACATCGGCACCACCCTTGCGAAAATCTTTTACTGCACTCGACGTGCTATCGACCATTGCACCTTCTGTTTTGTAAACTTCGAGTGCATCTACAATAGCATTGTTTTTTTCGAGAACATCGAACAAACCTTTGCCTGCAAGATTCCCGATAATGCACAAAATTTTCAGATTTTCCAACGACTCATATTCAGCCATTGCCTTGCCCATTTCCTCGCCAGTCGAGATTTGGGGGATAACATCGCTATGCAAAAAATACTTTTTCAATTCTTTAGCAGTCGATTCCCCAACGCATGCGATGCGAGAAAATCCGAGCGAGCGGATGTCGTCAAAATGTTTCAAAAATTCTTTAAAAAATCCACGCACGCCGTTGACACTCGAAAACGTCAACCAATCGTATCGTCCCATTTCATTGAAAACATCTTTGACATCAGATGCGTCCGATTCCAACGTTATTTTGATGAGTGGAATTTCGAGAACATCAAACCCTGCTTCAGCCAAGATATCCGCAAGCACTGCGTTATCTTCACGAGTAAGCAAAACTCTTTTTGATTTTGTCTTTGCCATTTTTAGAAAGTGAAGTCGTCTGAATTTTTTAATGATTTTGCGAAAACTTCCAAAAGTTGAACGCACGCTTCGATATCATCGAGCGACGCTACTTCGGCTGGAGTGTGCATATAACGAAGTGGGATGCCAACCAACCCAGTTGCAACACCACCACGAGTTGTCTGCAACACACGTGCGTCTGTACCAGTCGGACGCCCGTCCGCCGCAATTTGATATGGAATGTTCGACATCTTCGCACAATCGACAAGCCTATCAAAAACTTTCGGATTGATATTCGGTCCTCTTGTGATAACAACGCCACCACCGAGTTTAATATATCCAAAACGTTGCTTGTTGCAACTTGGGAAGTCTGTTGCATGGTCGACATCAATCGCAATACCAACATCTGGATTTACTGCAAATGCCGATGTCCACGCACCACGAGTCCCTATTTCTTCTTGAGTTGTCGCAACGCTTACAAGTTTAAACTCTGGCTTTTGTTCCGACTTCGCCAAACGACGCATCGCTTCAAACGCACAATAACAACCAGCTCTGTCGTCGAACGCACGTGCCGCACATTTATTATTTGAAAGTTGATGAACTGCTGTGTCGTAAACCACTGCGTCGCCAATTTCGACGAGCTCTCGAGCTTCTTCGCCCGACGACGCACCAATATCAATCCACACACCGTGTGTTTCTGGAACTTCCTTACGTTCTTTTGCGTCCATCAAGTGAATTGCACGCTTACCAGTTACGCCATAGACGTATCCTTTGCGAGTCAAAATAATCACACGTCTACCTGAAAGCATAACGTTATCGTGTCCGCCGAGCTGTTCAAAGAAGATAAAACCGCTGTCATCGATGTACGAAACGATGAATCCAATTTCGTCCATATGCCCAGCAAACATCAAGGTTTTTTCGCCATTGCCAAGCTCTGCAATACGGTTGCCCAAAACGTCACGTCGGACAGAATCGGCACAATCGGCTACATAGCGTTCTACAATATCTGCTGCCTCGCGTTCTGCACCTGTCGGGGAGCGAGACGCCAATAAATCAGCCAAAAATTTGTTCATTTCAAATTTTCCTTCCATAATTTTTTATCGAAAATATTTTACAAACCGAAAATCGATTTACTTGTCGTCGCCACGCAACTGACCAATAGCAATGCCTGTGAGCTTGTAAGAAATTAAGCCCAAGTCGTACTCAGAACCACCGAAGTGGAATGTGCGTTGAATGTGGAACTGACTCTTCCCTGCGTCGAGCGAAAGTGCTGGCGAGTGAGTCGAGATTTCATAGAATGGGTCTGCCACAACCGAAGTTTTCGCAAGTGGACCATTGTTGTAGACGCTAATTGCATCGCCATTGAAACGTGCTGTATTTCCACGCCACGAGTTGCGTAAATAAGCACGTGTTGAGTCAGCTGGCTTTATGTATAAGATTACAGTCAAAACTTGATTTTTTGCATCGTACGAAACAACAATACCTTCGCTTCGTTTAGCCGAAACGCCGAAACCAGCCATCTTTCTGCCATCTGCATTAAACGATATATACGATGGGTCGATAAGCATACGGCCGTCGCCCGTTGCCGATTCATCCATAAAATCTTCACGAACAATTTCGCCGAGTTGCGAGACTTCTCCAGCTCTGTACGGAATAAACACACGAACTTTTTTGTTCGCATTAAAGCAAGATTGCACGCTGATATTCAAAAGCCCCGAGTTAATTGTCCACTTCGATTTTCCGAGATTTGTAAGTTTATTGAAAGATTGGAAACCAACCAATTTTACGGTCGATGGGATTTCTATTCCCAAAATTTCCGAAACTTGCGAACGATTCAAGACAGTGATTTCACGTTCAGCTCGCACGACAAAACATTGACCTTTTGCATTTTCAAAATCTGCATTTTTCTCAAACTTTGCTTGAGTCTTTGACGATGCCACAAGCTTCCATGGGTCGAGCGAGAAACCAGCTGGGGCACGCCAATTTTCAGACGAAAAACTTGCACCTTGCGGGAAGAAAATCGAATAGTCGCCACCTTGCGGACCGACCCAAAATCTGTCTTCGCCACCTACTTGATAAGTTTGCAAGCCGATTTTATTATCAGCTAAAAGCTCGTGATTTATCCAGCCGAGCGACGGACCTTCGACTCCCCCAAAAGTTGAAGTAAGAATTCTTCCTTGATATTTTGGGGAGACAGCGACCAACGAATCGCCCTCGCCGAGAATAAGGACGTCAGATTTGTATTGAGAAAAGAATTTCAAGTCTTGCCCGAATGCGAGAAGATTTTGTTCAGCCTTATCGAGCGATGCTTCTTTAATTATACCACAACCGCCCAACGCAGAGGCGATTGCAACAAGAGCCAATAGATAAAAATTTTTCATTCCAAATAAATTGTCATATCCGCCCCCACACTTCAACACTTTTTTATTTCACTTTTGTGCTTATTTATCGTGCAAAGTTGAAAGCATTTTGTCGAACTGATTTAAGATGTGCGTATTTCTTTGTGGAAAGAATTTTGATATCATATAAATCGTGATTATCCCAGCGATGAACGCAGGCATAATTTCGTAAAGATATTTTCCAAGTCCAGAAAAATTCCATAACAACATCACTATTGTACCCACAAGCATCCCGCAAAGAGCCGATTGATAGGTCATCCGACGCATATAAAGCGACATAACTACTACTGGACCAAACGCTGCTCCAAATCCGCCCCACGCAAATGTTACAAGCGAAAATATCGTCTCATTCGGATTCAATGCCAATATGCATGCTACAAAAGTTATCCCTGTAACCAAAAATCTGTTCACCAACAAAAGCTCTTTTTCGCTCGCATTTTTTCTCACAACAAATGCGTAAAAATCTTGTGCAAGTGCCGTCGACGACGCCAACAGTTGCGAGTCTATAGTCGACATAATCGCAGCGAGAATCGCAGCAAGAATCAATCCGCCAATCCATGGGTTGAAGAAATCCATCGCCATTTTGATGAAGATTTTTTCGCTATCTTGCGTCGACAAAACAGGATTGTCGTAAATGGGAATCGCAAAAAGCCCAATAATTACTGCCATCGCAAGAGAAATAATAACCCATATCAACGCAATATTCGCCGACTTCGACAATTCTTTGTGCGACGAAATACTCATAAATCGACTCAAGATGTGTGGTTGCCCAAAATATCCAAAGCCCCACGCACTCATTGATATAATCGATAACAACCCGAGCCACCCAGACTCTTTCGGGAAAATCGAAAGCGATAAATCCCGAGCTTTACAAGTTTCTTGCAAGGCATTTTCAGGCGTGTGCATATACGCAACCACCGGAACGATAATCAGTGCGAAGAACATAAACGCACCTTGAATCATATCAGTCTTGCAAACGGCTTGATACCCTCCGAGCAAAGTATACGCAAGGATTACCCCAGCCCCCAACAAGACAGCAAGAGTGTAATCGATATTGAACATCGAGTCGAAAAGTTTTCCGGTTGCGACGAGTCCACTCCCTGCATAAATCGTAAAAAATCCGAGAGTGATGAACGCAGCAATCAGACGCAATACGCCCGACTTATCGTCAAATCGATTCGAGAAGAACGACGATATCGTAAGGCTTTGTGTCAATTCAGTGTAAATGCGGAGTCGTTTTGAGATTAGGAACCAATTCAGAGCCGTTCCGACAAAAAGCCCGATAGCGATCCAAATATTGCAAAGCCCAGAAATATATACGACTCCAGGAAGTCCCATAAGGAGCCAACCGCTCATATCGCTTGCCTGAGCCGAGAGGGCAGTTACCCAACTCCCCATCGATCGACCGCCCAAGACATAACCATCAACCGTACCTTTTTTCTCAATACACGACACCCCGATAAAAATCATCATCGCCAGATAAAGAGCAAACATTATATATAAAGGAAAAATATCATTCATCCCCTCACCATAGCAAACCAATCGCCATATAATCAATAAAGATTTAGAAAGAAATTATTTTAAGTTGTCCATTCTCCGATTAAAGTGGAGTTTTATTAGGTCGATAATAAACTCACCATGAGAAATAAGATTAACAAAAAATTTCAGTTAGGTAAGGTTTTGATTACCAAACAACTGCACGATTTTGTGATGAAAAATAATGTCCCAATTTTGAAATATTTGCGTCGCCATTCTGTGTGCGATTGGGGCGATGTAGACGATGACGAGTGGCTCAAAAACAATGACGCCGTCGACTCCTCGCAACCCATTATTAGCATCTACAAATTTAACGATACAAAAATATTTATCATCACCGAAGCCGACAGAACCGCCACAACAATGCGTCTCGCCGACGATTGTTAATTATTATTATTTATTGTCAAATAATGCTATTTTTCAACTCCTACAATTTTCGCCCCTATTATATATCGAACACGTCCGTCTATCTTTAACTCCAAGATGCGATTTACACGATTTCAACTTTGGATACTCTTGACAAAATTTTAGAATAGCAGACTCTGATTGTGTTCGCAAGAGATGCTCTTGTAATTCGGCGTTCCACGGACGAGCAAATAAACCTGCGTTTTTTAACCTGCACAACAGCGTGTGTACTAACGTTAAAAATAAAAATTTTAAAGCAGTTCGGCGATTCATAAAAAATCTCAATCTTTTTACAGTGGTTTTAAATTCAAAAACACAAAACCCCTAAAAAAAGATAAAAATTTTTCAAGTTTTTATTTGCTATAAAAACGCAATATGAACATCACCGGTTGCCTACATCGACGCCGTATAAACAAAGTCGGGTTGCGATTTTTTGCCTGCCATATCGAAAAATTCGAGCTTGATATTTTCTTCGCTTATGTGGACAAACATCGCCTCTTTATGCGAATTCACGACCGTCGGATAATGTACTTTTCCGTCTTCAGCGTTAACAGCTCTCATCAGTTGTGCTTTTAATTTTTCGGTTGTTCGATAAAGTTCTCGAGCGTCGCTTCCCTTCGGAAATATACAATGGCGGTGTAAGTGTCCGCAAAGTGCCATATCTATATTTGCGTCTTTCAGAACGTCAGACAAGTGGAGATCTGTTTCGCTACGATATGCCAAATACTCGCCAACTGACGGTATATGTTGGATTGCAATTCGGTATTTCGCACTCTTAAATTCGGGAAGTTTTACAATTTCTCGCAACCACTTAACTTCTTCGTTTCGATATTTTGAATAATTGTTGAGATATTCGCCTTCTTTTGATGAATCGGGCTTATCTTCGCAAAGATCGAGGAATAAGAAAAATGCAGGTCCTGCCTTAAATGCAAAATAAGTTTTTCCTGTCGGAGTCGGGAAATATTTGAAATAGTCTTCGGCAGTTTGTCCACGAGTTTCGTGATTACCACGCAAATAGTAGACAGGCTTTACACCCTTGAGATTTTCAGCAATCACACCGACTGAACGTTTAAACAAACGTTCTTCTTCCATCATATAATTTACGGTATCGCCATTGACGACAAGAAAATCGTAATTATCGTTTGGAAATGCCTTGAACAATTTATTGATTTTCCCGACATTCTCATGGAGATCATTTACCATCGCAAACGTTAGCGTTTTGCTTTCCGTTTTTGGAAGTGTAAATTTTAGTGGAGTGCCGTCGACGTTTTTCTCGAGCGTGATTGTTTTCCCCAAGACAGTTTCGCCATATTTATCCTTTGGCGACTTCCTATAATTCCAGTACTTGATGACCTCTTTAGCGACTATCTTATAGAAGTAAGTTTTGCCATTTTTAAGTCCGTCGATTTTTATATTGTGGATTGTCCCGACGTGTTTACGCCCTGTTAATTCGGACTCCACAAAGAGAACAGGTTCTTTAAAATCTGCATCATCATCGCTCCAAACATAAACATCTGCGAGCGACAATTTGTTCACAGGGAACACGACAAATACGCAATCTGTACCGCCTCCGCATAGGTACGGAGTTGCTATAATTTCAAAATCTGCCGAGCTATCGGCTACAACTTTTCTTGTAGCCAATGCTTTTGCCGATGCTAAAAAAGTAGTAGCTGTTGCGAGTATAAAATTGCGTCTTAACATATTTATTTTTTAGAGATAAATTGCGGGCATTTACCACTTTTAAATTTATATTTTTCTTCTTTTGAATCGTGGCATTTTATGCACGAGTCTGATGCTGAATTAGAGTGTGGATCGTGGCAGACAACGCAACTCATACCTTCGTGAACTCCAACTGGAGTGCGATCGTCCGATGTTCCAACTTCCCGTTTCCAATTTGGCGAGTGGCAATTTGAGCAGAGTTTCGACGATGGGTCGTCTGAAGTTTTCACTTCTTTTCCATTCAAATAGCGTTTTACATTTGTCAACATATCTGTTCTAAAATGTGCCTTATCGGCACGAGAATAGAATGATGTTTTAGGGATATCGCAAGCTGGTGTTTTCGATTTTCTGCAATTTTCAAAGTTTGGCAACTTTGGTTTTTCAGAGTGAATCTGGTGGCAAGCCATACAAGGAATTGCTGGGAGTTGACACTGCTTTGTATCTTTAATTTTCCACTTTGTGCAATCGTCGCTATCGAAGTTCATCAGCGTATTGATATTACCTTCGTAGAACATACCATGGCAACGGAAACAATCCCAATAAGGTTTTTCTTGTGAGTTATGAATTTTATCTTCAAAGATATTTGCGTATGTTGTAGAGTGAGCCCCTTTCTTCCACTTCGCAACTTCATCTTTGTGGCAGTTTGCACAACGCTTCATAATATCCAAACGTTGAGCTTCGGTCAGTTTGATATCGCCATTTTTCACGTCTTTTGTGAAGTGCGATACGACCATACCCAACTTTTCTTTTACACTATGAATACCATTTGAAATTGCCGTCCCATGACACTTTACGCACGCTACTTTTGAGTGTATGGAATTTTTCCACTTTTGGTGTGTCGGTTTAATTTCATGACATTGCGCACAAGTATATTCTGGGTCGAGAACATTCCATGTTGAATATCCAGCGAATGCAAAAACTGCCAAAAGGGCAAAAATCAATCCGTATGTAAAAATAATTTTTTTCATTATTATGCCTTTCCGAATGTTTTTGCGATATGTGCACCTGTACGGAACGCACAAGCCATAATTGTTAGGACAGGATTAAATCCGCCATTAGAAACGTGAACTGAACCATCGCCGATAAAAACGTTATCGGTACCCCAAATTTTACAGTTGGAATCGACAACCGACGTCTTTGGGTCATTTCCCATACGGCATGTACCTGCTTGGTGTTGACCACCAGCGTTTGGATAATTCAAATTAGGTTTTCGATTTTGTTGCCATACGGTTTTTGCACCAGCCTCGCGTAAGATTGCGGCGGCGGCATCCGTCATAATCTCACACTGTTTTACAGTTAACGGATGTTTCTTTCCTGATTCTTTTAACATTGGCAACCCAAACCAATTTCGTTTCGACTCATCGAGAACAACACGCGATTCAAACATCGGTATTTCTTGAACTGGTCCAACTATACGAAGAATTCTTTTATAATTTTCTCTTTGGAATTTCTTGTGTTCGGCACCCCATCTTGGAGCTCCCCAAGGACGCATTTTTGAGCGTGCCCATGGCAACGTATAGAACTCTGAACAAAGAGCCCCTGCGAAAATCCCCTTGCTTGCGTTGTGGTTAAAATCAGAAATTGCGACGCTCGCACCAGGTCCTGTTTCAGACGATACGTCATAGTCGAAAACACCGGCGGCACCGCAATAAACGTGAGAATTTATACAACGCCCAACCATATCATTTTGGTTGCCCAAGCCAGTCGGGAACAATTCCGATTTCGACATAAACAAAAGCTTTGATGTTTCTCGAGCATTTGCGGCAACAACGACAATATCAGCTGGCTGGAAATGTTCGCCACGTTCATCATCAAAATATTTTACCCCGATAGCTCTGCGACCTTTCATCACAACTTCGTATGCGAGCGAGTTTGTGCGAACTTCGCAATTACCAGTTTTCATTGCGACAGGGATAACCGAGTTTTGCGTTCCATTTTTTGCATCGCAAGGGCAAGCATAACCGCAACAAGTGTGATTGCGTTGGCACGCTGCACGCCCATTATACTTCACAGAATTGCGGAGCATCGGGATTGGGAATGGGTGGAAGCCCAAGCGTTTCATCGCTGGAATAATAACTTCGGCATCTTCCCTATTATATTCAAACGCTGGCATTGGGAATGGTTTTTTGCGTGGCGGTGCAAATGGATTTGTCGACATATCGCCCGACACGCCTACTTCGTATTCAGCCTGTTGATAAAATGGCTCAAGCTCATCGTATGTGATTGGCCAGTCAGCCAACGCCGAGTCTTTGATTTCTGGATACAAAGTTTTCAGCTTAAAATCTTGTGGCATAAAACGCCAACCCATTGCACCGTATGTTACAGTACCCGAACCTACACAAGCGGCAATATCAACAGTCAAAGGCATCCACGATTTTCTGCCGATTTCCCCGTGCTTTGCGACATCTGGTCCATGCAAGCTTCGGATTGCGTGCGTACGTTGGTTTATCAATTCATCATTTGTAGATTCTTCGTAATCGTGCCATCCGCCACGTTCGAGAAGTACGCATTTTAAACCAGCAGTAGCGAGTTGCTTTGCAACGCAACCACCACCTGCACCAGCACCGACAATAACAGCATCAACTTTTTCGTGCGTAGTCATTATGCGTTCCCTCCGTATCTATTTTGTCCGAGTACATGTGGCATATCGATTCCGCACATTCTATACGACATATAATTTTTGTTTCCACCATGGCGTGGAGGTCCGTAAAAACCTTGCATCGAACGTGTGAGCATTTCTTCAAAGAAATATTGTTGATTGATTTTTGTCCAATCTTCCCTTGATAGTTTACCTCTTTCCATTTGTTTCAGGAAATTAGTTTGCGTATTAAAATCGAGCTCTTGGAAATTTTTTGAATACAATCTTTGTGCCGATTTCTGCATACTTTCAACACCATTCTTAAAAATCGGCAACGATGTTGGGTGATACTTTGTTACCCAATTTTCGATATAATTGATAACGCCAGCTTCGGTTGCTCCGCCCCACTCTTCATCTGCTGGGATGAATTGTTCTGCCATTGCAATCAAGCAATCTCTTTCCGATTTTGTGAATGGTTGTTGCGATGCCTCAGATGGATTGCAACCATAAAGTGCAACTCCAGCCGAGACTGCAAGCGATGTTTTTATAAACGTTCTTCTTGTAGCCATAAGTAATATATTGATGTTTGAAAATTAGCTTATTTAAACTACCTATATATTGCAACAACAAAACGATTTATTTTTTTGGAAGTTCGATAGATGTGGTGTCTGCTTGCAAATCTCCGCAACAAAATTGGAGCATACGCATATGGAATTCTTGAACTTTTGGGTCGAGATAATTGTTCTCGGCATGTCCGATGACAGAATACGCAACTCGCCCTTTTCCGAACGATTTTATATAAGCTGTCGCATAGTCGCCTTCGGGATAAATTTTGTTTTGTCCCTTTGTTGTGATAGGGCTTCGCTTCGTATCAATACGCATAAGAACTCTGCATTTTTTGCGATCGTATGATTTACCAAGCAGATAAATTTCGTCTCTAATTTTGAAACTATCGCCTTGCCAAATTCCCTTTGTGATTGGCGATTGCGTGTCGTCGATAACAAATGTAACAGGCTTATTAGAGATATACCAAGGGTGCGATATGAACTCGCCACCGAGCATTTCAACAAAGGCAGAATTGCGAATATTCTTGTGATTGTAGCAATCTACACCTGCATGCAAAGCGAAAATCGATCCGCCATTTTTAACATAATCGATGATATTCGCACAAATTTTGTCCGACTTTTTTACAATCGCCTTACGCTTTTCTTCTGGCATTTTTGCGAGCTCTTTTGGGCTTTCACCAAAACACATTCCCGTTGAATTATTCAGGACAACACAATCAAATTTCTTGAGATTTTCTGGTGTAAAATTTTCTAAATCATCTGAAATAACAGTCTGCCAAGCACCAAGCTTGTCCCCGATATTTTTGAAAGCTAACTTCACAGCTGGGATACCTTCGGTATGTCGCCAACCTTTTGTTCTCGAGAATATGAGAATCTTGCGTGGCTGAATTGGCTTTACCGCACTTTTCGGACAAGCGTTGCAAATTGCATCGGCTTTCTTTGATAAATCGGCATCAGGTTTTACTTTTGCAAATGAGACAACACATACAAAAGCTGTCAAAAGTATGATTATTTTTTTCATAATTATTTAACGATATTTATTTGCCCAATATTTTCAACACTGCTTTTTGATAAGGCGATTCTATCTTTGCATATTCCTTGAGAATATCTACAACTTGTTTTTTTGAAGAATCGTCCATACGCATCAATGCTGATGTCAAAATTTTAACATAAAAAGGTAATTCTTTTACATCTAACTTTGTAAAATTTTGTGCAAGTTTTAATGCAGTATAATTATTTGCGACAACTTCAAGACTTATCTTTAATTCTTTTGTATAACTTTCAGAATTCTTTTCAAAAAGTTGGTTATAAAGGATGTCTTCGGCTTCGCTAACACGACCAATTCTTGAGGCAATAACGGCAAACTCTTTCTTTGCTTTTATGCCGTCTAAAATTACATCTGTTGAATCTTTGCAAAGACCTAAAGGATATGCCATATAAACATTTTTCTTCGTAGAAATTTCAAATATTTTCTCTGCCGATTTTTTACCACCGAACTTTGAAAGTACATTGCATTGAGCTTTTAAAACTCGGCTTGTTTTCCCTTCGTATGCAAGCATAAACTCGATATTTTTTTCACACGTTTCAAGTGAGTATATCGCACTTACAATTTCATTTTCGTCGTTCGATTCACTAATCAATTTGCGAAGTTTATCTTGCGATGGCAATGGCGAAGCCATAAACAATGCACTCTTTGCTACCTTTGAGCCATTGGCAACAAGTTTCTGCAAAATCGGCAAAGTTCCGTCGTACTTGGCAAGTCCGAGTATAACAGCTGGACACTCATCTAATTTTTCAAACGCGAGCTTCTCGAGAATCGGGAGGGCTTGCTCGCACTTCATACATGCCAACGAATACAAAATGCCATCTCTAATCTCTGGACGCTTTTCATTCTGCAACGCTTTCAACAAAGCAGATGTATCCATTTGGCGATGCAGTTCAAGACGGACGTTGTCGGCAATTTTTAAATCGGCATTAGATATATCAGCAATCTCATCTGCACCTGCACATACAGCTGACACACCTAAAATAAAATTAACTAAAAATCTTTTCATAATTATACCCCCAAGAAATATGGATATCTGCGTGGACGCGAAAGCATAGCTTCGGCTTCTTTGTTATCAATCACTTTTTCTGTATTAGGATCCCACTTAACATGTTTGCCAATTCTGCTTGAAATCGACATCAAATGGCATATTGTCGCACTGCGATGACCTACTTCAACAGGGCTAACATTCTGTTTCCCGAAACGAATTGCATCTATAAAATCAAGTCGATGATCGATTGACACCTGCAATCTTTCGTCAGAACTTTTCAATGTAAGATTTTTCAAATTGCGTGGAGTTGTATCAAAACGTTGAGCGCGCGAGACAAAAATTTCACCTTCATCGCCAATAAACTGAATCATGTGATTTTTTGGGATTGGAGCATTTACATAAACACCAATTCCGTTTGCATACTTGTAGTGTCGATACGGTGAACCGTCTGTGTTTGCAGGGTAAAAATCAGTTGGACCAGAATTATCCATACCCAATGCCCACTGAATAATGTCGAAATGATGTGCGCCCCAATCGCCATCTTTACGTTGTCCATACTCATAAAAGCAACGCCAGCCACCAGAATAATCGCCCAAAACACGAAATGAATTGTAAGGACGATATGGAGTTTGTCCGAGCCATGCATCGTAATCAAATCCATCGGGAATTTTTTCTTCTGGAAGATTTTTCGGTGGTTGTGGAAACACACCAATTTGCGTGTTAATTCGTTTAATATTTCCAATATATCCATTGCGTACAAATTCTGACGCTTTACGGAATGCCCACTCACTACGTTGCTGTGTGCCTACTTGCAAGATACCATTCTTGCGTTTCACTGCATCTGAAAGAATACGCCCTTCTTCAACAGTCAAGCTCATCGGTTTTTCAACGTAAACAGCCTTGCCCATTTCGATAGCTTTTAATGCAATCGCAACGTGCCAATGGTCTGGAGTTGCAACACATACAGCATCGATATCATCGCGCTCGATAACATCTTGGTAGCGTGTGTATGCGTCAATCGGCTTAAATCCAGTATCTGTGCGAGATTTAGTGATTTCTTCTGCTTCTTTTTTTGCACTAATCAATCTACCTTGATGAACATCGCACACAGCAAAAATTTGCGTTTCTGTCGCCCTTGCAAAATATCTGCGATGCCCTCTTGAAATCAATCCATTGCCAATAATCGCCATATTTATTCTACCACTTGGAGATACTCCTCCTCTACCAAGTACACGCGATGGCACAATCTGAACACCCAGCATCGACAACGCAGTGCATTTTGCAAAACTTCTTCTACTGATTTTTTTCATATTCAATTTAGTTATTAAATGGATTTTCTCCGTTATAAAGTTTGTCGGATAGACTATAAATTCTAATGCCTTTGTATAAATTACTCAGGTTATCAATTAGATTTTAACAAAAAATTTATCGATTATCTTTCAGAATTTAACAGTGAAAGATTTTATAAATCAGTTCAAGATATACTCGATAAACATTAAAACACAAAATCATTACGTTAATCTTTTATATAATAACTTGGAGGGTTTCCATACTTCTTGTGAAATATAGTAGAAAAATATTGGCTTGTTGAAAACCCACAATCCAAAGCAATATCAAGCAAAGATTTTTTGCAATCGCTGTCTTCAATCAATTCTTTTGCACGCTTCAAACGCACCTCATTGAGATATTCTATCGGCGAAAGATTTGTCAACATTTTGCAATAATATGAAAAGCGAGTTGGTTTCAATCCACAATCCTCTGCCATCGTTTTTATTGTCCATGGTTCAGATAGATAATTTGGCAACTGCTCAAGGAAACACTTTACAACATTTTCCGATGGTGATGTTTCAGAATAATTGTGTTTATCGCATCTAAAAACATCTAACATCTGGAAAATTATAACGTTTATTAAAAGTGCAATTTTTGATATATCCAATTTTCTTGATGAAAGAATTTTCCCGATGCTCACAAACGCTGAACGTAATTCAGATGTTGATTTAAACACTGCAATATCCGACTTACTCATATAATCGGCAAATTCTTTTTTATCGTCCTCGCTCAAAAGAATCCATGACGGCCACTTCCATTTTTGATTTGGCTTGCGCACACCAAAATCAATAATGATAAAATACATCTTGTTAACACCCAAAAACGGATTGCCAATAGAATGTGCTTGCCATGGTTTAGTTACGGTAAAATCTTCTCGCGACAAAGACACATAGCTCTTATTTTTTGTATCTGTTGAAAATTCCGCATTTCCACTTTCGACAAATCCAATTTCGAGACCTTCATTGCGATGAAAACCAAGCCCCCAATCTTGTGGCTTTTTCGCATTCCAATAAGCCAACAATCTCAAACCATCAAGTTCAAGCGATTCAAACTTCGTACCAGGATAAAGACCACGCTTAATACCAACCCACTCCAAAGTTTTGCGTTTTATACCATCCTTTAGGGGCTCACATGTGTCGCAAACGTATTTATAATCTTGACTGATAAATACGGTGGGACGTTGCACTACTGACTTTTCTTTACCCATAGAATACACTGCGTAAATAAAAGCTTTAATTTTAATTATTGAAAAATCAACGCAAAAAAAAACGACATCGTTTGAAGATGTCGTTTTCGTTTTGGTTATCTCAAATATCTACTCTTTTTTGAATATAATTTGTCGCGTATGATTTTCTCGAGCCTGATAAGCTGATAGTCGCTACAACGCGAGATAATTGACTCGATAGCTTCCATAAAAGATTCGGTCGTATAATTTGCAGAGTTCAACAAGTATATCACAAGAGCGTCGCGATGCACACGCAAATATGTCTTTTTCTCTTCTCCTTTTTTTGCGATTCCGTTTGAAGTATGCCCCATAATTTTGCCAGTGTTAAAACAATCGCGTACAAATTGGTCCGACCTTCCTATAATATTTCCAGCCTCTTTCGGACTAAACCAATCTTGCCCCGCAGGTATTAGCGATGAAAAATATTCAAAATCATCAACTGAGTAATTCTCTTTCATTTCTTTTCTTTCTTTTGCTCGCAATCACTTTTTTTGCGAAGTTCTTTTTTTCTTTTTATGGTTTATTATTATTTAATTGTATTTTATTATTTAATATGTTTATTAAACAATTCTGAAGTAATAATTATTATTCATAATTGTCAATATAAAAATAGAAAAATTCTACTTATGAAAAAAAATATCAAAATTTACCAAAATAAAATACTTGCAGAACGCTTCAGAATTCTTATGGGCAAACATCAAATTACCTTGAAAGATATTTCCGATGCAACAGGTTGTGCAATAAGTACTGTAAGCACTTGGCGACGTGGTAGACCACCACGCAACAAAAACATCATAAAGAAAATATCCAAAATCTTTAAGGTATCGCCCGATTACTTACTTGGAAATTCGCAAGAAGTTTTTTCAAACGAAAAATCAGCAAATCTCGAAAATTCTGCACAAATAAAAGATATTGAGAAAAAAATAAAAATCCTAATTGAACACGCACAAGTTCAACCTAATGGATTAAAGATATTGAATAATTGTCTCGAAAAAATATCGAAAAAATTTGAGAACAAAAAAATAAAATAAAAAGTTTCGCAAAAAAAGGTTGCTCACCGGCGATATTAGTTTTTTCTTAAGTGTATGAAGCAAGCAAACGCACAGTACACTATTGCGGAAGAAATATGGAATACCTCTACACACGCATTGGGTATTGCCTTCAGTATATCCGCATTAACAGTGTTGGTAACGCTCGCTTCGGTTTACGCATCGGCGTGGTCGATTGTATCGTGTGCGATATTTGGTGCATCTATGCTTTTTGTCTATACGGCATCGTCATTTTATCACGCAATCCCATTTGAAAAAGCAAAACGTATTCTCAAAAAAATAGACCACATTGCTATCTATTATTTGATTGCGGGCTCGTACACGCCATTTTTGCTCGTCTGTTTGCGTTCGGCATCGCCGGTATCGGCATGGATTGTCTTTGCGATAATTTGGACTCTCGCTGTGCTTGGGACAGTCTTAAAAATCTGTGCAAATTCGTCTGGCACAAAGTGGTGGTCTATTGGACTTTATTTATTGATGGGCTGGCTTGTCGTTTCAGTTTTGGGTAAACTCTTACCAGTACTACCTACAAGTGCATTAGTATTCCTAATTTTAGGCGGATTATTTTATACAACTGGAGTACTTTTTTACATCAAGAAAAGCTGGAAGTACTCGCATGCAATCTGGCATATGTTTGTTCTAATGGGAACAATTATGCACTTTTTCTCAATAATGTTTTCGTGTGTTTTTTCGATATGAATGAAGAGATGAATATAGTTGAAGGTCTCGACAATTTTTTGAAGTCGTGGGAAGGCAAACGTCCCTCGTGGGATGAGTATTTTATTTGCACCGCTTTATTGATGTCAACTCGCTCGCCATGTAGCCGATTAAATGTCGGCTGTGTAATGGTAAGTACTGGCGAACACAAAAACAGAATTATAGCGGCTGGATACAATGGATACTTGGCTGGTGCACCACACACATCTTGCATTCGCGACGGACACGAACTTGCGACAGTTCATGCCGAACAAAACGCAATATCAGACGCTGCCCGACGTGGTGTATCGCTCAATGGTGCAACTGCATACATCACACACTTCCCTTGTATAAATTGTGCAAAAATTATGATATCGGCAGGCATAAAAGCCGTTAAATATTTGCACGATTACCATAATGACGACCTCGTGTTGCGACTCTTCCAAGAATCAAATATCGAAATAACAAAGCTATAAAATGAAGAGTATTTACAACGATTTATCTTGGAGCTTTTTAGTGGCATCCCCTTCTTTTTCAGGACCATTTTTTGAAGAAGCAGTAATTCTACTTTTGGAAGATAACGAAGATGGATCGTTTGGAGTTATCGTAAACAAACCGACCGGAAAGACGCTCGGCGAACTCGGTAGCGAGTTTGAAAACGAGCTTGCCTGTGTTGAAGTTTTTGACGGAGGACCAGTCTCGCCCGAACATGTCAGCCTTGCGATATGTTCAGAAAGCGGAAAAAACGAAGGAGCCTTTTCCTTTGGCGTTCCACCTGAAAAAGCACTCGAGATTTTGAAGAAAGATTCGTCTGCAAAAATTGCAGCCTTTGCTGGCTACACTGGCTGGGGACCAAATCAGTTGCAAGGCGAAATAAACGAAGGCACTTGGATTGTATCAAATGCCGATATCGACGCAATGCTTTCGCTTTCATCAAAAGAATTGTGGAAACACGCAATCCTAAAAGAGATGAAACAATTTGAAGGCTTGCAAGAACCTGAAAATCCGCCCGAATTAAATTAGAAAAATACTTTGACCGCAAGTGTCCAAAACATATGCGGAGAATGTTTTTGGTTGTGATATTCAGACGAACGCAAAGTCCAATTTAAATCGGCTTGAATATTTTTATAACGGGTTGAAATACCTGCGATAGCTTCGCCAACAAGCCACTTCGATGCGACAGAATAACTATCGCGATATGTGTTGCCGTCGAGCGTAATATCGTAGCCGACAAACCTTGCCGATCCTCCAGCATACATAAAGCAATGCCAATCTGGCGATGCGTCAGTTGGTCGCCACAAGACATCATTTGCGTCGGAAGAATCAATTCTGTTTGCCGAAAATGAGTATGGTAAATTGAAACCGAAACGCCAAATTGCACGAACAACACCTTGAGTAATAACATTGCCCAAATCGGCACCGAGCGTCCCGATTACATCGGTTGAAAAATCTTCTGTTAATTGACGACGGAAAAATCTTTCATTGTGTTCATAAGCGATGATAAATCCAAACTCGTCTTCTATTTGATTATGCCAGCCCATCGGTTTATCTAAATCCCAAAGACTGTGCCAAAATTTTTGCGTATGCTCTGCAAAAGAATGTGGACCGACAATACCCAAGTTGATAGTGAGAGAATCGAGACTATTTTTGCGTGCCAAGTGCGAACCAAACGACGCATAAAGCCAACCTGCATATGGGCGATCGCCATCGGGTGGATTCGGTATATTTATATCGCTCGACACGCACATTTTCTGCCCGATTGAAACGCTTTGGTAGTGTTGTGCTTCATCGCCAAAAATAGATTTTAAGACTGCAAATTGCAAACGGCTCGTCAAAAAATCATCGCCACTTTGCGTGTACGATATCTTAACTCCGTTCGTATAATAACGGTCAGAAAAGTACATATCGTTCTCCATTCTGAAGGAGAAAACTTCGTAATCTGAAGTTTTTTCGGTTTCTACTTTCTGTGCAAACAAAGTAATCGAAGAAAGACTGAGTAGAATAATTGACAAAGTTTTAAAATTATCCATACTTTTAAGATATGAGAATTACATCGGGCATTGCAAGAGGAATTTCTCTTGAATCCCCCAAGGGAGACAACACGCGACCAGCAACAGATGCGGCACGTCAGGCTATATTTTCGTCGCTCGGCGAACTCGTAATCGACGCTCGTGTACTCGACCTTTTTGCAGGGACCGGTTCGTACGGATTAGAATCGGCGAGTCGTGGTGCAAGCGAAGTTTTTTTTGTTGAAAATGACAGACGTGCATTTGCTTGTTTGAAAAAAAACGTTTTGGCTGTATCGAAGTCATTGCGTGCCTCGGGGGAATCGCAGGCACGCTTAAACACAATCTCGGCAGATTTCCAACAGGCGACAAAAAATCTCGCCGATAAAAAGTTTGATATAATTTTTGCCGATCCACCATACCGACTTCTTCTCGAAGAAAAATCGCTATTGGCAATCTTAAAATCTTTCACAATGCTTGCGTGCGACGATACACTTTTTATCCTCGAAGCACCTGCCGATTTTGAATTTCCCACTGAAATACCCGATTGCAATTTTACATTCGATATCATCAAAAGACTCGGGAAAAAATCAAAAGGTAAACCATCGCAAATAATTTTCAAAATTCAAAAAAAATGAACGAGTTCGATACCCTCATAGAAGTTGGCTTACGCACAAAGGCAACAGATATACACATCTGCGAAAATCTCACACCACGTTTGAGAATAGACAATCGCCTTCAAGAATTTTCTCAATTTTACGCTCCGCCAAATTTGGTAGTTGAACAAATTTTAAGCCGTCTACCCCCGAACATTTCAGAAAAATCGGCAAAGCAATTTGCCGAAGGAAAGGATATCGATTGTGCGATAACAACCTTTTCAAATTCTCGAGTAAGGGCAAATATATATCGCACAAACGCTGGTACTCAAATTGCCTTGAGAATTTTACCAGCAAAAATTTTGACAGCTGGCGAAATCGGATTACCCTTTGCAATCACCGAAGTCTGTAAGAAAAAAAGCGGATTGTTTGTCGTTACTGGTGCAAATTCATCAGGCAAAACTACAACCCTTGCATCGCTTATTGAAATAATAAACAACTCGCAACCTGCACACATTTTAACAATCGAAAACCCGATTGAATACGTTTTCAAAAACAAGATGTCGATGATATCTCAACGTGAGGTTGGCGTTCACACTCCGTCTTTTTACGATGCATTGCGGTCGGCAGTCAGAGAGAATCCAGATGTTGTTGTACTCGGTGAAATGCGAGATATTGAAACGACAAGAATCGCCATAGAACTCGCTGAAATGGGACGCCTTGTCTTTGCAACACTCCACACTCGAACAGCGACATCAACTATTGATAGACTCATCGGACAATTCCCGTCGGGCGAGCAAGAGCAAATAAGAATGATGATATCGGAAAATCTTATCGGCGTGCTTTCGCAAACTTTGCTTGCGAAAAAAGCGGGAGGACTAATTGCTGGCTTCGAGTATTTGCAAACGACCGACGCTGTAAAAAATATGATTCGAGAACGGAAAATTCCACAACTTCTCAGCGTGATGCAAACAAGTAGAAATTTGGGAATGATGACAATGGAAGACTCCATTAAAGGCTTGCTCGAAAAAGGTATAATTACAGAAGAAGAAGCAAAATTAAAATCATACAGAGGTATATAAAAAAGATGGTCTGCGAGAAAAACTCACAGACCTTTTTTGTATTATTTTCCCAAACTAAACGCACGGCGAGCAATCCCTGCCCCAATGTATGCGGAAATCAGATTTGCCATTAAATCTTTCCAAATTTCAGAAAGATAAAATCCGTTGACGTACGCAATGGCGAGTTTCTCACGTTCGGGGAAAAGCCCCCAAAACCAGCCTCCCGATTGAATCGCACTTTCCACAGCTATTGGAATATCTTGCCAAAATGCAAAAATAAGCGGACAAACACCGAGCATAAAAAAGCCCATAAAAAGCATAGTTCTTCTGATAAAAACTCCACCGTCGCCACTGCGTTGGAAAGCAGTATCGTGAACAATAGCATCGTTGTTTTGTGTGGCTTTCAGAACGTCTACAACAGCCGAAAACTTTTGCGAGTTCATCGCCGACAACTGCCCGAAACACGTTATGAGAGTCGAGAACATTCCGCCCAAAACTCCGTTATCCCAAAGTTCTTTTACAATGTCCATAAAGACGCCTCCTTCGTATTTTCTGAATTTTTATAATTAAGTTTTAACATATATTTTCGATTCCTTTCTATATTGACTGTCAAATTCTGTATCTGACATACCCCCGATAATATACTAAGGCGAAAAATTTACAAAAAAACTTTGGGAAATTTTGATAATTGACATCTACAAAGAGTCCGACATTCTATTTGAGTATGGCAAAAGTAGATATAGAACTCGTGCAGGCAATACTCCAAAAAGCAGATTTGGATGCTATTAAAATTTCTCAAATTATGGAAGATCTCAAGTTTGAGGCTAAACAAAAAGAAGCAGATCCAGACAAGGAACCACCTGTAAAAAAACAATTTGTAATTGTCGTGAACGATCCTTATGGAAAAATCGGCGAAACTGGCTTTGAATATCAAGGCTGGGTTGTGCAAATTCCAGAAGACGATGCACCAATGAAGGCACTCGAACGTTTGCACAAAGGCGTTTACGATTTCAATTTAACACCAAAAGGTCGCAGGATGCCAATTCAAACAATCGCAGAAGCGTGCGAGTTTGGCTCGGCTAAAATTTACAAAGAACACAAAGTTTGGGTTAAGACAAAAGAACCTGTACTCGTATTGAGAACAAACGGAAAAGTTCCACGCGAAGACAATCAAGAATTCTAATAAAATGTTAAGACGTCTCACAAAATTTGGCGAACCTGTACTAAAAGCGAAAGCTAAACCAGTTGAAGTTTTTGACGAGTCAATCGAAGAACTCGGCAAAGACCTTGTCGAAACTATGTACGAAGAAAATGGTCTCGGCTTGGCTGCCCCACAAATTGATGTCAGCAAGCGTATGTTTGCTATCGATATGCGACGCCGTGCAAACCCCGATGCACCTTGCATTTTTAAGCTCGACGGACAAGAACTTCCACTCGATTTGGCGATGCCACTTGTCGCAGTAAATCCAGTAGTCGAAGAGTTGGGCGAATACGTTGAAATAGCCGAAGAAGGTTGCCTTTCTTTCCCTGGAATATTCGCAGAAGTCGAACGTAGCGAGATTGTCAAAATGAATTATTTTGATACAAAAGGTAATCCGCACGAACTCATTTGCGAAGGTCTTTTTGCACGTTGCGTACAACACGAAAACGACCACCTCGACGGCATTTGCTTTGTAGATCACCTTTCACCTCGACAACTTTTTCAGATAAAATCAAAGCTCGACAGAGTGCGTCGTGCAACGAGAGACTTCCTGAAAGCACAAAAAAAATCGGGCAAATAACACATCGCTCGCCCAATTTATATCTATATGAAAATAGCCTTAACAGGTGCAATGGGTTGCGGGAAATCGGCAACACGACAAGCCTTTGAAATGGCTGGAACAAAAGTTCTCGATGCCGATAAACTCGCACATTTTGTACTTGAAAATGATTCTACCGTTATAAAATCAGTAAAAGCATTGCTTGGCGATGATACCTATGAAAACGGCAAACCTAACCGACAGAAAATCGCCCAAGCAGTATTTTCGGATAGCAAAAAATTGCAAGCTCTCGAAGAAATCATACACCCTGCAATCGAGAAAATATGGACATCTGCGATGCAGGATAATCAAATTGTAGTGGTTGAAATCCCACTTCTTTTTGAAAAAAAACTTGAAAAACATTTCGATATTTGCGTTAGTGTTTTCTGTAGTGAAGCGTTGCGTATGAAACGGCTCATTCAACGAGGTATGAATCTGCAAGAGATTTTAAAACGCGACGCATTTCAGTTGTCAGCCACCGAAAAAGCAAAACGGGCAGATATAGTCCTGTTCAACGAAGGCTCTTTAGACTTCCTCAATAAACAAGTGGCTTTTGTATTATCACGTTTAAAATAAAAAACAATGGAAGAAGAAAATATCAATACGCCCGCACAAGAACAAACACCTAAAAAACGCGGACGCAAGCCAAAATCAGAAATTTCTGCGTCTGAAAATTCCGCACCCAAAAAACGTGGAAGACCACGCAAGACAGAAGTTGTAGATGAACAACAAACAACTGAACAAAATACACAAACCGACGAGCAACAAACACGCAAAGTATCGCTCGATGAAATGCTCGACTCTGCCGTAAAACAACGTCGTGCAAGAGGTAGACCTTCGACAAAAATTCCCCGTGAAGACGGTCCAGCGTGGCGTGATACTCCTGCCGTTTCACAAGAATCAGATACTCAAACGGGAGAAACCGACGGAGAATCTGAAAGCGAAATTTTTGTCCATCATGGTAAATCAGACGATTTTGAATTTACCAAAACAAGCGACGGCGACAACTCTTTCCAAGAAGATAACGATGATGATGACGATATCCCAACATCGTTTTCAACTACGGATGATGATTTAGACCCCGACGCATATCGCAATAATTTTGACAACGACGATTCTGAAAAAGATGATGACCAAAGAATCGCCGAAGCGAGAGAATACGAAAACGCTGTTGATGATGATGACGATTCTCAATCGCCACAAGAAGCACAACAACACGATAGACAAAACGATCGCCAACAACGCTGGCAAAAGCGTGATCGCAACAATAAATTCGACAAACGCGACAGACAAAATAATAACAATCGCAACCAAAATCAGCAACGCCAACAAGGGCAAAATAATCGTCAAGATTTTCGCAACAAAAATAATCGTAATCAGAATCAGCAACAGAACAATCGCAACCAAAATAATCAGCGTCAACAGCAACAACAAAAGCAACAACAACGCCAAAATCAGCAGAAGAAATCGCGTTGGAACCAAAATCAAAATTCTGAAGAAGAATTTATAAATCCAGCCGATTTGCCTGAATGGAATTCGTTTAAAAATGAAGTTGCGTTGAACGAACGTCTCGCTCAAATTTTCTTCGGCAAAACGCCATCATGGGAACTCGAAACATTTGAATCGGCAACGCCTATCGCATTAGACGGCACGCCTATCGAACAATCGACAGATTCCTCGCAAGAACAAGCTCAACTGTCGGAACAAAAAGACGAAGAAAATATCGAGCAACCGACACAAGAAAATGTTGAAGTTGCCGAAGAACAAGAAACGCAAACAACAGAAGAAAATCCTGACCTTGAAATTCCACAAAAAGCCGTTTCCGATATGAATTATTGGGAACTTATGGCTAATGCAAATGATTCGGCTGTAAAAAAATTAGGTCTCGAAAAAGGTTTAATCGAAAAAGAGAAAGTCGAAGAATCTGCTCAAGAACAAAGCTCGCAACCCGAACAAAACAAAGTTCAACCTGAAGAAAAATCAGACTTCCAAGAGCCAACGTCCCTCATTGTTAGCGATTGTGGCGAAGTTGAATCGCTCGACGGATTTGACGATATTTACAAACTTTCTGCTCGTGAAATTCAACAAAAGTACGATGAACTTGGAATTGAGTACAAACGTGGAATTGCAAAGTCTGACCTCGTTTTAGAATATTTTAAATATGCACTTTCACAAAAGAAGCTTGTCAAAGTTTCGGGTGTACTCGACGTGTTCCAAGACAATCTCGGCGGAGCAATCACGTTTGAATGCGACAATTACAGATTGAAAAAATGTTCTGTTTATGTTCCACAACTTTTTATAGATAAATATGCACTCAAACGTGGGCACACTGTATCGGCATTTGCGATGCCCCCACGCGAGTATGGTCGTGAAAATTGCCCATTTGCAGTAGCAATAACATCGGTTATGAACGGCTCGGCAGACGACGCAAAGAACATCACGCCATTTACAGACCTCGTGCCATACTACCCGACTCGCAGAATTATTCTCGAATCGCCATCAGCGTCGCGTACAGATAGTTTGCCGATGCGTGCAGTTGATTTGCTTACGCCAATCGGTTTTGGTCAGCGTGCGTTGATAGTCGCACCGCCTCGCACTGGTAAGACTGTTCTTATGCAAGGTATGGCAAAGTCTATCCGTACGAACGCCCCAGACGCCCATTTGATGATTTTGCTTGTCGACGAACGTCCAGAAGAAGTGACCGACTTTAAGCGAAATGTCGACGCCGAAGTTATAGCGTCAACCTTTGACGAAGAAGCTGGCAACCACGTCCACGCCGCAGAAATGGTAATCAGCCGAGCAAGACGTATGGTCGAAGCTGGCAAAGATGTGATAATTTTGCTCGACTCAATTACACGCCTCGCCCGAGCATACAACGCACTTATGCCAAATGGCGGACGCACGATGTCGGGTGGTGTGGAAGCTAACGCACTACAAAAACCAAAGAAGTTCTTTGGTTCGGCAAGAAATATTGAAGACGGTGGGTCGCTCACAATTATCGGCACTGCACTCATCGAAACTGGTAGCAAAATGGACGAAGTAATTTTTGAAGAATTTAAAGGTACGGGCAACCTCGAACTTCACCTCGACCGAGCTTTGTCCGACAAGAGAATCTTCCCTGCTATCAATATCGAAAAGAGTGGTACACGCAAAGAAGAATTGCTCTATCACCCAGACGAAATGGCAAAAATTTACGCATTGCGTCGGGCTATGAAAGGCGTACCAACAACCGATGCAATGGAAATGCTCGTTCAACGTCTAAAGAAGACACGCTCAAATATCGAATTCTTACTGGCGATGAATTATTGATTCTTTCTAAAACAAAAAACTGCCATCGTTAACACGTTGGCAGTTTTTTTATTTCAAAATTTATTCGATATTATGCACCAAGCCAAATTTTTGATTTCGGCAAGAATTTTAAAAGTTTCACAAGTATGTAGCTACATATAAATGTCGATACTGCGAGTGTCGGTACAACGATAAATACGTTTGTTGTGAACTTTGTAATCAATGTAAAAAACGGAATCATCAACATAATATGCGATAAATACATTGCATAACTGACGACAGAAATATCGGTCAAAAGTTTGCCGATTTTTGATTGTCCGAAGTTCAATTTTAGTCGGCTAACAATAGTGAAAATACCTAATGTGAGCATCGCAACATTTATAGAACCATATCGCCAAGACAACTCTAAATCAGCGATTGTCGGGGCAAAAGAAATTCTGCTTTGAAAAACTCGAGCTGTTATAAAATAACCTAATGCGACAAACACAATACCTAACAACATCGACGGAGGTCCATATCGACGCAGATAATGCCCTAACACAAACAAACCTGCAAAGCCCGTAAAATAGTAGAAAGTCGGGATATTATTCCAATAAGATTCGCCCCAAATTTCTGGTTGAATCTTGTGGATGTATGTTAGCAATGTAGTAATTACCCACAAACAAAGATACATTTGAAGTTCACGTTTTGAACATTTTTGAAGCCACGGCGATACCACTGGAGCGAGCAAATAAAGCCCCAATAACATATAGACAAACCAAAGATGTCCGACTTCTGTCCCATAATTAACTGGGATTTTTGCAATATTCAAAAGTGCTGTCGGCACGCTATCGTTGCGTGCAAAAATATTGTAGATTGCATACGCGATGCACCAAAATATAAACGGATACAAAACTCGTGATGCCCTCTTGCGTAAAAATTGCGATGTCGGCTCTTGCACAGGAAGCAAAAAATATCCCGATATCAAAACGAACATCGGCACTGCTGAAGTGGAAAATGAATTTAGCCAAGCAATCGCATACACGTTAGCGTTGCGAATGACACTACCACCTTCGCCGATATAAAAAAACTCGCTCGCATGTTGCCACATAACAAGCAGACACGCCAACACTCGCAAGACATCAACATTAAAATTTCTTGTCTGCATTTTTTATTTTCCTTTATAGAGCAAATAATTTTTTGGAAGCACAACTTTACCCTTATAAAGATATGCAGTGTTGTTGTAATTGCATATTATTTCTTCGCCATTTTCGTATTTGGTAATTGTTATGCCTTTTGCAAGTTCGCCATGAGAGTGAATCAACTCTTTTTGCAAATGTCGGACAGGCTTGAATATTTCGTAAAGTCCAGCTATTGCAGGGATTTTCTCGAACTTATTTGTGTAGATAATTGGGCGACCTCCAAATTCCATAAGCTTTAAGATTTTTCGCCAATCAGCAGTAATATCCTGTTGAGTATATCTGTCGGGATTACTCAAAACTATGCCATGGTAAACGATTTCCCACAAAGGCTTAATATCTTCAATGAGTCGCTTTTTTCCGACAAGCTTCATATAATTTGCGACATAATTGCAGTAGTCGAGCTTGCCGATAATGTGGTCGTATCCACCTTCCGAAGAAAAGCCTCCGAAAAGTTCGATACACTTATCGGCAATTTCTAACTGAATTTCGCCAGCTTGCTTTTTATTGATTTTGTGTTTCGGATGAAAACAATCGTATGGAGCAATACACGAAAATACGTCCACATAATGCGAACCACTGAAGCCGAGTTTTGCGATGTCTTCAAGTTGCTTTGGCAAGAATCTATCCCACGCATATTTTAAGCATAAGTTGTATGCTCTGCCTCCACACCAAATTCCATTTTTTGCAAGAGTACCATCGTGCTTTATGCAGACCATATCTTTATCCCACAAACGTGAACAAGAGTAGCAGTCGGTACTATTTGTATGGGCAGAAATTTGGTATCCCATATCTTTTACTTCTTGGATAAACTTTTTTAAGCCGTCCTCGCCACCGATTTCTTTATCGATTGGGAAAATATCAGGGAAACGTCCGTCATATCCACCACTTTGCCATCCAGCCGAGCAAAACGCCACTTTATCGACACCAGCATCTTTGATTGCCTTCACAAATTTGATAGAATCTGCAAAGCTCAAATAGACTTTCATCGGTGGTTCGTCTTCTGGAGTATAATGTTCTTTTTTGCCAGCAGTTGGTTTTTGTTTTGCGGCGTGATATTGAATGCGAACCTGCAAAGCGTCGCACAAATAATCAAGCTCTGGACGTGTCTTTATTCTTTCTTTTAGCGTTTTACACTTACCATTTTCGAGCTGATATTTACGATATAATCTGCCCATTGCAGAATAATTAGCATCGTCGCCTTCGAGTTTGTAGAAGTCTATAACAATGTCTTCGTAAGCTTTTCTATCGGGAATTTTATTTATCGTAAAGCAAGGAAAAATTGAATATTTGCCATTGCGTACACTCACACGCATAGTGATTTCGTGTCGCAACCCTTTTATGATTCCCACATACGTTCCACGGGGCGTTTTTATTCCCATAAGTGGAATGTGAATATTTGACAGTGAGAATATATCGTTATCTTGCGAGAACGTTCCATACGCACCACGTCCAAAAATCCAAAAACCTTCCTCGCCTTTTTTAGCGGTAAAAAACTCGTGGACAACATCGATGTGTTGTGTGTTTTCGGGAATTTCAGATACAGCAATTTTCAAACGCATAGCACCGTCTTCCATTTTAGAAAGCGTGATATTGCGTGGTTCTGTCGACTTATCAGTTTTCAAGATTCGCAAATGTACAGTATCGGCAAACGCAAGACTGGTCAAAAAACAAGATAACAAAATTGCAACGTGTTTGAGTGTTTTCATAGCAAAATGTTCTAATACAAAGATGCTCAAAACTTCAACCGAAAAAAATCGAGCAAACGTCAAAATATCGCCAAAGCAATAAATGGGAAATAATCGAGAATTAAAAAGCAAAAAAAGGTTGAAATTTTATATTAGAAAGAGTAGCTTTTAACTTTCTACTAAAAAACCTTATTTGATTTAACGGAGATATTGATGACATCCGCTGACGATTTTGTATTACAACTAATGGAAGAGAAAGCACTCGTTCCGTCAGAAGCTATCGCTGAAGAACGCGAAAGGCTTATGGCAGAAGGTGCTACGCTCGCCGATATCGACTCGCTCCTTATCGACGCACTCGTCGAGAAGAAATACTGCAAGTATGACGATATTTCGTTTATGCTCGCAAACGAGTTTAACGTACCTTTCATTTCGCTCCAAAACTTGAGTGTAGATGATGAAGTAAAAAATCTTCTCACACAAGATGACGCACGCAAATACCAAGTGTTCCCCGTGGCAATCACATCAGGACAACTTGAGCTTGCTGTGATTGACCCAATGGATATGGACGTTATCGATAACCTCGGCCATATCCTAAAGATGCCGATTGATATTCGCATCGCAACCCCATCCGATATTAAAAATGCGATTGACGAACATTACGGCGTGAACGCATACGGCGATATTTTGGGCAACGAAGGCGTTGGCGAAGATAAAATCGAAGGTCTCGATACTGGCAATGAACAAGGTGTATCCGAAGAAGAAGCACCAATTATTCGCTACGTTCATAAGCTCATTACCGAAGCTGTCAAACGCAGAGCATCAGATATTCACCTTGAGCCACTCGAAAAACGATTTCGCATTCGCTATCGTATCGACGGTGTGCTTATTGAAGTAGAAAACCCACCAAAACGCTTGCAACCGTCAATCATCTCACGTTTGAAACTTATGGCGAACATTTCAATCGCCGAAAAACGTGTACCACAAGACGGACGTATTCAAATTGTCTATAACAAAAAAGAAATCGACTTGCGTGTATCGAGCTTGCCGACAGTGTATGGCGAAAGTATCGTTATGCGTATTCTCGATAAGGAAGGCTTGCGTTTGGGTCTGCCTGAATTGGGCTTCTTCTCTGACGACCAAGCAGTGTTTGAAAGAATCGTTGGAATGGCTGACGGTATCTTCTTGGTTACAGGTCCAACAGGTTCTGGTAAATCTACAACACTTTATTCTGCCCTCAACTACTTGAATCACCCAGACCGCAAAATTATTACGGTTGAAGACCCTGTTGAATATCAGATGACTGGTATCAACCAAGTTCAAGTTAGAAGAGAAGTTGGTATGACTTTTGCGGCGGCATTGCGTTCAATGCTCCGTCAAGCTCCGAATATCATTATGATCGGGGAAATTCGTGACCTTGAAACAGCAGAAATTGCGATTAACGCATCGCTGACAGGTCATATGGTTTTCAGTACACTCCACACAAACGATGCCCCCAGTGCTGTTACACGTCTTGTTGATATTGGTGTAAAGCCGTTCCTTGTAAGTGCGTCGTTGCGTGCGGCACTCGCACAACGACTTGTTCGCAAAACTTGCGTACATTGTAAGACACCATATTCGCCAGATCCACACGTCTTGCAAGCAATCGGCATCAACGAAATTGCCGCTGCTGGTATGACATTCTACCATGGCGAAGGTTGCCCGAAGTGCAATGGTATTGGTTGTCGTGGTCGTATGGGTATCTTTGAAATCTTCATCGTTAATGAAGAATTGCAACAGATGATTTACGAAGGCAGAACCCTTGTGGAACTGCGAACAAAAGCCAGAGAACTCGGTATGCGTACAATGCGAGAAGACGGCGTAAGAAAAGTCTCGAGCGGATTGACCACCGCCGACGAAGTTCTCAAAGTTACAATGAATGAATCATAGGATTTACGGCAATGTTTGAAGACCACAATAACACAATTTACGATGTCGTTTTGACATCAGGACTGCTCTCAAAAGAACAGCTCGACGAACTTAACGAAACACATATCAGCACAGGTAAATCACTCGCTGATTCTATTGTAGACTCTGGGCTTATCGAGAAACAACAACTTCTCGAAGCTATCGCAAAAGATCTCGATTATGAGTTCGAGCCAATCCCACCAGCAAGTATCAGAGAAGATATTTACCGCCAGTTGCGTGCGAACCTCGCAAGAACTTATGGCGTTGTGCCGATTAAAGTTGAAGACACGTCTATCACACTTTTAGCGAAAGACCCATTCAACAACGCTGTTATCGACGACTTAACTTTTACCCTCAATAAAGACGTAAAAATTGTCGTTACAGACCCAAATGCAGTCGACACTCTTATCGTTCAATGCTACGGAGAAGAAAATTCAAGTATTGATGACTTGCTTTCTGAAATCTCGCAAGTGGACTTTGGCGAAGAAAATGCCGATAACGATATCGCCAATATGGCGAACGAAACACCAATTATCCGTTTCGTAAACTTGATTTTGCAACAAGCTATTCGAGACAAGGCATCTGACATTCACTTTGAACCTTTTGAAGATCAATTCAGAATCCGTTATCGTATCGACGGTGCTCTTTATGAAATGGCTCCGCCACCAAAAAGCTTGGCACTGCCAGTTATCTCTCGTGTAAAAGTTTTGGCAAATTTGAACATCGCTGAAACACGTATCCCACAAGACGGACGTATCAAGATGACAATTTCGGGTCGTCCAGTAGACTTGCGTGTATCAACGCTCCCAACACAATTTGGCGAAAGCGTGGTGCTCCGTGTTCTCGACAAAGGCGTGGTAAACCTCGACCTCGAAAAACTCAGTATGACCGACGAAATTATGAGCAACATCCGTAGGCTCGTAAAAATGCCAAATGGTATCTTTATCGTTACAGGTCCGACAGGTTCAGGTAAAACAACTACACTTTACTCTGCACTTCGAGAAGTTAATACGGTTGACGTAAAAATTCTCACATCGGAAGACCCAGTCGAATACGAAATCGACGGAATTATGCAGGTGCAAATTAACCACCAAGTTGGGCTTGACTTTGCTCGATGCCTCCGTGCATTCTTGCGTCAAGACCCTGACAAAATAATGGTCGGGGAAATTCGTGACCTTGAAACTGCACAGATTGCAGTTCAAGCATCGCTAACAGGTCACGTTGTTTTGGCAACACTGCACACTAACGACTCGCCTGGGGCAGTTACACGTCTTATGGATATGGGGCTTGAGCCGTACCTTATCGCTGCATCGCTCGAAGGTGTACTCGGTCAACGTCTCGTAAGAAAAATTTGCCCGACATGTCGCACTGCATACGAACCAGACCAAGACCTTATCGATCGTCTCGGAGTTGACGCAATCGAAATTGCCGACAAACAATTCTATTTCGGTAAAGGTTGTACAGATTGCGGTGGCACAGGCTACCGTGGTCGTCAAGGTTTGTTTGAACTCTTGCTCGTAAACGACGCACTCCGTGATTTGATTACAAACCGTGCTCCAACTATGGTCTTAAAACAAAAGGCTATCGAGCTTGGTATGCGTACCTTGCGAGACGACGGCTTGCGTGCTATCTTCGATGGTGCAACAACTGTTGACGAAGTTTTGAAATACACTTAATAATTAACCCCACACATAAAAAGGCTATTATATGGCAAAATTTAAATACTCAGCATTAGATAAAGAAGGTCGCGAAATGACCGGCGTTATCGAGTCGACAAGCGAAAGTCGTGCTCGCAAAGAGTTGACAGCTCAAGGCTTGACGGTATCACGCTTGACAGAAGTTGCAGTCAGTGCAGAAAAGAAATCTGCAGGTGCTAAAAAACAACGCAAACCATTAGTTGGCACAGGTGTCACAAGCGAAAACGTAACAATCTTCTCACGCCAGTTGGCAACTCTGCTCAAGGCTGGCTTGCCGTTGCTCCGTTCGCTCGAAGTTATTGGTCGCCAAGAAAAAAATCCATACTTTAAGGATATTGTTGATAGCCTCGCAGACGCAGTTCGCACAGGTAATAAATTCTCTGACGGTCTCCAACAACACTCAAAAGTGTTCGACAAGCTCTATATCAATATGGCTCGTGCCGGTGAAGCTGGTGGCGTGCTCGATGTAGTTCTCGATCGTCTCGCAACTTTCCAAGAAAAAGCGATGAAAACAACTAACAAAGTTAAGAGTGCGATGGTCTACCCTGTCGTTATCTTGAGCGTTGCAGTTGCAATCGTTGTTATTCTTATGATTTTCGTTGTTCCGCAATTCCAAAAAATCTTCCAAGATATGCTCAACGGAGCTCCGATGCCTGCCCTCACCCAAATGATTATCGATATATCCGACTTTATGAAAGTCAATTATATCGCAACATTGGGTATTGTCGCTGGTGCAATCTTGGTAATCCGCCTTTTCTTCAAGACAAAAGTCGGTATGCGTGTTTGGGATATCGCAGCACTTAAACTCCCAAAATTTGGCGACCTTGTGATGAAATCAACTGTCGCACGTTTCACTCGTACATTCGGTACACTGCTCGCTTCAGGTGTTCCGATTCTCGAAGCTCTTACAATCACAAAAGGTACTATTAAAAATAGCTTGATTGTTGACGCACTCACTCGCGTGCACGATCGCGTTCGCGATGGTGAACCACTCGCAACACCACTCGACCAACAAAAGATTTTTCCAACTATGGTAACAAGTATGGTTGAAGTTGGCGAAGAAACTGGTCAGCTCTCTGAAATGCTTAACCGCATTGCAGATAACTATGACGAAGAAGTTGATAACGCTGTCGGTGGTATAACATCTGTTATCGAACCTATTATGATTGTCTTCCTCGCAGTAGTCGTAGGTACAATCGTTATTGCCCTCTTCCTCCCAATTATCCAAATCATCCAAAAACTCACAGGTGGTTAATTTTCGACACCAACGGGCGATTGCCACATGGCAATATCGCCCTTTGAAACAACTTTTCTAAATAATGAGAGATAACCTCAAGACATCGAGGTTATCTTTTTTTATGATACCAATGGATTATCTCTTCTATTTAAGTATTCTTAAAAATTGCTATTTGAAAATTCAGCTAGTTATAACTGGTTATATCGAAGATGAACAATCGGATTTCAGAGATGATATCGAGTATTAGATAAAATCATTATTACTTGACAGAAAAATTACATGAGCATTTAATGGCTAACGCACTTAATTTTATCGCTTATGAAAAAACTTATCTTAACTTTATTTATTACACTATTTTCAATATTAGCATCTTTGGGGCAAAACATCGCCGAATTGAAACAAAAAGCCGAACAAGGCGATGCTAACGCACAATACATTTTTGGGTGTTGTTATGCATGTGGCGATGGTGTAGAAAAAGATCCACGAGAAGCTGTTAAATGGTACAGAAAAGCTGCTGAACAAGGCGAAGCACTTGCACAATGCAATCTTGGCTTGTGTTATGTTAGTGGCTATGGCGTAGAAAAAGATCCACGAGAAGCTGTTAAATGGTACCGTAAAGCTGCTGAACAAGGCGAAGCACTTGCACAATGCAATCTTGGCTTGTGTTATGTTAATGGCTATGGCGTAGAAAAAGATCCACGAGAAGCTGTTAAATGGTTCCGTAAATCTGCTGAACAAGGTCTAAAAGGAGCACAATACTATCTTGGCGTGCGTTATTACAATGGCGATGGCGTAGAAAAAGATCTTCGAGAAGCTGTTAAATGGTACAGAAAAGCTGCTGAACAAGGCGATGCTCAAGCACAATGCTATCTTGGGTGTTGTTATGCATATGGCGAATGTGTAGAAAAAGATCCACGAGAAGCTGTTAAATGGTACAGAAAAGCTGCTGAACAAGGTCATGCTTATGCTCAATTCGCTCTTGGTGTGTGTTATGAAAAAGGCAAAGGTGTAGAAAAAGACACTCGAGAAGCTGTTAAATGGTACCGTAAATCTGCTGAACAGGGTGATGCTATAGCACAATGCAATCTTGGGTATTGTTATGCATATGGCGAAGGTGTAGAAAAAGATCCACGAGAAGCTGTTAAATGGTACCGTAAAGCTGCTGAACAAGGTCTAAAAGGAGCACAATACAGTCTTGGGTATCGTTATGCAAATGGCGATGGTGTAGAAAAAGATCTTCGAGAAGCTGTTAAATGGTACAGAAAAGCTGCTGAACAAGGCGATGCTAAAGCACAATACAATCTTGCCTTGTGTTATGCTAAAGGCGATGGTGTAATTCAAAACAATGTAAAAGCATATGCGTGGTTTGCATTAGCATCGGCAAATGGGAATGAAGAAGCAAAAAAAAATATGGATATTCTTAAAAAAGGAATGACTCCCAACCAAATTGTAGAAGCTCAAAAGTTGGCAGAAAAATACTACAACGGAAAATTTGATTAAATTTAACCAAGCCCAAAGGTTGTCAGGTAGATTTTCGATATAGTTGCGTCTGCCTTTTTTGGTCTTTGAAGCAGGAGTTAAGATTCCTTTCGCTTGTTTTGGATATTATATAACATCAAATCAGGAATATCTTTTCTATCGTAGAAGTAAATACGCCTATCTTTTATATTATAAGATGCATTAAATTTTTTTGAGTAGTTTCTTGTCTGCTCAAATCCTCTAAACTAAAAGAGATAACCTCAAATGTTGAGGTTATCTCTCACTATTTCGGCAACCTGTTTTAAAGGGCGATATTACCTTGTGGCAATCGCCCGCAAGTGTCCGACATATAAAAGACTAATTAGATTTTATAGCGTCCCAAATTTTGTTGAATTTTACGTTATCTTTGCCGAGATCACGGATAAGTTCAGCACGCTTGTAGAGTTCGTCGGCGATAAACATCCCCGGGTGATTTTTATTTTCTTCGGATACGAATTTGCGAGCTTCTGGAATTGGCGAGCAGTAGCAAGTAAATTCCATATTTTTTGCTGCAATTTTAGGATCGCAAAGGAAGTTAATAAATTTGTATGCAAGGTCTTTGTTTTGAGCTGTTGCTGGGATTACCCAGTCGTCGCAACTCATCGAAATACCTTCTTTGGGGCACATATATGACAAGTGTGGCGATTCAGCTAAAACTTGGAAAAGGTCACCACTATAACCTTGAACGATAAGGAATTCGCCCGATTGAATACCAACTTTGTAAAGTTCGTTATCAAATTTTGCCAAATTTTTCTTCCATTTAAGAAGTTGATTTTTAGCTTTTTCCAACGCGACATCGTCAGTAGTATTCATACTTTTACCAGTGAAGAAAAGAGCCGAACCGATTGTTTCGCGGTGGTCGTTAAGCATAGTCATTTTGCCAGCGTATTTTTCGTTCGAGAAAACGTCCCAAGTTTCAGGGATAGTACCGAGCTTTTCTTTATTGTAAGCTACGCATGTGAAACCGAGCATATATGGAACGCTATATTGCATCGTTTTATCGAGTGCGATACTGTTCAAATATACCTTATTAATAAATTGGCAGTTAGGCAACTTTGAATGGTCGAGTTTTTCGAGCATATTTTGGTCGAACATAACTTTTGCCATATAAGTTGTCGGGAGGATAACGTCGTATCCAGTACCGCCAGCTTTTAGCTTTGAGTACATAAACTCGTTAGAGTCGAAAATATCTATAACAACTTTGCAGTTGTTTTGTCGCTCGAACTCTTGAACGAGATCTAAGTCTATATAGTCTGACCACATATAGACGTTAAGGGTGGGTTTTGATGGACCACACGCAGTTAAAATTACGCAAGCGAGCGCCGACAATGCGAGCACAAACGTATTTATGTATTTCTTCATTTCTTCCTTTAGTTTGATTGAGTTATTGGTTTGAGTTTCTTTTCTGAAAACACTGTCCGAGAATTGCCACAGTAAATGTAAGCCCCATAAATACAACCGACAATGCGTTGATAATCGACGGAGCACCA
Organism: Opitutales bacterium; assembly: GCA_015061945.1. GTDB lineage: Bacteria > Verrucomicrobiota > Verrucomicrobiia > Opitutales > Intestinicryptomonadaceae > Merdousia. The sequence continues at coordinate 260,812 of SUVP01000001.1, forward strand.
TGTTTCATCATACTATATACTTTAACTGGCAATGTCGTACTCCCCGGACCACCGACGAAAAACGTTACAACAAAGTCGTCCATTGAAAGCGTGAATGCCATCATTGCACCAGCTGCGATTCCGGGTCCGAGCAATGGCAACAAAATCTTTACAAAAATTCTGCCCGACCCTGCCCCTAAATCTTGAGCAGCTTGAATGATATTAAAATCGAAGTCTTGCAATCGGGCAAGAACTGTAAAAGTTACATAACTTACACAGAATGTAATATGTGCTAAAATCACAGTGAGCATACCAAGTTGGATATGCATACTTACGAACATCAGCAACAAGCTAATCCCCATAAGGACATCTGGCACGATTAACGGAGCATAAACAAGCCCGTAGTGTGTTGTTTGGAATTTTGAATTTTTATATTTATTCAAAACCCACGCTGCACAAGTGCCGATTGCTGTCGCAAAAAATGTTGAAATACAAGCGATAATCAAAGTATTTATCGTTGCATTGATAACTGCTGAATCTCTAAACAACGCCTCGTACCATTTCAGCGAAAACCCGAGCCACTTGCCACCATATCTCGACGCATTGAACGATTGCACAATGAGTGTGAGAATCGGCAAATACATAAAAGTCATCACAATAAGAGTGATTAAAAGCGATGTGTATCGAGTTCTCATTTTGTAGAATCTCCTTCAGCTCTACGCGTGCTTATCATTGCTTTAATCAGACGCTTTTGTTTTACCAAGAATCCCAAAACAGGAATTGTGATGATAATCGAAAGGAATGCCGCCAACGCTGCCGCTTCGGGCAAGTTTCTATATGCCGACGCCTTGATTGCAATCTTGTTGCCGAGCATTTCGCCATCGACACCACCGACCAAATCAGGAATTGCGTACGAACCTAACGCTGGAATTAGCACGACGAGAATTGCGGTAAAAATCCCACGTTTAATACCAGGGATAAAAATTTGTCTGAAAGCTTGGAAACGTGTTGCACCTAAATCGCGTGCAGCTTCGAGAAGTGAGAAGTTGAATTTTTCGGCAGCAGCGTAAATCGGGAGAATCGCAAAAGGCAAGCAAGTGTAAACTGTTACGATTATCACAGCACCGACATTATTTAATAAGAAAAGATCTTCTGGAATAATCCCGAGCCAAATCAAACCTTGACGCAAAAATCCTTCAGGATGCAAAAGTACACGCCACGCAAAAATACGGATAAGGAAGTTTGTCCAAAGTGGAATAATTACAATCAGCAAGAACCAGTAGCGATATTTTGGTTTTTGTTGTGCAATCCAATATCCGACAGGAACACCAAGGAATAAGCAAATAATAGTTACAACACAGCTCACCCACACTGTACGCCAAAGCACGTTCAAATAATTTCCTTTTAGGACATTTTCGATAGTTTGCAAAGTCCAGCCATCGTCAATTCCGCCAGATGGGTCGGCAGTGCGGAAAGCTATTGCAAAAACGAGCAAAGACGGGATAACAAAAAATACCGCAAGCCAAATAAAAGACGGTGCACTCACCAACAACTCCGACAGTTTAGAACCGCCGTGCATTCGCCTCGAGGCAATCTGCGATGATTTTCCGTTATTCATTTTTTTGACTCTAATGAGGAGATTCCGACGGGAGTGTCGTTACATCATCTGGGTGCCATGCGACCCAAACTTTATCGCCCCAAGTTGGTTGTTTATAGTCGAGATAACAACGGTTATGTTGTGTCAAAATATTTATGCGTTGGTCGCCCGCACGCACCCAGTAGCGAGTTTGAGCACCTTGATATACAATATCTATAACTTCGGCTTCAAAAACGTTCAAATTTTCGGCTTCGCTACGTTGATTGAAAATTCTGAATTTTTCTGGACGGATAGAAACTGTCGCACGCGAGCCAATCGGCAACTTATATTCATTGAAAGACGGGAATTGTCCCAAACCTTCCATATCTATTTTGCAATTTTCGCTATCGAGTTGTTCTATGATACGTCCGTCAAAAAAGTTAGTATCGCCGATAAACGATGCGACAAATTTTGTGCGTGGATTTTCGTATATTTCGGCTGGTGTACCAATTTGTTCAATCACGCCATTATTCATAACAGCGATACGATCGCTGAGGCTCATCGCTTCACCTTGGTCGTGAGTGACGTAAATAAAAGTTGTGCCAACTTCGTCGTGGATTCGGTCGAGCTCAAGGAGCATATATTGACGAAGTTTAAGGTCGAGTGCGGCGAGTGGTTCGTCGAGCAAAAGGAGTTTTGGGCTATTGATAAGAGCTCTTGCGATTGCAACACGTTGTTTCTGCCCGCCACTAATGGTATCGGGCTTGCGAGAGCCATGCCCTTCAAGGCGGATAATCTCGAGCATTTTTGCGACTTTTTGCGACACTTCCGACTCTGGCATTCCTGCAGTTCTTGGACCAAATGCGATATTATCCCAAATAGTCATATGCGGGAACAAAGCATAGTTTTGGAATACCGTATTGATTTTGCGTTTATTTGGAGCAAGGTCTGTAATATTTGTACCGTCGAGATACACTTGTCCACTTTCAGGATCTTCAAAACCGCCAGCGATTCTCAACATAGTAGTTTTGCCACAACCGCTTGGTCCGAGAAGTGAGAATACTTCTCCACAACGAACCCCGAAGCTCACGTTTTTAACAACGTGCGTGTCTCCGTAATATTTCTCAATATTTTTGAACTCGAAAAATTCGCCCATTTCCGTTTCAGAAAATCAAAAAGCAAATACTATATTTTCAATTTTTAAAAGCTTTTTTTTTATTTTTTTTCACCCCTATTTTCAACATCGTGAAATGTGTAAAAAAATATCATCTCAACTCGCAAAAAAAATTAAAAAAATCACATAAAAACTTGACAAGTTATCAGCATCAATTTATTCAGTGTTTATTGTTTAACGTAAACGTAATACATTTATATTATGAAAAAAGTCTTACCCCTAATTATTCTTGCAACGTGTGCTTCGGGCTATGCACTCGAACAACTGACAGTTGAAATGCCTGGCTATTACCACACAGGCACGTCTTCAACAAGAACATATATCAACACCTATTTCACCCAAAATAGTATTGATCAGTCAGAATTTGAAATTAACTTAATTGGCAATTCTAAACAAGTTGAAGCCGATAAACTCGGCTACATGTATGGTGCTAACGACGTAAAAATTCGCTCGTTCGTCGCAGTTGATGAAACAGCTGAAAACGGCAAAGGTGGCGTTAATCTCGCAAACGCAACGGGACACGGCAATGGCGTAACAGGTTTGACTATCGACATCAATTCAGCAACAGAAGCAACTGCAATAGACGTAGCATGGTGGAAACAAAACTATGTTAAAACAATAGTTAAAAATTCTCAAATTACAACAGCAACAAAAGACTCCCCTATTACCAATCTGAACTTTGGCGAGTATTTTACTACTTGGGGTAGTGGAACACAAACATCGCAATTTATTTTTGAAAAAATCAATGCAAATGTAACGGCTGGAATATACAGAATTGCTACTGAAGGTACAGGTTTGCATACGCTCCAAGTTAAAGATACAGCAAGAGTAGTTTTAAATGGCGCAATTGAAGTAGGAAAAGCAGAAGGCTACAAAGGGTATCTCGATATTGACGGCACTTTGATAACAAACGACAAAACAAACGTCTATAAAAATTCAACAGTTGACGTTTCTGGAACTTGGGAAAACAATGGTGCTGTCGTACTAAAAAATGGTTCTTCGATGAATGTTTCAGGGACAATGACCCTTAAAAACCAAATAACTTTGCAAACTGGTTCTACCGCTACTGTTTCAGGAACAATTACGACAACAAATAAGGCTATTGATATCAATTCTGGTGCAACATTAAATATCAGTGGTAATTTGGATACTGGTGGTGGCAATTATGTGATGATTCAAGGCACACTCAATATTACAAATACAAACCCAACAGAACGCGTTGACTTCTACTCAATTAATTCTTCGACAAAAGTCGGCGGAACATTCACACAATCGCTCGCCGATGCTTCAGTTAAAGCAGGATATAGAGGTGTAAAAATCAGACGTTCTGCTTATTTGAATGATGCAACTTGGTCTCTCGATGAGGTTATCGAATTGTGTGGCGATATCGTAACTGGTGCAGATGCAGACATTACATCGGCAAAATTGTATGTTGATGGAACTTCAAAAATCACACTTCACGAACGCACAGGTGCAAATGCACGTTTGATCATGTACAATATGTCGAAAGCATATTTGAACACTGCAAATTGCATAAAAGACCAAAATGGTAATGATGTAGATCTTATCGTTGCAAAAAATGATGATAACAGAAATGTCTACACAGCAGAATTGCATATGACAGCTGACCAATCTTTCGCATATATCAACTTGGCAAACGATTTTAAAATCTTCCTCGATGATGATTCTTCAACACTCAAACTTACAAGAACAGGTGCAAGTGCAATATCATTTGGCGACGCATCAATGCGTGTATATGTATATGGTTTTGAAGATAACCGCATTTACGTTGGCGAACATCAAAACACATACAATATTCTCGATAGAATCATTGCATACGGCGACAAAGAAGGTAAAGAAACAATCGGTGCTTTGACAATCAACAATGGTTGGTTGGTAAGTGCAGCAGTGCCAGAACCAGCAGAATGGGCGATGATTTTAGGTAGTCTCGCTCTCGGGTTGGCAATCTACCGCAAAAGAAAATAAATAAAATATAATTTTTTTAGAAAGACGTTCCATATCGGAACGTCTTTTTTTGTGTAAACAGATAGATTTTATCTTTGTAGTATGAAAAAAACGAGCTATTGCAAAGTAAAGGGTTTGACAAAAAGCAGAAAAAATATTTGAGTATTTTTTAGGATTTTTTGGAAAAATTTATAAATTATATAGATTATGAAAAAGCTAATTATTCCCGCTATATTGTTGGCAACACTATTACAAGGTTGCTGTAATAACACAATCAAGACAAGCGATACAATCGCCGACAAAATGCAAGCACCGCAACCAGCCGATGTGAAAATCAAAGGTCGAATCGGCAAGAAGATAGATACATTTATCCAAGAGCGTGTATTATCAAATTTTGCGAAAGAAGAAATCTTCCCTGAATCAGAAAAGGCGTTTGCAAACCCAATCGACGACGAATACGAAACAATCGGCGAATGGCGTGGCGAGTTTTGGGGTAAGCTGGCAATCAGCGCATCGCGAGTACAAAATTATACGCAAGATGCCAAGTTAAAGAAATACCTCAAACAAACAGCGTACAACGTGATGTCGTACCAGCACGACGACGGATATATCGGAAGCTACAAGAACAAGCTTTTCTTGAAAGTTGATGACCCCATTGCGAACCGTGCAAAATTCGGCTGGGCTTGCCCATGGTGCTGGAATTTGTGGTGCAGAAAATATACCCTTTGGGGACTTTTATCAATCTACGAAACAAATAACGACCCCATGATTTTGGAATCGGCAAGACGTTCCGCAGACCAATATATCGATATGCTCCACGACAACAAAATCAAGATATGCGATACCGGTACATTTGTGGGGATGCCAAGTATGTCGATTCTCAAACCGATGCTCATTTTATATCGCTATACGGGCGACAAAAAGTTTTTAGATTTCTCAAAAGAAATTGTCTCATACTGGGATAGAGACGGCAACCCTGCCCCAAATTTCTTCCGAAACATCAAAACAGACAAGGCAATCCACGAGTGGTATCCAGCACCTGAAAAATGGGCAAAGGCGTATGAGATGATGTCGTGCTTGCAAGGTTTGCTTGAATATTATCGTGTTACAGGCGACAAAAAATGCCTCGACACAGTCAAAGAAATGCACGCACGCCTTTGGAAGCACGAACGCAATGCAATCGATGGTGTTGGCTACAACGACCAATTTGCAAACGGAGCAAACGAAATCAATGGCGTAACCGAAACTTGCGACTCAATCCATTGGATGCGTCTTTCATACGAGCTTTTCCTAATCACTGGCGATGCAAAGTATATGGATATTTTTGAAACAACTGCCCTCAACGCATTTCTCGCTGGAATCTATCGCGACGGCAAATGGGCGGCTCGTGGGGTCAGAAGCCACACTCGCCATATGACTTCACCTGGGCAAAAATCAAAATTCAGCCACTGTTGCGTAAATAATGTCCCTCGTGGATTTATGGATATGGCACAATCGCTCGCAATGTCCGACAAGTGTGGCAATGTTTATGTAAACTTGTACATTCCAGCGACTGTAAAACTCGGTTGCACAAATGTTGAAATTCTCGACGGTTATTTGCAAAACGGCGAAACGTATATCACAATTTCAACAAAATCGCCAAAAACTGTAAAATTCAGAATTCCATCTTGGAGCAAAAAATTGCTTGTCGACGGAAAGTCGTACACAGGCGATTGGGCTGAAGTTAAAGTTGACGGCAAAAAAACATTCTTCTTGAAGTTCGACTTCACTCCAAGAATTATCCATAGCAAATTGAAAGCAACTGATTACCCAGAAAAAAGCAACACAAATTGGAGATGGATTGCAAGCCAACAACAACAACCGACCTACGATTTACTCCGCAAAACACCAGGGGCAACAATCCGTGTTGGACCACTTCTCTTGGCACGAAGCAAGAAAATCGGCAATACGGAAAAAGAAATGTTCGAGTCGAAATCTATCAACAACACAAACTGCGAAGTAAAATTAATTCCAGATATTTCGCAATACTCAATGTGCTGTTGGATTGCAATAATTAAAACTCCAAACGGAGTAATCAGAACAAGAGTTTGCGATTTATCGACAGCAAATGACGAAATCTCTGACGACGATCACTTGGTACACTCTATTTTCTTCTAATTTGCGATAAAGCAAACATCACAAAAACATACCTAAAACGGAAATTATACCCAAAATTACCACTTGCAAATTTACAAAAAAAGGTGGATAATTTTGGTATAAATTTTCTTAAGAAAGTACTTGTATGAATAAACTATTATTTATTTTTGCATCAGGCTTGTTTGCTACATCTGCAGTGTACGCAGTTAAAGGCTCTGCCGACGCCACAGCCCCAACAGCGATGTCGTCTTGGGGCGATATCACAGGAACAGAAGTTGTTTACCATGGCATAGGTGTATCGACCAATGTAATGACAGATGTATATGTTTCGGTCGATAAAGATGTGTCAATGAAGAAATTTAAAGTGTCGGGTTCAGGCGGACATCACACAAATTTGAATCTCATATTCGACGGAACAGAACTCACAGAAACAGACTCTACCCCGTTTGATTATAATAACACCCCTAAAGACCTCAATGGCGATGGAATCAACGATGCGACAACAAGCTACTCGACAGGTTTCTATTACAAAGCCAAAGAGACAACAGTTGACGGCAATACAACTTATTCAACCGGTACTGTGAATTTTACAAATTCTAATGTAAAAATCGAGTTGTATACATTAGACTCAAATTCAAATGCAGTTCAACAAGGTGATTACGGCAGAACTATTTATTTCGGTAAAGGCATCACAGCCAATTTCACGACAAACGTACAAATTTCAGGACGCAACCCAGACTTGAAAGTTTCAGACTCCCTCTTCTCTGTTGCCGGACAAATGACTGTCGGCGGAATACTCTCACTTACCAACACAAATTTTGATGTTTCGGGAACACTCTCAACAGATAGAATCCGTCTCTATGACGGTGCAAACATCAACTACGATGGTTTAATTCAACAAGAAAAAGATGATATCCGTGCAGATATCGAAGCAGTTAGCGGTGTTTCAACAATCACTGTTGGTGCAAATAGCAAAGCGTTTGAATCTACAAGAATCAGAGTAGCAGAAGGTGCTACTTTGAACATAGATATAACAGCATATGGAAAAAAAATGCGTTTGTGCAATGCCACAACGACAATCAATGGCACATTGAATATTACATCAAACCAAGGCAATCACAGCGTATCAACATACATCAGAAACCCAACAATCGTTGATGGTGGCACACTCACAGAAACAGGTAATAAAACAGCATTTATGTTGTCGGCTTATGGCGCACTATTGACTGTAAAAAATTCAGGCACACTAAGAACAACTAATGGATATTTGTCAGTTGCAAGTGATGGCATAATTAAAGTCGAAGACGCTGGCTCAAAAATCGATTCAGAAAAACTCGTATTCTATGCCCTTGATTCCCAAGAGAAAACTGGCGAAATCTACTTGGCATCATCAACAAACCTTGTTCAAAAATCTGACTTGTATGTAAAGAATGCTGGATATTCATTTGAGTTAGAAGGTAAACTCTACTTGACAAAATGCGATGGCGTTTATGAATTTGGCGATGTAGAATTGCTCCGTTTGTCGAGCTTAAGAATCGACTTGAATGGTGCAAGTATGTCGATGGGTAAGCTCATGGTTCTCAACGGCAACCATACTGGAGGTGTAACAGGTTCACTCATTTTTGAAGACTTTGCAAATGGTTTGGTAAAAGTCGGTATAGACGAAAGCATTTTGAATGCGGACGGCACACTCACATCATCACAAGATAATGTGTCCCTTTCAATTAAAGGATACGACTCAAACGGCAATTTGTTAACTGGTGATTGGAGCATCAACAACGGCTACTTGTGGAATAGTGCATTAGTAGCAGTTCCAGAACCAGCAGAATGGGCGATGATTCTCGGAGCGTTGGCACTCGGCTTTGCAATCTATCGCAAAAGAAAATAATTAAAAACACAATTTTTCCAAGAGGCGTTCCAAATTTGGAACGCCTTTTTTTTGCGTAAATAAAAAAGTCGCTCATATATCCCCACTGACTTGTCTGGGATAAAAAATATTTGACTTTATGTAAACATTCTACATATCTATATATTTATAAATAAAAAATAGATATTATGAAAACAAAAATAGTTTCAGTAGCACTTTCGACTCTCGCATTTTCAGCCACAAGTATGGCGTTGGATTATACAGTGGATAATATCCCTGATTTCGTTGAAATACCATCGAAACCAACCAACAACATGTACACAATAAATTTGTCGGCTGGTGAAGGAGTTGATCTCGCAAAATTTGACGCTGCAGAAAATGCAAATATTTTCTATTTGTTCACAAAAGAAGGTGCGCCTAACCCAGATGCAAGTTATTTGATTGCGTACGGAGCAAATATCATTCGCACAGATGCAAACGACGCAATAGTAGGATTGCGCACACCATCAAGCGAAGGTGGTAGAGATGCGACAATGACTTTTGCAAACGGTACATATAACCTTGGCACAAAAACAACAAGTGATGCCAGTGCAACACCATCACTTAGCTCAAATGGGTTGGCTCTTTCAGTTTGGGGAGCTAATGGCGAAAGCGCATCAACAGATAAAAGAGCAATTGTTATAGATAGCGATGCAACTTTAAATGTTTATTCAACAAAGTTAAATTTGAAGTCGCACACAAATACATCTATCATTTTAAAAGGTACAGTAAATGTATTTAATCAGGCAATAGCATCGTTGAATCAATACACAACTGAAACTCCAGAAAACCCAACATACGGAAGAGTTGTTGTTATTGGCTCTACATCTGGAATCGATGGAAAAGGAACTATAGTTGTAGATGGTGGAACACTTAATGCTTCTGAAATATATCAAGCAGAAGACGGATCAAAGATGAAAGTTATCAACGCTGGTAAAGTAAATCTCTACGGCGACGCTGTTAGCTTGAATGTTAAAGATTTCACTCTTGGCGACAATGTTACATCAACACAAGAAACAGTGAAAACAGCAGGTACATTGACGATTGAAGGTACAAATTTTACATCGCTTGCCGATTCGAAAATCGAAGCAAGTAGCCTTACAATTAAAGCAACAAACGCCAACCTTGCTGGTACAATTTCGGCAACAGAAGGCACTCTTTTAGTTAATGGGGAAAACATTAACCTTGCTGGTACAATTTCAGTAGCTGGACGTTTCTCAAACGGCTACGCTATTAATTATAATTCGTCAGCTTCAATCACAGCTGATAGTTTCTGGACAGGTGAAAACAGCAACGTATTGTTAAATGGTTCAACTAAAATTACATCAACAGCAAGTAGTGATGCATTTGTAGTTATCAAGGGTTCTACTTTGACATTTGACGAAAACGCAAGTCTCGATCTAAACGGCAATGCAAGAATCGAAGTAAAAACAAATTCAACATTGATTGCAAAATCAGCTGAAAAATCAATCCAAACAAGACACCTTATGTTGAGTGATGGAGCAAGAATTGAATTGCACACAAAAGAAGTTTTTGCAGACAACAATGGTGGCGACACAACTGTATTGCTTACAACCTACAAAACATCAAGCACTGTATATGTAAAGGAAACAAATAGTTTTGGTCAGACGGCTATCGCAAATAATATTAAATTGTATTTAGAGCTCGACTTTGCAAGTTCAGATTCATACATAGACCTTGGTGAAATATACGCAACAGGAACTGGGAATAACCTCAATCTTTATGTGAAGAATTTTGAAAATAATCGAATCAAAGCAGATTCTTTTAGATCAAACATGGGCAGTACATATCTCTACTTGTTCGACGAAGCATCACAAAAATATGTTCTCAACGAAAATGCTCAATGGCTTGGCGACGCAACAAACGGCTATTGGTTGACAGTAGCAGTTCCAGAACCAGCAGAATGGGCGATGATTCTCGGAGCGTTGGCACTCGGCTTTGCAATCTATCGCAAAAGAAAATAGAACACTTTTCATACGACAAAAATGCGTTCCAATTTGGGACGCATTTTTTTGTAAAGCGATAAAAAGTCTCGACAGTTGGCAAAATATAAATAGGTTTTTAGATGTAAAAAATGAAAGAGACAAAACGCAATAAAGTAATATTTGTCTGCTCTGGGAACATCTGCCGTTCTCCGATGGGCGAGGCACTCTTAAAACACGCAATAAAATCTACCCCGCAAGACGACGCAGTACGCAAGCTTGAAATTTGCTCGGCTGGGACATCAACTGTCGACGGACTCCCCCCAAGTGCACACTCGACAACGGCAATGCAAAAAGTCGGAATAGATATTTCGGAATATCGCTCGACAGCACTCACGCAAAAGTTAATCGACCAAGCGTTCGCAATTTTCGCAATGGACCAAACGCATATCGACACTATGCGTTATTACTTCAAAAATCTTCCAGAAAGAACTTTTAGAGTACTGGATATGTCCGATTTGGAACGCAAGATTGTATTCGACCCATACGGCGGAGACCTCGATGAATATTTGGAATGTCGCGACGATATCGTTACGGCAATAGATGGAATCTTAAAATATCTACAAAATGAAACAAAAATTTAGCATAGGTTGCGATCATGGAGCTATCGATTTAAAGAACGCTCTCGTGGAAAAGCTTAAAAACGATTTTGAAATTTCCGACAAAGGAACTTTCGATAACACAAGCGTGGATTATCCCGATTTTGCGAAGGCAGTGTGTGCCGATGTAGTGTCGAAAAATGCCGATTTTGGCGTGCTTTTGTGTACGACAGGAATAGGGATGTCGATGTCGGCAAACAAGGTGAAGACAATCCGTGCGGCTCTTTGCCACAACGAAGATTGCGCAAAGTTCACACGCTTGCATAATAACGCGAATGTACTCTGTATGGGCGCAAAATACGTCCCAGCTGAACTCGCCGAAAAAATCGTAAGGATTTTTGCCGAGACCGAGTTTGAAGGAGGTCGCCACGAACGTCGTGTAAACAAAATCACAGAAATAGAAAATTCTTGAGAATTTTGTTGCAAAAAAAGCGAAGTAATTAAGACTGAAAATAGAGCCGTTATCGCGGATAAAATCAAAATTTTTAAACACAATAAACTTTATGAATACTGCTATCAACGCAACTCCACTCAAAGAACTCGACAGTGCTGTTTTCGACGCAATCCAAGCCGAAACAAACCGCCAACAAACCCATATCGAACTTATCGCTTCTGAAAATTTCGTTATGCCAGCAATTATCGAAGCAATGGGCTCAACCCTCACAAATAAATACGCTGAAGGGTACCCTGCAAAAAGATATTACGGCGGTTGCGAATGCGTTGACGTTGTCGAACAACTCGCTATCGACAGAGCTAAAAAACTCTTCGGAATGGACCACGCAAACGTTCAGCCACACTCTGGCTCGCAAGCAAATACTGCAGTATATTTGGCAGTTCTTCAACCAGGCGATACAATCTTGGCAATGTCGCTCGAACAAGGTGGACACCTTTCACACGGACACCCAAAAAATGTTTCTGGTTTGACTTATAACATCGTAAATTATGGTGTTGACGAAAAGACTGGTAAGATTGATTACGACGTTGTCGAAAAACTCGCACTCGAATGCAAACCAAAGCTCATTCTCTTCGGAGCATCTGCATATCCACGCGAAATTGATTTCAAACGTGCAAAAGAAATTGCCGATAAGGTTGGTGCAATGCTTATGGCAGACATCGCACACATCGCTGGTTTGGTAGCAGCAGGCGTACATCCATCGCCAGCACCATATTGCGACTTTGTTACAACAACAACACACAAGACACTCAGAGGTCCTCGCGGTGGTATGATTATGTGCAAAGAGCAATACGCAAAAGCGATTGACTCTGCAATATTCCCAGGAACACAAGGTGGACCACTTATGCACGTCATCGCAGCAAAGGCTGTTTGCTTTGGCGAAGCACTCAAGGATTCTTTCAAAGAATATCAAAAACAAGTAGCAAAGAACGCATCAGCATTGGCAGACGCTCTCGTAAAGCGTGGGTTGTCGGTTGTTTCAGGTGGAACAGATAATCACCTTATTCTTATCGACCTTCGCCCAAGCCACCCTGAATTGACAGGTAAAGACGCTCAAAATGCGTTGGACAAGGCAAATGTAACAACAAATAAAAATACAGTCCCAGGTGAAACTCGCTCGCCATTTAAGGCAAGTGGAATCCGTTTGGGAACTCCAGCGATAACAAGTCGTGGATTTGTTGAAGCAGATATGGAAAAGATTGCCGACATCATCAAAATGGTGCTTGACGCTCCTGAAAACGAAGCGGAAATCGCAAAAGCAAAAGCAATCGCAGAAGAGCTTTGCAAAAAATATCCGCTCCCTTACTAATAAATTTGTGTCGGTAGTGTACCTGCCGACATTTTAACTTGTACACACACTGTACGATAAATACGGGGCGTTCTTTCTTGATAAAGTCGCCCCATTTTTTAATTAGAATTTTACACTATGAATAAAATTGAAGAATTGAAAAAACTTGTTTCGACCGCAAAAGCAGAAGGGAAAATTCTCGATAGTGCAGTTGAAAATATCGAAAATTGGCTCTCGAAAAACTTTTTACCCGACTGGGCTATCGATGCACTCTTCGAGCTTTTTGAAAATCAAGCATACGAAGAATTGAACGACAGATTTTTTAAGCCATTGGCATTCGGTACAGGCGGTATGCGTGGACGCACAATCGGCAAAGTATCGGCAAAAGCAGAGCTCGGCACACTTTCCGACAAGGGAACACCCGAACACGCAGCAGTTGGTGCAAATAATATGAACGATTTTAATGTGGCTCGTGCAACAAAAGGTCTGTTTAATTATTGCAAGAAATATTGCGATGCAAACGGCAGTGGAGTTCCCAAATTAGTCGTTGCTTGCGATGTTCGCCACTTTTCAACACACTTTTGCGAGCTGACCGCATCAGTCTGGAAAAAACTCGGTGGCGAAGTTAGTATCTTCGATTCTCCACGTTCAACCCCACAACTATCTTTCACAGTTCGCTATTTGAAAGCAACTGCGGGTATAGTTATAACTGCAAGCCACAATCCATCGCACGACAACGGATACAAAGTTTATTTTAGCGACGGCGCACAAGTAATTTCTCCACACGCTGAAGGAATAGTCGCTGAAGTAAATAATGTCGAGTGGGAATCGGTTGGCGAACTTTTGGATATTGACCTCAATGGTGTTAAATATGTCGAAAAATCGGCTGAAGACGCATATGTAAAGTCTATCGAAGATTGCGTAATCGACAAAGATGTTATGGCTGTCAACAAGCCAAAGCTCGTCTTTACGGCAGTACACGGCACAGGTGCATCACTCTGCCCTTCTGTGATGAGACACTTCGGTCTTGAGCCTGTTCTCGTCGAAGAACAAATGCAAATGGACCCCCGCTTCCCGACAGTAAAACAACCCAACCCAGAATACGCTGAAACGCTTTCAATGGGCATCGCAAAAATGAACGAAAGCGGAGCCGATTGCCTTATGGCGACCGACCCTGACGCCGATAGAATGGGCGTTGCAATTCGCACAAGAGACGGAGAAATCCGTATTCTCACAGGCAATATGATTGGTTCGCTTTTGGCAGAATATCGTGCTACACAAATGAAAGAAAAAGGTATTATTGTCGATTCTTCAAAATGTGCGTTTATCAAAACTTTTGTTACAACTCCACTTCAAGATAAAATCGCTGAAGTCCACGGTATCAAGTGCGTAAACACTCTCACTGGTTTTAAGTGGATTGGTGGTCGCCTCACAAAATACGAAGAAGAGCTTGTCAAAAATTATGGCAACGACGCATCTGATATGAATTATGCCGACAAAGCTCGCCTTATGCAAAAATATAGCACTTTCTTTGTTTTCGGTGGCGAAGAAAGCTACGGCTACTTGGGTACAGATTCTGTCCGCGACAAAGACGCAAACTCGGCAGTTATTATGTTCTCTGAAATGCTCGCATACTTGAAATCGAAGGGGATGACAGTCGATGAATATCTCGATTCGATTTATGTAAAGTGCGGATATTATCTTGAAGACTTGCGTAGTATTTATCGAGAAGGAGCACTTGGCTCGGCTCAAATTCAAGGCTTCTTGACTATGCTCGACGAAAATCCACTTACTGAAGTTGCAGGAGTGAAAGTCGCAAAGTCGATTAACTTTAACCGCGACGAAATTTTTGATGCCGACGGTATAAAAATTCCACGCGAAAAGTTCTTCTTCTACACACTCGAAAACGGATATAGCTTTGCTGTGCGTGGTAGCGGAACAGAACCAAAAATTAAGTTCTACGCATTCGCAACAGAAAAAGTATCGGACAAAGAACAACTCGCCGACGCAAAACTTCAAGCACGCAAAAACCTCGATAGTTTGCTCGACGGTCTCGCAGAGAAATTTGAGCAAAGCACAAAATAAATTTGCAAGATAACGCAATTTCTACAAACTGTTCTGCTATGAGTAGAACAGTTTTTTTGTGTCTAACATATTTTATTACACAATTTTTCGTCCAACATTTTATCGTTAAAATACACGTTAAAAAATAATTCTTATCAAAACATAAACGACCCAAATTTCTAAAAAAAAATAAAGTATATGAAAACATCACTATTATTGGCAATCACAACATTTGTAGCGTCGGCGACATTTGCGTCGATAAACGTTTGCAACCCACCAAGCATAAAACTCAAGGAACCACCAAGACTCGAGAACCCCGACTCGTTCTCGATGATTCTTTTTGGCGACACGCAAACGTACAACAAATTTACTTTCAATCAACCTATCTTTGAATTGATGACTGCGTGGACAGCATCGCACAAAGATATTCTGAAAATCAAAGCTACTCTCTCAACTGGCGATATTGTCGATAGAAACGACGCCCTTATTTTATCTACAACAAAACTGCCAAGAATAAACGGCAACACTCCAAGTATGGATATGTGGCAAACTGCGGCACGCTCGTACGCACGTCTCGACGGTGTTCTCCCTTATATTTTGGCGACAGGCAACCATGATTATGGCTACAACTCGGCAGAAAATCGCAATACATATTTCAATAAATATTTCCCGATTCTAAAAAATAAATGTTGGCAAGATTGCCTTGTATCAACTGCTCCAAATGCACAAGGCGTGATGAGTTTAGAAAACGCTGCGTACGAGTTTGACGACAAGAACTGGGGGAAAATCCTCGTCGTTTCGCTCGAGTTTGCTCCACGCGATTGCATTCTCGAGTGGGCGAAAAAGCTCACTAAAAGCGATAAGTATAAAAATCATAAAGTGATTATCCTAACGCACTCGATTTTGAATACAAAAGTAAACGGAGTTAAAATTATCGAAAAAGAAAAATACAAGTTGCCAGAACCAAATTGGGGCAAAGCCGTTTTGGAAAAACTTGTTTCAGATTCCGATAATATTAAACTTGTCTTGTGTGGACACTCTGGCGACAAAACAAGATTTTGCTCGAATCTTGAATACAAAAATAAAGCTGAACGCACTGTGCATATCGTTATGTTTAACCCGCAATTTATAATGGGTAGCGACGGCAATGGTGGCGACGGCTGGCTTCGCATTATGGAATTTATGCCCGACGGCAAAACAATTTCTATGCGTACATACTCACCTCTTTTCGCTGTGTCGGCAATCACCCAACACCTCGCATGGAAAAAAGATAGCGAAGGTCAATTTAAAATCGAAATACAATAATAAATATGAAAATTAAAATTCTTTTTTCAATTTCGACAATTTTCGCAACTGCACTATTTGCGTCGACAAGCGTTTGCAATCCACCAAATATCAAGCTAAAAGAACCACCACGCTTGGAAAATCCCGACTCGTTCTCGATGATTCTTTTTGGCGACACGCAAACGTACACAAAGTTTACATTCAACCAACCTATCTTTGAATTGATGACAGCTTGGACTGCCGCACACAAAGATGTCTTGAATATCAAAGCAACCCTCTGCACTGGCGACCTTGTTGATAAGAATGATTACTTTTTGCCCTCGTGCCCAAAATACAAACAAGTAAACGGCAACACGCCCAGTATGGATATGTGGCAAAGTGTTGCGCGCTCATTCTCAAGGCTCGATGGCGTTATGCCTTATATTATTGCAACTGGCAACCACGACTATGGTATTATATCGGCAGAAAATCGCAACAGCCATTTCAACAAATATTTCCCAATCCTAAAAAATAAATGCTGGAAAGATTGCCTTGTTTCAACAACTCCAAACGGACAAGGCTATATGAGTTTGGAAAATGCTGCTTACGAATTTGACGACAAAAATTGGGGAAAGCTCCTTGTTATTGCTCTCGAATTTGCTCCACGCGATTGTGTCTTAACATGGGCAAAAGCTCTCACAAAATCGGACAAATACAAGGCACATAAGGTTATTGTTATCACACACTCGATTCTTGAAACAAATAAAAACGTTGTCAAAATTTGTGAGAAAGAAGGATACAAATTGCCTGATCCTAACTGGGGCAAAGATGTTTTGGAAAAGCTCGTTTCAGACTCTGAAAATATCAAGCTTGTATTATGTGGACACTCGGGCGACATAACACGCTTCCAATCAAAGCTCGACTACAAAACAAAAGCAAACCGAGTTGTGCCTATTGTAATGTTCAACCCACAAAGTTGTGGTGGTTGGGACGCTAACGGTGGCGATGGTTGGCTTCGCATTATGGAATTTATGCCCGATGGCAAAACAATTTCTATGCGTACATACTCTCCACTTTTTGCGGTGTCAGCTACAACACAAGATTTTGCTTGGAAGAAAGACAAAGAAGCTCAATTTAAAATCGAAATAGAATAATGAAAAAAATAATCGCTCTACTCGTTGGTATCTTGCCAATTCAAATTTGCCTTGCACAAGATTGTATCGCCGACTTCGATGCATCGACTGCAAAAACATTTTTTGATAACAAGCCAAACCTCACCGAAAAAATAAACGATTATATAAAATCGGCTCGGGCAGATTATGCAAAAAATGATTTTGAAAACGCATCAAAAAAAATGCACATCGCAAATTTTTTTGATGCACTAACAAAGGCGGAATCGTCGGCGTCGGAAAATATCAAAGTTGAAATTCTGTCTAATGCCGATTTTCTGAAAAACCTAATTGGCGAAATATCGCCAAAAGACGACATCAAAAAAGTTTTTGAAATACTCTCGAACATACAAAAATCTTCGCCTGAAAAATTTTCAAAATATCGCAATCTCGCAGGTGCAATCGCCATTGTTTTCGATGCTCCTCCACCTGAAAATTGGCCACACGCACAAGTATCAAAAGACTTGTTGCCACGCACATTACCCGAGCCAATCGACGCATTCAAAAAAATTGTCGACACTCGTGAACGTGGAAAATTCTTGTTGCCCACTGAAAAACTATCTATCGAAGAATTGAAATATTTAGTGGCATCGCCCGCAAACGACGAAGACAAACAATGGGCTCAACAAAGTATTTCTGTAAACTTGGCAAACATCGCAAAACTTTATCCGTCTATTAAGTACGATTTCCAACGCTTAAACGCAAAAAAATTTGACTGGGAAGGCTCTGATTATCGCCTCAAAACAATTAAATCGGAAGGCGGTATTTGCACCGATCAATCGTATTTTACATCGGAAGTCGCAAAGGCAAAAGGCGTGCCAGCCTTTGTTTTTTCGGGTGCTGGCAGTGATGGCTTTCATGCATGGGTTGCATATATGCAAAAATCGGGTTCGTGGAATTTCAACGTTGGCAGATACGAAAATGCTCGCTTTGTTACAGGCACAACTATCGATCCTCAAACGTGGGAAACCGCAACCGACCACCAATTAAACGCAATGCGTGAAGGTTTCAGAAATGGTACTAAATATGCCCTCTCAGAAATTCACTCTATGTTCGCAAAATATTTTTACGACAACAAAGAATTTAAACGTGCAGAAGACTCGGCTAAGAAATCTATTGTCGCCGACCAACGCAATACATCGGCGTGGGATATTCTAATTGCTTCGCTCGAAAAACAAGAACGCCCAAGCCAAGAAATAATCAAAATGTATGAATCGGCAATCAAGGCGTTTTCCAAATATCCAGATATCGACGCACAGTTCCGACGCAAATGTATTAAATTGCTTATCGCCGACGGAAAGAACGATATCGCACGCCGAATGTCGACTTCAATAATCGTAAAAACAAAAGCAAACCGACCAGATATAGCTATGGAATTTGCACGTCGAGAGCTTCAACTTGAAATTAAAAACGGCACACAAGATAAAATTGTATCTTCGTATAAACGTTTGATTGCACCGTTTAAATCAGACCCAGCAATGATGATAAACGGTCTCGTTATCCCGATTATAAACTCCTTGCTCAATACCGACAAATATGCGTACGCAAACGATATTATCAAGGCGACAAAGCAAACGGTGAAATCAAAAGATGCAACAATCAAATCAAGTCTTGATAATATTGAAGCACAAGTTCAGAAAATTATATCTAAAAAGAACAAATAATTAGAAACACTTCTGCATAACTATTATTATTTATTATATCATTTATATTAAATAATTATTTTTTCATTGATTATTATCACAAAGTGTGTGATAAAAAACTAATGAAAAAGGCTAATAATTATGTAAGACGGACAATTTCGTTATCACCAAAAATCAACGACCTTCTCACAGAAGGTGCAAAAAACGAGTTTGGTGGGAATCTTAGTGCATTCTTGGCTCATATAACTCTTGATTATTTAAGATGCAAAAATTGCGAGAAAAAGAATGAACAAAAGAGCAAATGCAAATGTGAAAAAGCGTAATTGCTCGTAAATATCATCAGATATAAGTATTTTTTTTAGCGTTGCTGTTTTTGCTTTTAAATCGCAACGCTTTTGTCATTCTAAAGGAATGTTTAACGACGACTACAAAGATTATATTAGACTTTGCTCCATTCAAGATGTCGGGCATATCACAGCAATGCGATTGATTAACTTTTTCGGCTCGCCCACTGAAGTTTTCAACGCATCAAAAGCCGACCTTATGCAAGTTGAAAAAGTCGGTGCACGCACCGCAAATTCGATAATCGAAAATAAAGATAAAATTGATGTCGAAAAAATTTGTCAAAGAATGTCGGCACTGGGTGCGAGATATATTCATATTGGGATGTCGTCGTACCCTACTCTTCTACGCAAAATTCCCGATCCGCCGATTGGCTTTTATGTTATCGGAGATTATGATTTCTCGATGCCATGCATATCGATAATCGGCTCACGCAACTGTTCTGTGTACGGACAAATTACAGCCCGTAAATTTGCGTCGGCATTGTCTCGAGCAGGCTTTGCCATTGTCAGCGGAATGGCACGCGGAATAGATAGTTGTGCACACTTTGGAGCTCTCGAAGCTGGCGGAAAAACTGTTGCAGTTCTCGGATGCGGTGCCGATGTAATTTATCCACCAGAAAATGGTGAGTTGTATAATCGCATAATTTCGGACGGTGCGATAGTTTCAGAATTCCCGCTTGGCTCACGTGCCGACAAACAAAATTTTCCGATAAGAAATAGAATTGTTGCAGGCTTAAGTTTGGCGACGCTCGTTGTTGAGTCGGACACAAAAGGTGGCAGTATGATTACCGCACGGATTGCGGGCGAACAAGGTAGAGATGTTTTTGCTATCCCTGGTAGAATCGACCAAGCTTCGAGCCGTGGTTGCAACGCACTCATTCGTGATGGTGTGCGACTCGCAACTTGCCCCGAAGATATTATCGACGAACTGAAATTTTCTGGACAACTTGAAATTTCTTTCGACACGCAAGACAAAAAATCTTCGACAGAAAAGAAAGTCGACACACCCAAACCGACAATAAATTTGGTCGGCGACCAAGCTGTGATTTACAAATGTTTTGAAACATTAGACACTGCAGATGTAGATACAATCTCCGAAAAATCGCAACTTCCGCCACACAAATGCTTGCCGATTTTAACTATGCTCGAACTAAAAAAAATCTTGATTAAAGACGCTGGTGGCAAATGGCGAAAGCGTCTATAATTAGGAATGCGACAGCCAATCGAGCAACAATTCGTCTTTTTCGGATTCCGACAATTTCCAAGAATCGTCGCGCTTTCGCATCCTTTGCGAAAGATTTTGCAAACACAACGCAGAGAACACTGAAAGATTAAAACTTTGTGCAAAGCCCAACATTTGCATCGAGAAAAGATAATCGGCTCGTGCGTGTGCGACATCGCTCAACCCTGTAAGTTCCGTCCCCAACATCAATGCGATTGGTTTATCAACTGGCACGTCGTCAATAGTCCCAACACCTTCTCGCAAAGTCGACGCAACAAGTGCATATCCACGTGATTTCAAATCGTCGAGAGCTTTAATTGTATTTTCATTTGCGAGTGCCGAAACTGGCTGTGAATGTGGCATACCATTTTTTGAGACAACCGCTTCTGGCGAAACAAACCGGCGTATTGTCATCCACTTTCCCGCCCCCATATCAACATCTCGACTGATTTTTTGAATGTATCTATTCTCTATAAAAACTGCCTCTTGTATGCCGAATGCATCGCAATTTCGTAGCACCGCCGACGCATTGTGTGCTTGAAAAATATCTTCTAAAACTATCGTAATTTTTCGAGTGCGATTCTCGAGCACCTTACGCATTTTTGCAAAACGTGCAGGAGTTATCTCTTTCGACAATCTCTCTATTTCCGACTTCATAATTCGCAGTTGGGACGCGAACAAACTCCCTCGTATGGTTCTTGTCGAAATGGTTTTTCGGCATTTGAATTTTCGAGCATAAATTCATCGCAAACTTTTAAGAGTTCATCGATTCCTTTTGCTCGACGCATTTTGAAAAGGAAATCTCCATTAGGGTCTATTGACGCCCCTACAAAATTCAAAAACTTTTTCAATCGAGAATCGGGAAAACGCAAATTTTGCGACTGAATATTTGCAAGTAAATCGTCCACATATTTACGAACATCAGAATGTGTTGGCACAAAAACATCACGTCCCGAAAATTTGTCGGCAATTTGTCTGAAAATCCATGGATTACGGACAGCGTGTCTGCCGACCATAACGCCAGCACAGCCTGTCTTACGCACAACTTCATCTGCACGCAAAGCACTAACAATATCGCCATTGGCAATCACTGGGACATTCGACAAACTCACTGCTTCGGCGATTTTATCGTAGTTTGGCGTTCCTTTGTAAAGTTGTTTTACAGTTCGAGCATGCAATGAAATGAAGTCGGGCGAGCCGTCGAGAACAACTTTAAAAGTCTCGGCAAAATTTGTGTCGCTATCAAAACCTGTTCGCATTTTGACACTAAAACAACCTTCCCATTTCGACCTCATAACTCGCATTATTGATGCGATTTTTTTGTGGTCTCGGAGAAGTCCACCGCCGACATTTTTCTTATACACTTTTGGTGCGGGGCAACCCAAATTCAAGTCGAGCATTTTTATTTGTGGATATTTTTTTAGCTCGTCTATCGCACGCGATATAAATGTTTCGTCCTCGCCGATAAACTGCGCACACACTCTGTCGGGCGACCACAAAACTGAATCCAAAACGTGAGAATCTAACTCAAAAAATTCGTGAATCCTAAAATACTCTGCTATGAAAAAATCGGGCGACCCACGCTTATCGACAATCTGCATAAAGCCAGAATCGGTTATATCTTGCATCGGAGCAAGGAACGACACTGGGCGAGTAAAATCTAAAAACGGGGCGTTGCTCATAACGCTATTCGCCCTTTATTTTTGCGTATGCTTGACTAACGTCTGGGAGTTTTTCGAGCACATCTGAACGGATGTAAATTGGTGCATTTGCTTTCAACGCAACTGCGAGCGTATCGCTGGGGCGACCATCTATTTCGGCAATTTTTGAACCGAGCTCATTATTCATCGAGACTCGCATAAAGGTAAAAAATATCCCATTGTCTTCTCGATAAATTACCACGCTATCCACACCACAATCGAGTGCATCGAGCGTCTGCCAAACAAATTCGTATGATAACGGACGTTCAGTTTTTTCTTGTTCAAACGCACTTTGCATAGCACACCCCCTTGCTCTGTCAACGTAAATGACAAAGATTTTATCGAGTGCCTTCAAAAATATCGCACAACCATATGGCGATTGGCAGATATCTAAAACTGACGTTGGAACAAGTGAAGCCATAATAGTAATTAAGTATCGTCAAAAAAATAGAGATCTTAAAAACAAAAACTTTCGACCCCGACTATTTTGCGAGACCGAAAGTGATGTAAAAAATTTCCGCAAAAGGAAACTTATTTAGCGAGCTTTGCAGCTGCTTTTGCCAAACGGCTCTTTGCACGAGCAACCTTATTAGGATGTACAATACCGCTCTTTGCTGCCTTATCCATAGCTGATGCGAGAGCTGCGCCGTTCTTCTTGAGTGATTCAGCATCTGTGCTTGCGACCGCATTTTTTGTGAGAGTCTTAATGCGACTTGTGATTGCACGATTGCGAAGCGTGCGAGTTGCTGTTCTGCGAATATCTTTCTTTGATGATTTATTGTTTGCCATGATGTATTGTTTAAAATTCTGAAAAATCTATTTTTAAGCTGAAAATGAAACTATTTTTTTAATAAGAACGCAAGTAAATTTATCAAATATATTGATTTTTTTTTACTTTTTTACAAAAAACCGATCTTTTCACGCCTATTTTTCAAACGTCTTTTGAAATAATCGAGCTGGTTTTGTGTCGATTTTGATTTTTAAGAGCTGTTGTTTTTCTGTTTCTGTTACAAGCAACCCACCTTCTTTTAGGAAAGCACAGTTGCTTGCGTTATTCCCGTCAAGTTCGAGAACCTTGATAATCTCGCCTGCTGGCGATACAACCTTCACTGCTTTTCCGCCATAAATTGCAACGTATAAATTGCCGTCATCGCCAAATGCCATACCGTCGGGACCAATCGTACCACCTACTTCTACCCATGGCGACGCATTCGTCCATTCGAGCGTTTCAGCATTCCAATCACCTTTCCACAAACGATGTTGGTACGTCTCTGCGAGAACAAGAGTTTTGCCGTCGGGCGACACTGCCAAGCCATTCGGAAAAAATTTTTCTGTAATGATTTTTTTTACGCCCTCTTTATTCACTGCACAAACATATCCTGTCGGTTCTTTGCGAGAATTTCCAGGGCAAGTGAAAATCACATTTCCGCGAGAGTCAAACGCCAAGTCGTTCGGATTATTGAGGCGTTCGCCGTCGACACTATTGCAGATTGTTTTCAACTCGCCAGTTTTAGAATCGAGAACAGAAATGCAATCGTTACCAGAATCGCAAAACCAAATATTATCTTGGTCATCGATAGCGATGCCATTGGGCTTTCCGTTTTCGATTGCATAACGTTTTAAATTTCCGTCAGGCGAAAGCACGCAAACGTTTCCACCATGCAACTCGACAAACCAAATGTTTCCCTTTGAGTCAATCGCTGGACCTTCTGGAAATGCGAGATTTTCTAATAGAACTTGTATCATTGTTTTTTCTGAACTAATTTTTGATGTTTTGCACGACGCACAAAAAATTAACACACCACAGAGCAATAATATTATTCTCATTATTCGAGTGGAATTTTAAGAGAGTCGCAACAACCTTTGATATATCCGTACGAGAACAAGTGTCCAAGCATTTGATAGCCGACAGATATTCCACCTCCAAAAGTTTTTTGCGTTTCGCCATACATTGCTGGAGCGTGGTCTGAACGAATGATACCATCAAACCCACAATCACGATAATGTGCGAGCATATCGGCGACAAACCCTTTGTCTTCGTCGATAAAAGTTTCGGTAAATTTGCGAGCATCGCCTTCTGTATCTCTGATGTGGATGAAGAAAATCTTTTTGCGTGCAATCCAATCGGCTGAAATTTTCTTAAGGTCTTCGCCCATCAATTTGAATGTAGCCTGACAGAACGTAACACCGAGATTTTCCGAATTATAACGCGACAAAACTTTTTCGTAATTTTCTGCCGATGTCAAAATTCTACCAACTCCACAAAGTGGCGAAAGCGGTGGATCGTCTGGATGCAAGCCCATCTTCACGCCCGCTTCTTCTGCAACTGGCAACACTGCGTCGAGAAAATAATAGAGATTTTCGCGAACCTTATCTTCTGAAATCATAAGCGACGGATCGTCGAGCTGTGCTGGGGTTTGCGAGTAATCGAAAGATGTTGTCATTGCACCGCCACGTGTTGGTGTTTCAACGCTCGAACGGAACCAACCGACTGATACCATCCAATTCAAACACAACAAATTTACACCAAGCTTACCCATATTGCGAAGCATCTGCTGATATTTTTCAATCCACTCATCGCGATTTGGCAAGCCGAGTTTTATCGGCGACATATCAAATTGGTCGCCCTCCAAGCCAGCCAATTTAAAGCCCGCTTTTTCAAAATCTTCTTTTATCGACTTAAAAACTTCAAAGTCGTATGGCGGAGCTTTCCCTGTGAGTTCTGGAGCGAGCTTTGAGATAGCGTGCTTGATTCCCATTTGCGATGCCAACGCAAGTTTTGCATCGGCGTTTGACGGCGGTATTAACATTGAAAGTATCATTCCTTTAAGCTACATATTTTAAAAATTTTTCGCAAGTCTGATTTTATTTGTTTTTAGTAAACCGTTGACTTTATTCGGCTTGACAATGTTTATTTTGCACAAATAAAATTCGATTTATGAAAACATTTTTAATCGCAATAATGTTGTTAGTTTCATCTTTATCTTATGCACAAAAAGATGAATACATTGAACACAAAAATATATCATATACTCAAAGTTCTGACGCATACGCGAAAGAACGTTGCAAACTCGACATCAAAATCCCTAAAGGTGCCAAGAATTTTGTGACACTTGTATATTTTCATGGTGGTGGCATCAGTGCTGGCAATAAGCACTACCCATTCTCAATCTATGCAAACACATCAAAGCCACCAACCTATGCTGTTGTAACAGTTGCTTATAGACTCTCGCCAAAAATCAAAGCACATCAAGCTCTCGAAGATGCCTCTGAAGCAGTTGCGTGGGTGTTCAACAACATCGAAAAATATGGTGGCGATAAAACTAAAATCTTCATATCTGGACACTCTGCTGGTGGATACTTAAGTGGTATGGTCGCCTTTGCTCCAAAATATTTGGCAAAGCATGGAATCAAGAATACTGACTTGGCAGGTTCTATCCTCTTGAGTGGACAAGTTACAAAGCACTTCAGAGTTCGCAAAGACTTGGGCGATACAGATCCTCAATATCTGCCAAAAATAGACGAGCTTTCTATTCTCGGCAATGCCTCAAACAAAGTATCGCCCGTCTGTTTAATTCTTGGGGATAGACGCATTGAGTTTCCCGAACGTGTTGAAGAAAATGAGCTTCTCTATTCTGTTGTAAGAAAATTGAATTCTGGTTATATCGAATTTTTTGAATTACAAGGGCTGACGCATGGATCAGTTGCATACGCATTTGCTCCGATAACGGAGGCGTTTATTGATAGAGTTCTTGCAAAAGATTTCTCTTTCCCTGACATAAAAAAGAAAGTGAAAAAAGTTAAGGTAAAAAAAGAGAACACAACTAAATAAACAATAAAAAAGCAGACTAAATTTAGTCTGCTTTTTTATTGTTTAGTACATTCCCTGTTGACTTAACAATGCTTGCAACTGACGTTGGAATTCTATGATTTCCTCTTGCGGAGGATTCATACTTGGATTGCTTGGCACAATCCCCAACTGTCCCATTCTATCTATACGCCACTCTGCACTTGAGCCATCCGAGAAAACGACATCGCCCGATACGATACAATCTGGACGCTGAATTGGGCTTACCGAAACTTTTACATTTGGTGCAGTTTGCGTCTGCTCCTCTTGCGGATAATCAGCTTGAGGATATTCTTCTTGCGGTGCGTCAGCTGGCGATTCGCTCGGGTATGCATCATCATAATTTGGCATAGCGTTATCGTCTACAACAGGCGATTGCTCTGCTGGAATATCGGTAGGCAATTCTTCTGGGGCGTCTGGTGCAGACACAAGTTCTGCGTCTAAGTCATCAATGAGAAAGCGTGTATCCATATACGTCATAACGATAGAATATTCGTCTTTCAGACGCTTTTGAACATCGCTAATGCTTGCACCGTCAGCGACCCATTTTTTAACTGAATTTATTTGTTCTTCGGATAAAATCATTGTAGTGGTTCTGCCATAAATTGTACTCGACGTGTAACAGTGTTGCCATGCATTAGTACAAGTCTTTTAAACGCTTCAACAGTCAAATTGCCACTTTTCATCAACGCACGCATTTCTTTTGCTCCAGCGTCAGAAATGAGAGTCATTGAAAAATCAGCAAAGCCCAAGAATCCGTTTTCGATAAGGTCTGGCGAAACTGGGTATCTTCCACCGCCAGAAGAATAGCCAAATGCGTTGTTTGCCAAAATTCTCGGACCAACTGTTACTGGTGTACCGGGTGGAATATACGCAACCTTATACAATGGTTCATTTAATCCACCACTTGGATTTTTATAAAATACGCCCAAGGTAATTTTAAAATCTACAACATTCATCGCCAAGAGATTTTCAGGGTCGAGTGTCCAGCCCTTCAAGTCTTGCCCAGGTTGTTCTACGCCTTGTTCGTCGATAATCGTACAAGCTTTTGTCCAAAGATTATTCGACAATGCGTATCTAAAGCCGTCGGAAGAATCGTCTTTTTCATATCCTTGAACGACATCGCCCATCGCTTCGAGAACTGTCGAACGCGAATCAATCACTGCACGATAGAGTCCAAAAAATGCGTTATATTGACCTTCGTTGACTGACGGGTCTGAGCCAGATTTCATAAATGGACTTTTAATCGCAAGCTGATATTTTACAGCACAGATATTACCAGGAATCGGGATTGGTGGGTATGAATCATTGCTCGCTCTTGCCGACGACAAATTTTCGCGAGTATATCGTGGGCGGACAAGTGTAGAAGAATAGAACATAATTTCCGGCGGTTTAAGCGGTGTGTTATCAAGATAATTACTTCCTGTTAGAACACCGACCGATTCCGGATAATCTATTTGAAACCAAGCTCTGCCGTCTTTTTTTACGACTGCACTTTCAAAGTCTTCTTGCAAAATATTGCAGATAACAGAGCCATCAAATTTATTTTTCAATTCTCCGCTCGCTGAATTCCACGTCTTTAAAATATTTGTTGTTACATTTAAAACAGCGAGGACGATAATCGTCATTATGGCACTGGCTGCCATAATTTCGACGAGTGTAAAAGCTTTTCTATTTATTTTCATTTCTTATCGCATTTTCATTATTATGCCTTGAAATACTCGGCGTTCATCGTTTACGCGAGTGTCGCCCTGCCCTAAAGTGATGTCTTCGCGAGGTTCTGCGAACAATTCCATATTTATTGGTAAGTATGAAAGTGCGTATGTTGTTTCGTCTCCACCGAGAGCACCACCACCGTATTGACCTTCGCCACCAACTGCGACTCTTTCTCCCTTCAAACCACTTTGATAAAGCGATAACAATGCACGATAAACACCGCCTTCGGAATTTTCCAACGCTTCTTTTGTCGGAGGCATATTTGGGACACGTCCTTCGTCTTCAGATGTTACCAACATCAAGCTCGAGTTGTCGGGATCATCTGGATTTTGGTATTCAGTCCAAAAGTACACTACGTATGGTTCTGCTGGGTTCGACACCCATCTGTACACTTCAGAAAAGCGTTTTGTGCGAAGTGTTGTTTCCATTTGTGCTACGCAATCTGCCGCTCTTTGTTGATGTCTAATTTGAGTGATGTTTGCAGTGATTGCACCCAATAAGCCAATCATCGACGCAATCGAAACTGCAATCACGCCGACAGCAAGCATCACTTCGACAAGCGTAAAACCTTTTTTATTTTTGAGAAAAGTTTTTTTCATAAGAAGAAATTATTTAATTGTTTCCTCCATTTCGTCATATCCAGAGAATGGAATTGTATGTCCGATTCGGCGGATAACAAAGCCGACCTGTGCAAATGGGTTATCAATAACGTATGTCCCTTTTGAGTCCATTCTGCCCATTGCGAGCATAACGTATGCACCAGGGTTTTGAGACAATCCGTCTGATGTGAACATATAAGAATACCAATCTCCGCTACCGTCGGTCAACGCTTCGGGTTGACGGCTCGGGAATGTTTGGAGATCTACAACTTCATAAGCACCTGTGTAGCCATTGTTGAATGTACTCTTGTACACTTCTGAATTTTCGATACCTTTGCCGAGCTTTACATATTTATCAAAATCGTTTTCAGGTGGAACAAAGAAAACGTTTTGTGGCATAATAAAACCGTCGTTCAAAGCGATCCAGCCCAAGTCCATATCGTCTCTACCTTTTGCACGATATACTACACCAACCTGACGGAGTCGGCGAGTGATATCTTTCCCACGATAGATAATCACACGGACATCTGTTTGCTTTTGCATTGCTGCAACGCGTGCTTCGTAAAAAGCCGTTATTAGCGACTGTTGGGCTGAGTATGCCGAGTGTGAAGAATCTTTCATATTCAGCATCGATATGCCCATCGACAATACCGAAATAATCGCGATTACCACGAGCATTTCGATTAGCGTAAAGCCTTTTTTATACTGACGCATTTTTATTAAAATAAATTAGTATTAGTACCAAGTGAAAACGTTTTCAGATGTGTAATCTGCTGTTGCACGGAAAGAGTCTTTTCTAAGTGTGAACAAAACTGCCTTTGATCTGATTCCTGAATTTTGGTTTGGGACAATTTCACGTACCTCTTGGATTGAGAATCCATCGGAAATATTTGGCAAACCTGATTTGATAAAGCCGTCGTTATCGGCATCAACACAAACGTAGATATTTGGATTTTCAAAACTATCAACAAGCATATTTTTGCCGTTCTTCTTTACGATGTTCGATACGGCAATGTCGATAAAATTGCGAGCTTTTCTGTTGTACTCTTTGCGATCACTTTGCGAAAGACGTGCACCGTCAGCTGTCTTGCCTGTGAGTGCTTTTATCATACCTTCAGAGAAATTTTCATCAGCCAAATTCACTCTGTCGCGTGATGCGAGGAAGTCGGGGAAATATCCGTATTCAGCTTGGTAACGTTCAAGTGCACTTGCTATATTAATAAGGAATGTTTTTGATGTTGATGCAACTGCTCTTTTTTGAGCACTCGATATCATTGGTGTCAACATACCAACGAGGATACCGATAATCGCGATAACGATAAGAAGTTCAACAAGTGTAAAAGCTTTTTTTGTATTTTTCATATTTTGTCCTGTCTGTTTTTTTAAATTTGTTTTCGTTAAAAATTAGTCATCTCTGCCGTAAAGGATATTGTCGATATTTTGTTCTGGAAGGCGATATTCATCGTCATCTGGGACGATACCTGTTGTGTACATACTCTTGACATCTTCAGCTTTCATATCTGCTCCTTTCGACATCAAGATAAAGCTTGGCGAACGCCAGCTTGTATTTTCTTCGTTTGTTACATACGAAGTTGTATCGAAGAAATAGAGATATGGTTCGTTCCATGGGTCGCTAAAGTATACGCCATTTTTTTCAGGGTCTACATTTTGCAAATATTGGTCATCAGGGTCGCAAATTGTGAGCTTTGAAACATCGACCAACGGCTTACGATTTGTACCGACATCACTCATTATAATTTGACCATCGTCAACACGAAGCACCATTTTTCCAGCCAAACATTTGTATACATCTGCACCAGCTTTCTTTTCGTCGCCATTTGAGTTTACACGTGGATAACCACCATACTTACTTGCGAACGACTCGAGTGCGGACGCTATCAAAGCCAAGTCTGTGCGAGCTTTTGCTCTGCCTTGATTTGCCGAAACCGTACTCAACATCTGGGTTGTTAAGCCCATAAGCAATGCGAGAATTCCGACAACGATGAGAATTTCGATTAGTGTAAATGCCTTGCGTGTAGATTTTGTTTTCATAGGGGTAAATGTATATATACTCGTACAAATAGAAAAGGTAGTTTATTCCTTTAGATATGTCAAATTTTTACTTATGCAGAAAACGATTTTTTGCATTGGATGTAAATTTCTTCTTTCAATGCGTCGATACCTTCTTCTGATAAACAAGAAATTGGGATAATATCTAACTTTGGATATTTTCTCTTAAACGATTTCAAATTCTTTACTGCTACGTCTTCGTCCATTTTATTTGCCGCCACAATAATTGGCTTTTCGACAAGTTCTTTTGAGTAAAGAGAAAGTTCTTCGATAAGATTTTTATAATCGTCAACTGGCTTGCGTCCGTCAGTTCCAGCCATATCGATTAGAATAACTAACACTTTGCATCGTTCAATATGACGCAAAAATTTATGTCCAAGCCCTTTGTTTTCGCTCGCACCTACGACAAGCCCAGGGATATCCGCAAGCTTCAACACTTCGTATCGCTCCGGATATTTGAGTGTTCCGATATTAACGTGCAAAGTTGTGAATGGATATGCACCAATCTTTGGACGTGCTGGCGTCAGAATACTAACAAGCGACGATTTCCCTGCGTTTGGGAATCCGACCATTCCAGCGTCGGCAATAGTTTTCAACACCATATTGAATTCGCCCGACTCGCCTTCTTCTCCGTATGTGAATTGGCGTGGAGCTCTATTTGTAGAACTCTTGAAGTGCAAATTGCCTAAACCACCTTTTCCACCACGAAGTAGCAAAACTCTTTCACCATGTTTGAGAACTTCGGCTACAAATGCA
This sequence comes from Opitutales bacterium, assembly GCA_015061945.1. GTDB lineage: Bacteria > Verrucomicrobiota > Verrucomicrobiia > Opitutales > Intestinicryptomonadaceae > Merdousia. The sequence continues at coordinate 292,285 of SUVP01000001.1, forward strand.
CCTGTTTCGGTACTATAAAAGATAGTACCGGGGGGGACTCGTAATTCAGCATCTTTGCCAGATGCACCTGTCTTTTGACGTCCTGCACCTTTGCCTCCATTTTCGGCATTTACATTTGGAGAGTATTGGTAGCGTTCTAAATCGCCTACATTTTCGTCGCCGACAGCCCATACATCGCCACCTTTTCCGCCGTCGCCACCATCTGGACCACCGAGTGGAATAAATTTTTCGCGTCTAAAACCCGCACAACCTCTTCCGCCGTCGCCCGCTTTCAAATTAACTGTTGCTTCATCTATAAACATACATCTAAATATCCTTATTTATACGACTAAAGTCAAATATAATAATCACCTCTCAAAACAGAAAAAGAAAGCTTGATAAAAATAAAATTTAGAAAGAAGATAAACATAGCTTATCGACTTTATTTTAAAGAGTCTATTGATAAAAACAAAATGAAAAACTTAATAAAAATCGCAATTATATTGCCGTTAATTTTACTCGCATCATGCACGAGTATTTCAACGACTTCACCACAAGAAAGCCCGAAGATATTAGGAATGGACGGACAAACAAAACAGATTATGATTACAAATTATGGTTATTATCTGTTTAATTGCATACCACTTGCAAGCGGAAGTAATGCCGATGGGTCATTCGAGTTTTTCTCTGATAAAGTGAATCTAAAAGACGCAATGAAATCGCTCAACGATGAATGTCAAAAACTCGGCACAACACAAGTTTCAAACGTACAAACAGAAAAGACATCTACTTGTTTCTTTGATTGGTCGCCATTGTTCTCATCGACTTTTGGAATCTATTGGTTCAAAGAAATTCAGCTTTCGGCATCAATAAACTTTGAAAAAAATTCGCAATCTAAATAACGAAAATGAAAAATTTTAAAATTATCCTCTTGTGCCTCTTGCCGATTTTAACTGGTTGTGCAACAACTGAAGTTTCGACAGAATTCAACAGCAATTTGACCTCTGAAGGCAAAAAACCAGTAGCTGCAATCTCTGCCGAAAACTACGGCTATTACCTCTTTGGTTACCTACCAATCTGTGCGGGAGACCCTACCCAACCAAATAAAAATACGATGTCCTTTTTCGAGGACACCGTAACGATTGAAAATAACAACAAGATGATAAATCTTGAAGCTGAAAAACTCGGAACCGAATTTTTGGGAGATATTCGCCATAGCACAAACTGGACTGGCGGATTCTCACTTTGGATTATTTGGAAACAAGTTTTGTCGTCAAATGCTTTTGCGACAAAATCGGTTAGCCAATAATTTCTTTCCAAGCTTTGATTTGCGACTTTATCTGATTTGCCCCTGGCATACCGATTTTTTCACGCATTGCAAACGCACGCTTTAAATCGAAAACTTTACGCCAATTCTTATCAGCCTTATCGCAAATTGCAAAAATATCTTTATCGGCGAGTTCGTTAATTGGCGTTTTTGTCTTTTCTGCAAGAGCTACTATTTCGCCGACACAATGGTGTGCTTTGCGGAATGGAACACCTTGCATAACGAAATAATCTGCGAGATCTGTCGCCAACAACAATGGGTCCGACACTGCAATATCGCACTTTTCTTTCACGAACTTCATCTTCTTTGCACATTGTGTAAGTACATCTAAACAGATTGATACTTGTGCAAAAGAATCAAAAATTGGTGGTTTGTCTTCTTGCAAGTCACGATTATACGTCAAAGGCAAGCCCTTAACGAGTGCAAACAAGTTGCTTAAGTTGCCGATAAGGCGAGCCGATTTGCCTCGCATAAGCTCAAAAGCATCGGGATTTTTCTTTTGTGGCATAAGCGACGAACCTGTCGTAAATGCGTCTGGAAGTGCGACGAACGCAAATTCCGATGTATTCCAAATAATCACATCTTCAGAAACACGAGAAAGGTGGATTCCAACAGTTGCACAAGCAAATGCAAACTCGAGGAAAAGGTCGCGATCTGCAACAGCGTCCATACTATTGCCCGTTACGATTGGTTCGCCTGTTTGTTCATCTACAAACCCCATCAACGTCGCTGTTTCGAGTCTGTCGATTGGGAGAGTCGACCCCGCAATAGCACCGCTACCAAGTGGCGATACATTAGATGCGTCGTACGCAAATTTGAAACGTTCGATATCGCGAGCAAACATTTCAACCCACGCTAAAATGTGGTGTGCAACACTAACTGGTTGAGCACGTTGCAAGTGAGTATACCCTGGGATAAAAATATCTTTATTTTGGTCGGCAAGCTCAACTAATGTAACCAACAATTTTTCGAGTTTTGCTACAACTTCAGAACACGCATATTTAAAGAATAGACGCATATCTGTTGCAACTTGGTCGTTGCGACTGCGTGCAGTATGGAGCTTTGCTGCAGCTGGGACATCTTTTGTCAACGCCTGTTCGATATTCATATGGACGTCTTCGAGAGACTCGCTCCATTGAAAATCACCTGCTTCAATTTTTTTCAAAATATTTGCCAAACCTTTTACGATTTGTGAACACTCCGACTTTGTAATAATGCCGACCTTTGCAAGCATCTTTGCATGAGCTGTCGACCCTTGAATATCGAAGCGTGCCAAGAGTTTGTCGAACGATACTGATTCGCTAAAACGCAACATCAAATCACTTGGGGCTTCTGAGAATCTACCACCCCAACTCGCTTGAGATTTCTTTTCCGATTTTTTCATAATCCAAAACAATTTACACACGATATAAATTTTTACAAGTTTTTTAAAAAATGAAATAGCTACAAAAAACCAAATATTTCATATAAAATATTCTTATTACTCTTGACTTAATTTTTATATTCTCAAAAATACGGGATGAAAGCGGAATGTTTCTCTGTTTATAACGTTGCTTTTGTAATGATTATAAACTTCTTTCTCCGCTTTTTTTCCGATATATAAAATTATTGGGAAGACTCTACGGCGCATCCGCACCGTAAAAACCGTAAACATTGTTTGCGGATAGTCTGTGTTTGCAGACAATCACAGCGGATTTTCAAACAGAAATAAAACGAAAGAAATATAAACACTATGGCAAAAAAAGTTGCTACAAAAACAAAGAAGTGCTCGGCAAAAAAACCGTGTGCAAAGAAAAACGAAAAATATACATACCTGTTCGGTAAGACAACTGACGGCGACGCTAAGATGAGAAATCTCCTTGGCGGTAAAGGTGCAAACCTCGCTGAAATGGCTCGAATAGGTTTGCCTGTCCCCCCAGGATTCACAATCACAACTGAAGTTTGCACATACTTCTACGATAATGGTAAGAAATACCCTGCATCGCTCGAAAAGCAAGTTAAGCTCGGCGTTGAATCGGTTGAAAAACAAATGGGCAAAAAATTCGGCGACGAAAAAGATCCATTGTTGTTCTCGGTTCGTTCAGGTGCAAGAGAATCTATGCCAGGTATGATGGATACAATCCTCAACCTCGGTCTTAACGACAAAACAGTTGAAGGTCTTTCAGCAAAAACACAAAATCCACGTTTCGCATGGGACTGCTACCGTCGCTTCATCCAAATGTATGGCGACGTTGTTATGGGCGTACAAGCTCGCAACGAAGCAGAACCCGAACCATTCCATCATGTAATGGAAGGTTTGAAAGCTGAAATCGGCAAGAAGTTCGATACAGAACTTACAGTAGAAGACCTCAAAGAACTTGTAAAACGCTACAAGGCTCTCATCAAGTCGAGAATCGGCAAGACATTCCCACAAGATGTGTACGATCAACTTTGGGGTGCAATCGGTGCAGTATTCGGTTCATGGATGAACGAACGTGCAATCATTTATCGCCAAAAGTACGGCATCCCTGCATCATGGGGTACAGCTGTTAACGTTCAAACGATGGTATTCGGCAATAAGGGCGAAACATCGGCAACTGGCGTTGCATTCACACGCGACCCAGCTAACGGCGAAAATGAATTCTATGGCGAATATCTCATCAATGCACAAGGCGAAGACGTTGTTGCTGGTGTACGCACACCACACAAAATCAGCCAACTGCAAAATGAAATGCCAAAAGCATATAAAGAACTCTTGGCTATCCGCAAGAAGCTCGAAAATCACTTCAAGGATATGCAAGACTTCGAGTTCACTATCGAAGAAAACAAGCTCTATATGCTCCAAACTCGCAATGGTAAACGCACAGGTATGGCTGCGGTTCGCATTGCAGTTGAAATGAATAAGCAAAAGTTTATGGACGAAAAGACTGCTGTCTTGAAAATTCCAGCAGATTCAATCTCAAGTTTGCTCGTTCCAGTATTTGATACAAACGCAGTAAAGCGTGCAAAAGTATTGGCAAAAGGTTTGCCAGCAGGTCCTGGTGCAGCATCGGGCGAAGTTGTGTTCACAGCAGCACAAGCAGAACTCGTTGCATCACGTGGACGCAAGTCTATCCTCTGCCGTGAAGAAACATCACCAGAAGATTTGCGTGGTATGATTGCAGCAGAAGGTATCCTCACATCTCGTGGTGGCGTAAGCTCGCACGCAGCGTTGGTTGCACGCCAAATGGGTAAAGTTTGCATCTGTGGTGCTTCTGAAATCTCGATGGATTACAACAAGCGTTTGATGTCGGTTGGCGATATCGTAATCAAAGAAGGCGATTACATTTCAATCGACGGCACAACAGGCGAAATTTATCTCGGCGAAATTGAAACAGCACCAAGTGAAGTTATCCGTGTACTCTCTGGCAAGATGAAGGCTGAAAAGAGCTATACTTTCCAACTCTTCCAAACAGTAATGAAGTGGGCTGACAAGTATCGCAAGCTCGGTATCCGCACAAACGCAGATACTCCAGAACAAGCAAAGCGTGCAGTACAATTTGGTGCAGAAGGTATCGGTCTTTGCCGTACAGAACATATGTTCTTTGAAGGCGACAGAATCGACGCAGTTCGCGAAATGATTTTGGCAACAGATCTCCAAGAACGTCAAAAGGCACTCAAGAAACTCTTGCCATATCAACGCAAAGACTTTGAAGGAATCTTCAAGGCAATGGAAGGCTTGCCAGTAACAATCCGCTTGCTCGACCCACCATTGCACGAATTCCTCCCACACGAAAGTGCAGCACGCAACGCACTCGCAGAAAAGATGAACATCTCTCCAGAAGTTCTCACAGAACGTTGCAAGGCACTCGAAGAACAAAACCCAATGTTAGGGCACCGTGGTTGCCGTCTTGGCAATAGCTACCCTGAAATCACAGAAATGCAGTCGAGAGCAATCTTTGAAGCAGCAGCATCTCTCATCAAGAAGGGTAAGAAGGTCAAGGTTGAAATTATGGTTCCACTCGTTGGCTTCGTACAAGAATTGAAATTCCAAGCTGAAGTAATCAATAAGACAGCCGAAGCTGTAATGGCTGAAAAGAAAGTCAAGATTGACTATATGCTCGGTACAATGATTGAAGTTCCACGTGGTGCATTGACAGCTGATGAAATCGCAGAAGTCGCACAATTCTTCTCATTCGGAACAAACGACCTCACACAAACAGGTCTCGGAATGAGCCGTGATGACGCTGGTAGCTTCCTCGGCAGATATAAGGAACTCGATATTCTCCCGAAGAATCCATTTGCATCAATCGACAAGGGTGGCGTAGGTCAGCTCGTAAGAATCGGTGCAGAAAAGGGACGTTCGGCACGTCCGAATATCAAGCTTGGTATCTGTGGCGAACACGGTGGCGATCCAGATTCAATCGACTTCTTCAACGATGTTGGTTTGAACTATGTATCATGCTCACCGCCTCGCGTACCAGTTGCACGCTTGGCAGCAGCACAAGCACAGTTGAAAAAATAATAACAACTGAAAACCAAAAATGGCGGAGTTTTTACTTCGCCATTTTTTTGTGTCTAAAAAAATTTAGAAAAATTATTTCAAGCGTCTTTCGAAGTCGGATTCGGTGATTCCTGTAATTTTTTCAAATACTTCAAAATCGAAGTTGGGGAGTTGCAAGGTGCGTTGCAGTTCGTCTTTTGTTGCACTCTCAAATGATGATTTTAGGTCGGGTTTATTCAACCATTTTGGAAGGATTATATCGGCAAATCGCATATTCTCGACTGGCTTGCCGAACATCATAAGCGGAGCTTCGCCGATATTAAAATATCCGCAATTATAGTTGCCTATATTCCACTTACCTGTATTGCGATTGCCTACGTTAAAACTGCCTGTATTTGAGTTCCCCTTGTTATTGCTTCCTGAATTATAACTGCCGATATTCTCGTCGCCAGTATTTGAATGACCCTTGTTCCGACTACCGACATTCGCACTGCCGATATTACAATCGCCGACATTATCAATACCCGTGTTGCCGTCGCCAGTATTAAAATTTCCGCTATTGAGTTTCCCTGTGTTGCGATTACCAGTGTTGCGTTCGCCAGTATTGTGCGAACCTAAATTTCTCTCGCCAGTATTGAATTTTCCGATATTAAAATTTTCATCAGACAATGTTGCGACAAGCTCGTCGGTCATATCTTTAAGCAGACGTATTTGTCCACAACAAATTTGGTCTTCGACTGCAAACTTTGGCGATTCCGACGGATAACGAAAATCCACTTCGTAAATCCTCGCACCTTTCGAGTACCACATATTCCAATATTTCGAGATGTAATACCCCTCCTCTGCAAGCTTTGCATTATCGATAAGCGGGAGCCAATCGCCAACTATATCGCCATTTGGCAGGTATGGCGTGTAATCGAAACGTGTGCAAGGCGACAATGATTCGGCACTCAAAACTTTGTAATACTTTTCGTTCATAAAAAAAAATTTTAGTTTAGTTTAAAAAAAGCTTTCTAAAGTTGAAAGAAAAATCCATTATAGATTTTATTATGATACCAAACATTTTAGCTGAAAGATACGCATCGCAAGCACTCAAAGATATTTGGAGTGCAGAAGGAAAAATTTTGCTCGAACGCAATCTTTGGATTGCCGTTATGAAAGCACAAAAAGAACTCGGCTTGGACATCCCCCAAGAAGCAATAGACGCTTACGAAAAAGTTAAGCACAATATCAGAGTTGACGAAATCAATAAGCGTGAAAAAATCACACGCCACGACGTCAAAGCACGCATCGAAGAATTTTGCGAACTCGCAGGTTTTGAGCATATCCACAAGGGTATGACAAGTAGAGACCTCACTGAATGTGTCGAACAGTTGCAAGTTTACGAGTCGTTAAAAGTTATCAGAATGAAAACAGTTGCGTCGCTCTCAATTCTTTCGAGAATTGCACGCGAACACAAGTCGACAATTCTTTCGGCTCGCACACACAACGTTATCGCACAGCTCACAACATTCGGCAAACGTTTGGCTGAATTTGGCGAAGACACACTTCGTGCAATCGAAGGTTTGGATAACCTTATCGAGACTTATCCAGTGCGTGGTCTCAAAGGTGCAGTCGGCACACAGCTCGACCAACTCACACTTTTTAATGGCGACGCAACAAAGGCAATCGCCCTCGACGAAAAAGTAAGAAAGCATTTGGGAATAAACCGTTGCATTGGTGCGACAGGTCAAGTGTACCCTCGCACATTCGATTATGAGTGCGTGTCGAGACTCTATCAAGTTGGTGCAGGTGCATCATCTTTTGCAAAAACACTTCGCATTATGGCTGGTGCAGAACTCGCAAGCGAAGGTTTCGCAAAAGGTCAGACAGGTTCGTCGGCAATGCCACACAAGATGAATTCGAGAAGTTGCGAACGCATCAATGGTTTCCACGTCATCTTGCGTGGATATTTGGAAATGGCTGCATCGCTCGGTGGCGACCAGTGGAACGAAGGCGACGTATCTTGCTCGGTTGTTCGTCGTGTAGTTCTGCCCGATTCTTTCTTTGCTATCGATGGTCTCCTCGAAACTTTCATTACTATCCTTAACCAAATGGTAGTAAACACTGCTGTTATAGACGCAGAGTGTCGCAAATATATGCCATTCCTTTTGACGACAACAATTATGATGAATGCTGTCAAAAAAGGTCTCGGACGTGAAGACGCTCACGAAATCATCAAGGAACACGCAGTCGCAACTGCAAACGATTTGCGTGCTGGAAAGATTATCGCAAACGATTTGCTCAAACGTCTCGCAGATGATTCTCGTATGCCTCTCGACGAAGCAGAACTTGCAGAAATCGAGAAAATCGGCAGTGTAGAAACAGGTATGGCAACTGCACAAACAGAAGACTTCTGCAACCGTGCCGACGCTCTTGTCGACCGTTTCCCAGAAGCAAAGTCATACGTTCCTGCACCTATACTCTAATGTTTAAAGTTCTAAAGAAATCAGAAAAATCGCGTGCACGTCGTTCAACATTAACGACTGCACATGGCGATATTCAAACGCCAGTTTTTATGGCAGTAGGCACGCAAGCGACAGTAAAATCGCTCACGCCAAAACAAGTCGAAGAAACGGGTGCTCAAATTATTTTGGGCAACACTTACCATTTGAATATCCGCCCGACTTCAGAACTTATCTCACGCTTTGGCGGACTCCATGAGTTTATGAAATGGCGAAAACCAATCCTCACCGATAGCGGTGGTTTCCAAGCGTTCAGCCTTTCAAAATTAAGAAAAATCACAGAAGAAGGAATCGAGTTCCGTTCACATCTCGACGGCAGAAAATTATTTCTTTCGCCAGAGTCGTGCATACAAATTCAACGCAACCTCAATTCAGATATTTGTATGGTGCTTGACGAGTGTATCCCCTACCCTTGCGAAAAAGCACCTTGCATAAAATCGGTCGAACGCACAATCCGTTGGGCAAAGCGTTGTCTTGATGAATACAAGCGTTTGGAAATGCACAAAAGAGGAATCCACACTTTTGCAATTACGCAAGGTGGTTGCTATCTTGATGTCCGTGCAGATTGCTCAAAACGCCTTACAGACTTAGATTTCCCTGGGTATGCAATCGGCGGAGTTTCTGTCGGTGAACCTGAAGAACAAATGCTTGAACAGGTTGATATTTGTACGCAACATTTGCCCGAAGAAAAGCCTCGCTACGTTATGGGTGTTGGCACACCTCCACAAATTCTGAAAATGATTGCACTGGGTGCCGATATGTTCGATTGCGTTATGCCGACTCGCTTGGCACGCCACGCTTGTGCATTCACACTCGATGGCGAAATAAACCTCAAAAATGCACGCTTCGCTGAAGACCATTCACCACTCGATAGCAATATCGACAGCTACGCATCAGAATTTTCACGTGCATATATTAGACATCTTGTAAAAGCAAATGAGATGCTCGCTTGCACGCTAATTTCAATTCACAATATTAGATTTTTCCAAATTTTAACCCAACAAGCCCGTGAGCATATCGAGGCTGGAGATTTTGAAGAATGGAGCTTAGCTTGGATTGCAAGATACGAGAAAGGAAATGTAAAATGAATATCACATTAATGGAAAACTCCGACGCACTCGCAATGGTGGGGTTAGACTTTGAAATCACATACGCTCAAGCTTTCGCAAAAATCAAAAAGGCACAAGAAGCTCTCTTGAAAAACGGAGAAGCTGGTAAGATTGCAATCTTTGCAGAAAACTCTCCAAACTGGACTTTTGCACTCTACGGGGCATGGCTGAATAATTCGACAGTTACACCTATCGACGCAAAGTGTACAGACGAAGAAGTCGCTTTCATTTTATCCGACGCCGAACCAAACTCGCTTTGCGTTGGTCGTGAAAGCTTGGAAGTCGCAAAAAAAGCAGTTGAGATTAGTGGACACAAGCCACAAATTATAGTTCTCGAAGATTTGTTTGAAGGTGAAATTCCAGAAATCACTGATAAAAATTGGAAAGTGGAACGCCCAGAAGACGACCTCGCACTTATCGTGTACACATCGGGGACGACAGGCAATCCGAAAGGCGTTATGCTCACCTTTGCAAACCTCTACGCAAATATCAAAAGCGTGTGCGATGCCGGATATTTCTTTAAAGGCGTACGTGTGCTGACAATGTTGCCATTTCACCATATTCTCCCACTTATGGGGACACTCATTGCTCCACTCAGCGTGAACGGCAGACTCACTTTCCCACGCTCGATTGCACCGACAGATATTTCCGAAGCTCTACAAAAATATCCAGTAGATATGGTCGTTAGCGTGCCTCGATTCTACGAAGTTGTGCAGACAAATATTATGGCGAAAATTGGGCAATCGAAAATTGCATCGGCACTTTTCGGCTTGGCAAAACTCGTCAATAACAAGACTTTCTCGAGAAAACTCTTCGGTGCCATTCACAAGAAATTTGGTGGCGAAGTTAAGTACTGGATTTCTGGCGGTGCCGCACTCGACCGCAAAGCGTGGCGAGATTTAGAAACACTTGGGTTCACAGTCTGCGAAGGTTATGGTATGACCGAATGTGCCCCAATTATCACTTTCCCCAGAATTGGAAAAGTTAAGATTGGCTCACCAGGACAACCACTCAGCGGTATCGAGATTAAAATCGATAACGAAGAAATTGCAGTTCGTGGTGCAAATGTTACACAAGGGTACTACAAACGTCCTGAAGAAAATGCCGAAACAATCCGCGATGGATGGCTCTACACTGGCGACTTGGGCTACGTTGATAGCGAACAATACTTGCACATTACTGGTCGACGCAAAGAGCTTATCGTTTTGCCAAATGGTAAAAAGATAAACCCTATCGACATAGAAACTTTGCTCAAACGCCAAAGCGATGAAATACTCGAAACAGGCGTTTTGAATCTCGACGGCACAATGCAAGCAGTAATCAGAGTATCGCCTGAGTTCGTCGAAAAATACGGGGCTGAAGGTGCAGAAGAATTTGTCCGCAACAATTTCATTCTTCCATTTAATCGTGGAACAGTTCCGTATAAACGTATCATTAAATTTGTTCTTACAACACAAGAATTGCCTCGAACAAGAGTCGGCAAGCTCAAACGCCACCTCTTGCCCGATATGATGAAGTCGGCAAGAAATATGGAGCTTGAAAAAGCCGAACCAGAACCGACAACTGACACATACGTCGAGCTTAAATCTGTCTTGGAGTCGCAAATCTCTATGCCTGTACGCCCCGACGCTCATATGGAAATGGACTTGGGGTTAGACTCTCTCGGCAAGATTTCTATGCAATGTTATGTTCAAGAAAATCTCGGTGTGAACATTGTCGAACGCGACTTTGAAAAATATTCGTCGCTCAGAGAATTTGCAAAGTTTGTAGAAGAAAATCGCAACAGCGATGTTGAAAATAAAAATATGAATATCTCTTGGGCAGAAATTATCGGACGCCTTCCACAACCAAAACTCTACAAGCCAAATTGCTTGCACTTCCTCTCGATTTTCATCTTCAAGACATTCGGCAAACTATTCTATAAAACAGAATATATCGGGCTTGAAAATCTCAAGACCGACAAGCCTGTGATTATTGCACCTAACCACCAAAGTTATCTCGACGGTCTCTTTGTGGTTATGCCATTTTCAAAGACACAACTTTACAAAACTTATTTCTTTGCAAAGCTCCGCAATATCCTCAAAGGTGGGCTCCTCAAAAAATATGCCGACAGAAGTAATGTCATTATTATGGATATTAACGACAATGTCAGCGAAGCTTTGAGAAAACTTGCAACTGCTTTGCGTGAAGGTAATCGCATTGTTATCTTCCCAGAAGGAACTCGTACAAAAGACGGGCTTATTGCCGACTTCAAACAAAGCTTTGCAATTCTCGCAAAAGAGATGAATATCGAAGTTATCCCAGTTGCAATTAGTGGTGCTTACGAAGCTGTGAAAGCAAATGCGACACTCCCAACTTTTGGGGCAAAAGCTATTGTTGAATACCTGCCTGCGATGTCGGTCAAAGAAAATGAGTCTTACGCCGACTTTGCAACAAGAGTCAAAGAAGCAATCGAAAAAGCTTGGGACAAAAATACAAAACGCGATTAACACTCTTTTTTAAGAAAAGCCCTTCGGGGCTTTTTTTTGCACTACATAAACAAAGTTTTATACTATTTTGACATCGAGAAAAAGAGTCTTGCCAAAGAATCTACACAATTCTATCCTTTAGAAAAATTTTAACAACAATACTATATATGAAAAAAATCAATAGACGCAAATTCCTTGAAAACTCAGCTTTGCTTGGTGGTGCAATGTTCTTGCCCGCTTGTGCAACTGCTCCTAAAAAATTGGGTGCTAATGAAAAAATGAACGTCGCGTTAATCGGCGTTGGTGGTATCGGGAAACTCTCTATCGCTAAACTTCGCAACGCAAAACGTGCACGCTTTGCGGCATTCTGCGATGTTGACGATGTCAGTGCTGCCCCAGGATATAACGAATTCCCAAAAGTTCCACGCTTTACCGACTTCCGCCGTATGCTCGATAAAATGGATAAAGAAATCGACGGTGTGGTAATCTCAACTCCCGACCATATGCACTACCCTATCTCCGCTTGGGCATTGAAAATGGGTAAGCACGTCTATTGCCAAAAACCATTGACTCGCACAATTTGGGAAGCTCGTGAGCTCAATAAAATCGCAAACGAAACTGGTTTGATTACTCAAATGGGCAACCAAGGACATACCTTCGACGGCTGGCGTGTAATTAAAGAATGGTACGACGCTGGTATACTCGGGAAAATCGAAAACATTTACAGCTGGACAGATCGCCCAATCAATTTCTGGAAACAAGGTCTTCTCAGCCGTCCAAAAGCTGAACCAATCCCTGCAACGCTCGACTATAAATCATGGCTCGGTGTCGCTCCATACGCTCCATACTCAAGCGAAGTTATCCCATTCAACTGGCGTGGATTCAGAGATTACGGGACAGGTGCTGGTGGCGATATGGCTTGCCACGTTCTCGACGTCTCATACTCGGCGTTCGAACTTGGGCTCCCATCGAAAGTTTCAGGCAATTCAACTGAATATACAAAGTGGTCGTGGCCTCAAGAATGCACTGCTCATCTCGAGTTCGATAATCCTCGTGGTGTCGACGGGAAAATCCGTTTGCACTGGTACGATGGTGGTCGCAAACCAAAAGATGTAAAGCGTGTAGAACAAAGCTTTATCGACGATCCACGCTTGAAGAACGGTACACTTATCGTCGGCACAAAAGAAACAGTGTTCACAAATGAATACGGAATGAAGCCGATGATTTTCCCACGCAAGAGAATGGTTGAGCTTAAGCGTTCGGGTGCATTGCCACAACCAACCTTGCCTCGCTCAAAGTTCGACGGCAATCCACAAGAAGAATGGGTTGAAGCATGCTATACAAATACTCCTCCGCCAGCAAACTTCAACTACGCATCAACATTCACTGAAATGTCGTTGCTTATGCTCGTGCCGATTTTTGAAAAAGGCGTGCTTGAATACGATGCCAAGAATATGCGTTTCCTCAACAACGCATCGGCAAATAAACATCTCTATTCATTGTACGATTACAACAAATCGTTTATCGCATAAGATAAAATTTAATGAGGGGCGACAAGCCCCTTTTTTTGCGTCTAAAGAAAACAAAAAAGCTCGCAAAAAAATCTGCGAGCTTTTTATTTTTGAACCATGCCGACAAACAAAAAAGCCGTCCTTTTGGACGGCTTTTTTGATAGAATAATCTGTCCGATTATTTCATAGCTTCTTCAACAGCTACTGCAACTGCAACAGTTGCACCAACCATTGGGTTGTTGCCCATACCGATAAGACCCATCATTTCAACGTGTGCTGGAACTGATGATGAACCTGCGAATTGAGCGTCGCCGTGCATTCTGCCCATTGTGTCTGTCATACCGTACGAAGCTGGACCAGCAGCCATATTGTCTGGGTGCAAAGTTCTGCCTGTACCACCGCCAGATGCAACTGAGAAGTATTTCTTGCCGTGTTCGATTGCCCACTTCTTGTATGTACCAGCTACTGGGTGTTGGAAGCGAGTTGGGTTTGTCGAGTTTCCTGTGATAGAAACGTCGACACCTTCCTTGATCATAATAGCAACACCTTCCGAAACATCATCAGCACCGTAGCAACGGACCTTAGCTCTGTCGCCAGATGAGAATGGAGTTTCCTTTGTGATTTTCAATTCACCTGTGCTGTAATCGTATTCAGTTTCGACGCTTGTGAAACCATTGATACGCGAGATGATGTAAGCAGCGTCTTTTCCGAGACCGTTGAGGATAACACGCAATGGTTCTTTACGAACTTTGTTAGCAGTCTTTGCGATACCGATAGCACCTTCAGCAGCAGCGAACGATTCGTGACCTGCGAGGAAGCAGAAGCACTTTGTTTCTTCGCGAAGGAGCATAGCACCGAGGTTACCGTGTCCAAGACCAACGTCGCGACTATCTGCGACAGAACCAGGGATGCAGAATGCTTGCAAGCCGATACCGATATTTTCGGCAGCTTCAGCAGCGTTCTTGCTTGCTTTTTTCAAAGCGATAGCAGCGCCCAAAGTGTAAGCCCAAACAGCGTTTTCAAAAGCGATAGGCTGAATATCCTTAACGATTTTTTCAACGTCGATACCTTTCGAGAGGCAGAAATCTCTTGCTTCTTCGATCGAGTTCAAACCGTATTCGGCACAGCACTTGTTAATCTTTTCGATTCTTCTTTCGTAGCCTTCAAATAATGTAGCCATAGTAAAAACTCCTTATTCTTTGCGTGGGTCGATAACTTTTACAGCGTCTTCGAAGCGACCTTTAGTTGAAACGTTCTTTTCGAAAGCTTCTTTAGGATCTTTTCCGTTGCGGATAGCTTCGAGCATTTTGCCGAGGTGAACAGTTTTGTAACCGATAACTTCGTTGTTAGCGTCGAGAGCTTCTTCGAGAACATAACCTTCAGCCATTTCGAGATAGCGAGGACCTTTAGCTTTAGTCGAGAACATAGTACCGACTTGTGAACGCAAGCCTTTACCGAGGTCTTCGAGACCAGCACCGATAGGCAAACCATTTTCCGAGAAAGCAGTTTGAGTTCTACCATAAACGATTTGCAAGAAGAGTTCACGCATAGCAACGTTGATAGCGTCGCAAACGAGGTCAGTATTGAGGGCTTCGAGGATAGTTTTACCTGGGAGGATTTCACTTGCCATAGCAGCCGAGTGAGTCATACCCGAGCAACCGAGAGTTTCTACGAGAGCTTCTTCGATAACGCCGTCTTTAACATTGAGCGTAAGTTTGCATGCACCTTGTTGAGGGGCGCACCAGCCGACGCCGTGAGTCAAACCGCTGATATCAGCAATTTGTTTGGCTCTAACCCATTTACCTTCTTCTGGAATTGGGGCAGGACCGTGATTTGCACCTTTCGCGACACAGCACATTTGCTGAACTTCGTGCGAACAGTTTTGATTTGGACAACTCATATTTGATTCCTGTTAATGATATTAATATTGATTTACTAAAAAAACTGCACCGAGTTTTTCACAATTCAAAGATATTGTCAATTTTTTGATTTATTTTTTTTACGATTTCCCAAAGATTTTTTCGCCTCACCGACACCGACAATCTGTTGCAGTGAACAGTATCCCAAGCTATGTTTACGGAGCTAAATACGACGAGTTCAAGTTGCCACGTTTTTTATCAGAAAAATACACCATTTAAAAACTAAAACGAAAACTCTCCAACGCCTTGGAGAGTTTTCTGTAAAATCGGCAATCCGAAATCAGCGAGCGATATTGCCTACGGCAATCGCTCGCCGGTGCCCGTCATGTAAAAAAAATTATTTTCTTTTGCGATAGACTGCCAACCCGAGTGCCAACACACCGCTAACACGCAACATTTGCGAAGACTGCCTGAATTCTGCGTTCACAACGCCATCGCAATTTAACAAAGCTTTTTTTATCTATAATTAGCAGGTGAGCCACCTGCACATCGTTGAAGGGGCGTTGCCCCTTATGGAGATTGCTTTGCAATGCTCCTATCCCTGTTTGGATTTTTATTTGATAATTGTTGCTATTTTGCCTACTTGTTTTAATAAAGTTTATTATAAAATAAATTCCTTTCGGTATTCATACAAAGAGTGTAAATGCTTGTCGATTTCGACAGAGCCAAATGATTTTCTCTTTGTATCGAAGTGTAATTCTTCGCCAGAGAACAATGTTGAGAGCGAGCCAAGTTGGCAAATTTGAGCGAGTCTTGAAGCCGATGTAAATGGCGATGATGTCTTGCACTTGCCCAAGCACGCCCACGCAAATTCAAAATGCGGATTCGACGGAAATGCCGATCGCTCAATTTTCTGTGGTGGAAATGCTTTTGCTTTTTTCAACTCTATCATTTTTTGACGTGGGAAAATTTTCATCGCACTTCCATAGAGTCCCACTTGCACCGCCCCTGTTTCGCCCTCGATAA
Organism: Opitutales bacterium; assembly: GCA_015061945.1. Classification (GTDB taxonomy): domain Bacteria; phylum Verrucomicrobiota; class Verrucomicrobiia; order Opitutales; family Intestinicryptomonadaceae; genus Merdousia. Next base: position 308,530 of record SUVP01000001.1, read on the forward strand.
GCAAGATATTTCGAGGTCGGCGGTCGGCAAAATTTCGGGCAATCAAAGTTTCCATATCGACATCTTTTATCGAGTCGGGCATACGTCCGCCGTCGTACCAACGCATTTTCATAATACCGTCTCGCGCGTACGGAGTTTCAAATTCAAAATCAATTTGGTTTGAGCTTGCCCAAGTGTAATCGTTGAGCGACGTCTTGTCGCAAGTCGCTTTCAATTTTCGTGGAAGTGGCAAGTCGATTGCGTTAAAAATTGGTTCGATAATATGGCAACCCATATCGCCAATCGCACCTGTGCCGTAATTGCGTAAACCACGCCAGTTGAACGGCACGACATTCGGCGAGTAAGGCATATCGGGCGCAACGCCAAGCCACAACTTGTAGTCGAGCGAACTTGGGATTTTCGACGCATCGGGAATTGCAAGGTTACCTTGTGGCCATATCGGGCAAGGTGTCATACAATGCACTTGCGTTATTTTTCCGATAATATTGGCGTCGAGCCATTCGCGGAGTCTTCGCCATGAATCGCTTGTTGCGCCTTGATTTCCCATTTGCGTGATAACTCCAGCTTTTTGAGCCAAACGCGTCATTTCATCGGCTTCCCAAAAAGTTCGCGACAATGGTTTCTCGCAAAAGACGTGCTTGCCTTCGAGAATCGCACGGGCGGTTATCGGATAGTGCATATGGTCGGGAACTGCGACCACAACAGCATCAATTTTATCCGACATTTCGTCGAACATCTTGCGATAATCTTTATACTTTGGAATTTTTGGAAACGCTCTAAATGATGCCGACGCAAAGTCCCAATCGACATCACAAAATGCGACGAGCTCACATGGTGGACAATTTGGCAATGGTTTAAAAATCGCATTGCCCAAAACTTTTCGATTAGCTTTTGAAAACTGTGCAAGCCCTACTCCGCCGAACGTTTCAACCGCAACTTCGCCACGTCCGCCTGGGCCAATTATTGCAATACGCAAGCGTTCGCTCGGCTTACCTTTCGTCGATTTCGCCCACGACGGCAATATCAACATCGACGACGAAAGCGTTGTTAAAGTTTTACAAAAATTGCGTCTCGAAAAATTTTTCATCTGGAAAAAATTAATTTTCTTTCAACCACTTCACACACTTTTTTACGGTTGGCATAGGGTCTTCGTAAATCTGTTCATTTTCGATAATAAAGTAGCCGTCAAAGCCCTGTGCGTCAAGCTCTGCAATGATTCCCTTCATATCGAGAACACCTTCGCCATAGGCTACGCCCTTGAAATTACTTACATCGCCAAACTTGTTGAGGTCTTTAAAATGTAAACAAAATTTGAATTTACCCTTGAGCATTTTTAAGCACTTGATTGGATCGAGCCCTGCACGAGCCCAGTGTCCAAGATCGGGAACAACCTGAATATCGAAACGATTTGCCAAATCGAGCAACGCTTCTGGACGATAGTACTGATTATTCGGAGCATCGATAGAATGGTGATGCACACCGATTGTAAGATTATATTTTTTTGCGTACTTTAACCACATCGGAATTTCACGATACTTTGCTTCGGTCTGCACTTGTTCGACTCCAATACGTTTTGCGAAACTGCAAACATCTACAACTTGCTTTTCAAATTCCTTGCGGTCTTTCGGGCTTCGCATAATGCAACCATAGCTCTTAATTTGAACGCCAGTCTTTTTCATCAAGTCTTGCAAAAAGGCGTGATGTTCATCAGTCATATTTGAATCGAGACGCACGTTCGGGAATTTTTTTGAAAGAAACTGTTGCGGATAACATTCTGCAAATTTGATTCCAGCCTCCTGCAACATATAGAAACTTTCCTCGACTGTTTGATTTCTAAACGTGTATGTCTGCAACGATATTTTGCGTTCAGATGTTTTGGCAATCGCTTGAAATGACGAAAAAATCAGCGAAACAGTTAGTATGCACAAAAATATTTTTTTCATAAAATTTTCCTTTCGTTTCTGAAAAATATCCAAAAATCACAAAAGCATTATGTCAACGCTTTTGCCGGAAAATCGCCATTGTTTTTTCATATTTGAAAAACTTATGCCTTATATTTCAGTTTTTGCTCGATTACACGCAAATATTTTCCATATTTGAAAAAAATATGAAACGTAAATTCGCAAGCAAATACGAAATACCAAACCTAAAAAATGCCTTTTTAATACTCGATTATCTCAGGCGTACTGGTACGCAACATTCATTATCTGAAATCGCAAAAGGCGTGGCAATCCCTTGCACGACAACACTTCGCATACTTTCAACAATGTGCGATTGCAATGCCGTAGAAAAAATCGGGAAGAAATATAAAATCGGGAAATTCATTTTTGATATTGCCGATTCAATGCGTACACGAAATAACTTGGGCGAGAAAATATCGCCATTTCTCGTAAGGCTCACCGCACAAACAAAAGAGACATCGCACTTGTGTATTGCAAATCTCGATGGTGCGATTATTTTGCGTGAATGCTCAACGTGGCAATCGTTGCGTTCGATATCAACCGAAGGAAGTCAAATAAATCTCACTTGCTCAAGTGCTGGAAAAATTTTACTCGCCGACAAAATATCAACCAACCCAAACTTTCTAAAAAATATAAAAATCACTACTCGTACGCCTAATAGTATAAAGACTAAAAGAAATCTACTAAGAGAATTAAATAAAGTTGTCGAACAAGGTTGGGCTATTGATAACGAAGAATACGAACTTGGTGCGAAGTGCGTATCAGTACCAGTTAGAGACGACTCGAACATTCTAATTGGTGCGTTAGGAATCACAGCTCCGAGCGTAAGAATGGGCGAATCGCAAATAAAAAAATTTGTACAAATTTTAAAAGAAACTGCCGACGATTTTTCAAAATCTAATAAGCGATTTTTAAACGCAATTTCAGCTCGCAAATAATAAACTACATCTCGCGCGAAGTGCGATTGATGTATTGCGTTGGTGTGATTTGCATCACTCTGAAAAATGCTTTGTCGAATGAATGCGACGATGCAAACCCGCACATTTTTGCGATTTCACCTATACTCTTTTTATTTTCGGCAAGCATAGTTCGCGCCTTGTCGAGCTTCAACTTTGCGATATATTCAGCGCAGGTTGTTCCATATAATTTTTGGAATTCTGCATTTAAAATCGCCAATGAAATATCGAGTTCTTTTGCGACTAATTTTGCAGATTTAAAAATCAATTTCGATGTTGGTATCTCCAAAATCTGTTGCGACAAACTCTCTTTTTTCTTTCCCAATTTGCCTACTTCGGAATTCACGCAATAGACAAGCAAGTCGGCTAAATGTTCAAGATGAGAATATGCTGGTGTTGGAGAGCTAATTTCTTCGAGATATTTTTGTGCCAAGAATGCCACTTCATCTGTGCGCGATGAATTTTCAACAGCATAGCGACAATCGCAAACTGACAATTTTGCTGGTAAATGAAAGAATACCATATTCCATTTTTTTGAGACGCTCAATATGTATTCAGATTTTGATGACGCATAAAAAAGTGTCCCTTTAGAAAGCTTAAAAGTTTTATTGTCGATTTTTAGCGTCGCCGAACCGCCTGTTGTAAACGATACAAAGTTGAAATTTTCTTTTGCACGTTGCGTATAAAAGCCCGACGCATGCTCTGTTATTGCCGAATGCCTAATGCCCCTTGCTCCTAACGCATCAAAGGCGAGCGATTTTGGCGATGTGATTTTTGCACCTTTGCCCTTCCCTATATATTTTTGCGGAACTGTCGGTTTTATGAGCGAAAACTCTTTGCTATCATTTGGCCAAAACTGGAGCGATGTATCGGTTTTACGTTCCCACAAATATTTTTGTTTTTGCGTCGATTTTTTCATGTATCCGAAAATAACAAATGTAGCCCAAATTTAGCAAAAAAAATTTACAAAAAAAATGCGGACCTTTAAGTCCGCACAAAAACTATTTCTTAATTTTTCTTTGGAGAAAATAGTTTGTATGAAAGCGATGCTATTTCTACGTTTTCGTATACAAAGGGCGTCTTGCGATAGTTTGAAATAGTTTTGCTTCCGTCTTCGTATGAAGTCATAAAGACATCTTTTGCGATTTCGCAGTGATCGGTCATTAACAATTTTTGGAGATGGCGTACTGGCACAAATTCGTCCCATGCTCGTTTGATTCTTGGAACATCGGCAAATTTGTATGTGTAGAAAATCGGACGTCCACCAAATTCGACAATCTTCAATGATATGTATGGGTCGACAATTCCGTCGCCCTCCATCCAACGTGGATCTCCACTTTTTTCGATTTTATACATACATTTTCCACGAGTGTGATTTTGCGTTGCTCTATCCGATGTGTACAAAATAATTCCGTGGTAAACTAACTCCCAAATTGGAAATACACCAGCAACAAGCTTGTTATGTTTACCATCGCGAATGAGCTTTATGTCGCGACTAACATAGTTGATGTAATCGAGATTTCCAGCGACGTGGTCGAAACCACCTTCAGATGATGCTCCACCAAACAATTCTTTCGACATCGCCAAAATTTTGTTTTGGTATTCTGCCATAATTTCAGGCGTTGCAAAGTGTTTTGGATCGGCACAATAGTTCGGATATGTAGCTGAATAAACGTCGATATAGTGCGGACCTTTTGCCCCCAACGCGCGCATTTGCTTGAGTTCTTCTGGGACATAAGCATTCCACGATGCGTGTTGACAAACAAGGAAGCATTGTCCGCCAGCCCAAACCCCGCCTTTAACAAGTGAGCCGTCTTTATTTTTTCCGATGAAATCGGGCGACCACATTGGCGAGACTTCGTATGCGTCGGTATTGGTTGCGTGAAGTGTAAATTGATACCCCAAGTCTTGAGTTTTTTGGATTAGTCTACGCAAACCATCTTCGCCACCGATTGCATTTTCTACTGGGAAGTGCGATGGCGTTCTGCCGTCGTACCCGCCGTAGTTCCAACCAGCCGATACGATAGTTGCTTTATCAACTCCGCTATCTTTAATCGCCTTTACAAATTCCTCAGCGACGCCAAATGGGAAGTGTACAACTAAAGGTTGCTCTGTTTCTTTTGTGTATCGGATTGGAATATCTGGAATTGGCTTTGCAGCGTGAGTTTGTATTCGCACAACAATAGAATCGCAAAGATATTCAAGCTCTGGATATTTTTTTATACGCTCTTTAATTGGCTGAACTTCGCCTCGCTCAAGTTGATACTTTTGATATGCCCTTGCTACACTAGCGTATGTAGCATCTTTGCCTTTGAGCGTATTGAACTCGACAACGATGTCATCGTACAAGTCAAAATTTTTTCTAATCTTATCAATTCTAAAACGAGGGAATACCTTGTATGTTCCCTTGCTTGATATTACGCAAAAATCGTAAAAAAATCGGAGTGATTTTACATGTGCGTAAAACATTTTCTTATCTGTTTTAACTGCGTAAATCGGGATATAACTTTTATTAGGGGTAAAAACACCATGCGATTTATCGAAGTGTCCGTAAAGACCACGTCCGTACGTCCACCAGCCTTCAGTCCCAACTGGTACAATTGCGTCAGAGTGAATAATATCGATATGCAAAACGTCATCGCCTATCGACTCTTTCTTGATAACAATGCGTTCCTTGTCATCGCTGATTTTTTCGAGCTGAACGAGTTTTGTTTCAGTCTTTTTATTTTTATATGTAATGTTGAGTCTTGCTGTACCTGCGAAAATAGCAGACGCAAAACACACTAATATTGTAGATAACAAAATTTTTTTCATTATGCCATTCTAACATTTTTCGCCAAAAATGTTTACCTTATTTTTGGATACATTTTTTAATTTTGGATACTTTGCCAAAATCCACTATCTGAATTTTTCCGACAATGGATTTGCTACTACCCCTGATTTTTCCTTTGCGACACTTTGCCACTTTAAAGCATCAAACGAAAAATCTTGCTTGTAAATATCGCATAATTCTTGATGTGCAAATGCTCTGAAGTTAGCTTGGTAATCGCCTAAATAATGGACTAAAACACTTGCACCTTTTGGCGAACCACAACGTGCCGACGCACTTGCGACAAGCATTTCCAAAAGTCCTGTATTCATATTAAAGCGACCCTCTGAATACTTGCGTGTGGAATTGCACGCAATATTTGAATCGTCAAGCAGACGTTCAAAACCTTTTGCAAATTTTATAGATGGTCGACGTTCTGCATAAAAACACAAATTCACAATTCGGTTATGATTTGGCAGAAGTACCAAGTCGATTCTATTTGCAGTGTAAACATTGTCTTTCGAGCGTACCAATTTTCCGCCAGATGTTGTTTTGCTCAAAATTTCAGCAACAACTTTATCAGATTTTTCTGAACCCGACATCGCCAAAAATGCCAACGCCCTATTGATATTCCAGTATGGCGATTTCAAATTTCCTCGCCAATACAACTCAAGATAATCTGCCGATTGTGGCTCTTTTTCCTCTTGTGATAAGTTATTTTTTAGTTCACGAAGAATTACTTTTTCGCCTGAATTATCGCCGAACCAAGAGAGTGCGTACGCTGTTTGCAATGTGCGAACTTTTTTGAACGACTCTCTGAGCATCGGTAAAATTTCGGCTTTTGGTTTTAAGCACGCCCAAATGAGAACGTCAGAATCGCCTCGTGCAAGACGCTCGATAATTTCAGTTGTCGCAAGGTTTGTTCGTTTCAAATAATCGTCAGTATAATAACCTAACTTCGTCGATTCTTCGACAATTTTTGAGACATCAAAGTCGGCGAGATTACCACCACATTTCGCAAAGTCTGACGCAATTCTACCTTCCACCTCTCCCAACGTTGCGACATCGCCCGACATTCTTGTGAATTGCAAGACATCGTGCGAAACCGAAATAGAGCGTCCGCCAAAGAGAAGTCCGTTCAGATTTTTTGGCACGACGCAACCGAACGGAATGTTCACTGCATAGTAGTGTGGAAAGTGCGGAAGCATCATTGCAGTGCGTGCAAACTTACTCATTGGCACACTGTGTGGGTCGTAATCGCTGAATGCTTGTGCGATAATATCTGCACTGGGTTTACCCTCGAGTGCTTCAGCCAACTCCAACGTTTTCACACCGAGTGGACGACGAGTATCACGTGGCGTCAACTGCGGATATGAATCGTAATACGACGATTGATAATGTGCTAAAATCATCGCACGCTGAAAATCTGTAATCTTTGTGATGTCTACAATCCCGAAGTCTTTTGATATCAACCTGCGTTCAGCTGTCTTTGCTGATATTGATTGTATTTCCCATTTGCTGAAATTTATAGAAATACCCGAACGATTCTCTCCTTGTGCGAATGGCACACCTGCAAAGGCGGAAAGGTCGGCATCGCCAGTGCAATCGATGGCGACTTTAGATTCGACAAAATATAATTTTGAATCTTTTGTAAAATATGCCCCGACAAGTTTACCGTTTTCAACCGACGCACCACATAAGATTGCACCTGTGATTATCTTTGATTTCTCGAGTAATTTTAAATTTATTACAGAATAAATTGTGCCACCCGATACACCTATCGCATTTGTTTTTTTCGATTGTGCAGTAGATTCTATTATGAGTGGATGCGTTTTAACATTGCAATAATAACCGATTACCCCTCCGTTGACTTTTGTCCCGCCATAGTCGTGGAAACACTCTACCCCAAGTGCATTTGCTCCACGTTCTGTTGCCGACTTTAATGCGAACACACCAGCCGAACCCACACCTGCGACCAAAACATCGCAAGCGATTTTTTCAGCTTTCACATTCGATAAATCAAACCTATAAAATGGCGTCGCAAAGCCGTCTTCGACAATTCTCTCTCCAAATTTTTGTGCGAGAGCTTCGCCATTTGCCGACACAAATTTTATCGATTCTCTCGCCTTACCCGATTCCAACGCTTTCCCAAATTTCACGCTTTTTGTGTACAATTTGAAAACATCATCGCACGAGTTTATCTCTGCAGGATTCTCAAAAACGAAGTAATTTTTTATATCAACTTTTTTCAGTTCGCCATTTACAAAATACAAACACTCACGTGCAAATGCCGTTCTAAAAATATTGTGCAACCCCTTTGGCAGAGATTTTTTATTTTCTAAAATTTCGGTAGCACACAAGCGTGCAGACCTTTCAATAGCCGAAAAATCCGACGATTTGCAAGGTACTTCAAAAGTCAAATACGCACAATCTTCTCGAGTTTTTGCGAAAGCAAATTTTGCATTTATTTTTTTTGAATTTAAATTTATCGCAAAATTTTCAGGACATTTTTTTGCATTCCAAAACCGCAATGTAAAAGTCGATTTTACAATTTCAAAATTCGATTTAGTGATGTTGCGTGTGAAAATATTTACATTCCCGCAATCTACAAACGACGCACATTTGACAGCAATCGCACCTTGTTTTGTGGCGATTGCAACGCCCGACACTGCGTTGTTATCGTCTTTAAACACACCGAAAACATCAGCCATAAAAAGAACATCAACACCGTTCATCACAAGCGAACGCGACAAACTTTTATTTATACTACCTCCCAAAAATACGACCTTATCGCCGAGTTCAGAGTTGCATTCGCCTGTGAGATTTTTATTGTCGATATCAAGTTTTTCGTCATCGGGGAAAAAGATTTTTTTCATATCATCGCCCCAATTTTCAAAACCATTTTTGTCGAGCGAAAGATTGAATCGCTCGACCATTTCCCAGCCGACAGATGTGCGACGATCAACAAGCAACACACGCAATCCCTTTTGCGAAGCCGAAAGTGCCATAAACGCACCTGCGAGACCTGTCGAGTTTATAACGACATCATACCCACGTTCAGCGTCGAGAGAAAATAATCTCGATGTTTCTTTTTTTACATCGGCGTATGTGAAATTTTGGCTCAACATCAATCCTCCGAACGCCAATATGCTATCACTTATAAACTCACGTCTTTTCATTTTCTTTGTCCGATTAAAAACGCACAAACCTTAATTAGTCTGTGCGTTTGTTAATTAAATTAGAATCCTAAATCTTTGCCATAATACGTTGCAACACCAATGCGTTCGAGCCCCAACTTGTGAATTCTTCCGTTGTACCACATAATCCATTTTTCGCCGTCAAAGATTACATACGGCTTGTAAGTTGCCGAAGCATCCCATGAATCTGGTTGCGAGAAGTCAGGTTGAACGATAGGATTACCCGAGAAGCGTTCCCAATTTGTGATACCGTCTTTTGAGCGAGCCATACAGATGCGTGCTGTGTGAATATCTTCAAAGCCGATGTAGAACATCAAGTAGTCATTCTCACGTTTGATAACTTGGCATGCAGTTACACGATCTTGTTCCCACTTATATTTTTTATCTGGAACACAAACCGGATTTCCACTGTATTTTGTCCAGTTGATACCATCTTTACTTGTCGCATAGCCGATTGCATTTGGCTCGTATGTTTCGCCACCTGAATACCACATCTTAAAGATTTTTTCCTGCTCGTCCCAAATGACGTGTGGGCACATAAGCGAGAGACCTTCCCATTTTTCAGTTGATTCCATAATGAAAGTGTTATGACGAGTCCAGTTGACACCATCTTTACTTTTCGCATAACCAATTCGCGATCTCGATGGCTTTGTTCCAGTTTGACCAGTGTACCACATGTGATAATAGCCGTCCTTAAATATCACACCAGGGCGATTGATACGATATTCCCAGTTAGATTTGTCGCTTTGGGGCTTAAAAACGAGCTTTGGGAGAGTCCACTCATAGCCGTCTTTACTGTAATGAACAGCGATACCACGTTCTGGTCGCCACGACGAGAACATAGTGTAGCCCTTGTCTGTTTTCAAAACAGAGATGTCGAAAATCGTACCTAAATTACCTCCACCCAAGACTGGATTTTTTTCGTACTTTACCCACTTGCCACTTGGCTTGTCGCAAGTTGCACAACACGCTACGAGCATCGTGCTTGCAACAAACAAAGTTAACCCCAATATAGATAGTTTCTTTATTTTCATAATAAGTGCTTTCTTTTTTAAGTTTAAGGAATAAGAGTAAAAAATCCCCCGTATAAAGTCCACAAAAAAAGGCAAAAGAATTACTCTTTCGCCTTTTGAAAATTCAATTTGATTTTACTTTTTTATGACAAGCTCAATACCTTCAGTATCGCCAAATGAGACTTGGCAATAGTCTTTAATCCATCTTTTTGACTGCCATTTTCCGTCGGCAAAAGCTTGGAGTGTTTCGAGTTGCTTTTCTGGATTTGGTCTTGGCAAATCTTCGATAAAGAACATCGGAGGCCAGATTGAATAGATTTCACCTCGGACATTGTGCAGAGCGTCCATTATATTGCGAAGTGTCGCATACAAGACAACCTTAACTTCTGCAGTTTCGCTTTTGACAAACTTTGTGATGTCGAGTTCAAATGGCTCATTCTTGATAACACCAGCGTCTTTACCGTCGACAAACACTTGTGCAACTGGTGCGTCTAAATCGCCAAGTTTGATAATCACACGTTCGCCAGCATTGAGTTTACCGAAGTCGATTTTCTTTGAATACGCCAAACGACCTGCATAGAACGGCAATCCATTTATTGTTTGGTTGCCATATTTCAATGGAGTCGGGTTTGTGATAGCCAAGTCTGCTTTGCTGATGTAATTTGCTTTTGTCGGTTTTGCTTGATATCTTTCAGCGTCTTCATTCTTAACTTTTCTGCCTGTATCTTTTGATACGACCGAGAAATCGCCGACCAAATAGACTGCTTCAATTTCAGTACCATATCGACGCCATTGTGGTTGATGTACAGTTGGGTCGCTATACTTAAAATCTTTGTAGTGCAATTCGATTTCATTTGTACCGTCTTTTGTCATACCTGTGATATCGATTGGCAACCAACGGAAGTCTTTCCAGAACGGGAGTCCTGCATACTTCACTTCTTTGCCATTGACTTTAATCACAGCTTTTTCTGGATACTCAACAACCAAGTGCAACTTACGATTTTTATCAAAATCTTTTGCCTTGTAGTAATATTTTACAGTAACATCGCCATCGTACTTAAGCTTTCTGAAATATTCCCAAATTTCTAATGTTGGCACTTCGCCGTTTACAAACTTCTTTCCACCATTATATGAGAATGACGCATAGTCGAGAGTCATCGAGTTATCGTCGAGGCGTTCTGCTTTCCAATCTGCGAGAGTTTGCGTACGCAACACTTTTTCTTCGACTGGTACTTTTGCAACTGGTGCTTCGTTAGATACTCGCAAATAGATTGCTTGTGCACATTCTAAATTCAATGGGAGTTCCAAAGAATTATTTTTGCGTTCTGCATAAATATCTTTGAGTTCGCCCGATTCCATATCCAAGAGTTGTGCTCTTGTGTACGAACCAGCAATTTTCAAAAGTCCATTATATTTTTCTGCACGGCTCAAATTTGTGAGCATAATCAAACGTGAACCATCGTTGTAGTTGCGGATATGAGTCCAAACTTTGCTTTGGTCGCCAGATTTCTTTTCGACAGTAATCATTGCTGGAATTTTTTTCTCAAGCTCCGCACGGACATCTTTAATATCAATCTGCTTGAGAGATTTCATAAATGCGTCGAGCTCTGCCGATGGCTCACCGTCGAGAAGTTTTGCACCTTTGCCGAGTCGCAATACGAGCCCACCATTTGCGACAAATTCTTTTAAGCGTTTCATCGTTGCTGGACGCATTGTGTCGGCATCAGGAACAAGAACAACTTTATAAGTTGATTGCTTTATTCCAATTTCATTACCTTTTACAAATCCGTCTTCTTCGAGCAACTGCTCATCGCCCAAGTCGAAAGTCAACTGCGAGCCAAGAAGAACATCGCCAGCATTTACAAATGCAGTTTGGATTGCGATGTTCTTTTTTGCTTCAGTTGGTGTACCACCAGCATTTGAGCTAACATCACGTTTCCACAAACTTGCAGCCGATTCTTGAGGATGCAACAAGAGAATATCGGTTGCGTACTTGCCTTGCGACAATGCATAGCACGCACGTGCGAGAGGTACGTCAATCTTGCTATTTAGTTCCCACCAGCTTTGTTGATAATTTATGTTTTGCGGATAGTCGCGTTTACGGCAACCTGTCTGCGAGAAAAGACTCAAGTGAGGGACGAGTACATTCACGCCAACAACAAACTGATGATGTGTTATCCATTGTCTATCTTCAAATGTAAGCGAACCACCCGACACGCCATACAATTCAGAAAGCATACGAGTCTTACCGTATTGATTACATACACTTTGACATTGTTTGCCCGTCAATGGTGTTGCAATACAACGTGCGAGGTGGTCAATTCCAGGAATACCCATATGGCGATAATATGGCATAATTCGACCACTCCAAAGATGTTGGGAGAATACTGGTGCTTCAGCCATACAGTGTCCTGTGAGCGAAATATTGCGTTCGGCACAAGCATCGCCCAACAATTTCATAAAGTTATTTTCAAAAAGTTTGTTTGCTACTCGGAAATATTGCAGACGGAATTTTTTTGCACCATCGCAATCGACAAACAATTTATGGAAATGTGGAACAGGGTCGAAACCATATTCTTTTTTGAAAGCGTCAATTAAATCTGATGAGTAAACAATATTACTTGCTGGACACTTTCCATAATGGCTTGCGAGTGCAGGCTCATCGGTAAATTCGGCGACAATCAAATTGCCAAAATCGTTTTTATAACGTTTGTAGTAGCTGTCGTACGCTTCACGTTTGAAAACTTCCATTGCCTTGCGAGACATTGTGTCGACATACGATGTACCATTGAACCATGGGTTCCCCATTGGCGATGTATAAGAATACACTTGTATTCCGTCGACAGCATCGCCAACTTTTACTGCACCATCGATAGCTTTTTCGCCAGCTTTTATAGCGTACAAACATTTCACTGCAAAGTTTGGGTCTTCGTGCAAGACAGTACCGCCACTATATCCGCTTGGCCACTTGTCTTCGTCGTAAAGCCACACAAGCATCCCAAGTTTACGAGACTCATCGAGCGTTGCGTCGACTGCTTTAAACCAATCTTCGCCCAAATATTCTGTGAGCAATCCTGTGCGACTATGTATCATTGAGCCACCCCAACCTGCTTTTTTCATCAAGCGAAGTTGACGGCGGATTTCATCAGGCTCCATTGTTTCGTTCCAACTCCAAAATGGAACTATTCTATATTGTGCTGACGGATTTTTAAACTCTGCCGTACTGAACTGCGAGTTTTTGTCGTACTGTGTATCGACTGCGTTTTTCTTATTTTCTTTGCACGCCACGAGCAACAAGGTTGCGCATAACGTAGATATAATCAGGCTTTTTTTCATATTCATAAATTATCATCTATTTGATTTTATAACAAGCTCGATTTTTCCCAAGTCACCAAACGAGACCATACAATAATCGAGTACCCATTTTTTTGATTTCCATTTTCCGTTTGCAAATTCTTGGAGTTTTGCAAGACGTACATCATTGTTATCAATGGGCAAATCTTCGAGAGTAAATCGAGCAGGCCAAATTGCATATATTTCGCCTGCGATATTATGGAACGCGTCGGCAGTATTGCGAAGTGTTGCATACAACACGATTTTTATTTCAGCAGTTTCACCCTTGATAAACTTTGTGATATCGAGTTCAAATGGCTCATTCTTGATTACACCAGCGTCTTGACCATTTACGAACACTTGTGCAACTGGTGCATCTAAATCGCCAAGTTTGATGATTGCGTGTTCGCCATTAGCGAGTTTACCGACATTAATTTTCTTTGAATACGCAACGCGCCCACAATAAAATGGGAGTCCGTTTGTGGTTTGATTCCCATATTTTAATGAAGTCGGGTTTGTGATAGCTAAATCGGTTTTACTGATGTAATTCGATTTTGTGTGTTTCGACCAATATGTTTTTTTGTAATCTGCTGTGCGTGGAATTACCCCTGTATCTTTCGATACTACCGAAAAATCTCCCACTAAATAGACTGCTTCAGGCTCTGTACCATATCTGCGCCACTGTGGTTGAAATACATTTGGGTCGCCATATTTAAAGTCTTTGTAGAAGAGCTCAATTTCGTTTTCGCCATTTTTTGTCAACCCTGTGATATCAATTGGGAGCCAACGGAAATCGCGCCAGAATGGGAGTCCAGCATATTTAACTTCATTGCCATTAACTTTAATGTTTGCTCTTTCTGGATATTCAACCACCAGATGCAACTTGCGATTTTTATCGAAATCTTTTGCCTTATATCGATATTTTATACTCAATGCTCCGTCATATTTCACACTATTTAAGTAGCGTGAAATTTCATAAATAGGGACATCGCCCGAAACACCTTTACCATTTGCACACTCAAACGAGGCATAATCGAGAGTCATAGTGTTGTCGTCAAGACGCGTTGTATCCCAATCCGAAAGCGATGTTGTGCGAACAATTTTTTCTTCTATTTCCGATTTTACAACTGGCGCTTCGTTTGAAACTCTCAAAAATATTGCCCCAGCTTTTTCCAAATTTAACGCTAACTCAAGCCCATTAGAATTACGTTTTGCATAAATATCTTTCAATTCGCCCAACTCCATATCGAACAACTGCACGCGAGTATAATTGCCATAGATTTGTAATTTGCCGATAAACTTTTCTTGGCGCGACAAATTTGTCAACATCACAAAACGTGAACCATCGTTATAATTGCGAATATGAGTCCAAAGTTTTTCTTGCTCGCCCGACATCTTTTCAACCGACAACATCGGTGCTAATTTCGATTCAATTTCAGTGCGAAGATTTTTTATATCGATAAGTTTTATCGATTCCATAAATGCGTCGAGTTCTGCAGATCTCTCTCCGTCGAGAAGTCTTGCACCATTCCCCAATCGTAAAACTATACCACCATTTGCGACAAATTCTTTTAAGCGTTTGAACGTTGCAGGACGCATTGTGTCGGCATTAGGCAAAAGTACTACTCTATAACTCGATTGTTTTATCCCAATTTTATTGCCTTTTACAAATCCGTCTTCTTCAAGCAACTGTTCATCGCCCAAGTCGAAAGTCAACTGCTCTGCCAACAAAGCGTTCATCGCATTATAATAATCTTGGTGGATTTTTGCGCCATACTTCATCAACTCAGGTGCGACTCCAGCGTCTCTGTATCCGTTTGGTTCTATGCGATTGAGCGAGTAAAAACTTTCCATTGGCGTAATCAACAAAATCTCAGTTGCATACTTGCCTTGCGAAAGCGCATAACACGCGCGCGCAAGTGGAATATCAATTTTATCGTTATGTTCCCACCAACTCTGCTGATAATTTATATTCTGAGGATAATCTCTTTTGCGACAACCCGACATCGAGAACAAACTCAAGTGAGGAACTAACAAATTTACTCCGACAGCAAATTGCTGGTAGGCTATCCATTGCCTATCTTCAAAAGTGAGCGAACCTCCCGATACACCGTATAATTCGGAAAGCATACGCTTCTTGCCATACTGATTGCATATACTTTGGCACTGCTTCCCCGCAATAGGACTTACTGCTTGACGCGTCAAGTGGTCAATTCCAGGAATCCCCATATGGCGCAAATGAGGCATAATTATACCCGTTTTATCTTGTTGAGTTATTATACCTCCGTCTGCAACACAATGACCTGTAAACGCGATATTACGTTCAGCACAAGCGTCGCCAAGTTGCTTAAAAAAGTTTACTTCAAAAAGTCGATTTACTGTTCGATAATAATGTAATCGGAACTTTTTTGCACCGTCGCAATTCACAAATAATTTATAAAAGTGTGAAACGGGATTATAACCATACTCCTTTTTAAATGCGTCAATTAAATCAGACGAATACGCTGGACCATTAGGAAAACCTGGGCAAGCACGCGTTATCGCTGGCTCGTCAGTAAACTCGGCGACAATTAAATTACCAAAATCGTTTTTATAACGCTTGTAGTAACTGTCATACGCTTCACGCTTAAAAACCTCCATCGCCTTGCGCGACATTGTGTCTACATACGATGTCCCATTAAACCACGGGTCGCCCATTGGCGATGTATAAGAGTACACCTGAATTCCATTAGTTGCGTCTCCCATTTTAACTGCACCTTTTATCGCCTTTGCATTTTGTGGATATGCAACAAGACACTTCACTGCAAAATTTGGATCTTCTTTCAAGACACTGCCACCACTGTATCCACTTGGCCACTTGTCCTCGTCGTAAAGCCATACGAGCATTCCAAGCTTACGCGATTCATCGAGCGTTGCGTCTACTGCCTTAAACCAATCTTCGCCCAAATATTCTGTGAGCAAACCTGTACGACTATGTACCATTGAGCCACCCCAACCTACTTTTTTCATTAAGCGAAGTTGACGTCGGATTTCATCTGGTTCCATTGTTTCGTTCCAACTCCAAAATGGAACTATTCTATATTGTGCAGACGGATTTTTAAACTCTGCCGTACTGAACTGCGAAGTTTTGTCGTACTCAGTATCAACCGAATTTCTCTTTTCTTCTTTGCACGCCGAAAAAAATAAAGACGCACAAAAAAGAACCACCACCATACACATTTTTGTTTTCATAAAATCCCAAGTAAATTAACAAAAACAAAAAAATCTCACAAGAAAAAAGAATTACGATAAACTTAATTTTTTATTCCAACGTGGTTCTACAATCGTCGCTGTAACGACGTTTTTCAGCGATGACGACGCTGTTGCATTCAAAATTTCAAAAAGTTTTCTAACTGCAAAACGCCCGACAAGCTCGTAATTTTGGTCGATTGCACTCCAATCGTGTTCATCTGACTTCAATTCCATATTCAGTTGCACGGCATACTTTGCAATCATTTCAGAAATTTCAGGAAGAGCCATCCACTCACTCGTTGAGTTGGATGTACACATAACAGCATCGGGTTTATATTTTTCAAGCCATGCTGAAAGCAACTTTGGATTCTTCTTTGCTTGACGCACTTTTAAGAACGGAGGCACTCTATTGTTGTCAGACAAATTCAACTGGGCTCTGAGGAATCCGCCAATAGTTCGACCTTCTACGATTTCATCAAAGTGTTCATCGATAATCATACTTGGACGTTTGTAGCCCATCTTTATGATTTTATTTGTGATGTGTTGTGCAATCAAAAATTTGTCGGACGAGATAAAATCGATTGTCGGATTAAAAGTTTTTGTACCTGCGGCAACAAATTTAAAGTTGTTCCAAATTTCAGAATATTCTTCGGGCAATTTTTTGTTATTGATGTGTCCGACCACTACCCCGCCACGTATTCCACGCGAGTAAAGGATTTTCTTTAATCTATCGGGCGTAAGATTTTTTTCATAGAGCCAAACGTAATACACGCCATAGCCCAACTCTTTTGCTTCGATATTTACGCCATTTATATATCTTGAAAAAATAGGATATTTTTCTGGTGCGTCTTTTGTTTGATTTGCGTTAATCAAAACAATAGTTTCGAGAAAATCAAAGTCTGAACGCGACTTCTTTATGCTCGACATCGCCGATGACAACAATGGATTTTTCTTGTATCCACGTTTTTTGGCGAAGTCTAAAATCTTTTTTCTCAACTCTTCGGAAACTTTTTTTGACGACACAAATGCGAGCGATACAGTCGACTTTGAAACGCCCAATTCTTTCGCAATTTCAGTCTGTGTAATTCGCTTTTTATTTCTTGTCGCCATTGTGTTTCCGATGAGATTTGAGAATCAACAAAAGCCGTACGCTACACGCATACGGCTTGTAATTTTACTTCTTAAATTCGATATAACCTTTTTCTGTTACAAGAATTGGAGAGTCGTAAAGCGGAAAATCTTTTATCTTCAAAACGTCGCCTTTGCGAGTAATTTTTGAAGCTGGAATTTCATAAACTCTACCAGAAAGGATGTCTACCCAAACTGGATTTTGCAACTTTGCACCACCCTTGAGTTCAACATCGATAGGCATTGTCAAATAATTGCTCGATGGGATTGTATCGCACATCCACAATGTGAACGACGGCATACCCGATTCGTTATCGACATAACCAAATGCGTCGATTTGTTCAGGATATTCCTTGCTTACAACTTGCTTACCTGTTTGTTTGTCGAGCAAATTGAAAACTGATGCAAGGTTCTGCACTGCGTAATAAGCCATCTTAATTTTAACAACTCTGTTTTTGCTGTCAGTGCCGAGCAACCCTTTGACATTTTTAATTTTGATTGAATCGGTTTGAGCATAATTCATATCAGAAATACTGAATACGCTTGTTTCGATTCCACGACCCCAGTCGCCGAGCATACGACGCAAGTCCCACTTTGCTTGTGTGAATTCTGTCCATGGGAAGTCTGACAATGCACCGCCCATTCCACCTTTCGATGGAGCACCATTCTCGCCTTGACGCAATATAGGCTTATTCGAGTATTTGCGAAGAATTTTATAACATTCTTCAACACCCATGCTATATGCATCTTCTGGACGATAACGATATGCGTGATAACAAATCCACTTGAAGTTATCGAGCTTGCCAGCCTTGTGTAATTCTTCGATGTATTTTTCAAAGCGGTTTTGTCTTATATTAACCAACGAAAGTGCCGAGATTTCAGCTTTTGGATCGTGCTTAAGAATAATATCCGATGTGCGAATATTGATGTCGACAATCGCTTTTAGCGAGATAGACGGATTGAGGTCTGGTTCATTCCAAACTTCCCAAGTTACCTTACCTGCATAACGCTTTGCCATTGCGTGAACCCAATTATCCCACGCTTTTTTAGCTTCTTTTGAAGTTGGCATACCACCCTTGAGGAATGGAGTACCGCCACCATCGTAAATCGGATTACCGTACGATGTCTGGAGCCAAATTTCCAAACCACGAGAGCGAGCGTCATTGATGATATGGTCGAGCCATGTGAAGTCGTAAACGCCCTTGACCTTTTCAGTCTTTGCCCAGCCACCTTGCAAACGGATTGTCTTTACGCCGAGTGGTGCGAGATATTCTTTGTAGGCGTCGTAATCGGCGTAATCACGGTCGAGAGTTTCGCAACCGAGTGTAAAGTTTCTTTGCGTTTGCGAAACATTCTTTGGAACAAGAACACCCAGTTGCGTATATGGCAACTCGAGCTTTGTCTTTACACGATTATTTGATGTATCAATTTTTGGTGCACCTGTTGCAACTAATGCCGATGCGAGAATCGACGCACTAACTAATGCTGTAAATATTTTCATATTTTTTCTTCTCCTAAAATTTTACTTTCTGAAATCGACAACCGATTTATCTGTGATGAGAACTGGCGAGTCGTAAAGGTGCAATCCTTTAATCTTCAAAGTATTTCCACTGCGAGAAATTGCCGATGCAGGAATTTCGCAAACTTTACCCGAAAGAATATCTACCCATACAGGTTCTTTAATCTTTGCACCACCCTTGAGCTCTACGTCCACTGGTATTGTCAAAATGAGGTTAGACGGAGTGTTGTCGCCAAACCAAATTGTAAATGCTGGTGTGCGTGTTTCGTTGTCGATATAGCCAAATGCTTCAATTTGTTCTGGGTATTCTTTGCTTATAACCAATTTGCCTTGTTGATTGTCGAGTAGTTCAAATACCGAAACCAAATTCTGCACTGCATAATATGCCATCTTGATTTTAATAACTCTGTTTTTGTCGTCAGTGCCGAGCAATCCTTTAACATTCTTGATCTTGATTTGGTCAACACCAGCAAAACCTTGTGCATTGTTAAAGTAGTTCATATCGGAAATCGAGAATACGCTTGTTTCTATTCCACGACCCCAGTCGCCGAGCATACGACGCAAGTCCCACTTTGCTTGAGAGTATTCTGTCCATGGATTGTGAGCCAACGCACCACCCATATATCCTTTAGATGGAGCCCCGTTTTCACCTTGACGCAATAAGACTTTTTTTGAGTACTTTGCGAGGATTTCACGCATTTTGTCAATGTTTACATAACTTGCTTCTGGGCGATATTCATAGCCGTGATAAGTCAACCATGTAAACTTGTCGAGCATACCAAGTTCAGCCATCGCCTTTACATAAATTTCAAAATTTCCTGGTTTTGTTGATGCCAACGACAAACCAGCAATTTTTGCTTTTGGATCGTGCTTAAGAATGATATTTGTTGTGCGAACATTGATATCAACTGTTTCCATTTTTGGAGTTTTGCGATTGATATCAGGTTCGTTCCACATTTCCCATTCAACCTTGCCAGCATAGCGTTTTGCGATAGCTTCAACCCATCTGTTCCAAGCGTCTTTACCTTCTTTTGTGCATGGCATACCACCCTTGAGGAATGGAGTTCCACCACCATTGTAGATTTGATTGCCGTACGATGTTTGAACCCACGGAGTAATTCCACGCGAGATAGCATCGTTAACGATATGGTCGAGCCATGCGAAGTTGTAAACACCTTTAACTTTTTCAGTCTTCGCCCAACCACCTTGCAAACGGATTTTCTTAATACCGAGTGGTGCAAGATATTCTTTGTATGCGTCGTAATCAGTGTAGTCGCGGTCAACTGTTTCGCAACCAACTGTGAGATTATTTTTTGTTTGCGACGAATTTTTTGGAATCACAACACCGAGTTGCTTGTATGGCAACACGAGCTTTGATTTTACACGGTCGTTTGATGTATCAATTTTTGGCGATACAACTACATCGTCAGATGTAGAAACGCATGCCGACACACCTGCCGACATCAACGCAAGTATTAATAATTTTTTCATCATAATATTTTCCTCTTATAAAATTATAAGCCCGAGCAAGACAAGAAACCACCGTCAACTGGAACAGTAATACCAGTTACAAAGCCAGCAGCGTCGTCATCGATAAGCCAATTCATACAGCCGACAAGCTCTGGAGCTCCGCCAAAACGTTTCATAGGCGTATGCGAGATAATACTTGCTCCTCGTGGAGAGAATCCACCGTCTGGAGTGAGCAACAACTTTGCACTTCTATCGTTGATAAAGAATCCTGGAGCTATTGCGTTTACACGGATTTTTGCCGGAGCCAAATATGCCGCAAGCCATTGTGTGAAGTTCGATATACCTGCCTTACTCAATGCGTATGCTGGGATTCTCGAAAGTGGACGATATGTATTCATCGACGCAAAGTTGATAATGCAACCTCCGCCATTTTTAGCCATATCTTGAGCAAACAAACGGCAAGGAATTACAGTACCCATAATATTTACACTGATTACATCTTGGAATTTATCCAAACCCAAGTTGAAGAATCCACGACCTTCAAAACCTTCTTCAAGTTCAGCTGGATCGAACTCGCTAATAGTTGTTACAGCGTCAGGCTGGTTGCCACCTGCACCATTGATGAGAATGTTGCATACGCCGTATGTAGCCAAGACCTTTTCACGAACTTCTTTCATCTGTTCAAGATTGCGAACATCTGCCGACAATGGCAAACACTCGCCACCTTCGGCTTTAATCTTCGCTTGAGTCGCTTCGAGCTTATCCATGCTACGACCAACTATTACTACTTTGCAACCTTGCTTTGCCAAGTCGATTGCCATTGCCGAGCAGATTGTACCACCTGCTCCCGTTACTACTGCTACTTTTCCTTTATTTTTCATAAATTAGAATATCCAATTTTTTGCGTTATTATAAGAAATGTCTGAAACTGCTTTTACGAGGAAATCTTCGTCTTGTGGAATCTCGCCACGTTCTGCCATTTCACCGATGTGCGAACAAATTATTCTGCGGAAATATTCGTGGCGTGAGAACGACAAAATACTGCGTGAATCAGTTGTCATACCAATAAATTTAGAAAGCAACCCGAAACTTTCAAGCGATTTCAAGTGAGCCTTAATCCCTTCCAAATGGTCATTGTACCACCACGCTGGACCAAATTGAAGTTTGCCCCACACCCCGTCTTGCGAGAACGAGCCTGTCAAAACCGACAACGCTTGATTATCCGCCGGATTGAGCGTGTACAAAATAATCTTACCCAAGCTACCGCATTTTTCAACGCTATCGATAAAGCGAACTAAACTTGTGATATCGCAAGCCTTTCCGATTGTCGCATAACCACCAGCACCACCAGCGAGAGCACGCAAACGCGAACTTGTGTAGCGTTCAGCACCAATGTGCAACTGCAATACCCAACCACGCTTTCCATACTCAACTGCGAGCCAATGCAATATATACGACTTAAGCATTACAAGCTCTGTCGCATCTGCCGAGTTCGACAATGCCTTCTCAAAAATCTTCGATGCTTGCTCTTCATCTGTTTCAATGTACGACCAACCGCTATCGAGCGAGTGGTCCGCAAGCTTACACTTTGCCGACTCAAACGCATCTAATCTTGACGATAATGCCGAGATATAATCTGCCAAGTTTTCCACTTTATGCATCGCATTGAGCCGTTCAAACCACTTTGCAAATGCTGGCATTTGGAATGCGAAAATAGAGTCTGCACGGAGCGATGGCATAACCGAAAATCCGCCTGAATTTTTTGTCGCCAACGTATGAACAGAAACGTCGTCGAGCAAGTCGTCAGATGTGCAAAGAGCTTCAATATTCCAGGAACGTAAGATTGAATTTGTCGTGAGATTTTTTTCTGCAATTATGCGATTGCATTCGTCCATAATCTGCTTTGCGTTGTCTTTGCAAAGAACTTCGTCGACACCAAATACCGATTTTAATTCCATCGCTGACCAGTGGAAAAGTGGGTTTCCCCACGAGTTCACACAGACATCTGCCCACGCTTCAAACTTTTCTTCGCCACTGGCATCGCCCGATATTTTGCGTTCTTCAACGCCTGCTATACGCATAGCACGATGCTTGTATGGGTCGGACACAACCCACAAATCAGCAATCGACGTTATTTTGCGGTCTTCCGCAATCGCTTTAGGATCAAGGTGATTGTGGTAGTCGATAATTGGCAACTGCTTTGCCTTTTCAAAAAGTTTTTTTGCAGTCGCATTAGAGAGTAAAAAATCGTCTTTTAAAAATTTCATAATATTACTTTTTTGAGAGTGCTTTTTTTGCCTTTGATTGTGAGTATACAAGATAAATTCCGCCCGCTGAAAGAACACATAATCCACCTGCGATTACCCCATATAATCCACCTGTTGTATTTACAGTCGGCAAACTCATACCGCCGAACAACAAGCCTGCAACAACCATCGAGAACACAAACAAGTACACGAGCGAACGTATGTATTCAGGCGAAATATCTGGCTTTTCATTTTCAGGAATTGGCGTTTCAATCTTTTGGAAAATAAGTTTTTCCGACTCCGAATATACTCTATTCTTATTGAGAACTGGCAAGTAGTAAATCGCCAAGCAAACTGCCATTTCGATAAGCGTGCCAAGCTCCCACGAAATTTGTGGAATCATATTGATAACAATACCAAGAACTACACCGACGACAATCGTCGCAACAGATGAATTTTGCGTTGGTGCACGCGATACAATACCAAGCACAAGTGGAATACCAATCGGGATTGCGAGAATTCCAGTAAATAGTTTGTTAGCTTCAAACGCACCACCAAAATTCTTTACGCCAAACGCACCAAGAATCATAATCACACCGACAATAATTGTCGAAATTCTTGCGACATTCAAAAGCTTCTTTCCGTCGGCATTTGGGTTTATCATACGTTGATAAATGTCTGTTGTCATAACGCCAGCCATAATGTTGTATTCCGCATTTAACGACGACATTGTCGCTGCAAACATCGACGAGAACATAATACCCATTACCCCGACAGGCAAGAGCATCGATGAAATCATAACATACGACATTTCTGGATCTGCGATATTTGGAACAATCAATGGCGATATAACTGCAGGAATCAAGAATACAGGAGTAAATAGCAAGAACAAAATTCCGCTGTATATGCCTACCTTGCGTGCTGCACTTTCGTCGCGTACGCAATAGAACTTTTGGATGAAAGTCCAATTTTCATTGTACTTAAGAGTTACCATTAAGCAATAAACTGTGAGCCACAACCAACTTCCCTTTGGTCCATTAAATGGTTCAAGATGCTCTGGGAATTTTGCAGCCAACGCAGAAAGTCCACCCGAAGCGTCGAGCGAAAGAGGCAAGAGAATTGCAGTCACCAAAATGAGAATGATGAATTGAACCGTACTCATAATTGTTACAGTCCAAATTCCACCGATGATGTTAAAGAGTGTTACAATCACACCAGAAATTACAATCGCCCAACCGAACGAAATTGGTGTAACCGCCGCAATAAAAATACCGATAGCATAGAGACGTACCATATTGTCGAGGAATCGCATAACAAGCCCGAGCCACATGACGAGTTTTCGCATCGGATATCCATAACGTTTTTCGAGATACTCGACAGGCGTAGTGTCGCCAGTGCGTCGCCAACGAGCTCCAAAAATCAATCCAGCAACGACACATCCAGGGACAGTCGTTAGGAATACGACCATAGAAATGATACCTTCTTTGTACGCAATGCCTGCATACGCGACAAAAACGAAAGTACTAAAAAGCCCCATATAATTTGTGATAGTTGCCATCACCCATGGGATAGTACCACCACCTTTGAAGAACGAGTTAGAGTCTTTCACGAGCCAACCGAACGTGAAACCGATTACCGCCATAAGTGCGATATAGATAAGAATCGCGACATAGTCGAAGTTTTGGAGATATATATTTCCAGTCATGATAAGAATGTAAAGTTAATATATTTTTCGGACACAGAATCGGACTGTCGAAGCCGTTTCTAGGTACAAAAATATTGCAAATTTGGATATATCATCAAGGTAATAAAAAACCAAAAGATGCAAACCGTTGACCAATTTAACACATTACAACAAAATGAGTTAAAACCAAGAAAAAAAACAACCACAAGTAAAAAAAACAGAAACAAAATTTTATTAAAAAAAATTAAAAAAGTTTTGAGTGTCAAATTTAAACAAAAATCCGTTTTATTTTTCTTTTCGTTTTGGCTTCTAATCTATGCTAGTCCCTAAATGTTTATTCTAAACAATAAGTTTCGCCATGTTTCGTTGCTGTCTTTTTTTGTCCGAATAGCAAAATTAACTATGGCATAAGCAAATGTTAATATCATTATAATTCCGCCCAACTCGTAACATAGCAACATCATAGTAGTTAAGTTATTCATTGAATTAGTTTGAGTATTAAAGATAGCAACATAACTTGCAACAAATGATGATACTCCCGATGCAAAAATAATAGAAGCAATTATAAGGAATACATGAAAATTATAAAATACATACAGCAACTTTTTTTTACAAATTGAGAATATTGACAATAAAAGTATGATTCCTATAGAAACAAGCAACGTATATATAGATTCCATTATGTACATATCTCTCACATAATCACCCAGTGTTAAAATACCCATTTTATCTGCAGGAATATTGAATGGAGTTCTGACAATCATTTTTGGGGTAGTATTTAACAAATCCAAATATCTGTAGCCAATTACCGACAAAAATATCATAAGAAGACATAAATAAAATTCTTTAAATATGCCTCTTATATATATAATTCTTCTCGTTTTAACATCTTTCTTAACGTATAAAATTTTCGACAGATAACAGGATAATAAAACTGCAATGAGTATTAAGCTCAAAAAGAATGTCATTGAAAATATATAGGGACATGACAGTAAATAAGCTAATAATAGAAACGATGTTGTATAAAGGATGAGTTCTCCTAAAAAATAATTAGACTTTTTCCATATATCCTTAGAAGACATTGCATACTTTGTTCTTAATCCTATGAAATGATTTATCTTCACAAAGAATAACGAAATAGCGACAGCAAAGAATATACAAATTGTTACAATAAAATCTATATTTAAAGTAAAACTATCTTTCATACAAAAATCCTATTCCAACTATCATAATTCATTGTCCTAAATCTTAAGTCTGAGGTTGTCAAGTTTCCTTGTTGTTTGTTGAAATTGTTAAAATTCTACGATTGCAAAAGAAAGAGCGAGCTGTGTCAACACAGTTCGCTCTTTCAAATTCATATCGGTATTACAAGAAGTTTAACAAACATTATGCCGACAACTTAAATCGAACAAACACTCGATAAAATCTCGACACTTAAAAAGGTGTCTATCTTGCAAATAAATTATGGATCCAAAAAGTCCAACTTCAAACTGTTTAACACCTCAGTCCAAAATTTTTCAAGAAATGGAATCCCACTTCGCAAACAAACTTTCCAACCATTTGTATTATTTTCCGCTATAACTAAACTATTAGTTGAATTGCGGCGGAAAATAACCAAAAACAAAAGTTTATTAATTTAGTCCGAATAAAATTCTTCTAAAGCAAAGAAGTCGGACTTTTATAACAACGTCCATATTGCCTGCATTACAAATAAACGTTGACATACTAATTAGTATATTAAGAATTATTTTATTATGTCAAAGTTAAAAGCAGATCAAAAGACTATCAAAGATTTATTACAAAATAAAAGTGCAGATTTTCTTATTCCTGACTATCAACGACCATATGCATGGGGTGAAAATGAATGTCAAACTCTCTGGGATGATATATTTTCATTCGCAATTCCAGATGCAGATGCTGAAAAATTTGATCCCGATAGTGAATATTTTTTAGGACCTATAGTTACTTTTAAAAACCATAAGAATAAAATGGAAGTTATAGATGGACAACAAAGACTCACCACTATCATGTTGTTGCTTCGTGCTTTTTATTCAAAGTTTGGACATATGCAAGATAGTGCATCTATTTCGACCAAACAAAATATCGAAAAATGCTTGTGGAAAACGAATGAATTTGGAGATGCAAACAAGAATGAACTAAAAATAGACTCAGAGGTTGCAACTGATAAAGATAAAGAAGAATTTCTTGATATTTTAAGAACCGGTGAAGTTAATAAATCACAAAAAAGTAGATATGCAGAAAACTATCGTTTCTTTCAAAATAGCATTCAAAAGTTTTTAGATCAATTTCCGTCTTATTTCCCATTTCTTCCTACTCGTATAATGAATAATTGTATTCTTTTACCTATTGAGGCGGAATCACAAGATACAGCATTGAGAATATTTTCAACTTTAAATGACAGAGGAAAACCTTTGTCAGATGCTGATATATTCAAAGCTCAGTTTTACAACTTTTATTCCAATAAAGGAAAGAAAAATGAATTTATAAAAGATTGGAAAAATTTAGAAGAATTGTGTGAAAAAATATTCCATCCAATAATAGGAACTCCTATGGATGAATTATTCACTCGATATATGTATTTTATTCGAGCAAAAAAGGGAATTAAGTCTTCTACAACAGAAGCATTACGAAAATTCTATGAAAAGGATTGTTATGTTATTTTGAAAAATGAAGAAACTCTTCAAGATCTGATACAATTAGCAAATTTTTGGAATGATGTATCAAATCAAGACAAAGATAGATTTTCAGAAAAAATACTTCGCAGGTTTTTTGTTTTAAATTACGCTCCTAATGGAATGTGGACTTATTTGGTATCTGTGTTCTTTATGCAAAAAAAAGACAATGACGGCATGTTAAACGAAGAATTATTTTATGATTTTCTAAATAAAATTACAGGCTTTATATGGACATATGCTGTCATAAATCCAGGCGTAAACGCATTGAGAACTCCAGTCTATGCCGAAATGATAAATTTAGTAAATAATAAACCAGTCTTATTTGAAGATTTCAAATTTGAGGAATCAAAGATACGTAATATATTTTCAAATTTTAATTTTAATAACTCTAGACCTATAACAAAGTCTATGATTGCGTGGTGGGCATTCCAAGATGAAGAACAAGAATTATTGCCTATTGAAACCATATTGGAAATAGAGCATATTTACGCAAAAAATAGACAGGGGATTGAAAATAATTTGAAAAACGTAAACAATATTGAGGCATTAGGCAATAAAGTATTGTTAGAAAAACGTATTAATATAAGAGCATCTGATTATAGATTTGAGGATAAAAAGAATTATTATTTAGGTTTTACAAATAGGAAAAATCAAAAAAAAGAAGGTACAAAAATAAAAGAACTTATAACACTTGCTAAACAGGAAAATCGTATAGATTTTACTGAGACTGACATTGAAGATAGAACAAATAAAATAATGAATAACTTTATAGAGTTTTTATCTCAAAATATGTTAATCTCAGAATGATAAATGATACATTTGTTAATTGATAGTTTTTCTCCGAATTCTTAATAAAAGTGTTTAACGCTATATGTAAAAAACAGGGGATTTTAGTCCATAAATCCCCTGTTTTTATAGGTGTCAAAATAATCTTATCGCGAACTGCTGTTAAACAATGATTGTTTTAGAAGTCGCTAAAATTCTACGATTGCAAAAAAAGAGCGAGCTGTGTCCAACACAGTTCGCTCTTTCAATTTCATATCGAGGTGGACGGATTCGAACCGTCGGCCTCTACGTCCCGAACGTAGCGCTCTACCAGGCTAAGCTACACCTCGTTTTTTATTAAAGTCTCTTTATGCTATTTCTTCTTTCTTTATTCAAGCATTTTTTTATTTTGCACCATTTTTTTCGCTGTATTTATACAAGCAAAGTGGACATATCAACAGCTGGCTTATCACAAATGCAAAAAACCATAGCCACCCGCCATCAACAAATCCGTACGAGTGCAACCCTACTCCCATTAAATTTACACCAAACCATGCCCATGCCCCCACGACATTCCCAAGCACTGCCATTGCCAAAAATATTCTGTCAGAACACAAGTGCAAGGTCTTTGCGTGGATTGTACCAGCTATCCAAAGCACAACCATCAATGCGCCGTTCTCCTTTGGATCCCAACCCCAGAATCGACCCCAACTCATATCTGCCCAGATTCCACCAAGCATCGTTCCCGCAAATGAAAATACCAAAGCAAAGCATAGCACTGCGTACACACCGTTTGCTGTATCGCTTGTCAAACGACCAAAATTTTCTCGACTAAACACGTTTGCGACCAATCGAAGCCACGCCATAAATCCAGCCAAAAACAATCCACAATACCCTACCATAATTGTTACGACGTGTATTGTAAGCCAAAAATTCGAGTTCAACACTGCACGCATCATCCCCATTGTATCGCCACTATATGGAAGATTCATCGCCACCAACAACGACAAAAAGCCCGTTATTGACGACGCAAATGCGAACGATACAACTTTACGTCTGACGAACAAAACAAGTCCCAAGAGTGCCGAACACAATCCGGCAAACACTACTGACGAGTACAAGTTTGTTACAGGTGGTCGCATTTGAATATACATTCTTGCTGTTATCCCAAAGCAATGTTCGACAACTGCAACACCCAGCAATACGAACGCAATTGCGACAAACGACTCTTTGCGTTTACGCCAAATTGCCGACATCGCCAAGCTCAACATCGAAAGCCCATAGAGAATAAATCCGCAAAAGAATGGGTCGAGTGCATTAACTATATTTTCAAATTTTATTTTGAAGAAATTTATGCTGTCGACATTGCGAAGTTCTCGATTCAAATCGACAAGAAATTTGCGAGCTTTCACTTGATTATCGTCTGCGATTGCATCTCGTATTTGTGCGTACAATTTTAAGATACGCTCGCTTTGCCCAGGCAACTTTCTATCGAGCATTGCAGAGACTACACTTTCAAATTTTCCGTCTGCCAAAGGAACAACTCGCACCGATGTATTATCATCTTCAATTTCAGCCATACGTCGCAATGCACCCAAATATACATTCGCTGGCACAAGTTTCGAGTGGTTTGGTTCACGTTTTTCAATTTGTGCATTTTTAAATTCGTCCGACGCATTTTTGACAGCCAAATTCCACTTATCGATAGATTGTTTTGAATATTTTTCACCGTCAAAACGCACGCCAAAAGTGCTACATGATGTTGCGTATTCAAAGCCTGAATTTATCGCAGAATTACATGCTCGGGCATAATGTGAATTACCCTCGCTATCACGTAAAAGTTTTTGGTAATTGTCGGCAAAACTATTGTATGAATAGTTGCGACCATTTGCCTTTAAAAGCGTTTGTAGTTCACGATTATCTGTTCGGAAAAATTTTTCATCGGCACTTTTTTCGGGGAGAGAATTTATTGTCCACAACCATTTTGTTGCCGATATTTTCCCTTGCGATGTTTTTGCTGTCGCCTTTCCACTTATCGATTTCAATATATCAGCCGACGCACTCGACACTGGCATTGTGCGTCCTGCTCTGACGACAGGCAACTCGCTCAACGACGGCACAAAGATTGAATCGAAAAGAGAATCGCCAAGCCAAATTTGCCAAATTGAAAATGGTGCAAATGCGACAAGGATGGCGACAAACACGCCAAAAACAATCGCCATCGATTTATTTTTCATAGCGATTTCCCTTTCTAAAAACTCTCGGCAAAAAGATAATCATCATACCGAAAAACGTTGCTCCGACCGACAACCACGGGAGCAATCGTGCCGGATTTTTCACTGCACCCAATACGCTCGAGCCGTCTTTGCCGTAAGACATTTGGTAGAATGTCCAACCTGCAAACGACGCTGGATTATTCATACTTGTTTTTGTGCGGACACTTGTTTCGCCTCGCTTAAAAACTATATCGCTCGAATAACTTTTTGCGATTGAACTTCCGCTCCATTTTTCTTCTTTAAACTCCAAGAGAGTAATTGTAAATGGCAATTTTTTTATTTGCGAAGTTGAATTGCGGATTACGACAATATCTGTCGTTTGTGAAGGTTTCAAAACAACAGAACCTTCTATGCGTAAAAAATATTGTAGACCGCCTGAAATTATCAGCAATGCGAGCGACATATGTGTTATCGACACACCAAGCCCTTGCACGCCAAATTTACAGAATCGCATCGCACTCAAGACGATATTTACAACCGACAAAATCCCAATGACAGCTCCGCCTATAAAAGGGAAACTGACACCTGCAATTTTGCCCATTCCGAAAAATCCTTCAAAATAGATTACTTGTGCGTGTGCGATACCAATTTCTCGTTGTGCGAGAGTCGCAACAAAAATCAGCAATACGGAATATATCAACAGCACCAAAGTCAAGCGTGGCGATGACAACATCAAGTATGCCCTGCTTAAAATGCGTGCTTTCATAAATTACACGTTAAAGCGGAAGAGTGCTACGTCGCCGTCTTTGAAGATATAATCTCTTCCCTCAAGTCTGTACTTACCTGCTTCTCGAGCACCTGCGACACTGCCCGCTGCGATGAGATCATCATACGATACGACTTCAGCTTTAATGAAACCTTTTTCAAAATCCGTATGAATTACACCAGCACACTGTGGAGCTTTCATACCTTTCACAAAAGTCCAAGCACGAACTTCGATTTCGCCTGCGGTAAAGTAGCTTGCCAAGCCGAGCAAATCGTAAGTTGCACGGATAAGCTCCGACACTCCACTACCGTCAACGCCGAGTTCCTTCAAATATTCCGACGCTTCTTCTGGCGAGAGCGACGACAATTCTTCTTCGAGGCGTGCCGATATCACGACTGTACTTGCGTTATGCTCATTGCGTGCGTACTCCTCGACTTTCTTGACATAATCATTTGTTCCACCGACTTCGCTTTCTGCTACATTGCAAGCGTAAATAACTGGCTTCGACGTCAACAAGAAGAAAGATTTTATGCGTGCCAAATCTTCGTCAGACACGTCTGGCATTGTGATTGCGGGTTTGCCGTTATTAAGGTGTTCAATCAAACGCTTCAAAAGTTCTACATTTTTGATAGCCTCTTTGTCCATACCTTTGGCTTTGCGTGCGTTGCTTTCAAGTTGTTTTTCGCAACTTTGCAAATCGCTCAAGACAAGTTCAGTCGAGATAATTTCGATATCTCGGATTGGGGCTACACTGCCCATATTATGAAGAATATCGTCATCATCAAAGCAACGTACAACTTCTACGATTGCATCTACTTCACGGATATTTGCGAGGAATTTATTGCCCAAACCTTCGCCCTTACTTGCACCTGCAACGAGACCTGCAATATCGACAAATTCGACTGCCGCTGGAATTATCACATTTGTCTTTGCAATTTTTGCGAGTGGTTCCAAACGTGAATCTGGAACTTCGACAACACCAACATTTGGCTCGATTGTGCAGAATGGATAATTTGCCGCTTCTGCTTTGCGAGAGCGGGTCAATGCGTTAAAAAGTGTACTTTTGCCGACATTCGGCAATCCAACTATGCCTGCTTTTAACATATCAAAATTTAATGAATTTTATCAATTAGTCTCTTGGACCATATTCCAGCTTTTTCGACCCGTATTTAATTGTGACGTGATTTTTTCCGTCCTTGCGTGTCGATTTTTCGGTGTATCCGATAACCTGTGCATCAATTCCAAAGCCGTTTGCAATATCGATAACTTTCTTTGCGTCCGACTTTTTGCAATACACTTCCATTCTATGCCCCATATTGTAAACTTCAAACATTTCCTTATCGGTCGTACCACTTGCTTTTTGGATTGCTTTGAAGATTGGTGGAATTGGCATCATATTGTCTTTTACAAAGTGAACGCCTTTGCCGAAACGAACACATTTTGTTTGTCCGCCTCCCGAGCAGTGAACGAGCCCTTTTATCAATTTCGGAAATTTTTTCATTATCTTTATGATAACAGGAGCGTACGTTCTCGTTGGTGAGAGCAACGCTTGCCCGACTGTCATATTCGAGCCTTCGAGAGCATCTTCCAAACGATATGGTCCGCAATACACGAGATTTTTGTCTGTATTAGCATCGTACGTTTCTGTGTAATTTTCTCGATAGTATGGGCAGAGCATATCGTGGCGAGCACTTGTCAAGCCATTCGAGCCGATACCGCTATTTTCAAAATCTTCGTAAGTTGCCTTACCTGCTGACGACAAGCCGACAATCGCCATATTTGGCTTAATTTCTGCACCAGTGATAACGTTTTCACGTTTCATAACAGCGACAGCACAACTATCTACAACAACTGCACCAGTGAGGTCGCCAACGTCAGCTGTTTCGCCACCACCCGAGTAAATCTTCACACCAAGTTTACGGAGTTTTGCGAGGAATTCTTCCGAACCATTGATGAGTTCTGCCAATGCTTCGCCTGTAAAATTCTTTGCGTTGCGATTTACTGTGTTAGAAAGCAAAATTCTTTCGACTGCACCGATACACAAAAGGTCGTCGATATTCATAACGATTGAATCTTGCGAGATTCCTCTGAACACAGATGCATCGCCTGTTTCTTTAAAATACAAATATGCGATGATAGATTTTGTTCCACTTCCGTCCGAGTGGATTACGTTGCACTTTGCTTTTGAGCCTGTCAAATAGTCTTCTGTTATTTTGCAAAATGCACCTTTAAACAAGCCTTGATCGAGCTTATCGACTGCTGCGTGAACTTCTTCTTTACCTGCGGAAACTCCGCGTGCTGCATAACGTCCAATATTTTTATTTGATGCCATAATTTTGAATTGTTTAAAATTTTATTCGTCTAAAAATTTTGCAAATGCCGATTTTAATTCTGCGTAATTTGTCGCTACTGGAAGGTCTGAATTTTCTTCAGCAAACTTTTGTGTTGGGCGATACAAAACTGCTCTATCTGCCGAACGGAGCATAGAAAGGTCGTTATAAGAATCGCCTGTTGAGACAACTTTAAAATTGAGCGATTTGAATGCTTCTACGGCTTTACGCTTTTGATCGTCGAGGCGAAGTTTATAATCGGCAACACTACCGTCTGGAGCGATAATAAGCTCGTGGCAAAATAGCGATGGGTAATCGAGCTTTGCCATAAGTGGAGATGCAAACTGCTCGAACGTATCCGAGAGAATCACAACACGAGTTTTTGAACGCAACCATTGCATAAACTCTTTCGCTCCATCGAGCGGTTCGAGCGTTGCGATTATGCGAGATATATCTGCAAGTTTGATATTATTTTTTGCGAGAATATCCAAGCGATATTTCATCAACTTGTCATAATCCGGCTCTTCACGAGTTGTTATGCGAAGTTCGGGGATGCCCGATGCTTCTGCAAAAGCAATCCAGATTTCAGGAATCAATACGCCTTCAAGGTCGAGTGTTGCAATAGTCATTTCAAAAAATCCCTTATTTTACATAGACAAAGTCTGGCTCTTTTGCCGAGCCGAACGACGCTGTGTGGAGCGGTGCTTGTCGCTTTGTTTCTGTATCAATTATGTAAAGTTGACGTTTTTTCCCAGTCGATTTTGTGCAGATAATATGGCGACCATCGTTTAGCCATTTAGGGTTTGATGTACTTGTACCACTGCTGATTGTTTCAGACTTGCGAGTTGTGAAATCGTAAACTGCAACTTGAAAACCTCTGCCTTGTGCGATTGTGAATGCAATCTTATTTGGGTTTTTGTAATTCCACGTTGGTTCAGAACAATATCCGCTTATGTTTGTGCGAACTCTCGTTGGCTTTCCGCCCGATACCGCCATTGTGTAGATTTGAGGAGAACCCATTAAATCGCTCGCAAACAAAATTTTTGAACCATCAGGCGAAAAGCTTGGGCTTGATTCTGTCGCTTGGCGAGTTGTTGTCAAACGCTTAAAGTTTCTACCTGTTGCCGATGCCGTATAAACTTCCGCATTGCCAACTGCCGATAAAATCATCGCCACACTTGAGCCGTTTGGAGAAAATGAGCCACCTGTGTTTGCACCTTTATAACTTGCAAAAGATTTACGCGTATTTGTGTTCAAGTCTATTTGGAATAAGTCCATAAAGCCCGAACGATAGTAGCCTGTGTACATCACTTTCGATCCATTTGGAGAAAAGTGTGGCATCAGAGAATCAGACTTATCGTTTGTCAACGCACGGACATTTTTAAATACCATATCCGACATACAAATTTCCGATTTTTCAGAACCTGCACGAGAATATGAGAAAACGATTTTCCCTGCAAAAAATCCTGGGGTACGGAGAGTACGTTCTACTACGACATCGCAAGCCTTCATCAATGCATTGGTCAAATTCACGCCTGTGCAAACTTCTGAATAAGTTGTACCACCTTTGATTGTAGCTTTCACCGAGTTTGCACCAGCCTGCGAGAAAGACAATGTAAACTGTGCCTTTGCTGGTGTTGTTATAATATAGCTTCCATGAAGTGAAAATGCACGCTTTGCTGTTGCAAGTAAGTCTGCACTTTCAGATGTAATTGCGACTCTGTACACTGGAACGTTGAGTCTATTACCTTCACCTGTTACAACAATTTGAGGTGTTGTTTGTGCGATTGCTGAAATCGATGCTACTGCACCGAACAAAATACTAAAAAATACCCTTCTAATCATATCTTTTTTATAATTTATAATTTTACCATATTTTCAACACTTTTTACATCATCTATGCAATTATTCTCCTGTTGAGCAAAATCAACTCTCTTATGCCCGCACAAAGTGTGAACGAAAATGCGAGAAAATCGGACACTGCAAAGCTCCCCCATATCCCATTTATACCAAACCATTTTGGCAGGATAAAAAGCAACGGAACTAAAAATATTGCTTGCCGTAAGAACGTTATCATTATCGAAACTATCGGACGTTTTATCGACTGAAAATATCCTGATGTTATGATATTTACCCCGACAAGTGGAAAGCACAAAGTCATCAATCGCAACGCTTGTTCCCCCATTGGAATCAAATTCGATTCACTACCCAAGAACATCGAAAAAATCACATCTGGAAAAATTTGAGCCACTACAAATCCGCCTGTACAAATTGCCGTACCCATCCATAACGCATTTATATATGTAGCCCGAACTCTGCGTAAATTTTCAGCACCCCAATTATACCCAATTATTGGTTGAATACCCATTGAAAGCCCCACGACTGGAAAAAATATAAACGCTGTAATTGTCATCGATATTCCGATTATTGCAATCGCCGATTCCGACCCATAAAACCTTGCTTGACGCACAAACATCATTACCGAAGCACTCGAAAGCCCTTGAATAATCAAGCTTGGCGAACCTGCATAAACCATTGACACCATAAGTGGAATACGCACACGGATATTTTGCAATCGTATCCGCAAATAACTTTTTCCGCCAAAATAAAAATATACAACTAACAACGACGACATCGCTTGTGCCATAACTGTCGCAATTGCCGCACCTTCAATCCCCCAACCGAACACAAACAAAAATAGCCAATCTAAAAATATATTCGCAATTACACCCGTTAGGATTATCGACATTGCGTAAACCGGACGCCCTTCTGCACGTATAAGATTATTTATCCCATACGAAATTTTTTCAAAAATCAATCCCGATATAATTATCGTGTAATATGACGATGCAAGCGGTTTTATTTTCTCGGTAGCCCCCAAAAAATCGAGGATTGGCGACATAAACGTAAGCATCACTCCAGCCGCAAAAATGTAAAATACAAAGAACAAAAATACTGCTTGCCCTAAAACACATTCTGCACCCGATTTGTCTTTTTCGCCCAACTTGATTGAAATTAAAGTCGCACTTCCGTGTGCGATTGTCATCGCCAATGCGAGCAAAAATAAGGTCGGCGAAAAGCATACGGTTATTCCAGCAAGAGCGTCTTCGCCCAATGCTCGCCCGACAAAAATTCTGTCGACTACATTGTAAAGTGCGTTTGCGATTGTCGCAACAATCGACGGCATAGAGTATCGCACAATAAGTGGCAATATTCTATCTTCGCCCAACGCTTTTACATTTTGTTCTTCCATTTTACAAAAATTCACAAAAATGCGACGCTTGTTTTTTTGCGTCGCACTTCAAGTTGAATATCGGATTTTTTATGGAATCACTTTGAAGAAAATTCGCTTACCCGCTTGCAAGACAACTGGCTCGCTCGGAGTCGACATCGACGCAAATACGTCAGATATTTTTTCTGAATTCATCTTCACTGCACCTTGTTCGATGAGTCGGCGAACTTCTTTTTTGCTTGGGAACAATTTTGTTGCCGACATCACATTTATAAGTGTGTCTTCTGCGTTTGCCGTGAGGTCGCTCCACTTAAATTCTGGCATATCGTCGGGAACTTCGTTCTTTGAAAATACTTTCTCAAAGTTTGCCAACTCTGCCTTGCCGACATCAACGCCATAGAAACGTGCAACCATCAAACACGCCAAATCTTTCTTACATTTCATTGGGTGCTCGTTCTTGATGCGTGCAATTTGTTCAGGCGTATAAAGCATCAAGTATTGATAATACTTCCACATTGTCTCGTCGCTAATCGACATAATTTTGCCGAACATATCACGTGGACTATCGTTGAAGGCAATGTAATTGCCATAGCTTTTCGACATCTTCTTTTCGCCGTCCAAACCTACCAACAATGGCATCGTCAAAACGGCTTGCCCCGACTGCCCTGCGTCACGTTGCAAATCGCGTCCGACAAGATTATTGAAAAGCTGGTCTGTTCCACCGAGTTCTACGTCGGACTCTACCATAATAGAGTCATAACCTTGTACGAGTGGATACAAAAATTCTACGATAGAAATTGGTGTCTTTTCTGCATAGCGTTTTGCAAAATCGTCACGTTCGAGCATTCGTGCAACTGTCATCTTGCGAGCCAAATCGAGCAAATCTGCAAACGACATCTTACCAAACCATTCGCTGTTATAGTGGACTTCTGTCTGTTCTTCATTCAAAACCTTGAATGCTTGGTTGAGATACGACTTTGCGTTTTCTAAAACTTCTTCTCTCGACAATACTGGACGCAACGCACTGCGTCCGCTCGGGTCGCCAATGCACGCTGTAAAGTCGCCAATAATCAAGACTGCCTTATGACCTGCATCTTGGAATTGACGGAGTTTATTGAACACAACCATATGTCCAAATGTCAAATCTGGACGTGTTGGGTCTACCCCTAATTTTACACGCAACTGTTTGCCAGCTTCGAGTTTTTCTTTTAATGTTTCTGCACCGATAAATACTTCGGCGTTTTGTGCAAATATATCGAGTTGATTCATAAATATAAATATTCACAAGAATATTCGACAAGTCTGCCACGAAAAGCAACAAAATAATAACAAAAAAGCCCGTGAACTATTTTCCACGAGCTTATTTTTTCAAATATTTTTGTTATTTAATTTTCGCTTTAACTAATGGTTCGATTAAAATGTAAGCTTCTTTTCTGATATGCACGCCGTCTCTTGTATATTTTTCGAGCAACCCTCCCTTTTCATTAACCAAGCTTGAGTAGTAATCTACATATACAAAACCATTCTTTTTCGCAAAATTTTTTAACATCGCATTGAGGCTCTTTACTTTTTCTGCGACATTTTCAATTTCACTATTCCATGGAATTTTATCGGCTGGAAGTGTAGAACAAAGTATAACCTTTATCCCATTTGCCTTGGCGAGTTGAGCCATCGACACGATATTTCCGAAAACATTTTCGAGTTTTATCTTTCCATTATTTTCAGCAATATCATTTACCCCTGCCATAATCGCAACATATTTTGGCTTGAGATTTATAACATCGGCACGGAAACGCACGAGCATTTCAGCAGTAGTTTGTCCACCTATCCCTCTGCAAAGATAATTATTTTCTGTGAAAAATTCTGGACGATTTTTCCCCCAACCAAATGTGATAGAATCGCCCATAAATACTGCTTTAGGGGCTTTTGTGATTTCTGAATTTGCCTTTTCGTAAAAACCAAATCTCGCCCAATCGCCTTTTGGTCTGCGTACTCTTTTAACCTTTTTAGCTTTCTTTGTATTCTGAACTTGCTTTGCCGAAGTCGATTTTTCCGGTGCAGAATATGTTGGGCATACAAACGCAAACGACGCAAGCATTGCTACTAACACAATAATTCTTTTCATATTTCTTCTCTTTCTATTTGAATTAAAAAAGGCGATAAAATATCGCCCCTAATTTTATTTATATTGATAAATTCTTTTTCAAAAGCTCAACTTTGCGAACAAACGCTTCGTCGGTTTCGAGCATATTTTCCACAACTTTCTTTGCGTGGATAACTGTACCATGGTCGCGTCCGCCAAACTGTTCGCCGATTTCCTTCAATGTGCAAGATGTATATTCTTTTGAAAGGTACATCGCAATTTGACGAGCTTGTACTATTTTAGCCGTACGACGAGACCCCGAAAGCTCGGCAACATCTATTCTTTCGTATTCTGCGACTGCCGTTTTGATTTTTTCCACGTTGATTGTTTCGCCGTCATCTTCGCTTGAAAGAACATCGGCAAGCAAGAATTTTGCTTTTTCGAGCGAAAGCACTTCATCTGAATTTATCAGCGAGCAATAGCCGATAAGCTTGTTGAGTGCACCTTCCATTCGACGTACATTCTTTGTGAATTTGCGAGCAATAAGATCAAACACTTCTGGTGCAATTTTCACGCTATCGCCAAGAGCCAAGACTTTGCTACGCAAGATTGCAATTCTTGTCTCATAATCTGGTTGTTCGATATTTGCACACATACCCCACTCAAAACGCGATACCAAGCGTTGTTCAAGGTCGGGAACTTCGCTCGGTGCTTTATCGCACGATAGCACGATTTGTTTATTTGAGTCGGTCAATTTATTAAACGTGTGGAAAAATTCTTTTTGGCTGGCTTCTTTACCCGACAAGAACTGAATATCGTCAATAAGCAAAACATCGATTTCACGATATTTTTTGTGGAAAGCCGATACGCTCTTATTCATTACAGCGTTGATATAGTCGTTCACAAAAGTTTCTGACGACACAAATAAGACACGTTTGCGAGGGTCGTTCTTGATGATGAAATGAGCAATTGCGTGCATCAAGTGAGTTTTACCCAAGCCTGTCGATCCATAGAGGAAAAGCGGATTGAACGATTGCCCTGGCTTTTGTGCGACTGTCAATGCGACAGCGTGTGCAAGTTGATTTGTTTCGCCAACGACAAAATTTTCAAAAGTATTGCGTGGGTTAATCGACTGCAACACTTCGTTTTCAACTGGCTTCGATATGCGTGCATTGACAACTGCTCTTGTTTCTTCAACACGATTTTCTGATGAAGTCTGCAAAGATGAGTCTTCACTCGGTGATGCTTCTAACGCAACTTTTATTTCAAAATCGATATTTCTCGAGGCTGCGAGGGCTAAATTTTGCGAAAGAATGTCAAAATAGTTATCAGTTATCCAATATGGTGCGAGAGCACTGGGGGTTGATAAGATAATTTTGCTGTCGTCGCCACCTATACATTCCATATTGGAGAACCATGAGTCATACGCATCTTGCGGTAGTACACGTGCAAGTTCGGACTTGGCTTTATGCCAAATCTCATTTAGCGTTGATGTTATAGTTAAAGGGGTCATTTGGGTATATTTAACTGATTTATTCACACTAAAATCACGGTTTGGTCAAGGATAATCATCGAAAATCTCAAAAATACATCGTTTTTCGATAAGTTGAAAACATCCCAGCCCGATTTTTGTGTACTCAAAATCAGATTCTTTGTTTAAATGTTTATTTATTAAATTGTTAGAACATACACAAATATCTTGAATCGACACCTGCAAGCTTTACATTTTAAGTTTTGTAAAACTTTTCTTATGTTCTGCAAAACATAATTAAGCAATTTTTGAAACTTGCAAGCAGAAGTTTTTGACAAGTTATTCACATTTTCATTGTGAAAAAATTTTTTAATAAAATTCTTGCCAAAACTATCAAAAAACTTTTCGCCCCGCACCCCTTAATTTTAGGCGACTTTCGCAAGACCCTCTTGTGCTAATCCCATTTTTGCGTTGTTTTTTATATCAAACAAGACTTATCTACAATATAATCACTATATTAGCAAAATAAAACACAGGGTTTTCAATAGCAAAAAGTCAATATAGTGCAAATTTTGAAAATTATTTTTTAACGCAAAAAAAAGATTTTTTTCTTTTGTTTAACAAAAAAATCTCTAAAAAAAGTCAAAGATGAATTTGTTAGGAATAGATTATGGACACAAGAGAATCGGTTTGGCTTATGCCGATTCAACTTTGGGCGTAGCTGTGCCGATTCAACCAGCAGTTGAACCAACGCCTGAAGCACGATTTTCGCAAATTGCAAAAGAGATAACTGAACGGAAAATCGAAAAAATTGTAGTCGGATACCCTTATAATATGGATGGCACAATTGGCGACAAAGCACGTGAGGTCGATGAATTTATAGCAGAACTTGTAAAACGTTTTCAACTTCCAGTAGACAAAACGGACGAACGCTTATCATCATTCCAAGCCGAACAAGATTTTTTTGCGATGTCCTCAAAAGTGAAAAAATCTATATCAGCCCGAAAAAAACATAGACGCAGTGGCGATATAGATTCACGTGCGTGTGCAATTTTCTTGCAAGAATATATAGACACAAACAAACAATGAGTAAGTTAGCCGACAATTCACAAACGCAAAAATTGCGATTCAAATGCGTATGTGCGTACGACGGCACAGACTTTTGTGGCTGGCAGTCGCAACTAAATAATTTGTCTATTCAAGATTGCATAGAAACCCGTCTTTCTGAAATATTTAAAGAGAAAATCAGAATCCATGCGAGCGGACGCACCGACGCTGGCGTACACGCCGACGCACAAGTTTTCCATTTCGACGCAAACTGGAAACACTCCGACACTGCCCTGCTCTCTGCGATACGAGTAAGTCTACCAGAATCTCTACAAATTTCATCGCTAAAAAAAGTATCGCAAGATTTTCACGCACGCTACAGCGTTGTCAGCAAAAGATACATTTATAAAATTTACGAAGGTCAAGCCTCGCCGAAAATTGCACGCTACCACTGGTCGATAGGCAACCGCAAGCTCGATTTAGATGCAATCAACGATGCGTCAAAATTGCTAATCGGCACACACGATTTCACCTCGTTTAGTGCGTCGCGTGGTACTGATTCAAAAGATAATCCCATCAAGACACTTTTTCAGCTCGACGCCAAACGCAACGGAAAAGTCATCACAATCACGACACGTGGGTCGGGATATATGTATAAAATGGTGCGTATGCTCGTGGGAGCGTTAGTCGATGTAGGGCTTGGAAAATTCACAAAAGCCGACATCAAGAAAATTCTCGACGCCCAAAAACGTGGCTCATATCGCTTCGCAACCGCCCCATCCAAAGGCCTATCCCTCAACAAAGTTTTTTATTAGAAGGGCACCGACGATACCACTGCTTATTGGCAACTCAAACGCTTTAGAAATGTATCTGCGAATGTCAGCAATACTGCACATCCCGACGAGTCTGTTAGTAGTTTTGTCGAGCTTTATACCACGAGGCAAAATGCGACCACCGTCATAAATTTTGCGTGATAAAATGGCTTTCCTTGCCTTAAACACAGCACTTGCGAGTTTGCGAAGCACAGCGTACGAGCGTGAAGCTTTTTCTTCAGCAGTTGAAACAGTAGCACCAGCAGTAGTTGAAGTAGAAGAAGCAGTACTTGAAGCCGACACCGGAGCAACAACCTTTGCATTTGAATCAGGATTTAAATTATCTGAATTTTTTTCTTGACTTTCAGCAGAATTTTCCGATTGTGTTTCTTGACTTTCAGAAGAAGAGAAATTCCCTCGTTTGACTTTTGGGAGGAACGCTTGCTGGGAAGAATCAATCGGCGAGCCCTTAGGCGTAGTCCATAAATAAGCCCCGCGTAGAAATGCGTTGGGCTTATTCTGTATCTGCGGAAATTGAGTTACCAAATGTCCAAATGTTTCACCTTTTTCGTCTACCAAAACAACGTGTAATGTACCTTCGTAATTCTTTACATACGCTAATGTCTTCCGCTTTCCTGGCATTGCTGAAGCAATCGCCCGTTGAAACGTGTTGCTTATGTTTTACAATTACCAAAAAGCTCACAGTGAAATCTGTGAGCTTTTCTTTTTTTACAATTTAAATTTTCTTGAACAAGATTGCACCGTTGTGCCCGCCAAAACCCAAGTTTGTGCTTATTGCTACGTTAACTTGATGTTCTCGGGCAACGTTCGGAACGTAATCTAAATCACATTCAGGATCTGGATTTTCGTAGTTGATTGTCGGCGGAACGATTCCATCTTCGATGACTTTTGCACATACCGCCGCCTCGATTGCACCCGCCGCACCAAGCATATGACCTGTCATACTCTTTGTCGAACTGACCATCAATTTCTTCGCATGTTCGCCAAATACCTTATGGATTGCTGCTGTTTCAAACTTATCGTTATATGGTGTAGATGTTCCGTGTGCGTTGATATAATCTATGCTATCAAGCGACACTTTTGCGTCTTCAAGTGTGCGAACCAAACATTGCGAAAGTCCACGACCTTCGATGTCTGGACTTGTAATATGGTAAGCGTCGCACGTTGCTCCATAACCTGCAATTTCGCAATAGATATGAGCTCCACGAGCAACTG
This sequence comes from Opitutales bacterium, assembly GCA_015061945.1. Taxonomy (GTDB): domain Bacteria; phylum Verrucomicrobiota; class Verrucomicrobiia; order Opitutales; family Intestinicryptomonadaceae; genus Merdousia. The sequence goes on from SUVP01000001.1 coordinate 351,731, forward strand.
CGTGTTCGTAACGTTCAAGAACAAGAACACCTGATCCTTCGCCCATAACAAAGCCACAACGGTCGGCATCAAATGGTCTCGACGCTCTTTGTGGTTCGTCGTTAAAGTTTGTCGCCATTGCTTTCATCGCACAGAAGCCGGCAAAGCTAAGTGGGGTTACGGCAGCTTCACTTCCGCCTGCTAAAATTACGTCTTCTCGACCAGCTTGCAAGTGCAAGAGTGCTTCGCCGATTGCGTGTGTACCTGTTGCACATGCACTGACAACACTGAAATTTACGCCCTTTGCACCAAGTGCAATTGCAACTACTCCCGACGACATATTCGCCAAAAGATTTGGAATCATAAACGGCGACACACGGCGTGGTCCACGTTCGACAAATGCTCTCGACTGCTTTTCAATCGTATCCATACCACCCACGCCCGAGCCAATTATAACGCCGAAACGTTCTGGTGTAATATTCACGCCTGTCTCAAGCCCTGCGTCTTGCATTGCCAGCTTCGATGCTGCGACAGCAAAGTGTGTGTAGCGGTCGCTACGCTTTGCTTCCTTTGGGTCCATATACAAGGTTGGATCGAACCCTTTGCATTCGGCAGCAACTTGGCAATTCAATTCGCTCGCATCGAAAAGCGATATTTTGTCGATGCCGTTTTTACCGTTTTTGACAGCTTCCCAAAATGGAACAATGCCGTCCCCGAAAGGCGATACTACGCCGATTCCTGTAATAACGATACGTTCTCTTGACATATAAAATTCCTTTTATCGAAAAATTTTTGCGGAAATAAAGTTTTTCACTGCGTTCGGTCGGACAAACTTCAAAATTTCAGAACCGATACAAATTCGGACAAAAACAAGGTCCCAAAATACAAGCATTTCTTAAAAAGTACTGCTTGTAAAAAAAACGACCCGTTCACAAATGTAGATGCACTGCAAACGGGTCGGCAATTTAATTAAAAATCGGATTATGCCGACTTCGACTTGATATAGTCGATAACAGCGCCGACAGTTGTGAGTTTTTCAGCTTCAGATTCTGGGATTTCTGCTCCGCCCATCTGATCTTTAAACTCTTCTTCAAAAGCCATAATCAATTCAACTGTGTCAAGCGAATCTGCACCGAGGTCATCAATAAAGCTGGCCTCGGGGACGATTTGCTCTTCATTAACGTTGAGCTGATTAACGATGATTTCTTTTACTTTTTGTTCTATATCTGACATCTTCTTTTTTAGTTTGAGGTTGTCTTTAAAAAAACTATGCTAACCATTGTTGCCATTCCGAAGAATTTGTAAAGCTTTTTCTTCGGAATAGCATCGAACAATCTTTAGAATTTATAACCAATTTGAACTGAAACAACGTGTGCTTCGCCTTCAAAATGACCTGTCAAAGCACCGCTTCCGTGAGTTGCTTCGCCCTGCATTTTTGGATCTTTGTAGAAATAAATGAATGTATAACCAAAGTCTACATTAACATTGCCAAACTTTTGACCGATACCACCCGAGAACCAAATTCTGTCGGTGCAAGGGATACGAGCATAGCGGTGTCTTGAATTTGGGACAGGTGTTTGGTCCCAAGCTGAACCTAAACGCAAAACTGTGTTTTCGTGTTCAAATGGGAAGAAGTGTATACCAAATGCTACACGCGATACATCACGCCATTCTTCGTGTGTATACGATTGTGTCTGACCAGTATTGCCATTCTTGATATCTAATTCATCAAACGACGACCACAATGTGTATGAATAATCTGCCATAACAGCAAATTTTCTCAAGTCGCCACGCAAGCGTTGGTACCATCCAACTGTGAATGTGTGTGGAAGTGTAAGTTCAAGTTCGACTGGGTTTACAATCTTGCTATTAACGTGAAGGTTTCCTTCCAAGCTTTGTGTAACTGCACTTCTCCATTGGAATCCGATTCTACCGTCTTCTGCATAGTTGATTGTAAAACCGATGTTTCCTCCAACGCCCCATGCATCGCCCGACACACGAGTTTCGCCTACAAACATTCCTGCCAATGGTCCATAAGCTGGAAGATTTGGGATTTGTGCTGCAGCTTGTGAAAGATTACCATGAATCCATTGTGCCGATACACCAGCACCTATTGTGAGCCAATCGTTTACCTTATATGCAATACTTGGGTTGATATCGATTGTAGTAATTTCGCTATTTAAAGCGTGTGTGCTACCTACCCAACCATACTCATAGTCTGTTTCCAATCCGTATGTTGGCGATACAGAAAGCGACAACATAAAATCTTCTGACAAGCGGTGCAAAACATAGAAATTTGGCACTACACTTTCGCAACCAGCGTCGCCACTTTGAATACCAGTTCCGCTTTGAACAAAGTCAAAAGCTGAAACTACCAAGCTGAATGATGCGTCAACTTTTGTTTCGCCAACTTTCAAACCAGCGTTAAAACCTGCTGACGGATTCCAAAATGCAGCCGAAGCGTCCGCATTTGCGTTTACTGTTGCACCTGCATTTGCAGTGCCAAAGTTAGATGCGCCTTGTTCCAATGTTTGAAAACCAGCACCGTATGTTAAACAAGCGACAATCATCGCACTTGCTGTCAAGATTTGCTTTTTCATAAATAATAGTTGTTATGAGTTTACTTGTGCTACTTATAAAAAAAAGAAGCGATGCACATATTGCACATCTCTTCAAAAAATAAAAGCTTTTTTTTAAAAAAAATGAATTTTTAATTAGAATCTTGTTCTAATTCTTTTGTGTTCAAATCCTCTTAACAACTTACGAATTTTGTGTATTTTAGAACATCAATACAAATGATTTTGATTACAAAAAAATCAGCTTTTTCTTCGATTTTTTCAGAGTGCAGATGCCGCAAATGAGGGCAACTTAAATTCCTTATTTTTAAGAAAATCGTTAAGTGCACAATCGACCCATTTTCGCTCTGATTTAAGGTCTGTTATGCACAAATATTTTTCTCCATCTTTTTCGATAACATCGTAATGATTTATATCAATCGAGAATGGTTTTTCTTCGCCCGCAAGACGTACTTTTACAGAACATTTTGCTTCTGCCGTTTTTAAATCTACACTAATTTCCCCATTTTCTAAATATTGTGGAAATTTATTTTTTATATAGCCTTCGAGTGCTACCGACTTAAATTTATCAAACATATCTTATCCGTTTCTATATTTTTCGATTAGTGAATATGCGTCATTGACGCGACAAAGTTCGTCTTGAATAGCTTTAATTGCAATTTCGCCCACACCTTTTGCTCGGAGAGTATCGGGGTGCAACTCTTTACATTTTGCACGATAAACTTTCTTGATTTCAGCATCTGACGCATCTGGAGAGACTCCCAAAATTGCATACGCTTCCAACAATTCAGACGAATTATTTTTTGGAGCATCGTACGAAGTTCCGCCCGATGTATTCCAATTTACGCCCAAGATTTTTGCAGAGCGATTGAGTTCGTCCATTGCGACGCTTGCGATATTCCCGTCGGCACACGCAACTCGAGAGATTGCACCAAAGAACGCCATACGCATTGCTGAATCAGAAAATTTTTCTGCAAATTTTTCTGCCACTTCCGACGGCTTTACAGAAATAGAGTGCATACTTCGCATATACTGTGCTACTCTTTCATACGCCGATGAATCCATTTGCGAGCGATCAAAAATTTTTTCAATCTCCGATATTTCGGCATCGCTAATTTTGCCATCGAGATACGCCATTGAAAACACACCAGCACAAACAAGCTTAATATATTCTTCTAAATTCTGCCTTGCCTCTTCACTTTTTGAATCGATGAAGTGCCCTGCGACAATACCACAGACTGCACCAATAGGACCGAACGAAAATGCACCAATTATCGCACCAAGAATTTTTCCCTTAATTGCCATACTTAATTAGACAAATATGCTATCGTTTTATCCCGCAATTTTCTAAAAATCTTACCGACGGCAAAACTTTGTCTATTTGCGATCTATCTTTTGCACGATTAAACATCACAATATAATAACCGTCAAAACCGCCGTCTTTCAACTCTTTGATAAAATCTTTCAACGGCAAACTGCCCTTTGAATACTCCTCACAATTCATATCGGGAGCCAAATTTTGCACGTTGACTGCAATCATTTTTCCACGAAGTTTTTTTGCACAATCGACAATATCGAACTTCGAGCGTCCCCAGTGTCCGCAATCGGGGAATGCACGCAAAACTTCCTTGCCTTCGATAGCCGACAACATCTTTTCGGGCTTTGTGTATGGGAATTTTGGATTCGGTTTTTTCTCGTTGTGCGGGTGATTATAAAGCCCACACTTTACGCCATATTTTTTTGAATACTTGTCGTACAAGGCAAGTGTATTTGGCTGTGCTTCAACAGTCATAATCTCGATACCAAAGAATTTTGCGAACTCAAAAAGCTTTTCGATTTCCTTTTCCTTATCTAAATAAATATGCCCAATGCTCACAACGCGAATTTTTGCCTTTTCAAACATTGCCTTTGCTTCGGCACGAGCTTCTTTCGACATATTGTAGCGAAATAGTATTTTTGCATATTTACTCTTTCCGCCAAGTTTCATATTTTGGAACATCGAAACTTTATCGAATCCCATTTTATTGAAGTCAGCCAACATTTCCTCGATTGTTCCCTTTTGCCAAGGATACGAACTCACGACGATTTTCCCGTCTGCGAGTGAAAATAAAACAGAAGCCAACAATGTCGATAATACAAATAAAAGTTTTTTCATATATAAAATCGTACTCCGCCGATTTTCTACACTCAAGAAAAATTCTTATTTTTTTAAAAATTATCTTTATATGCTAAACATAAATTGTTTTAATGTTCTCAATGAAAGTAGATTTCAACAGACTATCGATTACTGGACACGAACTTGAGTTCATCCAACAAGCAATCGACTCTGGACACTTGCAAGGCGGTGGAAAATTTTTGGCAAAGTGCGAATCGGCAATATCCGATATTGTCGGGGCTACGTCGCTTATGACTACATCTTGCACGACAGCACTCGATATGATCGCACTACTGCTCGATATCAAAGAGGGCGACGAAATTATCGTACCCAGCTACACATTTGTATCGTCGATAAATCCGTTCGTCTTGCGTGGTGCAAAGCCCGTTTTTTGCGATAGTAGAGCCGACACTCTAAATATCGACGAAACGAAAATCGAAAACCTAATCACCGACAAAACTAAAGCCATTGTTGCTGTCCACTATGCTGGCGTAGCGTGCGAAATGGACACTATTATGGCGATTGCAAAACGTCGGAAAATTGCAGTTGTTGAAGATACGGCACAAGGTTTATACGCTTATTACAAAGGCAAACATCTCGGTACATTTGGCGAGCTTGGGGCGATAAGCTTCCATTCAACAAAAAATGTTATTGCTGGCGAAGGCGGTGCGTTAATTTGTAATAATCCGAATTTTATCGACAGAGCAAATTTTGTCAGAGAAAAAGGTACAAATAGAATCCATTTTATAAACGGGAAAATCGATAAATACACTTGGGTTGATTACGGCAGTAGCTACATTCCGTCGGAGCTGATTACTGCGTTTCTCTCGGCACAATTAATGTGTGCTAAAAAATTTACCGATGCAAGAATCGCCTCGTGGAATTACTATTATGACAATCTTTCGGAACTCGAACGCGAGGGGAAAATCAGACTTTGTAAAGTTCCAAATGGTTGCAAGCACAACGCTCATATCTTTTGGGCGACAACCGATTCTGCCGAAACTACAAAATCGCTTCTGCAATATTTAAAGTCTAAACAGATTGGTGCTACACAACACTACGCTCCTTTGCACAACTGCCCGATGGCAAAAAAACTCGGCTGTGCCGATATATCATTGCCCGTCGCCGAAACATTCGCAAAAACAATGTTCCGCTTGCCGATATATTCAACAATTACCCCTGACGAGCAAGACTATGTGATAAAAGCAATTTTCGATTTTTTTAAGAAATAAATCTTTATCCAAAAATGAAAATAAAAAATGCGGAACTACGAGAGTAATTCCGCATATTTGTTCGCTAAATAATCCTTATTTTCTTCTGCGATAAACTGCAAAACCGAGAGCAAGGCTACCTAAAATCATCGCCCATTCTGCTGGTTCTGGCACTGCTGCAAAGTTCAACCAGTAGCCACCAGTAGTTGCATCAAACTGATAATTGATTGCTTTTTCTGAATCTAAATCATAAAGCTCCAAAATACCTTCGATATTAGATATTTTGCCGAGCTTTATTCTGTTATTCTCAAAGTTCTTCACATAGATTCTAACAGCATTGTTATATGTTATATCGCTAAACGATACAAAGTCTTCTGCACCATCAAAATCAAGAGTGAGATTCATACGAACTTTATTAGTGTTTCCATCACTCTGAAAGATAACTGTACCAAATTCATTTGTTTCACTAACCTTAATTGTAGCTTGTGATTCATTTGGAATGTTGATTAAAGTTTGGTGAGCTCCGTCAACAGTAACAAATGCGTTTTTGCTATTTACTTCGAGCGAGTTGCCTCTGCTCCAGAAAACAATTTGGCTTGTTGTTATTGAATCTGTACCAGAACCGACTACAAGAGTGCCACTCAATGAGATACGTCCATTTGCATTTGCAGTTAACGAACCGCCTTCGCCAAATGTTACAACGCCTAACGAGCCGACAGTCAACGCATAAAAATTTGAGTCTGCTACTTTTGTTGATATAAGTGCGCCCGATACATTAAATTTTGTTGTTGTTTTGTGCGAAAGTGCTTTCAGTGTACCACCCTTTTCAACTGTGATAGTACCATATCCACCTGTAACAAATTCGTTTGATTCCGACAACAATGTTGCGCCATTTTTGATATTAAGACTCATATTTGAGTTTGACGATTTAAATTCATCGGCAATTTGGTACGAAAGCGTTCCACCTGCTACATTGATTTGGCAAGTTTGCAAGTTTTGTGTAAACGAACTTAAGATATAAGAATCGCCAGTAATATTGAGAACAGCAGAATTACTCATATCAAGGAAACCTCCGCTAATTACGAGATTTTTTACATTCATCGTTCCACCATAAATAGCCATCGTACTTGATTTAGTACCTTCAAGAATCAATGAATTTACATTTATCACGCCTCCATCTGATGCCAAAATTTTACCAGCGTGATCTATTTCAACTTCATTGATATCGGCTCTTCCCTTAACATTTAAAACAGAATCGACTGCTGACATTTTATCTTTATCTTGGAATTCAAACGAGAATTTACCTGCAACATTGAGTGTTCCATAGACTGTGGTTTTAACGCCCTCTTGGATAGTTGTACCATTTAAGATACCAATTCTATGCACAAGATTATTTAAGTTTGCTGTTGTCCCTTCATTAATATTAAATACAGGAGCCAAGTCAGCATTCTTTCCATATAGAGAGAGAGTACCGGTTGAATTGATTTCACCGCCATTGACTAATGTTATGTTGCAATAATTGTCAATATTAACATCGTTTACATTCAATATACCACCATCGATTTGCATACCTGGACGAGCACCACGAGTTGTTCCGTCGATTACCGATGTATCCCATTTAAGAAAAATATTTCCATAACCTTCGCCAGTGGGATTATTTACATTGAATGTACCCTTGACGATATATGCTGGCAACGACTTTCTTACACCATAGTAAGGACCAGAAAATGTAGCTTGTTGAGCATATATATTTACGATAGAATCTGAATCAAATACGACAGCTTTTTGTGGAACTGGATTTGAAGAAGCACCTACATACGAGTTAATTTTAAAACCAAAGTCAGACAATCCTGCATCAGCCGTACCAAAGTTATATGTGCCATTGCTCAATGTAAGGCGTGAATCTACGTTAGTGCTACCATCAAAAAGCAGTGAATTTCCGCTTGCTGGTGCATCGATAGTAAATCCACCCGAAACATATACATTTGCAGATCCATCGGCTTTCAAATACTGGATAGTTTTGCCGTTAGCGTTGAAGTATGTCGAAGTTGCGTCTGTTGGTGCAACAAGGACAAGTTCCGTTGTATTTGAATAACCATCAGCAAACGAAACTGCAGATTCTGCGGTTGAGCCACCTTCGAGTGTTACCCAAGTTGCAAACGCTGGAGTAGCAAACAAAGTTGCAAGTAAAAATAATGTATTTTTTGGAGTTTTCATGAAATTTCTTCAAATCAATATAATTTGTCTATTTGATACTTACCTAAATAGCAAGATTTTTTTTAATTTTTCATTTTATAAAATTTACAAACAATGTTGACAGAAAAAATATAAGAATGTTAAAACACTAACATGAAATGCGACACAATCAACCATTGGAAATTCTTTAAAGCCGGCGGTGCTTACCAAGCATCGATAAACACTGCCGAAGACATCAAAAATATCGGCGAACTCGACCGAAAAATGTGGTCGGCACTCGCTTGCCCCGTTAGTGGACTGGCTTTCGACCAAAAACTTCTCGATATTCTCGATTCAAAAAAAGACGGCAAAATTAGATACGACGATATTGTCTCTGCTACACAATGGGTATGCAAAAATTTGAAAGATGTATCAGTAATGTTCGATTCTCCGAACGCTCTCACACTTTCAAATATCAACAATGAAACCGACGAAGGCAAAGCCCTCTTGGTGAGTGCCAAAACAATCCTCGCAAACATCGGCAAGTCGGACTCTGACGAAATTTCTCTCGACGATTTTTCTGACACTCAGAAAATCTTTGCAAATAGTGCCTTTAACGCAGACGGAATTATCACAGAAGATGCTTTTGATTCTGATGAGCTAAAAGCTCTCTTTGCCGATATTGCATCGGTATCGAATGCTAAGACTGACCGCTCGGGCAAGGCTGGTATAGATAAAGCAGATATTGAAAAATTCTATGCCGACGCCAAAGCGTATGTCGATTGGCAAAACGCTCGCACTGCCGACCCCGCAATTCTTCCACTCGCGGATGCGACAGATAATGCATACGCATCTTACTTGGCAGTGAAAGAAAAAATCGAAGATTACTTCACACGCATAGAAATTTTGGCTTTCGATAAATCGGCTGAATCGGCTGTCAACGCAACTGCCGAACAATTCGCAAAAATCCTCTCAGGCGATATCACACAAGCTTCCGATGAATTGAAAGCTCTGCCGATATCATCAGTTTCCAACGACAATTCAATCGACTTGCTCGGTGCTGTGAACCCTGCATGGAAATCGGCACTGGCAAACTTCGCAAACAGCGTTGCAACACCAATCTGCTCGACTACAAAAATCACAAGAGACGATTGGCAGAAAATCGCTACAACACTCGTACCATTCGCAACATGGTTAAATTCAAAACCAAATACCGATGTCTCGAAAATCGCTCTCGACAGACTCAACGCAATCCTCGCAGAAGATAAGTCGGCAGAACTTTACAAGGCTATTGATGCCGACCAAGCAGTTAGTGTTGAAGTCGAAAATATCTCGAAGGTTGAAAAGCTTGTTCGCTTGAACGCTGGGCTTGTAAAACTTTTGCGAAACTTTGTGAACTTCCAAGAATTCTACAAAGAAAAAAGCGACTCTATTTTCCAATTCGGCGAACTTTATATCGATAGCCGTATGTGTTCGCTTTGCATAAAAGTTAAGGATGTCGCAAAACACGCATCGATGTCGGCACTCAGCTATGGATACCTGCTCTACTGCACTTGCAAACGCAAAGGTGAAGCCGATATCAACATTGTAGCAATGGTAACTGCGGGCGACTCCGATAACCTTATCGTCGGTAGAAATGGTCTTTTCTATGACAAACAAGGTCGTGTTTGGGACGCAACTGTATCAAAGATTGTCGTAAACCCAATCGGTATTTCGCAAGCATTTTTTGCCCCGTATAAAAGGTTTGTCCGTTGGATAAGCGAGCAAATTGCAAAACGTGCAAGTGCAGCCGACGCCGACGCATCGGCAACTCTCCAAAAGGGAATTCAAGTTGATCCAAAAACAAAAAAGCTCGATATGGGAATTGTCGCAGCGTTGGGCGTTGCCATTGGTGGTATCACAACAGCGTTGGGCTTAGTTATCGAAGCATTCCTCGGTTTAGGACACTGGCTCCCATTGGGAATTTTGGGGATTTTCCTTGCGATATCACTGCCGTCGATGTTGGTATCGTGGCTTAAACTTCGCTTGAGAAATATCGCACCACTCCTCGATGCGAACGGCTGGGCAATCAACAATAAAGCTGGTGTAAGTATGGCGTTTGGCTCGCATTTGACACTTGTCAGACGTGGCAAGCGTTGCCCGACAAACAAGCGATAACTTACCAACACAAAAAATTGCATAAAAAAAGAGAGCCGTAAGACTCTCTTTTTTTTGAAAATGTGGCTAGACCAGGAATCGAACCAGGGACACAAGGATTTTCAGTCCTCCGCTCTACCAACTGAGCTATCTAGCCAAGAAATAAATTTAAGACTCGACTACATATTATTTCCGCCTACTCGTCAAGAGATTTTTTTTATTTTTTTATTATTGCCCTTATTTTATTTTTTTATTCTATCTCTAATAGCTAAATACAACAGACATTTATTTATGAAAACATTAAAATTATTACTCGCATTATCGTCAATATTGGGCTTAACAGCTTGCGATAACCAAATATCGTTGTTCAACGGAAAAAATCTCGATGGTTGGACTTGCTACCTTGCCGACGCCACTCCGACAAGCTCGGTATATTCAGTCAAGGACGGTGCAATCAATATCAAAGGCAATCCATTTGGATATATTCATACCGACAAAAAATATTCAAATTTTAAACTTCAATTAAAATGGCGTTATGTAAAAGAAGAAGGCAATAGCGGGATTTTTGTTTTCGTACAAGATGAAAAGAAAATTTGGCCAAATGCTATCGAGTGCCAGTTGATGAAAGGACGCAATGGCGACTTTGTCCTCTTGGGCGGTTCAGACATTGCCGAGTTTAAGACACCAGAAGGTACACCTCGCCCAAAATTCCCTGTCGTAAAACGTTTTTGCGACGACGGCATAAAGCCTGCTGGACAATGGAATACAGCCGATATTATTTGCAAAGACGGCACTATTGAAGTGAAGATGAATGGTATCCTCAAAAATAAAGGCACAAAATCGATGCACAAAACTGGCTATATCGCTTTGCAATCCGAAGGTACAGAAATCGAATTTAAAGATATAAAACTTACCCCTATTAAGTAAGAATATATACGACAAAAAAACGCCGTCGGATTTTCTTCGACGGCGTTTTTTGTTATTCTGAAAAATCCACTGACCTATTCACCAATGCTTCCACATCGGCGTCTCTGCCCATAAAATTGCGGAAAGCTTCGTCTGGGTTTATCGTATTGCCAACTCGCAGAATCTTATCAGCAAAATCTTTTCCTGTTTCGGCATTCAACACGCCCTCTTTTTCAAATCGAGTGAATGCGTCTGCATCGAGAACTTCTGCCCATTTGTAAGAATAATATCCTGACGCATAACCGACAGGGTCGCCAAACAAGTGCGTAAACCTTGGCAAAATCGTTGGTGTCTGCTCTGATGTGTCGCGTGCATACGCTTTGAGCGTTTCTTGAGACGCTTCTTCTATCGACTTTGCCGACAAATAAAATTGCGGATTTATGTGCATCGACAAATCAATCTTTGCAAATGAAAGTTGACGCATAGAAGCACTCGCCCCCATAAATTTTCTCGACGCATCATATTTTGCGAAAAGCTCGTCAGGCAATTTTTCGCCCGTTTGCCAATGTTTCGCAAAGATGTCCAAGCAATTTTTGAAATGGCACCAGTTTTCCATAATTTGCGACGGCAGTTCGACAAAATCCCATGCGACTTCACGCAAACCAATTTCTTCAGAATCCATCATAAAGAAATGAATCAAATGCCCGAACTCGTGAAAAAGTGTTTCGACTTCATCTATCGACAAAAGTGCTGGCTTATCTTCGGTTGGCTCGGCGACATTGCCAGCAATCAAGCCCAAAGCTGGAGTATTGCCGTCTCGTTGCGATAGCAGATTCATCCATGCACCAGCACGCTTTTGTTGACGTGGGAAAAAGTCGGTATAAAACAAGCCCAATGTTTTTTCAGCTTGGCGAACTTGATAAAGTTTTACCGATGGATGCCATGCGTCATTCTCAAGTTGATACTCGCAAATTTCCAATCCGTAAAGCGTGTTGCAAATTTTGAACATACCCGCCATAACCGACTCGAGCGGAAAATACGGACGCATCAATTCAGGATCAAAGCCATACTGCGAGGAACGCAATTTTTCGGCGACATACGCAATTCTCCACGGAGGCATTTTTTCATCAGCACCCAAATATCCATTTTGACGTGCAAAAGACAGAAGCTCGTCCCATTCTTTTGCAAATGGCTTTTTAAACTTTTCAGTGAGAGAATCGACAAACTCCATTGCTGTTTTTCCGCAACGTGCCATACGGCGAGCGAGAATCATATCGGCAAAATTTGCATGCGAAAGCAGTTTTGAATTTTCGTCTCGCAACTCGAGAATTTCACGTATCAACTGCCAATTCGAGAACTCCCCTTTCGATGCGACCGACGAAAACTCACGCCATAATTTTTCACGCAAGGCATCGCTATCGGCATACGTCATAAACGGGACATATGACGGCTGTTCGAGTGTGAACGCCCAGCCCGATAAGCCCTTTTCTTTTGCTTTCTTTTTTGCGAGTGCTACTGCCGTTTGAGGAAGCCCCGCAAGCTCCGATTCATTCTCGATATGCAAAGTGAATCGCTTGGTATCGTCCAAGACATTTTCCGAGTACTTTTGAGTTTTAATTGCAAGCTCTGAATCAATTTGTCTTACACGATTTTTCTTTTCTTGCGGAAGATTCGCACCGCTCATCTCAAAGTCTAAAAGAGTTTCAGAAAGCAAACGTGCTTTATCGCCTTCGAGATTTTTCCCTTCATCGCTGTCAGCAAATTTTTTTATGACCGAAAATAATTTTTCATCTAAATCAATAGATGAATAAAAGTCGGTAATTTCAGCCATAAGTGCGTTGAGTGCATCACGTAAAACAGGGGTATCGGCAACACTTTGCAAGTGGTTCAAATATGTCCACGCTCTATCGAGAGAATCAGTAGCTCTGTCCAAAGCACGCACAGTGTTTTCGTATGAGAGAGGTTCATTTAGCTCGCGGATTTTTTCGATATTTGCCTGTGCAACTTTTAATGCCGAACGAATTTCAGCGGTCGCATTTTCGGGGTTCATTTCACTCCAACGAGGTGGAATTGATATTTGTAAAAAACCTGTGTTTTCCATAATTAACGTATAAATTGTTTGACTATATTTATCGTAAGATTCATCATAAAGCTATGAAGACGTTTTTATTTATTTTTTCAATGTTATTTATAACTTCAAGCATCTTTTGCCAAGTTGATAACAACACGTTAAACAAATCAATAGGAGCAAGAATCTTTGGTAATACTTCGCTTTGGGAAGATTCTCCACAGGCAGTCGCCAAAAGATTAGGAATTAAGTTCGAGTCCACAAAAGCAAAAGATGACGAAATCTATTCAGCGTATGTAAAAGCAAAATTATGTGGAGCCGACGCAAGAGAAATCAAAATAGAATCGAAAGACAAAAAAATAACATCGCTGAAAATTGTGTTCTTCAATAAAGGCGATTTTGCAACAGGCAAAAAATGGACAAGCTCGATGAGTGCAAAAATGCGTAAAGATGCAAAGGCAATTTACGACACCCTCTCAACACATTTCAACAAACCGAAAATCACAAACGCTGGTGAAGCTGGAATAAAAACAAAAGCATATCAGTGGTCGAGCAATGACTCAATTTTCCAACTTCTGTACGAAGAAAAAGAATTTATTATTCTCAACATCGAATCGAAAAATTCAGCAAATGATGACGATAAATCAAGCGACAAAGTTCGCAAAAAGGAATTAGAAAAAAATGTCGAAAAAAACGATAACAACGATGTTGTCGTAAAGATACCAATGGTCAATCAAGGTGGAAAAGGTTATTGCTTCCCTGCGACAATCGAACGTCTACTTCTATACTTGGGCATTGAAGGTATTGATATGCACAAGCTCGCCGATATGTTCAAAACAGGTGCAGGTGGCGGAACATACTTAAGCGACGCTTTGACACCACTCGAAAAATTGGGTCGCACAAAAGGCTTTAAAGTTGAAACTATCGGAATAGATTTTTCCAAGTTGGCAAAAAATATCGACGACGGCATCCCGATGGGCTGGCTTATGTTCTCAACGCCAGAATACAACACTCACAAAACGACTCGCACAGCACAACGTGAAAATAAAGATATAAAAGAGTGGAAAAAATCTTGTGCAAAAGAAAAGAAGCTCAAGACAAAAATCAATCGCAAGACTGCCCACATCTGCATTATTTTGGGCTACAACAAAGAAACAAAAGAAGTAGCAGTTAGCGACTCTTGGGGCGGAAGTGAAGATACAATTTTCTGGGTACCATTTAACTCGGCAAAAATGGTTTCGCAATCACCAGCATTGCTAATTTTTAAACCAAAAAATTGACGCTTACACATTTTTACTTTTAACTATTGTCCGATTTAAAAAAAATGAAAAGTATATCAGCAATCCATCACTCGTACGGAACTCCAAGCGAAGTTGTAAATCCAGAAATAATCGATGTCGCCGATGCACAAAAAGGTCAGGCGATTGTTAAACTTTTGAGAGCAGCAATCAATCCTTCCGATCTCGGAATGATTGGCGGTTCATACGGACGCTTGCGTCCACTGCCAGCAACAGCAGGTCGCGAAGGTGTCGGCGAAGTTGTATCAGTTGGCGAAGGTGTCGATTCTTCTTGGGTCGGAAAAATCGTAAAACTTCCACCTGAACCAGGAGCATGGACACAATATCAAGCTTGCGACGCTTCTGAACTAATCGAAATTCCAGCAGGTCTGCCGTTGGATATGTGTGCAATGGCGTTTATAAATCCCCCAACAGCACTTTGCATTCTCGACACTTTTGAAGATCTAAAAGAAGGCGATTGGTTTATCCAAAATGGTGCTGGCAGTGCACTCGGATATTTTGCAATTCAAATGTGCAAAGCTCGTGGAATCAAAACCGTAAATATGCTTCGCAACGCTGACTCAAAACGTGATGAATTGATGGCTATCGGTGCCGATATTGTCGTCGATGAGGCTGAATTCGATGCAAAGCAAATCAAAGCACAAACTGAAGGCAAACTGCGTTTAGGTCTCAACCAAATCGGCGGAGCAAGCGTATCAAATATGATTAAGGCAATGGGCGATTCTGCAACGATTGTTACAATCGGCGGTATGGTGGGCGATCCTGTCAGATTTCCAACTCGCTTCTTAATTTTTAACGATCTCCGCTTGCGTGGTTTCTGGTGGGACAAATGGCAACGCACACACTCTGCTGAAGAAGTCAACCAAGTCTATCAAAAGATTTTCAAGATGATTGCCGACGGAACTTTGAAAGCACCTGTGGATTCAGTATTTAAAATCCAAGACATCAAACAAGCTCTCGAACGTGCACAGACAAACTCACGTTCAGGCAAAGTTATGATTGACGGCGGATTCTAAAAATCTGCCACAACAAAAATCTATCACTTAATCAATATGCCAAAAACATCCAAAAAAGATATTTCTAATTTGACTCTCTTGGGCGAAAATTTGAAAGCTGGCAAAAAAGCAAAGCCATCAAAAAAGCTCGAAGCATTCCCAAATAAAAATGAAGGTCGCCCATATGTAATCGAGCTTGAGACAAGCGAGTTCACTTGCCTCTGCCCCGCAACTGGTCAGCCCGATTTTGCGACAATAAAAATCTCTTACATTCCCAACAAGAAGATTGTAGAAAGTAAGTCGCTAAAATTATATTTGTGGTCGTTCCGCAACGAAGGGTGCTTCCACGAACACCTCACAAATATTATTCTCGACGACCTCGTAAAATTGCTCGATCCCATTTGGTGCAGAGTCGTTGGCGATTTCAACGCACGTGGTGGAATAGCAATCAAAGTATCAGCAGAACACGGAAAAAATCCAAACGCATAAAATGAGAAGTGTTGTGTTGGCAATGTTGTCGGCATTGATGTGCTGTCTGTTTTCGGCATGCACCTCATACGAAATAAATCCGTCTAAAAATAGCGGTTTTGAAAATTTGCTCAATAGCGTCGTGAAAATCGACGTTTGGGAAGTCTCGCAAAAAGACGGCGGTAGCCAAACAAACAGAAGTATTGGCTCGGGTGTAATTATGTCGGAAGACGGAATGATTCTGACAAACGCACACGTCGCAAATTGCTACGCAACACAAATTGTGGTGACACTCGCAAACCTCGAACGCATCCGTGCAAAGTTTGTCGGGTGGGATCATTGGACAGACCTCGCCGTAATTAAGCTCGATTTCGACGACATCAAAAAACGCAACATCAAATTGAACTACGCAAAATTTGGCGACTCCAACAAATTGACGACAGGTGAAGTCGTCTATGCAGTCGGCACACCACACGGATACGCTCGCACAGCTACACGTGGAATTATCTCGAACACAAACCGATTCTTCGACGGAACAATTCTCAATAGTGGCTACGAAACAGGTACGTTCAATACTTGGATTCAAACCGACGCCGCTATCAACCCAGGCAATAGCGGTGGTCCACTCGTTTTACAGAACGGAGATGTTGTTGGAATAAATACACGAGTTCACGCACAGTCGAATAATCTCGGCTTTGCGGTGCCGTCAGATGTCGCAAAATCGGTGATGAAAAAGATTATCGAAAACGGAGTTGTCGAACGTGCGTACATCGGGATAACCCCTGCACCACTTCAAGATATGGAATCGTTTTTTGATATAGATACCAATCGTGGTGTGCTTGTACAAAATGTCGACGCACTCTCACCTTCAGATGTCGCAGGAATAATCGCAGGCGATATAATTTTAAAAATAAACGGCAAAAAAATCGACGGACGTTTTCCAGAACAAATCCCGTCTATTATGAATATGATTGCCAATATAAAAATCGATACCGAAGTAGAGATTGAACTTTTGCGAGACGGAAAAATCCTTACAAAAAAACTAAAAACTGAAAAGCTCGAAAGCCGAGTTGGTAGAGAATACGCACTCGAAAAATGGGGCGTCGGGATGAGAAACATCACAAAATCTTTTGCACGCGAAGCAAAGATTGAAACAGACTCACGCCTAATAGTAGTCGGAGTAAGATCGGGCTTCCCATTCGACAACGCCAATATCGATAGGGGCGACATCATCATTTCAATCAATAGAAAAAAAATTGTGAACGAACAGCAGCTTCGCCAAGCATACGAAGACTACTGCAAAAATCCGAAAAAAATCTTACTCGAAATTATGCGAGACGGCTCGTTGTCGTTTGTGATAATTACCCCGACCGAAAAATAAAATGTTGAAGACTTGGATAAATCGTGTTTTTATTTGCTTATGAGAACACGATTTATCAAAACAACACTTATCGCAATTTTCCTTTTAACATTTTCGTTCACTACGTTTGCACGCATCGGCGAAGATAAAGGAGCAATACAAGGCAGACTCTTTACAAAGTCGGGCGGGGCATATATTTATCCGTCAAAAGAAGAACGTTTCCGTGAGGCAATGGAACTACCTTACAAGTATATGTTCTTGCTTATGCCAGACGATACCAAACAATGTTTCTTCTTTAAGAGAGCCGATGAAACGACGACAACAATGAGCGATACAATCCAACAGCACGAGCTTTATGGCTGGGAATCGCATATCGCTTTGCAAAACGATTCATCTGTGCTTGAATTTTATCGTCGACATGGCGACCCTCTTACAGTCGAAGAATTGACGAACCTGTTTGAGTTGCAAAAAAAAGAAAATGCTACTTGGAAAAAAACAGATTTTATCGACACTCGCAAACAATGGAGTATACAAACAAAAGACGGCAAGCCGTCAATCACTGCAAGCAAATCGACTAATCTTAAAGACGTCCTGCCGATTCTTCCGAACAGATTTATATACATTGAAATTCCCGAAGAAGTGAAGAAATCAACCGACTTCCAACAATCGTTGCAATCGCAAATAATGGAATACGAACAGCGTTTAACGTATGCGAAATATAGAAATTATCTCGACAAACAATCGCAAATAAAAGAGCAAAAAACGAAGCGTAAACCGAAAAAGACAAACACACCTGCGGTGAATGCAAATGCCAGAAAAATCATTCCAGCCGACAGCTACACACATAGATACATCGAGACCGAGTTTTCGTCGCAAGACAACTCAAAAACTACACGCATAGGGTATAATATCGAAGACGTATTTTTTGCCGACAGACCGATTAAATCGCCAACAAAAGAAGTCCGCTTGTCGATGTATATTCCGACTCAGCCAGACACTGCTTTCGGCTATTCTTACGAAACATCCGACGGTTTAGTTCGTGCTAAAATTTATCGCAATGCAGTCCTTTTCTTCTCCGCAAAATTCGACAAACAACTCCGTCAATATATGGAAGATTTGTACAAGCAACAATCTGAAAAAAGAGTCGAAGAAGCAAAGGCAAGCACATCAAAATTTTAATGTAAAACTCGTAATAATATGAAAAAAACTATCGCAACTACAATTATATCTGCTATGACTTTGTTTGCATCGGCAGATGTGCAAACAGCAAAAGTATCCGATAAACTCAAGGCTCTCTGGGACGATCCCGTCTTGCAAGAGCAACTCGATACTGGCATAAAAGCAAATCGTATGAGCGACTTCTTTTTGAAGTTTATCGTAAAACAAGAACGTTTTAAATATAACGATATAAAAGTATCAGACCTAAAAGTTGAACAAATTAAACACGACTTCCTCTTTGGTTGCAACGCCTTCCTTATCGACGCTTTCAGAAATAAAGACGGCACAAAAAATCAATCTGAATGCGATAAGTATGGCGAAGTTTTTTCAAAAGTTTTCAACTTTGCAACTCTCTCTTTCTACTGGAAAGATATAGAACCACAAGAAAACAAGTGGCGTTTTGATAAGGATAGCGAGTTTATATATCGCCGTCCAGCAGGTGATGTATCGGTTGAATTCTGCAAGAAATATAATCTTGTGATGAAAGGTCATTGCCTCGTATGGAACGTAAATAAAGGTTGGGGACAACCTGATTGGGCAACACTCAAACGCGATGAAGAAGCTTTCAAAACTGCACAAATGCGAAACATTCGCGAGATAGCAAAACGCTATGGCGAAGATATCAAAATTTGGGACGTTGTGAATGAATCGGGTTCATACAGACAGGGCACATCTATGCAATATAACGACTATGTCTATGAATCGTTCAAAGAAGCTGAAAGAGTTTTTCCAAGAGAAACAATCCTCATCAACAACGAAACCGACCAAGCATTCACTCAACTAAATAAAGACGACTACACTGGCAGATTTTTCCAAACAAACAATTACCTAATCGCAAAAGGTGCAAAGCTCGACGCTCTCGGCGTGCAATACCACGTCTTTAGCGAACAACGTTGGGAAAACATCTTGGCTGGAAAAATCGAAACTCCTGAATTTTTCTTGAACGCACTCGACTTGCTCGCAAAACAAAATCGACCAATTCACATCACTGAAATTACAATTCCTGCAATGGGCGAACATGGCGAAGATAATCAAGCATACTGGATTGAAAAACTTTATACACTTTGGTTTAGCCATCCAAAAGTTGAAGCAATCACATGGTGGAATTTGGTTGACGGAATGGCTGCCGGTGGCGAAGACAAATGGAAAGGTGGTATTGTCAACCGCAATTTCTCGCCCAAAAAAGCGTATCAAGTGTTGGATAATCTCATCAACAAAAAGTGGCGTACAAATGTAGAATTTAAAGGCGAGAACAATCGTGTACACTTCCGTGGGTTCTACGGAACATACAAACTCACCTACAAATACAAAGGCAAAACTGTTTCGCAAACAGTTCGTCTTTCAAAGGGGATGAGAGAATGTTTGGTTGAACTACCTCAATAAAATTCAACTTTGTTAAACAAAAAACGCTTGTAGATTCTACAAGCGTTTTCTTTTTTTATGAATTTTCTTCTTCAGAAATTTTCTCGGTTATGTCTTCCCACTCTTTGTAAAGTTGGTCGATTTTATTTTTCAACGCATTGTAATTTTCTGTTATTGACGCACACTGTGCACCCTTCTTGAAAAATTCTGGAGACGACATTTCAAGCTCTGTTTGTGCTAAATCTTCCTCAGCTTCGGCAATCATTTTCTCGATTCTATTCGACTCCTTTTTTAATTTAGACACACGCTCACGTCGCTTTGCCGATTCAATGCGACGCTCTTTTGCATCAGAAATTTTCTTAACTCCGCCACCTTGCGAACGCAAAACAATCTTGCCTTCGCTTTTAATTCGCTCGACATAATCGGAGAGATTCCCTGGGAAAATTCGCAAGCCACGCGGAGAAAGCTCGATAACTTTTTCGACGATTGGATCGAGAAATGCACGGTCGTGGCTGACAATCAAATACGTTCCTTGATAAGCTGAAAGTGCTTTTTGCAACACGCCTTTTGAATTCATATCAAGGTGATTTGTCGGCTCGTCGAGAATTAAAAAGTTAAATTCTTTCAGAAGCATTTTCACAAGTGCGAGTCGATTTTTTTCGCCACCCGATAGAATACCAACACCTTTCAAAACGTCGTTGCCCGAGAACAAAAACGAACCCAACAATCCACGCACTTCTTGCTTACGCTCCATCGGTGCAACTTCTAACGCCTCTGTCAAAACATCGTTTGACGGATTGAGTTCCTCAGATTGATGTTGTGCAAAGTACGACATCTGCACATTTAAGCCCAGTTCAGCCGACCCGCTATCTGCTTGCAAATCGCCAGCAATGATTTTGATAAGCGTACTTTTTCCAGCTCCATTTACACCGACAAGTGCAACACGTTCGCCTCGTTCAATCTTGAACGATACGCTGTCTAACACTTTGTGATTGCCGAAAGATTTACTAATGTTTGCGACATCCAAGACGACTTGCCCGCAACGCTTTGGCTCTGGAAAATGAAAACTGATTTTTGAGTTATCCTCTTCGTCGACTTCAATTCGCTCCATTTTATCGAGTGCTTTTATGCGACTCTGCACTTGTGCGGCTTTCGTATTTTTATATCTAAAACGCTCAATAAATTTTTCAGTTTTCTCAATCGCTCTACGCTGATTTTCCGCCGCACGCTCAACTTGATGTTTCCGTGCTTCCGACTCACGCAAGAAAAATCCGTAATTGCCTGCATATAAATCGAGACGCCCTTTTACGACGTGAAAGGTTCTGTTTGTCATTGCATCGAGAAATGCTCTATCGTGGCTGACAATCATAACAGCACCTGCGTACGACTTCAAATAATCTTCGAGCCATGCAACAGATTCGATATCCAAGTGATTCGTCGGTTCGTCGAGCATTAGTAGCGACGGCTCTTTTAATAAAAGTTTTGCCAACGCAATACGCATTTGCCAACCGCCCGAAAACTCGGAACAAGGGCGATTCATATCTGACATCGAAAACCCTAAACCTTGCAAAACTGTTTCTACTCGAGAACGCAACTTGCTTTCTTCGGCATCTTCGAGGCGATGAGTCAGCTCGCCCATTTCTAAAATTGCTTCGTTATATTCGATTGAATTTGGATTAGCTTGTGCGAGTACAGAATCTACTTCTGCCATTTTTTCTCGAAGTGCTATGACATTATCGAAAGCCGATTCTACTTCGTCATAAAGCGGACGTGAACCAACCACAATAGCGTCTTGTGGGAGATACCCGACTGTCGCATATTTTGGCTTTGCAATTTCTCCGCTATCTGAATGTTCCAAGCCACAAAGGATTTTCAACAACGTACTCTTACCTGCCCCATTTGAGCCGACAAGCCCGATGCGATCGCCTTTATTGACAACCGCATTGACTTCGTCGAAAAGTTTTCGAGCCCCGAACGCCAGACTTATGTTTCTGATTTCAATCATCGCAATAAAAATGTGCGGTAAAATTTTGCACCGCACAAGAGTAATATCTAAAAATCAATTAGAGTGATTCTGTCGAAAGGAAACGTCTGTCAACCGCCTGTGCACCGACGATTACGCTTGTTCCAAATATTTCATCGACCGTCGCACCACGAGAAATTTCGGCGATTGGTTTAGTTAAGCCTGTCAAAATTTGACCATAACAATTTGCCGAAGAAATAACACGCAACGATTTCGACGCAATGTTGCCTGCGTTGAGATCTGGGAAAATCAGAACATTTGCATGTCCCGCAACCGAGCTTGACAAACCTTTCATTTGTGCGACTTCTTTTTGAAGTGCTGCGTCGATTTGAAGTTCGCCATCAATTTCAATTTTCACATCACAAGTCTTAGCTTTTTCGTGTGCGAGGAATGTTGCCGACTTCACTTTTAAAACGCTGTGAGCCTTTGAATTTTCGGACTTCGACGAGTATGCGAGCATCGCAACACGTGGAGTTTGCAATGTCAAGTGGTTTACCAAAATCGCCGTTGTAATTGCGATATCGCAAAGTTGATTTTCCGTTGGTTCTGGGATAACACCGCAATCTGAAAGGAACAAGTCGCCCTCAATACCAAGCTCTTGATTGCCTGTCGAGATAATCATCATCGAACTGGCTGTACTAAAGCCTTTTTGAAGTGGAATGATTTTAAACACTGGGCGAAGTGCGTGTGCTGTCGCACTTGTTGCACCTGCGACCATTGCGTCGGCTCGACCAGTTGCAACCATCATCGTAGCATAATAAATTGGCTGAAGAGCCATTGAATTTATTTCTTGCGGATCAAAACCTTTGAACTTTGGCAAGCCCGACATCAACTTCATAATTGCGACGGCGTCGTCAGAAGTGATGGGGTCGATAATTTTTATTCCGTCGAGACGAATATCGAGCGACTTCGCTTTTGTTTCGATTTCCGTCTTATTACCCAATAGAATCGGAACACCCAATTTGCGAGTTGCAAACTGACGTGCCGCCTTGATTACACGAGCATCTGTACCATCGGGATACACAACACGCTTTGGGTGATTTTGCAATCTTGCTGAAAGTTTTTTTACCAATGCCATAATAAATCCGTTCTGTTTAATTGATAATTGTCTGTGGTTTTTATGATTTTCATCATCTATAAAATTTTAGTCAAACACAAAAAATCAGTATTCGACATCGTAGCACGACCTATCGATATCTTCTAAAAATCGACTCGCCTTACGCATTTCAAAATTGCCAGCAACCATACTCACACGTGGATACGATATTATCAGAAAGTCCATAGCACGTGTCGATGCGACATAAAACAACCGGCGTTCTTCGTCGACATCGCCTTCATCGATACTTCGTTGTGTTGGGAATAGTCCGTCGGCAGCACCGATTACAAAGACGACGGGGAATTCCAAACCTTTCGCTTGGTGGACAGTCATCAATCTCACACGAGACAACGGCTCGTTCGATTCCCGTCCTTCTGCGTCATCAATTTCCAAACTTACGCTTGCAAGAAAATCGTCAAAATTATCAAACTTTGAAGCGTACTCGAGGAGTGCATCAAAATCTTCAGCACGCTCTTGCCAATCTTCATAGATTGTTTTCATCGTATCTTGATACCAACCTGTACAAGCACACTTGATAATTGCTTTGAGTGAACAATCTTCTTCGGTATGCGGTTCGGCAGTTTTATCGAGCTCGGCAGAATGTGCTAAATCGGCAAAGAAGTCGGTTTGAACTTCAACTTTTTCCGTCTCGTTTTTTGGCGATTCTGAATTTTTCAAACGCTCGATAAGCTCGCCCAATTTTCCAATATCCTCCGACGCTTGTGCAAAAACTTGTTTTGATGCTGACGGAACTTTTGCCAAAACTTTTTTATCTTTTATCGCACGCCATGCGGGGATAGTATTCAGTGCCGACACTTCGCAAATTTTGTCGAAAATTTTGAATGCTGTTTTGTCGCCAATTTTTGGCATAAATCGACAAAAGCGTAAGAACGACATTCTGTCTTTCGGGTTTTCAACAAACTTAATTTGTGCGATAACATCTTTGATATGTGCTTGCTCAAAAAACTTCACACCACTTGTCATTACAAATGGAATTTTTGCATACTGAAGTTGCAACTGTAAATCCATTGCCTGAAAGTGCGAGCGATACAGAACTGCAATGTCGTCGTACCCATAACGCCCAGCCATTTCTATTTCTGAAATCATCTGTGCGATTTTCCTACCTTGCGATGCCCCGTCCATAGAACAAACTACACGTGGATTACAAACACCTTCTCGAGCCGGAACAAGCACTTTGCGATACTCCTCATCATCAAACGGCATTCTGTCAAGAATCTGATTTGCGAATTTCAAAATCTGCGGAGAGCTTCTATAATTGCGTTCAATTTTATAAATATATGCCGACGGATAACGTTCTCTAAAAAGCAAGATATTGTCAATCTCTGCACCACGCCATGAGTAGATACACTGGGCGTCGTCGCCGACAGCACTTAAGTTCCCACGAGATGCGAGCAAATCGAGAATCTCGCACTGCAACTTATTTGTGTCTTGATATTCATCTACCAAAATATTTGCAAATCGGTTGCGATACTTTTCCAAAATTTCTGGATTTTCTTGCAGGAGTTTCAGCCACAATTCCAAAAGGTCGTCAAAGTCGCACGCATTTGAAGCACGCTTTTCGGCATCGTAAAGCTTGGCTATTTCTTCAATCTGATTAACTGGCGTTTCGAGCCAACTAAAACGATACGCCATTGCACTCGTTATAGACACTCTCGTGTTGCGTGCATAACTGATTATCTCACGCAAAAGTTTTGCACGTGGATTATCTTTATTTGAAAAGAAATGCGGAAAATTTTCGTCGACAACTTTTTTTATAATTTTGTCGCAATCCTCTGTGTCATAAATTGTGAAGTTCGGCTCTAACCCTATTGCAGAACCTTCGATTCGCAAAAATTTATTCCCGACCGAGTGAAATGTTCCGCCCCAAAACTCACGTGGAGAACAGCCAGTCAACGCCTCGATGCGTGCAAGCATTTGGTGAGACGCTTTGTTGGTAAAGGTCAGCAAAAGAATTTCTCGTGGACGGATTGAGCATTCGGAAATCAGCCATGCAACACGATATGTTAGCGTGCGAGTCTTCCCCGAACCTGCACCTGCGAGTACCAACGCAGGTCTATCTGGCGGAGAAGTTACAGCCACATATTGATCTGCATTTAGTTCTTTTTGAAAGTCGATTTTTTCCACGTTATTAAAAAAAACGCGTCGCGAAAAATTACGACGCATACGGAATTAAAGTGATGCTAAATATCGGAGTGCGGCAAAATATCCTTCACGGCCCATCCCGCATATTTGTGCGTGGCAGACTGGTGCTGTCAGCGACGTATGCCTGAATTCTTCACGTTTATGAATATTTGAAATATGCACTTCTACAAATTTAATAGATGCCCCAGCGATACAATCTCGCAACGCAATGCTCGTGTGAGTAAACGCTGCCGGATTTATTATACCAAGCTCTACACCAGCGTCGGAAAGCTCATAAATCTTGTTTACGATTTCGCCTTCAACATTCGATTGGTAGTCGATAATCTCAACGCCCAACTTTTCTGCTTCTGCTTTTATTGCAGATACAAGTTCGGGCAAAGTTTCGCTCCCGTAAATTTGAGGCTCACGCTTGCCAAGTCTATCGAGGTTTACTCCGTTTATAAGGGCTATCTTTTTCATGGTGGTATTTTGAAATTTAGTTTTCTTAAATACAAGCTGAAATCACAATGGATTATTCATTTCTATAAAATCGCATTCGAGCGAAAATTTCTTTGCGACAAGTTCGCCGAGGGTCGCAATGCCGAAACGTTCAGTCGCATAATGTCCGCAAGGATACAAATTCAAATTCAATGCTTGTGCGACAGAAAAATGATGTTCACGCAACTCTCCACAAATGAGCGTATCGATATTCAACGACGGCAACATTGCAACAACATCGCCACAACTGCCCGAGCATATCGCAATTTTTTTCGGACTTTCCGAGCCAAATCTTATCGCTTTAAACGTGTCTGGAAATAGATTTTTCAAACGCTTTTCCAACTCTACTCTCCCTCCTTTTGACAGCGACGCTACCACGCCAATCGATGTACCTTCGTGTTCAAAACATCTGCCGACAATTTTCAAAGAGAGTGCTTTTGCAATCAAAACATTATTGCCAATTTCATTGTGAGCATCAAGTGGCAAGTGCATTGCGTACACAGCTATATCCGATTCAACCAACGTTTTGATTTTCTCGTAATTTGATGCTACTGCTGGAATTGGTGCGTCCCAATACATTCCGTGATGTGCGAGCAACATATTTGCACCCATCTTTTTTGCTTCGCGGATTTCAGCAATTCCAGCATCGACTGCAGTTGCAATCTTCGCAACTTTTCCGCTATTTTCAAATTGGAGTCCATTATGAGCTGGCGAAAAATCTTTCACTAAATCTTTCCCGCAAAATTTGTCCATAAATTTTACGACATCAGAAAGCTTTGCGTTGTTTTTTTTCATCACTATTTTTGAGCTGATTTTGAAAGCGTATTGAGAGCATTTTCACGTTCGAGCAAAGTTGGGTGTGAATAATAAAATGCACTGTAAATTGGATGTGGTGTGAGATTGCCAAGATTCTTTTTATGCAGTTTCCGAAGTGCCGATTTTAAGTCTTCTGCGTTGCTAATTTTTGATGCAAAAGCGTCGGCTTCGTACTCGTGCTTGCGAGAAAAATAGTTGCTAATTGGTGTAAGCCAAAATGTAAACAACCCCGAAAACAACGAGAACATAAGGAATACTGGTGCAAAGCCCTGTGCTTCGGTAAAGCCAAAACCTACATAAAACCATTCGCTTTCAGCCAACCATCCCATAACGCCAAACGTTATGAACATCACAAAAAAGTTCAACGCTATCATTTTTATGATATGACCTTTTTTGTAGTGTCCAATCTCGTGTGCCAAGACTGCTTCGATTTCCGACGGCTCGAGTTGTTCAATCAAAGTATCGAACAACACGATTCTACGGAATCGACCAAAGCCTGTAAAAAATGCGTTCGAGTGCGTACTGCGTTTGCTCCCGTCGATAACTTGAATCGTGCTTGCTTTGAAACCACCTCTATCGGCAAGGGCCATCAATCTATCGCGTAATTCGCCTTCTTTGAGTGGTTCGAGCTTATTAAACAATGGGAGAATCAAGCGTGGGAAAATTATAATCATCACAACTTGAAAAATCGAAACTGCCAAGAATCCCCAAATCCACCAAGTTGTTTTGAATGTTTCAGAGAACCACAAAATCAATGCTAATATCGGAGCTCCGATTACTACGCCAACAAGCACGCCCTTTATATTATCGACTATCCAAAGTTTGACAGTTGTTTTGTTGAATCCGTAAGCTTGTTCGATTACAAACTGGCTATAAAAATCCAACGGCAATTCTGGAATCGACAACACTATTGATATTAAAATCAGCGTCAAAGCTTGTCCGCCAACAGATGTACCAAACGTATCAATCCCGTAATTGAACATCATTGGCAACACATAGAATGCGAGGAATAACCCGAGCATTAACATATTGCACGAACGCTCAAATATGCCAAATTTTGTTTTCTCGATTGTATACGCACCCGATTTTGCAAATGTTTGTTCGTCCATAAACGATACAAACGCTTCTGGCACTTTCCCAGCATTCGCCTTAACCGAACGCATATTGAGAACATCGAGCAACGTTGTTGCAACGTATTTCAAAACGAGCAATACGAGCAACACTGCAACTTCTGGAGTTGTACCAAACATTAACCGATAAGCTTTTTGAGAATTTCAAGTACCATTGCTGGATTTGCCTTGCCCTTCGACGCTTTCATCACTGGTCCGATAAGTGCATTGATTGCTTTGTCGTTGCCAGCTTTGTATTGGTCGATTGCTTTTTGATTTCCAGCCATTGCTTCGAGACAGAATTTTTCGAGTTCGCCCGAGTCGCTATTTTGTTTCATACCGCTCTTTTCTACGATATCGTCAGCCGACTCGCCTGTTGTAAACATTTTTACAAACACTTCTTTCGCCATCTGTTTCGATATCGAACCACCGTCGACAATACGAACAAGCGATGCCAAATTCTTTGCAGTCATCTTGCACTTTGCCAACTTTTCAGCAGTTGAAACGTGTATAACGTTATCGGATTCTTCAAATACATCTTCAGATTTTTCTGCATCTTCAGCAAGCGACAACTCACGCATAAGGTCGTTTACGATGAGGTTTGCGAGCATTTTTGGATTCTTTGAATATTCTTTCAAGCCTTCTTCAAAATATTCGCAAAGTGCGAGGTCTGGACACATCACCGACACTGCCGAGTATGGCAAAGAATAGTCATTCATATATCTGCGTTGGCGGTCGAA
The DNA here is from genome assembly GCA_015061945.1 of Opitutales bacterium. Lineage (GTDB taxonomy): Bacteria > Verrucomicrobiota > Verrucomicrobiia > Opitutales > Intestinicryptomonadaceae > Merdousia. Next base: position 380,062 of record SUVP01000001.1, read on the forward strand.
CGGCAATTCGATAAGCTTAGCACGGATTGAATCGAGCAACTCTTGTGAAATTTTCACTGGCATCAAGTCAGGATCTGGGAAGTAGCGATAGTCGTGTGCGTCTTCCTTTGAACGCATAGATTGCGTTACGCCAAGCTGTGCATCGTATCGACGTGTTTCTTGAACAATCGGAATTCCTTTTTTCAAGCAATCTATTTGGCGACGGATTTCATAGTCGATACAGTTGCGAACATTTGATGTTGAGTTGATATTTTTCATCTCAACTTTTACACCAAATTCTTTTGCACCTTTTACGCGAACAGAAACGTTCACGTCGCAACGCATCTGACCTTTTTCCATATCGCAATCCGATATTCCAGCACTCGAAATTGTGTTCTTTAGCGATGTCAAATATGCAAACACTTCGTCGGACGAGTGCATATCGGGCTCGGAAACAATTTCCATAAGTGGAGTTCCTGCACGATTGTAATCTACTAATGAGTCGTGAGTGAAGTGTGTGAGCTTACCAACGTCTTCCTCCAAGTGAATGCGTGTAAGCTTTACATAACGATGCTCGCCCATTTCTGACGGGTTTGCACCAGCGAGCTCTATTTCAACATTACCGCCCAGACACAATGGTTGGTCGTATTGCGACAACTGATAATTTTTCGGACTATCTGGGTAGAAATAATTTTTTCTATCCCATTTTGTTATTTCCGGAATTTCGCATCCGAGCATCAAACCGAGTTCGATTGTCTTGCGGATTGCCTCATAATTGAGAACAGGTAAAACTCCAGGGAGAGCCCAAACGACTGCGTCGGTCAAGGTATTCGGCGGTTCGGCAAACTTGTGTGCTACCGATGTGAACATCTTGCTACGCGTCTTAATTTGGACGTGTGTTTCAAGACCGATGACTGCTTCGTATTGAATGTCTGACATAATCTTTTAAAGTTGCGGGTTGCGTTTTGACCATTCGCATGCCGATTCGTATGCGTGTGCGTATGAAAGCAAATTCGATTCATCAAATGCCTTGCCAATCATTTGCAAGCCAACTGGCATACCGTCGCTTGCAAAGCCACATGGAACAGAAATACCAGGGAGACCAGCAAGGTTTACATTGATTGTATAAATATCGCTCAAATACATCGAGAGTGGGTCGCCTGTCTTTTCGCCCACCTTAAATGCAGTTGTTGGCGATGTCGGAGCAACGATGAAATCGACATTTTCAAATGCTTTTTCAAAATCGTTTCTGATAAGCGTGCGAACTTTTTGAGCTCTCAAATAGTAGGCGTCGTAATAACCTGAGCTGAGAACATAACTTCCCAAGATGATACGGCGTTTTACTTCTTCGCCAAAGCCTTCTGCACGACTCTTGAAATAAACATCGAGAACATCTTTTGCTTCAGCACTTCTGTGCGTGTAGCGAATACCATCGTATCTTGCGAGGTTCGACGATGCTTCGGCTGTCGCAATAATATAATAAACTGGAATTGCCAATTCGGTGTGAGGCAACGATACTTCTACAATTTCAGCACCGAGTTCTTCAACTTTCTTAATCGCCTTTTCGACAATCTCACGAACTTCTGAATCCATACCCGATGCGAAGTATTCTTTTGGAAGACCAGCTTTTTTGCCCTTGAGCGATTCAGTTGAAAGCATTGACGGATAGTCGTCTATCTTGACATTGACACTTGTCGAGTCAAATTTATCGTAGCCTGCGATGTGCTTAAGAACTAACGATGCGTCTTTTACTGTGCGTGCAAATGGACCAATTTGGTCGAGCGATGACGCAAACGCTGCCAACCCAAAACGGCTGACTAATCCATACGTTGGCTTCATCCCGACTACACCGCAAAGCGATGCTGGTTGACGGATAGAACCACCCGTGTCGGAACCGAGAGTTGCAGGGCATTCGCCAGCTGAAACTGCAGCGGCACTACCACCACTACTTCCCCCTGGGATTCTTTCCAAGTCCCATGGATTTCTCGTTTTTTGCAAGGCACTATTTTCGCAAGATGAGCCCATTGCGAACTCGTCCATATTGAGTCTGCCCCAGAAAAGTGCACCAGCGTCTTCAAGCTTTTGCATTGCTGTTCCAGTGTATGGACTGACATAATTTTCGAGCATCTTACTTGCACAAGTGAGCTTTTGTCCACGAACAGCCAAAAGGTCTTTTAAGCCAATCGGTATACCATCGAGTTCTGAGAGTGTCGCACCTTTGGCACGGCGTTCGTCTGACTTCTTTGCCGAAGCCAAAAACTCATCTTCATTTGATGATATAAATGCACCGACTTTTCCGTCTACTGCGTTTTTTCTGTCGATATAGACTTGTGCAAGCTCTACTGCCGATATCTCGCCACTGTTGAGCATTGCCGACAATTCGGAAATATTTTTGTAAAAAATTTCGCTACTCATTTTAAAAAGAATTTAAGATTATGCGTCGTCAACAACCTTTGGCACGACAATCTGATTATCACGTTTTGCGGGTGCGTTCATAAGAGCGTCGTCAACATTCATTGGCGTACCCTCGACATCTTCACGCCACACGTTGTATATTGCGTGTGCGTGTGCACTCGGCTCGACATCTGACACGTCAATTTCCGAAAGTTTTTGAAAGTATCCAAGAATCTGTCCCAACTGTTGTGAGTACTTTTCTTTCTCTTCCGAAGTTAGTTCGATTCGTGCAAGTTTTGCGACATAATCAATATTTATTTCTGGTGAATTTGCCATAACCTTAAACAATCGCAAAAACTCCTTATCCTTTCAACGAAAAAATAACATTTTTTACAAAATAAAAAAGACGTTCGGCAAACTGCGAACGTCTCACTATCACAAAAACTTATATTGCGTTAGAATCTTGTTTTTATGTAAACTGGATAGTGGTCTGATGTGTGAATATCGCCATATTTTTTCTTATCCAAGCAATACGATTGAACTTCGACATCGGAAGATACAAAAATGAAGTCTATCCTATTTGCCTTTGGGTTATCTGACTTATATCCGTGATACGATGGACCATCACCGACTGGTTCGGATAGCGATGCCGTCTTTGAATCTTTCATAAACCCACAACTCGAGATATGCTGGATACCTTTTGAAGTTGGCATAGAGTTTAAATCGCCCATTGCAAAGCTCGGTGTCCCTTTGGCAATTTCGGCAATCTTCTTTACGAGAATTTTTGCCGATTCAAATTTTGCAACTTTGCCGATGTGTGTAAAGTGCGTGTTGAAAATATAAAATTCTTTGCCCGACTTCTTCTCGCGAAGCTTTACCCATGTGCAACAACGACTGCGTGGCGAATCCCAATCGTTCGATTCTACTTCAGGCGTTTTCGAGTAATAAAATTCACCTTTATCCAAAAGTTCAAAACGACTCTTTTTGAAATAAATCGGGTTGCATGGCGACGGATTCATTGTCGTACGCACTGGCTTATAGTAAAGGTCGTAATCAACAAGTTTTTCTTTCAAGCTGTCAACTTGCATTGGGATTGGCTCTTGGCACGCTACAATATCAAAATTGTGTTGTTTGACAAAGCTTGTGAGAATCGGCAAACGCTTGTCCCATGATACATCGATTGGTGGTTTTACTCCACGTGGCTTATGCCCTTTAATCATAATATTAAAAGTGCAAATAGATACATCTATTTTTGCGTTGCTTGTCGATGATGCCGAACATTTCGACGCCTTATCAGAGGCACAAGCAGTTAACATCAATACTGCCGTGATTACTGTTAATAATTTTTTCATATTTTGAGAGTAGTTTTATTTTAGAATTTTAAGGAACGCATCCAACGTTTCTGCGTCTTTTGCAACAATGTAATATGGAATCGGACTGAAATCGAAAATCCACGAACCATCGGATAACACTGGAACTTTGTTGCCGAAAACATCAAACACGTCAATCCCTTCGGGTATTTTTCCCATATTGATTGGCGTACGCATCAATGGGTCGGTAAGTTTTGTCACCAAACTTATTCTATGTCCGCTTACATTTTCCATATACGAACCAAGTGCAAAAAGCGTTGCAACCTTACGCGGACCTTCTCTGTCGGCGAACTCATAAGCCATTATCTTATCTTTAAAGTAATGTTTTTTTGCAAAACTTGTGTTCTTCAGAATATCGGCAAATACGGCTGATACTATGAAAATTTTGCTCGGAACGTTTCTTGTAGTTTCACCGAAAGACGCATATGGCATATAATTGCCTTCAGCAAAATTCGATGTTTTCACCCCACTTTTGTCGTTTTTTCTAATTGTTGTGAACGACGCTGGCACGAGCAAGTCGGCACTGATACCATTTGCGACGTCGACAAGATAGCGTCTAATCAAATATCCAGCGTGGAAACGTGGACCGTTTTCGTGGTCGGCACCACCAAGCCTCGACATCGGATTCATATAATAAAGTTCTGTATGCCACAAGGGCTGTTTTACCCCATTTTTTTCGAGCGATTTAAAGAAATCTTGAATCAAGACATCGCTCGGCTTTGGAGAATCTTCGTAGAGTGATGAATAAGAGTGGAACGATATAATATCGCTAAATTTACCGGCTCCTGCGCTCAACAATTTTGCAAGGAATCCGTTTGGATTGCCACCATAATCGCCCGTTGTCGAGAAGCCGACAATCTTATTATTTGCGTCGATGCTCTTGATGATTTTATTTGCTGATTCAAGGTATGGATAATATGTCATTGGATCTCGCCAAATGATATTCGGCTCATTCATAATTTCATAATATTTAATCTTACCTTTGTAGCGAGTTGCAACGGCACTGACCATTCTATTCCAGTCTTCCATTGGTGGCTTTATAGCCTTGCGACCTTGCTTTTCAAAGCCTGCTATCGGACGTACAACTTCCGACTTTTTGTAAAGCCAATCTGCTTGACGATGCCCACGAATCCCCATTTCTGGCGGATAAATGAAGAACATACCTCCCAACACGGGCAATATTTCGATATTATTTTTTGTTGCTAATCGCACAGTTTCGTCGGTAATATCCCAAAAATATTTTCCCTCTTGTGGCTCGATACAACGCCAATTAAATGGGTTTCCACTATCCCAAGTTCTGATAAAAGATATGCCTGTGTCGGCGAGAAAATCCATTTCTTCTGGAGTCGGTTTCCCGATTTCACCATTTGTCAAAACTCCGCAATAGCCGATGTCCAGAGGCAACTCTCCTCGCTTTGCACGGACTCGTGGAGTAGCCGCAAACATCATCGTATCAATTTCTTTTTCGTCTACAAATAACCTCAAATTGTATATGCCGTTTTTCTTAACAGGCGGAGTTCTAAATTTTATTTTGTTTCCTCCAACTGCGATTTCTTTTTTTACACTGTCTTCGTAAATTACTTTTTCAGTGAGATACTCAACTATCTTCAATGTAATCTTCTTATTCTGTGAAGTATTCGACGAGTTATAAATATCAGCAATAGCAGTCAAGCGTTCTTTTTTTGATACAACACCCCAACTTGCATAACTACATTTTGCACGTTTCGATTTTTTCACTGCAAGGCGAACATCTGCAGATATTCCCGATGCGTTAGTTGAAGTAGGTTCTCCTTCAATCTGATAAAGCATAAAATCGGCAAACGACAACTCCGCTTCGGGCGTTTCGGCAAATGGAAATTTTTTTGATTTTTTCTCGATTCGGAAAGGCACCCATTCTCGAGAACCATATTTTATCATATTTTCCATATTGACATAATATGTATAGGTCTTCCACTCGGTTGTAATATCAAAATTAGCGAGCATACGCCTATAGATATTCTTGCTATACGACATTGCAAAGAGAGTAATGGCTATTGGCTTCGAGGCTTTCGCCTTAAATGTCATTTTATACTTCCCCTTTTTACCCAAATGCACTTCAGAAAAATTCAATCCGCCATACTCATTTTTTCTTGAATTGTACGTCAGATAATTTCCAACAACATCGTCTTTTTCAATTCTTGCATTGAGATTTTTCGGATAGTCATCGCTAAAGCCAAAGCCTCTCCAACCATCTGAAAAATCACCATTAACAAACAGATTTCCACTCGCAAAGAGTGAAACTGCCGACATCCACATTACTGCTAATACTTTCCACATAACATTTCTTTTACTAAAATACATATTATCCTCCTGCTTTCAAAAACCTAACAAAATTTAAACTACATCGCAAGATTATTTGACTTTTAAGGCGATGAATATTATCAAGACTCTATGATTTTTTTAAGGACAATTTTATTAGCCTCATTATTTTTCTTTACAGGATGCGTAAAAGAAGTTCCCCCCAACCAACTCACTTTAGATGAAAACAAAACATCGGGTATCGTTTCGCGAAATGGGATTATCACTATCAATTTGAAAGGCAACGCAACTACTGGATACGTTTGGAGTGTATTCAACGACGGCACGCCTTATTTGAAATTCAGAAAAGAACAGTATGACGGCACAAACCCTGAATTGATTGGCTCTGGAGGAATTTCAACCTTTAAATTTGAAGCTCTAAAGAAAGGGACTGCTACTATTGAATTTAAGTACGGCAGAACATGGGAGCTATCGAGCATTAAAAGTGCGACTTTTAAAATCACTGTGAAATAAAAAAATCGGGCGAGATTGTTAGAACTTCGCCCGATTTTTTGGTGTTATTCACTTTTCCAAATTCGCAAGACAAACGGCTCGTCGAAAACGTAATCTGCTTTTTTGAGCTTTTCGCAAGCACGTTTAATTGCCGCTTCTGTAGTCTTGTGTGTTGTAAAGAGCAACCACGCTTTACCTTCGGTTTCGTGTTTGCGTTGTTGCAACAATTCAACAGATATTCCTTCGCCAGCTAAATCCGACGCAACCGACGCAAGCACACCCGATCTATCCGGAACTTCCATACGCAAATAGAATTCGTCTGAAACTTCTTCGAGTGTTGCCATTCTCGATTTTTCGGCAACTACATTTGACGCTGGTCGTGCTGGTTTACCTTGCAAATATGCGATAGCATCGGCGATATCGGCAATAACTGCACTCGCTGTTGCGTCTTGCCCTGCCCCACGTCCGATATGAACTGTGCGACCTACAACATCGCCTGTGAGCGACACTGCGTTGTAAACTTCGTTCACATTTGCGACAACATCTGTAAGTGGGAGAATTGCTGGGTACACTGCCGCAAACAATGCACCTGTTTCTTCATTCTTGCGTACCGATGCAATCAATTTGATTCTGCAATCAAATTCCTTTGCCCAAACCATATCTTCGAGACGGATACCACGTATGCCCGACACAAGCATATCTTTGCTTGGGTCAATCCAAACGCCATGTGCCAAATATGCCAAAATTGAAATTTTGTGTGCTGCATCCCAACCGTCGATATCCAACGATTCGTCGGCTTCGACATATCCGAGTCTGCGAGCATCGGCAATAACAGAATCGTACGATGCGTTTTCACGTTCCATTCTTGTTAGGATATAGTTGCATGTTCCGTTCAGAATTCCATAGATTTTTGAGAATCTGTTTGCAACCAAACCTTCACGCAAAACTTTAATAACTGGGATTCCACCAGCGACACTCGCTTCAAAGAAATATGCTCCGTTATTCGATTGTGCCGTTTCAAAAATTTCGGCTCCACGCTTACAAATAACTGCTTTATTTGCACTGACAACAACCTTCCCTGCCTTGAGTGCAGAAATGGTAATATCAAAAGCGTCAGTCGTACCGCCCATAAGCTCGCAAACGATATCAATCGATGGATCGTTGATAATATCGTATGGATTTTCGGTGAGCTTTTCCAATGGAATATCTACGCCACGCTTTTTTGAAATATATCTGACACACGCTTTGGCGAGTTCATACTTTGCACCAAAACGAGCTGTCATTGTTTCAAAACTTTTTTCGAGATGTTTCCAGACGCCCTGTGCGACTGTTCCCATTCCGATGAATCCGATTTTAAAAGTCTTGTTTTGCATATTATTAAAATCTGTTTTCAGTTCCCTTTATCAAGCGTGAAATATTGCTTCGGTGGCGAACGATAATCACAATCGCAATAGCCAAAGAAATATATGTGTGTGCGTCAGGGAACGGATACAAAAATGCCGATGCAACTGGAAGTGCGAGTGCCATTACAATCGACGCTAATGATACATAACGTGTTGCATAAAATACGACAACCCACAAAAGCAAACCGATGAGAATTGCTTCCCACATTATTGCAAAAAGTCCGCCGATTGTAACTGCAACGCCTTTGCCCCCTCGAAATTTGATGAACACCGAAAACGAGTGTCCGACAATCGCCGACACCAAGCCGACGTATGCCAACGCCTGTGGATTTTCAAAATTTATACCAAAAGCAGACGCAAAGAGTGGGAACGCTGTCGCAACAAAACCTTTTGTAGCATCGAGAATAAAACAAGTATTGCCTGCCAATTTTCCGCAACTACGTTTTACATTTGTAGCACCAGGGTTACCACTGCCTGCTTTGAAAATATCAACACCGCACATTCGTGCAATAATTACTGCAAAAGGAATAGCCCCAAGCAAATAACCAGCAAATGCGACGACAATCCAATCTATAAAACTGCCGTCTGTTGCCGACACGAATGTGCAATCGATGATATTCATATACTATGAGAAGTCTACAATCTTTACAGTTTCGACAATGCTCTTGATTTCTTCAACAGCACTTGTTTCTGGAACAGAATCAAGTTCAAATACGCTGAGAGCTTTGCCTGTGCCGTCTTCACGAGCCAATGCCATATTTGCGATATTGCAACCGTACTCACCGAGAACTGTACCAATCTGACCAACCATACCTGGAGTATCTTGATTCTTGATGATAACTGCACATTTGCAATTTGGGTTGAGCTCCATTTGATTACCCGAAATTTGAACGATTCTTGGGCGTGCACTCTTACCTGTTACAGTACCTGCTGCACTATGGACTTTTCCGTTTTCGCAATTTGCAATAACTTCTACAAATTCTGCATAATCAACTTCTGCATTGCTGTTGATGCTTTCTACGCCGATACCGAGATGCTTAATTTTTGCAGGTGCGTTAACGTCGTTAGCATTTTCAACAATCTTCGAGAGATAACCTTTTTGAACTGCGAGTGTAAGAATCTTATTATCGATATCACCGAGTTTGCCAAAGTATTTAATTGTGATTTTTTCAACTCTTTCTGGAGAAATTTGTTGAACGAACAAACCGAGCTTTTCGCAAAGAACGATGTATGGAGAAATTTTCTTCATCGATTCTGCGTCGATTGATGGCTTGTTGATTGCGTTGCGGATTGCACCGCTTTCCAATGCGTCGGCAATAACTTCCGCAACTTCGATACCACAGCTTTCTTGAGCTTCTTTTGTAGATGCACCCAAGTGTGGTGTCAAAACGAGATTTGGGAAATCACGCAATGGGCTATCTTTTGCGAGTGGTTCAGATTCGTAAACGTCCAAGCCAGCTGCCGCAACTTTTCCGCTCTTGAGAGCTTCAACGAGTGCTGTTTCCTTGATGATACCACCACGTGCACAGTTGAATACACGGACGCCTTTTTTCATCATATCGAAAGCTTTTTCATCAATCATATACTTCGTTGCTTCGGTAAGAGGCATATGAACTGTGATATAATCGGCACGTTTGAATGCGTCTTCGAGAGCTACCATTTCAACGCCCAAAGTTTTTGCACGAGCTTCTGTAAGGAATGGGTCGTAAGCGAGAACTTTCATACCGAAAGCCATTGCACGCTTTGCAACTTCTGCACCAATTCTACCCATACCGAGTACTGCGAGAGTCTTGTTCTTAAGCTCTGCACCTTTGAAAGATTTTCTATCCCAAACGCCATCGTGAATAGACGAGTTCGCTTGAGCAATCGGACGAGTACCGCAAAGCATATGTGTAAATGTGAGCTCTGCAGTAGCGATTGTATTGCCAGTAGGTGTGTTCATAACAACAACGCCCTTTTCTGAAGCTGCTGGAATATCGATATTATCAACACCGACCCCTGCACGACCTACTGCCTTGAGTTTGTCAGCACATGCCAAGACATCTGCTGTGATTTTTGTTTCTGAGCGAACGATTACTGCGTCTGCATCTTTTATAAGCTCTTTGACCTGTTCAGGTGTTGAGCCATAAGCTTCGACAGTATCGAAACCGCGTTCTTTCAACAATTCTACGCCTTTTGGCGAGATTGGATCTGCTACTAATACTTTGAATTTATTCATAATTTTAAGTTTAATCGCGGGACTGTTTTCCAACTCGATTAAAGGTTTAAAATACTGACACGATAACCACTATTGTCAAGCGATATATACACTAAAAAAAATGCGACAAATAAGCTCAAAAAAATTCAGTAATCGCTTGACATCAAATTTCGTAAGATTATTTTAAATTTAATTTTAAGTCTTTTTTACACATTCAAATAAACACATTATGAAACAAATACTATTAGCTTTATCAATCGGAGCCTTTGCTGTGTCGCAATTGTACTCTGCCAATGTTGCAATAACAGGTGGAGCAACTGCAGATTCTGCAACGCTCATTTCTACAAAAGTGAGTGAGCTTAATGGCAACACTTTTCTTTGGAAAGGTCTTAATAAAAGTATTGTTGTCGACCAAATGTCAGACGCATACGTCAGAATTGATACCGATGTATCGATGGTTCAAATTATGCCCAGTGGTGGTGGTGCTCCACACGTTAACGCCAACTTCATATTCGACAATGGTACGACTATGAATATCACAGGCACGCAAGGTATTAACTTCAATGATTATGGTACGCCCCCTCACACAGCAAGTTATGCGTTGGGATACTACTTCTCAACAGCTGAAGGCAATACTGCTACGGTAAATTTAGTAAACCAAACATTCAACCTTGCTTGTTCAGATAACAATTATGGTGGCAATCCAGACAAATACCAAACATTCGGCAATTTTGGCAGAATAGTTTCTGTTGGCAAAGGTATTACGATGAATTCTACGGGCGACTTCGTCGTAAAAGGAAGTACTCCTGACGCAAAGATGACATCTTCTGAATTTATCCTCGACGGAACAGTTACATCAAATACAGCACTTGTATTCCGCGACACTGTTCTCACACAAGGTGAAACTGGCGTGATTACTGCTACTGGCGACCTAAAAATTGAAAATACTACTGCGTATCTCAATGGTACTCTTTCGGGTGATATGGTATATCTCGGAGGTAATGTACAACAAGCTTCGACAAGTAAAATCACTACATCTGCAATTATTTTGACTGGTGGAGATGTCGCACTTAGTGGGTCAGCTCAAACTTCAAGCGAATCTGAATTGGTCTTGAAGGTAAATGCCGATACAAACCTTTGGACAAATTCAAATGTTAAAGTTAACGAGCTTAAATTCGGTGCAGGTACAATCAATTTGAATACATCAATGTCGGCAAATACAATCAATATGTCAAGCAATGACGAGTCGGCAATTAAAACATCTGGCGATGCAAAGTTAACTATCACCGGTGCAACAACACTCGTGTCCAGTTCAAAATTGACCATCGATGGTGCAGTAGACTTTAATAATACATTGTTTTTAGATCCAAACGGATCATTGACAATCGCAAAAGATGCATCTGTATCAATCACTAAAGCAGACGAAGCCTTGGCATTTAGAACAAGCCATAATTCTACAACAAATATCTATGGTGATCTAACAGTTTCAAGTAAAACAGGTAGCTGGCACTCGACATCTGTAATACTTAGAGGAACTAATGTTATCGATGGAGGCTCGTTGACAGCACTTGCAACAGGTACATATTCAAGCGGTATCCAAGTTAACCAAAACGGAACACTCTCGCTTAAAAATGGTGGTTCTGTGTTCACGAACAAAAACGTTTTCTTACAAGTTCAAGATGCTAAATTATCAACCGATGGTACAGCATCTATCAATGTTGGTGGTTTTATGTTCGCAAATGACACACAGAACAACGCTATCACAATCGCAAAAGCAAGTGAATTGAAATCAAATGCAGTTATTTTTGCACAAGGCTCTAGCAGTGGTACTACTGGTTCTAAATTAGATTTAAATTTACTTTCAGGCGATTATGAATTTGGTGCAGTTTGGTCTTTGCGTAAAGCTGAAATAAACCTTTATCTTGGTAAAGACGCAACTGTTTCTTTCGGTAAACTCATACCACAATCAACAGATGCTGTTGCCGACTTAACACTCGTTCTTCACGACTTTACTCTCAATACCGTTAAGCTCGGCAATGTTGATAATGATATGATTTCAGGCAACGTTATCAATATTGCGTCATCGGGTAATATCTCACAAACAGTTACCCTTATTGGCTACGATAAAAGCAATAATCTTCTTGACGCAAACTCATGGTATATCGATAGCAATGGCTTCTTGGCTAACTACGCATTGGCTGTTCCAGAACCAGCTGAATGGGCTATGATTCTTGGTGGTTTAGCACTCGCACTTGCAGTGTACCGCAGAAGAAAATAGTCAAAAACACTTTCACAAAACGTCCACTAACAAGTGGGCGTTTTTTTTGTATCTTGCAATTATAAAAAAAATTGATTTTCTATCGCATTTTATGAATAGATTTTCACATATAATTTTCAATATCGTGGCTGTGTTTTTTTGCGTGTTTGCAAACGCACAAGACTCTGCCCTATTGGAAAGTTTGGTCGAAAAATCTATCCTGACTCCCGAAGAAGCTTTGCAAATAAAAAAAGAATCGGTTGAAGTTTTACCGACTGAAAATAGCCCCGCAAAAAAACTATCATTTTCGGGAAGATTGCAAACGCAATACTTTATGATTTCTGCCGATGATGGTCTTACATCAGACACAATTTCGGCTCTGCAATTACGCCGTGTTTATTTTGGCACCAATGCCATATTTTCCGACACACTCAAGGCAAATATTACTCTCGATTTGCTCAGTGCAACATCATCTACACATAAACTCGTCAAATTGTATGTCGAAAAAAAATTCGATGTTGATTTCGCATACGGAGATGTAAAAACTGGTTTCCTTGCTGACAATTTCTCGTACGAAGCTGTTTCGACAAGTAAATCGCTTCTCACAATCGAACGCTCGATTGCATCAAGATATTTTGCCGGCTCATACTCAAACTTTGGCAAATATGGATACTCGGGTTATGGCTCGATTGAATTTGGTGGAGAATCGATGGGCGTATTTCTCCGCGCCACACCACGCAACGCTGAAAAATTAGACATCGGCTTTGCGATTACATCGCCACAAACTTACACAATAACTCCACCAGACGACGGCAGAAATATTCCAGCATTTTGGCTCAATGCAAAATATCGCGACTCATTCGATTTTGCTGATGATGTCGTAAAGCTCGAACTTGGTGTGTATACTGGGTTGAAACCGCAAGGGAGCGTAGAAATGTCGCATAAAGATGATGTCGGCACAATGTGTGGGGTTAATCCATTTTTCAAAATTACCTCTACACGCCTTACAGTGTGGTCAGATTTTCTTTTTGTAAATATGCAATACGGCAAAGCCGATATGCAATACGCAAACATTTTTGGGACAAACATAGCAACAGAATATCGTTTTGATATTGGCGATTTTGGTAAGCTCGCACCTGCTTTCAGATTTGCATATCTCGACACCGACGGACGTGGTTGTCGCATAAGCGATTGTTCGAGACGTGGACCGAACCTCTACTCAGATTTTACTCAGTACTACAACAATGCGTTATCGCTATATTTTGGTTTAAATTGGTATATCGACAGCGACAACTTGAAGATTCAACTCGGCTACGAACGATACAAATTTTGGGGCGAAGTAAACAATAATAACGCTCGCAACACCGATGCAAATTCGCTTCGAGCGATGCTCCAAATAGTATTCTAAAAAAACCGTATTCATTTCTGAATACGGTTTTGTGTTTGCGATACTTTGTTTTATTTAAGGTCGATTCTAATTGCAATCGAACGTTTAAATGTCGGCAATTCGACTTTTGGCGAAAGTTTCGCATAAGCCGGACCTGTGCCATTCCACAAGTCATACACACGTACATTTGCAATTTCACGATTACCTACAAGCTTCGAGAAATCGATGTTTTCGCCCACAATATCAACAGGCTTTTTGCCATCTACAAATTCGCTTTTCCAGTCATTGCTCGAATCGCGTACAAATGCCAAGATTGTTTTCTTGCCGTCGATTGTCCATACACGACATCTTTTTGTATCTAAGCGAGTCGGCTTGAAATCTTCTGTAATTGGGTTGATTGCTTTTACCAACTGCGAGAATGGCTTGATGTGCTTCCACAATCCGTGCTTGTAAATGTAAACATCCCAGTGCCATGGTTGCCCAGAACCAGCAGCCCCTCTAAAGAATGGCGTGTAGAATGCGTCGTGGAAAATTATGCCGTCTTTGTCCATATCGTAAAAACGGATTGGTCCAGAGTGGCGAGGCTGTACACCACCTGTTTCTGCCAAATAGGCTGGTTTATTTGGATAGATAATTTTGATTGTGTCGATTGCATCAGCCGAGAATACATCGACTGGTGCTTGGCAAATTCCATATTTTGCACCTTCGTCGAGATATCTATGGATTGGTGCAATTTCGTTTGTTGTTTCTTTCGAGAAGAATTTGTATGTTCGGGCAGAACGATCACCATCAAAACTACCATAGCTATTTACGACAAGATGATTCGGACATTCTTTGCGGAGTTTAGCAAACATTTCTTCTTGCCAACTCAAGAGTAAATCAGAATACGGTCCTGCGGCAGTTGTATTAAATTCGTTCCAAAGTTCCCATGCATATACGTTTGGATTATCTCGGAACATATCGGCAAGGAATTTAAAGCGTTTCAAGAATAATTCCTTACCTCTTGCTGAACCAAAATATTCTTTCATTGCCTTAAATTCGCCGTCATACGCCTTGCGTTCAAAGAGTCCACGAGGCAATCCACTTTCATTTTCATTCGGAATATACTTTCTGATATTTCGGAAGTGCTCTACACAAATTTTCACACGGATATCATATTTTTGAGCCAAATCCATAAAGCGTTTTACACGTGCGATTTTCTTCGGGTTGTACACGCCAGGTTTTTGGTCTTCGATTTCATAGAATGGGTGCGAAAACCATACGCGTACATAATTTCCACCATTTTCGTGAATATTTTTCAGATGAGTTTCAATCATCTCAAAGCACTCTTCTTCGCTCATTTTGTCCCACCAACGTGGGAAGCTCAAGTTATATCCTATTGCGATATACGGCGTGCCGTCCGACAACTCCGTATAGTTTGGATTTTTATCTGATACTTTTACATACCCACCATTGCTCTGACATCCTGAAAATATCAAGCAAGAGGCGAGTGCCAACATTGATATTAGTTTTGTTTTCATCTTCATAAATTATTGTTCAAATTTTGGTCGAGAATCTAAAATATAGACATCGAACACAGCTTTTATTCGTGCGAGAATTTCTCGTCTATGGTTTCGCATAGTGTACGATGTATCTTTGGGTGCTTTAGCCGTATACGCAATAGCATTGTCCATTCCCATATTGCGTGCCAAAAAAAGTGCTCGATAAGAATGATATTTTTGCGTTATGATAATGGGGTCGTTCACGCCAAATTTATTTTTACAACGCACGATAGAATCTAACGTTCTAAAGCCAGCAAAATCCAAGATAATATCTTTTTTAGGGACACCTGCCTTGATTAAATCTTCTCGCATAACGGCTGGTTCGTTGTAATATCGGGTAGCGTTGTCTCCGCTTGCGATAATTTTTTTAATTTTTCCAAGCTGATACAAATGGCTGACGGCTTCAATTCTATATCTATAATACGGATTTTCTTTTTTACCCAAAGTATATTTTGATGTTCCCAGCAACAACGCATATTCACGAGGAAGAACGCATCTGATATCGTCAATCGGACGATACGATACCACCCACAAATTTATCGCAAGTACAAATAAAAGCACTGCGACAATTCCCCACAAAATAGTTTTTATGCAAACTTTCAAAAACTTCCACATCTGAAAAAAATTCAACATCTAAAATTGATGAAAGTCAATACAACAAAAAAGCGAAAAGGCATTTCCTTTTCGCTCGGAAAAAAAAATCGGCATAGGGATTACCTACGCCGATAAATTACAAAATTACTTACGCTTAAAAAGTACTTTAGATTCGTACTTCTTGATACCATCAATCATCTTCAAGCCTGTTGGCTTGCCTGCACGACGGCAATATTCTTCCCAAACTTCAGATGCTGGCAAGTTGCGTGCTTCTTCAATTAGAGCCAAGCGTGTGCCGTAATCGAAAGCATTTTCAGCTTTCTTCATCATTGCGATTGGGTCGAGCAATGCGTTCAACAAGCACTTGCGAGCCGCACGCATACCGATTGCCCATGCAAAGATTCGGTTGATTGATGCGTCAAAGAAGTCCATACCGATATGAACTTTATCGACAGCACCGCAACGTACAATTTCTTGCATAATTGCGTTTGTATTGTCGTCAGAAATAACAACGTGGTCGCTATCCCATCTTACACCACGTGAAACGTGCAAGAGAATTTCTGGGACGAAAAGCAATGCCGACGAGATTTTGTCTGCGATTGTTTCGGTTGGGTGGAAGTGTCCTGAGTCGAGCGTTAAGAGCATATTGTTCTTAACAGCATAGCCCATAAAGAATTCGTGTGAACCTACAACATAGCTTTCGCTACCGATACCAAAGAGCTTACATTCAACTGAATCTTTATTATACTTCTTTGAAATCTTGACTTTCATAATTTTGTCAAGAGAGTCAGCCATACGTTCACGTGGAGCGAGTCTATCAGCTGGGAAATCTTTCATTCCGTCTGGCATCCAGAAGTTTGTGATGACAGTCTTTCCGAGTGCCTTACCCATTTTTTCAGCAATCTTACGGCAAGCTATACCGTGTTCAATCCAGAAGTTACGGATACCTTTATCTGCACTTGAAAGTGTAAAGCCGTCGTTCGAGAGTGGGTGCGAGAAGTATGTTGGGTTGAAGTCCATACCCAAGTTCATCGACTTGCACCAATCTACCCAACCTTTGAAATGTTCATAACTAATTTCGTTGCGGTCAACTTTCTTTCCGCCAAATTCGCCATAGCAAGCGTGTACGTTGAGGCGTGTTTGACCTGGAATATATTTCAAAGCTTCTGCGATATCTGCACGGAGCTCATCTGGGTTGCGAGCTTTTCCAGGGAAATTGCCAGTAGTTTGAATACCACCGCCCGAAAGTTCTGCATCAGGAGTTTCAAATCCGCCGACGTCGTCGCCTTGCCAGCAGTGCATCGACAACGGAATTGCGTCGAGAGTTTTTAACACTTTTTCTGTATCAACGCCAAACTTGGCGTACGTATCTTTTGCATTTTTATAACTGTTTGCCATATGAAAAACAAACTTACAATTCGCCTTAAAGTTGGCAAGCATTTTTTAAACAAAATAAACAAAATCCAACAAACACACCAAAATATACAGATACAAAAAATCCTCCTTTTCTCAGGAGGATTCTTCAGATTTTTTTTGATTTACTTATTTCTGTTCAACTCGCGATGAGCGATATCTCTGCGGTAGAACGCACCGTCGAACGATACTTTGTTGCACAAGTCGTATGCTTTTGCCAACGCACCTTCGAGAGTTTTATCTGTGCCAGTCAAGCCCAAGACACGTCCGCCCGATGTTACAATTTCTCCATTTACTTCTTTTGTCCCAGCGTGGATTATCCATGCACCTTCGGGAATTTCAGAATCCGACGGAAGTTTAATTACATCGCCTTTGCGATATGAATTTGGGTATCCACCAGCACACATCACAACAACTGCCGTAAAGCCGTCAAAAATTTCAACTTTCGACTCATCGAGTTCGCCATTAGCTATATCGTTGAGAATTTCGAGGACATCGCTTTTTACCAATGGCATCAATACTTGGCATTCAGGGTCGCCAAAGCGGACATTAAATTCAACCACCTTTGCACCATTCTTTGTTATCATAATACCGACATACAAAGTACCACGATAGTCTATCCCTTCAGCGATAAGCCCTGCGAGAGTCGGTTCGATAATATTCTTGCGGACATCTTCGAGAACAGCTGGCGTTGCCACTGCTGCGGGAGCGTATGCACCCATTCCACCAGTATTCAAGCCAGTGTCGCCTTCGCCAACACGTTTGTGGTCTTGGCTTGCAGGGAGCATAACATACTTATCTTTGCAAACCATAAGCATAATGCTCGCTTCTTCGCCTTCCATTTTTTCTTCGACGACAATTTCTTTTCCGCTATCGCCAAAAGCACCACCTTCGAGCATTTCACGAGCTGCTGAAATAGCTTCTTCACGAGTTTCTGGAATAACAACGCCCTTGCCTGCCGCAAGACCGCTCGCCTTTACGACGACATCAAACGAAGCATTCTTGATGAATTCAGATGCCTTATCTGCGTCAGTAAAGTTTTCACCAATTGCTGTTGGGATATTATATTTCTTTAAGAAATTTTTAGAGAAAGCCTTGCTTGCTTCGAGAGTCGCACCGTCTTTATTTGGTCCATAAACGGCTATTCCTTCAGCACGGAGCTTGTCGGCAAGACCCATTGAAAGTGGAACCTCAGGTCCGCTAATGACGAGATTAAATCCGCCATCTTTTGCGAGTTTCACGAGTCCGTCAATATCTTCTGCCGAAACATTTGCGACTTCACAATCACGAGATATTCCGCCATTACCTGGAGCACATACGAGTTTTGCAAGCATCGGCGAATTTTTAATCGCCTTAACTATTGCGTGTTCTCTGCCACCACTACCTACAACGAGTACATTCAATTTTTCTGATTTCATAAATTTATATTGCCTTTCTATACAACGATAACGCAAAGAGCATCATTGCTACAACTGGGATTGTCGACGCCCACAACGGAGGGATATATCCACGTCCGCCAAGAGCTGAAAAAATACTATCTATTACAAAGTACAAGAAGAACAAGCCGACTGTCTTTGATACTCCAACCATTGGGTTTGTTCGCACACCTGCCACAGAAAATGGAATTGCTATTGCCACAACAATTATGCACGCAAACGCACTTGCCCAAATTGAATACCACCGCACTAAATAAGGTTTTGCTTCGTACGATTCTTTGTCATTAAAAGCGTCGATAAGCGTTTTTGTTTCAAACAAAGACAAGTCTTTTGGGCGACGCATCGACAACACCATAATCTTTGGTTCTTCAACAAAATCGTTATAATATTTTTTGTCGAATCCGATTGCTTTTGTCGCTCTATGTGTTTTTGCATCGTAAGTGATTTCTTGCCCATCGGTAAAGAACCAACACTTGCTAACGTCGTCATATACGCCCTCACGAGCCATTACACGAGAGACTTCTCGTCCCTCTTTATCCAAGACAGAAACACGGACACCATTTGCCCTGTTCATCGCACTGCTGAAAGAATTTGTGAACCACAAACGCCCGTCTTTGCGATTATTAAAACACAAGTTCGCAACTTTACCGACGTCGGAAAGCTTCATATGTTTCTTTTGGTCTTCATACTTCACGTTGTCGTAAAGTGTGCGAGACTGTTCTTTTGCGTACGGAATAATTGAGGCATTCAGCCAAAGCAAAAGCCCTGCAAGAAGGACTCCGGCAAACCAGAGCGATCTTGTTATTTTAAATACATTCATACCAGCCGAACGCATTGCGGTAATTTCATTGTTGCGATGCAACGAACCTAAAATATAAATTAGCGACAACAACAAGCTAATCGGCAATACAACTGGCACAAGTGTTGGGAGCAACAATGCGTAATAAAGCACAATGTCTTCTGTCGACGCACCCCAGTCTATGAGGCGACCGAGGTTATCGTACATATCGTGCAAAATGAGAATGCCGAGTGTTACCCCAATAGCGATAACAAAAATTTTCAGCCATTCGCAAAAAATATATCTGTCTAATAATTTCGGCATAAAAAAATAAATCGATTTCTATTTTTAAAATTCTTACAAAAATTTCAAAGAAAAAAAACTTAAAGATAACAAATTTAAGTTTGACGCAAATATCAGCCAATTTAAATTTAATGATATGAAACGTATATTCTCTTTTATTCTTTGTTTTGCTATGTTGACTTTTGCGTTTTCGGCAGAAAAGAAAAGTCCTGAAAGCACCCAAACATCTATAATTGTATCGAGCTATAATATGCTCTACACTTTTGAAAAAGGGCATCGTTCCTACACAGTAGAGAGAGAACAAAAGTGGCACAAACGCAAAGATACCATTCTTCAAATGGTGAAATCGCAAAACATCGATATTTGCGGAACACAAGAATTGCGAAAGCTCCAAATAGATTATCTTTTCCCTGATGACACATACAACTACGTTATCGCTCCAAAGGAATTCGATCCCCAACAACGCTTGATGAATAATCTGATTCTTTACAAAAAAGATAAATTTGAAGTTCTCGAAAACGGATTTTTTTGGCTCATCTCTTACAGAAAATGGAGACATTGCATTTGGGCAAAATTTAAAGACAAGCAAACAGATTGTACTTTTTATGTATTCAATGTTCACTTCCCTGTAACAAGAGAAGCTGGTGAAGAAGGTAAAATGGTGGCATCAAAAACGCTTGTCGAAAACATCAAAAAAATTGCAAACAACCAACGCATAATTCTAACTGGCGATTTTAATTCGTTAGAAATAACACCACAAATCAAACACATAAAACAATCAGGTCTTGTAGATTCAAAGGAAGTTTCAAAGACTCAACCACAAGGTCCAAACTTTAGCTACAACAAATACTCAACAAGATATAGACCACCCGCACACCCCGAAACAAAGAACTTGCATATCGACTTTATCTTTTGCTCGAAAGATATCGAAGTTGAATCGATAAAGGTTGTCCCCGATTGCATAAATGGAGTTTTACCAAGCGACCACTTCCCTGTTGTTGCAAAAATAAAAATCAAAAAATAAATGTCGCACATAAAAATCGCACTTCTGATATTATCCACATTTTGCACAAGCATATTTGCGTTTGCAAAAAACGAAAATCAATCAGCTGTAATTGAGGTCGTAGCCGAAAGTTTATCTGATATAAAAGTCAATGGTGCATCCGCCCCAACACTGTGGTCAAAAAACGGAAAAAATTTTGCCACAATAGAAATCCCCACGTCAGAAAATTGGCAACACATTTCTATTGTCGGCAAAACAAAACCGAACTCGTACGTCTATTTCACACTTCAACCTGAAAAAAGAAAAACGCAATATGCGTCATTTTTTGACGACGTAAAATTCAACGGCAAACATCATACCGATAAAGGTTTTGAATTAGGGAAAACTCCCGATTGGGTCGTATATGGTGCTCCCGAAAATCACGTTCCGCAAATAGTGCCGTACGGAGCATATCAAGGCAATCAATGTATGCGTGTTGTCTGGACAAACCCTGTGCAAACACGGTTTTACTCTCAGCCCGACGGCAAATTCACAATATCCTTGTCCTGCAAAAACGCTGGCAAATATAAAAACGCTAACTACGACTTCCCTCTCGCTCTCGCACAAAATAAAAATTTAAAAAGCAATCTTCAATTTGGAAAAATTTTAAATAACCCAACTCAAATAAAATTAGATACAACCTCGGCAATACTCCTCAGAAAAAATAATCGTGTAAAAATCGATATTGGTGAAAATGTCGTTGGCAACAATCTTTACATTCTATCGGCAACTTACACTGAACAATCCAAACTGGCTGGAGTAGTTTGTGCTGAATTCAAAGATGGACAGAAAAAATATTTCGAGATTATATCAGCACATCGCACTGGAAATATAAATTCTCGTACAGCCACACGTTTCACAATTCCATTAAAAGCCGAAAACAAAAAGTTTCTCTATCTAACAAAGCTCGAATTATCGGAACTTGGTAATAAGCCCGACACAATCGAACTAATCGCAAAAAATTCCGATTGGCACATCGCTTCAATTATAATATCGGCACGCAATTACGACACAATCGCAACATTCACACCAACATCGCCCGACTGGATTAAAGCCGATTTTGGCGACAATCCACACGAAATTTCGCAAGGCTCTGCCCTCGATTTTTCTGCAAATGTTGAATCTAACGCTGGCTCAAAAGGTAGAATTATCATCAACAAAAACGGAAAGTTTGCATTTGAAAACGAGCCCGAAAAATCGATACGTTTCCACGCAACAATGACAACTTTCCCTCACCTTGTTAACAACAAATACTACGATACAGAACAAGCGAAAAAATCAATCGACAAACAATTAAAAAATTTCAAGCAATGCGGATATAATCTACTTCGAGTTTGGGGACTCGAAGTTGCATACAACAACAATGTAAAAAATGCCGAAATTAAAAGACAACTTTGGGATTACTTTATGGAAGAATCTCGCAAGACTGGAATTTATATCGACATTATGTTGCCTTTGCCTACCCCAAAAACCCCGACAGATTGGTACACTACTAAAACAAATTTCCTGCTCGGCGATAAATATCTCAACGACGATTGGGCAAATAAAGTTGTTCAAATTCTCAATCGCAAAAGCACAATTTCGGGAACACTCTTTAAAGATTTCCCACATATTCTCGCAATTGAATATATCAATGAGATTGGGATTGGTCCAAGAAAGTTGCAAGCAAGAGGCGACCCAACTTATGCACTCAATATCTGGCGAAACTGGCTCGAAGACAAATTCCAGAGTATCGAAAAAATCAACGCAATGTGGAAAACATCGTTCAAAAAATTTGGCGACATCACTGCAAAAGATATGCTATCTCGTCCACAATGGAACGAGTTTATAACAGAATACGCCATCCGTTCACATAATCGTTGTGAAAGCGTTGTGCGTGCTACGGGCTACAAAGGACTAATCAATCAATACAACTACGATATCTCGCATACGTTTTCTGCAATACGTTTTGACGGCACAGATTACGTCGCAATGAATTCATATCACTCGCACCCGTACTACGAGTTCCCGACATCAACGTGGAACAACTGGAGTAAAAATCAACACGCAACAGTTTCACAAGAAAGCTCAACGCAAGCACTCGCAAGACACTTCCGAAGAATCGCCCAGCACAAACTTGCCGACCGCCCTATGATTCTCACAGAACACAAAAATTGTTTCTGGAACAAATATCAGTACGAAGACGCTCTCGTTTTCCCTGCGTACGCATCGTTTCAAGATTTCTCGGCGATATGTTCTTTCATAAGATCGAACGATTCTGTTGAAACTCCTATGGGCAGTTTCACAACTGGCAACAATCCGATAGCAATAGTAAATGAAGTTCTTTCGTACTGTTTGTTTGCTCGCCAAGATGTCTCGCCCTCAAAACATCGAGTAGAAATCCCTATATCAAAGCAAATTCTAAATCAGACACGAATTGGCGATTTAACACTCGGTTGGCAACAAAGCATAATCCCAATTATAACTGGCTTTGCGATAACTTTCCCAGAGATGAAAACTCGTAAAAGTTTAAATCATGTTCAGATAAAACCTGCCGATATGATTATCGCCAAAGACGGCTACGCTACAAGCGTATCGCACGATTTCTTTGCCGAAATAATCGAACAACCAAACGGAAAATTCGACCTCAAAAAATTCATCTCTAATTTGAAAGATAAAAATATTCTGTCATCAGATAATATCAGCGATTTTGAAAATCGATGCTACCAAACCGACAACAAGCAAATATCAATTTTTAAGAACTCGAAAAAAATTATTGTCAACACGCCACGCACTGAAGGTGTCGCACTTCTCGCTAAAAACTCGCAAAAAATCGACGCACTCGAAGTGCAATCATCGAGCGAAAACGCTATGATTGCGTTGACATCAATGGACGGCAATCCGATAAAAAATAGCACAAAACTTCTACTTGTGTTCTCAACTGCTACGTTAAATTCTAATATGAAACTTTCCGAAGATTTAGCCTTTGCAAAGGAGATTGGCACAACACCAGCACTAATAAAAACTGCAAAACTACACGCAAAAATTAAGCTTGGCTCAAACAAAAAATATAAGCTTTACGCACTCGCAATCAATGGAGAACTCCGCCAAGAAATACCGCTTAAACAAAGTGAAAATCTTTTGGAAATATCTCTCGATACATCAAAATTAAAACACGGAGCAACTCCATTTTTCTTAATTACAGAAAGCAAACAATAATACCTACGCAAAAAAAAGAGACCTCCAGTTTTTCGGAGGTCTCAAATTTTTACATCAGAAAAATATTAGCGGAAACGAAGAACGAGATATCCGTATGGTCTCATTTTTACAGATATGCACTTTTCGCACTTTTTGTAATTGCAACCATAATTTAGCATTGTTGTAGATACGTCTACATTTGGCAATTTTACGCAAGCATCAACTGGTGCATTGCGAGTATTTATCACAACCAATACTTTTTCGTTTTTCGCTGTGCGAGTGAACGACAATACGCTGTTTGGAGCAGAATTATCAATCCATTTTGTTTCACCATTCCAAAGAGCTGTGTTATCTTTACGCAATTTTGCGAGTTTGCGAATGAGATTCATTCTTGCCCAACCTTCTCTTGTTGCGATATTTTCCCATGCGACAAACATTCTGCCATGCATGTTATCGCCGAACATTGAGAATGGAGCGTCGTCGGCAAATTCATTTCCGTTATAGATAAAAGGAATGCCGTCGATTGTGAAATTCAACACTTGGATTGCATCCATACCACGATTGCCAAATTGAACTTCATAACGAGCTCCACCTTTATTTGGTTGGCATGCGTCGCTTGCAGTGTCGTGATTATCTAAAGCACGGAGCAAACGTGAACCTTTTGCAAATTTTTTATCTTGAACTTCCCAAATGTTGCGAAGTGCCGATGCTGGCTTCTTTGCCGAAAAAACGTCAATAGTATGATACTCCCATTTGAACGAGTAGTTAGCGTCGTAAACGTCTACTTGAGCGTTAGCACGTTCACTTTCAGCGACCATAATTACATCAGGCTTAATTTTTACGATTTCCGCATAAGCTTCACGCCAGAAGTCAGCTGGAACTTCGCCTTCAACGTCTGTACGGTAGCCGTCTGCATCAAAATCCTTGATATAATAAACCATATTCTTGATGAGATAATCGCGTAAGCCACGGCTCTTAAAATTGAGTTGAGGGAAATTCCAAAGACCTTTTTTTACATTACCTTTCTCATCGCGAATAATGAAGTCTGGGTTATCCTTGATAAACACTGCTGTTGGACCACAGTGGAAGTACACAAGGTCGAGAATAACTTTCAAGCCATAGCTGTGTGCTTCTGCGATAAAATCTTTGAGGTCTTGACTTGTACCGAAACGTGAGTCGATATTGAAATAATCCTTCATTCTGTATGGATTGCGTGGATTACCCAACTGCGACGCTTTTTGGCGACGGCTCCAGCCATCTTGATTCATATCGTCATCAGAAACAAAAACTGGGCACAAGTAAACGATATCTACACCGAGAGATTTGATGTGTGGGAGGAACTCTTGTGCTTTTTTCAATGTTCCTTCTTGAGTGAAGTGTTGTGGCAAAATCTGATAAATTACAGATTTTTTGAACGCTTCAGATGTTGGACGTGCCGACGGTTTTGCGTTATCTGCGAACGATAATGTCGCAAAAAGCGAAAGCAAACCTATGAGTATTTTTTTGAATGTAGTCATAATTTTGTATTTAAGAAGTTAACCGGTTCTGAAAAGATTTTTTTTTAATATATTGGAAATTGCAACGATTTTTTTTTAGCAATTAGGTAAACTGTTTAATCGCATTTTAAAGAAATCTGAACGTCTCTTTAATCACTTCATATTTTGGGATGCCATTTTCAAAACTTTCTTTCAATTTTATGATTGCGGTACGACGTGGTGCGACTTCTTTATCAGAATAATGCGTGTGAAATACATACCAAATATCGCCTTTAGAATCGAAGAATACATCGCCATGTCCGGCACCTGCGTGTCCGACAATATCACGTCGGATAATCGGATTATTCTTAGCACGAGTCCACTCACCCGTCGGTGAATCCGACACTGCATAACCGACGGCATAATCTTTATCTCTAAAATCGTTCGCCGAGTAAAACAAAACATATTTGCCATTTCTTTTGATAACAGTCGGACCCTCGACTGTTACTGGAATTTTATGATTCGCCGTATTTTCCCAGCCATTTTCGGCACAAATACACGGCTTAAGATTTGTCAACTTTGTAAAAGTTTCGTCAATCTCGGCGACATAAATCCAGTTGCGATGTTTTGTCGAAAACGAAAAATACACATATCGCTTGCCGTCATCATCGATAAAAACGAAAGGGTCAATCTGTTTAGATTTTGCTGAAATGCACGCTGGTTCGTCTTGAACAAAAGGTCCGAGCGGAGTATCTGCTTTTGCGAAAGCTAATCGATATTCACTATATGCAAAAATAAATTTATCCTTATATTTCAGCAACTGCGGAGCAACACATCGCTTGCCTGTAAATGCTTTTTGAGAATCGAGTGCGTATTGAATTTGCCCAGCCTGATTTTTATTCGACCAATTTTTAAAATCTTTCGATGTATAAATTGTGAAAGATTTGCAATGGTCAAAAGCATCTGTACCGACCAAATAATATGTGCCATCGTGATAAAAAATGCTTGGGTCGGCGACAAAAATATCGGCGAACAAAACATTCGCAACGCACAAAATTAGCAAGCAAAATTTCTTCATAAAACCTCCTTTATAAATAAAAAAACCTCCCGTATGGGAGGCTTTAAAATCGTCTTATAATTTATAAAGGTCAATACATTTTTTTACCAAGTCTTCCAGCTTATCGAGCGGGAGTTGCGTCGCAGAATCCGACAACGCTTTTTCTGGCTCTGGATGGGTTTCTATGAACAAACCGTTTGCTCCAGCAACAATCGACGCTTTTGCGAGAAGCTCAACATATTTGCGTTCACCACCACTTGAGCCATTGCCTGCTCCAGGGAGTTGTGTAGAGTGTGTTGCATCCATAATTACTGGCGTATCATTTTCAGCCATAATTGAGAACGAACGCATATCTACAACCAAGTTCCCATAACCAAAAGTCGTACCACGTTCTGTTTGGAGAATTTCAGTTGCCCCAGAATCACGAAGTTTTGCAACAGCATACTTCATATCGTAAGGCGACAAGAACTGCCCTTTCTTTACATTAACCGACTTCCCTGTCTTTGCCGAAGCAACAAGCAAATCTGTCTGACGGCAAAGAAACGCTGGTATTTGCAAAGCGTCGCAAACTTCGCCAATCTTCGCACATTGTGCAGACTCGTGAACATCGGTGAGAACGGATAATGCAAACTCTTTCTTAACATCGGCAAGAATTTGCAAACCTTCGTCGATTCCGGGTCCACGTGGACTTTTTATACTCGTGCGATTAGCTTTATCAAAACTTCCCTTGAAAACAACCGACAAATTATCGGCATATTTTTGCGAGATTTCTGCGACTTTTTCAGCCACACGAAAACTCAAGTCTTTACATTCGAGCGAACATGGACCTGCAATCAATAGAAGTTTTCCGTCTTGATAAATCATATTATTTCGAGCTTGCGTGTTCAAGAGCCTTTGCTACAAACGCACAGAATAGCGGATGTGGCTTTGTCGGCTTTGATTGGAATTCTGGGTGGAAAGATACCCCGACAAACCATGGGTGGTCTTTCAATTCGACAACTTCAACTAAATCGCGTTTTGGATTTACACCAGCAATTTTCATTCCAGCTTCTGCGAGCTTGTCGCGATACAAATTATTAAATTCGTAACGATGGCGATGACGTTCCTTAATGAATTCTTCGCCGTATGCTTTTGCCGAAAGAGAATCTTTTTCAAGCTGACATTCGTACGAACCTAAACGCATTGATGTACCCTTTTCGATATCTTCAACAAGAGTGATAACTGGGTTTTTAGTATTTGCGTCAAATTCAGTACTATTTGCGTCAACCAAATTCATAACATTGCGAGCGTATTCGATAATCGCAACCTGCATACCCAAGCCAAGTCCAAAGTATGGAATGTTGTTTTCGCGAGCATATTTTGCCGACATAATCTTGCCTTGAATACCTCTGTCGCCAAAACCACCTGGGATAAGAACAGCATCGACACCTGCCAAAATCTTTTCAGCACCCTGTGCTTCAACTTCTTCAGAATCTACTCTGATAATCTTAACTGCACAATCGTTGCCAATTCCTGCGTGTGCGAGCGACTCATAAACCGACTTGTATGCGTCTTGCAAGTTGATATATTTACCAACGACTGCAACCTTACATTCGCCCTTACTTGGAGATATCACACGGCGGACAATATCATTCCAACTGCTCATATCGCTTTCAGGGCTATCGATGTGGAGTTTTTGAACAATCAAGTCTCCCATACCTTGCTTGTGGAGCATAATTGGGAGTTCGTAAATTGAATGTTCAACATCGCGTTCTTCGATAACCGCACGTTGTTCGACATTACAGAACATCGAAAGCTTCATACGCATTTCGTCGTCCATAGGTTCTTCTGTACGGCAGACAAGAATATCTGGCTGAATACCTATTTCACGCAATTTTGCGACACTTTGTTGCGATGGCTTTGTCTTTAATTCGCCTGCAGCCTTCAAATAAGGGAGCAAAGTAATATGAATAAAAAGTACGTTTTCCTTGCCGACTTCAAGCGAGAATTGACGCAACGCTTCCAAGTATGGCAAGCCTTCGATATCTCCTACTGTTCCACCGATTTCAGTGATGAGAACATCAACATCTTTACTTGCCGCATATAAGCGACCTTTAATCTCATTTGTGACGTGCGGAATTACTTGAACTGTATTTCCTTTATATTCGCCTCTGCGTTCTTTTTGCAAAACGTTTTCGTAAACTTGACCCGACGACATACTGTTGAATCGGCTCAACTTGCAGTGTGTAAAACGTTCGTAGTGCCCTAAATCGAGGTCTGTTTCTGCTCCGTCATCGAGAACATAAACTTCGCCGTGTTGAAATGGGCTCATCATTCCGGGGTCGACGTTCAAGTAAGGGTCAAATTTCTGCATTCTGACCTTGAGATTTCTCGTCTCTAAAAGGGCTCCTAACGTGCCCGATGTTAAACCTTTTCCTAAAGAGGAAACAACGCCGCCTGTGATAAAAATGTATTTCATAACGGGGCTTGACTTTAATCATAGACAGACCAACCTTGGCAAGCATTTTCGGATTATTTTTTAATATTTTTTTATTATTTTTGCAATATGTTTAAAATCAACTTCTTATAAATAATATATTTTATTATAATTTATTTGTTTTTCTGTTCAATTTTCTTTTCGCTGTTTTTGCATTATGCCAATCGGGAGATACGAACGACGCCGTTATCGGTGTATTCGATGCAAATGGAGCGTTGAGAAAATCGGAGAGTCGGCGCACTGCGAGTTCACCAACAACATCGTTATGTTGGTTCATTCCCGACCACTCTGGATTTTTTGCACGACGTTCAAGTTGAACAAGTGCGACGTTTTTAGGTATTTTTACACCCAACTTTTCGAGCCATTTTTTTGGCGTATTGTACAAACACAAAATAGAATCGGGCTTATGTTTCAAATACCATTTTGCGAAGTTTTTTTCGGACTTAACAACGTCATTACTATGGAAGAAAGGTGGTATTCTATTTGCACTTTCTATTCTTAATTGTGCTTCGAGAAAACCGCCTGCAAATCGACCTTCCACAACTTCATGGATATTTTCATCTAACACTAACGCTGGGCGTGTATACCCTAAATTAAGTAATTCTTTTACTGCATTCCTCGCCACTAAATATTGGTCGGCAGACGTGTAATCCAAGTGTGGATTATATGTGCGAAGTCCTACTGCGATAAATTTAAATTCCTTCCACAACTCCGAAAATTTGGGCGATAAATACGCACTATCATACATTCCCGCAAGCACACCACCTCTAATCCCACGCGATTTAAATATTTTTATTAACGACTTTGCAGTCGTCCCTTTTTCGTACAAACAAAACGTATCTATATTGTACCCGATTTTTTCTGCTCCACGAAAAATACCTTTGTGAAATTCTGAAAAAGTCGGGTGATTAACTAACACCGACTCATTTTCGACAGCCAACAACAATGCAATCGTTCCACAAAATTGCCCTGCTCCACGAAGTTTTATCGACGCCATTGTTTTGCAAATCTCGGCATCACGTTTATAACCTATCTTTTTTGCATATGCTAAAACTTTGTCTCGCAACTGCCCCGAAACGCCGTTTTTTCCACGCAAAGCGAGACTAACCGACATTTTTGAAATACCGAGCTCTTTTGAAATATCAGATAGCGACACAACTTTTTTCATAGCACAATAAATTTTCTCAAAGAACTACTTTACAGTAAAGTAAAATATTGAATTTTTTTAATTGAAACAAAATCTGCAAAATTCAAACTCAAATCTGCAAACGAGGAAAAACTTATGAAAAAAAATACAGTCAAAAGAAGAAATTTTATCAAGACTACTGCAACGGGAACTCTCGGCTATATGTTGCTTTCGGGTTGCCAATCAGTAGCTAAAAAAGTCGACGCCAACAGTAAGTTGAATGTCGCATATATCGGTATCGGTGGACGTGGACACTTCCTTGCAAAAGATCTTTTCAATTACGAAAAGGTAAACTCGGTAGCACTCTGCGATGTCGATGACCAATATGCGTCAAGAACATATCGACTTGCTCCAAAGCTCCCAAAATTTGCGGACTATCGTGTTATGCTCGACAAGATGGGCAAAGATATCGACGCTGTTGTTATCGCAACACCAGACCACGCACACTACCCTATCGCAACTTGGGCGATGTCGATGGGTAAACATATTTATCTCGAAAAGCCGATGACACGCACAGTGTGGGAATCACGTAAATTACGAGACCTCGCCGAAAAGACTGGCTTGACAACACAACTCGGCAATCAAGGTCATGGAGCTTCGTGGTGGAAAGATGCATCTGAATGGTACAAGTCTGGCTTGATTGGCGAAGTCGTAGAAATGTATAACTGGACCGACCGCCCTGTTTGGAATCAAGGTCCATATCAAGTTCCAGACGGAAAAGAAAAAGTACCGATTACTCTCGATTACGACTTGTGGTTGAATGTCGCACCATACACACCATACTCATCAAAAATCGTACCATTCCACTGGCGTGGATTCAGAAACTATGGAACAGGTGCAATGGGCGACCACGCTTGCCACTCGCTCGACTGGTTCTACTCTGCACTCGATTTAGGTATGCCTACAAAAGTCAAAACTATCGCAAGCCAATATACTGAATTTGGATGGCCAAAACACACTACGACAGAATTTGAATTTGCACCAAAAGGCAATCGCCCTGCAATAAAATTGTATTGGTCAGACGCTTCAGTAAAGCCAAAAGAAGTAAAGCGATTGGCTCCTGACGAACTCGCAAAAATGGCAAACGGCGGAGCTATTGTCGGCACAAAAGAAACAATAGTTTGCTACGATCAATTTGGCAATCGCACAATGATTACTCCTCGTGAAAGAATGATTGAGCTAAAGAAAGCAAATGCTCTTCCGCCAAAGACATTGCCACGCACAAAAGAAAGCCATACTCGCAACTGGGTTAACGCATGTCTTTCGGGCAAAAAAGCCGACTCGGACATTGCCACATACGCTTCAAAAATCAACGAGTTTGTTTTGCTTGGTGCGTTGTCAACATTCTTCTCTGGTCAAGAATTGCATTACGACGACAAGCTTGGTAAATTCACAAATTGCGACCAAGCAAACGATATGTTCTTCAGCAGATATAAATATCGCAAAGAATTCCTTATCTCGCAAAAGTTCGATATGTAAAATTACATGGCACAAAAAAAAGACAGAAGTTTTCACACTTCTGTCTTTTTTTTAATATCAACTAAAAATTATATTTTAGTTCCACTTGGGATGACCGCATCTTTTGTTACAATCAAGACACCGTCGCGAACATACAAACCTTCGGCTTCCCACTTATCTGGCTTGCCGTCTGGGTTGAGAACGCAATTATCGCCAATGCGTGCGTTTTTATCGATAATCGCATTTTCAATTTTACAATTCTGCCCGATACCAATCAAAGGCATTCCATTTGCTTTGGCGATTGCAATTTCTTCGTCAGTTTCGTACTTATCAGCACCCATCATCACTACATTTTTGAGCGATGTGCCGTCGCCGATAATCGAGCGAATACCAATTACGCAACGTTCGAGAGAATCTGCGTAAACGACAGATCCGTCGGCAATATTTGCCCTGTCGATTTTTGCACCAAAGACTTTTGCTCCGGGGAGGAATCGGCAGTGAGTATAAATTGGTTTATCTTGACGATGAAAGTCGAAGTCTGGGTTTGGGTCTGCAAGTGCGATGTTTGCTTCAAAGAATGCACCGACAGTACCGATATCTTCCCAGTAGCCGTCAAAAATATACGCACAAAGTTTTTTCTTTGAGAGCAAGCCAGGGATAATTTCTTTACCGAAATCCATTTCTTTCCCCGACATCGCTTCTTCAAGAACTTTTTGCGAGAAAATGTAAATACCCATCGATGCCAAGCAGTAATCGCCTTGTGGATTTTTCAAACTTGTCTTGAGGTTGTCGCCCACAACAAATTTATCGATAACTTTTTCGTCCTTTGGTTTTTCTGCGAACTCGACAATTTCGAGGGAATCGTTGACACGCATCACGCCCAAACTCGACGCTTCTGAACGTGGCATCGGCTTAGCTGCGATTGTAATATCGGCATTGTTTTCGATATGGCGTGCGAGCATCTCATTAAAGTTCATCTGATAGAGTTGGTCGCCCGATAAAATCAAATAATAGCAGTTATCGCCATGTCGTTGGAAGTGGTGCATATTTTTGCGGACTGCGTCAGCAGTGCCTTGGTACCAATCTCCACTTGCGTCGGTTTGTTCCGCTGCGAGAATATCGACAAATCCACTTCCGAAAGAATCGAATTTATATGTTTGTTGAATGTGTTTGTGCAACGACGCTGTTTGGAATTGCGATAGCAAATATATACTATTGAAACCCGAATTTATGCAGTTGCTAATCGGGATATCAACCAATCTATATTTGCCAGCAAGAGGTGCTGCTGGCTTGCAACGATGCTTTGTTAATGGATACAAGCGAGTGCCTCTACCACCGCCCATAATTATACTTATTACATTATTTGCCATGAGTTTTTCTTTCAAAAATTTTCCCAACCGAAAGCACTAAAAACACTTGCGGATACACACAGGAATCAAACAGCACAATTGCCGTCTGCATACTTCATTATTATTTAGTATCGTAAAAAATCCAGCTTTTTTTTAAGAAATTACAAAAAAAGCGAAACAAAATTTTTGTTCCGCATTTTTGATAAAACATATTTCAAAATTTTAGAGCCAATTTTTATCACGCCAAAGGAGCGAGTTCGCCAAGCTTCTCGCATAGAATGGTCCACGATAAATCATACCAGTGTAAATTTGAACTAAACTTGCACCAGCGTTGACCATTTGCCCTGCTCTTTCGACATCGGTAATTCCACCGACACCAATAATCGGGAGCTTCCCTTCTGTCGCCTTTGCGATGTACGAGACAATTTCGAGCGATTTTTCAAAAAGTGGTTTTCCGCTCATACCGCCCTTTGTTTCCATTTTTGGATCGGTTCGGGTGATAGTCGTGTTTGTAGCACAAATGCCATCGAGCCCAAGTTCAAACAAGATAGAAAGGATTGCGTCGATATCAGCAAAAGTGAGGTCTGGAGCAATCTTCAAAATAATCGGGATTTTTGGACATCCGAGTTTTTTCGCTCTATCCTCATTTGCCGTTTTCACAGCACCTAAAAGATTTGGGAGGAAGTTTGCACCTTGCAATTTACGGAGCTCTGGCGTATTCGGACTACTTACATTGATTACAAAAAAGTCAGCATAATCTGCGAGAGTATTAAAACTAAATAAATAGTCTTCCGCCGCTTCTTCAAGAGGTGTAATTTTCGACTTCCCGATATTTACACCAAGCGGACACTTTTTTGTTATCGCACGATTTTTATCGAGCACTGCACCGAGACGTTTTGCGATTGCTTCTGCCCCATCATTTGGGAATCCGCAAGAGTTCACAACAGCTTCTGCGTATGGATAACGGAACAAGCGTGGTTTTGGATTTCCAGGTTGTTTAAATCGGGTTATTGTGCCGATTTCAGTGTGTCCGAAACCGAACGCTGCGGCTGCACGCCAAACAGTAGCTTCTTTATCGAAACCTGCTGCGAGCCCAACTCTATTGGGGAAATCGAGACCAAAAAGTTTGATAGGTTTTTCAGTTTTAACCAAGTTTAAATACTCCATCACCGCACGGAGAGGCGGAACAACGGAGACTGTATACATAGCCTTCAAAGCTAAATCGTGTGCGAGTTCTGGATTCTGCGTAAAGAGAATCGGTCGCATAATTTTTTCGTAAAAAACGTCCATAGTTAAAAAATTTCGATTGAGTTATAAATTACACAAAAAAAAATCGCAAGCAATAACCACAATATTGTGTAATTTTTGAGTTCAAACTTGACTTAAATCGGATTGCTGTTTTTTATTTTCTCGAACGTATTTGAGGACTGACATTGAAATTTTCATTTAACAAACAACACGAAAATTGGAAACCAGTTTCACTGTTGCCTTTGGTCGCACAGATGAAAGGTTATTCAACGTCAAAGCTCGGCGATGATCTTCGAGCTGGATTTAATGTCGCAGTGTTGTCATTCCCTGTAAATATGGCGTATGCACTCGTTGCAGGTTTGCCGATTTCATTTGGTATTTTTAGTGGAATTATCGCATCGCTTATCGGACTTATTTTTTGCCGTTCAGTATACATCACTTTTGGACCAAGTAATGCGACGGCAGTTATGCTCCTTTCTTCATTTGCTGCAGGTGGATTGCTCACAGAAACTGCCCGAATAGAAGCCTTGCCAAACATCTTGCTGATGGTCGGTATTTTTATGATTGCTATGAGCGTCTTTAAATTGACGTTCTTTATCTCATACATTTCGAGAATGGTTATCATCGGGCATATCACAAGTTCTGCCTTGCTGATTTTTGTGAATCAAATGCGAAACTTGCTCGGGTTCTCCTATGCCAACGGGCTCCATCCAATCACACTTATCGACACAATTTGTGCGACTGCAGTTTCAATTAAAGACACAAAAATTGAATCGTTGATAATTGCAATCGCAACGCTTGCGATATTTTTCCCATTAAAGAAATTTGCAAAAAAACTTCCAGCCGAAGGTATCACTCTGATTCTCGTCGGAATAGTATGCTATGTGTGCGTTGAGTTTTTCGGAATCAATATCGACAGACTCTCGACTGTCACTGTCGATTCATGGAATTTTACAGTTCCCGATTTTAGCATTTTCGGAATAAAAGAATCGGCATCGTGTGCTTTGGCGATTACACTTTTGGCGACAATAGAAGCGTTTTCGATTGGCAAAAGTCTCGCCTCGCAAAGAGCTGATAGGCTCGATACAAACCAAGAAATGTTTGCGTTGGGGATGGCAAATGTCGGTTGTGCATTTGGCTCGAGTACACTTGCGTCTGGCTCGCTCACTCGTTCGACACTTGCAATAAATAGCAACGCACAAACATCGCTTTTCAATTTATTCACTGCAATCTTCACAATCATTGCAGTTCTACTTTTTGGCGGTGCGGTTGAATATGTACCAAAATCGACACTCGCACTTATCGTTGTCTACACAAGCGTTACTTTGATAAAACCAGCGATTATAAAAATTGCACTGAAAAGTACATGGTCCGACGCAATCGTGTTCACAACGACATTCCTAACTGGCGTATGTTCGACACTCGACAACGCAATCTTTGCTGGCGTTGCAGTGTCAATCCTCTGTTTCCTCCGCAAAGCAAGCGAACCCGAAGTTATCGAGTACGCAATTGGCGACGATGGCGAGCTGGAAAAAATCGGGAACAAAACTGCTCGTTCTGAAGCCGAAGTTTCAATAGTTCACGTTGAAGGCAATATGTTCTTTGGTGCGTCTGATGTAATACAAAATCAAATACGCCGAATCTCTGCCGAACCAAATATGAAAGTTCTTATTTTGAAACTTCGCAACGCAATCAATTTTGACGCTACAAGCGTTCTGGATATCGAAGAACTCAACCGTCGTCTCAAGAAATCGAATCGCACTCTTATGATGTGCGAAGTTCGCGAACCTATTATGAAAGTCCTGAAAAAATCGGGCTTGTACAATCAAATCGGTGCAGATAACATATTTGAAAACGACGAAGACAACCCGACTCTTTCCGCTGCTCGAGCAATAAAATCGGCACAAAAATATATCACAAAAGGTGGTGTTTCAATCTACGCTTCAGCACCAGTTGAAAAATAATATGCTCAAGCTAATCACAGTCGGAAAAATGAAAAACCGTGCACTTGCCGAAATTTGTGCAGATTTTACCGATAGACTCAAACGCTTCGGCGGACTCGAAATTGTCGAATTAAAAGACTCGACACCAGAGAAAGAAGGCGAGAGAATAATAGAGTCTTTGAAAAATTTTAAAGGCAGGGTTTATGTTATGAGCGAAGAAGGCAGAACTTTTTCATCAAAAGAGTTCTCGCAAAGATTGGAACAAGACGAGCTAATCGGCGGAAGTTCATTTGTTATCGGAAGTGCGTACGGGCTTTCCGAAGCAACAAAAAAACGTGCCGATATACTGATGTCGATGTCGCCAATGACCTTTACACACGAGTTTGCTCGTGCAATTCTTATCGAGCAAATTTATCGAGCTAAAACAATCACAGCAAAAACTGGATACCACCACTAATTATGAAGAGAATTTTCTTATCACTTGCAATTATAATGCAATCGGCAATTGTGTCGCTTTCGGCAAATCTGCCAAACGATTATTTGGCACTTGCCATACAAAATTTTCCTGCCGAAAAACAAAAACCAAACGTCGCAAAAAAATATTATCAAGCTTGGGTGCTGGCAGTAAATCCACAAAACAAGTCAGAACTTTTCGATGCAACAAAAAAACTTTTGCAAGCATCGCCAAAAGATATTGCGAGCCTCACGACAAAAAACGGTGCAAAACGTGCAGTAAAATTTATTAAAGCATCGGGTATAAAGTTGGATGACTTGAAGTCGGCAACGGCTGTTCAGCTCGGCGACAAATATGCGGTAATTTATCAGTTGCCAAAAAAATCTCGCTTGCGAGAAGGTATGAACTTTTTTGTTTTTGAATACCAAAACGACAAGCTTGTCTACAACCCTTCGTTCACCGATCCACTCTTGACTCTGCTTGCAACGTGCGATTTTAAAAATCCGCAAAACGCTTCCAAAATCGGCTTCAAGACATTTAACGATAGCGACAAAATCACTTGCGAAAATCTCGCAAAAGCAAACCTTCCATTTGTCTGTTTTAAAAATGGTGCTCTCGTTTCAGAAGAAAAAATCGCTGGTGTAGATAACCTCGCTCCAGCAAAGTTTTATCGCAACGCACAAGATGTATTCTACGCCTGGAAACTCGACGATTACACTGCGTTTATGACAGCTCCAAGCAAAGATAAATTCAATTCGCAATTCAAATCTATGAGCGACGCTGAACGCAAACAAGTTCTCGGCGAATACTTCCAATGGAAAAAACAATATCATAAAGTTCTCGACGCTGGCGAACATACCTTGATTTTATTCTCACGCCATAAGCCACAATGCGAACCATACGACGACACTGCGTATCTGCAAAATAATGGCGGAAAATTTGCAATCACAAAATTCGGAGCAGAAAAATCGCCCCTCGATATGTTCTTTGCAAAATACATTTATCCAAAAAATCAATATCTGAAATTGATTTCAAAAAAATATAGCAACACAAAATAAAAATGTTTACACCTCCCGAAAATAGAGTCAAAGGTGGCACTGTCAATTTTATGGCAACGTGCCTTTGCGATTCAATTTTTAGCGACGCCGCACAATGTGCAGTATCACTGCTCAAACGCTATGGAGCAAAAGTTGAATTCCCTAAAAATCAAACTTGTTGCGGTCAGCCAGCTTTTAATAGTGGCGACTTCGCAAGTGCAAGAAAAGTTATAATGCACACAATCGACGTATTCTCCGAAAACGATTACCCTGTGATTGTTCCCAGTGCGTCGTGTGCGGCAATGCTTTTCCATTCATCGAAAATCGCTTTCCGCGAAGCCGACAAAGCAATGCGTGATAAGGTCGACGCCTTTGCAAATCGTGTTTGGGAACTTTGCGATTATTTGGTAAACGCAATGGGAGTAGAAAAAATCGAAGGTTCGCTCAAAGCAAAAATCGCTGTGCATAACTCGTGCCATAGCAAAGGTACTGGCACGCCCGACGCACTCAAAAAACTTCTCTCATCGATTGATGGAGTCGAATTGTTAGATTTTGAAAATTCCGACTCTTGCTGTGGTTTTGGCGGAACATTTTCGGTTGTATTCCCACAAATTTCGTCTGAACTTGGACTTCAAAAAGTAAAGTGCATATCAGCTGTAAAGCCCGATATTATCTGTGCTGCCGACACCTCGTGCTTACTTCACCAAAAAGGAATTGCAGATAAAAATGGTATCGCATACCCCGCGCAACACGCAGTACAAGTATTCTGCAAAGCGATTGAAAACGGAGGGAAAATCTAATGGCTATTCAACCAATCGATAAATTTTGCGAAACGCTCGACCCTATCGTAAAAAACGCTGTTACAATCGCAAGTATCGGCAGTACGATAGGCAGAGAGAAAACGCTCGCCGAAGCGTATCCAGAAGAGAACAAAGCAGAGCATCTCCGCAACCTCGCCAATCAGATTCGTGCGATTAAGCCGTCTGAGAATTTCGAGAAAGCTGTAAATTCGCTCGAGAAAAATGGTATAAAAGTTCTCTTTGCATCCGACGCAGAAGAAGCACAAGAGCTGATTCTGAAAATCATAAAAGAGAAAAATGCGAAGAATGTTGTCAAAGTAAAATCGATGACAACCGAAGAAATTGAGCTAAACCATTTCCTCGAAAAAAATGGAATCGAAGCCGTTGAAACAGACCTTGGCGAGCTAATCATTCAAATTGATAACGAACGTCCATCGCACATCGTAAAGCCCGCAATCCACCGACGCCGAGACGATATCGCACGTTCATTTGAAAAACATAAGATTGCCCCATACGACGAAGAACCAACGCATATCACACTCAATGCGAGAAAATATCTGCGTCGAAAATATTTTGGTGCCGATGTTGTCATAAGCGGTGCAAATTACGTCCTCGCAGAAGAAGGTGCAATCGTGTTGGCTACAAATGAAGGCAACTCTCGATTCTCAATGGCTGGGGCAAAAACGCATATCGCTATTGCCGGATTTGAAAAAGTCATTCCGTCCTCGAGAGAACTTTCCGTATTTTTGAATCTTCTCGGCAGAAGTGCAACTGGTCAACATAGTACGGTTTATACCGACTTTGTGCGTGGTGCGGGTTCTGCAAAAAATAGCCCCGAAGAAATGTATGTGATTTTCCTCGATAACGGCAGAAGTAAAATTCTCGGAAGTGAATTTGCTGAAATCCTCAAGTGTATGCGATGCGGTGCGTGTATGAACCGTTGCCCTGTTTTCCGACTTGTCGGTGGACACGCATATCGTGCAGTTTACCCAGGACCGTTGGGAATTGTACTCTCGCCACTATTGGCAAAAGACATCGCCGAATATGCCGATTTGCCCAAAGCTTGCACACTCTGTGGCGGTTGTGCAGAAGTTTGCCCCGCAAAAATTCCGCTCCCCGACCTCATCTTGAAGATGCGTGATAAGGTGAAAAAAGAAAACGCAAAAGTTGCAAACGATATCAACTTTAAAGCGTGGGCAATCCTTGCGTCGAGCCCAAAACTTTGGCGTTTAGCGATGCCTTTTAATCGTTTGGCAAACCTCGTTCCGTTGAACTTGTTTAAAGTTGGTCCACTCGGACGCTGGTTAAAAACTCGTACACTTCCAAAATTCAATGGCGGAAAATTCAGAAAGTGGTTCTCGAAAAATGGATAAAGAAAGTTTTATAAAAAGAATAAAAGAAGCCGCAAAATCGCTCGTGGACGTGTCGCTCCCCGAGTATACAAAGGCTGATACAACTTCAACAACCGCAACAGCAGGCGGTGCAAAAGAAGCGTTTGTGCGAAACTTCACAAACAACCACGGCAACGTGTTTGAAAGCCAATCGGCACTAATCCAATTCTTGAAAGACAAAGGTTGTAAGCGTGGTGTCGCCGATGTAAAACTCGCCGACACACTCGGTCTTGAAAATGAGTTTGAACTCGTTCGTGAGTTCGACCGCGACAATCCTGAAATTTACGATTTCGGTATTAGCAAAGCATCTATGGCAATCGGCGAAAATGGTGGAATTGTCCTCAAGGATAAAGATACTGCCGACAGAATGGCGACAATCGCACCATGGCTACATATCGCAGTTCTCGATGAATCGGACATCGTACCGACGATAACCGACGCACTCGAAAAAACAATCGATAGCCCATACGCTATTTGGATTACAGGTCCGTCAAAAACGACTGATGTCGAAGGCGTGCTTGTTGAAGGCGTACATGGTCCCGGCGTTCAAATCTGCTTCATAAAAAAATAGGACGCAATTTGCACAAAAATTGAGATTGAAATAACATTGTCTCACGCAAAACAAAAAGCTCGCAGTTGAATTTTCTGCGAGCTTTTTTTGATTAAAATTTTTGCGTTAGACAACAACTGCTAATTCCGGTGCCGCCCGAACTCAGCCCCGTCCCGATAATTCTGTCTTCGTCTATCTTGAAGCGGCTTTTTCTTCGGTAGAACCATATTTTTTAAGAGAGTTTGCATAACTTTTTATCCGCTCTTTAAAATGTTTTTTTACTTCGTCTATGTCGCGGGCGTTCCATAGTACGTCCGAAAAAATTTCGGATTCGCCTGCATCCAATCTAATCGCCCTTTCTATAAACTTCATCGCTTCGACGAATTTCGGATGAGTTTTATATCTGGACATATGTTGTATGGAACATTTCGCAAATGCCCTATCATAAGGAATCGTATCTATATCTCCAGGATACGATATGTAATACGCCAGAACCACCAATCTTGCATATACATACGGATCAGTTATTTTATTTATTATATCCTCTGTAAAATTATTTTTATCCGTATAAATATTGTCAATGTTCATCGAGTTGATTTCATTGAGAATTGATAAAACTCTGGAAACATCAGATTGTTTTTTTTTGCATTCGGGAATTCCTGCATAACCTGTAAAACAACAGGTAAAAACAAATATCAAAAAAATATTTATTACTTTCATAACTTGACTCATTTTTCTATTACAATCAATATACCCGTGTATTTATCATTAGGTTTGTCTGGGAATGGTGCGATTGTTGGGGTGTTGTTTAACGTTTTTTCTATATCCTTCCATTCATTTTCATTTCGAACCGTAACACATCCATCCGATCGTATTCCTTGATGCAAGTTAAATCCGCTTCTTTCGACAATGCCTCCATCGGATGTTTCTACGGGGATACCCGTATATCCATATGTTCCGTCTGCTCTTTTCCCGTATAAAGAATACCATCCTGAATGGCGACTCCCTTGTTCGCCAATATAATAGCTTCCTTCTGGAATAGGGCCTTTGTTAGGAACATCTTGTCCATATAGTTTTCCATTTTCGTCAATTTTGCCTGAAAATCAACTCCCGCAATTCCTAATTGGTAACAGTTGTGGTTTAACAACCCATAATCTGCTTGTCGTAAAGAGCTTTGTATGTCGGACAAGTTTTGTATAGTTCGTCGTGCGAGCCGAATCCGACAATATTGCCTTCGTCAAATACGATAATCTTTTGCACATTGCGAATTGTGCTGAATCGGTGTGCAATGATAAACATCGTACGCGATTGCATAAGGTTGTCGATAGCCTTTTGAATGAACGCTTCGCTATTGACGTCGAGTGCGGAGGTCGCTTCGTCGAGAACAAGAATTGGCGGATTTTTCAAGAACACACGAGCTATTGCAATACGTTGTTTTTGTCCACCCGAGAGCCTGTCGCCACGTTCGCCCACGCAAGTATCGTAGCCATTTTCAAGCTCCATAATAAAGTCGTGTGCATAGGCAGCTTTTGCGGCTTCATAAACTTCTTCCTTTGTCGCATCGGGCTTTGCGAGAGCAATGTTGTTGTAGACAGTGTCGTTAAAAAGCACGGGATATTGCGGAACTGAACCCAGATTTTTACGCAAATCGAAAGAGCTCATATCTTTCAAATTGATACCATCAATAGAGACCGAACCACTTGTTGGATCGTAAAAACGCATAGCGAGCTTTGCAAAAGTACTCTTGCCCGCCCCCGACGCACCGACGAGTGCACAACTTGTACCGGCTGGAATTGTGATAGTAGCATTGTGCAAAACAGGCTTGTCAGCATACGCAAAATTAACGTTATCGAATTTAATTTCGCCACGCAACGCACCAACTTTCACAGGATTCTCTGGCTCTGGGACAGTCGACACATAATCGAGCACTTCATTAAGACGTTCAAACGACGGAGTGATTTTGATGAAATCAGTCACCATACGAACGATACGTTTAATCGGGTCGATAGTAAAATACAACGCCATACCAATCGCCGCAAAAGTTTCAAAACCAATCTTTGCCTTGTATGCGTATACAAATGTTATCGACACCATTGTCGCAGCGAGAAATTCCATCATTGGCTGTTGCATAAGTTCAAATTTTGCAATCTTAAGCATCAAGTTTTGAACTTTTATATTTGTCTTATTGAATTTTTCTTTCTGCGAATTTTGCAAATTAAAAATTCTAACTTCGTGCGATGCCGCCAAATTTTCATTAAACTGTTGAGCAATATCGCCAGTCGATTCTTGCGACATTTTCGCATATCGTTTAAAATTCTTACGCACTAACTGAACTGGAATAATACAAAACGGCACAGCCGCTATGAACACGAGCAAGAAAACTACTTCGCCTTGCGTTAAGCACATATAAACAAGGAACGATAACGCACCTATCACTTGGACTGGCTGACGCAACATTTCAGACGCAAACGAGAGTAAGATTGTCTGAACAAGAGCAGTATCGCTTGTGAGTCTGACAAACAAGTCACCAGTTGTGTGTTTGTCGAAAAAAGAGAGGGGGTAATCTTGCACCGACGAAAACAAATCGTACTTAATTGAACGCAAAACATCAAGCGAGACAAAGCTCATCAAATATCCACTGAAATAACCAGTTATGGCACGCACCAAAAAAATAAATGGTATGAACATTGCCACTCCAAAGACGTGCCAAAGAGTATAAGTTGTCCCATCAGATGGATTAAATATTTCTTTTAAAACATATTTAAAGATAGCAGGCATACCGAATCCGCTGGATGCTCCGAAAAGAAGCCCCAAAAACAACGCCAACACTAAATACCACACACGCGGTTTTACATATTTTATATATCGAGAATATTTTTTCATTATGCCATTTATTGTGGACATTTATTTTTTTATTGCAACAAATCTTATGAGATTCAGAATTTTTACATAAAAGCTGACGATATTTCTTGAAAAAGAAACACAAAAATGAAAGACTGAAATC
This sequence comes from Opitutales bacterium, assembly GCA_015061945.1. Taxonomy (GTDB): domain Bacteria; phylum Verrucomicrobiota; class Verrucomicrobiia; order Opitutales; family Intestinicryptomonadaceae; genus Merdousia. The sequence goes on from SUVP01000001.1 coordinate 423,551, forward strand.
AATGTTAGACAATAAGACAATTTTAATCACAGGTGGAACAGGATCTTTCGGAAAAAAATTTACAGCTACTGTACTTGCGAAATTTCCGAATGTAAAAAAAATCATCATATATTCGAGAGATGAATTTAAGCAATTTATGATGCAAAACATGCCGGAATTCAAACCGCATCTAGAAAAACTTAGATTCTTTATTGGCGATGTAAGAGATAAAGAACGTATGATGCGTGCATTTGAAGGAGTGGATATTGTCGTACATGCAGCAGCCTTAAAACAAGTTCCAGCATGCGAATATAATCCGTTTGAAGCAATAAAAACAAATATTCACGGAGCACAAAACGTTATTGATTGTGCGATCGATAGAGGTGTAAAAAAAGTCGTCGCTCTCTCGACAGATAAAGCATGTGCACCAATCAATTTGTATGGGGCAACAAAACTTTGTTCAGATAAGTTATTTATTGCTGGTAATGCATATTGTGGAGACAAAGATACAAGATTTGCTGTCGTTCGTTATGGGAACGTCGCAGGTTCGCGTGGATCAGTTATTCCATTTTTCAAAAAACTTGTAGAAGAAGGTGCTAAAGAATTGCCAATTACTGATATGAGAATGACTCGCTTTTGGCTTAAGCTTGAGCAAGCAGTAGAAATGGTAATTGAATCAATCGGACATATGCAAGGAGGAGAACTATACGTTAAGAAAATCCCATCGATGCATATGCCTGAACTCGCAGAAGCTATTGCACCTGATTTGAAAACAGTAGAAGTTGGAATTCGCCCTGGAGAAAAAATCCATGAGCAAATGATAACAAAAGAAGATGCTCCTAACACAATCGAGTACAATGATTATTACATCATCCTGCCTCAAATTGATTTAAAAAATATAGAATATAAATATCCAAATGCTAAAAAAGTCGCACCTGATTTTGAATATCATTCTGGGAACAATACCCAATGGTTATCGGTCGATGACATGAGAAATCTTATTAAGGATCTCTAATTATGAAAAAATATCCTTACGGACGCCAATGTATCCAACAAGATGATATCAATGCGGTCGTAGAAGCCTTGTCGTCAGATTTCATAACATGTGGTCCTCGCGTTACGGAATTTGAAAAAGCAATATGTACATATACAGGTGCTAAATATTGCGTTGCAGTTTCAAACGGAACAGCCGCATTACATTTGGCAATGCTTGCATCTGATATAAAATCTGGCGATGAAGTTATTACATCTCCTATAACTTTTTTAGCCAGTGCAAATTGTGCAAAATTTTGCGGAGCAAATGTTGTTTTTGCAGACATAGAATCGGATACTGCAAATATTTCTGCAAGTGAAATAGAGAATAAAATAACTGCACAAACAAAAGCGATTATACCTGTTCATTTTGCAGGACAAAGTTGCGACATGGAGAAAATCTATGATATCGCAAAACGCAATAACATTATAGTTGTTGAAGACGCAGCACATGCTATTGGTTCGGATTATAAGAATACGAAAGTTGGATCATGCAAGTATTCCGATATGACAACATTTTCGTTTCATCCTGTAAAAACAATAACAACAGGCGAAGGTGGAGCAATAACAACCAATAGTGAAACATTGTATAAAAAGTTGTTAGCATACAGAGCCCATGGAATGCATAAGGATGGTGATATGCTTACAGATTGGCGTTATGAGATGCGAGAACTCGGATATAATTATAGAATTACCGATGTTCAATGTGCATTAGGCTTGTCGCAAATGAAAAAACTCGATTCGTTCAAAGCACGTCGGAGACAAATCGTAGATTTTTATAACAAAAACCTCGGACTTCCTCATTTGGTAGAAAAGGATTTTTCAAACGCATGTTTCCATCTCTATCCGATACTAATCGAAAATAGAAAAGAGTTTTTTCATAAAGCACGTGAAGTTGGATTGATGCTTCAAATACATTATATCCCAATTTATCAGCAACCATATTACGCTCAATTTGGATATAATCCTGCAGATTATCCGAATGCAGAAGCATATTACAAACGTTGCATTTCACTACCAGTATATCCTGATTTAACAGATGAAGACCTCTGCGAAATAGTAAAAAGAATAAAAGAAATTTTATGAAAAATCTTGCTATAATAACGGCTCGAGGGGGAAGTAAAAGGATTCCACAAAAAAATATCAAACATTTCATGGGAAAACCTATGCTTGCGTACGCAGTTGAAGCTGCATTAAATGCAGGCATTTTCGATGAGGTTATGGTATCAACAGATGACCTGCAGATTGCTAATATTGCAAAGCAATACAACGCAAAAGTTCCATTTATGCGTTCACAAGAAACATCAAATGATTTCGCAACAACGCATGATGTCCTAGTGGAAGTTATGGGCAGTTATAAATCGATAGGACAGGAATTTGATAATATCTGTTGTATATATCCATGTGTACCATTTCTAACTCCAGATATTTTAAAAGATGCATTTGATAAATTTTTACAATCAAAAGCAGATAGATTAACACCTGTTGTAAAATATTCTTTTCCTATTCAAAGAGCATTTGTAATAAATGAAGATGGATTCCTTGCATTTCGAGAACCAGAGAATCAATCAACTCGTTCACAAGACTTGCAACCTACATACCATGATGTCGGAATGTTCTACTTTTATAAGTCAGACAGATTAAACAGCAATAAAATATCATCATATGAAATGGATGAAAGAGTAGTTCAAGATATCGACACAATGGATGATTGGAAAATGGCTGAAATGAAATACAAGGTTATGCACGATGTATAAACGTGGATTAAAACTATGGTCTATAAACACCGATGCATATTATGAAGAGGCAATGAGACTTCATGATAAAGCTCTCTGTGATTATATTGAATTATATATCGTTCCCAACACATTGGAGTTTTTACAGAAGTGGAAGAAATTACCAATACCATTTATAATTCATGCTCCACATTTCGCACATGGATTCAATATGGCGAAAAAAGAAAAATATGACTTCAATCTCTCCATATATAAACAAGTAGATAACTACGCTACAGAATTAAATGCACCTTTTATAATTTTTCATGGTGGGATTGATGGCGACATCAAACAAACTGCTCGTCAACTTGCATCATTTAATGATTCCCGTGCCTTGATTGAAAATAAACCATGCGTAGCATTGCCAAACAGAATGGGTGGTGAATTTTGTCGAGGATATAATCCTGATGAAATAAAACTCGTTAAAGAAATATCTGGTTGCGGATTTTGCTTTGATTTTGGGCACGCAATATGTTCGGCAAATTCACAAAAAGAAGACCCCTACAAATACTGCGAACAGTTCCTACAATTCAAACCCAACATGTATCATCTAACGGATATTGATGATATCACATCTGAATTTGATTCTCACCCACATTTGGGAACAGGACAATTAGACTTCGATAAAATCTTTACGATGATTCCAGACAATGCCTATATCACGTTTGAAACAATAAAAAATTCTAAAGAAAATTTAAACGACTTTGCAGAGGATATGAGATGGCTGAAGAGCTACAAATAAGATTGGCTAATATCGATGATATGAAAAATGTCTTCGATTTATCGAATGATGATACCGTTCGCAAAAATTCTATCAACCAAAACAAAATCGAATGGGAAGATCATGTAAAATGGTTTAGAAATAGAATCGATAAATCACATTTTTATATTGTAGAAAACAAGAATAAAGAATTCGTCGCACAAGTTAGATTTGATGAGCAATTAGAATCAACCATATCCATAAGCATAACAAAAAATTTTAGAGGAAAAGGTTTAGCGTCTGAAATAATAAAACAATGTTCAAAAAAATCTAAATTAAAAAATATTGTCGCTTTAGTAAAAAAAGAAAATCTTGCATCTCAGAAATCTTTTCTAAAAGCCGGTTATAAATACGATTCATCTGAAAATGATTATATCAAGTACAGATGGGAAAATACCACAGTGTATATCATTGCAGAAATGTCAGCTAACCATTGTGGCGACATAGAATTAGCAAAAAAAATAATAAAATCGGCAAAAGACTGCGGTGCTGACGCTGTAAAAATCCAAACATATACAGCAGATACAATAACAATAAACTGCTCAAATCCAGAATTTCAAATTACAGACAAAAATAGTCTTTGGAATGGTGAAAACCTTTATTCACTATATAACAAAGCATACACACCTTGGGAATGGCAAGCTGAATTAAAATCATATGCTGACAAAATTGGTATCGATTTCTTTTCAACTCCATTTGATTTTACCGCAGTAGATTTCCTTGAGGATATAAATGTACCATGCTACAAAATCGCTTCGTTTGAAGCAATCGATTTTCCCCTGATAAAATACACGGCATCTAAAGGAAAACCAATGATAATTTCAACGGGAATTTCTTCATTAGAAGAAATCCAAGAAGCTGTTGACACTTGCAACAGTGTAGGCAACAATGATATTACTTTGTTGAAATGTACATCTGCTTATCCCGCAAAATTAGGTGATATGAATATTATCACTATCAAAGATATGATTGAACGATTTTCTTCGCAAGGTGTTAAAATTGGCCTTAGCGACCATTCAATGAGTAATATTCCCGCAATCACGGCGGTATCACTTGGTGCATGTGTTATAGAAAAACACTTTACCTTAGATAGAAATCTTGGTGGTGCTGATGCCGATTTCTCATTAGAACCTAATGAATTAAAATCACTGGTTAACGCAATCCGTGATACAGAAAAAACACTTGGGAAAATAGACTATTCTATAAATAAAAATAACCGTAAATTCGCTCGTTCTTTATATGTAGTAAAAGACATAAAAAAAGGCGAAACATTTACACAAGAAAATGTTAAATCTATAAGACCATCAAATGGATTACATCCCAGATACTACGAAGCATTGCTGGGCAAAAAAGCAAAGTGCGATATTTCATTTGGAACTCCATTAAGCGATACTCTCGTAGATGGTGGGCTTTAAAAATTCGTCAAATTTTCCATCAACTCTGCAACTGTTCGACTATTTGTAGCAACATCAAAATTTGGGTATATCTTCACATAATCTTGTCCTATAATACCATTTGCAAAAGAAGAGTACAATTTATTAAATTCTGCCTGAAGAATAGAATGATCTATTTTATAGTTCAATAAATCTTCTAATCTGAATTTATCAGAAAACTTAAATACACCTGGAAGTGAATCATACCAACTATCGCCAAATATTAAGGTATTCTTTCCACCCGATATAGATTCCCAGCCGACTGTCCCTGTAATCGTCGAAGAAAATTGACAATTCTTTAACAACTCATATGTACTCGTATCCGGTGGAACAACTATTGTATTGGGCAATGATTTTATTCTATCAAAGAAAAGTCTTCCACGTCTAAATTCGTCTTGATATGGATTCTCCTTTACATAAATACACCAATCTTCTGGGATAATTTTTCTTAAAGTTTCAATTGCTAAAGCTTGGTCGGCATAGATTTTTCCGAGTGGATTTGTCGTTGCTTCCGGTTGCAAGTGCATCGCAAAATAGACATATTTTTTCAAAAAATCTACATCATGAGAAATTATCTTTTTTAGACGACGTTTATACGCTAATTCGTATGGAAACTTGATTAAATATGTAAGTGTTATTGCACTTCTACGGACACTTATCCATCTGAACTTTCGTTTTATTTTTGCGATCAAAGATGCTCCTCGATGCATATAAAAAAGATCTTTTTCAAAAGTATTTTTTATTTCAAGGGAATCTGTTGTCAGTTTAGGTTTTGCTATATAACTACCAAGCGAAGAAAAATCTTCTGCATAAATTAATTTATTTGGAAAAAGCGTTTGATAAAAGAAATAACTTTTAATTCCAAGTATTTTGGTTAATTTAAACAAAATAAAATCTGGACCAAGATGTGGAATATTTGCAAAAAATACGACATCAACTTTTCTTGACTCCAACAAATCATAAAAGAAATTTACATAATTAGCGAAGAAATCAATATAGTCATAGTATTTCTCTTTTTGTAAATACATCTGTTTAGGACGAACTCTACAAAAAAAGAATTCCATAAAATTAGAAAACATTTCCTCGTATATATGAACAGGACATCTATTTGGTGTATAATTCTTCAATCGGCAATGATTAATATTCCCAAAATCTTCATCAGAAAACCTTGAATTTATCCACGCAACAACCTGTACTTTTTCACGCTTTTTTAATTCGTTGATAATCGGTGCCTCGTTTGAAGACGAGAATCCGTAAATCAAAACATTTTTCTTTGTTGAAGATTTTTCCATGTATTCAATTTTCCAAAATGTAATTTCATAAAAAAATGAGCTATTTTATAGCTCATTTTTTATTTTCCTTATTCTGCAAAAGCAATGTCTGGGTCGAGCGAAAGTGTTATGCGATATTGGATTCCTGGTCGCATCACCATTGCTCTGTCACGAGCGTACACTTGCAAGTAGTGGATATTTCCCCAGTATGATCTGTATTCCGGATCTTCTGAAACTACTTCGGTGTCGAGCCAATTTGCTTGGAAATCGTCCTTTTCAATTCCTACACCCAAGCCATTTTCGCCTATCGCGTATGACATCGGAACGTGATATTCCGAGTGTGGCGAACCAATCGCTACTACCAAACGGAATTTGTCCAACGTGATTTGATTTTGCACTGTGTAGATAAAATCCCCAGTGATTTTATTACCACTGAACGACCACGACACTTTACACGAGCCTATGCCCTTCACCACTTCGCCGTCTGATGTCACCAAATCAGGTTGTTCATAGCGGAAGAAGAATGAATTTCTCAAGCCCAAGCCTGTTGTGCAACGTTTTCCATAGTACGACGGAGTTGTTACTTTGTCGCCAAATGTCAATTCTGGAACGAGGATTGGCAGATATTTATCTGCTGGCCAATCGAACACGCCTGGCATATGTGGGAATGCCAATGCCGATGATATGTTCTTCTCACCTGGAGCAATCAATGGCAAGTGTAAGTGCATACCAGTTGACGCATTTTGATAGATGAACAAACCTTGTTCTTTTCTTTGGCAATTATCGAACAAGACATATTTTCCGCCCGAGCGAGCATTTATATTCTTGCCTTGCATTGGACGACCTACTGTCTTTGCCAAACGCGACCATTGGCAAAGATAACGTGCTGCGTCAAAATTTGCCATACGAGTTGTGCAACCGGCTGCCGCACTACGTTCTGCGTCGCGGATTACCAAGTAGCCATTCTCTTGATCGAGATATGTCATAAAGAAGAATTGGAACAAGCGACGCAAAATGTCCATATATTCGGGCATTTTGTCTTCTGAAATCCAACCATCACGCATAGCTTGGAGAATCATCGAGATGCAGTGCATTTGTCCGTATGCACCCAAATTTCTACCAAACGCCCAACCGAGACCATCTGCACGGACGATATCGGGCAACAAACGCAAATACTTTTCAGCAAATGTGCGAAGCGACGGAATTTTTCTATCGCGTAAGTGCATATTTGCGTGGAGTTGCAACGATTGTCTTATAAACACGAACGACACCACGCCATAGATATCGAACACACCGTCCAAGAGTTCTGCTGGCTTGTCGTCAAAATAATTACCCGACGATGTCTGTTGGATTCTTTCGAGGAAACGGTCGATAAGCTTGCCAGTTTCGTCTTTTTTGCTCAAGCCCATACTGAAGCGAGCAACTGCTTTTGCGATATTGAAAATCTGGAAGTGGTCGTCGTAATCAGTGCGTGAGAGAAGGCGTTTATCGAGATTTTTTTGAGTGTCTTCGAGAAGTCTATCCCAAACAGCATTTCTATCTTTTGACGGACCGAAAGAGAGCAAACCGAGCGATGAGTATGCGAGACCATCTTCGGTATATTCTTTATCATTAGTTTGAGCAGTGATGCAACGTGCACACAAATCGACGATATCATGACCATCGATTTCAGTTGACCCAGTGGCACGATAAAATTCGCCTAAAGCGAGAGCCGCGTGTCCTGGTTCGTAGTCGAGAGAAACCTCGTTTTCTACGGGAGTGATAGAGCCGTCTTCATTAATGGCGGCGATGTTTTTGCCCAGAATAGAACGGGCCATATCCATACATTGCTCAGAAAAATTCAGCATCGAAACGGAGATATATTAGTTATTAGTGTTTATAAAGACTTTTTAACGATGTAAAATTGCGAAAAAAAAGTCAAGTTATTAAACAAAAAAATAGAGAAAAAACTTGAAATACCTTGAAACTATCCGATAAAGTATGCGTTATAAAATAAAAACGGAAACGTTTTACGATAGAATTTTGGGGGTGTTCCGGAATTCGACTTATGGTCGTAAGATGTGTCTGCGTGTCGGAGATGATACTTGGCTCCGTAAAAATGTATCACCTAAATAATAAATGGCGAAGAATACGCTATCGCTGCTTAATTAACGCAGCACGTCAGCCTGTCGACCCCCAATAGACAGAATCTGGCGTCGACATTGGGGAAAGGGACGTTTGATATTTGTTCGGGTTAGACGTCGCCAAATTGCGAACAATGCCTGTGTGCCGGTAGTTGCAGTCTAATCACACAGAAAGCTCAAAGTGCAACTACACATGTAGACGGCATATCCGAAAGCGATAAGGACAGGGGTTCAACTCCCCTCACCTCCACCATTTGAAAACGCCGAAAAATTCAAGGTTTTCGGCGTTTGTTTGTTAATATATCAAGGTTTTAAGGCGGTTTTAATTTCTCGCAATCCCGTCGCAATTTCTCGCAACTTTTCGCATTTTGCTTGATTTTTTTTCGCAACTTTTCGCAACATCGACGGCAAATGGAGAATAAGAAACTTTTTTTTCACCAAAAAATCGACTAAAAACCTATTTTATTTGCATATAGTGTTAAACACACAAAATGATAATTATTCGTATTTTTTATCTTCGTGTATATTCTAATCCAAAATATCTCCATTCAAAAGAAAATCTTTCAAACCGATTGTTATAATTCCGTTGTCGTCTATACGGGTTTTTATGTTATCCTTTACGATTACTATCTTTCTGAAAGCGTCGTTGATTTTGAGTAGCGAACGTTCTTCTTGCTCTTTCTTTTCTTGAGTCGGGATTGATGATGCAACTTGGATGTAATAACGTTGATTAAAATTATTCACTACAAAATCGACCTCTGTATGCTTCTTTACATAACAAGTAGATTTCTTCTCTAAGAATTCCACTATGCCAACATCAATTTGGTATCCACGCGAAAGCAATTCGTTGAAGACGATATTTTCCATAATATGCGTTTCTTCTTGCTGACGAAAATTCAAGATAGCATTACGCAATCCAATATCTGAAAAATAATATTTCAGTGGCGAACCTATATATTTCTTCCCCTTTATATCGTAGCGAACAGCTTGATTTATGAGAAATGAGTCTTGAAAATAATCTATGAACTGCTTTACAGTTGGCGGGGTAAGCGAGATATTTTTTACACTCTTAAATGTGTCGGAAAGTTTTTTCGGATTAGTGAGAGCTCCAATATTCGACGCCACTATGTTCAGCAATTCTTCAAGTTCGCTATCGTTGCGAACCTTGTTGCGTTCCACAATATCACGAACGTAAGTTTCTTTGAACAGATTTTTCAGATACTTTGCTTTATCTTCATCTGACTTCAACGAGAGAGTATATGGAAGTCCACCAAAGGTTGAGTATTCGTTCCACGCATCTTGCCAATCGCCTTTAACAGCGGAGTAGTATTCAGCAAAGGTAAGTGGATAAACTCTCACTTCATCGCCTCGACCTCTAAATTCACTTACAACATCGGTCGACAAAAATTTGGAATTACTGCCAGTCACATAAACATCAAGATTTTTTATATGCAAAAATCCATTCAGTACATCTGCAAAATTTTCCATCAACTGCACTTCATCTATCAACAGATAGTGTTGCTTTTTATCCTTTATCTTCGACTTTACAAAATCGTAGCAAGTTTCGGGATTACGCAAATGTCTTTGAGCAAAGTCTTCCAAATCGATAGATATAATTTGCTTTGCCGAAACTTCATTTTTCTTGAGATGCCCTTTAAAGAGTTCAGAAAGCAAATACGACTTTCCACAACGTCTCATACCGCTTACAATCTTGATAAGACCATTGTGCTTTCGGTTTATTAACTGATTTAAATATCTATCTCTATTGATGTTCATAACGTAAAATTCTATTTTAAAATATCGCCAACTTTTGCATTTTATTAAAATAGAAAAACCTCCACTTCGTCAAGTTCTATTTTAAAATTTTACCAATATTGCACTTTTTTTAAAATAGAAACAGACCTATTCTACCAAAAGTTTCTAATCTTATAATCATAGTTTTCTAATTCTTAGTGCCAAACTTTTCAACAAAGACTTTATTTAAACATTCTTTTTTTCACACTATCAAAATATGTATGGGGTATCATTTGAGCGACAAATTGCGTGGAGTAAACGCAAGCTTATACGATTTTATGTTGAATGGCTTTCTTTTGCGTAGCCAATAAGTAGCTTTTTTGTTGACAGAAAAGCACAACTTTTATACCTATCTCGAAAAATAGTGTTATTCACACAATAAATGAATTAATTAAAGCAGAATATACACGTGTGTATCCTCAACAAGAGGAAACGAAAGGAGAATAACTATGCCATGGCCGGAAGATGACCCAATGTTTAAAGCCGAGTTAAATAATAAAGTTGTATATGGAGGCGATGAATCAAGTCCATCAGGAAATTTATTGTTTTTACTTGTAATGATAGATTTTATTCAGGCGGGTTGTTTAACTGATTTTTGTGTAACCATTGAAATAATGAAATTTATTAAGAAGCTTATCTCATTTATCTCATAAAAGAAAGTAATTTAAAAAAAGCAAATTGATTATATTTTATAATAACGTCGAGTATCTCATCCCCACCATTTGACAAAAAACGGACAACCTGATTTTGAGTTGTCCGTTTTTATTTTTTTGAAAGTTGAGATTACAAACTTGTGATAATTTCGTCTGCCAAACCGTATTCGATTGCTTCTTGTGCGGTAAGGAAAAAGTCTCTATCGGTATCTTTTGCGATTTTTTCAATCGGTTGCCCCGACGCATCTGCGAGAATCTTATTCAATTCTTGACGCATACGTTCAAGCTCTTTTGCTTGGATATGAATATCGACTGCCGAACCGCTCATTTGTCCCATAATCAATGGTTGGTGAATCATCACTCTTGCACTTGGGAAAAGGAATCGTTTACCTTTTGGTGCAGCCGAAAGAAGTATTGAACCCATACTCATTGCGATTCCAATTACGACTACTTTTATCGGTGCTTTAATCAATTTCATTGTGTCGTAAATCGACATCCCTGCACTAATTGAACCACCTGGTGTACTCATATACAAAGTGATTTCTTTTTTGTGGTCGAGCATATCCAAATACAAAAGTTTGCGAACAATATCGGCTGCACTTTCGTCAGACACTTCGTCCCACAAGAAAATTTTTCTTTCTTCGATAAAACGCTTATTGATTTCGTTTGCGAGAGCTACATTCTTTGGCTCGTCTTTTTTTTCACATTCTTTACTCTTCATAATTATTTATTCTTTTTTGAAATTTCAAATATTGCGTATCCCGAAAGGATATTCGGGAATATTTTGCAAGGGGTTTCCCAATCGCCACGCAAGAAATGAGTCCTTAAGATATTTATATCGGAACTTGCACAAAAATCTTTAAAAGAATTTACACAAATCGGATTCATCGGGCGGGCTGTATCCCATTTTGACGGGAAAACTTCGTTGACAATTCGCTCACCTTTCAAGATGTAAGACAATCTATTTCGCCAATATCCGTGATTGACAAACCCGACTGCCACACGCTTACCGACTCGCAACGCCTCCATTACAACTTCGCGTGCGTTCTCTAATTCAGGGAGTGTACGCGAGCATATAATCCAGTCGAAAGAATTGTCGTCAAAAGCCGAGAGAGCGTCGAGAATATCACCATGATAAACATTCACACCACGTTTAATTGCGTATGTGATTTTATCAAAATCTGTATCTACGCCTACTCCATAGATATGTTTTTGACGTGTCAATTCGTCGAGTAATATTCCACGACCACAGCCCAAATCGAGCACTTTTTCGCCGTTCGATATCCACTCGCTAATCGCCTTTAACTCTACTTTTCTTTTGGAGCGAGATTTTATGTTTGCGTCATCAGTCATTCAAGAAATACTCCACAAGTTTATAAAGTTTAGGTGAATGGATTAGGAACGAGTCATGCCCTAAATCGCTTTTAATTTCGGCGTATGATGCGGTTTTCCCGATTCGCAACAATGCCTTTACAATTTCACGATTCTGTTCTGGTGGGAAAAGCCAGTCCGACGTGAAACCGACAACAAGAGCTTTTGCTTGTACATTTTCAAAAGCCTTTTCCAAACTTCCGCCCTCGCTACGCAAGTCGAAAAGATCGAGAGCACGGGTGAAGTACAGATACGAGTTTGCGTCAAATCTGTTTACGAAACTTTGACCTTGATAATGCAGATAATTTTCTATCTCAAACGATGGTTTGAAAATCTCGTTCCCTGCAATTTTTTTATGTTCACGACCAAATTTTTCGTCGAGCCCTTTGTCCGAAAGGTAGGTTATATGAGCCATCATTCTTGCAATACCAAGCCCGACACTTGGCACACGAGCAAGTTCATAATTACCGCCGTTCCAAACGGGATCTTGCATAATTGCAGAACGTCCGACTTCGTTAAATGCAATCGCTTGTGCGTTTTGGCGAGATGTAGTTGCCAACGCACAGATTTTTTCGACTCTATCGGGGAAATCAATCGCCCACTGTAAAGTTTGCATACCGCCCATTGAGCCACCGATAATCATTGCAAGTTTTTTAATTCCCAAATAGGTAATTAAGCGTTCTTGTACTGCTACAATATCACGCATTGTTACAGCTGGGAATGTCAAATTATAGCGTTCGCCTGTTTTAGGATTTATAGATGACGGTCCTGTTGTTCCACGGCATCCACCGATGCAATTCGAGCAAATCACAAAATATTTATTTGTGTCGAGTGGTTTTTCGGGTCCGATAATATTGTTCCACCAGCCCGATTTTCTATCTTTCATAGTGTACACACCAGCACAATGGTGATCGCCCGTCAAGGCGTGGCAGACGAGAATTGCGTTTGATTTATCTTCATTCAAACGTCCGTATGTTTCGTATCTGACATTGAAAGAGTCGAGCCTGCCACCGAGTTCAAAGTCGAGAGGGACATCACAATAGAAGTCGGAAAATGTCACAAACCCGACATCTCCGCCATACTCTTGTTGATATACACTTGAATCTGAATCGTTCATAAAAAAATAATAAGTTATATTTTTGCAAAAAATAAAAAAGCTTCAATTTTATTTTTTCAAATTTGCACTTTTTTTATTACTGAGTATTTACACTACCTCAATCAAGACTATGTTCAATATTTTTAACGACTCCTCAAATTTTATATTCTTGTAATTTATTGTTTGATTTTAAAATCGCATACTAATATCTTTTCATTTAGACTTAAACAATGATTTAATTATGAAACAGTTTCTAACATTTTTTACATTTTTTATTTTTTCAACGCTCGCATTTGCACAGGAAAAAATCCCATATACGTCATACGTTATTATAGAATCCTTTTCTAATATTGAATTTAAAGATGCCTCAGAAGGTATCCATATTTCAAAAAGCCCCATCAAGAAAAACGGCAAGGACAAAACACTTGTGCGTGTACTCGTCCAAAACAAAGGTAATGATTGGAAAGACGTCAGCCTAAAAATTCGCCTACAAAAAGATGACTATTTTACGATTGCTTTTACTGGTTATTGGCACTCAAAAAATGGTCAAAAAATCAAACGCATAATGTCGTTTTACGACAATTTGAAAATCGACGGCAAACTTGTTCCAAATGGCGATTTTGAAAATATACTCAAAGAATGGCGACCTGCCCGACTCTCTTTTCCGTCTCGTATAGCAGTTGAAAAAGGTGCCGACGGCAAATTATCAAACGTACTTCGCACTTGGGCGAGAACGTATGTCGCAAGAGATTTTAACGCAAAAAAAGATCAATGGTACGAGATTTCATTCCAAACAAAATTCGATCGCATACTGCCTGACGACATCGATAGCGAACCTATCGACATCTCGAAATTCGCAAACTGCTCAACTTCTAACCTACAACAATTCGGAGCAACGCTTGACGCTTCAAAAATCGTAAAAGAAAAAATTATACACCACGAAATCAGCTTCGACATAATCAACCCCGACAAAAACAACGGCAACAATGCTGTTTCGTTCCGCTCGCCACTCGCACCTCGTGGGCTTTGGAAAATCACATTCGATAACCCACCAACAGCACGATACATCTACTTACTGCATACGTCATTTTACAACCAAAACAACGCAAATAACAATCAGACTGCTTCGCTTGTGTTGAATATGTACGACGGGCAAACAATCAAGTATACGCTACGTCGCAAAAACGACACTTGGCTTTACGAAGACCCTCGCATATTCACAAAAAATACGATGCCAGTTTGGTATGCCGACCCCGATAAAAAGCTCGGCAAATTCTACATCTCCCGTTTCCTCGTCCCCGACGGCAACATAAAATCGTTCTACATAAGCTCTGCAAATAACGATGCTTTCATCCTTTTGGGTATTTCTGTATCCGATAAAGCTCCCCCGATGTTCAAAGTAAAACCTTTTGATTATTCGCAATGGACACCTGTTGATATGCCAAGTCAAGCTGTCGAACCAAACACAGCTCTCGACCAATCATCGTTCTTTCCAGTCGAACAAACTGGCGACAAAGGTCGTGTGATTATATCTGAACGTGGGACTCTCGCTTTTGAAAAAACCCCCGACGAAGACGCACGTTTCAAAGGTTTCACCGAACACGCAAGAGCCGATTTTCTCGCAATTCCACGTGAAGAACGCCCTAAAAAAATTGCTGAATATGTCAAAAACTTTAAGAGAATGGGCTACAATTTTGTTCGAGGAACATATATGGTTGGCAATTATATCTACTCACCAAAACGTGAAGAAGTTGTAGAAATTACCGACTTGCTTATGGCTGAATTTAAGAAAAATGGCATATATGTTCACCAAGCAATTTATCGAGTGCCGACAAAAGAATACAACTTCCACTTGCGAGACGACGTAAAGTTGGCTGTCGTATTCGGCGACCAAGATATGTGGGCTCTTTGGAAGAAAAAGGCAGTCGATTCGCTCAATCACGTCAACCCATATACAAAGCTCGCCTTCAAAGATGACCCCACAATTGCCTGCATTGAAATTTACAACGAACTTTCAATTTGCTTCAGCAGAATGGACAAAAATTCTCGCTTCCACCCGCTCGATACAATCACTCCAAAGACCGAAAAACTCGTCTATGCAAAATGGTATCAGTGGTTGAAAGAAAAGTATGGGAACATAAATAATCTCAACTCGGCTTGGAATAAAAATCACAATCCTAAAAGACCATTTGCTTTCACTAAATTTGAAGATGTCCCGATTATTGTTAGATATTCTGATTGGGAAAAATGCTGTTGGGAAAATCTCGAAAAATTTGTAGTGTTCGCAAGGAAAACTTTGCGAGATGCCGGCTACAAAGGAATCATCGCACAAAACAATCTCGGCGGAGCAATGTGTGGCAGTGCTGTGCGTTCACGTACAACCGATTTCACTATCTTCGATACATACTTTGCACACCCATCAAGTTTTGATATGAACGGTGCAAAATGTAGTCAAAATAGTGCAATTAACGATTTAGCATCGTACTGGAGAGTTTCGGCTGGCATAAAAGTAGATGGTCGCCCAAACGGCATTGCAGAATACAACCATTGCTTCTGGAATAAGTACAGACACGAGTTGCCCGCAATGTTCGTACCATACTCGGCATTCCAAAATTATTCAACTTTGGTAATCCACGAAACTGCTGTTCCGTACCCAAGATTAAAATACAAAGTGATAAGTTTCTTTAACGTCTGCAACTCGCCTGCGGCACGAGCAAGCGAAGTCTTGGCAACTCCTGTATTCATCCGTGGCGACGTAAAAAAATCACGCAAAAAAATCGTTATGAATATGTCGGCAGACTTCCTGAAAAATAATCCCAATTCGGCAAGAATGATAAACGGCATACAGTTAAATCTCGCCCTTCTGACTGGCTTCTCTGCACGCTACGAAGGTACTATCCCCGAAACTTTGCAACACGTTAAAATCAAAAATCCCGATATGCAAATATCTCCAGCGGGTAGCTCGGAATTCCTCGCTGAAGCGTGGTACCATTCGATAATTGAAAATGGCGATAAATCTTTCGACTTGGCTAAATTCACACAAGCTATGCGAAAGAAAAATATCCTCAACAAAAAGAATATCACAGATGTCGAGAAAGGGATTTACCAAAGCGATACTAACCAAATTACATTGAATAAAGAAAATTTGACGCTCCAAGTAAAAACACCTCGCACCGAGATTGTCGCAATGTCGAAACGCCTCGACGCACAAATGAAAGCGATGCAATCGGTAGAAACATCAGTTCCAGCGTGCGTCGCAATTTCATCAATCGACGGCAAACATATCACAAGAAGTTCACGTCTAATTTTAATCTACCTCACTCGTGAGGCAAATATGGGAATGCAGTTGTCGGAAGATGATACAATCACAGCTGGGCAAGGCGATAAAATACCTGCCTTGCAAAATGGTATTTTGAAAACTAAAATCAAACTCAATCCCGACAAAAAATATAAAGTTTATCCGCTCGCATTTAATGGAATACGTCGTGAAGAAATTCCAGCAGAATTTAATGACGGGATTTTGTCGCTTCAAATTGACAACTCGAAACTCAAACACGGCTCAACACCATTCTTTGAAGTTGTTGCAGAATAAACACTACATTTAATTGACGCAAACGGCGGTGCATCCGCCGTTTTTTTGTAAAATTTACAACATACCCGTTTTTCCAAACATACCCAAAATTAACTTTGACAAGAAAAGAACAACATAGTAAAATCCGTCGTGTGAGAAGAAAATTATATTTGGAGGATACAATTTATGTTTAAGAAAAAATTACTTATCGTTGCAACAATGTTTGCGACACTTTTTGCAAATGCAGATATGGTCTTGTTCGACGCATCAAAAGATGCTGACAAAGTTTCGCCATTAAAAGCCAAAGTAGAAAAATTGCCCGATGCAATCAAAGTTTCTTACGATGATGACGGCACTCCGCACGCTGGTATAGCAATAAATCTTAAGCACGATATTTCTCAATACACAAAAATCAATTTTGAAATAAACGGAAATGCAACCGACACTTTCACGCTCGTATTGGAAAATCCAAATGTAACTTTTGGACAAAATGCAATAGGTTATAGAGTCTACAAAAAACCTCTTAATTCAAAATCGTTTGAATTTGAATATACGTTTTCTTTCAATAAAGAAGTTGGCGATATCGTTATAAATCAACGCAAAATGCGTGGCTCGCCATTCGGAATGAATACCGCTACGAAATTCGATACAAAAAATTTGACGAGAATCCGCCTTTATATGACTTCTAAAAAGAATGCCGTATGGACCCTCAAAAAGATATCGGTTAAAAAAGCCGACAAGGAAAAAATGCCTGCATATTTCTCATACACTAAAGAACAATTTTTCCCATTTATCGATAAGTACGGACAATTTATTCATAAGGAATGGAAAGATAAACTTCACTCTGATTCAGATTTCCAAAAATTCAAAGAGCTTGAAGAAAAAGACCTCGCAAAACACGCAGGTCCAGCAGATCGCAACAAGTGGGGCGGTTGGGAAAGCGGACCTACATTCAAAGCTACTGGACACTTCCGTGTAGAAAAAATCAACGGCAAGTGGTGGATGATTGACCCATCGGGAAAACTCTATTGGTCGCATGGTGTTGTTCGTGTAACACCACACTCTGCAATCACTCCGCTCGATAACAGAAAATTTTTCTTCAAAGAATTGCCAAGCAATGATAGCCCATTTGCACAATTCTATTTCACACACGATGAATTGTTGCGTCCATATTATGTCAAGAGAGACATCAAAGAAACGTACGACTTCTCTGCCTCAAATATTATGCGTAAATACGGCAAAGATTGGAGAAAACTTTATGGAGAAATTTGCCACAAACGCTTGAAAAGTTGGGGCTTGAACACTATCGCAAACAGCTCCGATAAGAATATCTTTATGATGGGCAAAACTCCATATATTGATAGATTTGAAATCAAAGCACCAGAACTCTCGGGTAGCGATGGCTACTGGTGGAAATTTAGAGATCCATTCAACCCAAAGTTTGCTGAAAATGTCCGCAAGAATCTCGAAGAACGCAAAGATGAATTGGCAGATCCATGGTGCATCGGTATATTTGTAGACAACGAACTCAACTGGGGACACCCAAATTCTCACGCTGTTTGGACTTTCACATCGGGAGAAAATTGTGTCGCAAAAAAAGTTTTCATCAATGATTTGAAAAATAAATACGACACAATCGAAAACCTCAACGCAATCTGGGGTTCAAAATACGCATCGTGGGACGATATGCTCAAATGCACAGATACTCCTCCAAAAGCTTCGTACGATGACTGCGTAAAATTCTCGGAAAAACTTATCGAAGAATATTACAGAATTATTCGCAACGAAATTAAATTTATGGCACCACATATGCTCTATATGGGTTGCCGTTTTGCTGGAATACCAAAGCATAATCCACAAGCGATGTATATCGGTGCAAAATATTGCGATGTTATCAGCTACAATATCTATCGAGATATTTTAGATGATGTCAAATTGCCTAATGGTGTCGACAAGCCTATTATGATTGGCGAATTCCACTTTGGTGCACTCGACCGTGGTAAGTTCCACACAGGTTTAGTTCCAAAATCATCGCAAGAAGAAAGAGCACAATGCTACTACAACTACGTTGAATCGGCATTAAAACATCCAAATGTAATTGGAACACATTGGCACCAATTTGCCGACCAAGCGACGACTGGCAGATTTGATGGCGAAAATTTCCAAGTTGGCTTCACCGACGTATGCGATACTCCTTACTGGGAAACAATCGCAAAGATTCGAGAAATCGGATACAAGATGTACGAAGTAAGAGCTAACAAAAAATAAACAAGTAATACACACCCAAACACACAAAAAGAGGCTCGCCGAAAGTGGCGAGCCGTTCTTTTTTTGTAGAATCAATATTCAAGCTGAAGTTGCAAACCAACCATATTTACAACTCCACTTTTTGCGTACGACCTTGTCGGACTATCGGAAAATCGCAAGTGTTCGACTCCCAACATAACTTTTGTATAGTAGCTGTTTAGATACCAATTTAAGCCTCCATAATACGCAAATGCACGATTGTAATATCCATTTGGTGAGTTCGCTTTTGCAAGGACATTACCTTCGGCAACACCACCGCCATCTGTGTACAAATAAGAGAATCTAAACAATGGTTCAAGCTTTCCCCACGAACCGATATCAATAGCATAGCCAACCATAACCATTATTCCGTATGGCAAAGTATCGTCGCTTTTCGTTGTATAGATTGGTTTGTCGTCGGATAAAATTTTTCCATACTCCATATTAGAAACTACGCTTTCGGTATGCAGATAAAAATTTTTGTACTGCATAATGAGATATGGACAAACACCTAAACACGAACATTCTTTCTCGCCTCCGCAAGTCGTGTCATATACCGAAAACAAGTTCGAGCTATACCCAAAGTTAATGCCACACTTAAGATCTAAATCTTCCGAGACTGTCGCATATCCGAGCGACCCCCAATACGACACACCTATGTCGCGGTGAGTTTCCCAATAATAAGCACCCTTTGCGTTTGCGATTGATATGTTGTAAAAAAATCTTTCATCAAAAGGAAATTTTCCCTGCCAAAACACGCCCATATGATTGCCCGAAAAGCATTGTTTTGCGTTGCTTGAATAATCGTATTCATCAAAGCCCATATCTTTCCCACCCCAGTAGGTATTGAGAATACATCTATCGAGCGTTCTCAAACGTCCGCCATTAGTAGATTCCATATGAAAATCAGGTGCAGAATAACCTACATCTAAAATACCTTTTAGAAATTCGCCATCTACTTTTTTACGGATAAAATATGTATCAAAAACTTCAGGGGCAGCTAAATTCAATGCCATAATCGAAGTGATATCGTCTTGCAAATCTGCAAAAACTTTTATCACCAAACGTGGCATTGAAAAATCGTTTTCAGAAATTTTGCCAGATGCCGACGGCGAGTTGTAATCTTGCCACATTGAGTAATAACGCCATTGCGAGTACCCACCAAAATGAATTTTATTTAAATTGGGCGAAGTAATAACAGGTTGCTCGGCTATATTTTTCTTACACTCTCGTGCTTCGGCTTCAGATATTAAATTTTTTTCGACTAATTTATCGAGCAAAACAGCATCGGGAGAAAGCTCGGTTTCTTCCGATGCAAAAAGTATTGAGGCTGAAATAAACAACCCCAACACTATTGCAAAAAAACTTTTCGACTCCCTCAACATAATAAAAGAATGGAGCGTAAATTCACAAAAAAATATGTCAAATTTTAAAATCTGACATATTCAAGTTTTCAATATTATTTAGCTTCATCGAGCTTTCGATGTAGCGTTCTTCGGCTAATTCCGAGCATTTCGGCGGCTTTACTTTTGTTGCCTCCCGCTGCTTCGATAGCTTTTTTGATAAGCTCAAGCTCATTTTCTTTTTTTGAAAATCCCGATGCTCGAGGCTTTGCAGAAAGAAATTTTGCGTCGAGATTTTCTGCTGTGAGAGTTCGTGTTGGATTCATCACAACAATGTTTTCGCAAAAGTTTCTCAACTCTCTGATATTGCCCGCCCACTCGTATTTTTCGAGGATAGCGAGTGCTTCGGCAGAAATTTTCACAGGCTCGATTTCATTTTCACGTGCAAAATATGCGATGTACGATTCGAGAAGAGGCTTAATATCTTCAGGATGTTCACGCAATGGTGGGATTTTTATTTCTACGACATTGAGTCTGTAATAAAGGTCTTCACGATACTCACCATGATCGCACATCGCTTTAAGGTCTTTATTTGTTGCACACACAAGGCGAACATCAACTTTCAAACTTTGCGAGCTTCCCAGTCTTTCAAAAGTTTTTGTTTCTAAAAAGCGTAAAAGTTTAACTTGTGTTTGAGCGTCAATCTCTCCGATTTCATCGAGGAAAATCGTTCCTTTATCAGCCGCTTCAAAGCGTCCAATTCGACGTTGATTAGCACCTGTGAACGCACCTCTTTCATAACCGAACAATTCACTTTCGAGGAGGTTTGCCGGTAGTGCCGCACAATGAACTGGCAAGAACGGAGCGTCTTTTCGTGGCGATGCCGAGTGAATTAAGCGAGCGAAAAGCTCCTTCCCTGTTCCCGTTTCGCCAGTGAGCATAACCGATGCTTTCGAGTGTGCAACTTGCATCGCTTTTTCGACAACCTCTTTCATCACTTTGCTCGTCGCAATAAAGCAACCAATGTCGATATGCTTTGCCTCAACAACCGACGATGTTCCGTGAGCTTTCTTTGCAGTCTCAATATTTTTCTTATTTTCCGATTCTACGATTTTCTTTTTCTGTTCACGTTTTTCGAGGGCCTGTTCGAGAATGGTCTCAAGCTTATCGACATCAACTGGCTTTGGGAGAAAATCGGTAGCACCACGTTTCATTGCCTCGACAGCAATTTCCATACTGCCGTATGCAGTCAACATTATGCACACTGGTTTTTCGGGCATCGAGATTGTCTTATCGATAACGCTCATTCCCGATTTTCCAGCCATACGCAAGTCGGTAATAACGGCGTCGAAAGGTTCGGCATCGAGCATAGATATGGCTTCGTCGGCATTAGACGCTGCGAACACGTCGTACGAGTCGGCGAGAACGGCGGATAATCCGTCGCGAGTGTGTTTTTCGTCATCAACAATAAGAACGCTTCTCATATAAATTAGTCGGATATTAGCACGATTGTGCCGTCGTTTACAATATCAAAAAGTTGTGCAACTTCTGCATTTTTCAAAAGTACACAACCATGACTATTTGGCGTGCCGATTTTGTCTTCTTGATTTGTTCCATGTATGTAAACATAACGTGCGTATGTGTCGACATCTCCGCCTGCGTTGACACCATCTTCAAGCCCACGCAAACGCATGATGCGTGTTGTAATCAAATTCTTTGCCTGTTCTTCTGGCGTCTGTTCACTAACAAGCCCGCATGCGACTCTTGCACGAAAGACAGTCCCGAGTGGTTCGCCATCGCCAATCTTACCATCAATTTTGTGGAGTCCACTTGGAGTCCCGAGAGAATCCTTTACACAGCTTGGTTTTGCACGTGATGTAGACACCTGAAAAACACGTTCCAAATTGCCATTGCAAAAAAGATAAAGATTTTGCTCGCAAATTGAGACATAAATTAGATACTTCGTGAGATTTATATTTAATCTTTCACAAGTTTCTAAAATTTTATTATAAAAATCATCCATGAATAAGAAATATAAAGTTGGTATAGTCGGCGCAACAGGTGCAGTCGGACAAGAAGTTATCAAACTGCTGTTCCAGAGAAATTTTCCAATGGAATCTCTGACACTTTTGGCATCATCTCGCTCAGCGGGCAAGGAAATAAAGTTTGAAGATAAAACTTTTATTGTCGAAGAAGCAAAACCAGAAAGCTTTGAAAAGCTCGATATCGCGATTTTCTCGGCTGGTGGCACGCCATCAAAAGAACTCGTTCCAGAGTGTGCAAAGCGTGGTTGCATTGCAATCGACAATAGCTCGGCATTCAGAATGGATCCCAATGTTCCACTTATCGTGCCTGAAGTTAATCCGCATGCAATAAAAAATCACAAAAATATTATCGCCAACCCAAATTGCACAACTGCAATTTCACTTATGGCACTCTACCCTCTCCATAAGAAATTTGGTTTGAAAAGATTTTTCGCAGCGACATATCAAGCAGTTTCGGGAACTGGCGTTGCAGCTATGGAAGAATTGAAATCGCAAATGAAAGCGATTGTCGATGGCACAGAACCACAAGTTAACGTGTACCCATACCAAATTGCATACAACGTTCTTCCTCACGTTGACGTTTTCCTCGATAACGACTACACTAAAGAAGAAATGAAAATGCTCAACGAAACACGCAAAATTTTAGAGTTGCCCGACATTCTCAACTCTACAACATGCGTACGTGTTCCTGTGATGAGAGCTCATAGCGTTGCAATCAATGCAGAATTTGAACGCCCAGTTTCAGTCGAAGAAGCCCGCAAGGCAATATCAGAATTTTCTGGAGCAGAATTGGTCGACGAACCAGCTGACAAAAAATATCCGATGCCATTACACTTCCAATGCAAAGAAAAGTGTGGCGTTGGCAGAATCAGAAAAGACTTGGCGTTTGAAAATGGTCTTTCGTTCTGGGTCGCTGGCGACCAACTTTGGAAAGGTGCAGCACTGAACGCCGTACAAATTGCAGAACTCATCGCAAGCCAAAAGTAATCTGGTATATATTCAATCAAAAATGCGACACACAAGAAAGGTGTCGCATTTTTTGTGCGAACCTAGTTTAATTATTGACAAATATCGCCGTTATTGTATCTGTATTATGTACATAATATATATAAATCTTATGAAGAAAATACTCCCTATATTTACTACTTCAATATTTGCACTCTCTGCAAGTGCATTGACTGTTGAAGAAACTACAACTTTTGAAGGTACTGCAAGCTACGATTCAAAACTTACAATCAACTCAAAAGTAGTCTACACTATCGGGAATGGTACAGATAAAAGCTCCGTTTCTGTTACATATGGAACATATCCATTGAGCAACAGTGGGCAAATCGTTGTTTCAAAGAATAGCGAACTTTCTTTAACAACCACAAATGGTGGAGATTGGAGCTCTGCTGGCACATCTGGAAACATAGATGTTTACGGAAAACTTCTCATTTCAAATACCTCGACAAAAAGTCCATTCCTCCCAACAATAAGTAGCGGTAAAACACTCAATGTTTACAGTGGTGGTACGATTGAAGTTAGCGGTGTAAATCAAGGTGGCATGGATGTTAACAACGGTACATTACACTTGTACAACGGTTCAAATGTAAATATATCCTCGGGTTCAATATTCATTAGAGGTAGCAATGGAACAAGTAAACTTATTGTTGACGACGGTGTGAATTTCACACGCAAAATGAAAATAACATTAGGTTCAGCATCAATTTCAGAGTTAGATTTTAGTGATGCCAAAACTATTACATTGGATAATTTCACCTTTAAGGATAGATGCATTTCAACCATTATCTTGCCCAAAACAGAATTGATTATAATAGGAATGGGCAACCAAGGAACATTCACTGGTGTTGAAGAATTGATTCTGAAAGATTTTAGAAACGATACTATTAAGATAAATTCATCGGTATTTTCACTTACTGAAGATTCTAATGGCATCACACAATGTTTCAAAATCAACACGAGCGGTAATATAAAATTGACTGCGTATGATTCAAATGGCAACAAAATCAACCTTAACCAAGGCGACTATTGGGAACTTACAAACGATAAATATCTCAATATTGTGAGAGTTTCAGTTCCAGAGCCAGCCGAATGGGCGATGATTTTAGGTAGCCTCGCACTTGGATTGGCAATTTATCGCCGTCGCAAATAAGAAAACAATTCTCATTAGTTTAAATTTTAAAAGGCAGATTTTTCTGCCTTTTTTTGTTGTAAAACAAGACATCAACATTTCAGAAAAAATCGTTTTAACTTGCTTTTCAAAATACAAAAATTTACGACTTTAATAAGAAGTTAAAATTGCGTAATTATGAGTAAAGAAAAGCTCCCAGAAAACGAAGTTGAAAACACGATAGAACTTGTAAAATGTAGTTGCCTTGTCGATAAAGTCGGAGGTCCATTTGGTGCATTTGTTTTCGATGAAAACGGGAAAATTGTCGGGCGTGGGGTCAATAAAGTTATCGGCAATAACGACCCCACTGCACACGCAGAAATTGTGGCTATTAGAGACGCATGCAAAAATTTAGACACGCACGATTTATCAGGATATTTTTTATACGCAACAGGTAAGCCTTGCCCAATGTGTATGTCGGCAATAATTTGGTCTAATATCAAAAAAGTTTACTACTCGGCAACGTTTGAAGATGCTTCAGAAATAGGATTTCGCGACGATTTTATTTTCAAATTTCTAAAAGAAGATTGCACCGATACATCTGTGCTTGAATTGTCGCACCACCCAAATTCAAAATTAAAAGACGTCTACAAAGCGTACTCCCAACAGGGCGAAATTTATTAACCTACAATTAGTCAACCTGAATTTCTGCATAAACTATTTTTGCAGAAGTTCCTTTTATTTTAAAACTATTTACGCCTCGCTTTAGTACATTTGCCGAAAATTCAAAACGCAGAGCATACTCCGATTTTCCATATTGAAATGGCATAAACTCGGTACGGACTTTTTCATATTCGACATCATTGAGAGTCGCCGAGAATTTTGAATTTTCCATTCCTTTACCTTTTTCAAAACCGACAACCACAACTGCTTTCCCCTTTTGCGATGGCGTTGCAACTTTTATTTTTATTTCTGAATTTTTTTCAGCGTCTACATCAAGTGGAAGTTGCACTTCCATATTTTCAGTAATATCTTTGAAGTTTTCGAACAAGATATCGTTGTCCATATACGACACAGGATAGCGTCGGTGTTTCTTTATTATTTCAGATTTTTCGAGACCCTCTTTTGCCAGCTCAAACCAGACATGTCTTGTGTACATCATATTGTAAACGTACAAGCCGTCTGCTCCGTTAGATAGCGTGTTGTCTGCCCAAGCTCTGCAATATGGCATTTCCATTTTCACGCGTCGAGCTCGTGGAGAATCTTTCATTTTAAAACATGGGTACGGATTAAACCCATGATCACACGCACCCAATAATGCGACACGCGATTCTACTTTTTCACCCAATGCTTTTTTCCAAGAATCAAAATTGATATCGAAATAAGTTTGGTAAGATTGCGAAATGATAATTGCATCAACAAGTCCCATTTTCGCCCAATCATCAACATTTATCCCTAATCCACGCGAAAGTTCAATCGTAAATGGGACGCGAACTGCGACACCGATTTTTCGTCCACGTTTTTTTGAAAATTCGTCAGTTAATTTTCGAACCTCCGACATAAATTCAGTCAAGCAATGCGAAAGCTCTTTTTCTTTGCCTTCTGTCAAACAAAATGGAGCGCGAAGCCAATCAATACTGATACCGTCGCAATCCCAATTTTCGAGAAACTCGCGTACAAGAGCGAGCTTGTAGTCGCGAACTTGTTTATGCGAAAAATCAAAAGCGCCGTCTTTCCACGTTTTCAACGGATTCTTTTTTGTGCGTCGATACTCTGGATGGTCTCGCCAAAAATCGAGAATACGAGCTCTATCTTTGTATTCGTTTGCACGAGTGAGAAAGTGAGTATCATTTATACGCATTTCAATCCATGGAGACACTCCAATTTCTCGACATTTTTTTGTCCAAATTGCGTATGGGTCGAGCCCACGTTCATAAAGCAGGCGAGCACATTTTGTCCACTGGATTTCAGGAAAAATTTTATCATTTTTCAACTTATCCCAAACGGCTTCACTCACCTTTGTGCGATAACTTGTACGCTGACCGTTCACGCCCATAAAAAAGTGCGAAACCTTGCCATAGCGAAGATTATCCACATAATCTTCAAGTGCCTTTTGCGTCATCAATTCTTCGGGATTAAATCTGAAATAAAATTCGTTATCTTCGGAAATAACAAGAGTTCCCTTTTTAAAAAAATGATTCTCGGCTGAATATGCCAGTCCCGATACAAGTACAAAAATACAAATAAAAAATAACCTCATAATTTAGTGTTATGTTTAAATTTTGTTCGAGTCAATCCTACATTAAAAAACTTGCAAAGATATATCAGAAAAAGTATTTGTCTATGTATTATGACGAAAAAAATTCTATCTATATTTACATTGGGACTAATACTTTTTTCTTTTTGCAGTTGCAAGAAGGCTGAAAATAAACCTTTAGAAAATGGCAGATTTCTTTCTTTCTGCACAATTATAAGATACCATCAAATTGAAATTACGCGTGAAAAAAGTCTGGGTTGGTCTGAAGTTGAAATGCACAGCGTAGAGAAAGCAAAAATCTTTCGCGAAAAAATTTACAAAGCTTGCCCGACTGCAAAAATCACTTGGGCATTTAGCTGGCTCGCCCTCACAGATAAAACTGCACGATACTCCGATATCAGAAAGTATGTCGCCCAGTGCGTAAAAAAGTATGGCGATGAAATGACATTTATCCCAGGAGCGTACTTCCCGAACGCATATAACTCGACAGAACAAGTCAACAAGGATATGCACGACGCACTTAAAATCATTGAAGAATGCGTTGGCGATGGGTATCGCCCAAAGGCAATTATCGCAGGTTTCCTTTCGTCGAAAAATCAAAAATACTTGGCTGAAAAAGAAGGTATACACGTCTGCCAAGGGAACATCTTTAGTCAATATGCTATCGATAATCAAGACGGCGACGGCTCGCCATGCTACCCATACTATCCGTCAATTGAACACTTCTGCAAGCCAGCTCAAAACGATTCCGACTTTGTCGATTGCGTAAATCTCGACGGCTGGACTGTCGATTTCTTGGCTGGTCGTCGTGAAGGATTCGCTGAAGGATTCAACAGCAGAATGGGAGTCGGTCCGATTGAAACTGTCCACAAATTTATGCGTAAGGGCGACAAACAAGCTGGCATCAAAAAAGGTCTCGACCAAATGATGCACACAACCGCAACGCACTTCGACACTGGCTTTAAGCTCAACGGCTTTGCATGGATTGTCAACTGTTGGGAACACGCACTTCCCCTCGAAGGGCTTGAAGAATGGATTAGTATGATTATGAAACGCTGGCCCGATACAAAAATTATCACACACGGCGAGTTCGGGATGCTCTGGCGTGAACAATTTAAACACAATGATTTTGATTACAAATTTATTCAAACCGGATCGGGAATCGACGGCTCCGACGCCGACAAAGTTCTATACTGGTATATGAATAAGGACTTCCGTTTGGCAATCCTCAAACAAGCTGACGGAAAAGATGAAGGCAAAGTTATCGACTTTACTCGCTACGACAAGCCCGCACAAGAGCCAACCACAATGACTCGCAAATGGAGCTTATTAGGCGATATCAATCAAAAGCAAACACGCCCACAAGATAAACCTGTAAAGATTTCAGAATTACCGAGAGAGTCCCAAGAAATAATCAAAAAGCGTTATCCCGAATTGATAAAGTAAAGGTGCAAATATGATACTAAATGCAATACAAAAAGGTGGCACAATTTTAATTTATACCGACAACGGAATGAAATCTCGCAACGGATACCTTGTGAGTTTCACAGGCTCAAGTATCAGCTTTGTTTCCTCCAAAGGTTCCCAAACCGTAATTGTGCTGGACGAAAAACTATATCGCATAAAATCGTTCTGCGCCCCGAAGAAAATCACATCGGGTCCAGGCTGGTCTATGTGATTATTTTTTCTTGTCGCGAAATAACCTATAACATTTACTCCCGATTTCCTCTCGTTTTTTAACATCAAGGAAATCGGGAGAATTTATAAATGCCTCATTAAATGGGGTCGGCATACCCATATAATTTTCAAAACGTTCTGCATAAACTTTTGCAGATTCACGACCACATTTAAAATCAATCGCCCATACGAGAAGATATGCAAAAACAAGAAACCTCTCATACGACGAAATTTTCGCATCAAAATAACATTATGTCAAAAATATTATTACCGATAAAAATGTTATCAAAAAACTTGACAATAATTTAGAAGATAAGAAACTTGTTCCAGATAAATAAATAATTTCAATGCAAAATTGGTGGCACAGTCGTATGGTCGCATAGAGTTTAAATTTTTAAACTTTTGGCGACCTTTTGTCTGGTCGCTTTTTTTTTGCGATTTTACAACTGGTTAAATTAAAGGATTGAAAAATGAAAATATCAGAAGTTTTTGAACAAGCTAAAAAAGAAAATCGTGCAGTGCTCACGATATTCATCACTTGCGGAGACCCTAATATAGATTTCTCCGAAAAACTCGTTGAACAAATATGCAAGTCGGGGGCAGATATTGTTGAACTCGGCGTTCCATTCTCAGACCCTATGGCAGACGGACCCGTCGTACAAGCCGCATGCTTGCGTGCACTCGACGCAAAGACAACACTCCCGCAGATTATCGCAATGGCAAAACGCTTGCGTGAACGTGGAATAGACAAGCCGTTTGTCCTCTCGTCTTACTTCAACCCAATTCTTAAATACGGAATCGAAAAGACTGTCGATGCTTGCGTTGACGCAAATATCGAAGCAATGATTGCTCTCGACCTCCCATACGAAGAATCTGACGAAATTGCAAGTGTTGCAGAGCCTAAAGGCGTAAAGTTCATTCAATTTGTAGCTCCTGCAACACCACTCAATCGTGTCGAAAAAATCTCTCAAAAAGACGCTGGTTTCCTCTATTATGCGACTGTCGAAAAAATCGAAATGCAAGACGGCAAGCTCGATTCAAAAATCGCACAACGCCTCGCCGATGTTCGCAAAGCTTCAAAATTGCCAGTTGCATGCGGATACGAAATTACGACAGAAGAGTTGGCACACGCATCAGCCCTCGAAAGCGATTCTGTCGTAATTGCAAGCAAGGTTGTTGATATTGCATACGGAACGTTTGAAGAAAAAGGCGAAGTTCAAGCACTCGAAGCAGTCGACGTTTTCGTCAAGAAATTGGCGAACGCTATGAAAAGATAATTTCTACTTTTTCAATTCACACCTTTAAATAAATTTACAAAATCCGCCTCGGCGGATTTTTTTTGCATAAAATAATCGACAAGTTCTGTTGCGATATAGCTTGAAATTTATGATAAATTTTTGCTAATCTAACCCCTTTATTTCACAAAACAAAAGTATCACTACCATGACAATGCTTATTTTGAATGTATTAGGAGGTTTAGCTATCTTCATATTCGGTATGAAGCTTATGAGCGACGGTCTGCACCGTGTAGCAGGCGAAAGAATGCGCTCTATTCTCCGTCTATTCTCATCTAACAGATTTATCGGAATCATCGCTGGATGTGTCGTTACAGCAGTAGTTCAGTCGTCGAGTGCGACAACCGTTATGGTTATCGGCTTTGTAAATGCAGGACTTTTAAGCCTAATGCAATCAATGGGTATCATCTTTGGTGCAAACATTGGTACAACCATTACTGCACAACTCGTAGCATTTGATATATCGTGGATTATTATGCCGTCGATTATCATCGGGCTTGTTTTGAGTTTCATAAAAAACAGAGCTCTCTCAAACTGGAGCGAAACAATCTTGGGGTTGGGCTTTCTCTTTTTAGGTATGACTTTTATGAGCGACCAGCTCAAAACTTTGTCTGAAGTAGAATGGTTCAAAAATCTTTTCCAAACTTTCAAATGTGCACCTGTTGATGGAACAATGCCATTTATGTCGGTACTGGGTGCAATCGGTATCGGTATTTTAGCAACTGTTATTATCCAAAGTAGCTCGGCTTGTTCGGGTATAGTTGTGGCTCTTGGTGCGAGTGGGCTTGTCGACATCTACACTGCTGTCGCACTCATTTTGGGTTCAAATATCGGCACAACAATCACTGCACAGCTCGCTGCCTTGACAACAAATAGAGTCGCAAAACAAGCGGCACTTGCACACACGCTTTTCAATGTAATAGGTGCATTGATTATGGCTTCAACATTTTGGATTGTAATTGACGGTACACCGAACGGTACACCGATTTTCTTCAAAGCTGTCGATATGATGTCGGCTAACGGAACACTCCCACGCCAAATTGCAAACGCACACACGCTCTTTAACGTTTGTACAACTGTTATTCTTATCCCTGCTATTCCACTTTTAGTTAAAGCTTGCGAAAAATTTATTCCAGTCAAAGACGAAAAAATCAAGTATCAAAGACTCGAGCCACACTTCTTGTCGACGCCGTCAATCGCACTTTCTCAAACTGCAGGTGCATTGCGTAAGATGCTCAAAAAATCGTGGAGAATGGCTGATGCGTCGCTCAAAATTTACAACAAAAATGACGAAGAAAATCGCAACTATCTGGAAAATCTCGAAGAGTATGAAAACGATATCGACGTCAGACAAAAAGATATTACAAGCTATCTTTCAAAACTTATGCTCACCGAGCTTACAGAAGAAGAAGCTGAACAAATCCCACTACTTCTTCACTGCACAAATGACGCTGAAAGAATTGGCGACCTCTCGCTGAATATTCGTGTGATTATGGAAAACATCACAAACAAAAAATATAAGTTTAGCGAAAGTGCTGAAGCAGAATTTAACGATCTCCACGAACGCTTGAATGCGATGGCAAATCTGTCTGTAAAACTCTTGGCGACAAAATCACCCGACCTTTTGCAAACAGCAAAAGCTCTCAAAAAGGAAATGGCAGAAACACTTAACGCAATCGAAAGCGACCACGTCTCTCGTGTCAATAGCGGTATTTGCAGAGCTGAAGTTGGTATATCATATCTCGAACTTCTTGAAAGCATCCGCAAGGTGTCTAAAAACCTAAATAACATCATTGACCGTTGCGATAATTTCTACGAACGTTTGCCTAAAGTAAAGCGACAAAAAGAATCGCAACAAACAGCAAACGCATAATCACAATAAACCCCGATTGAAAAATCGGGGTTTGTTGTATAAAAAGGAAGCCGACAAATTCTCATTTGTCGGCTTTTAAAGTGGTGCCAGAGACGGGATTTGAACCTGTGACCAAAGGCTTATGAGTCCTCTGCTCTACCGCTGAGCTACTCTGGCAAATTATTATTTATACCAATGTACGAATTACTCTAATCAAGTCAAGTTATATTTCAAAAAAAATTTATTTTTTTATTAGTTTTTTGCGTTGAAGAACGATTCTATTTTTAGTACATTTTTAACGATGAAAAGAGTATTTGCATATATTATTTCGGTTATTTCAATTTTAACTTTCTCGGCATGTGCTGTAATAATTAGCGATGAAAGTTATAGTATGGCTGTACATGGTCAAACTATGATGAAATATGAGAACTTTAACTGCTCGCAAGAAACTTTGAGGAATGCGACTCTCTTGGCGTTAGAAGAACGCGGTTGGATTATTACCGATAAAAATAATCCGATTAAAGCACGCCTGACAAAACTCCGTCAAGACGCACGCCTTGCAATCGATGTAAGACCAAATTCACTTTGGATTGAAACTAAAGGATCCCTTGTTGACGGCAACAAAGCGTATGTTCCAATCTCGTATTTGAATAATCTTCTTCTTTCAATCAGAAAGAACGTACAAATTCTTTCCAAATAAATTTTATAACAAAGGTAAAAAATCTGTCGGAATTTCCCGACAGATTTTTTTTGTGCACCGACGCTTGTCGACAATAAAAAAAGACAAACTCTATTTGAGTTTGTCTTCTATTAGTTCAACGTTTTTTAAGATGTACTTTTATGCCCAACCCTATTCGACTAATCTTCTGAACTTGTCCAATCGTGTTAGTTTAAGGCAATATCCTAACGCCCAACCTTATTCGACTTCTTGAACAGAAACGCGACGGTGTGCACCGTCCCACTTTACGATACCGTCTTTAAGAGCGAACAAAGTGTAGTCTTTGCCTGTTCCGACGTTTTCGCCTGCGCGAACTTTAGTACCGCATTGACGAACGATAATGTTACCAGCCAATACTGCTTCGTCGCCGAATTTCTTTACGCCACGATTCTTTGGGTTTGAATCGCGTCCGTTCTTTGCACTGCTTTGACCTTTTTTATGTGCCATAAGTCGTCAATGTCCTTTCTTACGCTTTAATAGACTCAATCTTGATTACAGAAAGTTCTTGACGGTGACCTTGTTTGCGTTGGTAACCCTTTCTGCGTTTTTTCTTCAAGATTACAACTTTCTTTCCGCGCTTATTTTCGAGAATCTTTGCAGATACGCTTGCGCCGTCAACCAAAGGATTGCCAAATTTAACATCAGCACCTTCGCCGACCATGAGTACGTCTTTAATTTCTACCGTATCACCTGCTTTTGAATCAACAAAGCGGTTTACGAAGATAATATCACCTTCGCTTACAGTAGCCTGTTTGCCTTGAATTTTGATTGTAGCTTTCATTGTATTTTAAAATATCAAAGGTTTGTAATAAACAGCCATTCTTCTAAGTGGCGTAAGAAAAAAAATGCCGTCTATTGAATATTTCAAAAAAATAAGAAGTTCAAAGTTATTATCCTAAAACAAAAAATCAAGCTTCTTTTGCAAAAATATACATTTTTTTTCACAAAAGTGCTTTTTTAGCGATTTTTATCTCTTTGAATTTATAAAAATGGGCGATTCTGAATAAACTTTTATGACGCTAAAGACGGATCCTTCGTCAACAACAGAATGCGACGACACTTCGCTTTTGAGATGACGCACATTTAATACCCTACCCGACGCAAGCTTTTGTGCAAACGAATTATCTTTTTTGGGGATTGAATCAAACGCTACATATAGCAATGACACGCTCAAGAACATCAAAGCGACAACCGCCGACCACTCGAGTGCGATTTTCACTTTCGAGATTTTCTTTGGCTCAAAACTCGGCAAGTCTACCCCGTCTAATTTTATAAAGACCGGCTTTTTGCCGAACATTTTGCAAGTCGCATAATGAACTCTGCAAGACTTATAATACAGCGATGCCATAGTTGCGTCTTCTCTTACGCACTTGGCAAGTAAATCGAGTTCTTCGGGAGACGCTTCTGCATCGAGATACGCAGAAAGTATTTCCTCGAATCTGTCGCGTGATATTTTCATCGATTAAGTTTTTCGAGCTCTTCGCGTAAAAACTCGCGAGCTCTTGAGAGTCGGCTCTTTACTGTTCCGACACTCAGACCTAATTTTTCTGCAATTTCGTCATAGCTCATATCGAGTTCATTGCGGAGCTTTAAAACATCGGCATACTTGGCTGGGATAGATGCCATTGCTTTTGGCAACATCTCAACCATTTCAGATGTAATTGCACATTCAGCCGGAGTTTGAGCTTCGGCTTCAATTGTATCGCAAACGGTCATATCGCCATCTTCGCCGATTGGAGTATCGAGAGAAATCGAGCTTGAACGTTTGCGACGGTGCCAATACCAATGTTTATTGCGTGCAAGGTTTGTTGCTATGCGATATAACCATGTTGCTATTGCACATTCGCCTCTAAAATTACCAATACTTTTGCGTGCTCTTATAAATGTATCTTGTGCGACTTCTTCCGCATCCTGACGATTATCGAGCAAACTATTTGCACGATTATATATCTTGCTCCAATGCGAATTGACAAGTTCTCCAAAAGCGTTGTCGTCGCCACCCTTTAATCTTTCAAGGAGGTTATCTGGAGATGTTGTCTGAATTGTTTTTTCCATATTTCTTCTTCTCTTTCCTAAATTCTTATAATTTATTAGACGTTTGCAACAGAAAAACGTTTCAAAAAAAATAAAAATTTTTTCTGTTCATATATATTTTCGCTAAAAACTTATGAAATATATCGACAATTTGAAAAAAATCTTAATAATTTAGCTACATAGGAGAAATCTATTTTCGTTATCCCGACGAAAATCATTTGACCATTGATGAAAATCGATAACAGACTTTTTAAAATTTAAGGTAAAGAATTATGTTTGGATTCGGAAAGAACAAAAAATCGCACACGAACGTAGCAATAGTTGATTGCCAAACTGGAGTAATCCAAGAAAGCAAAAAATTTCCAATCACTCTGGGTGGCGATGACAGCACAATCAAAACAAATATCCCAACGCCATTCTTGGAAATATCTAAAAATAAAAATGGCGAGTTTGAGCTCACACCATTGAATCCAGAAGATAATGTGAAAATCAACGGAGTGAGAATATCGGCTCCGATAAAGTTTTCTGACGCCGTTACAATGCAAATAGGCGAACGCCTCTTTTATATAATTACCGATCCACAAGTTCTCGAACGAGCTCGCAATATGGATACATCAAAGTGGCTCGTATTTTATTCTGAAACTGGCAGAATAGAAGACGAAGTTCCATTTGAACGCCTTAAACAATCAGTATTAGGACGTGGATTAAACGGTGCGGGAATCGCATTCTGCCCAAAAAATTTTGATATCGGCTTTATGTTTTCGGCAGTATTTTCTGATGCCGATAAAAACGATGAGGCTTCGTCTATAATACCATTGCTTTCCGAAAATGCCGAAGCTGTTACATGCCCACTTTGCTGGTTAAAATTCGATATTGGCGACGCAATGAGCATAGCAGTTCACGAAACGTTGCGTTCCGACCCAATTTTAGGACCGACAGAAATGCTCCGTTTCTTGCCGACATCGTTCAACGAAGACGGCGTACCAATCGACCCAGCAGGAATGCCTGCTCCCGATGTAGCTTGCCCACATTGCCGAAAAAAACTTCCACCAAATTATCTTGAAATTGATAGAAAGATTTTCTCGATAGTCGGCGCACCTTCGGCTGGAAAATCTTATTATTTAAGTGCGTTGATTCGTCAACTTCAGAACACGCTCTACAAAGATTTTGACATCGTGTTAAAAGACCTCGACCCAACGGGTAATATGCTTTTGACACAGATGAAAAATAGCTTGTTTTCAGCAAAGCGTCCAGAAGATGCAATCCTTGCAAAGACAGCACTCGAAGGCTTGATGTACGAACGGTATCCACGTTTTGGTAAAATGGTCGCACTGCCAAAACCTCTAACGTATTCACTCACAAAAAATGAAGAATTAAAGACATCGCTCATCTTCTACGATAACGCTGGCGAACACTTTGAACCAGGTCTCGACATCGAAGAATCGCCAGGTGCGATGCACGTTGCAAGCTCTGCTGGTATATTCTTTTTAATCGACCCCGCTGCGAACAGAAACTTCAAAAAAGCTATTGGCGAACACCCCGACCCTCAACTAAACATCGTCGGTAGACTCGATCAACAAGACACAATTCTTTCCGAAATGGAAATTCGCATAAAGAGAATTCTTGCGATTGAACCGTCGAAAAAAATTGATACGCCACTGGCAATTCTAATCGGCAAATGCGATATTTGGCAAAATCTACTTCCAGAAAAATTGAAGAATCCGATTGTCGATAAAAAACTCGATTTAAATGCAATAGATTACAACAGTGCAATTCTGCAAAAGTTCCTCGCCGAGATTGATCCGTCGATTGTCGCAAGTGCGTTGTCTATTTCAACTAATTTGCGATTCTTTGCAGTGAGTGCGTTAGGACACTCTCCGCAAATGCTCACAGAAGGTCATTGTGCAGGCAAGATTGCACCAATTCCAGAAAAAATAAATCCGATGGAAGTTGAAATACCAGTCATTTGGGCGTTGTCGCACTGCTCCGATTTAATCCCAACGATAAAATCGTAATATGGCTTATCAACTAATATATACAAGCTATCCGAAGTCGCTCACAGTTGGGCGAACTGGCTTTTCTGTTGTCGCACGCTCAAAAGCTATGAGCGAAAGGCTCGCATCGGCAGTTGAAAGATGTAGCATTTTTGATATCGGCACAGGAGAAATATTTTCGCATAGAATTTTGTCATTATCGGGAGAAGTTTGGCACGTTCTGACTCGCACAAAAGATTCGGGTGTTGATTACACAAACCGCAATAATTATATCGCCCACCACCTCGTTATTTCAAATTCTGAAATACAAAATTTGGCGAACCCAGCCGAAATTCTTTTGCAATGGAATGGCTGGAAAGACTCGTGGAATTGCGACCCTTGCTATGTCGATGATGTTATCGATTTAGATAAAATCAAAACATCTAATTCGCTCCCAGCAAAGAATTGGCAAAACATTTTTGGCAGTCCCGCAAAGGCATCGCTTTTGTTCAAAGAAAATGTCGTGCTATCTGCACAACCAAAAGATGCACGCACATTATTGAATCTGTATTCTGAAAGTCTCTTGCTAAACGTCAATGCTCAAGACGCATGGCAAACAACGTTCACTACATCATTTTCAACAAGCGAAAATCCGAACGATTTTTCGTGGCGTGCAATACCAAATTGCGATAACGCTCCAATAAATCTTTCAACAAGAACTGCACCAACTGCACTCGATAGCAGAGCATCGCAATATGCAACAACAGGTGTGATGAATAATCGTGAACGTTTGAATCTGCAAGTAAAAGCACCTACACCACAGATGCGATTTAAAGTTGTAGAATCAAAACCAGAAAGCTCATCATCAAAATTGATATATGTCGCAAGTGCAGTTGTCTCGCTTGTAGCATTGCTTGTTGTACTCTATTTTATTATCGAAATATTCTTGCCGTCTGAATCGCAACCCACAGAAGTTCCACAGCCATTGCCGAAGCTGGAAACTTCAAATATTTCGGGACAAGAACAACCAAAAGAAAATCAGGAACCCAAAGCTACAATGACACTTTTGGATACGATAAATCTGGCGAGAGAGAAAATCCAAACCGATAATTACGAAGACGCTTTGTCGATTTGGGATAATTCAGCCTACGCAAAAAAAGAACCGTCCTTGCGTGAAGATTTATTGTCTGATATAGGTGCAAGAATCGACGTGCTTTTGCGATTTGTAGAAAACGTGTTGTCGCTCCAAGAACAAAAAGACGGCATCTACGAAACCGCAATAGAAAATTTATCAAAGGCAAAACGTGCTCTCGATATTCAAGCAATACCACAAAAAGAGAAGCGTTTGGCAAAATGGGAAAATTTAAATAAGAAAATAAGAAAATGACATCACCACAATTTCTCATCGTAAGAATTCAATCGATAATTGGCGGACACACCGATGTCCCCGAAATGCAGATGCGTTCGGTCGCAATGGAATACTACAAGCTCTGTCAACAAGCAGAAGCACAACTCGAACATTGTGTAGCACTAATCAAAGCTGGGAGAGATTACCCTGCACTGCAAGTCGCAGAATCGTCAAACTTGCTCGACTTGCTGAACATTTTGATGTTCCCAGAACTCGAACAATGGCGTAATTTTTGTATAGCAGAAAGATTGCCGTCGCCACCGCCATTCGACTATTCGCAAATCGAGTTGGTTAGCTCAATTTACTCGAAAGGCGTCTCACAGAATCACCCATTGTACCGCGATTATCGCCGTGCTATGCGACTTCGCAAATACGAAGACGCTCTTGCAATCATCAAGACAATCTCAAAAATCAACGCTTACGACGCTGAAGCACGCCGTGAATGCGATAAGCTCCGCAATCGTGTAATCACAAAAAAACTCGCACTTCTCGAGCTTGCGTTAAAAGATAAAGACGATTCTCTTATAAGAAAAATTCTCGAAGAACTCGAAAGTGATTCGGCGTTGATTTCCGATAATTATATATGGAAAGATGCAGTAGATTATCAACGTTCAAAAGAAAACGAAAACAACATAAAACGATGCCTCGAGATAATCGAAGAATTGAACAATTTGGATATTGAAAACGACTTTTCAAAAGCGTCGGACCTCGTCACAGAATTTAATTTAATCACAAACAAAGGCGGGATTTCTCCAAGCGATTTAGATTTTATCGAAAAGCTTTCTCGAGAGATTGCAGACAAACAAGACAAAATAATTGAAGCCGAAAAATCGGCACGAGCACGCAATCTTATCAAAGTGGAATTAGAAAACCCTGACCCACAAGAAAAGCTATCGGCAAAAATAAAAAGATTGCTTGCTTTGAGAAAGGAAGCCGAGATATCGCTCGACGAAGAAACGGCAAAACGCCTCGCATCGTTCATAGCAAAATTGAAATTCAAAAAGAGAATTTCTATGCTGTTCAAATTTACAATTGCTACATCATGTGTAGCAATAACGGCTGTCATTGCATTCTTCATTTGGGAAAACGTGGAACGCCAAAAGCGTATATCAACAGCCGATTCATACCTCACAGAAATCGAACAATCGCAAGAGACATCGACAATCGCCGATAAGTTAGCAAACTTCAAAAAACAATATCCTGAACTTGCCGACAACATTTTTGCCTCGAGAATATCGGCACTTTCAGACACTGCAAAGTTTGCACAAGCACAACTAACACGCTTCAAAAAAGCTATTGCAGATATAGAAAATACAGATTTCAAAACAGCACCTTCTACTATTTTCGATAGAACATCTGAAAGCATCGAAAGATTGCTTGCCGATATAAATTCGCTCTCGCCAATCGAGCAAACAGTGTATCGTGAAAAGCTCGAAACTGCATCGAAAAACTTGCGAGATGCAATCGATGAACGAAAAATCAAAAACGCAAAACAGACCAGACTTCTGCTCGAAAAATTTGAAAATATAGCCGAAGAATACGAAAGCTTTGCACGGGCAAAATCTGATATCGACAAGGACGCAGAAAAAGTCGCAGAATCTTTGCGTCCTCTAATGGAAGATACAAGTGCGATATTTAAGGCACACAGACTCGATATCGACAAGTTTAACGATTTGTCTGTACGCATAGCCGACGCAAAAAATAAATACGCAAAATTTGATAAATTGCGAGACCTTCTCGCTCAAACAAGAAGCACTGCCGATTTTATTGCATCGCTCGACATCATCGAAGAATCGGGGGCAACGCCAGCAGACTTCGCAAGAAAATTGTCGAGAATTTCAAAAGAAAAAGATACAATCAAGCTCGGGCAACTTGTAGAATTTGGAAGTCAAAAAGCAATCGAAGAATTGGATTCGGCTGGAATTGCTATAAAAATTCCTCTATCCGAAAATAAATTGATTACCGACCTTTTCAAATACTCACGTGAAGGTAAATTCGATGTCTACACAATCGGCAAGATATCCGAAAAAGAACACAAGTGGCAAGGTGGTTCTGAAAAAGTCCAAGAGGCAAACGAAGTTATCGCAGGCGGAAAAATATATGCAAAGACATATCGCAAGCACGCTATCGACGGAAGATCTCCCCGTGGCGAACTTCTCGTTGGCGGAGTAGAAGCCCCTGAATCTATGCTCGGCAAGGCAGTCTATAACAACTCTGCTGAAAATTCGGCTATATCGTCTCTGACATTGATTGCAAACGCAAGTGTTAACCCAATCTTCAAAGCTCGCCTTGAATATATTATTTTTGAAAACCTAAAAGAAAATTCGAGTGCGACACTTTTAGAATACTCGCCGTTGGCAAAAGAACGTATGAAAAAAGTCGAAAAATATGCAAAACAACTTTTCGACCACTCGTGGATTTTTGAATCTAACTCAAAAGAAAAGTTGATAAATTCAGAGCTGTATTCAGCACTCGCACCTAATTATGAAAAGGACGCACGCACATATCTTAACGCAATAAAAATCGCAAAAGAAAACCCACTAATGCTTGTCGGTGTTTGTTCTGAAGACGGTACACCGTCGCTTTTCAAAGACCAAAATGGTGCAATTTGGGGCGTAAATAATGCAAACGGAAAATTTGAAAAGCTCGGAAAAAATATGAACGAGTGTGCTGGAAAATTCGCACCACTATCGCCCGTATTCACCGAGGTAAAAGCGACACAACAGATTCTTGACGAAGCGAAAGAATCGCTGAATAAATAAGTATGGATAAAAAGATATTTTACATACGCTGGAAAGGCAAAGAATCTGGAGCGTTTTCAAAAAAGGAAATTCTCGATATGCTCAATGTCGGGAAGATTGGCTACTTGTACAAAATCAGAACAAAATCTACACAATGGCAACTCATCAAAGATGTAAATCTCGATGAGATTGAATCGGCGGAACCAGAAGAATCAAAAAGTAAAGCTGAATACAAGACAGACTACTTTGCGATAATCTTGTATTCAACTGCGGGATTGTCGTTTTTGTCGCTGTGGATATTGAGCGTGTCCATCGCTCTGTCGATGTACGCATACCTTATGAACGACAAAAAAAATGCGATTGCCTCGCTGATTTTTGCACTGATAATTTCATTGTGTGGTTTCTTCTTTTTTGAAACAATTTTCCCAACAATTTCTGAATAATTTTATATCAAAAAGATTGCGAAAAACGTACTCTTTGTAATGCTTTAAATATCGTGGAAGAAAATAAAAAAATACTTTTTGTTGTCAATAAGACGAAAACAAATGCCGAAGTTATCGCAAAACGATTGGCGGAGCTGGCACAAGCAAACTCCATTGATTACGAAATTTGCGACGAGTTCCCCGTACCAGAAAACGTTTTTAAAAACAAAGATATTTGTTGCGTGATTGGTGGCGACGGCACAATACTTTCGTGCGTTCCGCCGATAGTAAAAAATAATCTTCCTGTATTTGGGATAAATTTGGGCAAGCTCGGTTTCTTGGCAACTTATACCGAAAAAATAACCGACGAAGAATTCTTGACTCTTGTAAATGGGCAACGTCGAATTCTCGAACGTGCATTGCTCGAAACAGTTTACGAAGGCAAAAGATACATTGCCCTCAACGACCTCGTTTTAAAAGATGTTCGTCTTGACGGCATTTCAAAATTTTCCATCACTGCCGATAATGAGTTTATAGCAACATATACTGGCGACGGCTTGATTTTTTCTACTGCGACAGGTTCTACTGCCTACAACCTTTCAGCCGGTGGACCAATCATCCACCCAAAAGGTAGAGTCTTTGCGATGACTCCAATCTGCCCACATACACTTTCAAACAGAAGTCTAATTTTTGACTACGGCGCACAAATTAAAATAGAATGCGTCAGCGGAGAAAGTGCTTTGATTTCTGACGGCAAGAAAGTAGCAACACTCACACAAGGTTCAAAAGTTGAAATAAGTATGCTTTCAAACACCTTGAAATTTGTGCGTATGCGTGGGCACTCCCACTTTGCAATTTTGAGAAATAAACTCGGCTGGGCAGACGATCCACGCAAGAAAGATAGATAAATGGCAACCAAACAAACAAAACAAGACTCACCGAAAAAATCGCCAAAGCAATATTCCGCAATGGTGCCAGTTGTCTTTGCATGCCTGATTTTATCAGTCTGTGCGATAATGTCGTTTTCATCCCTTTATTCAGATTGCTTCGGACTTGGCGATTTTATTCCACTCCCATTATCGTATGTAGGCTTTTTCGATGCCCTCATAATTATCGGCTTCATATTTAAATTGAACCCTGTGAAATTTATGCGATTTGTCGCATTCACTGTCGCTGGATTCGCTTTGTACTATGCGTGGAGCTCTGGCAATTTTAATTTCGCAAAAGAATATTTTTCTGACGTCGGAAATTTCCTTTTTGTACTTTTTGTAACTGCTAATGGTGCAATGGCACTCTCGCATTTTGCGGTCGGATTACTCTCGTACAAGATGCCACCTATCCTTGCTGGAATCGTCGGAATAATCGGACTTTCTGCATGGGCGACACCATTGTTTTATATCATCGGAACACATCTGTCTAAATAAAAAT
This sequence comes from Opitutales bacterium, assembly GCA_015061945.1. Taxonomy (GTDB): domain Bacteria; phylum Verrucomicrobiota; class Verrucomicrobiia; order Opitutales; family Intestinicryptomonadaceae; genus Merdousia. The sequence continues at coordinate 466,001 of SUVP01000001.1, forward strand.
GGAAAACAAAACTAAAAAGATACCCCCAACAATTCGTGCAAAAACTTTTTTTAATAAACGCCTTTGGGAATCGGATATGTCCAAGTTGGGCGGATTAAAAGGTGCGGGAGTCGCATTCCTACGCGTGCTTATCACGACAGTCAATGGCATAATGGGCAAGAGAATCCTTGTGCAAGCATCATCGCTTTCATACGCTACACTCCTTGCTATTGGTCCGATTCTCGCAATCGTCGTGATGTTTGCTGGAATCTTCTTCAGTGGAAAAACAGATATCATCTACGCAAAAATTATGGATGCGGCAACATTTGTTATGCCCGCATTCAACCAAATGTTGCAAGATACCTCAACAACTGCTACAGCAACTGAAAACGCAACAGCAATCAATCCTGAAATCGCAAAATTTATCGACAACATTTCTAAAACTGGTGCAAAAGCTGGGACAATCGGGATGTTCGCAATGCTCGTAACATGCCTACTTTTGTGCGTCAATATGGAAACTGCAATGAACTACATTTGGGGGATTCGCAAAGGTCGCAAATGGGTCGATAGAATCGTATTTTATTTCTCGATGATTTTCTTTGGGTCGGTTGGACTCATCTTTGGAATGACATTCTTCACAACCTCGCAAATGCCAAAATTCTTGGGAAGTGTGCCATTTGTCGCCGATTATTTAACTGGCTTCGCATCGTGGCTAACTTATATTATGGGGATTGCAATAATGACTTCTATCCTCGCAGCATTCTACAAATTTATCCCGATTGCACGTGTCAAATGGAAAGCATCGTTTATAGGTGCTACGATTGTAATGTGCCTACTTATCCTCAACAATAAAGGTTCCTTTTTATACATCAGCTATATCGCAAAACAACAAAGCCTTTACGGATACCTCGCAATCGTCGCAGTGGCAATGTTCAGTTTGTACATCTTCTGGACAATGATTCTAACAGGTAGCCAAATTACATACGCAATTCAATATGTAGATATGTTATCCGACGACGAAGCATGGAATAAAATGGGCGATAGAGCCCGAAAACTTTGTGCACTTGCAGTCTTTGCTGAAATCGAAAAAGCGTTTTATTCGGCACAACCACATTCGCCGACAATCGAAAATTTAGTAAGCACTTTGAAGATGCCAAAGAACGCAATCATTGCGAGCATCGAGTGGCTGAAAACAAAAAATTATATCTGCCCTGTTGAATTTGACAACGGCGAAGACGACGTTTACTACAAACCGGCAATCGACCCCGAATCAATCACAATCGGACAATTCTTTACATCGTTGAGTATTGCTGAAGGCGACGAAGATACTATTGAATACATCAGTAGCAACGAGCCATCGGTAACCTTTGCACTCGACGCCTACGACGCTTTCGCAAAATCAGAAAACGGACAAAAAACACTCAAACAAATACTGTCCTAATATGGATATTTTTGAATTTAGAAATGAATATTTGAAAGGTGGCCTCGAGAGAAAAGATCTCGACGCTAACCCATTCAAACAATTTGAAACGTGGTTCAAACACGCTTGCGATTGCAAAGTTAAAGAACCAAACGCAATGACAGTCTCAACCGTCGCACAAGACGGAATGCCGTCATCGCGTGTGGTACTTTTGAAATCGTGGGATGAAAAAGGTTTTGTGTTTTACACAAACTACAAAAGCCAAAAAGCACAGGAAATTTCAGGCAATCCCAAAGTAAGTTTGCTCTTTGCTTGGCTTGATCTTGAACGCCAACTTCGCATAAATGGTGTCGCCGAAAAAGTTTCGACAGCAGAATCGTTGCGATACTTTTTGTCGCGTCCATTCGGAAGCCGACTCGGTGCGTGGGTTTCAAACCAAAGTAGCATAATAACATCGCGTTCACTTTTGGAAATTCAGTTCGACAAAATGAAACGCAAGTTCGCAAACGGAGAAATTCCACTCCCCGATTTTTGGGGCGGATACAGAATTATTCCAAGCTATTTCGAGTTTTGGCAAGGTCGAGAAAATCGTCTGCACGACAGATTTGCATACAAAAAAAATGGCGATAATTGGGAAATATCAAGACTTGCCCCATAAACAAAAAAATTAAGTATATTGCTTGCAAAATTAACAACTATACATAACCTAACTGAAAGTTTTTATAATAATTTAAACAACACACTCCACTATAATGAAAAGATTTGAAAATAAAGTAGTACTCGTAACAGGCGCAAGCCGTAATACTGGCGTAGGTATCGCCGCTCTCTTCATCCGTGAAGGTGCAAAAGTTTGCATCTGCGGGTCGACAGAAAAAAGCACAAAACAAGGCGGTCAATTCCTTCGCGATATGGGGCTGGACGGCTTTGTAGAAATCCCTTGCGACATTTCAAATACCGAACAAGTCAAAGCTATGTTCGATGTTATTAAAGAAAAATTCGGTCGCATAGATATTCTCGTAAACAACGCTTGCAACCAAGGTATTGGTCCTGCTTTTGAAGATATGGACCCTGAATATTTCTTGACAGTTATCAAAACAAATATGCTCGGCACTTTCCAAGTATCACAACAAGCCGTCAAGATGATGCTTCAACAAGAAAGTCGTGGGGTAATCGTAAACCTCGGCTCAAATGTGTCGATGCGTGCAATCCGCAATCGCACAGCTTATGTATCAAGCAAAGGCGGTATTGACGCTCTCACACGCTCGATGGCTGTTGACCTCGGACCAAAAGGTATTCGTGTAAATGAAGTAGCCCCTGGCTACATCTACACTGACCGCTGGGACAAACTCGACGACGCAACTGCAAAACGCCGTCGCCTCAATACCCCTATCGGCAAAGAAGCAACTGCTGATGATATCGCACAAGCAGTAGCATTCCTCGCATCTGACGCATCAAAAAATATCGCTGGCGAACGCCTCGTTGTAGACGCAGGTTGCTCTGCTCAACATATGCCAATCGACGTCGACTTCTAATCTTTATATGACGGCACAATCCCCATTGGCACAGCCAGTCGGGCTAAAAGTAAGTTGCCGTAAAAACAAAAAAACTCTCCAAGGTGTTGGAGAGTTTTTTTGTAGAGTAAAATGTGATTTTTAAACACTAAAATAAAAGACCACCAACATTGGTAGTCTTTCTGTAAATTCTGCAATCAGTTTCAATGGACGATTGCATTAGCAATCTTCGCCGATGCCCTTCATATAAAATGCTCGAGAGGAGGCTCGAACTCCTACGTCCTTGCGGACACCGGCGCCTAAAGCCGATGCGTCTACCTATTCCGCCACCCGAGCAAATTATGAGTAATCATTCTCTATTATTTATTTTAAATTGCGAGAATAAAAATTCGTTTTTTTTATTTTTGATAAAGTTGGCAATCAGAAAAAACGTGCGAGTTCAGAATCGGAAATTTCTTTTAGAGTGAGCGAACCTGTTGGCGATGTCATATGGTTATCGCCCGACAACAATCGTGCCAAGAGTTCTGTCGCCGACACTTCGTTGCAATCAAAACTTGCCGAGCCGATTCTTTCGACAAGAGCTTTTGCAAAACTTTCGTCCGACATCCCCGATTTTTTTAGAGTTTTATTTTCTTCGCGTGCTATCTCCACAAAGTCGCGTATAAAGTTTTCTGCATTGGCATATTTGAGCCAAGCTGGAATTGCAAGTATCCGATAAAATGCTTTTCCGAAATCTTCAATTTGGAAACCGCAAGTTTCAAAAGCTTTTCTGTTGGCAGAAAAATACTCATCATCGCCTCGCTCAAACTTGAGTGATATTGGCACAAGTAGCGTTTGCGAAATTGCGTTGCTTCCACGTAAAGCGTGTAAAATTTCTTCATATCGCACACGTTTGATTGCCGAAGAAATCGACATTAAAACTAAGCCTTTTGCGGTTTCAAAAATCGCATAACGTTTTTTCAAACACCCAATATATTTCCAATTTGCGACGATTGCAGAAGTTTGTGAAACCTTCTCTTTTTGTTGCTGAACAGGCTTTGAAATTGTCTTCTGCTCAACTGGTTGCTCCACTTCATTTTTTAACAATACTTTGTCTTCTGCGATTTTTTCAGCGTTTGCAGGCGACGTCGATTTTGTGAAAGCTTGCGTTGTTTGCGGAGTAAACGCTGGTTTTGGCAAAATTGAAATTTTTGGAGATTCTTTCTTCGGCTGAATATCGTCTACATCGATAGCTGTTTGCACTGAATTTTCCGATGTCTGCAAGGATCGTGCCGATGCTTGACTTTTCAGTTCTGCGAGAATTGTCTCAAATAGAAAATCTCTAATTTCAAATTCATTTTTCAAACGCACTTCTCGTTTTTGTGGGTGTACATTTACATCGACTGTTTCTGGATCGAGTTCGATAAAAAGAAATGCCGATGCAAACCTACCCTTTGGAATGTACTGCGAGTACGCCTCTTTAATTGCAGAATAAACTACCTTGCATTCTACTGGGCGACCATTAACAAACGCACAAATATTTCTACTTGTCGGGAAAGATTCACCTGCTTTTAAAATCGCACCACAAACTTTTGCGTACTTTGATTCTGCTTTCGGAAGTTCGATTAGCTTGCCCGCAATTTCCCCTCCAAAAATTCTTTCGATGCGTTCAATCGTACCAACGTTGCGTTCGGAGCGGAACACAACCCGAGAATTTTCAATCAGCGTAATCGACAAATGCGGTAATGCGAGGGCGTACAACCGACAAAGTTTTATGATATGCGACGCTTCAACATTATCGCTCTTCAAAAATTTTCGACGTGCTGGCACCGAGCAGAAAAGATTTTCGACAATAATTTCAGTTCCCGAAGCCATACCGCAATCACGAACAGAATTTACGCAACCTGCATAGACATCAATTTCTGTTCCGAAAGTTTGCGACTCTGGACGTGTACGTATTTTAAATTTGCTGACACTTGCAATCGACGGCACAGCTTCGCCTCTGAAGCCATAGCTTGAAATTCTGAAAAGGTCTTCAGGAGCTCTAATTTTACTTGTCGCATGAGGCTCGAGCGAAGTCAACGCTTGTTGGCGAGTCATCCCGCAACCATCGTCAGACACTTTTATGAAAGACTTTCCGCCTCGCTTAAATTCAATCTCTATGCGAGTTGCACCAGCGTCGATTGCGTTTTCAATCAACTCTTTCGCCACTGCAGATGGACGCTCGACAACTTCACCAGCGGCGATTCTATTTGCGACATCGTCGGGTAAAATTCTAATTTCTGGCGGAGTTTTTTTCATAAAAAAATCTAAAACAATAGTTGCCTAAAATGCGTCTATGCTCAAGTAAAATTTAAATCAGTTTATATGCAAAATAATATTTTATTTGACTACAAAATTACATCTGAAAAAATAAATTTATGAAGTTTATGAAAAAAGCACTTATTATTTTTACATTGGCGGTTGCAACACTCGCATTCGCAAAACAAGATCAAAAATCGAACGTTTATCAAAACGGCGACAGAGCATGTATGGTAGGCGATAGTATCACAGCAGGTGGTTGGTACACGTCAAACATTATGATGTATTACATAACACGCTTCCCTGAAATGTATGTCGATTGGCGAAACATCGGCATTTCAGGCGACGGTTGCCACGGGATTCTTTGGAGAATGAATTGGGATATTCTCCCGCAATTAGGTCAAAAGCAAGCAGTCTCAGTTTTGATGATTGGGATGAACGATGTAGGCAGAAATAAATTTGGCAAAGAATCTCGTGAAAAATTAGGCGAAGAAAAATTACAAAAACGTATTTTGTCTACTCGCAAAAACTACACAAACAACTTAACAAAAGTTATAGATGCACTTTCTGAAAACTCTCGCAAACTTATCGTTTTCACTCCGTCTATCTATGACCAAACTGGCGACTTGCCTGCAGAAAATCTTTTCGGCGTAAACGATGAACTTGTAGTATTCGGTCAAATCGGAACAGAACTGGCATCGAAAAAACCAAATGCTGTTGCAGTAGATATGTCGAAAGCGATGCTCGAAACAAATGCAAAATTGCAAGCAACAGAAGGCAAAGGTAAGACAATCGTCGGGAATGACCGTGTTCACCCAAAATTTGCAGGTGGCTTGGTAATGCTCAACAAATGGCTCACCGATTTCAAAGAACCAACTGAAGTTTCAAATATCGAAATCAACGCAAAGAAAAAATCAATCAAGCGTGCATTCAACTGCGACATCACAAAACTCAATGTTGAGAAAGGGAAAATCTCGTTTGATATTCTCGAAGCATCTATCCCATTTGTAGTTCCAGCAGACGCACAATACGTTTTGAAATACGTTCCTTTTCACGACAACTTCAACCGCCAAATCCTGAAAATTTCAGGTCTCAAAGGCAAGTATGCTTTGAAAATTGATGGACAAAAAGTTGGCGAGTATACAGCAAAAGAACTCGCAAAGGGCGTAAACTTGGCAACAAATGCAAATACGCCACAATACAAACAAGCTGAAAACGTTTACAAAATTTGCACAAGATTCAGAGGCGAAGCTGCAACATATCGTTCAATATTTATGATTGAATTGTTCAATCGCAAACAAATGGATAAGCTTCTTACAATAAAAGAAAAAATCGCGTTTGCGACAAATCACGCAAAGACATTAAAATCGGGTTTTGTAAAAAATGCGACAGAACGATACGCAAAAAACAAACCTCGCCAAGCTGAAATAGCAAAGAACCTAAAACAAATAAACGACCTTATTTATAGAGCAAGCAAACCAAAGCCTCATAAATACGAACTCGAAAAAATCTAAATTTAAGCAACGACGCACAGAGAAATCTGTGCGTTTTTTTTGGTAAACTCTCGACATTTAAAAAACGTCGTTTTAATATAACGTTAATGAAAATTTATTTTATCGGAATTTGTGGTACTGCGACTGGGAATGTCGCTATTTTGATGAAACGCTTGGGGCATACTGTTTGTGGTAGCGATACCGGAATGTACGAACCTATGAAAAGTGCACTCGCAAATGCTGGCGTTGACGCACGCGAAGGTTGGAACCCAAAAAATCTCGAAGAATTTTCTCCTGATATTGTCGTTGTCGGCAACGCAATTAGCAGAATGAATGTGGAGCTCGAGTTTATGTTGGCATCACGGAAATACAAATACACGAGCCTTTCGGCACTCATTGGTGAAAATCTCATCGGCGAAAGAAAGTCGCTTGTAGTAAGCGGAACGCACGGGAAGACCACAACAACGTGCCTTTCGGCTTACCTGCTCCGTGCAAATTCTTGCAATGTGGGATGGCTTATCGGTGGCGTTCCGACAGACCTTGCCGAAGGTGGATCTAACCTTGGAGCCCTCGACGCACCATTCACAATCGAAGGCGATGAGTACGACACCGCATATTTCGATAAGCGAAGTAAATTTATCCACTATCGTCCACATATTCTTTTGGTCAATAATATTGAGTTCGACCACGCCGACATTTTCCGAGACCTCATCGATGTAAAACGTACATTCACGCACGTTAGAAGAATCGTGTCGCCACTGGGTGCAATCGTTGAAAATGGCGACGACGAAAACATCGCATCGCTCGAAACTACACCTTGGACAAAACAAATTAAAGTCGGCTTTGGCGACCACTGCGATGTCGTCATAAAAAACTTTACGCAATTGGGCGACTCGTCGTCGTTCACGCTCAAATACGGCAATATTGAAAAAACGGTTGAATGGAATTTGCAAGGCGAGTACAACGCACGCAACTGTGCGATGGCATCGGTTGGCGTTGCTCTTATAATGGGCGGTAAACATCCTCTCGACCTCGATTTATCGGCACTTGCAAACTTCAAAGGCGTAAAGCGTCGACAAGAAATAATTTTGAATACTCCAAAAATTTTGGCGATTGAAGATTTTGGGCATCACCCCACTGCACTGAAATTGACAATAGAATCTATGCGACAAAAATATCCCGACAAGAAATTATATGTCGCCTTTGAGCCACGCTCGAACACTGCAAAAATGAATGTCTTTCAAGACGCATTCGGCGAAGCGTTGGCAATGGCAGACTGTGCGTACATCGGGGCTGTCGACACTCGCAAAACTGCCGAAGACAAGAGAATGAATACGGCAGAAATGGTCGCAAAACATTCTCCAGAAAAGCTGAAAGCGTTTACAACAAATGCGGAACTGCTCGAACATCTCTCTGCCGACATCTCGAAAGAATCGCAAAATTGCGTTTGCGTATTTTTCAGCAATGGCTCGTTTGACGGAATCCACAAAGAATTTGCAAAAAGATTTTCAATATAAAAATTACGACAATCTTTTTTACAAAACATAAAAGCGAGACTTTCTCTCGCTTTTTTTTATTTCAGATTTATCGCTGACGCAACCGCATCAATTCTTGTTCAGTCGACTTCGCAAAGCCTGCAAACCTCGCAAGCGACTCTTCTATTTTTGCAAGATTTTCCTGTGCGTCTTGCAACGACATATCCGACGTTCCACGTTCACGCAACGATACCGATATCGTGTTTGATGCCGAAGAAACTTTTGAAAGAGATGCTGTCAACTCTGCAAGTCCTTTGTTGATTTCTTCGAGAATTTTTGAATCAGACTCAAGCGAAGACAAAAACTTTTTTGCATCGTCCGACCCTTTATCGATTGTCTCAACAATCATATCTCTAATCGACTCAATATCCACAACCGATATCACTGTACGTTTTGACAACACTTTGATTTGTTCAGCCAACGTACCAAGCCCTGACCCTTTTATACCAGCTTTAGCCGTTTCAATCGCAAGATTAAGCCCCAAAATATTGGCTTTATCAGCGATAGCTGTGAAAGTTTCGGCAATCAAACTCATCTTGTTTGCGGTCTCACGAATCACAGAAAGACTCGCAATCAACTTCGATGCAAGCTCGGAAACTTGTGTAATTTCACTCGAGACATCGGCAACCGACTTCGACTGCAAGCGAACATTTTGTTCCAACGACCCCAATTTATCACGGATAGATTGCGACGAACTCGCAAGCGTTGCGTCCGATTTATCACGCACCGCAATTTTTGAATCTATGCGAACAAGCCCATTAGAAACGCTCGCAACAAGTGGCTTTTGGTAAGACGCAACATCAACAGCTTCGCTATTTAATTTTTCAACCGACGCAATAATTTCAGATGATGATTTCTGCAAGCTCTCAATCGTATCGCATATACGCAAATAATTTTCAGCCATACTGAAAAATGGTTCGATTTTCCGTGGCAAACGCTCCGCTAATTCTCGTGCCTGTGCGAACTTTGATGCCGACATCATTTCGGCAATTTTCGCTGTGCGATATGCAGTCAAAACGATTGAACGCACAACTAAAATTGCGACGATTATCGCAAACAAAAAGATTCCACCAAATGTTCCGTAAACAATTTTCACATTCAACAAAATTGAATCGGCTTTTGAATTTAAAGACTCTGCCAACAACGTGTTTGTTGAATTCCACAAATTATTTGATACCGATTCTATCGAGTTCAACGCTACTTCGGCTTGCTTGTTTTCAAACGTTTTGCCCTGCCATAGTTTTGACATCGCAGTGTTGAATTCAGCAAAAGATGAATTCAATTTTGTGATATTACCAATTATCGCCATCGTCTTTTTTGAATCATACAACGCACACGCCTTACGTAATCCGTTAGAAATTTCACGGACATCTTGTTCGATTGCAACACAACGGGCGACCAAAATTTGCATCTGCATCTTTTCAATTTGTGTTGGATTCTTTGAAAGTATTTCTGACAATTTAAAAATATCAGAATATAATTTTGGGAATAATGCCGACGCAACATCCATCAAAATATGAGTGTTCATATTTTCGTCTAAAAGCAAACCACTCTGTTGCGATATGTGCGAGGCAACCTCAGAAACTAATTCCGCTGACATTGGGTTTTTCACAAAACTCTCAATCGCCGAATGTGAATATAACATCTTTGCGGAGCGTCCAGTCGAAACGTTTTTTCCGCCTTTAGATGCTATTTTTTTAGATGTAGCAATCAACTCATTTGAAAAACGATGCACTTCGGCTTTCTTAGCTTTTGCACCTTTTGTGTACGCCAGATGTGATATATTCGCAAGCGACGAAAGCATTTTTCCGCCATAGCTTTCTGTTTTACATATCTCAATTTTTTCGTATTGCCCGTAAGAATAAAAAGCCAAAGGCAATACTGCCGTCAGCGATGATATTATCACGATAATCGCAAGGCGTACCCAAAGATTTTTAAAGCTAAATGTTTTCATTGTTCAAATATACTTTAGATATTTCGACGAAAGATAGCAACAAATTTATGCAATAAACAAAATGAGGTCGTTATTTTAAACGACAAAAAAACCGAGGGCATAAAAGCTCTCGGTTTTTTATCAAAAGTATTAAACTTATTTTGTAGCCGATGAAACAACTGTTGAGTCCGGAACAGTTTCGTTACCAGCGTTTGCTTCAGCTTCTTGAACTGATGTTGGTGTTACAACTGGTGCTGGAGCAACTGTTGTTGGTGCTTGTGCTGTTACACCTGCGTTGCCAACTGAACCTACGAGTTCGCCATCGCTGTTGATTGCAACTGCCACTGGAGCCGATGATGTTTTACCATCAACGTTCGATGTAACGTTACCATTTGTTTGTGCAACTTGTGTTTCTGGGTTGAAAGTTGTTTCTGTGTTAGCTTCGTATGTTGCACCATTCATTTCAACAGTTGCTTTAACTGTTGCAACGTCGTTGCCATTTACAACTGCGTTAGTGATTGTTACAACAATCTTGATTTGTGTTTCTACTGGTTCATAACCATCGCCCAATGATGCCTTGATTGCGAGCATCGATGCACTGATAGCACGACCGTTTATAGAATTTGGATCTGTATGTGAAAGAGCTGCCAAGAGAGCCTGACGGAGAGCTTCTTCAGAATTGATCTTATCAGTTGGGTTAATAGTAATATTCATTACGATATTACCTTTTTCCGAGCCAACTTGAACTTGAATCGGTGCTTTAGCCGATGCATTGTCTGCTGCATATGTTGAGCAGGCAAGAATTGAAGCTGCGATGACTGCTATGTACTTTAGAATTTTCATATTTTTACTTTCTTTGGTTTAAAATTTTTTTTGCGTTGTGTCCTTATTGTGAAAGAAAACGCTAATATATCTTTAATCGTTTTCAAGCTTTTTTTTATTTTTTTTTAGATTTATTTTCAGATAACTTTTAAGGCTATCGACAAATTTTTGTTTTGCATAATATATAAAAATAGTCCTTAATGGAAGCAGAAGATTATAATCGTTCGCGTTCTGCCCATAGGGGTAGTCGCGTTTTTCAAACCCAAAAGGATAAAAAAAAGAATGTCCGAAGAAAACAAACAAACAGAAAATCGACAAGAAGTCGATTTGAGCCAGTTGACTAATATCGAATTCGCTACCGCTTGGACACCGAGTTCTTCTGTAAAGAAGGATTTTGGCGACAACCAACGTGGAAGCTTCCGCCGTCAAGATAAAGACAAGAAAAGAGATTTCGGCGAAAGAAAATTCGACAAACCACGCAAAAAATTCAACTCCGACAAGCCTCGTGGAAACGATAAGAAGTTCCGCAAGCAAGGCAAGAATGACGGAAAGCGTAAGCAACAAGCTCCGTTCAACTTCTCAATGGAAGTTCTTTTCTATCCTGACGACGCCCCATTTAATAAGCTCGCCGATATTATGAAGAGCTCGAAACGCACATATCAACTTTTTGATATTGCAAAGCTCGTGTTGGAAAAGTCGGACAGATTTATCGTCTTGGCAAAAAATCTCCCAGCAGAAGACGGGACAACTAAGCCATTGTACTGTGCTCAGCCTTTGAACATCCCATTTGAAGATGAGGCATCGGCAAAAGCATCGGCTATCGAATACTATGTAAACGAACTTTTTGAAAAGGTACAAATTGAAGTTGAACCACCAAAAGGCAACTTCCAACTCGTCAACAAGTGCAATGCAACTGGCGACCTTCTCGGTGCTCCAAATTGGCACAGATACAACGAGTACTTGCGTGAATACCACCGCGAAAAATGCTCAAAGATGTCGTTTGAAGCTTTCTTGGCAACAATCGAAGCCGTCCGCGATGCCGACTCTATCTCGACTTGGCTCGAACAAATGAAAACTCGCGACGTCTACAAACTTAAGAACGCAACCGAAGGCGAAAATGATACCTTTGATACTCGTGAAGCAGCGTCAAATTATGTCGTACACAAAATTGGTGCAGATCTTGTTAAGTCTTACGAACAAGTTAGAATGCGTGGCGTAAACCTTTCGGCAATGCCATTTGGCAGAATCCGTCGCAATATCGAAGAAGCATGGCGTAAACAAAACCGTTTCCCAATCGTAACGGCAAATAATTTGCGTGGACGCTTGCGTCGTGAAGGCTTTGCAGTTTACAAGCGTGGAAGCAAAGGTTTTGCGTTCGTATCGGTTGTAAAGCGTAAGTTCCTTCTCGAAGGCGATAAGCTCGCAGATATGCCACAAAAGATTTTTGATTTCATCACCGAAAATCCAGCAATCTCGACAGTTGACTTGCCATATAAATTCCTCGGATTGACTCCTCCAGAAGTTCAACCAAAAGCAAAAACTCTTGCAGAAGAAAATAAGGAAGGCAAAGCAGATACTATCGACTCTATCGAAACAACTGCAGAATTGACAGATGAACAAAAAGCTCAGATGAACACCATTTGGAGCGAGCTTATGTGGCTTGTTTCAGAAGGTTATGTAGTTGAATATGCTGACTCAACTCTCCAAGCAAACCCTTATTTGCCACGACCAAAAGATAAGTCTGAAAAAGTCGAAGAGCCTGAAAATCTCGGCATCGCAGACGAACCTATCGTAGCACCAAAGGCAGAAGAAAATGTCGAAGAAACAGCTGAAGAAGTTGCAGAAGAATCGGCAGAACAAGTTGAGCAAACAGAAGAAAAAGCAGAATAGTTCACGCCTTTTAATAGAAAATTCCGACTCTATTTATTTAGTGTCGGAATTTTTTTTGCATATATTTTGCGATTTATGAATTTCTTTTCTTGATGCGTTTTTTGGGCAATTCGCCTTTTTCTAAAATCGACTTCAACTCATCGAGCGATTTTTTCGATGCGGGGCGACCGCCGATAACCACACGTTTCGACAACGTTTTCTCTTTCTTCTTTACAGGTAAAGGTTGTTTTGCCTGCTTTGCATCAACGACAATTTCTCCCGATTTTTTCATTTGCTTTTTCAAATGTTTCGAGACAAGTGGAGTCTTGCGAGTTGCCGATTTTATGTCGACTGCAAGCTCATCGAGAACCGCAAACGGATTCGATTTTTTCCATTCTCGAGAACCTTTTTCATTGTTAGATTGTGCTGTTTGCAAAATAGATTTGTGCGATTCCCTGCTCCATTCAAAGAATTTTTCGGGTGATATTGACGACACTCCAAAGCTCGACGCCGTCAGCCTCAAGAGATTGTCGCGAGTAATAACCAACAACGATTGCGGTGCTTTTGATGTTGCACAAAGTTGTTCGATAAGTTCGTCAGCTGTCATCGAAGACGGCGTATACACTTCTGAAAAAGTTAGAATTTTCGATTTGCGTACAATCGAAATATCTACACCGTTGCCGTCGTAAACAATCGTTAGACGCACGCCATCGTAATCGTGTATCGATGCGAGCATTTCAGACAATTCTGCTTGTGCCAACTCAGCCTTATTTTCAGCCAACAAGCGTGCCAACTTGGGATGTGCATGTATTGCATTCCAACCATCGACAAGTATGTGTTTAAATCCGTTCATATAAAAAAGGCGTCCACTTATATATGAACGCCTTTTTTGATATTAAGTAAAGCCTAATTATTTTCTTCTGCGATAGATTGCAAGAGCGAGTGCAATTCCGCCGAAAATCATCGCCCATTCTGCTGGTTCTGGAACTGCTATATTACTCAACCAATAACCACCTGCAGTTGCGTCGTATTGGAAGTGGAGGTTTTCTTTATCCAAACCAGTGAATGTAACTCTACTCAAGAATACACTCTGTTCTTCTTCTGTACCTACATCGATAACAAAAATCTTATTTTCATCAAAGTTCAAAATCTTGAGGGTAGCATTTCCTTCAACTCCGCCCAAGCCAGCATAAGTTTCACCACTAAATGTTCTATCAGCAGAGATTGTATTGAGAATCAATTTTGCACCATCAGCAATATCAAGTGTAAATTGCTTATTTTTGTTATCAGCCCAAAGAATAGTGTTGAGCTTCAATTCGCCACCAGTTATAGTAAGTTTTGTAGCACCACCACGAGCATAGAAATCTACATTGCTCCAATCATTGCTTGCACCAACTTCAATCTTACCAGTTTCTGGAACATAAATATGTCCACCAATCTTATTGCCCGATGTGTTGATAACAACCTGAGTGTTTGCAGTGTCATTACCAGCGTGAACAACCAAGAGATTTCCGTCTGTTTTAAATGTACTTGTTCCTGATACTATCAATTTAGCATGAGTTGCAACTTCGATATTTCCATTAACAACAACATTTCCTGCGGTAATGTTTATATTTGAAGATCCAACTGTTTTTAATGCACCTTTGATAGTTGTTGTTCCGCCATTGATATTAACAACGCTACCAGTGTAAACATTATTATCTTGTCTATATCCTATATTTAAATTAGCACCGATAGTATGTGTACCACCATTGATATTTAATACAGCACCTTTTGTATTGTCAGTATACGTCTCTGATCCAACATTAAAATTACCTTTTGTTGTAATTTTTGCAGTCGAACCAACGTCAACGCGAGTATTTTTTGCACCACCAAGAATTACTTGGTTTGCATTCAATATTCCATTGATACGTGCAACTGCTCTATTTGTATTTAAGCTATTTCCATATAGTGCGATATTATTTGCCAAGTTCATTGTACCGCCTTCTTGGATTTCAAGAGCAACGCCAGAATCTTCGTGTGATGCAGCATTTACAACAAAGCCCGATGCGGAAGAATTTGTGATATTCAAAACACCACCATCTTTAATCAAAAGTGTTGCTTTTGAATTTTCACCAATACCATAACCTGTAACAAAGCTTGAGCCGTCAGAACGTACTACATTTACAGTACCAGTAAGCTCCATTGCAGAACCTACATTTTGTTCGTTGTACAAATTATAATATGTTACTTGAAGAGATTTTGCATTATTGACAGATCCAGATAATACAACTGTTGTAGAACTACCCGATGCTGAATTTCCAAAAACTTGGAAGTTATTTGATGTATTTATAGTACCAGCTAATGTTGCAACCTTGTTAGCATTTGCATAGTATGATGATCTTACTTTAAATTCTTGTCCACCTGTATCAATAGATGTATCCTTACTAAAAGTAACCGATTGCGAGCTTGCATTACCAAAGACAATAGCAGTACCAGCGTTAACATCCCATTTTCCAGAGTCTACATAAATATGAGCCTCTGTCGCACTTGCATTGAAGAACAATCTGTTGCTTGGATTTCCTGTTCCCATTGTGAAACCATCGGCAACGGTTATATGATATTCACCTGCAACAGAAGGGATAATGTTCGATGCATCAAAGTCGCTATCAATGGTCAAATAGCCGACTGTCTGACCTTCAGCGAGTGTCATGTATGCAATATCAGCCGAAGTTTCGCCGTTGATAACGCCGTTATTCCAATTCATCGCATCTGACCAGACTGTTGGATTATTTTTGTCTGACGACAATGTGATTGTGCTTGATGCAAATGCTGATGTTGCCATCAATGCAGAAGCAAAGGCACCTAAAAATAAGTTTTTGGTAAATAAATGTGTGTTTATTATTTTCATAGTAAAAGATAAAATAGTGATGCCCACATTTTAATCAAGTTTTTTTATAAAAAAACCGCTCTCGAGCGGTTTTGCAAAAATTTTCAAATACACCTTATTCTTTTAAGAATGATTTTGCCAGAGCATCAGCATTTTCAACTACCTTTAGGCACGGACGCTTTGCGTAATATTCTGCCGTACGCTTGTCGGGTGTTGGGGGCGTCGGGGCATCTTTTTGCAACTGGAGAATATCTCGACAAAGAATTGAGCCGTGCATTTTTTTAAACTCTTCGGCGAGTTTTTGCGTACGCTCATAAATTTCTTTTTTTCTTTCTTCAGTTGGTTCGGTTGACGCATACTTCATACCCATAAGCATCGCACACGCACTGAACGCACCACAAACTTCACGCATACGCCCTACCCCAGCACCGAGTGGAGCCGAAAGTTTCAACGCCGTTGGAGTATCTACCCCAAGCTTATCTGCGTGTGCCGCAAAGACAGCTTGCGCACAATTATAACCACATTTAAAAAGTTCGCTTGCCCATTTATCTGCCATAATTATTCCTCTGTTGGAGTATTTTGTCCGAATCTTTCTTTGATTTCTATCGACGCACGCATCGAGCAAAATTTGGGTCCACACATTGTGCAATGGTGCATACCGGCGTTATCACGGGTAAATTCTTTGTCATTACGCATACGGAATTCTTCTGCTCGCTCTGGGTCGAGTGCGAGATTTATTTGATCACGCCATCTAAATTCTGCACGAGCCAAGCTCATCACATTATCTCGATATTGCGAGGCTGGATGCCCTTTTGCCAAGTCGCATGCGTGTGCCGCAAGTTTAAACGCTACAACGCCTTCACGGACATCGTCTCTTTCAGGAAGACCCAAATGTTCTTTTGGAGTTACATAGCAAAGCATTGCTGTGCCTTTCCAGCCAATCATCACTCCGCCGATTGTCGCAGTGATATGGTCATAGCCAGCACCGATATCGCTAACGAGCGGTCCGAGTGTATAGAATGGTGCTTCAGCACACCAATCAAGCTGATTTTCCATATTCTGCTCAATCATCTGAAATGGAACGTGCCCAGGACCTTCGCACATAACTTGTACATCAAAATTCCACGCACGCTTACACAATTCGCCTTGAACTTTTAATTCGCCAAATTGTGCTTCATCGTTTGCGTCGGCAATCGCTCCAGGGCGGAGTCCGTCGCCGATAGAAAAAGACACATCATAATGCGACATTATATCGCAAATATCGTCCCAGTGTTCAAAAAGGAAGTTTTCACGATTATGCGTAAGCATCCACTTTGCCATAATCGAACCGCCACGAGACGCAATACCAGCCATTCTCCGAGACGCTATCGGCAAAAATTTTTGCAATACGCCTGCGTGAATTGTGAAATAGTCAACACCTTGTTCAGCTTGTTCGATAAGAACATCTCGATAAACTTCCCACGTTAAGTCTTCAGCAATTCCGCCGACTTTCTCCAATGCCTGATAAAGTGGAACTGTGCCGACGGGCGTCGGGCAGTTGCGGATAATCCATTCTCGAGTATCGGTGATATCGGCACCTGTCGACAAATCCATAAGCGTGTCGGAGCCCCATTTTATCGCCCACAACATCTTCTCAATTTCCTCATCGATTGATGACGCCATCGAGCTGTTGCCGATATTCGTATTTATTTTTGTAAGAAAGTTTCGTCCAATAATTGCAGGTTCAATCTCGGGGTGATTGATATTTGCTGGGATTATCGCACGTCCACGAGCTATTTCGTCTCGTACAAATTCTGGTGTTATCTCAAAACCTTTGCGTTTAGGCGAACCTTCGTGCTGGATAAACAAAGAATCACGAGGAGCATTTGGCGACATCTCCGATTCAAGCTCATTGATAAGTGCGAGATTTTCACGAACAGCAACGTATTCCATTTCTGGCGTGATGATACCTTTTTTTGCATACGCCATTTGAGTAGGTCTGCAACCAGATTTTGCCTTGCGGATTTTTCTTCCACCAAATGGATTTTTTGCTGATGTTGGCAAAGTACCTACAACTTCAGTATCAGCCCTTTCGTCAATCCAATCACCACGCAAATTTGGCAAACCTTTCGATGTATCAAAATGGAAATTTGGGTCTGCCCATGCCCCACAATTATCGTAAATGCGAACAGGTTTGTTTTGTCGGCACGAGCCGTCTTTCAGGCGAGTTGGCGTAAGCTCTACTTGGCAAACGCCAACTTTTTTGTCTCCGAACAAAACACGTTTTCGCCACGGATTGTCGAGAAAAAGCTTTCTTATATCCATCTTTTATTCTGTTGTAGGACGTGGGAAAAGTATTTCTTGTGCTCCGAGAGTCTTGCCCTCAAGCACGTTAGACCACTCTGTGTTGCCTTCAAACTTTTCGATATTTTCGAGTCCTAAAAGCGTAAGAATTTTTGCAGAAACATTTGGCATAATCGGAGCAATGAGTACCGATGCAACACGCAACGCTTCAGCCATATTTGCAAGGGTTGTTTCCAATGCGAGCTTGTCGGCTTCGGCTTCGCTCTTTGCGAGTTTCCAAGGTGCACGCTGTTCTGCGTATCGATTAATTGCACGGATAAACGCAAATGTTTTTTCTAAACCGATGTGGAATTGCATACCATCGTACAGACGCAAAACTTCTTGCGATGTTTCTCGTGCGAGGTCTATGAGTTGTTTTTCAAATTCTTCTTCAACTTTTGCCGAAGGCACTACACTCGCACAATAACGCTTGCCCATATTGAGCAATCGGCTCAAGAGGTTTCCGAGATCATTACCCAAATCAGATGTGTAGCGTGTGAGGAACAAATCGAACGAGAAGTCTGAATCTTGCCCGACATTCATTTCACGCATAAGGAAATATCTGAATGCATCGACACCAAATTTTTCGACTAAATCGAGTGGGTTTACAATATTGCCCAAGCTCTTCGACATCTTTTCTCCCGACGACATCCACCAGCCGTGAACCAAAAGCGATTTTGGCAACTCGATACCAGCAGCGTGGAGCATAATCGGCCAATAAACCGAGTGTGGTGGAACAAGAATATCTTTGCCGATAACGTGGAAATCTGCTGGCCAATTCTTCGAGAATTCGTCAGTGCCATAGCCGATTGCAGAAATATAATTCACCAACGCATCAAACCAAACGTATGTTACATAACCAGAGTCAAACGGCAACTCGATACCCCATTCCAAACGTTCTTTTGGGCGAGATATGCACAAGTCGTTAAGAGGTTCTTTCAAGAATTCCATAACTTGTTTTGCACGGAAACGTGGGAAGATAAAATCTTCATTCTTCTTGATGTAATCGACAAGCCATTCTTGGTATTGTTGAATTTTAAAGAAATAATTGCTTTCGGTAATTTCGACAACGTCGCCAAAAATTTCTGGCCACTTGCCGTCTACCCTGTCTTTTTCTTGCAAGAATTGTTCTTGGCGTGTCGAGTAAAAGCCTTTGTATTCTGCCTTGTAGATGTCGCCCTTATCGTACAACATCTGGAGAATTTGGCGAACAACTTTCTTGTGTCGTTCTTGCGATGTACGGATATAGTCGTCGTTTGAAATGTCCAACAATTTGCACATCGAGATAAATTTTTCAGCTTGTTCGTCGCAAAATGCGATTGGCTCAACGCCAGCTTTTTTTGCACTTTGTTGAACTTTTTGCCCGTGTTCATCCAAGCCTGTTAAGAAATAAACTGATTCTCCACAAAGGCGTTTATATCTCGCAATAACGTCTGCGAGAACTTTTTCGTATGCATGCCCCAAGTGTGGCGATCCATTAGCGTAATCGATTGCTGTTGTAAGATAAAAATTCTTCATACCTCTATTTATGAAAATACATTGCAAAATTTAAAGCTTTTTCTATCGCAATTTTCGCAATTTTTTACAAAAATATTTTTTATGAAAAAAATCCTATTTCTTTCACTGCTTTGTTTTTTGAGTTTTTCGACGCTATTTTCACAGACTTCTATCGAAAAATTAGATGAAAAAGCCGAGATAATTTGGCAAGCCTTGCAACCATTCTACTCGCAAAAAACAAAAGTTTTCAATGGCTACATCCCTGAAAATACGCCACCTCCAGAAGATATAAAAAAGTTTCTGCCACTAAAAAAGAATGGTACTACAAACTGGCACGGTGGGAACTCTGGCATTGAAGACAACTCTCTTTTTAACGGCACATTGCTTTCATCGCTAATCGACCAATATAACATCACAAAAAATCCGACTATCGCAAAACGTGCAAAAGATTTATTCAATGGCTTAAAACTTAGTGCTACTGCACATGGCGACAAGGGGTTTGTCGCACGTGGAGTCTCTCCGCACGACGCTAAAACTGTCTACTGGGGAACTTCAGTTGATCAATACACGCATTTTATTTACGGCTTGTTAAAATATTATCGCTCGCCGATAGCGACAAATTCCGAAAAAAAAGAAATAGCAAAAATCTTTACCGACATCGCCGAAAAAATGATTCGTGAAATTCGTCCCGACACTACCCCGCCCTATTCTTTCAAATTCTACAAAGGTATGCCCGATGACCGTGGCACTGGTAAAATGATGTACACAGACAAACAAGGCAAACTCTATCCGTCTGTGCGTTTGCCGATGATTTATATCGCCACATACGCAACGACAAAAAATCAACGCTACTTAAATCTCTACGAAAAATACATCGATTCCGCACTTGAACACGAGTTTGCCAACGCAAAAAATTACGAAAAAGTTTTCAAGAAGTGGTCGCCTGCATACGTCGCAATTCAACGGATGTATGCACTCGACATCATAAAATCGTCGGAAAGAAATCAGCAAAGAATCAATCGTATTTCTCAAATAATGGACGAAGTTGCAAACGCATACACGCAAAGCAAATATTTCTCTTTTGAAAAAGACAAGCCCAAGAAACGTGGTCTACGCGATTGTGCCGAGCTTCTGCACGCAAAGACTCTTGCCCCATCATACAAACTCAAAGGTATAGAATTAGAAACTTTTTTGCGTTGTATGAAAAATGTTTGGTTAAAAAATAAATCTTATTCCGGAAGTTTCCATACATTGCTTGGTGCGTATTGGTCGGCTCGGGCAACAAACAAACTTAAATCGGAAAGCTTGAAATAAAAAAATGCGGACAAAAATTTGTCCGCATTTTTTTCAAAACATACTGCGTTATTTTGCGACTGCAACCTTAACTTCTTGCGCAACGTATGCGAGTTGTTCTTCGGTAAGTTCTGGATAAATCGGCAATGCGAGTGTATGTGTTGCCGCATATTCAGCATTCGGAAAATCGCCTTGCTTATAACCGAGCTTTGCAAAGCACTCTTGCATATGTAGCGGTACTGGATAGTAAACTTCGCAACCAATATCTTTTGAACGCAAGTGTGCCAAAACATCGTCTCTATTTGGAACAGAGATTATGTATTGATTGTAAATAGAGTTATTCGCAGAGTCGATTACTGGACACTTGATTTGTTCGACACCTTCAAATGCCTTGTTGTAGAACGATGCATTTTTAGCACGCATTTCGCCCCACTTATCGAGGTGCGGAAGCTTTACAGAAAGACCTGCCGCTTGGATTGCATCGAGTCTGAAATTTCCACCAACGTGTTTATGATAGTACTTTGGCTCCATTCCGTGATTTCTAATCTCACGGATTTTTTGTGCTAAGTCGGCATCGTTGAGAACAACCATACCGCCGTCGCCAAGACCACCAAGATTTTTCGACGGAAAAAAACTCAAGCAACCGCAATCGCCAAAATTACCGACCTTTACGCCATTGCGTGATGCACCTATTGCCTGTGCTCCGTCTTCGATAACTTTCAAATTATATTTTTTTGCAATCGCACAAATTTTCTCCATTTCAGCACACTGACCATAGAGATGAACTGGCATAATCGCCTTTGTGCGTTCTGTAATTTTTTCTTCGATTTTATCTGCGTCGATATTGTAAGTATCAGGATTGATATCCACAAATACTGGACGTGCACCGCAACGCCAAACACTTCCAGCTGTTGCAAAGAATGTATATGTTGGCAAAATCACTTCATCTGCTGAACCTTCATCGAGTGGCGAACGATAAATTCCACAGCCCATAAGACCTGCGATAAGTGCATCTGTCCCGCTCGACATCCCGACTGCAAATTTTGTGTTTGAATATTCTGCAACCATTTCTTCGAGCTTTGCAACGTATGGTCCGCCTATGAAATATTGGCTATCGAGAATATCGTCTAATAATTTACGTGTTTCTTCACGCAAAGGTGCATATTGAATTTTTAAATCTAAAAGAGGTACTTTCATCTTACATGACATAAAAAGATATTTGTTAGAAAATCGCAACATTATTTACTGATTATTCTTGAAAAAATAACTTTGCACGTTTAGCTTTTTATCAACTTTATAAAAACGAGAAAGGCAAAAATAATGGCTACAAAAAAAGCAGTAAAAAAAGCTCCAGCTAAAAAAGCTGTCGCAAAGAAAACACCTGCCAAGAAGGCAGTCGCAAAAAAGGCTCCAGCTAAGGAAGCTGTAGCAAAGAAAGCACCTGCAAAAAAATGCGGATGCCAATGTGCTGAAAAGAAAGGCAAGTGTGCAGAGAAAAAAGGTTGCCGTTGCAAAAAGCTCGGTATGCCAAAGGGCGTATGCTTTGAAAAGCTCATCGCTGAAATTTTCACACAACTCGAAGACAAAGAAAACCTCGCAATCCTCCTCACTGACTACTTCTTTATGGAACTTGTCAGACGTGGTCTCGACGAAGAACTCGCAAACAAACTCGCAAACAGCATCGAAGTTGTTGTTGAAAGTTTTGAAGCTGGCGTCGGTATCATCGAAGAAGACGAAGACTAATTTTCACACACCTAAAAAAACACGACTCTTTTGTGAGTCGTGTTTTTTTGTTTATAAATTAAAACATAAAACTTGTATCAAAATCTTTCCAAACAGGATCAAGACCTTTTGCTTTAAGTGCTTCGCTGAACTCTTGAGGAGTACGCCCGTCGTCGATATGGAATTGCTCTCCACTTTCTTCTCGGTCTGCATATCCACCAGGTTTTGTGCTACTGAATGCACTCATCTGTGTTACGCCTAAAGTCATCATTCCGTCTCGAAGTTTTCGGCTTTCTCGTGTTGATACAACAATCGCCAATCTGCTCAAAAATATTCTCAACGCACACGTTGTTTGCACAAGTTCTCTGTCGGTTGGGATATTTTGCGGGAGTGGAACGTACCCACTTTTTGCTGGTCTCATACGGGGCAAACTTATCGACACTTGAGTTCGCCACGCTTTATGGAACAAATATTTTGCATGAAGTGCTGTCGCCAAAATTTCAAAACGCCATTCGTTCACGCCTAACAATGGACCAAGCCCAAGCTTACGCATACCCGCTTCGGCTCCACGTTCAGGCGTTGCCAATCTCCACGAGAACACCGATTTTGGTCCCGACGGATGAAGTGTCGGATAAACTTTTTCGTCGTAAGTTTCTTGAAAAACCGTCAAGCCTTCGCAACCAGCTTCGACATATTTCTTATAATCTTCCACTCGAGACGGTGCAATTTCAATCGAAACAGACGGCATTTTTTTAATCGCAATATCTATGACATCGGCGATATATCCAGATGAAACAAGTTTTGGATTTTCCGCTGCTACAATGAGCAAATTGCGAAAACCTAAATTATAAACTGCATCAACTTCACGACGTACTTCGTCGAGAGTGAGTGTGCGTCGTTCGATTTTATTGCGATTTGCAAAACCACAATATACGCAATTA
Organism: Opitutales bacterium; assembly: GCA_015061945.1. Lineage (GTDB taxonomy): Bacteria > Verrucomicrobiota > Verrucomicrobiia > Opitutales > Intestinicryptomonadaceae > Merdousia. Next base: position 489,487 of record SUVP01000001.1, read on the forward strand.
TTCACACATTCATTGCTAACATAAAGTGGAGCAAAAAGTCGCATCGTCCGACCAAAATATTTGCGAGTAATCGCCGAAGAAAGCTGTGCCATTTGCTCAATATATGGACTTGCCGACGGCGATATAAGCACTGCAAATTCTTCTAATGTTGTCGCTTTTCCAGCACGCAATATTCGCAGAACATCGGCTTCAGTCGCTTTCAACGATTCTTTTGCGAGTGCGTGTAAATCCCACGATCGCAATTCTTCAAGAAAAGTATCTTTCATAATTATTAGTCGAGAAAAGCAGTTAGTGGGCTTGTCGGCGACGCAAACACACCTTTAACAGACGAGCCAACGAGATACGCTGTACGCCCTGCGTCGACGGCGTTTGCAAATGCTTTCGCCATTGCGATTGGGTCTGACGCAACTGCAACTGCCGTGTTAACCATAACTGCCGATGCCCCGATTTCCATTGATTCTGCCGCATGCGACGGCATTCCAAGACCTGCATCGACAACAACAGGAACGTCGCATTGTTCGACAATAATTTCGATTTGTCCACGAGTTTCAACACCTCTATTTGTGCCGATTGGAGCTCCCAACGGCATCACTGCAACTGCTCCAGCGTCTTGCAAATGCAAAGCAAGAACTGGGTCTGCGTTGATATAAGGCATAACCTTGAAACCTTCTTTTGCCAAAATTTGCGTAGCTTTCAATGTTTCGATTGGGTCAGGCAAAAGATAATTTGGGTCTGGGTGAATTTCTAATTTCACAAAATCGCCAAAGCCTGCAACTCTGCCCAAACGTGCGATGCGTACAGCTTCTTCGGCATTCACTGCACCTGAAGTATTCGGTAAAATCAAGTATTTTTCGGGTTCGAGCCACTCTGCTATATCTGCCGATGCGTCTGTACCTCCACCGAGATTTGCACGTTTCAAAGCAACCGTTGCGACCGATGCACCACTCTGTGCGAGCGTATCTTTCATCGACTGCAACGACGAAAATTTGCCAGTTCCCAAGAATAAGCGAGAAGAAAATTCTCTTCCGCCGATAATCAATTTGTCATTTTCTTGCATATTCAAATAAAAGGGCGATTCCGTCTTGAAACCGCCAAGATTAAATTTTTGTTATTCGTTTTCGGCAAACTCGACAGCGTTGGAAATATATCTTAAAATATCGTCCGACGCCATTTTGTTTATCTTTTTATAATCTGCAAATAATACATTTGGGTCGCGTCCACGAAGTTCGTAAATTTCGGAGAATTTGAGGTCGAGCAAAGCACGTGCCGCACGGACATTCATACGTGGAATACGCATAAATGGGCTATTGAGTGCACCGTAATCGACCTTCTTTTTTTCCGATGTTTTACGCATTATTTTGATTGCTCCTTTATGCGTTTTGCGACTTCACTTGCACGTTTATCTGAAGAATATTTTTTAATTCCGTCTTCGAGAAGTTTGCGTACTGCTTCGTCTTTATAAAGAAGTTCGCTATTCTTTCCTAACGACGCAAAATAGAACATATCAGCACAATCATCTTGAGCTACTGCGTACTGAACAATACCTGCACGCACTTGCGGATTTGGTGTCATATCTTTTGCTAAATCTTTAAACATTTTCCAAACCGAACGATTGCGAGAAAGCAAGAACAATTCTATACCGTCCATTGCAGCATCTTTATCGCCAGCCTTGTATGCTTTCATAATGTAATCAGCCGAGCCAAAGACATCGCCAGTTCTGAACGCTACAACACTCATTCCACGAAGAGCCAATGGATTATCGGGTTGTTCTTCGAGAATCTTTTTGTACGATTGCATCGCCAACGGCCAAGCCTCTACCAATGCAGCCGAGCGTGCTGGAATCAACATTGCGGTGGTATTCCAAATTTTTCTTGTAGCAACGTATATGCGAAGTATTGTCGACATTCCGTCGGGCGTTGCCGATTCGAGAACCTTGCGAGCGTCAATTGTTCCGAGAACTTCACGAGCCAATTTTTCGTCGAACGATTTTTTGTCGCGTCCAGCATAAATCAGCACGACATTGAGTGCTTCAAGATTTGTCTTTGCGAGCTTTTTTAACGTTGGCAAATACGGAGTAATTTCGTCCAACTTGTTCGACATAATGTATGCACTTGAAATAAATACTACCGATTTTTCGTCGCCCAAAGAAATCGCCTTTTTATAATATTCGATACCCTTGTCTATTTCTTTTGAGAGAAGAGAAATTGTCCCGAGTGTTCTTATCGCACGGAGGTTATTTGGCTTTGCTGAAAGGAACGCTTCAAAAGTTTCTTTTGCTTTTTTCATATCGCCAAAGCTCAAATAGCAAACTGCCACTGGCAAAAGTTGACTATTTTTATAAGTTGCCTTGTTGAGTTCATAATCTCGCAAAAGACCTGCGTTTGCCGCTTTGTCGGCGAACACTTGTGGTGGTTCAAAAAGATCAGTTTTTTCAAACAACTCTTTTTTCTTGAGAAGTTCTGGTGTCGATTGCTGTCCAAACGCGACAACCGCAAATGTAGATGCTAATAATACTGTGAGGATTTTTTTCATAATACGCCTTTATTTATTAAAAGTGCTCGAGCCAAACCTATGTTTGCAAGATTGGATTCTATTTTTCTATCTGCAAGCCATTTTTTAGGAAGAAGTGCAATACTCCCACCTGTAAATATCGTTTTCTGAGTTGCCGATTCTCCCTTGAAATAGTCGTGCTCAATGTCTGCAATTATACCATCGGCAAGTTTACAAAAACCTTTCACACACCCGACGTGCATCGCCGATACAGTATCTTTGCCAACGCTCATATCGTAATCGGCATCGGCTGGATTTATTTTTGGCAACTGTGCGGCACGCTCGTTTAAATAGTCGGTAAATGCGTGCATTCCAGGGGCAATAGCACCACCGCAATACGCACCATTTTCGTCGACTAAATCGATAGTAACAGCAGTTCCCATATCGACAACAATGTATGGTGGCTTAAAAAATAATCCAGCTCCAACAGCATCGGCAATTCTATCTTGCCCCACTTGCGAAGGATTTTTTACATCGAGTGCGATAGGTGAATTCTCGCAAGTCAACTGCATATTGTCGAACTCTGCGAGCTTTGGGATGAGTGCGTCGGAATACTTGGGGACAACCGAGCACCACGAAATTGCATCGGCACCACTTTTTCGGAACAAGTCGGCTTTCTCAAATATTTCCGAAAACTCGCAACTCATATAGTCTTGCGATGACACTACACAAAAAGAGTCCGCTTGTGCATCAATCAACGCACAATGAGTTCTGGTATTACCAATATCTATGCAAAATATCTTCAAGGTTTTTATTTTTTCAGTAGATAGAAAAAAAACGCTCTGTCGCACTCGCACATCAAGCAATATGTGCCGAACCGACTGAGCGTTGAAAAATAATTTTGCAATTTACGTTTAAGCAGTCGGGGTAGACAAGCTCAACGCAATGTGCATAAATTTTAGTAGTCTTCGATAGAAACCAAGCCCCAAAGGAACTGTGTTCTGTCTCCCGAAGGCAATTCCATACCGCAAATTTCATCAGTGCGGACAGTCATAGAAATGGGAGATGATGGAGCAAAGCAAGCTGGCTCATATGTGTACAAACCAAAGAACGTTGTCTTTTGGTGTGCTACATCGTCAGCGGTACAACCCGAAAGGACAGCTGCACTAATTGCGATCAAAGATAGAAAAACTAATTTACGAAGTTTCATAAGAATCCACTTTATGAAACATAAAATTAAATGCAACTCATTTTTTTATTTTTTTTTAGAAACTTTTAAATAGCGGTTGCATTTAATGTAAATATACTGTTATTATATTACTCAACAAACGAAAATTTTTTTCGTGCGGGAGGATAAATCTAATTAGATAAAAAATATGTCAGCGTTTAAAATCAAACAAACTCTATCGATAATTTGTGCTACTATCGTATCGGCATCAACTCTCTTGGGGAACGAAGAAGCCCTTTTGAATCAGTTGAGCCAAGCACCATCAGATAAAATCGTAGAACCTAAAACAGACGATTCAATGCAAGGACCATTCTTCCTTGTAGACGAAACTCCACTGAATACGGTTCGCATACTCGAAGAACTCACAGGCAAGGTTGCAATTATTGCACCTAACTTGCCAAACGTAAAAATAAATTTTGAGACAACTGGTAAACTCAAGAGAAGCGAAGCAATCAACGCATTTAAATCTTTGCTCACAACAAACGGAGTAATGATTACCCCAATTGGCGACAAGTTCTTTAGAGCAACATTGATGACTGGTGCAGGCAAACAAACTCCAGAGTTTATCGTAGGTTCGGCACTCGATATGAAGCCAAGCCAGTCGATATTCACAAAACTTTACGAGTTAAAATATGCACAGCTTGAAACACTGATGCCAATCTTCCCAAAAATTCTCGCTCCCGACGCAAACGCAACAATCGCATACTTTAATTCTAAAAACGCTTTTATGATTTCCGACACGTTGCTAAACCATCAACGTTTGGAAACAATCCTTAAGAAAATAGATACTCCTGCAACTATCAACGAAGACATCGGTGTTATTATGCTCAAGAATATGGCTGCCGAAGACCTTAAGCGTCGCCTGCAATCATTCAAGAGCGAAATTATGCGAAAGCACTTTGAACGCACAACAATCGAAGCCGACGAACGCACAAACCAAGTTGTAATTGCGACAACAAAAGGCAATCTGCAAAACATAAAAAATATTATCGAAAAACTCGATATTGACGCAGAGCCACTAACACGTTCAGAAGTATATTATATAAGACATGGCGAAGCAAAAGATATCGAAAGCGTTTTGAACAGCATCGTTAAAGGTCAACGCACGGCGGCAAAGAATGCACAAAAGTCGCGTACGGCTGCAGCAAACGCACAAAACGCTCGCAATAGAGCAATCAACGCTCGCACAAAAACGACATCGCTACCGACAAATATTTCAGCCGATTCAACTGGTGCATCACTTCAATTTTCCGAATACATCACAATCGTATCAGACGAACGAAGCAACTCGATTGTCGCATACGGTATGCCGAGCGACCTCAAACAAATTGGCGATATTATCAGCAAGATTGACGTCGTACTCGCACAAGTAAAAATCGATGTTATCATTACCGAAGTAACACTTACCGACAACCAAACATCTGGGTTGTCGAGCTTGGGCTTATCATACTCACAACTGGCAAAAGACGGCAAACGTGGCTGGACTGGCAATACGTCGATGACACCAATGCAAGGCGTGGACGCATCGCCCTTCACTTTCTCAATTGATGAGTACGGCTTCACAAGTGTATTTGGTGTAGCACAACAAAATCAAAATGTAAAAATTCTTTCAGCACCAAGTATTGTTACAACTCACAATAAAGAAGCGACAGTCAACGTATCTGAAACACAAGCACTCATCACAGAAACAACTTCGTACGAAACATCAGCATACCCGCAAACAAAGAGTACTATCGATTGGAAAGATATTGGTATTATCTTAAAAGTTACTCCGCTCATTGGCGAAAATGGTGTAGTACAAATGAAAATTACGCAAACGGTTGAATCGGTTGTACGCACACAATTGATTAACGATGTCAGCCAACCTATCATTGGTAAACGCGAAGCCGAAAGTTTTGTGAGTGCCGCAAACGGAGAAACAATTATCTTGGCTGGTTTGCAACAAACAAAATCAAACAAGACAGATGGCGAAGTTTTCGCACTCGCTGACATTCCATTGATTGGCAATCTATTCAAGCCAAATCAAGAAAAAGTTGAACGCACCGAACTTATTATCTTCATTCGTCCAACTATTGTAAAAAGCGAAACAGCTGCAACCCTCATCGCAAAAGAAGGTATAGAAAAATCGCAAGTCTCAAAACAAGTAAAACAATATTTTAAGACTGGTAAATTCCACGACCAAGATAACGATACAATGGGAAAACATAAGTATTCTTCGCTCGAAAAAACTCTTCTCCACCCCGAAGATGACGAAGAAAAAGTAGAAGAAAAAGATGAAACTTCTGACGCAAAAAAAGAAGAAGTAAAATCAGATAATCAGTCTGAAACAAAAACACAAAAAAACGCACAACTCGTGGAATAAGGGAATAAGGCTATGAAAAAATATTTCATAATCTTGGCAATAATCGCAGTGTTCACAAGCCTCCGAGCCGATGACACGCAAACGGAAAGTGCCGAAGCACCTCCTCCAGCTGTGGTCGATAATAACGACACTCAAACACCTCAACCAGCAGTCGAAAATCAAGATGTTCAACAGAACGCAATTATCGATTCGCAAAATCCTCCTCCGCCTCCTCCACATCAAGTAGAGCAAGAACAACCACACGTTGCGACAAGTACAGAAAATGTGGAACAAACTTCGGCAGAAGATACGCAAAGTAATCATACAACAACACCAGCTCAAAGTGAAAACCAAGAAGAGAATCTGACGCCAGAAGAACTAAAGATAAAATCTCTCTTGCGGAAAAATCCGTTTGCAGAGCCGGGGTCAGTTGTCGAGAACGGCACATTTGGCGAATCACAATCCCCTGCAACAGCACCAGACGGATTAGAATTGCGTGGAATCACTTGCATAGACGGCAAATGGAAATTCTATGTTTACGATGCTTCAATGAAAATGGGATATCGAATTGGATTGCGTCAACCACAAACAGATTTGTCGCCGTACACAATAGATTTTTACGACGAAGAAACAAATAGCGTAAGTATATCAAATAGTCTGGGAACATACACGTTGACATTAAAAATTCCCGACGCTCCTAAAGGCAAACCTTTCGGAGCCCCGAGTGCTACACCTAAAAAAGCACCAGCAAAAGTTAAAGCAACAAGAGCACGCCGATGAACAACACCGACAAAATTTTCAAAAAAATCGCAAAGGAATTTGCCGACGTTCTCTCGCCAAACGATATTGACGAACTCGCAAAACTTTCTCCTTCGCGTCGAGCTTCATTCATTCTCGAAAAGAGTCCACTCACAGAAAGTGAAATTGCAAAACGTTTTGCAGACATCGCTGGGGTTAAGACAACGCAAACAATTACAATCGCAGAAAATCCACAAGAAGTTTTGCCGATTAGAATTATCAACGAGTACGAGTGTTTGCCTTGTGCAGACGGTTCGGTAGCAATCGCATATCCGTCGAGCGAAGATATGACAAATTGGATAACTGCAATAACAGGCAAAAAGCCAAACTGGGTTATTGCACCATCTAATTCGCTCGAAAAACGTATTGCCGATACTTTTGGTGTCGGGGCAGAAAGTTTAGAAGGCAAAGATGCCGACGAATTTTCAGATATAGATGATGGCGATGCCGAAGAAAACGAAAACGCCGCAATCATCAAATTTGTGAATGAGTTGATTGTTCGTGCAAAGACGGATCGTGCGACAGACATTCATATCGAGCCACAGAAAAATGCACTCAACATCAGATTTAGAATCGACGGGAACCTTGTTCCGCTAAAGCTTCCTGAGAATGTGGCACGTTTGAAAGATGCGATTATTTCGCGTATCAAAATTATGTCGCGTTTGAACATTTCTGAAAAGCGACGCCCACAAGACGGACGTATCGCATTTTCGACAAAAGGCGAAGAACTCGACATTCGTGTGTCGAGTTTGCCGACACTCTACGGCGAAAGTATATCACTGCGTTTGCTCACACAAAAATCGCAACCAGTAACAATACAAGATTTAGGGTTCACACCTGAAGACATCGCAAGAATCTCGCAACCACTCGCACGTCCACACGGAATTATTTTGGTAACAGGTCCGACAGGTTCGGGTAAATCGACAACCTTAACGGCGTTCATCCGTCGTTTGCGTTCGCCCGAAATTAGAATCATCACCGTTGAAGACCCTGTTGAATACGAAGTCGAAGGTGTAAATCAAACACAAGTTCATCCAGAAATCGGGCTGACATTCTCGTCTGTATTGCGTTCTGTTTTGCGTCAAGACCCCGACGTTGTTATGGTCGGGGAAATCCGCGACCGCGAAACTGCCGACATCGCAATTCGTGCATCGCTAACAGGACACTTGGTATTGAGTACACTTCACACAAACGATGCAGCTGGTGCATTGACTCGCCTAACGGATATGGAAATTGAGCCATTCCTTTTGGCATCGTCTGTCGAGATGATTCTCGCACAACGTTTGGTACGCAGACTCTGTCATTGTGCCGAACACGCAAATATAGATTCAAAAATCCTTTTGCAGAATCTCGACGCACTCGCAATTCCGAGAGAAGAAGCTCAATTTGCAAACCTTATCAAACAACCAAAAGGTTGCGACAGATGTAAATCTATCGGCTATTTTGGTCGCATAGGTATTTTTGAAATTCTCTTGATGAATGATGATATTCACAAGTTGATTGTCGAACGTGCAACCGCACAAGAAATTCGTCGGGTTGCCGAAAAACATGGTATGAGAACTTTGCAACGCTCGGGCTGGGAACTTGTAAAAAATGGCGAAACTTCGATGGAAGAAATAATGTATTACGCCAATATAACGGAAGATTCAAATGGCTGAATTTAAATACAGAGCGTCGGATTCAAACGGGAAAATCTCGACTGGCACAATCACGGCTTCAACTAAAAAAGAAGTGATGGCACAGTTGGCGACAATGAAACTATCGCCACTTTCGATAAAACTTTTGTCGGAAAGCGATGTTGAACAAACCCAAACCGATGAATCGCAAAATAAAAAAATTGGTGGAGAAAAAACAGCACTCGCATTTTTCAAAAAATTAAAACAGCTCTGCGGAGGCGGTGGGATGCCCGTCAGCGACGCAATCAAAGCACTGGGTTTGCGTTCGCTCGATTCTAAAGTAAAAGCTCTTTCTGCCGAACTCTACAAAGATTTGAGCGAAGGTAAAACGCTCGCAAGTGCATTGCAAAAATATCCAGACACTTTTGACTCTTCGATAACACACTTGGTTGAAGCTGGGGAATCTACCGCTAATTTGACCTTTGTTTTTGACAACATCGTTGAATATATTGAAGACAGAAGAAAATTGCGTGCGACAATCGTGTCAGCCCTTGCCTACCCAATTTTCCTATGCCTTATGGCGTCAGGCGTTGTTATGTTGTTCTTGTTTTTTATGCTCCCAAAAATTAAATCGATGATGCAAAATATGGGAGCTGGTGAAAATACTCCTGTAAAAATGATGAGTGCAATCGGCGATATATTGATGTTTGGCGTACCGTCTCTCATGGGAGTTGCAATAGTCGTCGCAATAATTGTACACCTTTATAAACGAACAGAAGAAGGCAAACAAAATGTCGACGCTTTTATGCTGAAAATCCCAGCGATTGGCAAAATCATTTTCGATTCCGACGTGTGCCGATTCTCGACGTTGGCATCGACACTTTTTGCGTCGGGCGTAAATACAACCGAAACTTTCAGACTTGCCGAAAAGTCAATAAACAACACTGCGATGCGTTTGCGATTCCATCAGTTCAGAACATCAGTTAACGATGGTGCACCAATCTCGGCAGCATTGCGTAGATACGAACTTCTCGATGATGAAGATGTAGATATTGTATCAGTTGGCGAGCGTACCGGAAGCTTGGTTTCGGCATTTGGCGAACTAAACTCGGCACACTCTGAAAGTTTAAAGAAAAGAATCAAAATTGCAACAGCGGCACTCGGTGGATTCGCCCTCGGATTCGCATTCTTGCTCGTATTTATATTTGCGACTGGAATCGTCTTGAGCGTATTGGGATTGAGTCAAGGTATTATCGCAAGATGAAAAAAATTGAGAGAAAAAACGATAACAGACATACACTTTTTTGGGGTCTAATCATAAGATATTTTGACTCTCAAAAAAACAAGTGGTGCATAAAAATAAATAAATCACGGGCGACTGTTTTGTTAATCTGCTTTCTCTGTATCGGCTGGATTTTATCGGCTACAACAGTCTATTGTGGATTGAGATATTTGCGAAAGTACGACGCAATTTCATTTGTCCAAGTTTTGAAAAATCCGTTTTCAACAACAAAGTTCAGAGTGCAAATGGGCGAGGCACAAATCGCAAGAGCTCACGAGTGCTTAAAGAAAAAAGATATTCAAGGTGCATATCTAAATTTGCTATACGGAACGGCTCGCAACCCCGATAATCTCGATGCTCGCGTCCTTTTAGCTCAAATGTATATGACGCTGTTTAAGGATTCTAAGAAAGCATCAGAAACCCTCGATTATAGAATCATAAAAGCGTTTGAACAAAAGAACGAAAGTTATCTTTTAGCTTCGATATATGCGTTTTCACTCACAACTGATTACAAATTAAAATCGGTGAAACTACTCGCACGTTGTGCCGAAAACAATGTCGTTGCTGAAAAGAAATTACACGCAATTTTACTGTCAATCATCACGGCAATGTATAAAGAAAATAAGTATAACGACTTAATTGAGTATTGTCGCGAGTTATTAAAATTGACAAATAACAAAGAGTTGAAATCTATTACTTCAAAGAATTGTGCTCTCACACTTTCAAACATTTCTCGAAGCGACGAAGCATTGAAGATTCTTAAAGAAAATAATATTAACACAGGCGAAGTTTTTGCATTGGTAAAGATAGCAAACGCAATTGAACAAGAAGATGAAATCACTGCATCTAAATTGCTGAAAGCATCAATCACAAGAATAAAACACAAAACTTCTGCCTACGATATGCTCGCACGTTTAGCAAAAGATTTTGGCGATGAAAATGGAGTCAAACAAGCCGAGAAGATGAAAAAAATTCTCGCTGGCGAAATTGAAGATACGACCCTTGAGAACATAAAAAATAATTCGATAAAAGATACCACAAAAGTCATAGAAGATTATCTCGCACAAAATCCTCAACATGCAGATAAGCTATTAAAGGCAGTCTTATTTTCAAAAAATTTAGACACAATAAATGCGTGTCTAAAAATGAAAATTCATCCACACGCACATCTGTCGCTGACCTTGGCAAAAGTAGAATTGTTGCTCAACAGAAAAGATATTCGCGAGGCATCGACTATCCTTGAATCGCTGAAATATTCTGATTATGTAAGAAACAACAAATTGGAAAATATGCTTGAAGGGTTTAATTTAACGGCACTCGCACTTTCAAATAACAATATATTTGAAAGTCTTGATAATTTTGTAAAAACACGCCAAGCACTTGAGCTGATTTCATTATCAAAAATGTTCCTGAAACTCGGCTTAAATAGAGAATCTGTTTATTTGATAAATAAGACGCTCGAAGAATATCCCAAAGATATAAGAGTAGCAGATGCTTTCGCAAGAATGGCTTTTGAGCGCAACGATATTCAAGCGATTTTCGACGCCTATCAGCGTTATTCAATCCGTATTCCGATATGTATTTTAGCAGAACTCTCTGATAAATTCAGCTCTGATAAGTGTATTTTTTATTCGCCTGAAACACTTGCCACACTGAAAAAAAAGTCAGAGCGAGCCAAAGAAAAAATTGTCGAGTACAAAAAAATCTTTGGAAACTTCTAATTAAAAAAAGCCAACGGATTGAATTGTTCCGTTGGCTTTTTTGTTTTACCACTTCATATATCTGAACGGAGAATCGCCGTCGGGGTGGTTCTCGATATAATCGGGCGAGTACTGACTATCGACATCTGCCTTCATACAGAAGTCTTCATCTTTAACATATATTCTACCCGAGGAATATGCTTCCACGCAGATTGCAATCAGGTTATCTTCGCCAAACTTAATTGCAGAATTTGGAATTTTGTATTCACGAGTAATCTTCCACGAGTGTGGGTCTTTCTTTGTTCCAGCAACTTTTTTACCGTTGATATAAATACTATCGCCACCAGTAATTTTGCCGAGATACATCGTTATATTTTTATTTTTCCAGCTTTTTGGGATGAAAACATTTTTGCGATTCCAATAAGTTTCTTTATACGGAGCTAGAGTATTACCAAACTCGTCGATATTCTTAGAGAATTCAGAACGTTCCCATTTTGAATCATCAAAATCGACAGCTTCGGGGTTTCCGCTCTTTATATTTGATTTATAGCTGAACGCCCAAATGCCATTCATTAAAACTTTTTGTGCGACAATGTTTGAATTCGAGTTATTGAAAATCCAATTATCGTATTTAAAACTTGCACCGAGCGAACCTGCCAACTGGGCGAAAGTACGTTGCATACGCCATGCAGTTGTACGCAAATACGTTTTCTTTTTCGTATCGAGTTCATCTGCGAGGATTGAGAATGCAAGCAATGTTCCCTTGCCTTTCTTTATCCTTGCGAGCGTTCCGCAAAGCGAGACATCACCACCTTCAAAAGTGTTGCACTTAATATCAGTACGAGTATGGACATCGCCAATTGAAAGCCCGATTGCTTCTTCCCATGCAGGTACTTTTATTTGCTTTGTGATTTTTCCTTTTGCGATTTTCAAACCGAGTCGAGAACCTTCTTGCATACGTTCGATGAGAATAATATTCGCTCCGCTTTCGAGAGCCGAAGAGATTTGTTCATCTGTAAGCCCTGAATTTTCGCCGATTACAACAAGTCCTTTCTTTGACAAGCCATTAACTTTTGTAAATTTCATTCCGATTGATTTCAAGAATGCTTCGCCTTTTTCGCCACCTATGTATGTTGCAACACTCGATGCTTCCTTAGTTGGAGTGAAGTTATCCAAATACGAAATCATACGGCAGAAAAGCTCGTCTGCGACAGGGTCTCGTTGAGTGCGTCCAGCGACATCAAACGCACAGAAAAGTGCAATACCCTTGCCGAATTCACGTTCCATAAGCGGAGTAAATGCGAGGTCGAACTGACCTTCAACAATCGCACGCCACGATGAGTAGTGTGGTTTTTCGACCATAACCGACGCAACACTTCCACGATTCCCCCAGTGATAGCCATATTTTGGCTTTGAAGAACCCGATATATTTTGTTTGTCGACATGTTTGAAACGTTCAACTTGCGTGCCTTCGCCAGCCCAATCTCTGAAATCGTCAGCGTCCATACCTTTGATAATTGGGTGCGACGCTTGTGATTTAATTGGGAACACTCTGCGTTCGACAAATCTCGACGCTCTAAAACCACAAAGATTTTCGAGTGTTTCAACGCTTTGCCCAAGCAACAAAACTTTTCCACCAGCTTCGACAAATTCTTTCAAATCGCCTTTTGTTTTTTCGTACGAGTTTTCCCCGATAATCAAGATGCCATCTTTTTTCAAACCGTCCCAAACTTCAAAATCTGCTCCGAACTTTTTGAGGAGAGCGATTGTTGAACCAGTCGCATCTGAGACATAAAGTTTCTTTGGCGATTTAAACTTTGCTTGTGGATAAACTGCAAATGCAAATTTGTCTGAACACTTCTCTCCGCCAAATGTTCCATTGACGACAATTTCGCCACGCATTTTTGCATCTACACTTGGCAAGCTTTCTTCAATCGGCAAGAATACACGTTCTGCAACTTTTGCAATGCCTTTCAAATTTCCCGACGCAATAGTTTTATCTGCAACAACAATCTTCCAATCAAAGTTGTAATTTGCTTCTTTGCGAAGGTCGTTGATTGCGACAATCTGCTTTTGGATTTTTTCGCCCGAGAAGAAGTGATGAGTTTTATCAGTGAAAGCGTCTTTTTTACCAGCTATCCACATAAGAGCAGGCTTCATATTTTCGATGAGTGCTTTTGCCGACGCATTTTCTTTTGCACCCTTTCCGCCCATTCCGTAGAACGCACGTTTCGACATCTTTTGTGGTTGCCAGCCGAGTGCACCATCTTTGTATGGATGCTCTACTTTTTCATAATTTGGCTCCCAACCATAAGAATCACGCCATGGAACCATTCCGCCCGAGATTCCATAAGTACGCCACGAACGCCACGTATTCTTGATAAACAACGCTTGGAACTCTGCATTATTTTTTGCAAATTCAAACGGGACAAGATTGACAAGTTTTTTCCAAAGCAAATCTTTGACGTGTTCTTTTGCAATCATATCTCGATACGCTTGCGATTCATTTTCGTAAGCATAGTCGCCAAAGTACGCTGCACAATATTCAGTAAGCAATGGCTCGCTACACCATGCACGGTACGGATTACTTCTGTCGCGTTGGAAATTACAAATAAAAGGGGTGCCGAACTCGATTGCCATATATGGCATAGTTCCAGTTGCCGACCATTGCGAAAGCCATTCTTCACGTTCTTGAAGTGGAATAAAATCAAGATAGTGATTCATTCCGTGGAACTCGCCAACATTACCGCCATCGTGCGATGCGATTGGGCGAGTTGAGTCTATTGATTTCAACTTGAGAAGAATTTTATTTGCTTCAAGAGTGTTGTCGAGCCAATCAGCTGACCCTTGTAGTCTTGTACGATTACCGATTACCATTGGACTTTGGTCATGGCGTACAGAAAATCTGTTTGGCATAGTCATAAATGCGACAACCGACGGACAATTTCTAATCGGCTTCCACTGTGCGATAGTTGTCTTATACCATTTTTTTACTGTATTAGGATTACTCCAGTCATACTTCGACACCCATTTCCCACGCCAAACGCCTTCGTCTAATCCATTTGCTGGATAGAACATCAAGAAACCTTTTTCGTCGGCAATCTTCGCCCAAGTTGGACGGCAATGAGTAGCACCTCTTGCACTTTGTTCCCAGGGCCAAAGTTCCATTGTGTTAAAATTATTACGCATCATACTATCGATACTATTTGCGATAGCAGTACGCGAACCACCTACATCGCCCTCCCAGAAACAGTGGAGCGGTTGAAGGTGAATTTTCTTTCCGTTGAGCAAAAAGTCTTTGCCCGATATTTCAAATTCACGGAAACCGAATCTATCTTTGAAAGAGTCAAACAATTTTTCATCTTTAGAAATAGATACTTCCAAATTGTAGAGAGTCGGGCTGTCGATATCCCAAAGTTGCGGATTTTCCCAAACCGACGAAACTGTCGCAACTTGAAATGCTGATTTCTCCAAGAATTTTGTTTGTGAAAATTCTTTTACGCACTTGCCATTTTTATCAAAAACTTTCGCTTTAAATTGATAATCTCCCGAATGCAAAACGCCCTTAATTTCTACATCTGCCGAAAGCTCCATTCTGCGAACGCTTGTGCGTATGAACATTCCGTCGATATGTACGCCGATTGGACGTGAGAACAAAATTACATCGCCCGATATCCCAGGCAAATAATGGGCTTTCAACTTGTTCAATGTTTCTGCAGACATCTTCGACAACTTGTTGAAGTCGCCCAAATGAGCCAAGGCACTAACTTTTACAGCAAGCTCAATTTTCTTTCCAGCTTTAGCGAACTTTGTGAGGTCGACATCGCCTTCATGGTTGCGTACAGCCCCAGCGTACTGACCATCTACAAAAACTACAGCATCGTTATAAACACGTTCTAAACGCAAGAATATCGCACGCCCATTCCAATCTTGTGGAATTTCAATCGAGCGTTTGTACCAACCGATTTTTGCTTTCTTGTAATCTTTCCAAGACGGCACATTTGGGGCATACACAACTGTTGGTGCGTTGCCACCACATCGCCAAAAACCTGGGACAAGTATCCGACCAAAATTTTCGGCATCAGGTCTTCCCCTTGGTTCAAATGCAGGTGCAAATTCCCAAACGCCATTCAATACAATTTGACTGCGTGTTGATGTGATATTTTCTGACGCTGTGTTGCTCGGTGAAAGTGGATATTTCTCACTCGCAAACGATATGCAAGCAACGATTGAACACAGTACTCCCCAAAATAATTTCCTTGTTTTCATATAGAAATTTATACAAGGAAAATCCTTTATTGAAAAGAGTAAAAATAGAATTTTTTGTTAAACTGTTTACCTCGCTATTTTTGAAGTTTAAAAAAGTCGTAAGTAAATTTCCACGAAAATTCTTCGTTTGGCTTAATGTCGATTTTCACAAATGGCTCGGGGCATACCATTTTTCCGTTGCTCCAATAAACCGATTTCAGCAAGGGCTTGTCGCCACGCACACGAACGCCCGCACCGATTTTCCCGAACTCAACTTCCATACAATTTTCTTCGAGCGTACCAGCACACTCGATATTATCAATACTGACACGTTCAAAATCTTTTGCAGTTCTCAAATATCGAATTTCATTACCTTTAATTTCTGCTAAACCTTTTGAAATAAACGCCTGTGGACAATCGAGTTTAAACTTAAATTTTGCCACTACCGATTCATCAATTTGTGCGTTGTCGATTGTAAAAAAGCAGTGTCCATACACATTTGAATCAATCGTTTTTGTCCCTATATTTTTCAATGTGTGTTCGACAACAAGGCTCGATTTTTCCATGCGTAAACGCTTCTTCAAAATATATCCGTATCCGCTTTTGTCGCTCATTTCGTGCGTGTACTCGATAGAATCTTCAAAAACTTTTACCGACCTTTTGCCAGCATTTTTCAATTTGAAGTTTTCCATAAAGCTATATTTGACGTCCGACTTTTTCTCGAGCATACCGACGCCGATTTTCAAAAAATCTTCGCCAATTTTTGCCTCGTTATAACCTACAACAAGATATTCTTCAACAGGACCAGAAATAGAATCGAAACATTCTGGACGATGCACTTGGTACACTCCACCAAAATAGATATGCCCGTGTGCCTTGAGCGAAAGGACGACGCCAGTTGGGTCAAAACGAACGCCTCTGTAATATTGTTCTGCTCTCGTTTCGCCGACACACACATACGCTTCGATTTCACCATTTGTTATGCGAGCAATTTTGTACTGCTCTGCATACGAAAACGAAAACGCAAAAAGTAAAAGTGTTAAAATATATCTCATAAATTTGACACTATTAAAAATAAAATTATCTGCAAGAATTTAGACACAAAAAAAGCGTCCATACGGACGCTTTCTCGATTAGAAATTTTCTTATTTTCTTCTGCGATACATTGCCAAGCCGAGAGCGAGCATACCGAAAATCATCGCCCATTCTGCTGGTTCTGGCACTGCTGTTGCAAATGCACTGTGCGACAAGAAACCATCTTTAAGTGACCAATCGCCTGCGATAACCTTGCCAGCTCCGTCAACTGCCGACATTGTGAATGTCAAGTTACCAATAGTACCCTTACCTGTTGTATTCAATTCTTCGAGAATAGAATCTGTAAGGTTTTCAATCTTTACCAAACCTTCTCGGAAGTCTTTGAAAACAAGGTCGCCAAGAGCTACTCCACTAAAGTATGACATTGCACCAATTGTCAAACTTTTTGCACCATTGAGGTCGAAAATAATTCCATTAGAAACATCAGTAACGCCACCTGCATAGTGGTGGAAGTCTAATTTTGTGAATTGATAATCTTGACCTGCCGCAAGTTCTACAACTGTATTTGAACGACGCAAAACAATCAGTTGACCAGTAAAACTATCACCTCCCGAAAGGATAAGTTTACTTTCCTGTTTGTAGTCAGAAGTTCCAGAGGTACGAGTAAATACAATCGAATTACCGATAATTTCGGAATCAGCTGAAACCGAAAGTATACCACCTTGTGCAATACCCAAACGGATTCTATCTAACGTTTTCGAGAATTCAATACTTGCACCATTTTTCAAAGTTGTTGTGCCACTAATCACACCTGCGACAGCGTTTTTACTTGCTTCATTAACATCAAGATAGACTTTACCACCATCCACATTAACTATTCCATTAATATTGACACGCCCACCATCCACTTGCAAATCTTTATTTGGCTTGCTCTTTATACGGACAATAGCACCTTTATTGATGTTCAAAGTTCCTGTGTTCGATATAGAATTACTTGATTCTGTATTACCGAAAACCGTTGTTCCACTTGCGATTGTCAATGTTGTACCAGTATTGATAGTTGCACCATTTGACATCAAGACCGAACCATTTATAGTTGTGTTTGAATCTGCGAGGAAGTTTACTGCTTCAGCTGTCAAAGTATAACCATTGCCAACAGTTAATGTTGCTGTTTTGCCGACGGAAGTACGCAAGACAGGAAGTGTCACATCACTTGCGATATTTGTAATTCCATCTTCCATATTCATTGCAGCTACTTTGGAAATATCAGCCCCAGCACCAACCGAAAGCGTGCCACCGTCAGATGCAATAGCAAAAGTATGACTATCAGTTATTCCTTTAAGTTTTCCGTTTACAACCAACGAACCACCTTTGAGACGCAACCCACCTACAGAAACTTCGCCAGTTGAACCGATAGTTGTTGTACCACCCCACAATTGAATACCCGATTCAAATATAGCAGAGCCGTTAATATCAAACTTTGAATTTCCACTTACCGTAGAAGCCTCAGACGAATCGACAGTTTCAAAGACACCATCTTTTTCAATTAAAACGTTTGAACCATTGATAGCCAACCTTGCACTTTCAACTGTACCGCCCGACTTAATTGTAAAGAGCGAGTCCGTGAAACCTTCTTCCAAAGTTGTTGTAAGCTTACCTGTTATAGTGACTGAGTTAGCCTTTGCTGTTACATTATCGCCAACAGAAAATGCTCTACCTCTTTCGCCCTTTGCAGAAGCTTGGTCTGCGTTCATTGCACCATTGCCGTCATCTGTTCCCAAGCTTACATACCAGTTAGCCAACGCAGTGTTATCCGTCGGCGACACTACTTTAAATTCTACATCCGAACCATCTTTTGACATTAAATGATAACCTACCGATGTGCTAGCACCATGTTGTGAACCATTACCACTAAAGTTGAACATTGCACTGCTCGTTGTTGCAAACGATTTATTGTTCGCATCAAGCATAAAGTAGTAATTTGCACGGATTCCAGGGTTAAAACCATCGGAAGCACTCGTCGAATAAGTAAGTGAAGAACCACCCGAAGATGACGATGTAATAGAAGGTGTCGAAATATAGAAATAATAATTCGACCAATCTGCACCTTGTCTACGGACAACATAATATTTTCCCTTCTCGATTCCATCGAGAACGTATGCGGTTTCTGGAGTTCCATTGTCGACAACCGTTACATCGGCTCTAACTTGAGCAAATGCACTATACGACATTACACTTAAGGCTGATAAGGTAAATAATAACTTTTTCATACATTTAACTGGTTTAAGTAAAAATATGAATATTGAAGATTTCCACAAAAATCAAGTGTTATTATTCACTTTTTTGTTAAACTGTTTACTTGGCTATATTTCGAGCTTTCAGGGCTTTTAAGCAATACCCCTCGCAAAAAAAATTTATTTTTTATTGCGTCCTACGGAAAAATTTTCGCTCTCTTGGTGGAATCGGTTTTGCCTTCACCGAACATTTCACAAGTGCTGGCTCGTTTTCAAGCCTACGGAACAATTTAGAGTCGAACGACGTTTTCATAACTTGTTCTTGGCTCATTTCTATAAAATCAGTTTCCGAAACACGCACTTTAATTTTATGCGATATCGCACTTCCCTTTGCGTCTTCATAAACGCCATGCGAAAGAATTTTTACAAAACGTTCTGCACGCTGGTCGGCATCAATCAACCAATCGATAGAATCGCAATACGACGCCACTGCCGAATTCATCGACATCACGCTTTCGCCATTAAACCGCACGTCTGCACCATCTCTACTTTGGCATTCCCCGATAACGCACACGCACTCGCCGTCTTTGAGCGACGCAAAACATTCTTCAAACGCTTGCGGGAAAAGATTTATTTGCCACACTTTTGAGTTATCACGTCCCGACAATGTAAAATAACACCACGGCTTATTGTCTTTTTTAGTCAACTTTTTGACGATGTTCGAGACAACGCCACACGCACGGAATGGCAAACGTTTCAAACGCTTTACAGCGTCTTCGTTCGGGATGTCGTCGATTGCAGAATCAAACGGAGCATACTCGCTCATTGGATGTCCCGACACATAAAAACTCAATAATTCTTTTTCTGCAAAAAGTTTTTCAGAAAGCGACATCGGCGGTTTAGATGTATCAATCACGCCCGTTGCGTCTTGCGATGAATTGTCGCTCATTCCCATATCGAACATATCAAACAAACTTGTCTGACCTGTTTCGGCGTCTTTTTCTTTTTCGGACGCTTGTGCCATAATCGCATCAACCGACGCAAGCAAGTGTCCACGATCGTAATTAAAAGAATCAAACGCACCAGTCTTGATAAGATTTTCAAAAACTCGCTTATTGATATTTTTCGTGCCGACTCTACTGATGAAATCAAAAATATCCTTAAACTCGCCATTTGCGTCGCGTTCGGCGACAATCACAGATGCTGCGGCTTCGCCAATTCCCTTAACTGCCGCAAGACCAAATCGGATAGAACCAGCACTATGTTCAAACATATTGCCGTCTAAATCTGGCTTCCAATCTGGATTGATAATAGGAGTAAAGCCCTCACGAGATACATTGACATCAGGACCAAGTACTTTGATGTTGATTGCTTCTGTCGATTCAATGAACTTCGACACTTTGTCCATATTGCCAAGTTCACTCGAGAGCAACGCAGCCATAAACTCAACTGGATAATTTGCCTTCAAATATGCTGTGCGATACGACAACATTGCGTACGCCGCCGAGTGCGATTTATTGAATCCGTACTGTGCAAATTTTTCAAGAACTGCAAAAATATCTTCAGCTTCTTTTGCCGGCATATTGTTGAATTTTCCAGCTTTCTCGACAAAAATCGCACGCTGTTGTGCCATAACTTCGGGCTTTTTCTTACCCATTGCACGACGCAAAATATCAGCTTCGCCAAGCGTGTAGCCCGCAATGATTCGGGCAGCCATCATAACTTGTTCTTGGTACACTAACACGCCATACGTTTCTTGTACCAAGTCTTTCAAAAGTGGATGTGGAACTTGCAACTTTGACGGATCTTTTTTCGACTCGATAAATTGGTCGATAAACTGCATCGGACCGGGTCGATAAAGTGCTATAAGTGCTATGATTTCTTCAAACACGCTCAAACCGATTCTCTTGCAAAGGTTTTGCATACCTTCACTTTCAAGCTGGAACACTCCGACAGTTATTCCGCTATTCAAAAGTTTGTAAGTTGCGGGGTCTTCAAGTTGTACGTCTTCAATATTGAATTGATTTTGTCGGGTACGACGGACGTTATCTTGTGCATCAGAAATAACAGTGAGCGTCTTAAGCCCCAAAAAGTCGGCTTTTAAAAGCCCCAATTCTTCGACAGGTGTTTTTGCGAATTGTGTTGTGAGTGTGCCTTGTTGGGTCATCATCGGCACAATGTTATCAAGCTTTTGGTCGCCAATAATGATACCACAAGCGTGCTTGCCGAGTTGGCGAATCATCCCCTCGAGAATATATCCTTTCTCGATAACATTGCGAATTTCCGAGTCTTTCTCTACTTCGTTGCGGAGTTCTGCCGACATCTCAAGTGCTTTCTTGAGTGTCATTT
>SUVP01000011.1 GCA_015061945.1 Opitutales bacterium
AAATACCCTGCTAAAAAAATAAAAATGGGACATAGTGCGACTGACAATAATATAAATATTTTTGAAAAAAATGAAAAATAATCTCTGAAAAATATGGTTATTACGGAAATAAAAATATAAATAACTGCGTAAAAGATCGTTTTTTCAATTATTTTACTTGGATACATAGTCATTATGAGTAACGCCCCTGCGAGTATAAAATATACCATTCCCAAGCAGGCAAAAGCCCCATTAATAATGAATTTCAGCATTTTGTTAAATTTCATGCTTATGAATGTTTCTATTTTTTCTTTGATAATACCATATTAACAATTACGGAATCGTTTAGAAAAATTTTGGGGACATTGGTCCATAAATAATTTTCTATAATTGCGTCTAAATATCATACATAGAAACAACGGTACGATCACTGTTATAGTACCTATATGATACATTACCAATATCTTCCAATTTAACTCGGAATAATCTACCCCCGATGATGCTTTATACGCTATATATGTTGCAATAAAGTTCGATAATCCAAAACCTAAAAAAATTGTTGTTAGTATAAAAAATACCCTATAAGAAAAATATAATTCTAGCAAAGTCTTTTCTATACATCCCTTAATTGTAAAAGGTAAGAGAATCACTAACGAAATAGCCGTAGATGCTACAATCTGAAAGAGATAGTTGTCTTGCACATATAAGTTTAACGACAACTTCCCTACCTCTCCACTTGGGACATTGAAAGGTGTTTTTAATTTAAGTTCTTGTAACAATGGTTGTTGATTGATAAAATCATATCCCATGTAAATTAACCATAGAACCAACAATAGACAAAATATTTCAAAAAATACGCTTCGATAGATAATTGGAAATTTTGTAGAAAAGCCATTCTTGCATAAGTAAATACTCCTTGAGTATTGATACGAAAAATATACCCCTATAAGAATATAAGAGAGAAAAAATGAGATTGAAATTATGTAACTACAATTCAACAAAAACGATAATAATAATAATGTTGTATCAAGTAAGATTAATATACCCAAAAATCTATTTGAACTGCGCCAATTGGATTCAGAGGACAATGCATACTTTATACGAAGTCCTATAAATGTATTTCTCTTGATAAAACATAATATTATTGCAATAGCATAGAATGTAATAATCGTAACTATAGCATCGAAATTTAGTATAATTGCATTACTCATATTGTTAGTAATCCACAGTTATATAACTATTTTGGTTGTGTTTCGCCAAACCCACTAAAACAGAGGATTCAACATTGTTTTTTGTAAAAAAGAACATAAATTTTTAGCAATAAATAAATGCCGAACTGCTTTATTTCAAGCTTTTACTATCCTTAATTTTTTGATTATTTTGCAAGGCTGTTCTTGATTGTTTTTCGATGTGTCTAAATTTTTCAAACCTGCATTTTAGTTTATTTGAACGTTCACTCATTTTAAACCCTTCCATATCTGGACGAGGATTTTCCTTCAAACGTTTTGCACCAAGTTTTATGATTTCGATTGCTCGATTATACTCTGGGGTATCTTTTTTAAGCTTACACAGGATATTCGATAAATCTGGTCTATCGAAAGAAATCAGCTCAAGTTTGTAATCTTTTAAGAACAATATATGCTTTCTTTTTTCGTTTAAAATTTTTACTTTGCAAAGTCTTTGAAGCTCCAAAATTTCTTCTGCTGTAAGTGGGCTTCTTCCAGACGGATTATTAAAAAACGCAGTATCGTCGCTATGGTAATATGGTGCATTTATATCAATCCAAGCAATTAGCGTATCTTTTTCTTCTTTTGTAAGACTATCAACGTGTCCTTCATCGATTACATCAATTAGCGTTGAATGACGTGCACCCCAAGTATTTGCTTGCACAACAGCATTACCACCAGCACCAATAACATTTATTATTCCGCGATTATGAAGCTCCATGTAAGAGCGATTAAACACTAAGCCTTTGTCGCCAGCAAGCGATAACGCCGACGCCGCATTACCACCTAAATCATGACACCCCACACAATTATTATCGAAAATTGGTTGTATCATTTTTGCATACGAAAATGGTTTTCCACAAAAAGAAAATGTTTGAATTTTTGCAGGAGCTTTTCGCAACGCTTTTGACGCTTTCAACGATACTGATGGTGGAGATTTACGCGACTCATGACATCCAGCACACGAAACAACTTCATCTGGCATTGCCGAAAAACCACTTCGCATACTCTGAATCATTTTCATATTTTTGTCTAAAGCTTGCAAATAAACAAACTTTCCACTTGGTATTTCAAAATACGCCGAGCCGTCATCTTCAACAGGCACAACACCAAGAATTATTTTGTTGTCAAAATCGTGATAATTCATTGCTGGAGCTTGCTCGCCTTGAGCACTCCACGCACCAACGCTCCACGACAATTTTGGAGGATTTTCAACTATTCGCAGATACTTAATATCGCCTTTTTTCACACCCTTTAGATGCGTACCTTCGTAAACATTGCTAACGTAAACCGTTGCTTTTTCGGAAGTCAAATTACATTGTGGTGGAATTACTGGTGGTGTCTGTTTTTGCTCTACAACTTTTACATTGAATAATCCCCACCCTCTGTATTGTGTTTTACACTTTGCAAACAATGTTTGCTTGTCGGAACTTATATCTACCAAGAACAATCCTAAATTTCTATCGTTTTCTGACAACTTGCGCGAAACTGCAATTGTATTTTTATCGAAAATTGTAGGATATTGATACTTTATTTTAAGATTATGTGCCATAGCATCGCTCCACCTATCTGGAAAGTCTACCAAATCAATAGCCTCTTTTGGATATATTTTAACAACACTATGTTTTCCTTCCACATCAATATTTCTATCAATGATAGCAAGAGCACCCCAAGGCAAATCGTGGCATGAACCTAAAATCGCAACAACTTTGCCAGAAGCTAATTCAACAGCATCAAGTGCTGGATTATTAGTTTCCTGACCCCAAAACAACGAATGACGCGTGCCATCGGGATTGCAAGTCCACAAACCTTGAGCACCCGAGAAATTTCTGTCTACATACTCCCAACGCGTGTAAAGAATTCTTCCGTCTGCCATTACCGATGCACCATTTTCAAATTCTATTGAATTGCCAATTTGGATAATGTTGTTGCCATCGGCATCGCACTTGTAAAGATTACACATTATGTGTCTGTTGCAGCCACAATACTTTGACGCACGCGTCGACGAAAACACAATTTCGCCACTCGGTAAGTATGATGGGTTGATGTCCGAGCAATCCTGCATAAACGTAAGCTGACGCGTTGTTTTTGTGCTTAAATTGTATTCGTAAAGGTTGTAAGAATCGTCAAAATCCTTGCGCATTGAAAACACAATTTTTGTTGCATCAAACGACACCGAACAATCGCGAATAACACCATTTGGTGCTGTTGCAATCTCGCTTACTTGTGCAACATTTCCAGTATTGTCGAACTTGCACAAATACAACACCGAGTTTTTTGCAACACGATGCCAAGAATCTTGATTTATTTCGCCTTTTTGAAAAATGTTCCCTGTGTTGTGATGATCAGGAGGATACATTTTATGTTCGATAAAAACTATTGTTTTGTTCGCTAATTTTTTGTCGGCAAAAAACTCGACTTCTGCAAGCCCGAAACTATACGAAAATAAAAATAAGATAGATAAAAAAAGCCTCATAAAAGATTTTCTTTCTAAAAGAGAAAGATATGCTCGAGAAGGGACTCGAACCCTTACGGCAGTAGTGCCATATGAACCTGAATCATACGTGTCTACCAATTTCACCACTCGAGCAGTTCAAAATTAATTCGGAAAAGATAATCACTTCGATAATCTAATGTCAAGTTTCTATCTTCTCTAAATCTTGACGGGAGCAAAAGAAAGCGAGGGTGGTTAACCCTCGCTCGAATCTCTCACAAAAAGAAGGATGATATAATGAGAGATACGCTTCTAATAATCTTAATCCTTGTGGCGATTATCAAAATAATAATCGTTCTTTTGTCAAGCTAAAACTTGACAACTTCAGCGAGCTAATAACTCGCTGAAGCCTCCTCCTTTTTTTAAGCAACAAAAACAAAAAAGGAAACAAAATGGAAAACAAAAAATACACAAAAGGCACAAAATTCTATATCTTCAGAATGACTGGAAGTGGTCGCTGGACTAAATACGTCGACGCTTTAAAGGACGATGAAAAAGAGCTTTTGCAATATGCACTTTGTTTGAAGTACGTTGCACTTGTAAACGACGCTCCTCGTGGTTGTAAGCACGGCGAACACTTTTTAGTTAAAAAGTATTTTACAACTGCGTCGATTTTAGAGGAGTCCGCTCGACTTTTTCTTGGCGAGAGCTGTTTTTATTTCTTGGGTACGGTCTTCGCTGAAGTTTGGCATTCTTGTTAGCCAATCGTAGATTTGCTCTTGCTCCTCTTTTTTCATTGTCGGTTTTGTTTGCAACAAACTTTCGAGCAATGGTACGATTTCTTTCGCCATATATTCGCTCATCTTTTGGCAATCTTTTCCGCTTCTACGATAGATTTCAGCCGACGATACAACGTATGTTTTTGTTCGCGGATAAAACGATGTCATCAAATTCCATGGCATCGGTGTTTCGGGAGTACCACAGTCGCCAGCGTCTCGAAAATCAGAACGCATAATCAAGGTCGGTATATCGGCAAATTTTGCGAACATATATTCCACGACTGTCCCGCTATCGAGTTCTGTTCCGTCGTAATTAAAAATCGCGAGGTCAGATTCCAACAATGCGACGATATCGTCGTCTCTTATCGACTTGGGATTCATACTGCGGAATTCGATATTTTGCGGAAGTAAGCATTTGAATTTGCCATTTGAGCATCGCTGAATTTCATCTGCCAAATATGCGTTGCCGATTAAATCTTTGTGCGTAAAAAGTCCGCCTGCAAAATATACTCGATACGATTTTCCCATTTTATTTTTCCTGTTCTTTTTTCATCGCTTGCAAGGTTCTCACACGAGGTAAGAAGTACGCAATTATCCCTAACAATGGGAAAAACGAACATAATTTATACACAAAAAGAATATCGGTCATATCGGCGATTTTACCGAGTACAGCCGATGCTACTCCTGCAATTCCAAATGCAAACCCGAAGAATATCCCCGACACCAGCCCAACTTTCATCGGCAAGAGTTCTTGTGCGTAAACCAATATTGCCGAAAATGCCGACGATATAATCAGCCCGATAAATATGCTCAACACTATTGTCCATTCCAGGTTGGCGTATGGCATCAAAAGTGCGAATGGTGCTGAACCTAAAATCGACCACCAGATGACGAGGCGTCGTCCGTATTTATCGCCGATTGGTCCACCGCACAAAGTCCCGACTGCACAAGAGAAGAGAAATGCAAAGAGCATCGTTTGCGACTCTTGAACGGTCAGCGAGAATTTTTGCATCAAGTAGAATGTGTAATAGTTTGAAATGCTAACTGTATAGAAATTTTTTGAGAACACTAAAAACATCAAGATAAACATCACAAACCAAACTGTTTTGCGTGGGAGTTTTGCCGACGCAAGCATAGCCGATTCCGCTGTTTCGGCGACATCAAGCCCTGCTCCGCCCGATTCTTTGATTCTTTTTGCGTACCATCTACAAGCGGGAATAAGAGCAATTATCGCAAATACTGCTGCGAGCGAAAACTTTGCAATGCCCGCTTGTTCACGTATAAAAAGTGCCGCAAGCAATGGGGCAAGTGCGTATCCAGTTGTTCCGCCAACTTGAAAAATCGATTGTGCTAATCCACGTTTTTTCCCTGCCGCAAGCGATGTTATTCTCGACGCTTCGGGATGCACGACCGACGACCCTATCCCTGACACGAACACTGCAAACATCAACATTGTCAAGTTTGGTGCATACGCTATGAGAATCAAACCTGTCATCGTGCAACAAAGACCAAATGGCAAGAACCAACCAACCGGACGTTTATCGAAAATATATCCGAAGACAGGTTGCATTATCGACGACGAAATTTGATATGTTAATGCGACTAATCCAATCTCGCCATACGTTAAATTTAGATTCGTTTTTATGAGCGGATAAACAGCCGAAACAATCGACTGCATAACATCGTTCAGCCCGTGCGTAAGCGAGAGAGCCACGAGAATACCCAGCATAAATTTCTGTGAATCTTTTTTGACCATCCAAAGAAATATCGGTCTGTTTTTTTATTTTATCAAGCCAAAAAATACTACAAAAAAACTCCGCTTTGCAATCAGCGGAGTTTGAAGTTTTTGCTACTTTTTAAATTCTACATTGCCTTTGCCGAGTCGCAACATTCGGTTATCGCCACGTTTCATTTTCAATGTGATATTTGGTGCTTTGCCGATTTTTTCGTTTGTGAGAGCATCGAAAACATCTTTGTCGGAGGGAATATTTAGCACGATATCGTGAATTGATTTATTGTCGTCAGTGCAAGTTACCGACAAGTACGCACCGTTTGCAAATACGCATACCTTTTGTTTTGAGTACTGGTGGACTCCTGCGACTTTATACATATAGTCGAACATCGGTTGGTAGCTAATTCCGATTCCAAAGAACATATGTTTTCCACGCAAAACCATTGCAGGCTTGCCGTTTGGATAATGTCCCAAGACGATATCGCCTTCTTTTAATTTTGGCGAAAGCATTGGTTTTGTTATTTTATTTGTACCCCACACCCTATCAAAGCCAAATGATTTTGCTAATTTAGTTGGGAAAATTTGAGCATACATATTGTCGCCAGCATACTCAACTTCAAAGCCAGTGGCTTCTTTGACGTAATCGAGGTTGATGTCGTTTTTATCGGGATCGAGCAAACCAGTGGTCCACATAAATATTGCACCAGTGTTGCGAGTTTTTTCGTACAACGCCTTACGTTGTTTTTTATCGAGAGCACAGCTAACTGTGAAAACTGCAAGCTTTGGCGACATCGGTTTGCCGAAAAGATAATCGTCTAAAAGATAAACTCCGTATGGTGCGGCTAAATCGGTAATATCTGTACGACCTTTAACTGAACACATCATTGTACGCAAGTTCGTTCCTTTTGAACCTCCATAGCAAACAGAACGTTCATCCATAATCAAGGCGACTTCGGGAGCGTATGGAATCGGATTTTTTATCATATCGTTATCCACTTTTTCAAAATCTTTCATAAGTTGCCAGAAGGCAGGGTCGTCGTACCAGCCTATTCCGCCTAAGTCCATATACCAATTTCCGCAATCTCTAATTGCTTCTTGAGCCAAGTCGCGACGAAGGACATTCAAGGTTGCTTCTTGGGTTCTAAGCTCATTGCCCAGCGGAGTTATTTTTTGTTGAGTTGGAGGGACTCGATAAGTTCTAATATCGTCTTCGACAATCCAAATTTTGCCTGCTCTAATCATCGATTCAGTCGTTCCAGGGTGCATACCGCCATAGCCTAAATCTCGTTTTGTGTAAGAGAGAGGTCCGCACAATAAGTCGACATCGGGAGAGTTCAAAACTCTTTTTAAGCCGAAGTGACCAGGGTTTGCAGAACCTTTCTGTTCGGTAATTGTCGTGTATCCATAGAACAATGCCGAGAGTTTGTTGGGAACTTTTCGACGTATAATTTTTGAAAGATGAAGCATTGTATCGACCATTGCATCTTGGCGAAATGCGTTGCAATCAAATAGCCTCATTTGCGTCTTGGGGTCGATTAAACAGAAAGCTTGTTCTCGTTCTTCAGGGAGTGGGACAGTTGCAGTTGCGAGAGTTGCGGTTGGGTCGTTCCACGATTTTTGGAGAGCAGAATCTGTCTTATATTTTTCGGTCAACCATTTTCTCCACGACACTTGGGCAGATTGCTCATAACCAATCCAATCTCGATTTCTTGTGTCGGGATAAAACCATTCGCAAGAATTTGCTCCACCTGGATGATAGCCGACAATATTTTTAGGATAATTTTTTTCGCAAAAATCGATAATCGCTTCGAGAGCTTTTCCACAATCGTTGCGGAATCGTTGCGAGAACGTACTCCCTGCTCCTTTATAAGTTGAAAATAATTCGCCTTTAGTATTTCTAAAAGTATCTTCGGGATATTTCTTCATCCACCATTCAGGCGGATAACATCTCACACGAACGAGAATTTTAGCATCGGGATTTGCTTGTACGATTTCGTCAAGTGCACCTTTGAGATTTTCGGTGTTGTACGATTTCCCGTCTTCCACCATAAAATCTGCCGCTTGAATTGGGAATGTAATAAAATCTACATCATAGTCGCCAGCGAGTTTTGTTTGCAAGCCGACAAACGAGCGTCTTTGTGGCTCAAAAAGTTGGTCGTTTACGCTCGCAAACATTGCGAACATATAATCTTTATCACCGTTTATTTTGATATTGATATGATAGATTTTTCCAGCCTCAAAATCTACGCCATCGAAAAATATACGTCCCCCGCCTTTGAGATTTTTCACCGCTAAATAATCTCGACCATTTTCAGACTTAAATTCGGTTTGTGCTTTTTTTGTACGCACACGTTTGTCGCCTTTTGTATCGAGAGAATATATCACTTTTTTCGTATCTCGTTCGACAACTTCCAAAGAGTATATCTTACAATTAAAATTTCCATGTTTATGGATTTGTATTGATGCGTTTTTTACGGGCTTTTCGAGCTTTGGTATTTCTACAAACGTTTCGACATCCATATCGGGAAATGTGAAACGTACAGTCAACGAACCTTGTGGAAAGTAAAGAGGCGAAACATAAAGCATACGAGCCCGGACAGGTTTACCATTGAGAACTATGCGGGGGATTCCGCCGACATCTTCAACTCTACAAGTCAATTCATCTCCAGATGTAAAAACTGAGAAAAACGCAATAGCCGTGAGTCCTAATACAGAAAATATAGATAGGATTGTTTTAATATTCATATTGAAAAATTTTAGGTTTTATTTTTTCACGGTCAAGTCAGCAACCTCGATAATTTATTAAACTGTCAACCGATATAGGAATCTTCAACTGACGTTAAAAAAGATTAAAAGCAAAAAAGCCGACGTTTTGAAAACATCGGCTTGAAAAAAAGACTAAACAGTAGGGTCGCCAATTAGCACGACCATGTGCGCTTCTTATGACGATTTGCTTTTGAACGCTTTGAGCGTTTGTGTTTATTCATCTTGAGTCTGCGTTTTTTCTTGAGATTCGCCATTTTTATTTACCTTTACTGTTTTTGTATAAATTTTTGATTTTTTAAAGTCTCAATATGCTCTCTATTTTTTGCATTTTGTAAAGCTTTTTTTTACAAAATAAAAATTTTAATAAAAAATTATGTTTACCTGTGCTAATCTTTTTGGTACTTTTATTTGCATTATCACGAACATAACATACTAATTATATATTATGAAACTCAAAAAAATTATTGGTTTAGCATTGATTGCGATTACATCACTTTTAATCGTCGCATGTGCATCAGTAAACAAAACAGGCAACGTGTATGAAGCCGACATCATCGTGTATGGTGGAACTTCAGGTGCGGTAACAAGTGCGATTCAATCGGCTCGCGAAGGAAAATCGGTTATATTAGTATCGCCCGACAAACACTTGGGTGCAATGAGCAGTGCTGGGTTAACATTCACAGACTCTGGCAGAGCTTACACTATCGGCGGTATTTCAAGAGAATTTTATCGTCGTATATACGAAGAATACCAAAACCCAAAAGCATGGAATTGGTTGAAGCTTGAAGACGACAATTTGAAAGGTCAAAATGTAAAAGCAATCAAGCACGATGACAAAACTATGTGGATTTTTGAACCGAAAGTCGCAGAACGTGTTTTCGACAACTGGATTGCTGAAGAAAAAAATATCACACTTTTTAGAGAGAAACTGCTCGATAGAGAAAGTGGTGTCAAAAAGGATGGGACAAAAATCGTATCAATCCGTACACTCGACGGCGATGTTTTCAAAGGTAAAATGTTTATCGACGCAACCTTTGAAGGCGATTTGATGGCAGCTTCGGGTTGCTCGTATCACGTCGGGCGTGAAGCAAATTCGGTTTATAATGAAAATTGGAACGGAGCCCAACCAGGAGTTCTCCACCACGACCACTATTTCTATAAAGATACAGATCCATATAAAATCAAGGGCGATAAATCGAGTGGCTTGATGAAATATATCAGCGACAAACACCCTGGCGAAAAAGGTCAAGGCGATGAAAAAGTACAAGCATATTGCTTCCGTTTGTGTATGTCTATCGTCCCTGAAAATATGCGTCCTTT
Organism: Opitutales bacterium; assembly: GCA_015061945.1. GTDB lineage: Bacteria > Verrucomicrobiota > Verrucomicrobiia > Opitutales > Intestinicryptomonadaceae > Merdousia. The sequence goes on from SUVP01000011.1 coordinate 10,237, forward strand.
CCCAAAACCAGATAACTACAATGCCGACGACTACCTTCTCGTTCTTCGCACTTGGGATATGGAAAAACGTCGCGACACAATGAAACCTGATAGAATCCCGAACGGTAAGACCGACACAAATAATAAATCGGCATTCGGTTTTGACTTTATCGGACAAAACTATGCCTACCCTGACGCATCATACGAAGAACGTGCAAAAATCATCAAAGCACACAAAGATTATCAACAAGGCTTACTCTACTTTATTATGAACGACCCTCGTGTTGATCCAGATTTGCGTTCATTCTACGCTCCGTACGGCTTGGCAAAAGACGAATTTGTCGATAACGACAACTGGCCATACAATCTCTATATTAGAGAAGCTCGCCGTATGATTGGCGAATACGTTATGACCGAACACGATTGCCGATGCACAAAAGAAACACCAAAATCAATTGGTATGGGGTCATACACACTCGACTCGCACAACTGCCAACGATACATCACTCCACAAGGTTTTGTACAGAACGAAGGCGATATCGGTGTTCACCTCAAAAAACCTTACAAGATTTCATACGGTGCATTGACCCCAAAACGCAACGAAGTATCTAACTTGCTCGTTCCAGTTGCATGCTCGGCTTCGCACATTGCGTATGGCTCAATCAGAATGGAACCTGTATTTATGCTCTTGGGACACTCTTCTGCAACAGCTGCAACAATGGCGATTGACGCAAACTGTGCTGTTCAAGATGTCAATTATCCAAAGCTCCGTGAAAAACTCTTGCAAGATAATCAAATTCTTGAATGGAATAAGCCTGTTCCAAGCAAGAAGAAACGCAAGTAATACAATCTATTTCTCGGAAAAACGCGGACAAATGTTCGCGTTTTTTTATTTCAATCTTGCAAAAAATTTTTCTTTAATTAGCTTTTCGGAGATTATGAAGAAAATCAACACACTAATTTTAATGATATTATCAACTGGCGTTTTATTTGCAGAATCGCCACGCAAAGTAGAAACACTCGAAACTGGCTGGAAATTCTACAATGCCGACGAAACAACAGCTCAAAATATTACTTTTGACGACTCAAAATGGGAATCAGTAAGAGTACCACACGACTGGGCAATCGGTAAAAATTTTGATATGAACATTGATTTCCAAATGGTACAAGTTTGGCAAGATGGAGATCGAAAAAAAACTATCCGTACTGGCAGAACAGGAGCGTTGCCATGCTTCGGAATTGGGTGGTACAGAATACAGCTCGATATTCCTGCTGAAATGAAAGGCAAAAAAGTATTTGTCGAATTTGATGGTGCAATGAGCAACGCAAAAGTTTTTTTCAATGGCGAGTACGCTGGCGAATGGCCATTTGGTTATGCTTCGTTTGAAGTAGATGTAAGCAAGTTTGTAAAGTTTGGCGAAAAAAATGTAATGGCTGTTCGTATCGATAACAAGCCACTTTCATCGCGTTGGTACTCTGGCGCGGGACTTTATCGCAATGTGCATTTGACTTACAAAAACCCTCTGCATATTGTCCGCAATGGGATTTATATCACAACTCCGAACATCGCAAAAAACAAAGCATCGGTTGCAGTAAAAGCAACACTTTCGCACCCAGAACAAGCTTCAAAAATTGCGTATAAAATCATTTCGCCCGATAACAAAATTGTCGCATCGGCTGAAAATACAGACGTTTCAAAAGAAATTTTTATCGATGTGGAAAATCCACAACTTTGGGGAATTAAATCGCCTAACCTCTATAAGCTCGACGCAACTGTTTTCGATAAAAATGGCAATAAAATCGACAACACACAAGTTCGCTTCGGCATTCGCTCGATTAAGTTCAGCCGTAAAAATGGATTTGTTCTCAACGAAAAGAAAACAATAATAAATGGGGTCTGTATGCATCACGACATGGGACCAATTGGTGCTGCAACAAATGTACGTGCATTGCGTCGACAGCTTGAAATCCTCAAAGAAATGGGATGCAACGCAATCAGAACATCGCACAATCCGCCTTCGCCTGAATTGCTAAACCTTTGCGACGAAATGGGCTTCTTGGTACAGCTTGAAATTCTCGATGAATGGCAAATTGCAAAGATGGAAAACGGTTACAACAAACTTTGGGATAAATGGGTAGAAAAAGATATTAAATCTGCAGTTCACCGAGACCGCAATCACCCATCTATCATTATGTGGAGTATCGGTAATGAAATTGAAGAACAAAAAGTAAAAACCGGCAAAGAAACCGCAAGATTTCTTGTTGATATTATCCATAGAGAAGATCCAACTCGCCCTGCAACAGCAGGTCTTAACTCTTTGAAAAAATGTTTTAAGTTAAGCAAAATCCCATATGAGCTTGATCTTTCCGGCATTAACTATGGTATAAGTGTATACTCGACCCTCGCAAAAGAAAATCCAAAAATGATTTTCTACGGAAGCGAAACAGCATCGACTGTAAGCTCTCGTGGAGTCTACCACTTCCCTGTTGAACGCAACAAAAATCCGTTCAACGAAGATTATCACGTTTCGGCTTATGACTTGGATACTCCACCTTGGGGACAAACGCCTGATGAAGAGTTTATGGCACTCGATGATAATCCAGAATACTTTGGAGAGTTCGTCTGGACTGGCTTTGATTACCTTGGCGAGCCGACACCATACAACCCTGGGACGCCGTCAAAAAGCTCGTACTTTGGTATTGTCGACCTTGCTGGACTCAAGAAAGATAGATTTTATTCATACCAAGCACGCTGGAATAATGATGTAAAAGTTTTACACGTTTTCCCACACTGGAATTGGGAAGAAGATAGACTCGGCAGAAACGTTCCTATCCACTGCTACACAAATTACGATAAAGTAGAGTTGTTTGTAAACGGCAAAAGTATGGGCGTAAAGACGAAAATAGCAAAGTCGGAAAACCCACTCGAACGCAATCGTATAATGTGGAATGATGTCGTATACCAACCTGGTGAACTCAAAGTTGTAGCATACGACAAGGACGGCAAAAAAGCTGAAGAAAAAATAATCAAAACTGCAGGCGAAGCGTTCACTACAAAAATCACGCCCGACCGCACCGATATTATCGCATGCCCAAAAGATTTGGTATTTTTGGAAATTGATGTCGTCGATAAAGACGGAAACCTTTGCCCGCGTGCATCGAGATTTATGTTCGTAAAAGTCAAAGGTGCTGGAAAACTCCGTGCGTTGTGCAATGGCGACCCGACCGACCACACGCCATTTTCGGCAGACTATATGAAATCGTTCAGCGGTAAGCTCGTTGCGACAATCGAGCCAAGCGACGAAGCCGGAGAAATTCAAGTCGACGTTTACGGGATGAAGCTAAAATCAAACACAATAAAACTTAAAACAAGAAAACCTATTTCGATAAAATAAACAAAAACGGGAGCAACTAATTGCTCCCGTTTTTTATTTGAAAACATCTCTTTTTCGCTAATACTGATTCCTAAAAGTTTTCAATGCCAATAAATAAAATAAAAAATTTAACATCCGAAAAACTTGTCAATATGTTGCAACAAGGCACTGCCGATATTGCCGAATTTGACAAGTACAATTTTTGGAAATTTATCCATAGAAACGATTGGAAAAAAGTTCTACCAGAATTCCCTCAATACGCCGATAAATACGAAAAAGGTTTTACTTTAGGTGTCGTCTGGTGGGATAAACTGCTGGCTATACAACCTAAACTTTTGGAAGGTGCAAAAAAATATAAAGTCGGGTGGTCGGCAATAATAATGCACTACCCTGAATTAGAAGAAGAATGTCCATATTGGGATGAATTTACTCCGCACGAATGGAGTATGATTATTTCTGCACAACCACAATATTTTTATAAGTGCCCTTGTACCGATAAATTCACTCCAAAGAACTGGGCTGTGATATTATCAAAACAACCACAATTCAGAAATAAATGTATAGAATATTTCATGGATACCAACTGGCAAAAAAAGGTTGAATCACTTTTAAAACCTACCCCCCAAAAATCATACTCATCTTATATCATAGAACAAATCGAAAATCCTAAAACAGATTTAGACTCTTTCGACTGGGAAAAAATAAATTCGGAAAAGTGGATAGACATACTAAAAGAATGTCCACAATTTGCCAACAGATTTCACGGCTGGGACAAAATCGCAATGACAGATTGGTATAAGTTAATTAAGGCTCAACCACAATTTATTGAATCAGCACTAAAATATACTACTGGACGTTCCGCAATTTTGAAAATATCTCCAAATATTCTGCCAGATTTTAATGATTGGGAAAATATACCTCCGCAAGATTGGAGGGGGATTTTACTAAAACAACCTCAATTAATAGAACATTGCAATAACACAAATGCGTTGCGTACAAAAGATTGGCTTCATATATTAAAAATATATCCGCAGAGCGAAACTATATTTCACTACTGGCAAATCTTTGATTCGTCCGATTTTAGAGAACTTATAAAATATCAACCACAATTTTGGATATATAGTCCAACTCACGCTGTCGCAAAAATTATTGATGACACTAACAACTCAAGCGAATGTAAATGTTGGTCTTGGTTTAAAAATTTAAACTGGGTTGAGCTGTTATCTGAAAAACCAGAATTTGCAGATAAGCTTAAGAACTGGAGCTTCTCATCTAAGCACTGGTTATCTCTCTTGCTAAAACAACCTCAACTTGCAAATAAATGTTCAGATTCTATTTATGATACTTTTTCTCTCGAGAATTGGAACGAGCTTGAAAGAGTTAACCCGAACGTTTTTGAAAGACAACATATGCTTTCAACGTTGCGTAAAATTTCTCGTGATGACTAAATTTTCATATTTGAACGTGGATGCTTTTGGGCGTGTTGTGTACGGATTTCTTCGTTGAGAAGTGTCGTGTAAATTTGTGTTGTAGCAAGGTCGCTATGCCCCAACATCTCACGTATCGACATTAAATTTGCTCCGTTTTGCAAAAGGTGTGTCGCAAATGAATGTCGCAAAATATGCGGTTTTACATTCTTTTGAATGCCCACTGCAAGTGCGTATTTTTTGATATTATACCAAAAAGTTTTGCGTGACATTTTTGCACCACGTCGAGTTATAAAAAGCTCGCTGACGATGCGTTTGCCGAGCATTTCTTGTCTCGCAACTTTGTATGCTTTTATTGCTTGAATTGCATAATCGCCAACCGGCACAAGGCGAGTTTTTGAGCCTTTACCTCGCACACGCATTATACTTTCTGTAAAATCAATATCGCTTTCCGACAGCGAACAAATCTCTGACACACGCAAACCACTACTATACATAAGCTCGAGCATCGCATAATCACGCAAGCCTTCGGCGGTATCTTTTTGCGGTGCTTCGAGCAACTGTGCCACCTCATTTGCCGTTAAAACTTCAGGCACATTGCGACGATATTTAGGACGTGCAACTATATCGCAATAATTTTTCGACCACACTTTTTCATCGACAAGATACCCTGCAAGAGATTTCATTGCACTCAATTTGCGAGACTGCGTTGTCGCCTTTGTTATCTTCGAGATTGAGCCAATCCACTCAACAAGTAAATCGGCATCGACACTTTCAAATGTCGATATTTTCTTTGATGCCAAGAACTCTGCGAACTGCCAAACGTCAGACAAATATGAGGCGACAGTATTTTTACTTCGCCCCAATTCCATTTTCAAAAAACCTTCAAATTCAAAAATCGTATTTTTCAAAGCGAGTGGTAATCCACTGCTTTCATCGGATATTTTTGAAGTTTTTGAAGAAGTTGACATCTACTATTTTTCTGATGCTGACATAAGGTTTTTAACTGCCGATGCCGCCGTTATTTCAGAATTAGCAATTAATTTTTTATAATGCTCCATCATACTTTCCATTCCATTTTGATTATAAAATTTTCTCAAAACTTCTTGTTCAAGCAATGATTGGAACCATTCTATTTTCTGCTCTCCACGACGTTTTTGGATATATCCAGTTGCAGTAAGTTTTTCACGAAATCCGTCGAGAAGTTTCCACGCTTCGCGGACGCCCATACCCGTGTGTGCCGAGCAAACCTCGCAGAAAGGTTTCCAATCGGGCGTAGGAGAATTCAAGAAATGCAAGACGCCCGAAAGCTCTGCTTTTTTCAGCATCGAACGCTCTACCATATTACCGTCGCATTTATTTACAAGTATACCGTCGGCAAGCTCGATTACACCTTTTTTGATGCCTTGCAATTCGTCGCCTTGTGCAGCGAGTTGAACAAGCAAGAAAAAGTCGGTCATAGAGCGTACAGTTACTTCGCTTTGTCCGACACCGACTGTTTCAACGAGAATTACATCGTACCCAGCGGCTTCGCAAATTACCATAGTTTCACGACTCTTGCGAGCCACACCACCGAGCATACCGCCCGACGGCGAAGGTCTGATAAATGCGTTTTCGTTGCGAGAAAGATTTTCCATTCTGGTCTTGTCGCCGAGGATACTTCCGCCAGTAATTGGGCTTGACGGGTCGACCGCAAGCACCGCAACTTTCTTGCCAAACTCGTCGCAAAGTAGCGAGCCAAATGTTTCGATAAATGACGACTTTCCTGCTCCTGGAACTCCCGTAATCCCGATTCTATAAGCCTTACCCGAGTATGGCAAAAGTTCCGCAATGAGTTGTTGAGCCAAATCGAAATGTGCTTCAGAATTACTTTCAATCAAAGTAATCGCACGAGCGATAATTGTTTTATTGCCCGACAACACGCCGTCTTTGTAATCTTGCAACGAAAGCTGGCGACGCTTTGGACGTGGAGCTGTCGAGATTGTGTCATCAACAACATCATCTTTGCGAAGGTTAATCCCAGGCATTACCGATGTTGTAAAGAAATTTTTGTCGGCGTTTTCAGGCACCCATTCTGGACGTTTATTTTGGTTATTCATCGTCTTTTTCCTCTTCAAAATCTATGTTAGCATTTTTTGATTTTTCTATAAATCTGTTTGCGGTTTCAAGAACGCTTTTCGAACCTTGCGAAAGTGTCTTTTTGGTATCGTCAAAATCTTTTTGCAAGCCCACGATTTTATTGCCGAGCTTTTCAAATCGCTCCGAAAACAACTCGACTCTTTGGTGCAACAATCTTCCTGTATTGTACAATTCTTTAAGATTTTTTACGAACGCTTCGTTGCGATATGCAATCTCTGCAAACTTCAAAATACTCAAAACATTTGTTGGTGAAACAATCAAAACATTTGCCTGATATGCGTCTGACAAAAGCTTTTCATCTTCGGAAATTGCGAGTTCATACGCACCTTCTATTGGCATAAACATCATTTTGAAACTGCATGTGATATCCGGCAAATCGTTATATTTCCCCGCAAACTCGTTCAAATGTTCACGTACAGAACGTTTAAATTTTGTGATTGCCGTGCGTTTTGCTGTTTGGTCATCAGCCGAACAATAGTCGGTATAATCTACAAGCGACAACTTGGAATCGACCACGATTGAACGTTCGTTGGGCAAGTATACCACAAAGTCGGGCATAAGGCGTTTTTGCGAGCCTTCCTTGTCGATATAATTTTTTTGCGATTGATAATGTATACCTTCTACAAATCCGCAATTTTCAAAGATTCTTTCAAGTATAGTTTCGCCCCAATTTCCAGCGACTTTATTTTTTGAACGCAATGCGTTTGACAAATTTTTTGCTTCTTCGCCAAGTTGTGCATTCATCTTCACCAGCGATTCAATATGTGCCGACATCGACGCATTGTTGCGAGCCCCAACCTCGCCCAACGCTTCCATTCTTTGACGGAATTCGCTCAAACTATTTTTCAGCGGAGCGAGTACAAGCCCCATTTGTTCTATGTTTGAGCTCGACAACTTTTCTCGTGCCGACTCCAACATCTTGTTTGAAAGATTTTCAAAATCGCTCGCAAATTTTTCTCTAACCGCACGTTCTTCTTCTGCTCGATTTTCGAGACGTTCTGTCAGATGTGCTATTTTTTCTTCCGAAGTAGCGAGTTTTATTTGAGCGTCGGTTTTTGATTGCTCCAACGTTTTGCGTTCTTCTTCCGATTTTTTCAAATCTTCGGCAACGGCATCGGCACGAGTTTTTTCAGTTGCCAACGCTTTTGCATACTCCATTTCGAGCGTCGACGCATTCGCAAGTTGCGATTTCATTTTGTTGCGTTCAAGAATAAACATCACAACAGCGACAAATTCAAAAACCGATAAAATAATAAAAATTGTCAATAATACATCGTTATTCATCGTCATCATCCTCCAACGATTCCACAAGAGAATCGTCCGTCAACATTGAATCGTCTGACAGTTCTTTTTGTTCTTCCTGTGTTTCTTCGACAATTCCGCCAGCGACCAATGTTTGTGGTTTACTTCCGAACTGTGAGTACAAAACATCTAACAAGCCTTGCGAGATTTTCTGCATAGCGTCTTCAAACTGAGCAGTACCCTCCTCGTAAATCTCAATTTTAGAAGTGTCCTGTTGAGCTTCGACAATCTTCTTTTTCTTTGGCGAACGGTCTATTTCAGCAGTGAACGCTTGGGCAAATTCTCGAGATTCTGCCAAAACTTGTCGAAGTAGTTCAGCTATTTTTTTTTTGAACTTCTGCGGGAGCACCCGAGAGTTTATCGAGCTCTTTAATCAATGTATTTATCGCACGAGCTCTGCTCTGTTCTACAGCTTTCAAAAGTGCTACTTCAAAATTCGCCTTTTCGGAAAGCCCGTTCTTTAGACCTTTTTCGGCGTTTTGCAAAACATCGAGCATACGCATCATTTGTTCGCTCGAGAGTTTTTTGTCGCCGAATTCTTTATAGCCTGTTGAGAACGATTCAATCATTGAAGTTCTCACAAAATTTTGCATATCGCACAATGCTCGATATAGGTCGCAACCATTTTCGACTAAATCATCGACTGCTTGGACAACTGCGGTGTAATCGCCCTTTGCCATTTTTTCGACAAGCCCAGAAATTTGAGATTCTGATGCCAAGCCGTAAACGCCGATAACATCTGACACATCGAGCTTTTTGCCACAGAATGATATCATTTGGTCGAGAATACTTTGGGCATCACGCATACCGCCATTTGCGAGACGTGATATTGCACGCAATGCTTCGTCAGTTGCTTCTATTTCTTCTTTTTTAGTAATCTCACGCAGATGTTCTGTTATCAATTTTTCAGAAATTGGGCGAAATTCAAAGCGTTGACAACGCGATGTTATAGTTCCCAAAACCTTGTGAGCTTCGGTTGTAGCAAAGATAAATTTGACGTGTTTAGGTGGTTCCTCGAGAGTTTTCAAGAGAGCGTTAAATGCGTCAGTAGTCAAAGAGTGAACTTCGTCGATGATATAAATTTTGTATGTGCATTGAGCTGGTGCGTATTGACACTCATCTCGCAAGCTTCTTATTTCGTCAATTGAACGATTCGACGCACCATCGATTTCGACAACGTCCATACACGAGCCATTCATAATTGCCTGAGAAATATCGTCATCTTCAGGATGAATGCTTGGACCACCTTTTGCATTCAACGCCTTTGCGAAAAGGCGTGCAGTTGTGGTTTTGCCCGTTCCTCTTGGACCAACAAACAAGTATGCGTGTCCGATTCTGCCCGACTCAATAGCATTTGAAAGAGTTTTGACAATATGTTCTTGCCCGACCAATTCTGAAAATTGTTTTGGACGGTATCTACGCGCGATTACTTGATATGTTTCACTCATTATCCAACCACTTTATTCTACCCATTTTTTAAGACAAGTTTTTTCTTCAAAAATAATGATATATCGACAAAAAAAAGCGAGTGGCGGTTTGCCACTCGCGAGCTTTAGTTTGATATAAAATTATTGTTTTACAATTTCGTAATAGAGTGCTGGTTCGGCGAGTTTTCCTGTGTCGATATCGAGTTTCATTTTGTTATCCTCGATTTTAAATGGCACTTCTTCAAATCTTTCACCGTTCATTTTCAATGCGTAAATTGTGTATTTCGGATCGCCTATAAGCTTTGCAAAGAAACCACGTTTTGGCAACTCGATTTCAACAGAGAATTTACCTGTCTTGACGAGAATTGGCAATCTTCCACGAGTTTTAAGTGTCGACTTATCTGGCGAAAGCTCAACACCAGTTGAAGTGTTGTCGGTATTATATACCAAAACCATTCGCTTCGATTTTCCCAGTGGCTTGTTATCAACACTTGTCAAAGCGATTGCCGCTGGTTCGCTCGACGAAATAACATTGAGCTTTCCAAGCTTTGTCGACTTCATACCGACTTTCCAAACTACTGCTTCAGTTTTTGGTGTTGATACTTTCACCCAACCTTCTTTGAAGTTTGTTGTAATTTCACCAGTGTCTGTTTGGTAGATACATTCTGCCGGATTCGAGATATTTTCTTGTGGCAAAATCCCTTTTTCTTTGAGGAGTTTTGCTGTCGCATTGATATCAAACTGTTCCTTTTCGTGAGCTGCTGGCCCTGTGCTATTGCCATACACTTCACGAGCACTTCCGATTGGCTCCATTTGCATATCGGCTGGCTTTACTTTTACATTTTTCAAATCTGAAATTTTGCGAGCCGACGGGAAGTCGATACCAAAGCCTGTCATAAACGCAATCTTTGCTTGTTCGTGATTCATCCCTTTTGTCATATTGTGCGATGTTTCAACATATCTCTTGCTATACACAACATCGACACGCTTTTTAGCTGGCGATACGTCGCCACGATAGAAAAGCATACAACTAAGGAATTCGTTTGCACGATACACGGGCGAGTCGGCTACTTCAAAGCATGAGACTGGTCCAGGTCCGTACACTGAAACTGCTTGGTCGTGAATTGTCAAATTATCGAAGTTTTGGAAAGCCGAGTATGCTGGGAAGAATACCCCAGCTTCGTGCTTCCATGGGTTCCAGTGCGAGTGTTGGTATTCCGTTACGCAATATGGGCGGTCGTACATTCTCTTGTTTGCTGCGTGCAACCAATATGTAGCTTGATTACCCGGAAGCAACGACGACATCTGTGGAACTCTTGAACCTGGCGACATAAATGCACTTGGGTGGACAAAGTATACATTGTTTGCCATATATGTTCCAGCTTCGGCACTGAGAAGATATACGTCGGTACGGATTGCACAGTTATGTTGGTGAAGTGGTGCTGTAAAACCGATTTCTTCACGGATAACTTTTTCACAGAATCTCTGCATATCACGTGAATAGTGAATGCAGAATTGTGCGACATCTGCAGAATTGCGATGTTCTCTTTTATCAAATGGTGCGAGATCATTAAAGCTTTTGATTGGCTTTTTAAGTTTCCATTTTGCGTTAAGCTCGGCGACGTTTTTGTAGCGAGTTGCAATCCACTCACGGAATACTTTATTACCAAAATCTTTACCTTCTCGACTCAAACAGCTGTGGAAAGGATAGAGTGTGTCGAGCTCGTTAAAGTATTCGGTTGTCGCAATCGACATATCGTCTTTCCACGCTTTACCCGTGTATGGGTTGACGTGATTCAACTGATAGTGCATAAGTTTACGCCAGTCTTCTCGAGTTTTCTTATCACCAAAGATAAATTTGCACTTTACATCGATACGGTCAGACCATTTAAAATCGGGATCTCCCAAGTCGTGCGACGACAAATTCCAGTGCGAGTACACACCTTCACGAGCGAGTGCAAAAATAAAATAGTCGTACAAATCGCGAACTGCCGGTTTCATTTTGTAAGGTTCTTCAAACTCGAAACCCTTGTTGCCTTGATTCATATAAAGACGCCAGCGGAGCATATTGTAGCCTTGTTTTCTGTACTTCTTTACAACTCTATCAATATCTGCGTGAGTCTTGATTGTGCGTGTAAATGCTGCTGATGGACGGTCGTTTGTGCCTTTGAATTTTACGCGAACTCCAGGGCGTTTTTCAAATTCAAACTGACCTTTTTCGTTGACAATTAAGCGACCATATTTACCTGCTGGTGCTTCTGTCATAAGATTCGTCATATCGAGTGCTGAACCTTCGAGAACTTCGTGTTTCGACTCAACAGGTTTCCATTCATTTGGATCAAACTTGAAAGACTTTCCCACCGATTCTAATTTGTCTGAAAATGTGATTGCATAAATATCCCAATCGACAATTCCGTATGAGTTAATTTCGATAACTTCAAATGGGTCGTACATTGAATTTATCGGGAATACCGATATGTACAAATTACCTTTTTTTGCGTTTTTGTCGTCAGAGAAAATGCGTTTTGCATTGCCGAGAAAATCGTCTTTGAAGAATGAACCTGCGATATCAAAATTTTTTGGATAGTAAACTTGAACCGACTTACCGCCTCTTATTTGCATCGTCGCAACATTGCCATTGCCGATATTGCCATAGGTCTTATCGCCCGAGGTTGTATGTATGATATACATATTGCGATATTTGATTTTTTCGTTTGGCAATTTGATAAGAACCTTTTGATTCTTACCGCCTTTAAATCGGATAATATTTTTACCACCATTTTTTGATGGGTCGATAACATTGAACTTAACTGGTCCCAAATAAACTGGCTTGTCGGAGAACTTAAAGTTTTTAATCGACATATCACCTTCCTGCGATGACGCATTCGCTACCGCTGAAATATCGACGTGTTTATACAATGGTTTTGCTTGCAAGCAAACGCTCGAGGCAAGCAACACCCCCATGAGAGTTATAATCTTCTTCATAATTAGATAAGTGTTAATTTTGAATATTAGACAAAAGATAGCAGTTAGTTTTTTTCAATCAAGCAACAAAACTATTTTTTCATATTTGCACGGATATGTTTTATTTGGTCACGAAGCAATGCGGCACGTTCAAAGTCGTACATATCGGCGGCAGAAAGCATTTCTTGTTGGAGTTCGTCGATAATTCTATCGACTTGGCTCTTCGATTTTTTCGATATATTTGCGAGTTTGTTTTCACGTTTCACAAGAGAATCTTGAACCGGACGGCTCACTGTTTTGGGAACAATTCCGTGTTCTTTGTTGTATGCCATTTGCGTTTCACGACGCTTTGTGCATACATCGATTGCCTTTTTGAGAGAATCGGTCATATTATCGGCGTAAAGGATAACCCGACCACGTTCGTGTCGGGCTGCACGCCCTGCCGTTTGAATTAAGCTTGTCGCACTACGCAAGAATCCTTCTTTGTCGGCATCGAGAATGCAAACAAGCGAAACTTCGGGAACATCCAAACCTTCACGCAAAAGGTTTACCCCAACGAGTGCGTCGATTTCCCCCAATCTCAAGCGACGCAAAATTTCAACACGTTCGATTGCGTCAATATCGCTGTGCAAATACTCGACACGCACGCCTGACTCACGTAAGAAGTCGGAAATATCTTCGCTCATTCGCTTGGTTAGAGTTGTTACAAAAACTCTATCGCCACGCTCAGCCGACTCTTTAATTTCTGCGATACAATCTTCAACTTGTCCTTTAATCGGACGCACAATCATCTCTGGATCGAGAAGCCCTGTCGGGCGGAGAACTTGCTCTGCGATTGTGTCGCTAACAGACAATTCAAACGGTGCTGGCGTTGCAGAAATAAAGATAGTTTGCCCTGTCAAAGAATCAAATTCGTCTGGACGAAGTGGACGGTTATCCAACGCACTGGGCAAACGGAATCCGTATTCAATCAGACGTTCTTTGCGAGCTCTATCGCCATTGTACATCGCACGCACTTGCGAGTATGTCACATGGCTTTCGTCGATAAACAAGATTGTTTCTTTTGGAAAAAAGTCGAGCAAACACCACGGACGTGAACCTTCGGGACGCCCTGCCAAGTGGCGAGAATAATTTTCAATACCTGTGCAAAATCCGGTTTCGGCAAGCATATCCAAATCTTGATCGGTACGCATTTTTATGCGTTGTGCTTCCAAAAGTTTATTTTCTTTTTCGAGCTGTGCGACTCGCATTTCAAGCTCTTCACGGATATGTGGAATTGCTCTTTCTATACTTTCTTTGGGAGTTACAAAACCTGTTGCTGGATACAAATCAAATCTATCTAATTTACCCAAACTTTCGCCTGTAAGTGGATCGATTTTTTTGAGCGAGTCGATTTCATCGCCGAAAAATTCGACTCTCAACGCTGTATCGAGATACGCTGGGAAAATATCAATCACATCGCCACGCACACGGAAAACACCTCGTTCAAAAGAAATATCGTTGCGTGTATATTGTATATCAATCATCTTTTCGGTAAGGCTTTCACGAGAAATTTGCATGCCCTTGCGAAGTGGAACCATCATCTTGCGGAAATCATCTGGCGAACCCAAGCCGTAAATACACGACACTGTCGCAATCACGATAACATCTTTGCGAGAAACGAGCGAACTTGCTGTCGAGATTCTCAACTTTTCGATATCGTCGTTTATCGATGAATCTTTTTCGATATAAGTGTCGGTTTGTGGAATGTATGCTTCGGGCTGGTAATAGTCGTAATAACTTACAAAATACTCGACAGCATTTTCTGGAAAAAATTCTTTAAACTCTGAATACAACTGGGCTGACAACGTTTTGTTGTGCGAGATTATCAACGCTGGACGATTCATTTTTGCGATGATATTTGCCATCGTAAAAGTCTTGCCCGATCCAGTTACGCCAACGAGCGTTGAATATTTTGAACCACGCTCAAGCGACGCACACAACGCTTCAATAGCTTGTGGCTGGTCGCCCGATGGTTTAAATTTTGATGATAATTTAAATAATGGTTGTTCCGACATATTTATTATTTCTTTTTCCAAATCCCTTCTATAATAGATGCGTCCATCGGAATAAAATCTTCAATAATAATATCTGGAAAACCTTTTATTCGTGATTCCCAAAAGTCTGACGGAAATGTTGTCGACACTGCTACTGTTTTCATTTTTGCAGAAATACCAGCGTCTATACCAGCTTCTGAATCTTCAAACACTATGCAACGGCGTGGCTGAACGCCGATTTTTTCGGACGCACACAAGAATACATCAGGTGCGGGTTTACCACGGGATACGTCTTCCATAGTCGCCGATGCAACAAAATATTTGCCAAAGTCAAGTTTATCGAGTGCTTGTTCGAGATTCTTGCGTGGCGTTGACGACCCAATCGCACAAGGTATTCCAGCCGATTGCAAGCTTTGCAAAAACTTTTCTATTCCGTCGACAAGTGGCAATCCTTCATCGGCAACTATTTTGCGATAGTATTCTTCTTTTTCGTCCGACATTTCTGCGACAAGCTTCATATCGTCAGTCCACTTGAGGATATTCGGGATAATTTCGAGATTACGCTTACCGAAAGTATCAGCCATAAAGTTCGCTGGAATTGTATGCCCGTGTGCTTCGGCGAGCATTTCCCAACTTTTAAGATGTGCTTTTTCAGAGTTTACAACAACTCCGTCCCAATCAAAAATTGCTCCAATGTTCATATAAGAATATTATTTCAATTTTATAGAAAATTTTAAAGACTTTTTTTGTTGAAACCAGTTTTATTTAGTTTAAAACTTTTTAATCAATGAATGGTGAATCTGAAAATAGAAAAGTAGTTTTAACTTGTGCTCAGCCAACTGGCAAATTGCATTTAGGTAATTATCTCGGTGCAGTCAAGAATTGGGTTGAAATGTCCGAAAAATATGAGTGCTATTTCGGCGTTGTAGATATGCACGCAATAACAATCCCATATGTACCTGCCGACCTCAAAAAAAATGTCTATGAGTGCACAGCTCAATATATGGCTTGCGGTCTCGATCCTGAAAAATGCAACCTTTTCCTCCAAAGCTCAATCGTCGGACACGCTGAACTTGCGTGGATTCTCGGCTGTATTTGTCCACTCGGTCAGCTCGAACGTATGACACAATACAAAGACAAAGCTTCAAAACATAAAGAAAATCTCAACAGTGGATTGCTCTACTACCCCGTTTTGATGGCTTCCGATATTCTCATTTATAATGCCGATGTTGTGCCTGTTGGTGAAGACCAAAAACAACATATCGAATTGACACGAGACCTCGCACAAAAATTCAATTCCAGATACTCCGATACTTTCAAAATTCCTGAACCATACATTCCACAAGCTGGTGCAAGAATTATGTCGTTGCAGACTCCAACATCAAAGATGTCGAAGTCGGACCCTAACCAAAACGGCACGTTATATATTACTGATGACCCCGCTGTGCTTCGCAAAAAAATTATGTCGGCAGTTACAGACTCCGATAGCGAAGTTCGCTACGATATCGAAAATAAAGCTGGGGTATCAAATTTGATGAGCATTATGTCGGCTCTCTCTGGAAAGAGTTTTGACGATATTGAAACAGAATTTAAAGGTAAAGGTTATGGCGATTTCAAGAAAGCTGTCGCCGATGTCGTAGTAGATGCTCTCGCACCTGTTCGCGAAAAATTCCTCGAAATTTCAGCCGATAAAAAACGCATTGAATCTGCCCTCGCAAAAGGTAATCAAGCTGCACAACGTCGAGTAAATCGCTTGATGTCGAAAGTGTATCGCAAGGTCGGCTTTATGAGATTTGAATAATAAATAACAACTATGAAAAACTCGAAAATACCGCTACTACCACTCTATATTGCCGATGCTGTTGTGATAGTCCTTGTACTCGCAATCGCTCTTCCATCCGCATTTAGAGGAGAATCAATAAGCACAGCTCAAACAATTTTCTGTTGCTTGGCGGTATTGCTTTCGATGTTTGCGTTGCTCGTGCCATACTTCTTGGAGTATAAAAAAGATATAGCAACAAAGTTTGAACATTCCGACGAAGCCCAAAAGAATTTTGAAATAATTTTTGACGATTTGTCGGCATTGAGAGACGCTCTTGCAGACCTCGTTGTAAGAGTCGAAAATGATGAAGAAAATTTTTCGGGTATAACTCAATTTGAAAAAAATCTTATCAATTTAAAAGACTCGGCAAAAAATAAATTTGTTGAATATAATGAGTCTATCGCAAGCTTGTCGGACTCTGTTTCAAAACTCGAAAGTGCCGTAAAAAACGCAAAAAACTCTCTTGAAGAAATCGGTGCAGACCTTGTTGTAATTAAAGAAATCGAACAGGCAAATAATGAATCTGTAAGCGAGCAAATCCAAAATCTACAAAACGAAATTGCGAACTTGCAAAATAGCAAAGTCGATGATGCAAATGTCGATGTCGATGGTGAAATCGAAGAAGAAAAGTCAGCTCCACGTGCAAAAGTCGAAGTAGGACATTTGCTAAAACGTGCTTTGCAAAATGCCGATGACACAAAACAATCGGTAGAAAAATTTATATCGCGTAATACACCTGCTCAACAACAAGACGAAACTATTGTTGAAGAATCAACAGATGAAGTAAGCGAAGAAAAATCAGACGAAAGCCAAGAATTAGAAAATTCAGAACAACCACTTGAAAATATCGTCGAGTACGATGTTGTCGAAGAAGACAAAGATATTTCCGAAGATGAAATCGTAAACGATGTCGATGACGAAGCTGATTTTTTTGAATCAGCGGATTCGCCTAAAGACGATGTCGAATCCGCAGACGATGAACATATAAACGCAAGCTCTCTCTTGGTGGCTGAACCACCCGATACAAACGCACTTTTAAAACGTTTCGATTCAGAATTTGAAATTAAACAAGCCGAAAAAAAACTGTCGAAACAAGAACACAAGAAAGAGAAAAAAAGTGATGTCGAAAAAGTAGAAACCGAAATGCTTTTCGACGACCTCCCTATATCGCGAGGAAAAATTAAGCCCAAAAAAGGCGATACAGTAATAACCGTAAACGCACTTATCGGAATCGGCAATACTCCGTATTTGCGTGGCGATGGTGCCGGTCTCTCGCAAGATAAAGGTATTGCAATGCACTATGTTGAAATCGGCAAGTGGCAATACGTTATTACAGACCTCGACGAAACTCTGAATTTTTCTGTCCTGAAAAACGATATAACTTCACCTCAAGGCGAATCAAACTTCACAATCAACGCTGGCGAAAGAAAAGAATTAAACCTTTTCTTCCCGATGGAACAGGAACTTTTTTAATATGTTAAGTGTAAGAATAATCCCATGTTTAGACGTCTGCAAAGGACGTGTAGTTAAAGGTGTTAACTTCGTCAATCTCATTGATGCTGGCGACCCAGTCGAACAGGCAAAAGCCTACGAAGCACAAGGTGCCGACGAACTCGTGTTCCTCGATATCAACGCATCAAGCGAAAATCGTGGAATTATGCACGAAGTTGTCGAGCGTACTGCATCGCAATGCTTTATGCCATTGACTGTCGGTGGTGGCTTGAGAACTGTCGAAGACATCAGAAAAATGCTCAACGCTGGTGCCGACAAAGTATCGCTGAATACATCGGCTATCACAAACCCCGACCTCATTTCAGAAGCGTCTGCAAAGTTCGGCAACCAATGTATTGTTGTTGCAATCGACGCAAAACGTGATGGCGAAAACGGCTGGGCTGTTTATACTCACGGCGGTAGAAATAAGACCGACCTCGATGTAGTCGAGTGGGCAAAAGAAGTAGAACGTCGTGGAGCTGGCGAAATCTTGCTAACATCAATGGATTGCGACGGCACAAAAGACGGCTATGATATCGAGCTTACAAAAGCTGTCGCCGACGCTGTGCAAATTCCTGTAATCGCATCTGGCGGTGCTGGTACTTTGCAACATATGGTTGATGTCGTAAAAGACGCTGGTGCAAATGCAGTTCTTGCGGCATCGGTATTCCACTTCGGCACTTTCACTATCAAGCAAGTGAAAGACGCTCTCAACGAAGCTGGTATCCCAACTCGTAGCAAGTAAGATATTTTTACTTCAATAAAATTTAAGACTCGGGGTTCTCCGAGTCTTTTTTTTGCAACGCATAAATGGCTTGAAAAAAATCAAAAAATATCCGATAAAAAACAATAGGAAATCCCTGCAGTGCTCGATACTGCCAACTCGGTTCCCATCCTTAATGACAATATTCAGGGAGCTTACCGCATTCGGTGGCTGTCAAGCCGTCTCGAATGGAAGGCAAAAGTCGAATCGGACGCACCCACCTCGTTAAACGGAGGTTGTGTAACCAAACAGGTAAGGCGACACAGGTGGGGCTTTCCCCTTTTTTTTATGCGTTTCGATAAATTTCTCGAAACGTATTTTGTTTAGAATATATCGGCTGGATTTGCGTTGCGGAGTTTACGGGTTGCCAAAAGCCCTGCAATAACACACATAGACAGAGAAAGTCCAAAAACAACAAGCAGACTATTTATCGACATATATGTCGGCATTCCAGCAATCTCACGAGTCATCACATAGAGAATTTCTGCGAGCAATGCTCCGGGGATAAATCCCAAAAGCGAAAGGATAAACGACTCTTGAATTATTATCCCCACAAAAAATGAATCACCAAAACCGATTGCTTTCAAGGTCGCATATTCTGGAATATGGTCGGAAACATCGGTATACAAAATTTGGTAAACAATCACTGCCCCAACAAAAATCGCAACAGCCATTGATGCTCCGATAACAAAGCCAATCGGCGTACGTTCGCCCCAGTATGCTTTTTCAGATTTCACGAACTCGTCTTTCGTAAAAACTTTCATACTTTGGGGAAGTACTTTTTTTAGACGATTTGCTACGTCTTTCGGATCTGCTCCTTTGCGTAATTTGAGAACGCCAACATCGGTTATCCCTGCTGGAGTGTGGCTCCAAAAACGTTCGAGCGTTGAAAGGCTCATAAGCACGTTGCCGTCGGCGGCAAAGGTAGGGCCTATCTTTATCAAGCCAGCTACGTCTGATTTTTGACCAGCAATTTCTGTGCGTACTTTTCCGTTTTTCTTAAATGCCCCCACGACATCGCCATATTGCGAACGCGACAAACTATCAAACAAAACATCGCCATCTTTTTTTAATAGATTTTGTTGCAATTTGATATCATCCGATAGAAATACATTTCGGGTTGGATCAAAAGCGATAAGAAAAATATCACGTTCAATACCGTCTTGAACATTTTTAAATGAACCACAGCCCAAGCGAACAGAATTAGCCTGTTCAACTTCGGGGATAGCTTTGCATTGGTGTAGAGTTACGTTTGCAAAACCTCGCCCTACCCCAAAATATTCGTAGTGAGGCGACACAACCATAACTTCGCCATCGAGCAATAGAATGGGTCCGACAACCTGTTTATAGAGTGCAGTTTGAAGTCCCATTTGAAAAAGCATCATAGCAACTGCAAATGTTATTCCAGCCAATGCGACTGCAAAACGCTTACTTTCGGATGCGAGTTGAAGCCACGCAAGAGGAATTCCCAGTGGAATGATTTTTTCAAACAGACTTTTTTTACGCTGTTGCACTTTACTTATTCAAAAGGATTCTTACCCCGACTTGTGAACCGATGAGATTTTGGAATTCGGCAGAATCGTTAAGCTTTATTTTTGCGATAACAACACGAGTGTTTGAATAATCGCTTGGGTCAGAGCTGAAAAGTTTGTTCGATTTCACATAGCCTGAAATCTGCACGACTGTTCCTGCAAAAGTTTTACCCTTGAGTGCGTCAGAAGTAATTTCAGCTTTATCGCCCTCTTTGATTTTTGCGATATCGGCAATGTAAACTTCGGCATCGACAAACATATTGCGAGTATTTGCAATTTCGCAAACGCCTTCCATACCGACTGCTTCGCCACGTTCAGTGTGCAGTTCAATTATTTCGCCAGAAATCGGAGAATAGAGAGTATATTCTGCATAATGTTTTTTCGACTCTTCGACAACTGCACGAGCCTCTGCCACAACATTTGCTTCGTTTGCTTCGACGAGTTTTAACATACCTTCAGCCTGTGAGATTTTTCGTGCGAGCGATTCTTGTTCGTATTCTAACTCTTCACGCTCACGACGTGGCGGATCCTTTTCATCCAAAATTCTTTTATTTTGGTTGAACGAACCTTTCATATCTTCAACAAGATTTTTCTGTTGCTGAATGCGAATTGCCGACGCTGTTTTTACAGCCGAAAGCACTGCTTCGGCACGTTCGAGCGATGCCTTTGCTTTATCGATTCCGCAGAGGATTGCAATTGGTGCACCCGCTTCAACGAAGTCGCCCTTCTTAACAAAAATTTGTTTTATCACAACTTGCGAGCCAGCTGGAGAATTTGCTGTGAGCTTTGCGATTCTATCGCCAGGCACAACTTTCCCCATGCAAGCAACCGCATCAGAAGCGACCGCCTGAACTGCAAAAAACACCGATGCCAAAATCGGCAAGACCATTGAAGATATTTTTTTCATACTAAACACAATTTTATTTAAAGTACTTAACACCTGCCGAGAACAATGGCTGAATTTTATTTCCAGTGATGTTCTTGCCGACGTTATCGCCGAAGCGTTCGGTATGACCCATCTTGCCGAGTACAAGTCCGTCTGGGCTTGTGATACCTTCGATAGCGTGCAACGATCCGTTCGGATTAAATGGAATTGATGCACTCGGATTTCCGGAAGCGTCAACATATTGCGTTGCAATTTGTCCATTTGTAGCAAGCGTATCAATCACCGATTGTGGAGCGATAAATTTTCCTTCGCCGTGTGAAACTGGGATAACGTGTTCATCGCCAACTTGACAATCTGCCAACCATGGCGAGAGTGTACTTGCAACACGAGTGCGAACATAGCAACTGACGTGGCGAGCAATATTGTTATATGTAAGAGTTGGACTGTCTTCTTTCAGCTCACGAATTTCACCAAATGGAACAAGACCGAGTTTTATCAATGCTTGGAATCCGTTGCAAATACCCAAGATAAGCCCCTTGCGATCTTTCAACAAGCTCATTACAGCGTCAGTCAATGCTGGATTACGGAACACTGCCGCAATGAATTTGCCCGAACCTGCTGGTTCATCGCCAGCACTGAATCCGCCTGGAATCATCAAGATTTGCGACTGGTCGATAAGCTTTTTCATTTCTGCAATCGAGTATGCAACGTCTGCATCATTCATATTGCGGAACACAAAAGTTTTTGCAACCGCACCAGCTTTCTCAAATGCTTTTGCAGAATCGTATTCGCAATTTGTTCCAGGGAAAACTGGAATGAACACTTGTGGCTTTGCAACCTTTGACGGAGCCACTGCAATATTTTTATTCACAAATGACGGCTTGAGAATTTCTCCATTCTGCGAGTCCTTTGCGAGTGTCGGGAAGATATTTTCGAGTGTACCATTCCATGCCTTGCGAAGTTCGTCGAGAGAAATTGTCGAACCTGCTGTCTTAATTTCTGCGTTTTCAATTGTCTTACCGAGTTTCTTTGCACCTGCGATTTCAGCACCACCTGCCAACTCGAGAACTATTGCACCATTATTGAGAGCAAATACATCGCCATCAAAAGATGAATCAAATTCAAAGCCAATCGAGTTGCCGAACGCCATTTTTGCGACTGCTTCGGCGATACCACCAAAGCGAACAACACGAGCCGACAACACCTTACCCGATTTTATCGCCTCAAATATAGCACCATATTTTTGCATTGCATCGCTCCAATTTGGAACGAGTGTATCCGATGTTTCCACTTCGACAACCACGACATTCGAGCCAACTTTCTTAAATTCTGGCGAAGTTGCATAACGGACATCGCACGGACACATCGCAAAACTTACCAACGTTGGTGGAACATCAATATCATTAAATGAACCCGACATCGAGTCTTTACCACCAATTGACGCACAACCTGTTTGCATTTGAGCATCGAACGCACCGAGCAATGCTGAAAGAGGCTTGCCCCAACGGCTTGGATTATCACGCAACTTTTCAAAATATTCTTGGAATGTGAAACGGATTCTCGATACATCGCCACCTGATGATGCTATCTTTGCAACGCTTTCAAGCACTGCGTATTGAGCACCATGATATGGACTCCACTTTGAAATATTCGGATTAAAACCGAACGAGAACAATGTACCTGTGTTTGTTTCTCCCTTTACCAATGGGATTTTTGAGCACATTGCATCTGGTTGAGTTTCGAGATTTTTTCCACCGAATGGGTGAAGAACTGCACTCGCACCGATTGACGAGTCGAAGCGTTCAATCAAGCCACGTTGCGAGCAACAATTCAGCGATGAAAGCATATCTGTCCAAGCCGATTTATCGTCAGCCGATTTTCCAGATTTTTCAAATGGTGTTGTTTCAGACGGAGCAACGATATTTGCACGTGATACTGCTGTCGTACCATTTGTGTCGAGGAAGTCGCGACGCAAGTTTACAATCGCATCGCCATTCCATTTCATAACGAGTCTGCCAGTATCGGTTACGTTTGCAACGAGTGTGCATTCCAAATTTTCTTCTTCAGCAAACTTCTTGAATTTTTCGACATCAGCTGGTGAAACGACAACTGCCATTCTTTCTTGCGATTCAGAAATAGCCAACTCCGTGCCGTCAAGACCATTGTATTTCTTTGGCACTGCGTCGAGATTAATTTCAAGCGAAGGTGCGAGTTCACCGATTGCAACCGACACACCACCTGCACCAAAGTCATTACAACGTTTGATAAGAATGCTCGCTTCTTTGTTTCTGAATAGACGTTGAAGTTTGCGTTCCATTGGAGCATCGCCCTTTTGGACTTCGGCTGAATTTTCGAGTGCCTTTTCTGTGTGGTCTTTTGACGAACCTGTTGCACCACCGATACCGTCGCGACCAGTACGACCACCTACAAGAAGGATTACATCGCCATTCGACGGAGTTCCACGATACACCATATTGCGTGGAGCTGCCGCTACAACTGCACCAATTTCCATACGTTTTGCGACATACCCTTCGTCGTAAATTTCTGTAACTTGACCTGTCGCAAGACCGATTTGATTTCCGTAAGAGCTATATCCATTTGCTGCTCCTGTTACGATTTTCTTTTGTGGAAGTTTTCCAGCCAACGTTTGCTCAAATGGAGTTCTGGGGTCTGCCGCACCTGTTACACGCATTGCTTGGTAAACATAGCTTCTGCCTGAAAGTGGATCACGGATTGCACCGCCAAGGCATGTTGCCGCACCGCCAAATGGTTCGATTTCAGTTGGGTGGTTGTGTGTTTCGTTCTTGAACATCACAAGCCATTCTTGGTCTTCGCCGTCGACATCAACATTTACAACAATACTTGCTGCGTTGATTTCTTCGCTTTCTTCGAGGTCATCAAGCTTGCCAGCTTTGCGAAGTGCACGCATACCGATAAGTGCGACGTCCATAAGACAAATTTGTTTGCCACGTTCGTCGAGCTTTAATTCAGTACGAGTTTGCAAATATTTATTCCATGATTCTTCGATTGGTGCAGAGAATTTTCCCGACTGGATTTTTACATCTTCGAGATGAGTGAGGAATGTTGTGTGTCGGCAGTGGTCGCTCCAGTAAGTATCGAGCACTTTAATTTCGGTAATAGATGGGTCGCGTTTTTCTGTGTTTACGAAGTAATCACGACAGAACGCAAGGTCTTTCACTGACATTGCAAGCGACATCTTTTTATGGAGTTTGGCAACTTCATCGTCCGACATATTTATAAAGCCTTCGATTCTCGCAACTGGTGGCGGAGTCTTCGCTTCACGTGCGAGTGTTTCAGGCTTTTCGAGAGATGCTTCTCTGCTATCGACTGCGTTAATCAAATATTTCTTAATCTTGTCAACATTTTCAGGCGACACACCAGCACCGAGAACATACACTCTTGCACATGCGACATTCGGGCGTGTCTTTGCGACAATTTGAACGCACTGCTCTGCCGAGTCTGCACGTTGGTCAAATTGTCCTGGGAGATATTCGACGGCAAAAACGATGTCTCCGTCTGATGTTGGGAAAGACTCCTCGTAAATATTTTCTACGGGAGCTTCACAAAAAATTAAATTCTTCACTGCGTCAAATTGAGCATCGTCGATACCTTCTATATCATATCTTTGCAAGATGCGAACCGAAGGAATTTCGATATTTAAGTTGCCTCTCAAATCATTGAGAAGCGATGTTGACGAGTGGCTATTTTTATCTTCTACAAATACTCTGCGAATCATTCTTTCAAGCATTTCAGAATCTCAATTTTTCGCAATTCTTTTCTTCAAAAAAAAACATATTATTTTTTATAGAAAAATCTTTCTTTAAATCTGCAAATCTGTTAGAGAAAGAGTATGTTAAAAAATTATTCACTCGCACTCATATCAATATTAATTTTTGCGACAATTTCGCAAGCACGCATAACCTCTTTAGGCGAACCTGCTAAATTCGGTATTGCTCCCGATCCACAAGCTTGGGATGAAATAAATCCACACACTTGGGATGTCTTTACGACTTTCGATTCCGAAGAAATTTTCGGAGTAAATCAAGATAGAGAAACAATTATCACAACAGAATTTTATTCGACTGGCGTTATGGAAGGTCGCAAGGTTGGCGATATTACCGCAGTTGCATCGTTGACAGATAGAGGTGCATTCTTCGGGGGCGACGGGTATCTCGATCTCTATTATTTTGCACCTGTTGATGCCAGCAAATACGCTCAACAAATTGTGATGTTTGGCGGTTGGAAATATAACCTCACAAAACATCTGCATATTGATCTCGGCGGAAATCTCGTTTATTCGACAAAACGTACGGTTGGTCCAGGTATGGTTGTCGAAGGTATGGGAGGCGAAACTTTCCGAGGCGATGTTTATGTGTCGCTTTCAACTAACAAATTTTATGCCGATCCATTTGTGCTCATCGCATACGACCCAACTTTCGACGCATCTAAATTCATCGCCGGTTTTAATCCGATAATGGACTTATCGCCTTGGATTAAAATCGACGGATTCACTCTTGAAATGCAATGTATTGCCGGCTATGTAAGAGCTCAACGCTTCTCTGGTCGCGAGATTTCAACTGGCGGATATTGGCGAAACTCTTACGCATTCATCCAAACAGAAGCAAACCTTGTTTATAGATTTAAACATTTGCGTACATTTATCGGAATCGGTTGGGCTATTCACAACGACGGCGAAGTTGCACCAAATGGAGAATCGATGGGCAACGATAATAATGTTTGGGTCGGCGGTGGAATCGGTTGGGTATTTTAATTCACAATCACCATTGACGATAATTTACTACACAAAAATCCCTCCAAATTTGGAGGGATTTTTTTTACCTTTTTAAAGCTGTTTCAAAAATCAATTTTAGAAATGTGCTTCGACATCTTTTGCTGTTATCTTTACTTTTTTGCACGACTTTTTGTCGGGGAGTGCGTACATAATATCCAACATTATGTTTTCCATAATCGAACGCAATGCACGAGCACCTGTGCCAAAATCAATCGCCTTTTGTGCAATAGCTTCAACGGCATCTTTAGTAAATTCAAGGTCGACACCATCGAGCGACAACAACTTTGAATACTGGCGGATTAACGAGTTTTTCGTTTCCATAAGTATTCGCACTAAATCGTCTTTCGTCAACTGATTCAATGAACAGACAACTGGCAAACGTCCGATAAATTCAGGGATAAAACCGAACGACACCAAATCTTCTGGCTGAATTTTTGAGCTATACGAAGTCTTTGCTTTATCCGTATCGCCCCCATATCCCAATAGTTTTGAATCGGAACGACGCTCAATAATTTTATCCAAACCTACAAACGCACCACCGCAAATAAATAGAATGTTGCGAGTATTTATTCTGATGTATTCTTGGTCGGGATGTTTGCGTCCACCTTTTGGTGGAATATTGCAAACTGTACCTTCGAGAATTTTCAAAAGTGCCTGCTGAACGCCTTCACCACCGACATCACGAGTGATTGAAACGTTCTCCATTTTGCGACAAATTTTGTCGATTTCGTCGATATAGATAATACCACATTCTGCTTTTGCGACATCAAAATCTGCCGCACGCAAAAGATTTAAGACAATGTTTTCAACGTCTTCACCGACATATCCAGCTTCAGTAACATTTGTAGCATCGCCGATTGCAAACGGCACGTTGAGCATCTTTGCGAGAGTTCGAGCCAAATATGTTTTACCGCTACCTGTTGGACCTGCCAAAAGAATGTTGCTCTTTTCTATTTCCACATCCGAAAAATCGTTTTCGCCACCGTCTTGCTCATGGTCATTACCCAAAAGTTCTGCACGGATACGTTTGTAGTGGTTGTAAACTGCAACACTCAAAACTTTTTTTGCGTCGTCTTGCCCGACTACATATTTATCGAGTTCCGCCTTCATTTCAGAAGGCTTGCGAACGTTAAAATCTAAAGCACTTGCAAGATTATTGCGTTTGATTTTTGCGTTTCGCAACTCCATATAATTGTGGATTGCATCAACGCACAACGGACATATCGACGATCCGTCAGACGCTGGGATTAGTTCGCCAACCTCTTTTATCGATTTTCCGCAAAAGCTACATTTATCTTTCATTGGCGATTAAGCGTCTCGCTTGCTTTCGATTACCTTGTCGACAATGCCATATTCGAGTGCTTCTTGAGCAGTCATAAAGAAGTCTCTATCTGAATCTTTTTCGATTTGCTCAACGCTCTTGCCAGTGTCTTTCGACAAAATTTCGTTTATCTTTTTACGCCAACGCAAAATTTCGTTCGCAGCGATTGTGATATCACGTGCTTGCCCTGTCGCACCACCATACGGTTGATGAATCATAACACGTGAGTTCGGCAACGAGTAGCGTTTACCTTTTGTACCAGCTGCCAAAAGAATTGTCGCTGCACTCGCAGCTTGACCAATACAATATGTGACAACATCGCAATGCAAAAATTTCATTGTGTCGTAAATCGCCATCGCCGCTGTGAGTGAACCGCCAGGGCTGTTTATATAAATATGAACATCCTTCTTTGCGTCTTCCATTTGAAGAAACAAAAGCTGTGCGATAACCGCATTAGCGACACCATCTGTAATCGGAGTGCCAATAAACACGATTCTATCTTTGAGCAAGCGTGAGTAAACGTCCCACGAACGTTCTGTGCGTCCGTCGCGTTCAAAAACTGTAGGTATATAGTATTCTCCCATTGTGATTTTCTTTCTTAAATCTTTAAAATCGGCAAACGCGACTTTTTCATAAGAAAAAAATCGCGTTTGCTAAATTTTTTTTCAAAACGAAAACGCTATTATATAAAACTGCGTTTTCATTTGTCTATTTCAACTATGCTTTCTTTTCTACAACTTCGACCTTTTCAGCGATGAAGTTGATAGACTTTTGCAAGAGTGCATCCGAACGCAAGCGGTTTGCACGAGCACGATCCTTACGGATTTGCTTTACCAAGTCTTCTGGCTTTGTGCGTGTACGCATTGCTTCTTGCCAGAGCATACGGCTCATATCTTCGTTATCGATTTTCAAGTCGTTAGCTTTAGCAACTCTATTCAAGAAAATACGCATTTTTGCTCTACCTTCAGCTTCTTTACCTGCACTGTCAAAGAGAGCTTCTTTGTTCTTTTCGATGTCTTCGCGTGATGCACCTTGCGACATAAAACGCATCATCATTTCTTCGAGAATTGATTGGCGTTCGTCTTCAACTGCACTTTCAGGGAGAGCAAAGTCGCATTTTTCCATAAGTTGTTCTACTGCGAATTGACGCTTGAGAACTTCGTTGTTCGACTTCTTTTCGCCTTCGATATTTGCCTTAACTTTTTCACGGAGCTTTTCGAGCGAGTCAACTTCAAAACTCTTGAAGAATTCTTCGTTGAGTTCTGGGAGTTCTTTTTCACGGATGTCGAAAATTTCTACTTCGTATTGAGCTGTTTTACCTGCGATTTTATCGTTCTTAACGTCCTTCGGGAACTCGTGCGAAACTATTTTCTTTTCGCCTTTCTTCATACCGATGATGCCTTGAACTACGCCTTGGATTCCTGGAGCTTCTTTATTGCCTGCTTCTTCCCAAGTTGATTTTTGATCAGCATAAAGTGGCATTTCAGGTGCGAGTGCTTGTACCGATTCGCCATCGATTGTACCAGTGTATGCAAGACGGATAAAGTCGCCAGCTTTGATTTCACGGTCTACTTCGTTATATTTTGCACGTTGGTTGCGGTAGAATTCGATTGCGTTATCGATTTCTTCTTCCTTAACGTCTGTTGCTTCGAGTTCTACTTTTGTTGCAAGGCTCTTTGGAAGTTTTACTTCTGGATAAATATCAGCAGTGAAAACAAGGTTCATTTCGCCGTCTTTATCTTCTTTATTGAGGTCGACAACTGCGTACACGTCGAACTCTTTGATGTTATTGAGTTCGTCGATAGCTTTGCTTGTGAGTGAGCGTTCAACTTGTTCTTTGATTGAATCAGCATAGAGCTTTGTCACCATATTTACAGGAGCTTTTCCAGGGCGGAAGCCTGCAATCTTTGCATTGCGGACAAAGTCTTTTACTACTTTTTCGTTTTCTTCTGCGATTTGTTTAGCGTCGAACGAAAATGTGATTTTCTTTCTTGTATCGTTGATATTTTCTATATTTGTCTTCATAATTAAATTCTCTCTTTTCTCTGAAGTTTTAGTACTTCGATTTTGAAAAAGTAAAACACATATGATGAAGTATAATATAAAAGCGTCAAGCAACAAAACTAACTCAACTAAAAAAAACCTAAATTTTTTGCAAAATATAATTGAATGTTGACTCTTTTTTTTACCAATTTAGCTTAAATAGTTTATTTTTTTCAACAAAATCAGCAAATTTTTCACGATGCAAACACAAGACAAATTACCACCAGTATGGCTTTCTCTCATCCCTCTGACTATCTTAATAGCGTTGCTGGGATGCGTGATTGCCTCGTTTGGTTCCGACGCACTCTCGGGAGCAAGCCAAATTGCCCTACTCTTGTCGGCGTCGATAGCTGTTTGTATCGGGATAATCTTCGGCTACACAACTTGGGATGAATTTGAAAAAGCTGTCGTACAAAAAATTAGCGACGTCACCCAAGCTATCCTCATTTTGCTTTTGATTGGTGCAATCAGCGGAGCATGGATGGTCAGCGGAATTGTCCCTGCTTTGATTTATTACGGAATGCAAATTCTCACTCCCGAAGCCTTCCTACCTTGTGCGTGTATAATCAGTGCGATTGTCTCGCTTATGACAGGTAGTTCATGGACAACCGTTGCAACTATCGGTATTGCATTACTCGGGATTGGTCGAGCACTCGGATTTTCAGATTGTTGGATTGCCGGTGCAATTATATCTGGAGCATACTTTGGCGATAAGCTCTCACCCTTGAGCGACACTACCGTTTTGGCTTCATCGACAATCGGCACACCATTATTTACGCACATCAAATATATGCTGATTACGACCATTCCGACAATGCTAATTACCCTCGCAATTTACGCGATTTACGGAATGACGTGCGATACAGCGACAGCACAAGATGTCGATTTATTTTCAAAAGGTTTAAAATCAACTTTTGATATTTCGCCATACTTAATGATAATCCCTATTGCGACAGCAATTATGATTGCAAAGAAGATGCCACCGCTAATGGTCTTGTTTTTGTCGACATTCGGAGCATCGATTTTCGCAGTAATTTTCCAACCTGAATTGCTCGATAAAATTGCTGGAGAATCAAATTGTGCATTTATGTCGAGATTCAAAGGAGCGATGATTTTAGTTTACGGAAGTACAAGTATAGAAACTGGCGTTGAAGCCCTCAATAAACTTGTTTCGACAAAAGGTATGGCTGGAATGATGAGTACAATTTGGCTGATTATCTGTGCGATGATTTTCGGAGCGTCAATGGAAGCGACAAAGATGATAAAAAGTATCACCAACATCTTTTTGCGATTGGCACGTTCGACAGTATCGACAGTTGCGTCAACAGTCTGCGTTGGCTCATTTTTAAATACCGTATGCGGAGACCAATATTTGACAATTATTCTGACTGGTAATATCTTTAAAAATGTGTACCAAAAACAAGGGTTTGAGACTCGATTATTGAGTCGAACTGTAGAGGACTCGGCGACAGTAACATCAGTACTTGTCCCTTGGAACACTTGTGCAATGGCACAATCAAGCGTATTAGGCGTTGCGACAATCGCATATATACCATATTGTTTTTTCAATTTGATAAGCCCCTTAATGTCAATTTTCATAGCATCAATCGGATTCAAAATATACCGAACAATAAAGAAATAATTGCACAAAAAAAACGTCCGATTTTCGGACGTTTTTTTGTCGTAAAACATTGCTTATTTTCTTCTGCGATAAACAGCAAATCCTAAAGCGATACAACCAAAAATCATCGCCCACTCTGCTGGTTCTGGAACAGCAACAAGAACAGATGAGGCAATATTATTAACATCTGTTAATGTAGCAGAAATAAGATTACCGTCTTCGTCTTGATATTTAATCAAACCCGACAATGTTTCCAATGCATTATCGCTTTCTACTCCCGACAAAACAACCGATGCATTTTCACCGAAACCAAAAATTTCAGAAATGTCAACGTTTGCACTATCAACGATAATGTCGATATCTTGAGAAATTGAAAGCGTTGTGTTATCAGCAATATTCATTTTTGCACCATTGAGCAAAACAAGAGAACCATCTTTTAAATCAGAAGATATATCAAGTATTGCTTCGCCACCATTGATAGTGAGAATATCGCCTTCTTCTTCAAGCATCAAGCCCTTATTGACATCTTCAACAGCAAAACTTGGTTCAACGCTACTCCATGTCATAGTACCTGCACTATAAATAGTGCCGTCTGCCAACAACATATTCTTTGCAACACTCTTTACACCGCCATTGCCAGTGTTTACAGTAAGGTGTTTTCCTGGGTCAAAATCAACACCATTAATTTTCATACCACGGCAGTCAATATCCATTACATTTGCTTCATAGGTATTATCGCCCGAAAGAACAACTAAATATGGATTAGCAGATTTTGCAGTAATGTTGGCATTACGCATATCTACACTTGTCATTTTCGTGCCAGAAATCCAAAAGATAGACGACCAACTTTTAGTAGAATTAGATGCAATATTTGCATTCTTAAAACTTACATTATTCCATGTTGCACCATATGTAATAGATAACATCTGATTAGAACTTGTGATAGAAGCTCCACTAAAATCTACATTATTTAAGTGAACAAAATCATACGATATAGCATAATTCTTGCTGGTACCAGCCCACAACCAAAAATTTGCACCCGAATTTATTTTTGCACCAGCAAAAGATACATCTTTTAATGTATTGTATTTTGAACCAGTATTCGGATCTTCATTAGAAATAGTGATTATTCCATTTATTGTAGCACCAGAAAAATCTGCCCCTACAACTTTACTACCACCTTTAACCTCAAATGCAGACAAAGTCGCATCTTTGTATGTAGAAGATAAGTTATCATATGTTTTGCCATCGGTAAACGACAATGATTGTGCCGTTGCCGAAATAGCAAATATTGTTAATAATGATGATGTCGTTATTATTTTTTTCATTTATATACGTTCTTAAAAAATTAAAGCCATATATAAATGAAGCGATTCCTGCATTTGTCAAATAAATAAACTACAATTATCCAAGATTGATAATCTGTTTATCGAACGAGAAAATTACAGGTTTACCCCATACCGCATCAGCCCTGACCTTCTCAAATTCAGGATTTGTTAAGATTTCAATTCCGTGGTGGACGAACATAATATCGTCAACAGCGTTTGGATATTTTTGTTTAATTCTTTGGCAAAGGAGTTCTGCTTTATGATGCCCTGTTTCAATCATTAGAATATCAATGTTGCCGTCTTTGAAGAATGGTGCGAGATCGTCTTCATTTTTGATATCGCCCGAGAATACTATCGTTTTGTTTATCGACGGAATTTTTATTCTGTATGAGAACGATTGGCACTTACCAGCTTTTGTAGGCTTCATGTGGCGATTTTCGATTGCGTCGACTATGATATCATCATCACGGAAAACTTCGCCTTGTTTGACGAGGTTTGTGGTCAAGCCTGTTGGATTACTTTCTCGCCATATCATTTTTGTGGCAGAATCAGCCAACAATTTTGTCGGGGTATGCAGAGTGAGTTTAAATTGTTTTTTGTTTTTAAGTTTATACACCCAGTAGTATTTTTTGATTGCTGAAAATAACGCTGGAAGCCCGCAACAGTGGTCTCCGTGTGGGTGCGATATAAATATATTTGTCGATTTTGTAATATCCAAATCCATCAAGCCGGCAGTCCACGAGCAATACTCACCAGCGTCGAACCAAATCAATTCGCCAGTTGGTTTTTCGAGAATCCACGATGTATGATTGTGGTCGTGCCAAGGTTCAGTTCCTGCAGCAGTGCCGAGCATACGGATTTTCCATTTGCCGTCGCCTTGTTGGCTTATTTTGCGAGATTCAATCGCACGATTTTCGTTGAGATATTGTTTCCAAATTTCATCACGCAATGCAGTTGCTTGTTCGATTGACATTGCGAGAGCGTCGGCTTTTGTGCCGTGAAAATTTGGTTTAAGGATAAATTTTTGGACGTGCTTTTTAGGAGCATTATCTGCCGAACATCCAGCCGAGCAAACGCTGATTGTAAAGAGTGCTCCAACGTTTTTTATAAATTTTCTTCTGCTTGAATTTTTCATAATTTTTATAATTCTATTGTTTGTTTATCTTGTGCAAAAATTATCGGTTTACCCCATACTGCTTCGGCTCTGGCTCTTTCAAAATCCATATTTAAAGCTACACGTGCACCATGGTGCAAAAACAAAATATCTTTTACTGCATTTGGATATTTTTCTTTCAGTTTTATGCAGTGATTTTCTGGTAAGTGATGTCCAGTTTCGAGC
Source organism: Opitutales bacterium (assembly GCA_015061945.1). Lineage (GTDB taxonomy): Bacteria > Verrucomicrobiota > Verrucomicrobiia > Opitutales > Intestinicryptomonadaceae > Merdousia. The sequence goes on from SUVP01000011.1 coordinate 43,844, forward strand.
ATAATAAGATCGCAATTTCCGTCTTTTAGGAACGCATCCATATCTTCAAGACTTTTGATATCACCTGAAAATATAATCGTTTTGTGCGGAGCAGAAAGAAGTTTTATGCGGAACGAGTACGAAAGAAATTTGCCTTGTGGAGTCGGCTTCATGTGATAATTTCCGAGTGCCTCAATAACGACATCGTCATCGCGATAAATCTCACCATTTTTTAATCCAACAAAGTTTATACCCAAGTTAATTTTTCCGCCAAAATAAATTTCGCTAGCACGAATCATTCTATTATCGAAAGCATATACAGTGAAGCCGTCAGGCACAAACTTTCGTTTTTTTGAATCAGCTAATCGCAAGTGATTATAAAAAGAAACAATCAAACCAGTGAAACCACCGATATGGTCGAGGTGCGGATGCGATATAAAAAGATTTTTCGTTTGCGTGATATCCAGATTCATATTCGATGCAGTCCACGAACAATACTCGCCTGCATCAAACCAAAGGAGTTCTCCGCTCGGTTTTTCGAGAATCCACGATGTATGATTATGGTTTGGATTCGGCTCAGAACCACACCATGTGCCGAGCATATGGATACGCCATTTACCACAACCTTGTTTACTTAACTGGCGTTTGTAATCGCTCATACGCTTTACTAATAAGTCGGCATATTGCTTACGTCTGACAAGTCGTGCCTCTTCATAAGTTAAAGCGACTGCTTCCTCCTGCTCTTTTGCCGATAATTTTGCGACCTTCCATGCTCCACGAAGTGAATTTGCCGATATTCCGACAGCAAGCATTGCCCCTGTACGCATTAAAAATTCACGTCTTGTTTGAGATATTCCCTTTTTCATATAACTAAATATTTCTTTTAAGAGTAATAAAATTAGAAAAAAGAAAAAAGTCGAGAATATAAAAGAGTGTATCAATTAGAATAATACGAAATGAAGAAAAAAAATTTAAAAAAAGTTAAAAAAAAGACTTGCCAAGTTGTAAAAAATAAACATCGTATTGGTCTTTATTAAAAAACTTGCGCCACTAGCTCAATTGGATAGAGCGTCTGACTACGGATCAGAAGGTTGGGAGTTCGACTCTCTCGTGGCGCGTTTTTTATTTCCATTTTTAAGACAATCGCAAGCCGATTGTCTTTTTTTGTGCGTACAGATTGCGATAAGAAGATGATTTTTTAAGGTAAGAGAAAATTTGGTTAAAGGGATAAGCAAAGAAAAGGCTATTTTTCCTTATTTTGGCAAATAAAAATGTTTTAATATTAGGGTCTTATTGCTCTTGACTTTTCTTTGTATTCTGACATTTATATTTATCATTATGAAAAAGAAATTATCGTTTTTAACAATTATATGCACGCTTGCGACAGCTTCTGCATTCGCTACGGCTACAGATTTAGTCGGTTCTCCTAGTGTTTCACCCAGAAAACCATTCACTGATGCCGGAACAACAGGATTAGATTTGAATCTTGTTCCACCTGAAAATACTGCAACAGGTACAACTTTGTATTATATCGGTACGGCTGTAAATGTATCAAAAATTACAACAACCGAAGGCTATAAATACAATATCGCTAACGGCTTTACGCTCGATACAAACACCGCTGGTTCAGCAGTAGGTATTCAAGATAATTCGACATCATTAACTTTCGCGAATCCAACAACCACTGCATCACCCACTGGTGCTCTTACTGTAAAGAATTCTGCTGGTAATTATGAAACGATAATAAATTCTAATAAGTTAGTTATTGCTCAAACTAATCCAGTAGGTACCCGTACGAATGCAGTTCAAGTCCATACAGATCTCACTGTAAACGCAAAAGATTTTCAAGTAACATGCAATATTGACCCTCAAAAAGCTGTTACATTTGTAGAAGTTCAAGGCAGTAGAGTTCTAAAAATTAAAGGTGGAACTTTTACGTTAGGTGCTAACGCTCTAATGAAAGGCTTTCTAGCTTCAACAATAGATTTACAATCGGTTTCGACAATAAGTGGCACAATCAATTTAAATGGTTATCTCAAAATAAATGAGAATACAACTGTTGAAAATGGTGGAACAGTGCTTTTCAGATCAGCATCAAATTCAAAAAACGAAACTGGTATTCTATTTGGCGAAGGAAAAACTATTACGTTTAACTCGGGTAGCTCACTTGTTTTAGGTGGAAATTCCAGTGCTGCGAACGATAAGTCTCATACACAAACATTCACAAACAAAAACGTTGTTTTTAATGGTGGTAATCTCCAGGTTCAAGGTGGTTGGGACCTCAATTACGATGCACCTGAAGGAACAGATGTATCAAAAACAAATATCAATTTGGGTTCGCTCACACTCGGTGGTTTGAATACATCTAGCGTGATGACATCAGGCGCAATGAAGGTTGGCAAATACAACAGAGTACAAGCAAAGAATGTTGTAATTAACCAAGACTCATTCTACGAAGGCTATGGTGCTATCGACGTGAAAGACGGTGGTTCAATCACATTAGAAGAAGGATCTGGTATTCTCCTCCAAGACATCGATACAGGCGTCTCTAACCGTGGTCGCATCATCTTGCGTAGCAATAGCACAGTTAATATCAATGGCGTTTCAAGCCTCTCAAGAATCGATGCAAATGGAAATACAAAGAACGGCGTTTTGTTGGCAATCACTGGTGCTACAACATTCAATGTTAATGCTGATGTATCGTTTGGAACGATAGCAAACTCATCTGCATCGACAATGACAATCAACCTCCTCAACGATTTGGCTACGTTTAAAATCGCTGATATGGAAAGCACTTTAAACGAAAACGCACGCATTGTTGTGAACAACTTCCAAAACGATAGAGTCTATTTTGGTGGTGATACGATACAAAACTACCTCGATAGATTTGTATTGCAAGACGCTAATGGCAACCTCTTGAATGGTGCAATATCAATCAACAATGGTTGGCTCACATTGACAGCAGTTCCAGAACCAGCTGAATGGGCAATGATATTCGGTGCAATCGCTCTCGGATTGGCAGTATATCGTCGCAGAAAGTAATATTTACTATTTATATAAGACCTTCTTTTTACACAAGAGAAGGTCTTTTTTTTATCAAATATAATGGGATATAAAAGGATGAAAAACTTATTTATTTTTGTATTTATAGCTTTGTTGAGCGTCTTTTCATACGCTGATGACATCGCACTTTTGCCTACCTCCGACAAAGATAAACCAGCAATTTCATACGACTATTTCCCAAGCCGATTACATGCCTTTGTTTTCAGAAATTGGACAAGCATACCTGTCGAGACCCTCGCAAAAACAATCTCTGCAACACCTGCTCAAATAAATGAGATTGCCTCTGAAATGGGACTTCCACCCCAACGAAAAATTCAAGCTGAATGGATTTCCCCAAACGGCTATATTACCGTACTTCGCCGAAACTGGCACATTTTGAATTATCGCCAACTTTTGATATTGTTAGATGTCGATGCAAAAACATTGCGTTCAAGATTAGATTACGACGATTTCCTTTTTGGTAAACTTGGTAATTTTAAGCCAATTTGCGATGAGTTGCACTACAAAAAATCGACACAAGCAGTAAAAGAAAAAGCAAAGCATATCGCCAATTTGCTTAAAAAAAATCAGATAGAAAAAATAAACCAAGAGTGCGAAAAATTTGCCTTTTTTAAAAAATTTTCAAAAACAAAAGGTTTGCAAATTAAAAAAAATAATAACGAAAACATCAACATTGCATCGTCATATTTTTCAGATTTTAGCGATCCACTTTTGACAGATGTCTCGTATCCAGAAGGCTTGCTTGAAGAACTCGCCTCTCGTGGAGTAAATGGTGTATGGCTTCACGTTGTGTTGAATATGCTTGTTGAACCAGACGGGATATTTCCAGGCTCGAAAGACGCAAAAAGGAGAATTGCAAACCTCAATAAACTAATCGAACGTGCTGACAAATTTGGCATAAAAGTGTGGTTATATTTCAACGAGCCACGAGGTATGGAAGGAAAATTCTACGAACAATCGCCAGCACACAAGGCAATTCGTGGAGCAAAACATCAGTCAAAAGATATCTACTGTATGTGTACATCAAATAAAGATGTTATGCAGTGGCTTTCTAAAAGCGTTGAAAAAGTGTCGAGCCAAACCCCTAAATTAGGTGGTGTATTCACAATCACTGCTTTTGAAAACCCTACAAACTGCCACTCGGGACGCAACCACAAAACGTGTCCACGATGCAAAGATAAAAAAGGCTACGATGTAATTTCAGAAGTAAATAACACAATTTTCAGAGCCTTGCGCAAAAGCAACCCATCGGCAAAACTTATTGCGTGGGACTGGGGCTGGATAAATAAAGAAGTAGAAAAAACAATCGAACGCCTCGACAAAGATATAATTTATATGGCGTTGAGCGAAAGAGATATTCCCCTCAACTTTGGTGGTGTAAAAGCCAAGATAAATGAGTACGCACTTTCGGTTGTAGGTCCGAGCCAGAGAGCCTTGGAAAAATGGAAATACGCACAAGCAAACAAAATTGCACAAATGGCAAAAATCCAAATAAATCTCACTTGGGAGTTTGCCTCAACCCCTGCTCTACCATTGTTAAAAACTGTTGCCCAGCACAGCAGAAATTTGAAAAACGCTGGAATAAATAATTACTTTTTGTCGTGGAGCTTGGGTGGGTATCCGTCTGAAAATATGGAACTTTTTAATTCGTACGACATCACAAAAAGCGTCAAAGAAAATATGATGCGTATTGCTGAAAAATATTACGGCAAAAAATCGGCTGAAAAAATCTGCACAGCATGGGAGATATTTTCAGATAGCTTCAAAGAATATCCGTTCGATGTTTACACAATTTACAAGGGTCCACACAACGTCGGCGTTGCAAACCCAATATACGCACGCAAGACAAATTTTAGTGCAACTATGGTCTGCTACCCTTTCGACGATTTAAAAAGCTGGCGTTCCATTTATCCTGAAAATATTTATATCGACCAAATGCGTAAAGTTGCAACGGGTTTCAGCAAGGCACTTGAAGTCTTGGAAAGTGTCGACACAAATGATATGACAAATTCAGAAAAATCGCATTTCATACAAATGAAAAATTGGGCGACAACTGCATACATCCACTTTGCGTCGACGGTTAATCAGGCAGAATTTGTGAAATTGCGCGATGAACAAAAACAAGCAAACATTGGTAAAATACAAACAATTCTCGACTCCGAAGAAACGCTCACAAAACGTCAACTTGAAATAGCCTTAGTCGATACATACGTTGGCTTTGAATGTGCCAACCACTATTATTATACTGCAATAGATTTCTTTGAAAAGTTGATTAGTATAGACTTTGCACGCAAAAACTTTTAATTTAAAAATAGAAAAATATGAAGAAGATTATCACAACAACATTGGTATTGCTGACGATTTTTTCGGTCGGGTGCAAGAAACGTGATCCAGAAGTCAGCAAGGTTGAAATTATAAATGGCGTTCCACGTCTAATTGTGCAAGGCGAAGTTGTACGTCCACGCTCGCTGTATGTATCGCCAACCTATTTCATTTTAGGCTCGCCAACCGATAGAAATATTTATGCAAATACCGATGTTGAAACTTTCATCGAAATACCTGCAATGAACACTCCATTGAAAAATGCGTCGATTGAGATGAAGTCGGGTAAGCCTGCAGAATTCACGCTTTATAGCTTAAAAATCAAAGAAGAATTTGGCGAACAAAAAGAAGTTTTTAATCTCGATATAAAAGAGCCGTTGCAACTTTCAACAAATAATGAAATCGAGTTCAAGAATGTAAATCTTCAAGCAAACAAGAGCTATCGTATCTATTATAAAGTTAGAGCAAAACAACAATTTTATCTGAAAACTTATTTGGCAAAAGATGGCAAATTGTTTGCACCTATATTGAAGTCGCACGTTGGTGCTCAAGTGAAAATCGCAAAAGACGCTGGAATAGACATCATAACATTCCCTGTTCAAGTGGCAGATTTTATGCAAGAAAATGGCAAGCCAAATATCGACAATTTAAAGAACACACTCGACGAGATTATTTCGGCAAACCCAAACGCAAAAATTATTGTCCGTGTGCGTTGCTATCCTCCCAAATGGTGGAACAAAAAATATCCCGATGATATGACTTACACTGCTGACGGCAAACAAGGATTTTTCGCAAGCATAATCTCGCCAAGATTTCGCAAAGATGTCGGGAATGCGTTTACACAAATTATCAAATATTGCGAAGCAAATTATAACAAAAATGTAGTCGGATACCACGCTGGTGGAGGAAATTCTTGCGAGTGGTATATGACTGACACTTGGAGAAACCCACGTTTTAGACAAGGCTACGGAAAGTCGGAAACAAATTCGTGGAGAACATGGCTTGCAAAAAAATATCCAAATTCACAAGCCTTGCAAAAAGCGTGGAATAATAAAAACGTCAGCTTGGAAACTGCACCTGTACCGACTCCACAAGAACGTAAAATCGACTTTTTGTCTAATCCACAAACGCAACAAAATGTGATAGATTTTAACAGATTTCGCCAAGACGAAGTTTCGGCAACTGTCAACTTCTTCGCAAAAATTATACGCACAAATGCACCAAAGAAACTCGCCCTAACCTTCTACGGCTACACAGCACAATTCTCCAACCATATCAATGGTGCTGGCGTTACTGGACACTTTAATCTTTGGAATACTTTGAAGTCGGAAAATATCGATATTTTCTGTGCGCCAACCTCGTATTTTTATCGTGCACTCGGTACACCGACAATCAATATGACAGCGTCTGAAACAATTACACGTGCTGGCAAAATTTGGCTCGACGAAGACGATATTCGCACTCACAGATGCCCTCCGACAGAACAACAAGTGTCAGGCTTTGAAACGTGCTTGAAAAATGTCGACGAAACAAAAGAAATTCTCAAACGCCAAATGATTCACGAAGCAATCAAAAACAATGCGTCATGGTGGATGGATTTGACTGGTTTGGGCTGGTACGAAGAAGCAGAAATTTGGGAAGTTCAAAAGATGTTTGATAAAATCGAAAAAGACATTATCGAAAACGGAAAATTGTACGAACCTGAATTTGCATTATATGCCGACGAACGCTCAATCTTGCACTCGAGCCTCACAAGTAAATCAAAATGCACAACGGGACTTTTCAATTTGTACGAAAAAAATTTCACAAAATTCGCAACCCCATATGGCAAGTATCTCTTTGCTGATTTTGCGTACGGCAAGCCAATCAACGCAAAACTCCACCTCTTTGCGTCAACCTACGCACTCACTGCGAACGAGCGAAAAATTATGCGAGAAAAAACACGCAACACATGTGCAATTTTTGCGTGGATTCCAGCGTACATAGATGCCGACAAAAATGTTTTCTCTGAAAATGCAGTCGAAGAAGCAACTGGTTTCAAAGTTAAGCTCGCAAAGAATTTGACATCGGCAAAACTCAATCCAACTTCATACGGGAAGAAAATTGGCATAACAGAAACATTCGGCTTTGATGAAAATGTTGAACCATTACTTATCCCCGAAACAAAGTCTGGCGATATCGTATTTGCGACATATCAAGACGGCTCGCCTGCTGTTGTCTTGCGTGGCAAACATCTTTTCTGTGGCGTTGCAAATATCCCTGACGCACTCACAACATATATGTTAAAGCTCGCAAAAGTTCATCGCTACTCACAACAAAATGTGCTTGTTACGGCAAACGATAAATACGTTGGTGCTACTTGTATCGACGGAATAATCGAACCACACGATGTGAAGTTCAACTTCAAAAACAAATGCAAAATCTTTGACGCTTTCACAAATGAAAAGCTCGGGAATAATGGTACTGCGACTATAAAAATGAAACGTGGCGACACTCGCGTGTTCCGTCTCGAAAAATAATGTAGGCAGAAATAACCAAACAAAAAACTGCATCATGGAAATCCGATGCAGTTTTGTTTTTGTTAGTTTTTAGCGAGCGTAATCTATGCTCAAAAGTTTTTCGTAAACATCTATTGCAGTAAAGAAATAGTGGTTTGACGATTCATACCCAATGTGCGCGTCTTTCTTTAAATTACTAATCATTTCCTTTGCGAGCAATTCTTCGGAATCGAGAATTTTTGCGAGACGCTTCGGGGAAAATGGTACAGATTTATCGCGAAGTTGCAAATACTCTGCTTGGTTGACAGTCGATACAAAATGAATTCGGGCAACATCAGACCATATAAACATTTTCTCAAATTCTGCCTTTTGCGTCGGAGTCATTTTTGATGTATCCACACTTCTGAAAATTTCCATTCCCTTGACAAATCCATCGGCAACTTTGCGCATTTGAGAGATGTAACCCTCCTCGGAGAATATCGAACGCCAACCCTTTAAATCGTCGTATGGATACCCTACCATTGTTGCGCCGTAGTTAGTTTTTTCTGTATAAATGGGGTTCGCAACGCCAACATTATGTGGAGCACGATACAGCCCTCTTATATAAAACGGATACTCCTCAAAGGCAGATGAAAATATCTCCCATGCTTTTAAAATTTTTTCTGTTTGCGAAGTGCCGTAATATTTTTCTGCAATAAAACGCAAATTTTCTTCGAGAGATTTATTGATGTCGTATCGGTTAAAAAGCTCCAAGTTTGGAGTTGGGTAGCCACCCAAACTCCACGACAAAAAGAAATCGTGTATGCCATTTTCGCGAAGTGCTTTTGAGTGTCGCCCTGCGATATTCATAACTGGTAATGCTGGTGTTGATGCGAACTCCCACGATATATTCACTTGAACTTTAGCCATTGTGCGTATGCCTAAATCTTTTGCAAACTTTGCACACTCGATAGAATCGGCACTTGGTCCAACAACAGACAATGAGTATTCAAAAATCTTTGCATTTGCACCACCTCGTTTCATCTCGCAACCAATTTCGCTGACGAGCATAACGATTATCCCTTTATCGAGTTTCGGCAAAATTTCTTTAAATGTTTTCTTACCCCAACGCCAATCCCACGCAATCAATTCTGACGCTGGCGATACTCGTTTTATTGCACGATAAATTGTGTTATTGACTTCCGCAATAACATCGGCACGCCCACGAGCCTCGCATACATTGCACGCTTTATCATAACCTGTGCGAGCCAAACAGTTTGTCGGGTTTTCCGACGCTGTAATTGTAAATACCCCACCTAAATTTGGCACTTGAGTAAAAATGCGTTCTGTTGCTTGCGAAAGCCACTGTAAAACTTCTGGTTTTGATGTACACAATGTTCGCACATTAAAGTATGGATAATGTGCACCAGCCAACGCCATTCGCTCGGGCGACGACTCAAAGAAAGAATCGTGCAATCCGCGTGGCTCGTTGAAATAAAGCCAAATTTTTATACCATATTTTTCGGCACGTTTAATTAGGTTGTTGAGATTTTTTATACGCGTTGGTGCGTCTTTAGAACCTTTAAAAACTCCCATTGGTTCTACAAGCGAGTTCAACACAACGTGCAACCAAACGCCATTGACACCTTTTTTTGCGAGTTCTTCAAGCAATCCGTCGGGATAAGATTTATCCGACATCAACGGGTCTGCATATTCGGAAAAATACGAAAACGCAATTCTGATATCGTTATCTTTTTGCACTATAAAATCGCCTTTAGCATTTGCAAAATTTTTGATAAATGTAAATTTTTCGGCTTCGTCAAAAAGCGTTTCGATTTTTGCAGAACGCAAAATCTTTGCAACGCGTTTCGATTTTTCTTTGATTTCAGAAGTAGGCTTTTCGTATTTCAGCTCGTTGCAAATCGGTTTAAAGTTGCCGAGCTTTTGCAAAAGGAAGTCCTCATCTATCAGGCGATGGTTTAGCGTCTTTGCGTCGAGCCCTGTTAAAATCAGTAATTGACGATAATTGAGCAAGTGCCAATTTCTGCGAACAACCGTAATATACCCCTTGGGAGATTCCCATAGTGGCGAAATTTTCTTTTGTGGAGGAAGCCCCATATCTGACGCTATTTCTTCAATCTGCGTTGGTGTAGCATCAACAACTTTTGCGAGGCGTTCAACACTCACACTTGTCCAATTTCTAAAGACAAATGCGTGCAAGCGACTCGGAAAATATTTATATTCGATTGAAGGTTTTTGTGCACTTGAATGAGGCAAAATAGTTATGTCGTTAGCAAATAAAAAGTTTGCGACAAAACACGACAACATAATAAAAATCGTTCTCATAATTTTACTCTGCTATAGCGTAAAAAATATGTCAACAAAGAACAAAAAAGCGAACTCATTTGAGCTCGCTTAAATTTGATTTTAAATTTATTTTTGCTTAAACCACGTTTTAATTTCAGAGACGCTGTCGAATGTTTTTCCAGCCGAGCCGTAATTTATAAAACGTCGCCACTTGCCATTTTCGAGAAGTACATCAACTGCGATATGTACATTTTTTAAGCAAACAGGCTTCCAAACGGGCTTGCCATTTTCAAGTTTAATCGGAGCTGGCTCGCCAAAATCTGCCGTGTAAAGTTGATCTTGAACGAGCGTATATCGACCTTTTGAAAGGCTGATTAAATCGCTCCCAGCTGGGTCTTTTACAATCTTGATATCGGAATTAAATGTTAGCGATATTTCGTCGCCATTTTTCCAGTTGCGAACAATTTTACAATACGATGCTGGCGTTGCGTTGAATGTTTCTTTGCCGTTTACAACAACGCTTGGCGAGTCGCACCAACGTGGAATTCGGAAAGCAATTTCAAATTTTGCAGTGTCGTCTTTGATTCCCGACAATTTCACTTTTGCAGTGTCGTTAAAGATAAAATCGACATCGCTCATAATTAAATCGACATTACCATTGCCGTACGACAATGTCGCATTGCTCTTTTCGTAAAAATTCACAACTACACCATTTTTGCTCGTCATATATGCGAACTTTGGTGCAAGGAACAAACTGCGTATACCATTTGTCGAACAGCAAGTTTTCTTTGTTGCTCTTTCTTTGAATCTACGGCCTCTCGCTCCGTCCATTGGGGTTGAACCAATCCACGATTCGCCCAAAGAATCGAGGTGTGCAATCAAGCCATTATACATCGAAAGCTCGATATGGTCGGCGTACTGGACATCGCCAGTCAGACGCAAAAGTTGTCCGCAAAGTTTAATCCAAGTGGCAGTTACGCAAACTTCGTTCCAGCAAAGGTGTCCATTTGTTTGAATAAACTTGCCTTTCACCCACTGCTCGTGGATAGCACCCGAACCTACGACATTTATCTCTGTATCTCTAATACTGCGTGCATGGTTGAGAACTGCTTTCAAATATTTTTCATCGCCTGTTGTACGATAAAGTTCTGCGAGACCCTCAAAACACGAAGCCATTTCATACGCTTTTGAAAGCCCGCACTTGAGATATTGATTTAAATTGAGAGGCTCTTTGCCGTCATAAAACATATCGAGAACATCAGTATTTTTCAGTGCTTTGTTGAGCAAATCAGGCTTAATTGGCGATTTCTCCCAGCGTCCGACAATCCAATTTGCGTAATCGAGATACTTTTGTTCTCCCGTTGCACGATACAAAAGAACAATCGGTTCGAGAATACTTGTCGACGCACAACCAAACCAACAACCAATTTGCACAATATCTTTCTTACCTTCGCCGACGTGTTGCATTATGTAATCGGTATGGCGTCTTGCGGAATCGAGCACCTTTTTATCGCCAGTGCGTGTGTAATAATCGAGAAGTCCGAGCAAGGTATATTTTCTTCCCCACAAGTCCCACGAGATTTTATCTTTGTAGCCAAAACCACCTGTTTCATTTAATTTAAATTCGTGTGCTTTTTGATATGTTGTGATTGACCCATACTCGTCTTGTGTCGACATCAAGTCGGCTATTGATTTATCCAAGCGAGCTTTAAAATAATACGATGGTTTATAATCGTAAGCAAGCAATGCCCCAGTGAACCACTTTCCCCAAAATTCGCAATCCCAACGACGTGTTTCTGGACGCGTGCGAAATGGTGTTACCAAACTATCAATCTCGCAAACTAAAACATCGCCACGCAACGACAATTCGAGAGTATCGCCCAAAACGCCTTGCAATTCAACCTTTGTAGGTTCGGAATATTTAAAAGCGTCATCAACCTTAGGTTTTACGACATCGCCAGCAAACAGCAAATTTACATTTGTAAATGCCCCTATCAAAACAGATAAATAAAAACGTTTCATTAAAGATAGAAATATTTTAAGCAATTATTTGCGTCAAGGTTTTTCGGATAAATTCCACATAAAACCAACTATATTAAACATTGTAATTATGGATAAAAAACGAACACGATAAAAAATCTGCAAAAAAACGCAAAAAGTGAAAAAAATAGCTTGCAAAGTAAATTTTTAACGGCACTATTCTGTAAATCAATTTTTATTTAAACATATAAATTATTCAAAAAATGGCAGAAGAATCAAAGAAAAAGAACGCAGCAGAACTTACCTTCACTGACACTGAAGCTCTCAACCGCTATGTCACAGAAACGGGCAAAATCCTTCCCCGTAAATTCACTGGCTTGACAGCAAAAGAACAACGTCACGTTAAGAAGACTGTTAAGCACGCTCGCAATATGCTTCTTATGAAGTAAGCTGAGGCGTTGTTTCTCCGTCCATGTCGGTCGGAAGAAATATTGCACTCATTGTCTTCGTATGAAAGATTTTAAACAGCAACGGCCGTTCTGCGATATTAACGTAGCGGCCGATTTTATTTTGTCGGGAGGTATCGGTGGTGTCCCTACCGAAACCGTTTACGGCTTGGCTTGCGATGCCACAAACGAATCAGCCGTACGAAAAATCTTTTCCGCAAAAGGTCGCCCATTTATCGACCCACTAATCGTACACGTTTGCGATATGGAAATGGCAGAATCGGTTGCCCATTTTTCAGACGACGCAAAAAAACTTGCCGAAAAATTTTGGGCTGGACCATTGACGATGATTCTCCCGAAAAAAGATTGTATCGGCGATATTGTTACGGCAGGCTTCGATACTGTCGCTGTGAGAATGCCGTCGCACCCGATGATGTTAGAGCTTATCAGAAAATCGGGAAAACCAATTTCGGCACCCAGTGCAAATCCATTCGGGTATGTCAGTCCGACAACGGCAGAACACGTTCGCGAGCAACTCGGCGATAAGATTGATTTTATTGTCGACGGCGGTGAATGCAAATGTGGCGTAGAATCGACAATAGTAATGATGACATCTACCCCAAAGAAACTACTCCGCCCCGGTCCTATATCAGCCCAAGAAATAGAATCTGTACTTGGCGAAGAACTCGACAAAACGCCAAAGAAAAATGAAGCTCACCCACAAGCACCTGGGATGCTCAAAAGCCATTACAGCCCAAAATCGAGACTGACGCTTTTTGAAAATCCAGAAGAAATACCCTCCTCTTTCAGTGGCGAAATTATATTTTTTAAGCGTCCAGAAAATCCACAAAGCAACCATTATTGGCTTTCGGAAAATGGGAATCCGCAAGAATCGGCACGAAATCTTTTTGCACTACTTCGCAAGCTGGATAAAATCTCGCAAAACGGCTTCTACTGCCAAAAAGCACCAAATACAGACATCGGCGTGGCGATAAACGATAGACTCGCACGAGCTGAAACAAAGTTTGACAAATAATACGCTTTGTTGAAAATCTCCTTAATTTAGGAGATTTTTTTATGCACAAAACTTTTCTATTTTTTGCAATATCTTTTGCGATAACATTGGCAAATGCACAAATTTTTGTTTCGACAAAAGGGTCAGATAAAACTGGCAATGGCTCGCAAAATGCTCCATTTGCTACGCTCGCCCGTGCGATAAAATCGCTTTCGGCAAACCAAAATAAAATCATCATTGAAAGTGGTGTTTACGAAATAAATACCCCATTAATAATAAATAAACTCGGATTCGATAAAAAATGTATCGAGATTGAAGGCAACGGGAAGGTCGAATTTATCGGAGCAAAAAGAGTGTCGGCAAAATTGCTCGAGAAAGTAGATGACAAACAATTTCTATCAAAATTCAGGAATCCCGAAATAACAACTTTGTACAAGCTTGATTTGAAAAAGCTCGGGATTACTGAATATGGAAAACTTAAGAAACGTGGTTTTGCATCGAACACTTTTCCGATGCAAATGGAAGTATTTTATAGCGTGTCGAGAGAAATGCACTTGGCAAAATATCCAAACTTTGGCAAGTTGCATATCGGTAAGTTAATCGACGCTGGATATGCACCAAGCGAACAAAAAAATGCTACTCCCGCAGAAAAAAAACGTCGGGCAAAATTCATTTCCGCACACGATATTGCTCCATATTGGTATGATGATGACGACTTGTGGCTGTCGGGAATATTCTCGTATGGTTGGTGCGACGACCACCAGAAAGTCAAAAAAATCGATCGCCAAACAAATGAGATTGAGCTGTCCTACCCACACTGCTATGGAGTGATGAGCTCGCACCCTGACTTTGCAAAAAATAAACAAGATATATCCGTTCGTGGATACCATATTTACAATTCCCTCCAAGAAATTGACGCACCATACGAGTATTATATCGACCGGAAAAATGGTATATTCTATGTGTCCTTGCCAATCACACCAAAAGATGACGATTACTTCGATTTCTCGATAACAGAAAAACCACTAATCTACATTTTAGATTCAAAAGATATCTTGATTAAAAATATCATTTTTTCGTCGGGACGTGGAAATGGTCTCGAAGTTTACGACTCGCAAAGAATAGAAGTTAATAGTTGCACATTCAAAAATTTTGGACTTATGGGTGCTATCGCAACTCTATCAGAAAAAAAGCCTGCGACAACTTTAACAAAATATAAATTTGCAAAATGTACTTTCTTCGACAATGGCAGTGGCGGTATACAAATAGGCGGTGGCGACAGAAAGAAACTTACCCCCGCACGCAATCGCATTGAGGATTGCCTTTTCTACAACAACTGCAGAGTCAAAAAAAACTACGCTGCAGGCGTACATATCAGTGGCGTTGCAACAACTGTTGACCACTGCGAGTTCCGTGATACAGAACATCAACATCTAACTTTTGCTGGCAATGACCACACTATCGAAAACTCGATTTTTGCCGATGGTTGCAAAAATGCAAGCGATATGGGTGCTATCTACACTGGACGCAATCCAAGCCACAAAGGTAATCAAATTAGAAATAATTTCTTCACAAATATCCAAGCAAAAGACAAAGATTCTAAAGTCTGTTCTATTTATATCGACGACGGCTCTGGCGGAATGAAAATCTACAAAAACATTTTCTGCAAAGCAAATACACCTGGTGCGTCGGATATGTTTGGTGCAATTTTCTTACACGGCGGACACGATAATGTTATGGATAAAAATGTCTTTATCGACTGCGAAGCGTCTATCGGACATACCCGTTGGGATAATAAAAAGTGGAAGAAATTTATCAACGAAGATTTCAAATATCGCCTCAAAGATGAAGTTGATATTGAGTCGGAACCATACAAAAAATATCCCGAGCTAAAAGACTTTTTCACAACTGAACGTGAACGTTTCAACCACGTTTTAAACTCTCTTTTCTACAAGACTCGCCCGCCATATTGGGGAGACTTTAGGCTGGAAAATAAACTTTCAAAACTCGTTCCAAGTTCAAAGCCAAAAGTAAAAAAATGGACACTCAAAGATGTCGAAAAATTCTTTGGCGAAAATCCGCTCATTGCTGATATTCTCAAAAAGAAAATCGGCATAAGAAAATAATAAATATTTGATAGAAGTAAGCACAAAAAAATGCAGTCCCATTCGGGACTGCATTTTTTAGAGCAAATTGCAATTATGCAAGCTTTGCAGCACTCTTTACGAGAGCTACGAATGAGTCAGCCTTGAGAGCTGCACCGCCGATAAGACCACCGTCGATATCTTTTTCTTTGAGGAGGTCGTCAGCGTTTTCTGGCTTCATCGAACCACCATAGAGAATTTGGATATTTTCAGATGCTTCAGCACCGAACAAGCCAGCCAAAACCTTGCGGATTTCAGCGTGTACTTCTTGAGCCATTGCTGGAGTTGCTGTTTTACCTGTACCGATAGCCCATACTGGTTCGTATGCGATAACAACTTTTTGTGCGTCTTCAGCTGAAAGACCTGCCATACCTTCGCTTGTTTGTTTTGATACAACAGCGATTGTATTGCCTGCTTCACGTTCTTCGAGCTTTTCGCCAACGCAAAGAATTGGCTTCATTCCGTTTTCGAGAACAACCTTAACTTTTTCGTTAATGAAAGCGTCTGTTTCCTTGAAGTATTCGCGACGTTCGCTATGACCGAGGATAACGTATGTGCAGTTGAATTCCTTGAGCATTTCTGCCGAGATTTCACCAGTGTAAGCACCGCTTGCCTTTGTGTACATATTTTGTGCACCGAGCTTTACGTTCGAACCAGCCAAAGCTTTGCTTGATGCGTCGAGAGCTGTGAATGTTGGGCAAACTGCTACGTCAACCGAAGTTTCGCCAGCAATTTGTGCATTGATACCATTGATGAGTTCAACAGCTTTTGATGCTGTGTTATTCATCTTCCAGTTGCCTGCGATAAAATATCTGCGTGCCATTTTTATTACTTTCTTTTGATGATTAAATTATTCTTTGTCGAGAACTGCAACGCCTGGGAGTTCTTTACCTTCGAGGAATTCGAGCGATGCACCACCGCCTGTCGAGATAAAGCTTACGTCCTTTGCATAGCCACTCTTTTTGATTGCTTTAACAGAGTCGCCACCGCCAATGATGCTGATTGCATCAGACTTTGCAACTGCTTCAGCAACTGCGAAAGTACCCTTTGCACAATCCTTAATTTCAAAGATACCCATAGGTCCGTTCCAAAGGATTGTCTTACTTTCTGCAACTTGATTCTTATAAAGCTCGATTGTTTTAGGACCGATATCAACGCCTGCCCAACCATCTTCAATATCGCTTTCCATAATCTTGATTTCAGAAACTGAACCGCCAGCGAAGTCGATATTTTGTGTTGTTGCGTTGTCGATAGGCAAGAGGAACTTTACGCCCTTCTTTTCAGCCTTTTCAAGAGCTGCTTTTGCGAGGTCAACCTTATCAGGCTCTACCAAGCTATTGCCAACCTTACGACCTTGTGCGAGTGCAAATGTGTAAGCCATAGCACCACCGATAAGCATAGCGTCGCACTTATCGAGGAGAGCGTCGATAACAGTGATTTTATCAGAAACCTTAGAACCACCGAGGATAACTGTGAATGGACGAACTGGTGTTTCTGTTTTTGAACCGAGGAATTCGAGCTCACGTTCGATGAGCAAACCAGCAACTTTAATTGGCAAGTATGCTGCTACGCCAGCTGTTGTAGCGTGTGCACGGTGTGCTGTACCAAATGCGTCGTTAACGTATGCTTCGGCACCAGTGTCTTCAACGAGTTGCTTTGCAAATGCTGGGTCGTTCTTCTTTTCTTCTGAATAGAAGCGTGAGTTTTCCAAGAGAACAACATCGCCTTCAACCATCTTCGAGCAAGCGTCCTTAACTTTTTCACCGATGCAATCGTCAACAAAAACAACGTCTTTGCCGAGTTTTTCAGCGAGAGCTTTTGCTACTGGAGCGAGCGAGAATTGAACATCTGCCTTGCTCTTCGGTCTGCCGAGGTGGCTTGTAAGAACAACTTTTGCACCTTGTTCTACGAGATGTTTGATTGTTGGGAGAGCCGCAACAATGCGTGTGTCGTCGCTAATATTGCCCTGTGCGTCAAAGGGCACGTTGAAATCGACACGAACGAAAACTTTTTTTCCTTTCAAGTCGACGTCTTTGATGGTCTTAATCTTTGCCATAGTTATATAATTTTAGTTTTGGATTTTTGTTAAAAAAATATTTCTCACATTTTTACTTAAACTTCTAAAATTGCAAGCCGTTTTGAGTAATTTTGCTCAATTTTTACAAATAAATTCACAAAAACATCTTTTCAACTTTACTAAATCTACAAATTTTATAGAAATTTTTACGTTATGAAAAAGTTTTTAGTTTTATTATCATCTGTAATTATCTTGTCGGCTTGTGCGACCAAACCAAGCTTGCCAGTATGCGATTGCTCGCAAACATTGCGTATTGGCAGTTTCAATGTTTTGGGAAATAAATCTATTGCACGTGGAAAAATCGGTTCTGATATTGTCCGCATTTACGATTGGGACATTTATGGAACTCAAGAAATGAATGAATGGGCAAAGCCTGTCTACTTGGCAAAAGATAACATCTACGGGATTGTCGGCAGACCTTGTTCAAAGAAAGAAGAAGACGAAAAAGCGTGGGAAAGATGGGGTAATTATATCATCTACAAAAAAGCAAGGTTTGATGTTCTTAAGTCGGGATATTTTTGGCTTTCTGACACGCCTGACAAGCTCTCACGTGGTTGGGACGAAAAACAATATCGCATTTGCAACTGGGCAAAATTCCACGATAAGCTCGCAAACAAAGATTTCTATTTCTTCAATCTTCATCAAGGTTTGACACCAACAGCACGCCAAAATTCTGCAAAACTTATCGCTAAAAAACTCGAAGAAATAGCTGGCAAAGATTCAATCATTTTTATGACTGGCGACTTCAACGCAAGAAATGATATGACTTCTGTACAAACTATTTTGAAGTCGGGTCTTGTCAAAGATTCGTGGATGTCGCAAGCCCCTCACTATGGACCAAAGGGAACGTTTATTCCGGCAAATCACAACAAGGCGACTTGCAATAAATCGACAATCACAGGTAAAAGCAAAATCGATTACGTTTTCACTTCGCCAAACATTTCGATAAAAAAGTGCGTTGTAATTACAACAAATCTCGATGGACACTTCCCGTCCGACCACTTGCCAATTATGGCTGAAGTTAAATACTAATTTACCCACAAAAAAACGAAAGGATTGAATGAAACATTCAATCCTTTTTTTATTTTTAGTTGAGTTTTAATTGAGAATTATTTTTCCATAAGCAAGCCTGCGTATCCGCCTGGCAAGAGGAGTTTTCCCTTCCAGAAAGTCGGCACGTTTGCTGGCGATTTCATATCGTATTTATTGAGCAACTTTGGATTGTTCGCATCCGAGAAATCGTATGTTCGACAGATATAAAACATTCTGTTGAGAACTGCGAGTTTCTTAGATGTTTCATCATAATAAACAAGTCCTTCAAAATCGCTTTTTGGGAACATCGCTCTTGAAATCATCGAGCCGTCTTCTACATCATCAAAATACGATTTCTGCGACGGGAAAAGATGACGTTTTAATTCTTTTGTAGGGGTAGGATTTTCTGGGTCGATTAACGCATAGTGTCCTGCACGCATAGCCAAGAATTTGTCGCCAAACTTAGTTACAGAACCAGTCTGCGAACACATTGGGAAATCATCTCTATGCGAAAGTTTTGCCGAGTTATTTGCGAGGTCGAAAATCATATGTCCGCCACAGTGTCTATTCAAAGCCCAGTAGCGATTTTTCACCAACTGTTGCGAGCCATAATTACCATACATCAGTTGCGAGGTCATCTGTTGGAAAATAATTTTTGGCTCTTTCGGATTCGATACATCCACAAACATAATTCGTGCTTGTGCGTTTGTCAAAGCGACAATATTAACGCCTTCAAATGCCCAAACATATTGAACAAAATTTACGGTTTCATTGATAGACGTCAGACGTCCGATTTCCTTAATTTCGTTATCTGATACAATCTCGTAAATTCCCAAGCCATTTAGTCCTTCAGCCATATATAGCTTGCGACCTGCTCGCTTTACATCGGCTACATACGGGATTTTTTCGATACGCTTGAGTTCCATTTTTCCGTCTGAAAGTTTGAAGACTTTTAGACCGCCCCAAATATTCGCAGCGTATGCAATATCGCCATCGAGAGCAACTGCTCTGATTGGGTTTGTTAGTTCTGCACCAGAAGATATAAATCCTTTTTCCGACGCATCAAATGGCGATTTGGGGAGATTTGGAATTTCGCCAACATCTCGTGCTTCGGGCTTTAATCCGTCGATTTCAGCGATGTAAATACCAGTGTAAGTACCAGCTATATAAAGTACGCCATCGCCGATTGCGATTGATGAGACAGGGTCGCCTTGTGGAATATTTGTACCCCAAATTTTACGGAATGGCGGATGTATTTTTCTATTTTCAGGGTCGCGTTTTGGGAGAATCAAATTGCCCAAAATTTTTGGTTGAGCTGGATTTTTAATATCAACCATAAACACACCATTGAGAGTGTCCGACGCAAAGCAATAGTCGCCACTAACACGTGGAGTCCAGTAATCGCAAGGTCCGAAATAGATATCGGGAAAATGCGTTTTTGAAAGCTTCTTTGGGTTTGCTGGATCTGAAATATCAAAAATATCCAAACCACGCCCTGCACCATGACGTTTTTCTACTGGTCCACTCTTTTTGTGCTGACCAGTTGAAGCATACAAAATATTGCCTCTGATAACGAAGCCGTCGCCATAGCCGTCGAGTTTTATTTTCGAGATTGGCTTTAAATTTTTAATATCTTTTGCATCGATAACAGTGATTTCTCCGCCAGCCCAGTCTCCGCTAAAAATGAGCCCATTGCGGTAGAGAACCGACTGCGACTCGTCTGTGCGTATCGACGACAAATGTTTCATCTGTGCTGGATTTGAAACATCGATGCACTGCACTCCGTACACTCGATTACCAATCACTGCGAGATTACCGACAACATCAAGCCCTGTCGCCATCTCGATTGTATCGAAGTTTGAAATGATTTTTGGATTTTTATCATCCGAAACATCAACTGCCCAAAGCCCACATTGGCGAGATGACAAAAATGCTGTTTTTCCACATATTCGAAGTTGACGGACATTACCCATACCCCCGACGAACCCAACCTTCTTTGGCATTTTCGGGTTATCTATATTATATATAGACAGACCGTCCTTTTCGAGTGCATACAATTTGCCATTTTCAAGGACAAGCGACATCGCCGCCGATGACTTTGGTACTTTATAAAATTCAATCGGCTTTCCGTATTCTGCTTCTCTGTGTGCGTTAATAATTTTTTTCACTTGCGAAAATGCCGTCAATGACGATAAGAACGCAAGTAAAGCTAAGATAAACTTAATCTTCTTCATAAGCAGACAAAACATACATATCGCTTAAAATATTGCAAGATTATTGAAGTGCAAAAAAAGCTTTTTATTCAGTAAAAGTCTGTTAAAGTGGTAAGAATAAAATTATGAAAATAATAGTAGTAGGTGCAGGCGATGTCGGACATTATCTCTGTCAGGTGTTGAGCGACGAAGGTCATTCTATCACCTTGATTGAATCAGACGCTCAACGTGCTGACGAAATTGAAGAGAATATCGACGCAAGAATTATTCGTGGAAATGGTGCATCGGCAAAATTTCTGTCTATGGCAGGAGTCGCCGATTGCGACTATCTGCTGGCAATGACCGCATTCGACCAACTCAATATTGTAGCTTGTGCAATCGGCAAACAGCTCGGTGCAAAAACTACAATCGCACGTGTACACGACCAAGTTTACGGCGACAATTCTTTGTTCAATTATCAAAAGAATTTTGGTATAGATATTTTGATAAATCCAGAAGCACTCACTGCGGTTGAACTCGCAAAACATGTGAGAAACCCCGAAAGAATGGCAATCGAAGAATTCGCAAGAGGTCAAATAGAACTTCAAGAAATAGAAATCACAGAAGGTGCCAGATACGCCGGAATCCCCTTGCGAGATATCAAGCTCGACTCATCTATCAGAATTGGATACGTTCAACGCAACGACGTTATGTATGTGCCAACTGCCGATACTGTCTTAAAACCAAACGACAAAATCACTGTGATTGGTGCCCCTGAACAGCTTTTAAAATATCGTGGATATTTTTCTGCTGATAAATCTGCCGAAAGCGTGCGAGTTGTACTCAATGGTGCGACAGAAACGGCAATATCGGTTATTCGCCGACTTTCAAATTATCGCTTCAAAATTAGAGTGATTGACCCAGATTTAAACAAGTGCAAAGAAATTGCCGAACAATTCCCTAACGTTACAGTTATCAACGGTAGTGCAACTTCACTTCGCCTAATGGAAGAAGAACAAATTGGCAGTGCCGATTATTTTATCGCTTGCACAAAAGATGACGAAGAAAATGTTATGACCTGCCTACAAGCAAAAAAACTCGGTGTTAAATATATCGAGCTTGTCATAAATAAAACAGACTACGAACAAGTTTTGCAAAACATAAGTGGATTCTTAAATATCACTGCCGATGCGTCTCCACGTCGTGTTACAGCGAGCGAAATCAAAAAATATATAACCGACAAAAACTTTACAATCGTCGGGGCATTAAAAGGTGGAATCATCGAGTTTGTCGAACTGAAAGTATCGGCAGATTCACAAGCGTGCGGAAAAACTCTGCGTGATATAAATCTGCCAACAGGTTGCATAATCGCAGCAATCGTTAGCGAAAACAGTGCGAAAGTCCCAGGAGCAACCGATGTAATCAATGCAGACGACCGCCTTATTATTATTCTCGAAAAAGAGAAAATTAAAGAAGTGGCAAAACTTTTTGTCCGTTAATAGCATACGCAAATAATCGTGAATTACTCTATAATATTTAAAATTCTTTCGATGATTTTGTGGACAATGGCGTTCGCATTTTCAGCGTGTGCAGGAGTATCATTTTTATACTCCTCGTCGACAAAAGAAAACGAAGCTATGCCATCGTGGATTTGTCTTATCGCATTTGCAATTTTGATGGCTTTCGCATTCTATTTGCCAAGTCGCAACTCGCCGAAAAAACTTTTCAAAAAAGAAGCGTTGTGCGTTGTTGGACTCGGTTGGATTATGGCATCGCTGGTCGGCTCACTGCCCTACATACTTATTCTCGATTGCGATTTTGCGACTGCATTTTTTGAATCGACAAGTGGAATCACAACAACAGGCTCGAGCGTATTTGGCTCTTTTGCCGACTTCCCACACAGCCTTATGTTTTGGAGATGCCTCTCGCACTGGATTGGTGGTATGGGAGTTCTGGTTTTCTTTGTCGCAGTGTTGTCGTTTCTCGGCACAAGCGGACGCATTCTTTATGCGAGCGAAACAAGTGTAAGCTCGGGCGGTGGAATCGAGACAGAAAGAATACAAAGTGGTGCGTTCAAAATTCTATTTTTGTATCTGACAATATCGGCTCTATGCCTTGCGACATTTAAACTTTGCGGAATGGGTTGGTTTGATGGAATCTGCCATATGTTCTCGGTTGTCGCAACAGGCGGATTTAGTATTTACGAAAATAGTTTTGCACACTACCAAAGCAATCTTATCTACTGGGCGACAACTTTGTTTATGTTCATAGGTGGCATAAGCTTTGTACTGATGCTCGCAATACTTTCGGGCAACTTCAAAAAACTTTGGCAAAATACAGAGTTTTGGACTTACTGCATAATCATCATATTTTTCTCAATCGCAATTTCATTTTACACAAATACGACAACTGGCTGGTTTGATGCAATCACACAATCGGCGTTCCAAACAGTTTCGCTGATGACAACTACTGGCTTTGCAACTTGCAACTACGATGAATGGCTCCCCCCCGCAATCACAATGCTTTTTGTATTGATGTTGATTGGCGGTTGTGCCGGTTCAACATCGGGCGGGATAAAAGTTGCACGTGTCGTATCGGGCTTTAAAATTGCTTGGAATGCGTTGGAAAAATCGTTTCGTCCACGAGTCGTACGCAATATTTCAATCAATGGAAAAGTATTAGATAACGACAATATCGCAAATGTTGGTTCATACCTTTTAATATTCTTAATCACCATCGCTTGCGGAATCATTGTTATATCTATGCTTGAACCGACAATGTCGTTCACTGGTACATTCACAGCAGTGTGTGCGTCTATTTCAAACACTGGTCCGGGGTTCGCCGAAGTTGGTGCTACAAAAAATTTTGGCTTTATGACTGCCCCAGCAAAGACGATACTTTCTATTATGATGATTGCCGGACGTCTCGAATTTTACGCATTATTCGCACTGTTAATGCCTTCACTTTGGAAAAAATTTGAATAAAAAATTATGGTAAAACTTGGAGTTAATATAGACCACAGTGCAACTTTGCGACAAGCTCGCTATCGCGGAGTTGCTCCCGACTCGACTATTATTGTCGAACCAAATCCTATTGAAATTGCACTTTTAGCCGAACGTGGTGGTGCCGATTCTATAACTGCACACTTGCGTGAAGACAGACGCCATATCGTCGACGACGACATCAGAAATTTACGCAAAAAAATCGCAACGAAATTGAATCTCGAAATGGCGTGTTCTGACGATGTGCTGAAAGTTGCACTTGAAATAGTCCCCGACTACGCATGCCTTGTGCCAGAAAACCGCGAAGAAATCACAACCGAAGGCGGACTCGATTTAATCCAAAACAAAGATAAAACTGCTCGAGTTGTCGAAGCACTCTCGGCAAAAGGTGTAATCTGCTCGATTTTCATCGACCCTAATCCACAACAAATCGAGATAGCAAAAGAAATCGGAGCACCTACAATCGAGCTTCATACAGGGGCATACGCAAATGCGTGGGGCAACGATGTTCAGAAAAAAATCGAACTTGAACGCCTCGCAAAAGCGTCTGAATTTGCAAAATCTATTGGCTTAACAGTCAATTCTGGACACGGTATAAATTACCAAAATGTCGGCGAGCTTTTGCAAGTGGCAGATTTTAACGAGCTGAATATCGGGCATACAATTATCTCTCGAGCACTTTATGTCGGCATAGAAAAAGCCGTCGCAGAAATGAAATCGCTTTTAAAATGAGTTCCGAAAAAGACATTTCTGCAGTCGTTGGAATCGGCACTGATATTACCGACGTTAAAAGAATCGAGTCGCTAATAAATGAGTATGGCGACGCATTCTTGTCGAAAACTTTTACCGAAAGAGAAATTCAAGACTGCAAAAAATGTGCGAACTCGGCACAAAAGTTTGCCGCACGCTTTGCCGCAAAAGAAGCGATGTCGAAAGCCCTATCAACTGGGATACGTGGAAAAATCACGCTTAAAAGCTTGTCGGTTATCAATGGCGAGCTTGGCGAACCAATAGCTGTTCTCGACGAACACGCTCAAGCACAACTCGAAAAAATCGGTGCAAAAAAAATGTTAATTAGCTTGTCGCACTTAAAAGAATACGCCCAAGCATTTGCGATAGCGACTCGATAAAATGGAAAACATCCACCCAATTCTTTCGTGCAAAAAAGCACAGGATTTTGAAAAAATCTTGTTGCAAAATGACGTCGAAAAATCGTACCAAGCAATGACAGATGTTGGCGAAAACATCGCAAAAATGCTGTGGCAAGAATTTGCTTTAACGATTGGTGATTCACCGAAAATCCTTATTTTATCAGGCACTGGACACAATGGTGGCGATGCAATTCTTACTGTCAAATACCTTTGTGCAAAATTAAATAATCCACAAATTACACTTGCAATTTCTTCCGAAAACAAACTCAAAGAAAATACAAAACGTGCAATTTTGGAACTGAAAAATTCTGCAAAAATATTTGAACTTTTACCAAATGAAATTGAAAAAATCCTAAATCAAAAATTCGATTTAATTTTAGATGGAATTTTGGGAATGAGTTATACCCCTCCGTTGCGAGAAGAAACTGCAATACTTATCGAAAAAGCAAATTCAATTTCAGCCAAACTGCGAGTAGCTATTGATATTCCGTCGGGAGCAAGCACAACGCCAAGCAATGTGATTTTCAAAGCCGATGCGACATACGCAACGGGTATTTGTAAAGATGTACTTTTTGAAGATTTCAATCGTGAATTTGTCGGGCGTATTAGATATGTCGATATTGGCTTTTTTGACTCAAAAAATGATTTTTCAGAAGAAAAAAATTTCATAGTTTCGCCAAAAATTTTTAATAAATTAAAAACACTACGTCCCGCAATATCCGACAAGCGAACATTCGGACACTTGTTTGTTATCGCTGGTTCGCAAACATACCCAGGGGCTGTGTTGCTCACAGTGAAATCGGCTTTGCGTTCGGGTGTCGGGCTGGTGTCGGCTTTTGTACCAGAATCGCTCGCACCAATGTTTGCGTCGGCAGAACCATCTGCGATATGGACTGGTTGTCCTGAAGATGAGAACGGAGCAATCGCACTTGAATCGCTCGGAATGATTCGTGCAAGATTAAATTCGGCAACTGCAATTCTCGCTGGTTGCGGTATGACTCAATCTGCCGAAACAAAAGTTCTGCTTGCAGAAGTTTTAAAACTCGCACCCGATGTCCCTATCGTACTCGATGCCGACGCTATTACTCAAGATTTGGCAAAGACAATTTCCACTCGCAACGCCCCAGTTTTACTCACTCCACACGAAGGTGAAATTTTGCGACTTGCACCAGATGCGTCAGATGAATCGCTAATCGAAGTATGCAAAAAGTACAACTGCACTATTACACTGAAATCGTCAGCAACACGCATTTGCAATGGTCAAATAATTGTTCGGCAAACTCGTGGATGCCCTGCTCTTGCAAGGGCTGGCAGTGGCGATATTCTCGCTGGGCTTTGTGGTGGACTTATGGCAAATAAATCTTTGCAATTTGAAAATCGGGCTTTGCAATGTGGTGTAATAGCGTCTCAATGGCTCGGTATTGCGTCGGAACTCATCGCTTCGGAAAGAGGCGAAGTTGCACTTGCGACGAGCGATATTATCAATTATCTGTACCGCATTTTTCAATTAGACTTTTAAGAAAATATTTTTGCGATACAAAATATACAAGAACAACCAAATTGTAAGCATATAACAGAATGCACTTGCAGTTGCTTGGTACTCCACTGGCAAAAGTTTAATCGTTCCACCAAAGAGAAATTCTTTTGTTTTTGGAAAGTAGATAAGCTTTTGTGCAAGATACACTGTGATTGAATTCATCCCTATAACGATAAAGAAAAATGTCCATTTGCGGAATTTAAGAACGTCAACAACCCAGTAAAATAGGGCAAAGAACAGGTATGACAATCCACCTGCAAAACATACATACGACGATGTCCAAAGCTTTTTGTTAATCGGCAAAACGCAATCCCAAAGTAGTCCAACTGCGACAAGCCCAGCACCAATACCGACAAGCGTAAGCACTTTTTTATTTTCAGTAAGCTTGCTATCTTTTACAAGCTCGCCTGCGAAAATCCCCAACATTGCTGTTGAGATTGCTGGCAATGCCGAAAGCAATCCTTCTGGGTCGAACACTTTTTCGTGAAGTCTACCAAGCATCACTGCTCTATCGACAACAGCTACGATATTGCCTTGTAGAGTCCAATCGCCAAGTTGCAAAATCCCCCAGTATGCGAGCAAAATCGAGATTGCAATAGCAATTCTAATACGCGTTGAGAACATTGTAAAAAACATTGCACCAAACGCCCACGCTATCCCGATTCTCCCAAGCACGCTACAAAATCGCATATTGTCGATATCAAAGCGAATGCCATTGTTGTAAATTACACCGAGCAGAATTAGAATCAACGCACGTTTAATTATGTTAAGACGTACCTTTGCAACCGACACACCTTTCGACAAACTTTTCGCATACGAAAACGGAAAAGATATACCAGCGATAAAAAGAAACAACGGGAAAATCATATCTTCAAAAGCAAAGCCATCCCACTTAACGTGTTGCATTTGTTTAGCAATAGCACTCGAAAACGTACTTGGATAAAGGCTACAAAGGGCTTTGATAATCATACCTCCACCCATAATGAAGAACATATCAAAACCACGCAAAGTGTCAATCGACATCAAACGTGGCGATTTCTCGTTGTTAATTTTATCAGCCATAATTACAAATCTTCAGCGTGATACTGCACGAGTTTATCTATCGGATTCTTGAGAATTTCGCCGACCTGTACGCCGTTTTTCTTTGCAGCACGCTCGAGATTTTCTTTGAAAAAGTATGCAACAGAACCAACTGCATTCATCGCATACTTCGATGTATCGTATCGATAAAGATTGCGTTTTATAAAAGAATCAAACTGCGAATCTACCATATCACGTATATGGTCAAGCCCTATAAATTCTTCGATAAGTGGCGAGAACGATGCAAGCCAACGGTTTGGCATTGGGCGTTTGTAAACGTTGTCAACAATTGTAATATAATCGAGATTATAACGTGTACGCAACGCTTCAGCAACCTCTTCTGGAAGTAATCCACGTATAAAATCCGAAAGCAAACGTTTACCGAGCGACGCACCACCGCCCTCGTCGCCGAGAATAAATCCACCACCGACATTGTTATCGGTAATTTTTTCTCCATCGTAGAAACACGAGTTTGAGCCAGTCCCCATTATGCAAGCAATACCAGCGTTGTGTCCGCACAAGGCACGAGCCGAACCGAGCTTGTCGGTTTCTACAAAAAAGTCGCAATTATAAAAATTCTTTGCAAACGATTTCATCAACGCTTCCGTCGCTTCGTTCGACGCTGCAACACCTGCACTATAAAAGAAAATTTTTGTGACTTCGCCACCTTCAAGCTTTGGGATTAACACTTTCGACAAAATCTCATCGAGCTTTTCTGGTGTCTGAAAAACAGGGTTTATCCCTTCTGTTGAAATCGAAGTAATGCAACCACACGCTTCAATTGCACGCCAATCTGTCTTTGTTGTTCCACTGTCTGCTATTAGTATCATAATTTAATAATTTTTAAGATTCTTCAACTGGGAGAAAGATTTTAAAGTGAGATGAAAGCACGCTTGCGTCGAACGGCAACTTGCCGAGATACGACGAACTACCGAGATCTTCAGGATACTTATCCATAAACGGCTTTCCTTTCATACCTTCGATTTTCACTTCGCCGTCTTCCCAAACTGTAACAACTGCATTGACTGGCTTATCGTAAAGCAATTCACGTTTTGCCAACGGCGAACTATTCATAATTTCAGGTGGATAGCCATTATGGTTTCCTCCGAGCCAGTCAGAAGTCGGGCTGTTAATTACAAAGTAAGCAATGCCATTTTCTAATCTCAAATTATTGCGATGATAATGCCCATTTATCCACATAATTGGGGTGCGTTGGTTTTCAGAAATAACTTTTTGAACTTCTTTGTGATTTGTAATTCCCTTTGCTGGGTCGCTCGGGCGCATACCGTTGTGCGAGAAAATCAGGCACGGACCTTTTGCAGTTCGCAATGCTTCGGCGAGCATATCGAGTTGTGGCTTTGTTATGATTGCCATCTTTTGATGGCACTTATCGTATGCCGACGATGCCGCATAGTGTTCAACTTCGCCTTTTTTATTGATGAAATAATTTGTATCAAGTGCAATAATTTTGAAAACACCTTTATCTTCTGTATAGAAGTTATTTTTCATCTTCATATTTTTCACGACAATTTCGAGAGTCTTAGTCATCTCAAAATCGTGATTGCCGATTGCGTGATATGTAGGAATTTTGAAATTATTGTATTTGTCGATAATCGGTTTTGCACGGACTACATCGTGGCAAAAGTCTCCACATTCCATAACGAAGTCGACATTATTTTCTTCAGCTCTTTTCAAGATTGCATCAAGGCGTTTCGACGCCCAGTTATAGTCGCCAACACGATAATGTAAATCGGCAAATACCGAGAATTTTATCTTGGCTCTTTTATCGGCATTATCTTTTTTGCACGATGTCAATGCACCTGCTACAAACGGAGCCGATATTAAAAAATTTCTGCGTGATGTAGTCTTTTCCATACTTTTGATAATCCTAAAAATAGTGTGTTATTTCAACAAAATTATTTATCGTATTTGTACTATATTGGACAAAGTTTGTCTTAAATTTCCTTTTGCGAAAAAAAACCGCAATCTGCGAGATTAGCGGTTGTAGAGTCGAAGTTTGCAGTATGTAAATATTGTATTAAATACCGTCGTAAAACTTTTTTGCCTGTTGATATATTTCCGATTTTCTATCTTTTGCCCGACGAAAATATTCCAAAAGTGTTGCGTTTGCGTCGCGACGCAAACCGAGTGTGAATAACGCACGAGCGTCGTAATAATAAGCTCTACTGCCCCAGTACTCAAAGTTGAAATACATCACAAAAACACGTTCAAAACATACATGTGCATTTGCCCACTGTCCTTGTTCGTAATAACAAATTCCAGTTTTGTAGATTGCTTCGGCACAAATTTCACCACCCATTCGACGTGCCATATAAATCTTTTGGTAATAATAAATGGCATCATCATATTTTTTTTGCAAGCGAAGTGCATCGGCAAGAGCAATCAAACAATACTTCTGCGTATCCATTTCAGGTGGTGCCAAAAGCTCTGCATCACGAGCATATGTTTCTGCTATTTTATATTTTTTTTCTTTGAATGAAATTGTCGATAATGCGAGAGAACCACGCCACGCAATTGGCGATTCACGATATTTATAAACGGTATCAGACAAAAGCTTTTGGTCGATTTTCTCGCCCGATTCCGCCATATCGATTTGTGCTAAAAGGCTGATATCGGCTTGTGGTTGCGACACTTTCTGCCCTTGCATAATTTCTATTCGTGCTTTCCCAGCTGGCGTTGATGACGGCAATTCTTCAGGCTTATACAACTTTGCGAACTTGTCGGAATCGAGATATGCTTCGACAAAAAGGTCTGCCCCCATTGCCGATTTATCGTCAAAATATTTTTTTATAGCTACATCCCAAACGTCTTTTGCTTTTTGCGTTTCGCCCAAATGCGATAGAGTTTGTGCGTAATACCAATCGACAAGAGAATCTGTTTTTCCCTTTGCATATACTTGCGACAATGCGTTGCAAACTCTCTTATAATCGTTGTTAGCAATCGCAAATTTTGCGTACTCGACAGCCACTTTATTGAGCATATCTTTTGGTGGATTTTTCAAAAGCGACTCAAATTTTTCGTATGCCGATTTATCGCCTTTGAACGCTGAAATTGACGCAAGATAAAATCTGGATTGTGCACCAACTTCGCCCTTTTCATTCTCTGAATGCTTAAACATTTCTTGAGCTGAATCGTAATCGCGACGCAAATAGTAGCGAAGTCCGTTTGAAAAGAAATCAACAGCCGACTCTGCAAAGCAAGTCATTGCCCCAAATGTTGCGAGAAAAATTGTCAGATATATTCGCATAATAATTCTTTTAATTCGTCTAAAGTGTTTACATTTTTAAGCCCTACACGCAACTTTTTAAATCCAGATGCGTTTTTTAAAAATCGCATAATTTGAACTTTTGCGTGAGTCAAATTTTCAACATCTATACCAAGATATTTTCCCGACGCCATAATCTCGGCATATCGCAACGCCAAGCTCGCACGCTCTTGGGGAGTTGGATCTTCTGGCTCGGGCAACCCTTCGAGCCTTGCACGCACCTTTCCAAAAATCCACGGATTGCCGAGTGCCGAACGACCTATCATAAACCCTGAACAAGCGGAAGAACGCAACTGAGATGAAGTCAATTTTTCAACCGAACCATTGCCTATCACTGCAACGCTCACACTCTCTGCCGTTTTTTCTATAAGCGACCAATCGGCGTCGCCCTCATAACCTTGTGCTTTTGTGCGTCCGTGCAAAGTAATCATCTGCACTCCGTTATCAACTAACGCTTTTGCGACATCGGGAACGACGATAGATGTGCTATCCCAACCGGTTCGCATCTTTGCTGTTAAGGGAGTTTTTTTCAAAGTTTGCGAAACTTTTTTTACAATCGCACACATTTTGTCAGGCGTTTTAAGCAAAGCAGAACCAGCACCAGCGTGAGTCGCATTTGGGGCAGGACAACCAAAGTTTATATCGATAAAATCGGGCGAAAGTTTTTCTTCGATAAGCACAGATGCGTCGGCAACTTCGCAAGGGTCTGAACCAAAGATTTGGATTCCCACAGGGCGTTCGGATTGAGTAAACGCAATCTTTTGCATTATTTTTTCAGCTTGGCTCAAAACTGCTCTGCTATACACAAACTCGCTAACGACACCATCAGCCCCATACTCACGACAAATTTCTCGACACGCACTATTCGAGAAACCAGCCATAGGGGCGAGAAATAAAAAATTTGGTTTTAAAAATTTTACCATTGAACAAAACCTTGTACAAGTTTCGTTGCAAAGACTCCGCAATTATAGGCGACGTGTGCAAAAATGCACGGGAGAATCGAACGATTTTTGTTTGTTGGCAAAAAACGCAAAGTATAAAAAAGTAGCGAACAACAAAATACTGAAAGGGTCGCAATAGTCGCTTGCACCGTGGGGTTAAATTTCCATACGCCAGAAAAAATCGATGTGCCGTCCTCGACAGTATAATCCCACAAAAACGGATGCCCAACTGCAAAAATCAGCGAGAAGAAAAGTATGCTCGCAATCAACATTGCTCTACCTTTATTTTTCACAACAAGGTATCCACGAAATATGAGTTCTTCGACAAACCCAGCACCAATCCACGATATCAATGCGAAAGGTGCAACTGAAGTTTGGTCGGCAGTAGAGCCTGTCAAGTTCTCGGCAACCGACACGATTGTCAAAAGAATCAATGCCGATACTATCGCAATTATTATGAGTTTTGAAGATACTGTTGTAGCACCTTCAAATGCACCTTTGCGAAGCTCACCCGTCTTTGCGAAATGGCGATAATCGCCAAACCACATATAAAAAAGATATAGTGCTATCGCAAATGATAAAATAGAAAATACTGGAGAATCTTGGAACATATTAAATTATATCCAACGCACAAATTATAGCTATTTGTGCAAAAAACATTATTGCAACGAGCGTGTAAACAATCGCAACAAATTTGTCGAGACGTCTCTTACCTACTTCTGGAAGTTTTTTATTATTCATTTTTTTTAGAATCTGAAAATTTGCAAAATTGTTCAAGTTTAAATCAAGCAATATTAAAATATCATTACCAGCGACCCCGCTAAAATTAGGAGTCCGCCAATGATAACTTTCATACTGACTGGCTCGCCGAGAAAAACAAATGCGAGAATAATCGTAAAGACAACACTGAGCTTATCAACTGGTGCCACTTTTGAAGCATCGCCAACTTGCAACGCCTTGAAATAAAATAGCCACGACATCCCCGTCGCCAAGCCCGACAATACGAGGAACAATAATGTGTTCTTTGAAATATCTTTAACTTCACGCAACGGAACGGTCGCAAAGACGATACCCCAAGTGATGAATAATATCACAAGAGTTCTGATTGCAGTCGCCAAGTTCGAGTTTACATTTGCCACACCTACTTTTGCAAAAATTGCTGTCAACGCCGCAAATAAAGCCGATAGAATTGCATATAATTGCCACATAAAAATAAAGGAAATATCACCTTATAAAAAAGTCAAGTTATTGTATATTGAAGATGATTTATTAAACGCAAACAAGATAAAATCTTTGCCTTGCAATCGGAGGATTTTTTCATAAGTTGGAGGTATGTTAAAAAAATTGATAAATCCAAATGCGAAGTTTGCGAACATTGCGTTGGCACTGTTTTACATCGTAGTAATATCAGCACTTTTTTTCGGTGCGTTGAGCTATAAAGAAAGTTGTGCTAAAACAGAAAATCAACAAAACATACAAAAAACAAATTCATAAATAATATGGCAAAATTTCAAAAAGTTGCAGTAGTCGGTGCTGGAGCATGGGGTTCGGCGTTATCGATTATATTGTCGAAGAATGTCGAAAACGTTACTGTTTGGGCGAGAGAAACAGAAGTTGTAGATTCAGTAAAAAATATCCGCGAAAATTCGATGTTTTTGCCAAATATAAAAATCCCCGAAAACGTCGTATTTTCTAACGACCCAGCCCTTGTTCTCGATAAAGCAGAAATGGTCGTTTGGGTGATGCCTATTCAATATCTGACGTCGACCGCAAAGAATTTCTCACAATACATAGCCGACGGTGCAATTATGATTAACGCAGGCAAAGGTATCGAAATTGGCTCGTGGAAAAGACCATCACATATCCTTAAAGACGCAATTCCACAGGCAAAATCGTGCGGTTCTATTATGGGACCAAACATTGCATTTGAAGTCGCACTTGGCAAATATGCAGAAGCCGTCGTTGCACTCGACTCACATTCAGACGCAGTGCAAGTAGCCGAAAATTTCACGACAAATTCGTTCAAAGTTCGTGCAACTGACGATGTCGTCGGCGTTGAAATAGGTGCGGCACTGAAAAACATAGTTGCCCTTGCAGCAGGTTTTTGCGACGGAATGAATCTCGGAGCAAATACGAAATCGATTGTGATGGCAAGAGGCTTTCAAGAAATTTATCGTGCGGCAGCGTCGCTCGGTGCATGGAGCGACTCGTTTGTAAAAGAATCGGCAATTTTGGGCGACGTTCTCACAACGTGTATGAGTCCAGACTCACGTAATCGTCGCACAGGTGAAGAATTGGGAAAAGGTCTCGATGCAGATTCCGCACAAAAGAAACTGAACGGACGTGTCTGTGCGGGGCTTGAAACAATCCAAATTTGCCGTATGTTTGAGAATTTGCACCATGTCAGATTGCCCATTATGACCGCACTTTGCGATTTATCAGAAGGTAAAATCTCACGTCAAGAATGTCTCGAAAGAATGCTGGGCTAATTTGTAAATCCCCCCAAAAAACGAGTTTGCATTGCTTGGCTTTTTTACGATGAATAAAAGCTTGAAATATAATAAGCTTTTAGAAAGTATCTTAAGTTTTTAAACAATGGACGAATTTGATTCAGATGACTTTTCAGAAAATTTCAATCCACGGGGCTGGACTGAAAAAGATTGGTTTTTGTATCTGAAAAAATCCGACGCCGAAATATCACGATTCGCAAGCCTATACACAGTCAACCGCTTGCGTGGACATACCCTCGATGAGATTGCAGTAATGGCTGGCTGGCCGATGCCCAAAGAAGGCGTATCTTTCGACGAACCAGAAGGCAATCCTGAAATGGATGCAGAGTTTTCCGAAGAACCGTGGACTCTCTTGAATCATCCAATCTATATTATCACACGTGCATTGCTTAAATGCCTACGCGAACATTTTGGTAGAGTTATCGACGAAACGCAAATATCACCAATGCTCGTTTGGGAAATTTCAAAAACTCTAACTGAAGCCGAAACTTTTATGGCATTGGCGGCAAATTCAACCGACCTCGCAGAAGATTTGCTCGCACGGTGCAACTACAAAATGTCGTCTGTAAAACTCAACGACATTATGGCAAAAATCGACGAAATTCCAGAGCCAAAATCAGAGCAAGGCAAAGAGCGTATGCGTCGCATTGAAAATATCATTTTCGATTTGCGTCAAGTCTGCTTGAATATGGCTGAAACATCAATCGTAAGTAAGAAATAATTTATGAAAAACATCCTCATACTCCTGTTGATAAGCGTATCTGTGGCAATCGCACAAGATGTTAAACTTTCGTCAGAACCAGCACACACTGCAGTTGGTGCTGTCGATATGCGTGAAGCAAGAATCATCACATCGGCAAAACCACTCGCAAACGAACTCGATGTTTGTTGGAAAGCCGACGCACCAGATAATAAAATTAAAGCGACAAAAAATTTAACAAATAAAAATTATCTCAATGAAGTCGTCTTTGAAAATCTCGAGCCAAACACAGAATATAAGTATATCGTCAATGGGATAACAGGTTCGTTTAAAACAAAGCCCGATTATCTCGACCGCACTCCTCCGCCAGATTTCACTTTTGTCGCACTCGGCAACAACTATATCAACGACAAAAAATACGATGTTCCCTTTAAAACCGAAGGTGGCGAGTACGAAGTTTTCCAAAGTGTTTGCTCGTCAAAACCAGATTTCGCAATTTGGGTCGGCACGCAAAATGTTTTGAGAAATGCCGATGTCGGCTCGGAGAGTGCAATTTTCAATCGCCTCTTGCAAGCACGCACATTTGAACAAAGCAAAAAACTTTTTAACTCGACTGCTAATTACAGTGTTCCAAATGCAGATGTTATTGCCGATTCAACTTCAATCGGTGCAGTCGAAAAAATGACATCGTTTGCAAGACTTTGGGCAAACCCAAAATCGACAGAAAAAAATTCGTACTGCTACTCGTTCTCGTATGCCGACGCAGACTTCTTTGTCCTCGACGATTTCTCAAATCGAACAAATCTTGATTATGGCGACGCACGCCCGAAAATGCTCGGACAGTCGCAGATGACTTGGCTTTTCAACGCACTCGCAAATTCAAAAGCTACATTTAAATTTATTGTGATGAATACGCCTATCGCAAACCCAGTTGAAAGTTCAGAGAACTTCACTTTTGCATCGGAAGAAAGAAAAGCGTTGCTCGCATTTTTGTCGGAAAAGAAAATTGAAGGCGTACTGATGATATCAGGCAAAAAAGGATATGGCGAAATAACAAAACTTATTCGTGCAGGAGCATACCCAATTTATGAGTTAACCACTACTCCGCTTACCGACCGCCCAGCAAAAGAAATTAAAGAAATGAACTACTTTAGGGTTCCAAGTAGTGCAACACTCAAACGTGGATTCTCGCAAATAAAAATCGAAGGCAAAGAAGGTGCAAGAACTGCAACTTTTACGTTCTTCAACTCAAAAGGCGAACAAGGATTCTCGCTTACAATCAAAGAATCGGAACTGAAAAAATTTGAATAATTGAAAATAAAAAAACAAAAATCGGCACCTTAAGGTGCCGATTTTTTCGTGCCTTTAAAAATTAGTAAATTAGATTTCTAATTTGCACCAGTGGAATATTAGCACATATTATATTTATTTTTTAACATCTTCAGCCTTTGCCGAAACACTGCCATCGGCAAAACGTAAATCAAAAGTATCGCCTTCAGACATCGACGTTGCTGTGATTGTGCGACCTTGCTTATCGGTCGCCAACGCAAAACCACGTTTGAGAGTGCTTTCAACATCAAGGATTTCAAGACGCTTCGCTTGTGCTAAAACTCGTTCTCGCATTATCGCAATTCTATGCTGTGGAGATATTGATGTAAGTCGTTCCGAACTCTTTGCAAGCACATCTTTTGCCTTTTGAAACGCATTCATAATATTAGAATCTAACCTCGATTCTAACTCATCCATACGCAATGTAAGATTGGCAATTTTTGCAGATGGCGAATTTAATCGCAAAATTTCTTTACAAGAATCGAGCTTATCAGAAAGAGTCGACAATCTATAATCTGCTCGCATAGCAATTGCCTTGAAAGTATCTTGCAAATTTGAAACACAATCAACGTAAGCACTCGAGATATGTTCTGCCGCCGCACTCGGAGTTTCTGCACGCAAGTCTGACGCAAAGTCTGATAGAGTAAAATCTATCTCGTGTCCGACTGCAGATATTGTCGGGATAGAACAGTCGGCAACTGCTCGTGCGACAACTTCTTCATTGAAACACCAAAGGTCTTCGAGACTTCCACCACCTCGCATCACAATGGCTACATCAAAGTGCGAGCCGTCATCAAAAGTGTAATCTTGAGCAAATTTTAGTTGCGAAACAATCTCTGCCGAAGCCTCGTTGCCTTGCACCCTCGACGGCAAAATCCAAATATTTCCACGCCAACCTCTACGCTTTAAAATCCTGTAAAAATCACGGATTGCCGCTCCTGTCGGCGATGTTATCACTGCAATATTTTTTGGCATTTGTGGAATAGGCTTTTTCCTATTTGCATCAAACAAACCCTCGTCAGCAAGTTTTTTCTTTAACGCATTAAAACGTGCCGATAAGTCGCCAGTGCCGTCAGGCAGTGCTGTTCTAACGATAAGCTGATAGGTTCCTCTCTGTTCAAAAAGTGATATTTCGCCAAACGCAAAAATCTTTGCTCCGTCTTTGAGTGGGAATGAAACGGCACGAGCATTGCCTTTAAATAGGACTGCAGAAATAGATGCGTCGGCATCTTTCAATGTAAAATAGGTGTGTCCGCTTTGATACGTTTTTAAGTTTGAGACTTCCCCACTAATCCATAATTCAGGCACAGATGTTTTCACAAGCATCTTGAAGCGACGCGAAAATTCGCTCACGCTCAAAATTTCATCACTCTGTTGTAAAAACGACATCTTACCCTTTTCTAATTTTATATCCGTACCGTTTATCTAAAATACGTGCGATTATTGCTATGACAAAAAGTAAGCTTGATGCCAACATAATTTTTGAAATTCCACCCTCAAAAATTCCTTCGCCAAAATAAATGTAAGCTACAATTTGAATATACTGAATCGGCAATGATACAATCGCATACTTAAAAAGAGATACGTTTGCTACACCCAACCCATAATTCTGAACAGAAAGTGGATTCCCAGGAATCATTCTCATCAAAAAAATCAACTCGTATTCTTCGCTCGGCAAAATTTGTGGAATTTTTATATTGCGTCTTGCGAGAACCGATCGCAAAAATGTGCCAAATTTTCTTCCCAAAAAATACGAAAGAAAAATATTTGCCGTAACACCAAGCAAACAAAACAACAACACAACAACAAAAGAGTATTCATCTGTGCGAGCCGATGCCAAAAAGTAAACAGGCGTTACTGGTAAGAAAAATAAAGGCAGAATTAAAATCGCTAACGAATAAAAAATAAGCGGGACGCCATTGAGCATACCTACGGCTGAACGAAAATATACACTTAAATCGGCAATAAATTTTGTGATTACATCTTGCCAAACGAAAATGCTCCATAAGAAAATTGCGATGATACAAAATGTACCAAATAGCAAAAATTTTAATTTTCTCTCTTTTATAAAATTCAGCATTTTCTATCAAATTTTATTAAATCCAGATATTATCCATCTCAGCAAAACCTTCAGACAACCTGAGAATATTTGCGTGAGTATCGCACTTTTCTGAAAAGTCGGTAAGCATTTTTATCATTTCAATTTTCTTTGAAAATATCGAAGCCGAGCGTGCGAGTGCATAACCTTCCATATCGATAAGCTCTCCAAATTTGCCAGCTCGCATACGTTCGTCAGTAGTTGAAATTGGTCTGCTTGCCGATACCAACGTTTTGCCAGAATTGCTCAATTTGTAAACTTCGTCATTATAAGGCTCAAGACACTTTACTTTTGAAATTTTGTAGCACTTGCCAAGCTCAATTTTCTTTGGCATTTTTTTTGTAATTGCAAGCCCTACCGCTCCGATATTCAGCGATTCCTCAAACTTAAATTTTTTTGTCGCCCACGCAAATGCAACCGATGCATTCACCAAGCCGATACCGGTAATCACAACTATTTTTGATTTATTTCGCCACACTTCAAACGGAGCTTCGCAAATTTTTTTGAAGCCATAGTTTTTATTTTTTAGAGCAGACTCGCACTCCCACAATGTAGCACAAAAAACAACCTTTAGCATTTTGCTAATTCCTCCAAAAGTTTTGCACGCAAATGCGAAATATCGAACGAAAATTCGTTTACAAAAGCGTATATATGTTTTTGCAAAACGTCGCCTTGCAAGTGTTGAGCCATACTTGCAACGTAAGGATAAGTTGCCTCTGGATTATCAAAAGCAATCTTCAAACTTTGGCGAATTAAATCTTCAATTTGATTTCTCATTTCGAGAAAATCTCGACGCACACAGATACAACCGAGCGGGACAGCCAGCCCTGATTTTTCGGTCCAATGATTCCCCAAATCTGCCAACAATTTCAGCCCTTGCGACTCAAACACAAATCGCCCTTCGTGAATCAAAACCCCTGCTTGAAATTCTCCATTTGCGACACGTTCGGCGACATCACGAAAATACATTGGTTCAAGAATTACATCTTTTCCTAAATAATATTTGAGCAAAAGCGACGCTGTTGTATTCAGCCCAGGCACTGCAATCGGCTTAGTTTTATCGATACTATCGACATTACCGACAAGAACAGGTCCTGTACCGATACCGAGTGCCGAGCCTGCATCGAGCAACTCGTAATCATCTTGAACATTTAGATATTGTGCGAACGAAAGTTTTGTAATTGGATATTCTTTTTTCTCTGCCGAAAGATTCAAATTTTCGATATCGTCGAAGACAAATTCAAAATCCGATGCGATGATTTTTTTAATCAACGCATAAAATGAAAACGTGTCGTTTGGACATGGTGAAATTGCAAATTTCATTTTTAGAAAACTTTTATTGTATTGTAAAGTCCGTCTCGTTCACGAGCGACAAACCCAGCGTTTTGGATAACTTTACGCATATTTGCCGATGTTGCACGATTATCAATACCAGCTGCCCGCACTACCATTTCGTCCATAAGCACGCCTCCGACATCGTTTGCACCAAACATCAACGCAATTTCAGCCGAACGCAAACCTTCGGTCAACCAACCCGACTGAACATATTTCACATTATCCAAATAAATTCTGCCGATTGCTAACATCTTCAAAAATTCGGGCGAACCAACTCTATCCACCTTACCCTCAATCTCGGTATTTTCTGGAGCTACCGGCCAAGCGATAAATGCTTTAAACACACCTGTTTCATCTTGAACACGTCTGACAACATCGAGATGTTCAACTCTTTCCGAGAGCGTTTCGCCGATTCCAAAAGTCATCGTTGCCGATGAACACATACCAAGTTTTGCAAGCGAGTGCATAACTTCGGTCCATTCTTCGACAGTACATTTATTTCCGCAAACTTCACGTCTGACACGTGGAGAAAGAATATCTGACGCCCCTGGGATAGAATCTAACCCAGCTTTTTGCAAACGCTCGAGACACTCGATTATCGAGATATTTTTTTCACGTGCAAACCAAACAATTTCAGACGGTGAAAAAACGTGAAGCCACAACTTTGGGAATGCTGTTTTTATCCGTCGCAAAATTTGCTCTGCCCAATCGAGAGTAAAATCGGGATGGAGTCCACCTTGTAGCATAATTTGCACGCCACCACGCTCGACAGCATCGGCACAAAGAGCGAAAATTTCGTCATCGGTCATTCTAAACGGAGCAACTCGTCCAGCCTTTGCATGATACGCACAGAACTTGCAACATGCCTTGCAGATGTTTGAATAATTTATCATTCTGTTGACGATATATCCAGCTTCGTTCGATGAATCGAGCTGTTTACGTCGTGCAGTTGCGAGCTCCGCAAGGTCGAACAATGATGCGTCGAAAAGCGATAAGCATTCTTGTTGCGATATTCTTTCGCAATTTTTTATTTTATCAAACAAGTTCATTTGCGTACAAATTTTTCACAAAGTTAAAGCTTTCCCAAAAATCTTTTTCAGGAAGTTTATAAATCAATTTCGTATAATATTCGGCAAGTTTTTCGCACGATATTGACACTTTTTGCTGACGCTCAAAAATCGCCGATATTTTCGCAAGTTGCGACTCTTTTTCTCTTTCAAATTTTTCGAGCGATTCGTTGAAATAATCGAGTGCTACTTTGCGTGCTGAATCGTAAATATCACGTCTTGCAACGGCTATTGCATAAATCATTTTATTGCCGACAACCTCTTTCCACATCTCGCCCAAATCGTATTTATATGGATATTCTGGATTAGAAAATGCGAGTGCAGAATTGCCAATTAAAAGCACTGCATCAGCCGTTTCATACGGAGCACGTTCGAGCGACAACAAGTCTAAACCATATTTGCGAGCCACCAAATATCCGAATGCTTTTGACGATGTTCCAGTTTCGGCAGTGATAAAAAGTGTGCCATTTTGCAGTAATTCAATCGGACGTTTTGTAAACAGTTCAACCGACATAATCGTGCCATCGCCACTGATACAAATTTCTGGAATAACAGCGTAATCTTTTTCGATACTGGGATAAATCCAGCGAGATATTAGCGAAATATCGAGTTCTTTTTTTTCGGCAAGCTCGTTCAAACGTGCGGGACAATCCTCTACCATCTCAAAATTTTGGGAGTTGGCACAAAACAGTGGAATACTGTTTATGTAGGATATTTTCCCGAACTTATACTGCATAATTTGAATTTACTTTTACTGGTTCAAAACCTGCCCCGATAATCGTACGACGCATAAATTCTTCGGTACGTTCTGTACGAGTCGCCCCCGCAGCAACTGCGACTTCTTCTTGCCAATGCGTTCCACCGATATCATCGGCACCAAAGTTCAGCAAAATCTGTGCGAGTCTATCGCCGAAGTGAGTAATTGGAACTCTTATATGCGGAAAATTATCGAGCAACAAGCGAGCTAACGCACAAATTTTCAAATCGTAAACGCCTGACGCTTTCGAGGAAATATCGCTTGCACCTTTGCGGAATGGGAGTGGAACAAACGCCTTAAATCCACCTGTTTCATCTTGAAGATTACGCAAACGCAACAAGTGGTCTACAATCGATTCAGGCGTTTCGATGTGTCCATAAAGCATAGTTGCGTTTGTTTTCAATCCACAATTATGTGCCGTACGCATTGCTCCGAGCCATTCGTCTGCAGTGAGTTTATTTGGTGAAATTTTTGCACGGATTGCATCGTCGAAAATTTCTGCACCACCACCTGGCAATGCACCAGTTCCAGCCGACATCAATTCTTTGATAACGTCATCAAGAGGTTTGCCCGACACACGAGACATCAGTACGCATTCAGACACCGTAAACGTTACCGCATTCAATTTTGGATCGGCACGTTTGACTGCCTTGACGATATCCAAGTAATATTCGTAAGGGAGCTTCGAGTACATTCCACCGATAATATGGATTTCTTCAGCACCTTTTTCTGAAAGTTTTTTTGCACTTTCGTAGACATCATCAGCCGACAAAAGATACGCACCATCTTGCCCTTCTTTTCGAGAAAATGAACATATTGGGCAAAGTGCTTCGCAAATATTTGAATATGTTATTGCCGCATTTATCGCATAGTGCGACTTTGTTCCGTGCAACTGACGGCGGACCGCATCGGCACGGCGACCCATCTCGATAGGGTTGCCGTTGATGAGCATATCGAGTGCTTCATCTCGACCGATTCTTTTTGTGTCGGCTCTTTTTTCTAAAATATCCATTCATACAAGGATGGATTAGACGAAAAATTTGTCAACTTTCTTTAAAAAATATAATCGTACAAATTTTCGACAATTTTTCTTATGGGAACATCAAGTAGAAAGAATTTAGGTTTGCGATTTTCAGAAAAATCTAAATAGTTAATTTTATGAATTTTTTTAAGTCAGCCGTCGCTTATGCGGATTTAATCAAACTGGGGCATACTTTGTTTGCACTGCCCTTTGCGTTGTCTGCACTATGCTTGGCATATTTAAGTGGTCATTCGCTCTCTTGCTCCAAAATTTTTTGGGTGATACTCGCATTCGCCGGTGCTCGAGCATCGGCGATGGGATTTAATCGTATTGTCGATAGAGATGTCGATGCTCTCAACCCACGCACAAAAAATAGACCCTCTGTTACAGGCAAAATTTCAATAGCCGACGCAAAAGTTTTCACGATTATTTCAATAGTAATATTTTTTATTTCGGCAGGAATGATAAACTGGCTTTGCTTTGTTCTGGCATTCCCTGCACTCGCAGTATTGCTCGGATATTCCTACGCAAAAAGATTTACATTCACGGCACACTACATTGTGGGGGTCGCTCTCGCGATTGCTCCAGCTGGTGCGTGGATTGCTGTGGCAGATTCGTTGTCGCCTCAAATTCTCACACTTTCATTTGCATTATTATTTAACATTGCTTCGTTCGATTTAATCTATGCACTTCAAGATATGGAGTTTGATAAATCGCACAAGCTACATTCTATACCCGCAAAATTTGGTCGAAAGATAACACTTATCTTGTCGGGAATTTCTTTTGTAGTGGCGACAATTTGCCTTATCGCAACAGGCACGCTTTTTGATTTAAACAAATTCTATTTCATCTGCGTTGCGATAATTGCAGTGCTTTACGCAATCGGAGAATTTGCGATATGCAAATATGGCGAGACAAAAACACAACTCGTATTTTTTTACGAAAATGTAGCAATCTCGCTTTTGATTTTTATCGGTATTGTTTCAAATATTTTATA
The DNA here is from genome assembly GCA_015061945.1 of Opitutales bacterium. Lineage (GTDB taxonomy): Bacteria > Verrucomicrobiota > Verrucomicrobiia > Opitutales > Intestinicryptomonadaceae > Merdousia. Next base: position 87,689 of record SUVP01000011.1, read on the forward strand.
GTATGCAAACAGAGAAAAAAAAGAGAGCGATAGTCGCAATAACGGGAGCTTCGGGAGTGATAATAGCAATTAGACTCCTAAAAATTCTCGCCCTCGATAATGCCGAAGTTTTCTGCATCGTAAGCGATTGTGCATCGAAAATAATCCAAGATGAAACCGATTTCCCAGATGCAAAAACTGCGTTAAACTCTCTGCTTAATGACGACCAAAAACAATATCTCAATTCCGTAAAATTTTACGACGAACATAATTTTTATACACCACCAGCAAGTGGTTCATTCTACTTCGACGCAATGGCAATCGCACCTTGTTCGATGAAAACACTCGGCAAACTCGCACACGGAATTGCCGACAATTTAATTGTGCGTGCCGGCGAAGTCGCATTAAAAGAACGTCGCCGATTTGTTGTGTGCCCACGCGAAACGCCACTTGCTCTTACGCATATTAAAAATATGGAGACTCTTTCTTTGGCTGGTGCTGTAATACTTCCACCAATGATTTCATTTTATAACAAACCAAAAACTGTAAGCGATGTTGCCGATTTTCTCGCTGGTCGCATCGCACAATCAATGGGCTTTAATCAATCAGTATTTAAGGAGTGGGGCTTGTGAAAACATACTACAAAAATATTCAAGAATTTATTGAAGAACTCGATAAAATCGGCGAGTTGGTTCGCATAAAAGACGCTGTATCGCCCGAAATCGAGATATCAAAAATTACAGATATAGAATCGAAAAAAGTCGATGGCGGAAAAGCTCTGCTCTTTGAAAATGTCGTAGATAACGGCAAAAAAACATTTCCAATCGCAACTAATCTTTTCGGAAGCGACAAGAGAATGTCGATGGCACTCGGTATCAAAAAACTCGCAAATGCTGGCGATGAAATAGATGCCCTCGTAAACACAAACCCTCCCAAAAGTTTTGGCGATTTTGTAGAGCTTGTAAAAAAAGCACTTCCACTGACTCGCATAATGCCAAAGCTCAAACGAGGTAAAGCTCCTTGCCAAGAAGTCGTGAAAACTGGCGATGATATCGACCTTTCCGAAATTCCAGTTCTCAAATGTTGGCCTCACGATGGTGGAAGATTTATAACACTTCCACTCGTCTTCACAAAATCGCCCGACGGCACTAAACGCAATCTCGGGATGTATCGCGTACAAATTTTCGATAAAAATACAACTGGGATGCACTGGCATATCCACAAAGATGGCTCGCACTTTTTTAGAGAATACACAAAAGAAAAAAAACGTATGCCCGTTGCTGTGGCTATCGGAGCCGACCCTGCAACAATCTATTCGGCAACTGCACCAATGCCTCGTGGAATCGACGAACTTTTGCTTGCGGGATTCTTCCGCAAAAAAGGTGTACCAATGGCGAAATGTATCACTATCGATATGGAAGTACCTGCCGATGCAGAGTTTGTTCTCGAAGGATATGTCGATTACGATGAACGTCGTTTGGAAGGTCCATTTGGCGACCATACCGGCTATTATTCGATTGCCGATATGTACCCAGTTTTCCATTTGACTGCAATCACTCGCAAAGAAAAACCAATCTACTGTGCAACTCTCGTGGGACCTCCACCTATGGAAGATTGCTATATGGCAAAGGCGACAGAAAGAATTTTTCTTCCGCTCTTACGCTCGGTTATGCCAGAAATTAAAGACTATTTTCTGCCGTGGGAAGGCGTGTTCCACAACATTGTTGTAGTAGCACTCGACAAAGAATATCCCGCCCACGCACGCAAACTCGCACAAGGTTTATGGGGACAAGGTCAGATGAGTTTCTGCAAAGCTATTGTTGTTGTCGATGCCGATGTCGAGCCGTCAAACCTCCAAAAAATTTGGGAGTTATTCCTCGATAATTTCGACGCAAAACAAGATGTGTTTATCGGCGAAGGCGTACTCGATGTTCTCGACCACTCCGCACCAAATGCTTTGCGTGGTGCGAAAATCGGGATTGATTTAACAAGACGTATCGAAGGCGAGCCTCAACGCAATATTTCCGAAGTTGAACCGATGTCGCAAGCCGATATTAAATCTTGCGAAGATTTCTTAAAAAATAATATTTCACAATTTGTAGAAATGAATGCCGATGACGGATTCTGTGCAATCGCAATCGACAAAGGAGAATCTCGTGGACGCAATATCCTCGAAAAAATCGAGCAATGCGAACTTTTCGGAAAATTCTTTAGGAGCGTTGCAATCTTCGACAAAGAAATCGACATCAAAAATAAATCGAAAATGCTTTGGAAAATATTTAATAATACCGACCCTTCACGCGATATAATATTTGCCGAACCGAATCTCACAATAATCGACGCATGCAAGAAAAATCGAGCCGACGGATATACTCGTGAATGGCCCGACGACTTGAGCTTTGATAAATAATCTTGAAAAAAAATATTAGTACATTTTAATCTAATAGAAATTTATCCCCGATATGAACAAACTCGATTTATACATAAAAGTTGCAAGCGATTGGATTGAATCGTTTATCGTATTCTGTAAAATGGCTTGGCAACAACCACACGCTCCCGAACTCTTGGGCTCGGCAGTGGTTGCATTTGTTCTACTTGTTATCATCAGAAAATTTAAAGGACGCTATAAGGCGATTAAACTTTTTGATAATCGTGCAGGCGTCGTAGAAGTCTCAAGAAAAGCTCTCGACGAACTCGTACAAAGCGTTTGCTATAGCTTAGGTGCACTCAATCGCCCAGATGTTACAATTTATACTTTGCGTGGACGCCTATGTATGAATGTCTCGCTTAAACTTGAATCGGGACAACGTTTGACCGACGCAACAAGCGAAATCCAAACTGCCCTAACCTCTGCATTTCGTGAACATTTGGGCGTTGAAAAGCTCGGAAGAATAGACGTAAAAATCACAGGTTTCAAAGGGTTGATATACAAACCATCAACAAAATTCCTCCCACCTACGCCCGATTCAAAAGATAATGACGCTCTTTTGTCTGACGACCAAACACTCTTTAATTCTGGCGAAGAACCAAAAAAGAATTCGTAAAATATGGCAGAATTGTCCGATACTTTGCGAGATGCAACGTTCTATGGTATCCTCGATACTGGATACGTTGCACGAGAAAATCTCGTTGAAAAATGCAAACAACTTATCGCAACTAATTGTAAAATAATTCAACTTAGAGCGAAAAAACAAAGCGAACAGGAACGTCGCGATATGGCTTTTGAAATACTCCCACTTTTCAAGACGCCAAATGCTCCATACTTTATCATAAACGATTCGCCCGAACTCGCATCCGAGATTTGCTCGATTATCCCAAACGCTGGCTTGCATATTGGTCAAGACGATATGAACCCTTACGAAGCCCGAAAAATCATCGGGAAAAATCGTATTTTGGGATTGTCAACTCACTCTAAAGAACAAGCCTCAAACGCCGATAAATTGAGCGATGTTCTCGACTATTTCGCAGTTGGTCCAGTCTTTGCTACAAACACAAAACCAGGGAGAATCCCAGTCGGATTGGAACTCGTGCAAACAGTTGCGAAGATGTCGCCAACATTGCCATGGTTTACAATCGGCGGTGTTAATATCAAGACAATATCTGAAGTCGCAAAAGCCGGTGCAGAAAGAATCGTCGCTGTTTCCGATGTACTAATTCCCGCCGATACAACACTTGCGGTAAATCAATTAGTGGCAGAATTTAAAAAATCAAAAAATATCTAAAAAAGGTAAAATCTATGAAAAATAACGATAGTGCAATTTTCACACGTCGCTCTATTCGAGCCTACGATGCTTCAAAAAAAGCGACCAAAGAACAAATTGAAGACTTATTGAACGCGGGGATGCACGCACCAAGTGCAATGAATAAACAGCCGTGGGAATTCGTCGTTGCTACCGATGCCAACGCAATATCGGCGATAATGAAAGCACATCCTTACTGCGAATCGTTGAAAGACGCTGGCACAGCAATAATCGTTTGTGGAGATTTAGATAAACAATTCCAAACTCAAGACGGCGGATACTATGCCTACGATTGTTCAGCAGTAACGCAAAATATCTTGTTGCGTGCAAAAGAACTCGGCTTGGGAACATGCTGGTGCGGGATTGCTCCAGAAAAGGAAAGAATAGCCGAAATGCAAAAGGCGTTAGGGATTCCAAAGAATGTCGAGCCGATGTCGTTGATAATTGTCGGCACACCAGCTGAAAATCCTACCTTAGAAGAACCACGTTACGACGCAAAAAAAGTGCACTGGCAAAAGTGGTAAGAAAAAAATAAATATCTGAAACGAAAGAAATCACATGGATAAAAATCGATGTGATTTTTTGTAATCAGAAGAAATAAATATTGACGAAATAAGAATAAAATAGAGAATAACTGGCTTTAAACAAGGAGAGGTGACGGAGTGGCCGAACGTGCTCGATTGGAAATCGAGTGTACGCCAAAAGCGTACCGGGGGTTCAAATCCCCCTCTCTCCGCTGTCCGCAATCCCTGTAAAATTCAGCATTCTCGCTTGTTAAGCCCTGTAAAATTGGGCATTGTTAAGTGGTTCAGGTTTCTTTATGGTAGCTTTATGGTAGCTTTATAGTAGCTTTATTTGCTTGAAAAAGTGTTCTACAGTGTTCTACACTTTATATATGAAAACTAAAAAAACAGAAAAGAACATCTGTGAAACGTTCGTTCGAGGTCAAAAGAAATATCTCGTCAGCATAACGACGCCACAAAAGAAACGAATTAAGAGATATTTTGACACACTCACGCTCGCTCGAGAATGGTTGGTTAATTACAAAAAAAGCATCACTATCGACATTTCTGATTTTGCTCAATTAAGCCACAACCAAATTGCCGACATTCGTATGGCATTAAATCGACTTCCAACTGGCTACACATTGACACAATGTGTTGAATTGGTCGAAAAGAAATATATCACGTCTGCTCAACTCAAAGACAAATTACAAGAGTTTATTTCGATAAAAGAAAACGCCCAAATCGCTGACATCGGACACGTCAAATCGAGGCTGAATAAATTAATAAATTTAACTTACGAAACTGCCACATCGTCAAAATTGATAGATATGGTTCATTCATACAATTTAGCTCCAAAGACACAAATTCATTATTTAAATTTGTGGAAAGAATTTTTTTCGTGGTCGGCAACGAGAGGATACATAAAAGAGTCGCCATTTACCTACCTACACGACAGCGACCTCCCCAAGTCATCATCATCATCACACAAAAGCCCAACGATTGAAACGACTAAAAAATTTTTTTCACTTGTAGAAACTAAATACCCTCAATATGTGGGAATTTTTGCATTAGTCGCATTTGGGGGAATTAGAATCACAGAAGCGACACGATTAAATATCTCAAACATAGATTTTGAGGAACGTGAAATTATAATAACGAAATCAATATCTAAAACGAAACGAAATTGGTTGCAGGCGAATATGCCCGACAACGTTTGGGAATGGATAAAAAAATATCCACCAAATGAAAACTGGATAAAATGCGACAAGAATGTGAGAATGAAAATTTATGCATACACGCAACGAATCATCGCACATAATGGATTGCGACACGCATTTGCGACCTACCATTTGTCTATGCACCGAGACTCGCCTAAAACGAGTATTTTAATGCGACACCGCAATCCCGATATGCTATGGCAAAATTACCTTGAAGATTTAGTCTCACGAAAAAAAGCCCAAGAGTATTTCAATATTTTGCCGAGCGATTAAATCTCGCTATACCACGTAGGGTTTTTGTCTATAATTTTATTATGTTCGTCATAGGCATCAGAGAGCATCGCATCTCGGATAGTTTGTTCTGATATTGCGAATATATTTTGGATAACTTCAGGCTTCACAAATTGTGGAGCGATATCTTTTTTGATTTGTGCTATTATTGCATTAGTCAAATTTACATTCCAAGTATCAGGGTCGTATGATAGAAATGTGCCAAATATTCTCAATCTCGGTTCCCTCGACAAAAATCCATCTGCAAATCGTTCCCATTTTGCTGACTCACTAATAACATTTAATAATCCATTTGGAATATTAAAAACATACCTGTCGTCAAAAAATTTTTCGATACAACGAGTCAATTCAACGTCTTTACGCAAACATACCCAGTTTCTTTTTTTTGACATCGTCTCAATGCTCAAAAAAATTCTACGTTTAATTCGTCGAGCATTTACATCATTGCCATCAATATTACCTATTGCATTTGCTCCAATTTCTTCAAGTGCTATATTTGCGATGTCTGTAAGCGTCATTGTTTATCCTCCAATGGACATTGTTTTGGTCTGTGCTTTTTTGCGACCACGCACGACGCGGAACACACCCCATCTTTGATGCATTCTGCACAGAGTTTCATTCGTGCCTCTTGAGCTTCGTATTTACGTTGTTTGACACGAGGTAAATTACAGAGAACAGATATGCCGATACCGACAATAGCGACAATCCATAGTCGTAAATCATCGTGCGTTATAGTAGCAATTGTCGCACTGCCAACGGTGAGAGAGTTTCCGACAACATCTAATACCCTGCGAGTCATCTACGTTCGATTTCCAATTCAAGTTCGTTAATAGTTTTTAAAGCTTCCCTACACCATTCTGGAGCTGTTGTTCGAGCGACATCAAAATCAGCACGGTTGATAAGGCGTTCTGCGTTATTCAATCTAACGTGCGTATTGCAACCACTAAGAATTGTCATTGCTACGATTACCGTTAATAGCTTCATCAACCCTACTATCTTTCTTTTGTTTTCGCTCTATAGCTTCTGCGACATTAGCCGACTCGCTCGCATCCAATGCACACTCCACAAGCTCTTTCAAACTTGGGAATGCACGAAAAAATGAAGCGAGCAGGTTAATAATCGAGAAGAACATTATACTCCGAAAATAGCCTTAATAATTCCAATGACTCCATTTACCCAATCAGTAGTTCCTTGAAGTACTCCTCCAAGAACAACAAGACCAGTTCCGATAGCGAGTCCTTTCTTAGTAAGGAATTCACCGATTGTCTGTTTCCAAGTTTTAGTTTCCATATGTTCTACCTTTCTATTTCAATTTTGCATCGATGCATTTTTCTCTGACTATCCTCAAGTACGTTTTTAGCGTATCGAGCCGAGCGTCGTTTGGATTGCGAATTGCAATTATGGTTTGCATTTCAATCAACTTCTGTTTCGCTAATTCTGCATTGTTCATTCGCAACAGTACACCTGTTGATGTCTTAAAACCAGTGTTGATAAAAATACCAATGGGATTATTTACTATCGTCTGCTCAACCACATCATAATCTTTTGCGACTTCAGCCAATGTGAAAATCTGCCAAGCAGTGAGCTTCTTACCATTTACAACAAATCCATTCGCTTTGATATCATCATACCAGTTTGGATTATTTGCCGAATACACACGGTAAGCTTTGTTTGCCGACAAGAAAATCGCTTCATATTCGCTCACGTCATCGAATATAGAAGTGTGCCAGTATGTCGCACTGAAAATACCATACGACTTTGATTTGTGACCATTCTTAAACCAGTCTTGGTAAACAGCCTTTATCTCTGTCGAATTTTGCTGAACATAATCTATTCTGCTCTTTCTGTCTGTGAGCTGATTCCATTCAGAAGTGAGCTGTTCAAGGTTTTTCGCCATAGCACCTACACCGAGTACTAATGCAATAGTTGTGATTATAATCTTCTTCATTTTACCATTTTCTTTCTTCCATATTACTTAAACAAGATTCCACGATTAAGGTAATCCTCTATAGCTTTGAGAGATTTAAACTCATCTGATGAGTCAGAAATTCCACTATCAAGCATTGCTTTTTGATAATCTCTGCAAAATTTTTTAGCTTTGGTCAGTTCGCTTGTATTGAGTAATAACCTCTTAACTTTAACCACATTATGAAGCAACGCTGTCTTACTTACACCAGTGAGATTCATCGAAGCAATCACATCAAAATCATTTGCAAGGAATGCCAATGCTCGCTTTTCTGCCGTTGTTAAATCAATACCGTCTACTTTCCAACCATTAGTTTTGATTCTTTCATAAGCATCTTCGCCATTCAACTGCCACCAGAGTGCGACTGCGATTCTGATCCCGACAATGTCAGCAATCTCTAATTCTCTACCATATGCATAATATGCAGGTGCGAGAGTTTCTCGAATCACTTTTTCTGCGTCCGTCAACTCATACGTTTTTTTTGTAGCTAATTCCGATGCAGAGTACGCTCTCAATTCACGCACAAAGTCAGATTTGTTAGCTTGTGTATATTCCATACGAGCTGTTATTTCTGCTGTGGTTACATTTGTGAATTTCGGCATTTCTGCGACTAACTCATTGAGAGTTTTAGCAAACGCACCAACTCCGAATGCAAATGTAATAATTGTGATTATAATCTTCTTCATATATTCTACCTTCCTTACTTTAATTTTTGTTCAATTACACGTTGAGTTAAATATTTGCCGACAGATTGAATTGCTTGGTATTCGGCTGAATTTACCGACACATTTTTAATCAACATTTGTCGTTCATACTCGTTGCAAAATTCCTTTGCTGACACATAATCTTTAGCCGACAAAATTACAGCTCTCATCTGATTGGCAAGACTCTTAAGGTCAAACGCAGATAGCTTCGACAAGTCCATTTTAAATACAACATCACAATCTTTCGCACATATTGCGAATCGGATTTTGTCGCATTCAGGCAACGGCACACCCTCAATAATCCAGCCGTCAGACTTGATTTTCTTGTATCCGTCATCACCAACTTTGTTGTAATAAACTTGTGGAGACAAACGCAATGCACAATTTGCTGGGACTTCGCATTTGTTGAGTCCGCCATAGTAATACGGAGCAAACAACGAACGCTTTTTTTGAGTGTTGTCTTTTGCTTCAGCAGTTTCGTTTACATTTGGAGTTTCCCAAGTGTAATACTTGCCAAGATTACTTTTCGACCATTCAGCAAAGAGTGGTTCAATGTCAGACGCATTTTCAGTGCAATACGCAATTCTATCCGTTGTATTTGTTGTTGGAAGCCCAGCTACAAGCTCTGCTTCAGTTTTAGCAAACGCACTAACACCGAGTACTAATGCAAATGTTGTGATGATGATTTTCTTCATTTTATTCCTTTTGTTATTGTTTTATTTTAAAATATTCCTTAAGTAGCCCAAGCTTTCCAACGTTTCCTACCGAGCGATATTTCACTCTGAAATATCCAGTTGCAGTTGCATTGTCAGCAGTTTCAATTCGCATAAAAATTCGTGGTTGCGTTTGTTCCAAATACCAAAGATTAAGCTCTGCAAATGATTCAACTTCCTTATATTGCTTAACCATTTCTGATGTTTTTTTTAGCTCAAGAAGTTGAAGCAAGTCTTGATATCCGAACACCGATACCGATGCTACAACCATTAATATTGTGATTACCTTTTTCATAATTATTTCTTTATTGCCTTGTAGTACTGAGGGATTACTGGTCGCCAAATACGATTGTCGACATCTTTCTCAAAAGCGTCAGGAGTTTTTCTCGAAATTATGATTGTATTTTCGGGATTGAGTATAATTTGTCGTATGGTTTCGTTTGCCATATTTGGATAAAACTCAATCGCAGTGATGCGAGCCGACTCCTTGTCGCAAATAGGTGGTTTATTTTTTCCGACTTCGTGTAATTGCTTTGGATTCGAACATTGCCCATACCAATTATTGCGATGATTTCCTGCAACGTAGTAGTAAATTTTGCAGTCAGAATCCCAAGTATTGTCGGTATTTTTTGTCGTGGGTTCAACCTTACCACTTGGACAATGCCACATAATAACATCATCATACATTGTCGTTGCGAAATAGAGCAACTGACCTTCTGGACTTAACACTTTCAACTCTGCATCTGTCCACTTGTCGCCACCGAGCATATCAACACGCAAGCAAACAACCTCGTTTGAAACAAGGTTGTTTTTTTCGACAAACGTTTTATTTGTCGGATACGCAAGGCTTCCGTCTGTGTTTACCATTGTTGGTCTAACTACGTCTACACCACTCGCAACCAACGATGCGAATGCGAACATAAATGTGATTATAATTTTCATTTTTTATCCTTTTATTTTGCACACGAAAGCACTGGAACTCCGTCAATAATTTCTGCGAATACATCAAACATTTCGCCATTTGCAGTTTCCCAACGCAATACACTTATGGCTGTTTGAGTCGTACCTGTTGTTGCAATAGACGGAATAAGCATTGGAACTCCGTCAACAATTTCTGCTTTCACTAAAACAAGCTTATTATCTTCCGTTTTAAATCTTAATTCGCATACAGAATCTTCGCCTTTCATCATTCTCATTACAGCGTTTTTATATATTGACGAAAGATTGCTGTAAGACTCTGCTTTGAGAGCCGACTCTTTTGCATTCTTTTCCGATGTACTTGCATTTATTGCCGATGTACTCGCACTTGTTGCCGATGTACTCGCACTTGTACAATACGACAAAGCATTCGTTTCCGATGTGCTTGCATTCGATGCCGATTTACTTGCACTTGTTGCCGATGCACTTGCACTTGTTGCATACCCACTCGCACTTGTACAATATTTGCTTGCGTCCGTTGCCGATGCACTTGCACTTGTTGCATACCCACTCGCACTTGTACAATATTTGCTTGCGTCCGTTGCCGATGCACTTGCACTTTTTGCCGACTGCTCTGCACTCGCTTTATTGCTTTCAAAGGTATCGACATTCACCTCGCAAACAGGATTCCCATTTTTATCAAACGATAAAAATTTACCTGCACGTTTAGTTGCGTTTGGCAATGGCACTATTTCGTCAACAGCTCTAACGCTTGTTTTTACCAGTGTTTCGAGTTGCTCTAATACTCGAACATTTTTACGAAATTGAGCGATTATATCCGACAAACTAACTTCGCCTGAAGATTTGAGCGTTGCATTTAATTCAGCAGTTTCTGCTCGATATACAATAGCTCCCCATTCATCACTCGTGTCGATATTGTTTGTTATAGAAATTCTACCATTATTATAACTGCCACTACCTTGTACGACGTTTCCAGTTGGTAATATTAGCCAAACAATGAAATTGTTATTCTCGACTGGATATGGAACATCAATCGACAATGAGGTTTTTCCTTTGTCAGCACTCCCTGATAAAATTGAATAATTAGAGTTATTTGCCATACTAACATATACACACTCGCGTAAAAAAAAAGAGCGTGGCTGAGTGCCACGCCCTTTGGGAATTACCATATTGTGCCCTCTTTTTTATCGGTTGCGTTTTGGTAGACTTTTCGCACATCTCGATACGGAGCAAACAATGATTTCCCTATTTTATCAATGTCTTTAGCAACTTCTTCATAATCGAGTGTCAACAAATCAGGAATAAAATCAATAATTCCACCGACCGTATTACCCAACCCACTAATCGGGGCTACCGATGTATTAAACGTTGAATACGTTGCCGAAACAAATCTGCCAAATACAATCAATCCACCGAATGGACCAGCGATAACTTCAGCGAGTAATGCATAAATATCGTCATCGTCCCAATCATCACCCAACACTGCTTTCCATAACATTGTCGCAAGCATATAGCCACCTTGCACCAAGATGTGATTTACAAACAATGTTTTTGCGAGATTATTGCGAGCTTCAATATAATCCTTTCGAGTTGTTTCGTCTTTAGGATTTTTTGTATATTTTGTGCGAACAGAAATAAATCTATTCACAGCTTCCACTTCTCTCGAGAGCATCAATTGTGGAGACGATGTAAACAATGACAATGTTCTGCCTGCAGTCCCTAATCGTCTTTGAGCAAGTCCCATATTCATCACTGAAGGCGATTGTTGAGACGCTTCTGCGATTGCCCACATTTCGTCCATTGCTCGTTTTTTCGCTGATTCAATCGGCATAGACTTTGCGTATTCTTCAGTCTTTGCTCGATAGATACCTTGCCCGATTGTCATAATCGGCAGAATATCGCCCCAACGGTTAAATACCATTGCATTGCGTTTGTACCACGCCCAAAACTTATTTTCATCAAGGTTATTCAATGCTTCTACGAGAACTTGATTATTGCCACTTTGCATTCTGCGTTGAGCTGTTTCTGATTTCAAGATTTCGAGCATAGCTTTTCTGCCTTCTGACGACAAACAACTCATTGCATATTGCATTACATTTTTTGCTCCGACAAAATTCGCAAATGCAGGAGTACCTGTCGTCTGACGTACACCCGAACCAAAATTATATCCAAGCGACGCAATCGCAAAGAAACCATTTAATTTGTCAATCCATTCCACTTTATGATTATCGACAAGGTTGACACTCATAATATCGTTAAAGTGGTCGAGCATTTGCGATAACACATCTTTGCCGAGCTTTGCATTTACTGCTTTATGAAAGTCAGCGTGTGCAAATATTCCACGCCATTCAATATTCAACTGCGAGAAAGCTTTGTAGTGTGCGTTTTCAGATATTCTGCTACTCCAAATATCCACAATACCAAAATCCTCGTCCATATCGAGCGAGTTTGGAACACGAGGCGACAAACTTTTTGGAACAATCGCAACAACCTGATGCTTTTCGTTTGTTCCACCTTCGCGGAGCATTTTCATCGGAGTATAGAATGGGTCTGATTCAGGAACACCTAAACCAGTGATAACTTCATTTGCATTAGATAGACTTTCTCTTTCTCGCTTGTAGAAGTCTCTAAACCAATCCAACAATTTCAAGTCCTCGTTAGATAATGCCGAACGGAGTTTGTCTGCATATTCACGAACAGAATTTCTCTCGATTGTTTCGAGTCGCATTTCGAGTTCTTTTATTTCGGTGCGAATCTCTTTTGTTTTTTCTTCGATAGCTTCGAGTTCATCAATGCGTTGTTCAATTGCTCGTGCTTCTTGCGAACGCCCACAACAATGAATATATACATTATGTTCATAATTCACTTGCTCTGCCATAGACAATCGTTGCAGAGCCACCTGCACGCTCATTGGCTTACCTTGAATAGAAAACTCTTGATGTTTATCATTTCGTCCAAGCAAATGCTTAAAGACATCGGCTTCGTTCATTCCGTAAATTTCTTTTACCATTTCGGTAAATTCATTTTGTAATCGGAATATCTCATTTTCTTTTTGAGTTGTTGCCGAATAACAATCATTCATCATATCTTCAACAAGCTGTCTAAACTCTGCCGATACTCTACCTGTTGCCGAGCGACCTAACCCAAGCAACAAATCTTTGAACGTTGAACTCGTATTGATTAGTTGTCGCAAACCTGCTCGCGTTTTAGAATCAAACGATGCGTTGCGTTTTATTTGATTGATTGCATCAATAAATATCTTGCGTCTATGGTCTGCATCGGCTTTGAGCTTTTCGACCTTTTCTGCGTGCGATTGTGTTTCGTCTTCGAGGAATTTTTCAATCCACTCAATAGCTTCTGCCATTTCTGCACGAGACTTTTCTTTTAAAGCTCCAAAACGTTGTAAATCTTCCAAATACTGAACGGCATTGATTAACTTTGCGTGATAATCATTTGCCATTGTGCTATCGGCTTTATTGATAACCGCAAGAGTATTTTCAATTTCGCTTTCAACCGATTTTACGGTTTTGTCGTCAGAATTTAACGGCATATACGCAATCTGTTTGATGATATACGCACGTTCTTCCGACTTACCAGTCATCTTGCGTTTGTCGTCTCGCTTAATTCTTGCAGGAGCTTTTGCGTGCTTGAGGAGTTTGTCGAACTTTTCAAGCAACGCTTCTTTTGTATCTCTCACGCCACGATTGAATATGCGTAAAGCGATGTGTTCTGCACGCAGTGTGTAATTGTCTATTTTCTGCCCTGCACGCTCGCCATCTTTAATTTTTATAACAGCATATCCCTTTGTTGCAAGCTCACTAATTTTTGTAAATATCGCTTCACGTTCTTTGCCGTAAGTCAAACGCTTTGTTGCTTCTCGCAAAACTTCCACGAGTGTATTGCGATAGAGTCTGCGTCTCATTTGTTCATCGCCATTTTTACGCTTTACAACCTTGAGTACGCCTACTCTTACTTGAGTTATAATATCACGAATGTTAGACGGTGCGAGTTTTTCGATTGTGCCGACAAGCTCATTGTCGATACCTTCTTCTGCATCGTCCGAAATTTCTTCGTTTGTTTCTTCTACTGGAGTTGCATCAGCTTTCTTGCGTTCAGGTTCTGCTTCGAGAGCGTTTTCGATTGCGTCTGCAACATCAATGCCGATTTCGCCTGAAGTCAAACCTTTGACTTTTTCGAGGTCTTTGCGTTGCTCGTCTTTTAGCCATTGAGTAAGCTTTTGGCGAACAATACCGTATTCTTCGCCATCTCTACGGAAAGAGTTGTTCATTTCGTGGACAATATCTCTTGTCCAGTAAACGTCATTTTCTGCGAGCTTTACAGCTTGGTCCAATCGGTTGATGTAGTTATCTTGCGTTGCTTTGCATTGTTCAGCAATGAGCTTTGCTCTGTCGATAGCATACTGACGTTGAGTGCCGTCAAATTTTTCTGACGGCAAAACCTTTTCGAGCTTTGCACCATTGATAGCACGCCCACGCAAGATTTCTTTAGCAAGAACAATACTTGCCCAGTAAACAGGATTTTCCGAACGCTCCTGACGAAGTAGTGATTTTAAGCGGGATTGTTCGCCTTTTCCTTGGCGTTCCACTCCTCGTTGATTTCTCTCATCACTCTGTTTATCTCGTCTCGATATTCCTTCGGGAACGATTCGTCCGAAGGAGACATTTCTATATACGAAAATCCCGTTAATTTCTCGAAGTCCGTTCGTGATAACGGTAAGGGGATTGCTCTTATCTTTTCTATTTCGCGTGCTTTCTTCGATTCTTCCTTTGTATTCATAAGTAATATTTTCTATTTGTTTTAATTGTTCATCGCTAATGGAATAATCCCAAGCTAACGCTTCCTTCGGTGATACTACTATCGGATTATTTTTTCTGCTGTCAATATAAAATGTATCAATTTTTTCGCCATATCTTGATTTTAATTCACCTTCAATTTTGGAAACTTTTTCACCAGCTCGTTCATAAACTCGCAAGAAATATGCTAACGGCAAAAAACGACCTTTTTCTATACCTCGTTTTAGTGAATTTTCCCAACTTGTTATAGGGTCATTATAAATCTGTATAAGAAAAACATTGTGTCCTGCGTCAATAGCTTCCTTTACTCGTTTTTCTACGCTTTTAAAACTATTCTGAGGAGCATCAAAAACAAGATTTGCAGTGTTTACACGTTTTAAAAAACCTCTTTCTTTTGCTGTCCCTTTGCCCGCAGCTGGATTGCCTGTAAGTAATACAACAGGTTTATCTTTCGGAGCTTTCTTCAAAGCTTCTGCCCAAACAACTTCAAGAATTTTATCCCCAGCACTTGTGAATAATGAATTATTAGAAACATCATAGTTCGGAACTAATTTTCTAATTTCATCAGGGTCAACTATAATTTGTCCTTTTTGCTTAGACAAATATTCATCTGTCGCCTTTTTGAGATTTTCAGGATTACTTGCCCAAGCGTCAGCTTCTGCCTTTGCGTCAACTTTCCAGCGGATGTCATTGCTTTGCGAGAAAGTCCCGACATTGTCCGTTGCCGATTTTATTTGGTTAGGTTCAAAGGCAACGTATTGAGAAACTCCGTGCCCCTTTGCATCATAAACAGTATCCTTTACAATGACACCGTCATAACCCTCATTTAAAAGCTTATTCTTAAGCTTTTCAACCGCTTCATTTGTATTATATATCGCAAAATTTGAAAGATGAGAACCTCTCTTATAGCTTATAACGCCTTTTGAGATGCTTTGATACTTGTAATCTGAAAACTCATCAAGGTCATTTCTAAACTGGTCGTAAGAATCTGAATTTTCTAATACTCTTCTATCAAAATGCAACAAATCTAATTTTTCTTTTAATTTTATAAACTCAATAGCGTTTTCAGCATCTGATTTTTCAAAAAGATACCCTTCAGCTGTTTTGAAATAATTTTCAACGGCTTTATTGTATTCATCTTCCGTTTCATAAAAAGTCTTTCGAGGGACTAATCCTAATAATTGATTTAAGCGAGGCGTTTCTTTTTCTATTTTCTTAATGTCATTTTTTGCGTTCTCTATTTCTTTTTTTACCTTAGATAGTTCTTCTGAATTATCAACTTCCCTGTATATTTTAGGATTTTTTAAATTCAAGAATACATCTAAAATTTCAGGTTCGCCATTCCCATACCAATTATAAGAAAAATCATCAGCAATGATTTTTGAAGGTGTAAACCAAAAACCAATCTTCGATATATTGTCGTTAGATTTCCCCGACTTTCCTATGTCAAAAATGGCTTTCCCTTGTGGTTCTTTAAGAGCGTTCCACTTCGTCCCGTGATAAACCACCAGTGGTTCACCATTCTCGTCAACTACTTTTGATGCATTCTGTGGGTCATTCTCCCAATCACCAAACCACTTTTTGAAGTTAGGTGCGCGTACCATTACCCATTGTTCTTCTGTAAGCTTTGTAGGTTCCCCGTTAGGAGCTTTCATCCATTGTGGAGTTCCTTTATACTTTGCGACAATTTCATCATATTGTCTCGTGGCTTCTATGATATCTTCAGGCAATGGCATTTCTTCATCAAACTTCCAACGCATATCAGGATTGTTCTCATTGAAACGCTCTGTAAGTGGAATGAGATTTCCATTGTCGTCAAATGTAAATGGGTCTTGTAGCTTTACAGTTGCACCACCTTCAAACGATACATAACAACGTCCGTCTTGTCTGCCGTCATAAGTAAGACCTTTTATACCCAACTTTGCGAGTAGCTTTGATGCTTCTAATTTAGGGTTGCTTGCACCCTCTCTACGCATTTGAAATATAACATCCTTGTAAAAACGTTCTCCGTCTTGATTCTTGTTTAAATCATCAATATCTTTAGGTGCTATATAATCATCGGGACGAGATTTATAATATTCAAAAATCGCCTTTCTTACACTTTCGCCTTGTTCGGTTAAAGGACTATCTACATCAAGCGTATTGTCTTCATTGAGGTTAGTAAACCAGTTGAAAAACGACCCTTTTGTATCTGAAAAGCTTACATCGTCTGTTCTTATCCCTTTTTCTTTGAAAGCTTTTTTAACAGTCTCAATAGCCTCTTTCGCTTGATTGTGAACAGCTCTATCATAGTCGTCATTACTCTTTTTTACCCAATCATTCTGAATTTCAATATACTCATCAAAACTGAATATATATGGAGTATTGACCATTTCAGAAAACATAATTTTCAAGACTTCTTGATTTTCGTCTACCAATATTTTCCAATTCAAAATATCGCTCAAAGGAAGTCCTTTTATCTTCAAATGAGAAAGCATTTCTTCTTTCGCATTAGCAACAGCTTTATCTCTATACCCTCTTGCCGTATCTCTCGACACAGCCATATAAAGTCCAGCTCCGTGAGCTTGATTGCCCTCACCATTTTCTTCGTACGATGAAGTAGCGTCAGCAACGTTAAATCCGTCAGCCCCTGTTCCGTGATAGACTTCAACTACATACCCCTTGCGTTCTGCTTCGGCTTTTACAAGGTCCATAGCTTGCTTGAGCACATTTAATTTTTCAAAGGCAGTGGTATTCTTGTACTGCTCATACAAGTCTCTGAACTTCGCATTGAGTTCGTCTAATTCTTCTTGCGAGCGAGTTTCATCATATTTTGCTTTTAGCGAAGAATTTTCTTGACTTAGGTTATCTTGTGTTAATACTTTGCCATTAACAAAAAGGTTTTTTAGATTTTCAGGACGAGGCAATTGAAGCTCTTGACTCCTGCTAAATTCTGAAAGACCTTTTTGCGTATTTAGATATAAAAGTCTACTCTCTGTAAGAACTCGGTCTTTTTGTGATTGGCTTCTTGAATATACGCTTGCTATATTATGAATCACATATCCGTCTTGCTCCTTTGACAAGTGTATAGCTACTCCAAGTTTTTTACCATTATGCTCAAGGTCAGTATGAACAACAATAGCATTTTGAGGTATTGTCGCTGATTGTTCAATAAACAAAGGATTTTCAATAGCCTCTCCAATCTTACCTAAAGTTTCCTCTGAAATATACCGAGCTTTTTCAGGATTATACATAGATTTCTGGAAAGCAAAGAATGGTAAAAAACTTGCTCCAACAATAGTATATTACCACGGTGGTGGTTGGACTCATAATAGCAATCTTGATGCGAGATTGATTAAGTTGTTTAAACTACGCGATTATGGTTTTAATATAGCTGCAGTTTCATATCGCTTTACGCAAGAAGTTAAACACAAAGTTTATCCTCCAGTTAAAGCTCCGATGCAAGATTGTGCAAACGCATTAGCTTTGATTGTAGAAAAGGCACAGGAGTTAGGCGTCGATACTTCAAGAATTTCACTTACTGGGGGGTCTGCTGGAGCTTGTTCTTCGCTTTGGATTGCACTAAATGCTGGCAAGAAATTAGATAGTGGAAGAATAATTCCAAAAGTTAAGATGGTTTCAGTAATTGTTCCACAAACATCTCTCGATCCTGTGCAAATGCGAGATTGGATACCAAATTCAAAATATGGTGCACATGCATTTAATTTGGGAGGGTTTAACGAATTTGTAAAAAAGCGTAACTCAATATTGAGTACAATAAATGAATACTCTCCATATGCATTATTGTCTCCAGAAAAAAACAAAACAAAATTTTATATTTTCAATAAGTACAAGCCATGTGTGAACAAAAAAGTAAAAGACCCAACTCACGCATCTGCATTTTGTATTAAATTTAAAGAAAAATGTGATGATATGAAAATCCCTTGTGAAACAATTTTTGTAAAAGATGATTGGAATGCATCAATTGAAAATATGAAAAAGAATCTTTAAATTATAATATAGAAAGTTAAAAAATGAAAAAATATATCATAAAGAAAGTAATCCGTTTAATATTACTGTTGTTGCCTGTATTTCTTTTTGGGTGCAATAGTTCAAAAATATGCGAAGTAAAAAAGCCTGTATCTAATACAGGTGCAGAATACGACGTTGCTGTGTATGTGTGGCCAGCATTTCAACCATCGGCAGATTGGAAAAAATACGACCTTTTCAAAAAAGGAATTGGCGAATGGGAATTTGTGAAAGAAGCCGAGAAGAAACGTCCTTGGCATAAGCAACCTCTCGAGCCTCTTTGGGGCTACGAACCAGAAGACAATCCAGTTGTAATAGCTCGTAAAATCGATGCATGCTTAGCTGCTGGTGTAAATGTTATGATTTACGACTGGTATTGGTACGACCACGCGCCATTCTTGGAAGGTGGCTTACAAGCATTCATAAAAGCACCAAATAGTTATAGAATGAAGTTTGCTATCATGTGGGCAAATCATAACATCGACGACCTTTGGGATAAAACAGTACGTTATAAATGTAAAGATCCAAATGGTTATCGCAATATTCGAGCAAAAGCAAGAGTTTCGCTTGACGAATTTAAAAACGTTTTAGTTCCACGTTGGATAGAATTTTTCAAAAAGCCTAATTACTATAAAATTAACGGAAAACCTGTATTCCAAATATTTAATGCAAGTACACCAGTAGATTACTTCGGAAGTAAGGAAGCTACAACAGAAGCATTCAAATATTTTGAACAAAAGGTAATTGAAGCAGGCTTTGCAGGGCTTGAACTACAAGGCAATGGTTCTTATCTTCGTTATTCAAAAGAGAAATTTGATACCATTGGCTATGATGGCGCATTTTACTACAATTGGTTGAGTCTCGAACCATTCTCGGGGTCATATTATCTCGATTATTCAAACAGACCAGATATGGATTATAAAGAATGGGGCGAAAAAGCATATAAAAACTTTGATGGTTATGTGAAAAAATTTTCGCAGTATCAATTCTATCCAAATGTTACATGTGGATGGGATACAAATCCACGTTTCCCAGCCGATGTCTATACGCCAGTGGCACTCAACAATACGCCAGAGCGTTTTGAGTATTTCTTGCGTAAGGCAAAAGATTGGGCAGATAAAAACATCGCACCAAATAAACCTAAGCTGATTTTGATAAACGCACTCAATGAATGGACAGAAGGTGCATACATTGAACCTGATACTGAAAATGGTTATGGTTTCTTGAATGCAATTTCAAATGTATTCCGTCCTACTGCAAAATAATAAGAAAGAACTTGTAAGTTAAACAAAGAAGAAGATTGTCGCACAGGTAATCTTCTTTTTGTTTAATTTTAAATTTATATAAGCATTTGCAAAAAAATCAGCTCTTGTGTTGGACAAAAACATCTAAATTATTCTGGATCCATGATTTATATGCAAGATAGACACCTTAACGCGTGTCTGGAAATTTGTGGAAATTTAGCCGATTTTTACTTTGACAAATGGAGCCTGTTAATTTTTTATTAACATCCGTTTAAAATTTAAAATGCGAACTTCGGTAAACGGGGTTCGCATTTTTATTTCTAAGTATTTTATGGAAAGTAAGTTGCAAACGCATTTTATCCAACACAAGTTTTGTGTATTTTTTGTTTTTAACAATTATTTTGTGTAAGATTTTTAGTCAAAATTGGCAAATTTGACACTTCAAGATTAGACAAAAATCAATAACTTACGAAAACTAAAATCAGACACTTTCACTATTTTTCAAGAGTTGTATTCATTCAACAAATTGTTCTGCATTATCCAAATGGTTCGCACAAAAACACTCTATCCTACAAAAGATTAAACATAGGTGGTAAATTGGGAGTCGAAATTTTCATTCTTTTTGGTCCACAAAAAAAGCCCTGATTCCTCAGGGCTTTGGTGTTAAAGTTTTTGTTTAAGTTTTATTGCTTTTCTTCGACTTTGAGCTTCAAGAAGACTTTGCTCTTCGCCGATTCTTAAGTCTTTTTAAGTTTATTATTCTGCGATTATTGTAATTTCGTCAGAGTAAGCTTCTGTGCCAACGTAGGTTGATGTGCCTGCTTTACCTGTGCCATTATAGACTTTACATCTGAATCTTTTCCCGCTTTCAAGTAAGAGATTCTTTTTCTTGATTGTGTAACTGTTCTTGGTAGCTCCTTTGAGAGCAACCCATGAGTTTTCGTCTGTTGGATCATCTGAGCTTTCCCATTGGTACTTCGGCTTGTCGCCTGTTGCTATCACTTTGATTACTACATCGGCTCCAAATTGAACTACTGCAATATCACCATCTTCCACTTCAAGTGCAAGTTTGTTTTGCAATACTTCCAAGCCCTCTACTTCTACCTTATCTTTCACCGTTACTTTTGCAGCTTTAGAGGATACTTGTCCATTTGCACCCTTCGCTGTGTAACGATAGAAGAATGTATCATCTAGATCTTCAAGAAATAGCAATGAATCGTTGCCGTCAACTGCTTCCCAACCAGTTTTGCCATCAGCACTGACTTCCCAAACGTAGTCTAAGCTGTAACCATATACCAATGCAATAAGTTCAAGATCAAGTCCTTCGTAACTTGTTATTGCCTTCGGCTGTGTCTTTACTACTGGCTTACCTTCTACATTCAATACAGCGTAGTTTGATGCGTCTGGAGTTTTCTTGTTCAGATCGTTGTAAACTTGGCATCTATACTTATTTCCCGAA
Source organism: Opitutales bacterium (assembly GCA_015061945.1). GTDB lineage: Bacteria > Verrucomicrobiota > Verrucomicrobiia > Opitutales > Intestinicryptomonadaceae > Merdousia. The sequence goes on from SUVP01000011.1 coordinate 109,269, forward strand.
AGCTTAATTGTCGCTTTCTTGATTGTAAGCATTTGCCCCTTTGAGGTGTTCTTCCAACTCTTCGGATTTTCAGGATCAGAACCAAACGCACATACTTGCCACTGATACACAACTTTTGAACCAGATGCAAGTGTCGCCTTGGCGGTAAATTTTACTTCTGCGTTTTCAACGACAATCTTTTGTTCTTCAGGATCTCCATCTTCGGCAATTTTTGCTTCTTCGACTTTCATTACCTTGAACGAATCCGACTTATTCCAGTTTATTTTTTCTTTCTTTACTTCAACATATACTTCACAGAAGTAGCTTTCTTTTGAAAAGTATGCTTTTTCCTTTTCATCATAAACGAATGTTTTCAACTCAGATTCTGTATATGCTGGCGTTGTGTATGTTGCCTTTGTCGCTTTTGCGATTTTTTCAATCGTCCCATCCACATTCTTCTTGTACCATTGATACTTGTACGTTCCAGTTTCACCCTTGGGCTTCGTAGCCTTGATTGCAAACGTTGCTTTCTTACCAACTATTGCTTCTGGATAATGCTTCTTGGTATCAAAAATAGGATCTGGCTTCGAGATAACTGGAACTTTTACCGACTTTGTTGTCACGCTCGATCCACTATTAGAAACAAGGCAACGATACTCTGCGTTGTTTACAGTCATATTATTAACCGTCAATGTTGACAATGTTTCACCAACAATGTCTTCCCAAACTTTGCCATTCTTAAGTTGCCATTGATATTTAAGCTTATCGCCAGTTGCACCTGCTTTCAATTTGAGCGTGCCACCTTGTGCAACTGCACTGACAGTCGGTTGTGTTGTTATCTTTGCTTTTACAAGAACATCTAATGTTGCAACATTCGACACTACTGAATCTAAACCATTCGATACCACGCAACGATACTTCCAACCGTCCATATTTGCTTTTGCAGATATCTTGAGAGTATTTTTCGTACTACCAGCTTTTACCCAACCCTTACCATCGTTCTTGCTGACTTGCCAGTTGTATGTTAACGTTTTACCTGCAACTAAGCTTTTTGCAAGGATTGTGTAAGTATACGCTTTGCCTTCTGCAATTTCGACATCGGAAATATTTGAAGTTATCGAGATACTTGCATTATACTCATATGCACCAATTGTTGGTGCGGTCGTTGAACGCAAGACACCGCGTGCATCGGTTGTTACTCCTTCAACTACCTTGCCAGCCTCTATTGCAGAACTTCCTGCTCCAACAGGACATGTCTGTACACTTCCACCATAGTTGCCAAGTGGCATTAGTTTGGGGTCTGCTGTTATGATATTTGTATAAGTGCCATAAGTATTATATATTCCACTCTTACCACCCTTTATTATACACGTGTCGATTGTTGGATTAGAACTTGAACCACTATTATATATTTCATTGCCACTATTAGACGCTGTATTTCCCCATAGTATGCAATTTGTCAATACGGGACTAGAGGATATATTATACATCACGCCGCCGTAATCAGCACTGTTGTTCGCAAACGTGCAATTTGTCAATACAGGACTCGAGGAAGCATTAAACATCACGCCGCCGTAATATTTTGCACTGTTGCCACTGAACGTGCAATTTGTCAATACGGGACTCGAGGATGAAATATTATTATACATCCCACCGCCGTAATAAGCACTGTTGTCTCTGAACGTGCAGTTCGTTATTTCTGGGCTAGCGTAGCCGTTATACATACCTCCGCCAAGTATGGACGACCCATTCTGAATTGTTACATTATCTAATTTCGCAGTATTTGTAAGCGGATTTTCTTCTGTGTAACGATTATCGAAAACTCTATACTTACCTTCGCCATCAAGGATTGTATTGTTGCCTTCTACACGTTGGTCTTTTGACGTTTCTGTACCAGCAAAACCTCCATAGATCTCGACATTATTTTTCATTACGATTGAACTACCATTTTTATAGGTACCCTTTGCGACCCATACTTCAATTGGTTTATCATCGCTTGCTACAGATGCCGCAATATCTATTGCTTCTTGTAAATTAGCAAATGCATTACTCCAAGAGGTTCCTTCTTTCTTCCCTGCCCCATTTGGAACTACATAGTAACGATCAGCATATTGTACTACATTAACTGAAACGTTTACAGTACTCGATGTATCGCTTCCTGATGAGTTCTTCACTACGCAATAATATGATCCAGCACTTGAAGATGTCGCATCGCTTATCGTATAACTTGCACTTGTTGCACCTTCTATTGCCTTGCCGTCTTTATACCATTGGTAACTTAAACCACTTCCGCTTGCTACGACCTTTAATGTGGTTGTTCCACCCTCGGTGATCGAAGTTGATGTCGGTTGCGTAGTTATTGTCGGCTTTTCAATAATAGCTCCTTCATATTCATATGCTCCAATTGTTGGTGCTGTCGTTGAACGTAAGACACCGCGTGCATCGGTTGTTATGCCTTCAATAACCTTACCGGCACCTATTGCCGAACTTCCCTCAGCAACTGCACAAGTCTGAACATTTCCACCATTGTCTGCCAATGTTTGAAGTTTTGGATCTGCTGTTATGATATTCATACTATCAGCATTTCCAATATAACCACCTTGAATAACACTATTGTATATCGCAACAGATTCATCGGACTCGTTATTGTATATCTCATTACTTTCATTATTAGCTTTATTTCCCCAAAAAATACAATTTACCAAGAGCATATTCGGTTCGTATTTATTATATATAGCTCCACCTAATTTTACAGCTACATTGTTAGTAAGAGTACAATAAATGAGCGTAGTTTGTGAATAATAGTTATAAATACATCCGCCGTCATTATATGATATATTTCCTGAAAATGTACAATTAACAAATATTGGATACGAATAATGGTTATACACTGCCCCACCATCTCCAATCGCATTATTATTAGCAAAAGTAGTATTTTCTATGTATGGATCAGAATAAAAATTTTCTATAGCAGATCCGCCTGTATAACTCTCTCCTGTTTCATTATAAACAAACGTACAATTTTCAATAATTGGGTTCGAATATGCATTAAACATTCCAGCAGCTTCAAATGCATAATTATATTTGAATGTACATTTTATTAATAGTGGACTTGCATAAAAATTGTACATTCCGGCACCAGCTTCTTCATCTAAATACCCATTCTGAATTGTTACATTATCTAATTTCGCAGTATTTGTAAGCGGATTTTCTTCTGTGTAACGATTATCGAAAACTCTATACTTACCTTCGCCATCAAGGATTGTATTGTTGCCTTCTACACG